>JAVSMW010000004.1:123019-192171 GCA_032027005.1 Thermincola sp. | reverse complement strand
GATGGCAGCACGGACGGCAGTGGGGAAATATGCGATTGGTACGCCAGCAAATACAAGCGTTTTAAAGTTATACATAAAAGTAATGGCGGCGTTTCCTCTGCCCGTAACATGGGGTTAGACATGGCCCAGGGGGAATATATAGGATTCGTTGACCCAGATGACTTTATAAGCCAGGATTTTTATGAGCTCTTATTGAGCAAAATGGAGAGCAGCACTGCGGATATAGCTACAAGTGATATGTTAGCAACTAGTGAAAACGGTTGTGTCGAAACCATTTTTGAAATAACAAAAGCCCAAACAAAAGAAAGCTACACCGGAGTAGATATATTTAAGGCTCTCCTGACTGCAGAGATTAACGGCAGTTGTTGTGATAAGCTATTTCGGGATTCATTATTCAATAATACTAGATTCGATGAAACAATTTCAAAAGCGGAGGATACCGAGGCGATGCTACGAATTCTTGCAAAGGCTGAGAAAGCGGTATTTGAGCAGGCAGCTAAATACTTTTATAGAATGCGAAAAGGAAGTGCCATACATTCGGTCTACACCATTAAAGACGTGACACGGTTATTTAATATCTCTGGGCAAATAGACACCCTGGTAAGGGAGTATTGTCCAGAGTGTGCAAAAGAATTTGAGCCTTTTCAGACGCTAATGAAATGGGGGGGTATAATAAGTTTATTCACAAATAAACGCAAGAGCCAATAAAAGGCTGAGTAATGTGATTAACAGGAGCGGGATAGAGCTTTTCCTGCTCCTTCTATCTCTCTTAACGTAATACTTACCAATAGAGCAAGAAAAATTATCATTTGCGTAAGTGGCTTGTAAAATGGGTAACTTCGCTGTACATCGTAGAATCAACAGGTTAGAATGAAATCATGGAAAACATCATAGTAAGAAAGGAGGAGAGGGAATGATTAGAAAGTCGGACATCGTGAGGGACTTGGTGAAAGAAAGAGAATATAAAAAAGCTCTGAGAATAGCCAAAGACTTCCGACTCGGTATTACGCCAGCTCAATCCAACAGTATGAAAAAGGCGTATGAATGTATGGTCCACAGTAGATTCTACCTCTCCATCGGTGAAGATGTTCCAAAAAGGATAGAGGATGGAGTAGAAACACTGATTGACCTCTATGGACGACAAAAAGAGCGACCATTGCTGCAAACAATGACCGCTCCTGGAGCCGCCGAAGCGACCCACCTCTTCGATAAGGTAAGTTTAGCATATCGGTTGACTCCTGTCAATTCAGAAGGAAATGAATGATTGGAGGAGGCAGCAAAATGGCAAAGATTATTGACCTTTGTGCAATTAAGAAACCAGAAAAGCGAAGCGATGAATATATGGTATCCCCAGATGCGCTCCTGACTGTTCTTAAGAGAATCAAAGATACTGACCCGCACGGATACAGGAACATCATCAAAGCGGTTTGCGTCTATGGTGATATTCCAGTGCAGCACCTTTTGAAGATGAACAGGGAGGTGGCAAAATGACAAGAGCCATTGATAATGTGAAGGTTGAATCACTCTATCCATTCCTTGCCAAACGTATAGGTGGAAAAGGCAAGGGTGCGGAGATCATGAGTATACATCAAGATGAGAAGAACACGTGCCTTTGGATAGACCTGAAAGGACCAAACCTTGGACATTCAGGTTTGGCTGTGGCAAAAGTACAGATGACTCCGAATTGTATGGAGCTTGCGATGCTTTTAGAATTTGAGGAAGTGGATACACCGTCTATGATGTTATGATAGGACTCTCCTCATTTGCTCTTCATACCGATTTAAGACCATCAAACAACGTTCTTTTATGCTTTGACAACCAAATACCCATTCTTAAAATAAGGGCAGTCTACAGCTCTTATTTCCGTTCTTACGCCTATTGAAATTCCCTATTTAATAGGGTAGAATGATTATAGAATCAAATGAATGATTGGAGGAAACGCTAATGCCCGTACTGTCTACGTTCTTTGGTATTATCGTCAGAATGTATAAGGAAAACAGCGGGAGGCATAAAAAGCCGCACATCCACGCAGAGTATTCAGGAGATGAAATAGTAGTCTCACTGGACGGCGAAATCCTTGAGGGCTCGATTCCTGCCAATAAGCTGAAACTGCTTGAAGCCTGGATGGTGATTCACTACGATGACCTTGAAGCGAATTGGAAGTTGCTTTCCAACGGAGAGCAGTTTTTTAGAATTGACCCGCTGAGATAAAGGAGGTATTGCAATGCTACAACCCAGAATTTTGAAAGTGGAGCCTATGGAGGCATACAAGCTCAAACTCAATTATGAGACTGGAGAGGTTAGAATATTTGATGTCTCGACGTATATTGAAGGGGATTGGTTCGGAGAGTTGAGGAATAAAGACTACTTCCGAACTGTAAGACTCATTTCCGGTGGTTCAGGTATCGAGTGGAGTAACGGACAGGACATAGCACCTCATGAGCTCTATGAAATGAGTACCTTGATACAGTGATGGAGGCGACCACGTGAGAGATATATATAAAGGTATTGTGAATGGTTTGAACGACGCTATTGAAAATGCAGAAGGAAAGCGTGATTTTCGAGCAAATACGGTTTCCATTGAGCCGGTACGAAAATATGATGCGGCAGAAATTAAGAAAATTAGAAACGAGCTTGGAATGACGCAGGCTTTCTTTGCCTGTTTCATGGGAGTATCACAGAAGACTATTGAAGCATGGGAATCCGGAAGGAATATGCCGGATGGTCCAGCTCGGAGGATCTTATCTATGGTCCAGGCTGACCCGCTCCTTCCTGAACGCTATAACATAGTGATGTTCTCTGACGTCTGATAATGCTGATATAATTATACGACGAAATGCCGGGCTTTTCATCTCCGGTAAGAATTGATTCTTTAATATGACTTTCATCCCCTTTGGAGGTTTACGCCTCTGGAGGGGATTTTGTTGTTTATATCCACAGGTAAGTACAGATGGATATTCCATTCAAATACAACCGCAAGGAACGTACAAAGGTCCTTGCTGGTATCATTACCTCTTTTTCAGAAAAGCTCTCACATAGCCGTATAAGGACTCACATGGAATGTGTGATTAGTTGAGAGGACATTGTAAGGAGGATCCATGATTATCGTCACAAGATATACTGTGGAGTATGACGAAGCACGTGGAGCTTATAAGGTCCGAAACCTGAACACACCGCTATGTCCAGACTGTGGCAAGCTACTCTCTGGTTATGATACACGAGCTCGCCATGTAATCGACAGCTCCGGGAAGGTACACTGGTTCCTGCTACGACGTCTGCGCTGTAATAGCTGCTGCAAGCTGCACCTTGAACTACCCGACTTCATGCAATCGAAAAAACACTACGAGGCTCAGCTGCTAAAGGACGTGCTGGACGGCAGAGCTGACACTTGCCCGGCAGACGACTCGACAATCCGGCGCTGGCGGTCAAAAAAACACCCACCTGGTTTGCCTTCATGATCCTGGGATAGGTATGGTATGCTTTGATGGTACTAACACTTGGGAGGTGATACCATGAAGAAATCTTATATTTATGCAACTCTGGCCGTGGTTGTTCTTACTGCGCTACTCGTAATTACTGGCGTGTTGGTGGGTTCAAGGCTTATCGGCGGTTCTGGTAGTTCTGGCGAAACCACTCAAGCCGTCAACAATACAGTCGTTAGACCGGTTGCTGGTGGATCCGATGACTCGATTGCGATTCCAGGCTTTGAAAAATTGGTCATGAAGGCTGGACAAGCAAAGCAGTCTGTCAATTTTTACAATCCAGAGAAAAACGCATGCTACTTTCGGATTTCTTTCGCTCTGGCAGATGGTACAGAGCTTTTTCGCTCCGGCATGATTAAACCTGGTCAGACAATTGACACGATTGAGATTTCCCGCTTGCTGGAAGTGGGCACCTATGAGAAATCCGTACTCCAGTACGACTGCTACACTCTTGAGGGTTTACAGTCGCTGAACGGATCAAAAACTATTTTAGATCTGGAGGTAATACCATGAATAAAAGATTTTTCTCTCTGCTGTTGGTGGTTTTCATGCTTTGTAGTATAATACCTGCTGTGGCTTATGCTGAGGATGGGACAAGCGGACAGACGGCAGTCACATATACTGTTGGTGCTAATTATGAGATAAATATTCCGGCCTCAATAAACTTGAATGAGAATCCATACTTGACAATCACAGCCTCAGCCATGAACACAAGTTACGGACAGCGTGTTTCCGTGCTGATTGATGGGGCAAAAACATATGAGAACGGCGGGAATTTCTACCTGTACAAGGATAAAGGGACGGCAAATGAGGCAAAAATATCATGCAATCTCCGTGCTCCAATGTCTATCGTGAATGGTCTTGATTATGAGGTTGCCCGGTTTGATGATAGCAAAACAACGTTAACTCTAAATCGTGGACACTGGTGCATAGAAAGGTTGCCCGGTTTGATGATAGCAAAACAACAAACCCCGTGGACCCGTTACAGATAGAACCATCTGTAGGCAGCAGTATTGCTCCAGGTGCTTATACTGGCACGATTTATTTCAAAATTACAATGTCATAAGTCTCGGATTCCTCCGAGCGTTAGTACGAATTTTAGCCCTGATTCTTCAGGGCTCTTCTTCGGTTTGAAGAATCCAAATAGCACAGGTTGGAGTAATGAACGGACTTCCGGGGGAATACTGAGTACCGTCCATTTTCTAATGTACAGGGTTCCACCATCCTTTGTATCGGCCTTTTTGCTGTTAAAGAAGCTACGTCATACAGATTAAAATGACTGTATAAGCTCATCTACCGATTCTTTAAGAGAGCCAAAATTAGACTTTACAGGCTCTAAAAACAGAAGTGATTGAAGAGATATCGATTTTTGGTTAGGGCATTTTTCATCAAAGACTTTAGTGCGAAGAGCATAAAACTCCCACTGGTTGAGAAGAAGAGGGTTTGCTTTCTCTCTATCTGTACAAGCAAAAAGGCAAAAAATATAAATGTCAGACTGTCGTTTAACTTCGTCCTCGTATCCTTCGGTAGGGCTCCAAGCTCTGGTTGGTCTAATACTAAAATTGATTTTTGATATCATGTTATCATTCCATGACTGCAAATATGCAGAAGATTTAATTTCTATTTTGCACTCATTGTAAAGTAAATCATAAGCAGACCAGTCTTCTCTTATGGTTGCATTGGTATCAACATCTAAAGCGATTGTCACAATGAATTCGGCAAGTGCTCCTCGTAGAGTGTTGTTAAGAAGGTCAGAAGAGTTCCAAGACCAAAAGTCACTAAGCAAAAATCCTATAGATATATCATCGTTCATGAATTGTTCGTTACCTGTTAATTTACTCATATAAACACCTGCCTTTACTAAATTATACCAAAATAAAGCGTAATGTATATATCGCTTACGTAAATGATAATTTTTTTTCATAAAATTGTCATTTACTCAACATAGATTGCCAAGGGTGGTGGGAAAGTTAGAATAAAGATAAGGAAATACTCAATAAAACAAGCACCTTATGAAAATACAAAAAACGATAAGTAGGAGGAATTGAAATGATGACAGCAACACAAGAAATGGAAAGAAGGATCCTTGAGGAAATAGAGGAAATGGTTTATGAGCTTGGAGATGACAGTTACTTGGCAGCAGCCTTTGAGGGAGCCTTTGAGATTGCAGTGAAGAATATCCAGAACGATGTTAGATGCACTACTCAGGAATACATTGATGCAGCTAACAATGCAGAAGAGAAAGCCAGACAGGAAAGTGAAGAGCTTAAAGAGCAGATTGCCAGGCTGAAACATGAACTTGAAACCCAAAATGCTAATCTTCGAATCCTCCAGAGTAACAATGAACAGTATGAAAAAGAATTAGCAGAGCTCAGAAGGCACGAGGAAAAGTAGAGGGTGGAAGCAAAGATGTAGGAGAGCCAGATACTAGCCCTTAAAGCAAAGCTCTATGATTAAATGACGCCCCACGCCTGACGATGGCCTGCCGGGTACAGGCCGAAACTCCCCATAGGGGAGTCGTGGGAACCCGCTGCCACAGGGGAAAAGATGGCACCCCTTTTATATAAATTGCTCTTTGACAATTTAAAAAGGAGAAAGACTATGACCGACGCAGCAGCATTCGGATACCGGTCCTGCATTCCAAAAGCGGAAAGGTGGTTTGGGTCGATTTGTTCATGAAAGGAACCGGAAATGGGAAGGATAAGATACATAAGATTGGCAAATAGATATTGTTCTAATCGAAATATAGCCTCATACACAGTTCCTACAGCTCTTTTAATATAAACACTAAGCCATATGGAAGAGGCTGTTCAGACGAAACCAGAGGTTGATAAAGACCACTGGTTTTGGTATAATATATTACTTACAGAAGTGCAAAATGGACACCCCTCCTGCTTCCCGTGAGCATGGGGGATGCAATGCTAATAACACCCGATGGCTAGTGCTCACTTGATAGGAGAAATTTGCCTTTAATACTTTGTTTTGCTATAATTGACAAATAGAGATCAATTTTTCAATGAATTTACGGCTGCTGCTGCGGGAGGAGAACCATTGGCTGTAACTTATGAGCTGATCAAAGAGTGCAAGCGGACTAAAGCCCGGTTGGGAAGACTTCATACTCCTCATGGGATTATTGAAACGCCTATTTTTATGCCGGTGGGAACCCAGGCCACTGTTAAGGCCATGACCCCTGAGGAACTAAAGGAAATGAATGCCCAGATAATACTTAGTAATACATATCATCTGTATCTACGGCCAGGTGCAGATCTGATCAGGGAAGCAGGGGGGCTGCACCGGTTTATGAACTGGTATCGGCCTATCTTAACAGATAGCGGAGGATTTCAGGTTTTTAGCCTGGGGCCTTTAAGGAAAATAGGTGAGGATGGGGTTACTTTTAAATCACACCTGGACGGGTCGACCCATTTTATGAGTCCTGAAACGTCAATTGAAGTACAAATGGCTTTGGGTTCAGACATTGTGATGGCCTTTGACGAATGTGCACCCTATCCCAGCAGTTGGGAATATACTCTGGCGGCCCTGGAAAGAACAACCCGCTGGGCCGGCCGGTGTAAAGAAGCTTTAAAGAGAGAGGACCAAGCCCTTTTTGGCATTGTTCAGGGGGGGATGTTCAAGGACCTGCGGGAAAGAAGCGCCAGGGAGCTTACTGAAATAGGTTTTCCAGGCTATGGAATCGGAGGTTTAAGTGTCGGTGAACCTAAACCGCTGATGTATGAAGTGCTGGATTTTACAATTCCGCATTTACCGGTAGACAAGCCCAGATATCTGATGGGTGTTGGTTCGCCGGATTGTTTAATCGAAGGTGTGATGAGAGGGGTAGACATGTTTGATTGTGTGCTCCCGACCCGGATTGCCCGCAATGGTACGGTAATGACCTCCGCAGGTAAAGTGGTAATCAAAAATGCGGCAAACACCGGTGATTTCAGGCCGCTGGATGAGGAATGCTCCTGTTATACATGTCGGAACTATTCCAGGGCCTATCTAAGACACCTGTTTAAAGCTGAGGAGATTTTAGGGCTGCGGTTGGCCACAATTCATAATCTTCATTTTCTGCTGACCCTGATGCAGAAAGTCCGCCAGTCCATTGCCGAAGACACCCTGCCCGAACTGCGAAATGAATTTTTCGCCAAATACGGGTATGAAAAAAAGGAATTTTTTTCTAAAATAGGAATAAATTTTAACTAAAGAAAGGAGGAGAAAAATGCAATACGGGACTATTATATATATGGTGGCACTAGTTGCTATCTTTTATTTCCTGATCATCAGGCCGCAACAGCAAAGGCAGAAACAGCAGCAAAATACTATCAACAGTCTGGCACCCCGAGTCAAGGTAACTACTTATGGCGGAATCCTGGGTACAGTTGTAAAGGTTAAAGATGATACCGTCATCTTACAAGTTGCCGAGAGCACTCAAATTGAGGTTCTCAAATCAGCCATTGCCCGCTCCGAAGGTACCGGAAGCTAGGAAAAGTGGCAAGTAACTAGTTGCAAGTGACTAGTTGCAAGTGACAAGTGATCAGTAAACAGTAAAAAATAATCAGTAATCAGTAATCAGTTCAGGAATTGGTAGGGGAGATTCTCATAAGTAAATTGACTTGTGAGGCTCTCTTTTTTTGTCCGGCTGTTGAATAAAAAATGACAAATAAGAAGTTATTAATTTGTGAAAAATAAGATAACGGTATCAAAAAAGGAATTTTTACTGTAAAATAGAATTATGATTTGCAGGACCAACACCAAAATAGCATTTATCGTTGTAAGGGGGTTAGAAATTGGTTACTCTTGAAGATATAAAAAAGGATCCTGTCGTTGATACATGTATCAGAAAAGGTAATGAATTTTTGGGGGTTATGGGTTTCACCGAGCATGGCTTTCGGCATGTTAATCTCATATCCCGGATTTCGCGGAATATCCTGGAGCGGTTGAACTATCCCCAGCGTGAGATAGAACTTGCTGCCATTGCCGGCTATATGCATGACATTGGAAATATGGTCAGCCGATATGACCACGGGCAGTCTGGAGCAACTATGGCTTTCCATATTTTATCCCAGAAAGGAATGCCGCCTGAAGATATTGCCATGGTCATCTCCGCTATCGGTAATCATGAAGAAGAGTATGGACAGCCCGTCAACAGTGCCGCAGCCGCACTAATTCTGGCAGACAAATCAGACGTTCACCGTTCACGGGTGCGTAATCAGGATTTTGCAACTTTTGATATTCATGACCGGGTTAACTATGCTGTTGAACATTCTTTCCTGAGAGTTAATGGGGAGACCAGGACTATTACCATGGAATTGACCATCGATATTGAAATTTGCCCTGTCATGGAATACTTTGAAATATTTCTTAGCAGAATGATACTCTCCCGCCGGGCAGCTGATTACTTAAAAGCTCAGTTTGGCCTGGAGATAAATGGTGCTAAGCTGCTTTAAAGTGTCGAATTTAGGTTAATTGTGCTTTTATTGACAAGGTTTTGGGGGGGGTATATAATATTTCGGGGGGGGGGTTAGGACAACCTCCATAGGTCGATAAGGCAATTATAAAATTCTTTAAGGAGGAAACCTACATAATGAAGTCCAAAAGTATCGCCATACTTATTGCAGTTGTTCTTGTTTTAGGACTTACAAGTTTCGCCGTGGTTCGATATAAAGTTTTTCAGAAATATATCAGCCTGGGCTTAGACCTCCAGGGTGGAGTTCACGTGGTTCTGGAAGCGGTTGACACACCGGAGGCACCGATAAAGCCTGACTCCATCGACCGGGTCAAGGCGATTATCGAAAACCGGGTCAATCAGTTTGGGGTTAAGGAACCAATTATCCAAAAACAGGGTAATAACAGGCTGATTGTTGAACTGGCTGGTGTCAAAGACGCTGATAACGCCATTGATCTAATTGGCCGGACGGCCCAGCTTAAATTTGTAACACCTGATAATAAAGTTGTTCTCCAAGGGGCAGATTTAAAAGATGCTCAAGCCGCAACTAACCCCACCACCAACGAACATTATGTTGCTCTGAAGTTTAATGATGAGGGCGCCAAAAAGTTCGCAGATATCACAACCGAACTCGTCAGGAAATATCCCAACTCCAATGATCCGAACAGAGTAATCTCCATTTACTTAGATAAAGATATAGTTTCCAGCCCCTTTGTCAGGGAACCGATTACCACAGGTGACGCACAGATAAGCGGTGGCTTTGCCACTCTGGCAGAGGCTAACCAGTTAGCTGTTATTTTAAGATCAGGTGCGCTGCCGGTTGTGCTTGAAAAAGTTGCAGTCCAGCGGGTTGGTCCGACCATAGGTGCTGACTCCCTGGCGAAGTCAACCACGGCAGGAATTGTCGGTGTTTCCGCAGTACTTTTATTCATGTTGTTATTCTACAGATTACCTGGCTTAATTGCCAATTTGGCTCTTGGCTTTTACATTTTGATTCTATTGGGTATTTTTGCCGCTCTTCATGTCACCCTTACCCTGCCGGGCATTGCCGGTTTCCTCCTCTCCATTGGCATCGCGGTTGATGCTAACGTAATTATTTTCGAACGGATCAAGGAAGAAATCCGGGAAGGCAATTCTCTGAGAAGGTCCATTGAGAACGGTTTTACCCGGGGCTTTACAGCAATCTTTGATGCCAATGCCACAGTTATTATTACAGCATTAGTTCTTTATTATTTTGGGACAGGCACCATCAAGGGCTTTGCTATCACCCTCGGGGCTGGTGTGTTTGCGAGCTTATTTACAGCGGTTACGCTTACTAAATGGATGTTAAGGCTTACTGTTGATGCCGGGATTAAAAATAAAAAATTATACGGGGTACAGGAGGGATAAGGTGATGATGAACATGAACATTATTGGAAGACGGAACCTGTGGTTTATCCTTTCCCTGTTAATTATTATTCCCGGTTTATTCTCTATGGCTTATCACTGGGTAACTGTGAGAACTCCTCTGAATTTAGGCATAGATTTTACAGGTGGCAACCTGATCGGTATTGAATTCAAAGAAGATGTTACTGTGGCTGAAATAAGAGGTGCTCTGGAATCAGTCGGTCTGGAGAAAAGTGTTATTCAGCTGTCTGGAACAAAAACGGCTTTACTCAGGACTCCTGTTCTGAACGATGCGAAAGAGGCTGAAGTCCTTAAAGTTTTGGAGGAGAAAGTATCGCCTTTTGACAGGTCCAAGATGAGTATGGATAAAGTAGGTCCGGTAATGGGAAGCGAACTGACCAGAAATGCCATTTACGCACTATTAGTCGCCTTTACCCTCAAATTGATCTACATAGCCTTCCGGTTTGAATTTAAGTTTGGAATTTCCGCTATTATTGCTTTATTCCATGACATTTTACTGGTTCTTGGGCTCTTCTCTTTGTTCTGGTGGGAAGTTGACAGTGCCTTTGTGGCAGCAATGTTAACAGTAGTAGGTTACTCCATTAATGATACGATTATTATTTTTGACAGAATCAGAGAGAACTTAAAGAAACGCAAGAAAGGGCAGGACGTTGAGGCCCTGGCCAATGTCAGTATAATGCAGACTCTGACCAGGTCCATAAACACAGGTCTTACAACGATATTTGTTTTGATTGCTCTGTTTGTATTTGGCGGGGGCAATATAAAATATTTCATACTGGCCATGTTGATTGGTGTTATTAGTGGAGTTTACTCATCAATCTTCAATGCAGCCCCGCTCTGGGTGGTATTTAGAAAAATGGAAAAAGGAAAAGCGTAAAATGACCTGCGTAGCAAAATGATATAGCAATTAGGGGATGCTCCAAAAAGGGGCATCCTTTTTTGCTGCTGAGATTGTTAAAATAAAAAAGGATAATTAGGGTTTTGGCAGAATAGGAAGAATTAACGGCGGTAAATATAGGTAAGAGGATTTGACGTATGGAGAGATTTCATGATTTGGTTAAAGTTTGCCCTTATTATAATGATTACCGCCTCCATGTTTTTCGCGCTGTGGAAGGCTTCAGTGGGAATTTTTGTACCCCCTGCCCTTCTATGGAGTTACGGCTGGTATACCGGGTTTTCCGGAATTACTTTAGAAATGCTGGTTGTTTTAACCTGCATACATCTTGTTGTTCAGACGATGGCTTTTGTCCTGAGCAATAAGTACCGGGAAGCTAATTTAGCCTTGACCGGTGCTGGAATAACAGGTTTTGGCACAGGAGTTTTGGCAGTCCTTTTTTTAGGAGGCCTGTTAGGGTTGTTTATGTGGCTGGGGCTGATTGGCAGGCTTATAACCACCCCGATATCAATAGGGTTAAGCAATATCACCAAGAGTTTTTTTGGTGGATTTATTAAAATAGTTTACAGCATATTGATGTCTGCTTTTATTTCGCTTATTTTGTTCTAAAATATTTTTGGGGGAGAGCACATGCCTGTTTATCTTGTCTTTGGACTCATTTTCTCCATTGCGGTTGCTGTGTTTGCTGTACAAAATGCCACCATGGTTGATATAACTTTACTTTTGTGGCAGCTGAAAAGCATATCCCTGGTTTTAGTGATTTTAGGCTCGGCCCTTATTGGAGCCATGTCAGCCGGGCTTTTTGGGATTGTTAAACAACTCAGGATGAAGAAACGAATGAAGGACTACAAAACTTTGCTGGAAACCCGGGAAAGGGAAATCGAATATCTGAAGAAGAAGAGTGGTGATTCTCCCGCCACGAACTGTGAGCCGCAAGTGGAAAGTGGAGAGAAATCAATGAATAGAGGGTAGTGAGTAGTGAGTAGTGAAAAACATCATCTAGTAGACAATAAATATTAAAGTGGCCGGAAGGTTCCCTGAGCGAGCTGTCAAATTTAAAAAACTAAAAATTGCCGCGGATTAACGCGGATTAACGCGGATTAACGCTGATAGAAGTGGGAGTGGTGAGAGATTACTGGTGGATCTCTTATCAGTTCCCAATAATTACTGCCAATTTTTTATCCGTGTTTATCCGCGTTCATCCGCGGCTAATTTGTTATTTATACTTACTTATTTTTATGCTGCCCGCGTAAGCGGTATCAGTATAGCCACAACCCCAATCATCACTACCCACTACCCGCACCCACCACCACTTCCCCTCACTGCCCGTTTACTATATTAATCCTATAGTTTATAATTATTAGAGGGAATCTAACATGGGGGAGAGACATGAAAAATAAGGCCAAGAGATGGAAAATTCCAAAGCCCAATGCTGCCTTGCAGGAAATTTTTTCGATGAAATTAGGTGTTTCAAAAGTAATTGCCCAGATCCTGGTCAATCGTGGGATAACTACTATTGATGAGGCCAGGGCTTTTCTTTATGAAGAAGAAAATGTGCCTATTCCTTTTTTAATGAAGGATTTGGATAAAGCTGTATCCAGGATTCAACAGGCTATTAAGAACCATGAAAAAATCCGCATATTCGGCGACTATGATGTTGACGGGATAACCAGTACCGCGATTTTAATGCATGCTATTTCCAGTATAGGCGGTATCGTTGATTATTATATACCCGAACGGCTTACTGAAGGATATGGGATGAACAAAGGGGCGGTTGCAGCCGCCAGTCATGACGGAATTTCTCTGATTATCACAGTAGACAGCGGGATTGCTTCCGTTGAAGAAGCAGATATCGCCCGCAGAATGAGTATCGATGTTGTTATCACCGACCACCATGAGCCACCTCAGGTCATTCCCAGGGCTGTGGCAGTAGTAAATCCAAAGCAGGGTGATTGTCCATACCCATTTAAAGATCTGGCCGGCGCCGGAGTTGCCTACAAATTGGCTGAGGCATTGCTGGACCCAGCTGAAAGTGATTATCTGCCGGACAAGCTTATTGAATTGGCATGTTTGGGGACTGTCGCCGATATTGTTCCCCTGAAAGGCGAGAATAGGATATTAGTGAAAAAGGGATTGAAAGCTCTGTCCCATAGTGGCTTTGTAGGCTTGCAGGCATTAATGGAACAATGTGGTTTCAAACAGGGAGAAATAAACTCCAGACAGGTGGCCTTTCAGCTGGCACCGAAAATAAATGCCGCTGGAAGACTCGGTGACGCATCATGTGCCGTAAAGCTTTTGCTCTGCGAAAATAAAGATGAGGCTGCCGCATTGGCAGCGGAATTATGTGCCCTAAATGAAGAAAGACAGAGGGTTGAGGCGGCTATTTACCAGGATGCCCTGGAAATTATTGAAGCAGGCGGAGTTGACCTGGCCAGGGATAAAGTAATTGTTTTAGCCCGAGAGGGTTGGCATTTAGGGGTTATTGGAATTGTAGCATCGAAACTGGTGCAGGATTTTTACCGTCCCGTTATTCTCATGAATATAGAGGGAGGGACGGCTAAGGGCTCAGCGCGCAGTATTCCGCCCTTTAACCTTTTTCAGGCCTTACAGCATAATGCCCAATATCTGGAAAAATTCGGCGGGCATAAACAGGCTGCCGGTTTAACTATGTCGGTGGAGAATGTTCCGCTGTTTTCCTCTGCAATCAACCGCTACGCCGATAAACAGCTTACCGATGAAGACTTGCTGCCGGAAATTTATGTAGACTGTGAAGTGGCATTAACAGACCTAAATGAAGACACCTACCGGCAAATGCAGATGCTGGCACCCTATGGATGTGATAACCCTGCGCCGGTTGTAGTCTGCCGCCAGGCCGGCATAATGGACCATTTTACTGTAGGCTTAAATGGAGCGCACCTTAAGTTGAAGGTGAGCAGTACGCAACTTCTTTTAGATGCCATTGGATTTAACCTTGGCAGGCAGCAGGATTTGGTGGCACAGGCTGACTACCTTGATCTTGCCTTTTCTCTGGAAAAGAATGAATGGAACGGTAGAACTAATCTTCAGTTAAATATTAAAGACCTGAGACCTTATGATGAGGCAGTCTGTTTTTGGGAGCGGGAAGAAGAACGAGAGAAAAGTTTCATTGAGGAACTATTTCAAAACGCCGTTACATATCTTCTTGATGACTATTACCGCGACATAGGGGATAAAGAAGAATTTTACACAAAGGTAGTCGGTGTAACTTTTGAAAACAGGCAGGAGGTTGCGGCCGGCCTGAGGAATGGTGAGCAAATCTTCCTGGAGCGGGAATTCAATAACCCCAATGATGACAACTCCATTAAAGTGGTCACCTGTTCCAATACACAGGTGGGATACCTTAACGCCAGACTGGCCAAGCATTTTGCACCTTTGCTGGACAGAGGGGATAAGTACCTGGCAAATGTTTCCCAGGTTACCGGGGGAGCAGATAAAAATTTTGGAGTAAATATTGTTATTTTCAAAAAACCGGAGGAGACCCGGGTAGAATATGAAATGCGTCTGGCCCGGGTTAGGGAGGAATTATCTCTACAAACAGATGCCGAACTTTTAAACAGGATCAGAGAAGCTTTGCTGGGGGAGAACCCTTTCCGGGAAAAACAATTGGCAGCTATAGAGAGCCTTTTTCGGGGCGTTAAAACCCTGGCCATTTTTGGGACCGGCCGGGGTAAATCTGCGGTATTTCAGACAATGGCGGCCTTTAAGGCTATCCGGCACCGGGAAATGACTGTAATAGTCTATCCACTAAGGGCTCTGGTAAACGACCAGTTTGAAAATATGGCGGCTAGGCTGTCACCGCTGGGGTTAAGGGTTTTCAAAGGGAATGGCTCTCTTTCCGCCGGGGAACGGGCCCGCCTTTTTAATGCCATTGCTCAGGGCTGGGTTGATGTGCTCTTAACCACCCCTGAATTTATTTCTTACCACGTGAGTAAGTTTCAGACGGCGGCCCGCAAGACAGGTTTATTTGTTGTGGATGAAAGCCATCACATTGGGATGGCTTCCAATTCTCACAGACCTCACTATAAAAAACTCGGCGATCTTGTCGAATCTCTTGGGAACCCAGTTGTGCTTGCGGTTACAGCTACAGCTAATGATGATGTAGCCGGTGAGATTATAAATACCCTGGGGATAGAGCAGGTGGTCATAGATCCACATGTCCGGGAAAATTTGCGGTTGGTTGACAAGCGGAACTGGCTTGATAAAAACGGCTATCTAAAACGGGTGGTGGGCACCGGAGATAAAACTATCATTTATGTGAACAGCCGTCTGCAAACTGTGGAATTGGCCGCAATGCTCAGGGAATCACTGCCTAAAATGGCTGAACAGATCATTTTTTACCATGCAGGTTTAAAAAGTGAACAAAGAAATATCATTGAACAAATGTTTCGCTCCGGCCAGGTCAAGACTGTTGTTTCTACATCAGCATTCGGCGAAGGAATAGATATTCCCGATGTTAAAAACATTATAGTTTTTCATCTGAATTTTAATTTTACTGAGTTTAACCAGCAATGCGGCCGGTGCGGCAGGGATGGCCGTGAGGCTTTAATTCATCTTTTATGCGGCAGAAGGGATGCTGCCATCAATCGGTTTATCCTTGATGCCTCGGCACCAGACCGTGATAACCTGGGTAAACTTTACACAGTGCTGCGGGAATTGGCAGCTAAATCCCAGCCCATCAGCCAGACTAATGAGGAAATTGCCAAAATCCTTAAACGGAATGGGGTGGGTTACGCGAGATCAGGTTTTGTCTCGGCGGGATTGGGGGTATTGGAGGAATTGGAGCTTATTCAGCGGGAATCAGCAGGCCGGGAACGGCAGATTTATCTGCTGCCTGCACCGGGGAAAAAGCTAAAGATTGAAGACTCTTTCCGGTTTGTGGAAGGTCAGGAAGAAAAATCAGCTTTTAAAAACTTCGAAAAGTACTTTTTTGAAGCTTCCCCCGAGGAACTGCTGGAGTTTATTAATCGTCCTATCTACCCGCAAAAATATCTACCCGGAAATGTGGACGTGAGTGACCTTAGTATCATCCAAACGGGCTCCTAATTCTTTAGCCATGGGTTGACAATTATGATATAACCTGACTTTTACAGTTTGAAAAATGTGAGAAGCCCCTAGTTGTTGAAACTGTGGGCTTTTTCTTGTTATAACCGTAGTTAAATTTTGTTATGCTNACATCAAGAAAAAGTGTAAAAAAACGCGGAACTCCGCGTTTTTAAAGAATTAACTTAATTGTCTCTAGCTAATTTGCTATGCTAACTGTAAAAGTCAGGACGGGCTCCTAATTCTTTAGCCATGGGTTGACAATTATGATATAATATATAATTATGTATTTATTAGTAATATGTCAACCTGCGTTATACAACATCAGTCAAGGGAAGGTGTCCTGTGAAATTCGAGCGTCTGCTGGCTGAAGTCCAAAAATATTCTACAAATGCTGATATTGATCTGCTCAAGAAGGCCTACGAATTTGCTGCCAAAGCTCATGAAGGCCAACTGCGTGTTTCGGGCGAGCCTTATATCAATCACCCCTTGAATGTAGCAGTGATTTTGGCCGGTCTGGAACTCGATGTGGTAACTATTGCAGCCGGCTTACTGCATGATGTGGTCGAAGACACAGGTGTAACCCTGGAAACTATTGAAGAACAGTTTGGTTCAGAGGTTGCCTTATTGGTTGATGGGGTAACAAAACTCAGCCGGATAGAATTTAAAAATAAAATGGAGCAGCAGGTAGAAAACCTGCGCAAAATGTTCCTGGCAATGGCTAAAGATATTAGGGTAATCCTCATTAAACTGGCTGACCGGATACATAATATGAGGACTCTCAAACACATGAACCCGGTCAAACAGAAGGAAATTGCCAATGAGACTCTGGAAATTTTTGCGCCTTTGGCTCACCGCCTGGGGATTTATAAACTAAAGTGGGAGTTGGAAGACCTCTCTTTTCGCTATTTGGAAACTGATAATTATTACCTGCTGGTAGACGGTATTGCTAAAAAAAGAGCTGAGCGGGAAGCATTTATTGAAAATGTGATTATTCTCCTTCAGGAAAAACTTGTTTCTGTAGGAATCAAGGCTGATATTCAGGGACGCCCCAAGAACTTCTATAGTATTTATCATAAAATGCAGGAACAGCATAAAGAGCTTAGCCAGATATACGACCTGACTGCCATCAGGGTTCTGGTTGACAGTATTAAAGACTGCTATGGTTCTCTGGGGATGATTCATACTCTGTGGAAGCCCATTCCCGGACGGTTCAAAGATTATATTGCCATGCCCAAATCCAATATGTATCAATCTCTCCATACCACGGTGATTGGGCCACAGGGAGAACCTCTGGAGATTCAGATCAGGACATGGGAGATGCACAAAACCGCCGAATACGGAATCGCTGCCCACTGGCGCTACAAGGAAGGAGCCGACGGTGACGCTGATTTCGAACAGAAACTGTCCTGGCTCCGACAGCTTCTGGAATGGCAGAACGATATGCGTGATGCCAGGGAGTTTATGGAGACTCTCAAAATTGACCTCTTTTCAGATGCGGTCTTTGTTTTTACCCCTAAGGGTGATGTGGTTGAAATGCCGCGGGACTCGGTGCCTATTGACTTTGCTTATCGCATCCATACCCAGGTAGGGCACAGATGTGTGGGAGCAAAAATCAATGGCAAACTGGTGCCCCTTGATTATAAATTACAAAACGGTGACATTGTAGAAATCGTTACTACGAAGCAGGCCAATGGCCCAAGCCGGGACTGGCTGAATGTGGTGCAGACTTCTGAGGCCCGCAGTAAAATCAGGTCGTGGTTTAAGAAAGAAAACCGTGAAGAAAATCTTGAAAAAGGTAAAGATAGTTTAGAACGGGAAATTAAAAAACATGGGTTTGATGAGCCAGCCGAGTTTATCAAAGGCGAACAGCTCAACCGGATTGCCAGGAGAATGAACTTTGTCAGTGTCGATGATTTGCTGTGTGCAATAGGCATGGGAGTTGTTACTGCCAATCAGGTAATTACCAAAGTTAGAGATGTAACTAAAAAAGAAAAGGTCATTAATATAGAAGACCTGATTAACAAAGAACCCAGAAAGAAAAGGCCACGCTCAAGTTCAGGCATTATTGTCAAGGGTGAGGAAGATGTCCTGATACGTTTAGCGAGGTGCTGTAACCCAGTTCCTGGTGACCCTATCATTGGATATATCACCAAGGGCCGGGGAGTGTCGGTGCATCGTCAGGATTGCCGTAATGTGACTGTACATGGGCTTGGTGAAGATGAAAGGATCATCGAAGTTTCCTGGGATACGGCCGACCGGGGCTCATATCATGTCCACCTGGAGATTTCAGCCATGGACAGGGCCGGACTCCTTAATGATGTAATGACCGTACTGTCAGAAATGAAAATCAGTGCCGAGTGGGTCAGTGCCAGGGGGATCAAGAACCGGATGGCGACTATTGACCTGGTCTTAGAGGTCAAAGGTCTGGACCAGTTGGAATACATTATGGGTAAAATAAGACGGATCAAAGATATCTACGATATCTGGCGCGTAACACCTAGGGTTTAATTTTACATCTGTTTAATATTACATTGATGAGGAGGATATAAAATTGATTCTAAAATCTATTGTTGTAGGGTCTTTTGGCGCAAACTGCTATGTAGTCGGGTGTGAGGAGACCAAAGAGGCTGTTGTCATTGATCCGGGCGGGGAAGTAAACCTGATCCTGGACGAATTAAAGGGAAAAGGCCTAAAAGTGAAGTATATCGTCAATACCCATGGACATATTGACCACATCGGAGGTAATGATGAACTGCGTGAGGCAACAGGGGCCCAGGTCATGATCCATGAGCAGGATGCCTCTATGCTGATAGAACCCAAGCTCAATTTCTCCGGCATGATGGGGCGCCAAGAAGGGTTTAGAGCTGCCGACACCATCTTAAAAGAAGGCGATGTCATTGAGTTTGGTACAATAAAGCTGAAGGTTCTGCATACTCCCGGACATACCAAGGGAGGAATTTGCCTGTTAACTGATGGGCTGGTCTTTACCGGGGATACCCTGTTTAATGAATCAATTGGCAGGACAGATTTCCCTGGCGGAGATTACGACTCCATCATTAAATCTATTAAGGAGAAGCTGATGACCTTACCTGATGAAACTATCGTTTATCCTGGTCACATGGGAGATTCAACCATTGCCCATGAGCGCAAGTATAATCCCTTTTTAAGGTAATGATGCGGCACCACAGGAGTTAATTAAGCCGCGGATGGACGCAGATAAACACGGATAAGTAGTGTAAAAACGTTCCTCCGAGATTTCAATATGCTGTCACTGTATCCTATAAATATATTGAAACCGGCTCTTAAAATAGAGCCGGTTTTATAGATTTCAGGCACTGCGAAACTTGTTGACAATATTGAGGAAAAAATCAGTGTCTTAAAGGAAATCGTAAAAAAATATACGCCGCATTTAGTTAACCATGAAATCCTAAACAACATGGTTAAAGGTACAGCAGTAATACGGATTGATTTATCGCAAATAACCGGAAAATACTATTCATAATTAACATTCAACGGCGCAGAAGGATTGAAGAACTATCTAATTAAATTAGAACCATTGTTGGCTGATCCTGCCTACGTATGTATTAGTGCTAGCCTTGCTGCCGGTGAGCAGTTGTTTTAAATCCCGTCCGACATTGGGATACAGGTTTAAAGAATCAATCTTATCTATATCTACCCAGGAGGCCGCTAGGGCGGAGGTCTCTTCGGGGTTGATCTGCGGACTGCCTTTTGTGATGGTGCCTCTGAACACACAGTGAAGGGTAGAAAGACTTTTTTCCGGGGAAATAACTTCTCCTGTAAGAAGGAGTTCATTTACCCTAACTTCCAGATTGAGTTCTTCCTTTAACTCTCTGATAATAGCCTGGACCATTGTATCATTTGGTTCAGGATTACCTCCCGGGATGCCGTAAACTTCATTTCCGGTGTAATTATATTTTAAGAGCAGGATTTTATTGTCCCGGGTAATCACAAGACTTGGTCTGACAAGCATAAAATACCTCCCTTTTATGTATGCTGCAGCATTTTGTAGTAATTAGATATTATTCGACATAATTCTTAAATTACCCTGCCAAGCCTTTGTACTACTACTTCGTGAAAGTTTGTTTTATAAATTGATATCCGCATTTATCAGCGTTCATCCGCGGCTAATCTTTTATGTTTATTAGACCTAAAATGAAACCTCTATTATTGATAACTGGCCACTGGTTATTAACCTTTTGATCGCAGCTTCGCTGCGCTGTGATCTTGAGGTTTTAAACTAATTTCCCCATACATAGCACTGCTGGCATATGTGCATACTATTTACGACTTATTTCAGCAGTACTTAAAGGGGAGGTCATTTTCATGAGATATAAAAGCTTGTTCCTAGGTTTAGCGGCAATTTTAGCAGCCATGTCAGGTATATATAATTGGTGGCCAGAACAAAACCCGCTTCGCAGTCCCAAATCCCTTCTGCCGGAACGAAGCCAGGTTCAACAAATTGATGGTGTCTTTAATGAAAAAGAAGGCTGGGGTTTTGTGAGGTCCCGGGATGGCAAAGGCCCGGAAGTAACAGCCCGGCAAAAGGCCCTGGTGCAGAAATATGATGCCCTCTTTTTAGGTGATACCGGCAAGAAACAAGTAACCCTGACTTTTGATATGGGATACGAAAAAGAAGGCTTCACCCCGAGAATTCTGGATATTCTTGCAAAATACAACGTCAAAGGCTCCTTTTTTGTAACGACCAACTGGATTGAAAAAAATCCCGAGATAGTCAAACGACTAGTGAAAGAAGGGCATGTCCTGGGAAATCATACCGTGAGGCATAAAAGCCTGCCAACTTTGTCAGACGGTGAGGTTAAGGAAGAAATCACCGGGTGGGAGGAAATTGCCAAACAGGTGGTCGGTAATGGGATTGATTTTAAATACATGAGACCACCGATGGGGGAATATAGTGAAAGAACCCTTAAAATTACAAAGGAATTGGGGTACAGAACAGCCTTCTGGAGTGTTGCCATCAAGGATTGGCTACCTATGGGCGGTCCAGGAGAAGCAGTTAAAGGAACAGTAAGCCAGCTGCACAACGGCGCCGTGATTTTACTTCACGGTAATTCCGATGATTCGGTGGGTGGTTTGGAACAGATTATCCTCAGCACCCGGGAAAAAGGCTATAAAATAGTGCCGATAAATGAAATATAAGGAGTGGCCAGTGGCCATGGCCACTAGCCACTCCTCTCCACTTGTTGTATAATAAAACTGAACCAGGAACGGTTCGAAGCAGCAAAATCAGTCCGGAAAATAGGGCAAATAAGATTGACGTAAGGAGTGTCTAATATTGATTGCCTTAATGTCTGCCGAAAAAGATTTGGCTCTTACCGGACAAGACATTGTCCGTTTGTTTTTTCCTGACAGTGACATAGCTTTAGAGGATCATGCCGACCATCAAATGAAAATCGCTGTTTCTGTGGCTAAAACCCGGGGTCTGCTGACCGGCAGGGCAGTTCTCGCTGCCGGAGACAGTATTTTTACGGAAGAAGCTTCAACTGATAAAGTTCCTATTTTCGGGGATGAACGAAACCAACAGAAGCGGCTGGTAAAACTTGCCATTCTTCGGGTATTAAGACGTTACACAGATAAGAATCCCGGCCCATGGGGGATTTTGACCGGGATTAGGCCGACAAAGATAGTGCATCGATTGCTGGATCTGAACTGGGAACAAAACGTTATCGCTGATTACCTGGCTGCCGAATATGAAATGAGTCCCGGAAAAGTTAACATGCTCCTGGAAATCGCAGCCAGACAGAGAAAACACCTCATGTCACCGGAAGAGACCGGACAAGTAATCAGTATCTATATTGGGATTCCTTTTTGCCCTTCCCGTTGTGTCTACTGTTCTTTTCCGTCTTGCTCGGTGGAAGGCAGGGGTGCGCTATTGGTCCCTCCTTTTGTAGAGACACTCAAGAAGGAAATTGAAGAAATTGGGACTTTTTTAAGAGCTGCAGGTAAAGGGGTGCAGACCATTTATATTGGCGGGGGGACACCCACGGTTTTGAATTGCGCACAACTTAGTGAGGTCCTCCAATGGATCAGAGAATTTCTTGTAGTGAGCGGGACCAGGGAAATTACCCTGGAAGCCGGGCGGCCTGATACAGTTTCGGAAGAAAAATTGAAAGTGGCCAGAGAGTTCGATGTCTCCAGGATTAGTATAAATCCCCAGTCTATGAATGGCGGGACCCTGAGCAAAATCGGCCGTCACCATACCCCGCAGCAGATTTTGCAGGCTGTCGAACTGGCCCGCAGGGTCGGCTTTACCAATATAAATATGGACATTATTATTGGACTGCCAGGGGAAGGGGTAAAGGAGGTAGAGCATACCTTAAGGGAAATTTCCGGGTTAAGCCCCGAGAATTTGACGGTACATACCTTGGCTGTGAAACGGGCATCCAAAATAAAGGAATATGGACACGAATATAAACTCCCCGATGCCGAAACGGTCAGTCAGATGCTCGAGGCTGCGGCTCAAGCTGCTGGTGAGATGAAGATGCATCCATACTATCTATACCGACAGAAAAGGATGGTTGGCCCAATGGAAAACACGGGATATGCCAAAGCGGGGTATGATTGTATTTACAATATCCAAATTATTGAAGAACGACAGACAATTCTTGGTCTTGGCGGCGGCGGCGGCTCCAAATTCGTTGATCCCGATACCTGGTATTTAACGAGTCAGTATAACCCTAAAGACCCACAAAATTATATTGAACGAATCAGCGAAATCATTGCCAGGAAGAAATCAACTTTGACAAATATCTGGTTATAAGGCGTCAGGAAGACGTTGTCTCTATTAATTTTGTTTGAATTTATAGACATAATATATTTGTTTTGGCCGCTTTATTTGTTAAGCGGCTTTTTTAATGTTAAGGAAATTATGCCCTAATCTAATTCTGTGGATAATTTCCTTAACATTGGGGGTTATAGGGGGTGTGCCCCCTATTGTTCGGGGGTAACAGGAGCGCAGCGACGTCATAGGGGGCTGGCCCCCTTTGANGGTTATAGGGGGTGTGCCCCCTATTGTTCGGGGGTAACAGGAGCGCAGCGACGTCATAGGGGGCTGGCCCCCTTTGAACAAGAAAATTGACTTCCATTAGTTTGAGTTGACAAAGTTAATTTTCTTGTTTATTAATAATCAAATTCAGGTTTAGTGGTTCCAATTAACCACTAGATCGAAATATGAACTGTTTAACAAGATTTTCTGACATTTCACGGATGCGAAGTTGAGTTCACGAAAATTATAGATTAGAATTTAGTTAATAATTCTACTGACTGGTCAATAAAAAATGGCCGATATGTAAATAAAGCTAGGATGCTACAGGAGGTGGGGCTTAATGTGAAAGAAAGTTGATAATCCATTATTCATTCTGGTTGATAATTCATTATGGTTGGTAGTTCATTATGGTTGATAATCCATTGTGATTGATAATATTTAATGGAGCGTGATAAACATATGAAAAAAATAATGTGGTTTGATGAAGTTGGTTTGGGTGATGTAGGTTTAGTTGGTGGAAAGTGTACAAACCTGGGGGAATTATGCAAGATAGGAGTGCCGGTTCCTCCCGGTTTTGCTATAACGACTAGCGTTTTCGATGAATTTGTAGAAAACGAAAGGATTTTTGATGAGATTAGGCAGTTACATGTTTTCTCAAAGGAGCTCACCACTATTAATGAATTTGAGGAAGCCAGTGCACTAATTCGCCAGTTAATAGAGTCAAAAGCACTGCCGGCTAATTTAACAGAACCAATAGCTGAGGCCTACAAGATGTTGTGTGAAAAATGTGGTATTGAGGATATGGCAGTAGCGGTACGTTCAAGTGGTGTTGCAGAAGATATGCCAACCGCAAGTTTCGCCGGACAATATGATTCTTATCTTAACATAAAAGGTATAGAAAATGTATTGGAAAATGTTAAGAAATGCTGGTCAAGCATGTTTACTGCACGTTGTATGCATTACCGAAAGCACAATGGGCTTTCAATAATTGAAGGGTCGATAAGTGTTGCGGTGCAAAAAATGGTTAATGCGGAAGCCGCCGGGGTTTGCTTTTCGGTAAATCCCAATACCGGGGATCGATCAAAAATAGTCCTTGAAGGCAATTGGGGGGCTGGAGAAAGCGTAGTCCAGGGTCATGTAAATCCAGACATATTTGTAATTGATAAAAATACTATGGATTTACTGGATGTAAAAGTAAATAAAAAGTTGACTCAATATTCTTTGAAGGAACACGGCACAGAGGTAGAAGCTGTTCCCGAGGAAAAGCAGTCAATTTGCTGCCTGAAAAATGAAGAGGCTCAGAAAATAGCGGGTATTGCTAAATCATTGGAGGTGTACTACGGTGCGCCGCAAGATACGGAATGGGTAATTGACAAAGACCTCAAATTCCCCAATAATGTTTTTTTAGTTCAAAGCCGGCCAATAACTGCTATATCCGAACAAAAGGATACCGCTGATAAGCTAGTTGATCTAATGCTGAGTCGCTTGATTTCTTAGCAAAGAATGTGAAGAATGTAAGTCTAGAGTTGTTTTTAGAGGGGGGGAATGAGTAATGGGTGACTTAAAACCTATTGTTATTGTTGGAACAATGGATACAAAGGCCGAAGAAATTAATTTTGTTAAGGATCAACTCCAAAATAAAGGTTGCAGGGCAATTGTTTTGGATCTCAGTGTTGGAAGTAAGCCTTTATTTTCAGGAGATATTTCCAGTGAAGAGGTGGTAATCGCGGGAGGCGGTGACCCAAGGGAGATTTATGGGAACCCAGACCGCGTAAAAATAAACAAAATTATCACCGAAGGTGCCATTATTAAGGTTAATGAGCTTTATAAAGAGGGTAATTTAGGCGGAATTTTAGGTATCGGCGGAACCGGCGGAACCCTAATGTGCACAAATGTTATGAAGTCTCTGCCATTTGGGGTGCCCAAATTAATGGTTTCCAGCAATGCTGCGGCACGTGGGTTTTCCGAAAGGTATTTTGGCACAAAAGATATCACTATGATGCACACAGTAATTGATATTGCCGGTGTTAGCGATATGCTTAAAATATTATTAATTCAGGCGGCCGGGGCAATCAAAGGCATGGTCGAAAGCTATCAACAGCAAAACAACCTGGCCATGCGGGAAAAACCTTCCATAGCAGTTTGCGAGCTGATGATTGATGCGGAAACTGTCGCCAAACTGCGCCATTCTCTTGAAGACCTGGGTTATCAGGTAAGTGTGTTTATGGCCACCGGCGTGGGCGATGTGGCTATGGAAGAACTGATAGCGGAAAGACTTTTTGATGCAGTAATTGATCTGGCTCCAGGCGGAATAATTGACGGATTGATCGGAGGAACACGGGCTACACCCGCGAACAGGCTGGAGACCGCCGGTAAGATAGGTATTCCTCAGATTATTGCGCCGGGTGGTTTAGATTTCATTGCGCCGCAAAAATCCAAATACCTGCCGGAATATGAAAATAGGAAAAAGTATGAGCCTGATGCCTTTAGGCGGTTATTAAGATCCAATGCCAAAGAATTGACGGAAACCGCGAAAATTATTGCGGAAAAGCTAAACAAAAGTACCGGACAGGTCAAGTTTATGGTTCCTCTTCAGGGTTGGTCAACAATTGACGGCCCGGGCAAGCCCTTGGAGGATCCTGAAGCAAATAGTGTTTTTGTAAATGAACTGAAAAAACACCTTTCTCCAGAGATAGAAATCCAAGAAATAGACGCCCGGATAAATGACCCGGAATTTGTTAGCATTGTTGTTAACAACATTGATTATCTGATTAAAAACTCAGTAAAAAGTACGACGGAATTAATGACAGATGCCCTGAAGGGGTTTGATTGAAAATACAAGGGGGTGACTGATGAAGTAGCTGCAAATACTAAAGGTTGATAGCCATTTAAAAAAATTCAAAAAAAGAAGGAGGCTTACAATGCGGCCAACTAGGTATTCTGATGAAATGATCAAAGATTATACTGCCAAAGGCTACTGGGAAGATATCACTTATTCAGACCTGTATGAAAAAAATGCGCAATCTTTTCCCCATAAAGAAGCTTATGAGGACGAGGCCCGGTGTGTTACCTGGTCAAAAATCAATTTAGAAGTCACTAGAATATCAGCAAAATTAATCGAATTAGGCTTGCAAAAGGACGATGTAGTCCTTTGCCATTTGCCTAATACCATCGACCTGGTCTTATTTCGAGTTGCATGTGAAAAAGCGGGATTAATGAATATTTCTGCGGCCCGAACCCTGCGTGACCAGGAAATAGGCTTCATTTTAAAAGACACCGGCGCCAAGGCATATGTAGCGTTTAAAGAGTTCAGAGGCTTTGATTACTGGGATATGATTAGCAAACTGAAGCCTGAGCTGCCGGCTTTGGAGCATATCTTTATAGCCGGAGACGATGTGCCTGAGGGTGCTATTTCCATCAATGAAGTAATAAAGCTGCCATTAGAGACAAAGTTTTCCAAAGAAGTTTTTCAAGAGCGCAAGGTCAAATATTATGAAGTGGCCTATGTTGAATTCACAAGCGGCAGCACCGGTTTCCCAAAGGTTGTGGAATGTCCGTTAGCTTTACGTACCTTTGCTGCCAAATCTCATATGAAAAGGCTGAGGATGAATGGCGACGATATAGTAGGTGCATTTGCTCCTATCTCCGGAGCCGGCAGGCCGGGCTACTTTTTTCCGCCATTTGTAGGTGCTAAGTGCATTTTAATGGAAAACTTTGATGCCAGGGATGCATTGCAGCTTATTCAAGACAAAAAAATTACTATAGTAGCAGTTGTTCCTACCCAATTAATCCAAATGCTAAGACACCCGGATTTCGACAAATTTGACCTTAGCTCGGTCAAGGTTTTAAACAGCACCGGGGCGCCCCTTCCTTACAATGTAGCGGAAGAAGCTGAAAATCGGTTTGGCTGTGTCATAATCAACCATTATGGCGGGATAGACGCCGGCTCTGTCGCAGCCTGTGATTTCGATGATCCTACTGAAATAAGGCGTTTTGCAGTTGGTAAGCTGCATGTGGGGAATGAAGTTAAATTGGTAAACAAAGACGGGGGGGAAGTGCCTGTAGGAGAGATAGGTGAAGTATGCTTCAGAGGCCCTGGTTCTGTAGGTGGTTACTGGAAGGATCCGGAAATGACTAAAGAGGTGTGGCAAGACGGCTGGTTCCATATGGGTGATTTAGGTAAGCTTGATGAGCAAGGGAACCTGATGATTGTAGGACGCGAGAAGCAGGTTATTATCCGCGGCGGCCAAAATATATACCCGACAGAGGTTGAGAATGTATTGCAAAACCATCCCAAAGTGGGTGTTGCTGTTGTTGTTAAAATGCCGGATCCGGTGATGGGTGAAAAGGCCTGCGCTTACATTGTGCCTCGCCAGAAAGAAAACCCGCCAAAACTTGAGGAAATAACAACCTATTTAAAGGGCCAGGGTCTTGCACCATTTAAGTGCCCGGAAAGAGTAGAAATCATTGACAGCATACCTTTAGTAAGTGATGCCAAGGTAGATAAACCAACTTTGGAAAAGGATATACTTGAAAAACTTAAATCGGAGAATAAAATTTCTTAATTTAACCTTGGGTGCAAGCAAAATCTAATTTGATGGTGTGAGAAAATCAGACATTAAGGGAGGATGAAATTAATGCATTACGGACGGAATTTGGACTCTTGGGAAGTTACTGATTTTGATCTTAAAAAATATCCTGTCTGGGTTAGAACTCCCGCACATACTGAGCCGGCAATGACGCCTCTATATTGCGAGTTTTGGTATGGCCTTATGGTAGGTGGTATTAGAAGAGGTGCAGCTTTTATGTCACTGCCTACAACCAAAGGATATTACTGGAAATTACATAAAGGCCATGGCTATCTTACACGTGCTATCCCGCTAGATGAAGAAATTCCAGAACGTGAAGCCATTTATCGCAAGAGATTGACGGAAGTTGTCAAAGATCCATTTGGTTATTGTGATAAGTTATTTGCCGAATTTGATCAATTAATGGAACCTTTTGCCAAGCTTAATGTTGAAGATCTAACCAGGGAAGAACTAATCGGACATGTATATGACATAATTAATTTACACGTAGAGTCTATTTACAGGTATTTCAAAGGTTGGTTCGCTATCACACCACTGCCGGCTTTGTTTCAGCAACTGGCCCAGGAATTAACTGGCATGAAGGCCACTGACCCGGAATACTCCGAGTTAATCAGAGGAATTGATAATCCTCTGTACCGTTCCAATGCCGGCCTGGCTGCCCTGGCAACTCTTGCCCTGGAGCTTAAGCTTGAAGAGAAATTTAAGCTTCCTGACAGCGAAGTTATTTCCGCAATGCAGGAAAGTGAGTTGGGAAGACAATGGGTTAATGAACTGAATGAATTTATTGCCCGTGATGGCTGGCGGTTGATGAGAATGTATGAATTCTGTAACCCCGGTTGGTATGAAGACCATAATTTAATTGTAACAGAGGTAAGACGATATTTGGAAACCGGCGGTGTTCATGCTGCAGACAATGAACGCAATAAGATGGTTAAAAGAAGCGAGGAACTCAAAAAAGAGTTGTTAGCTAAAGTGCCCGAATCCCAAAGGGACTGGTTCGAAATGTTACTGATATGTACCCAGGCTGCCAATTACTGGAGTGAAGGCGCTGCCTGGCACGGGGAATTTAAGCGGATGGCTTTTGGCCGCCGGTGCTTTATTGAATGCGGGAAGCGAATGGCAGAGGATGGCGTAATAGAAAAAGCAGATGATGTGTTTATGCTGTTCACCGATGAAATTATTTCAGCTGTTGGCAACCGGGAAAAAGGTCGTTATATCGACCTTGTAAAAGAGCGGCGGAAAGAATGGGAGTACTACAAGAGTATTTCTCAGACTGATGAAGTGCCGCAGGTTATGGGAGATCCTAATGCCATCGGTGAAATGTTAAAGCTTGATCCAACTCTAAGTGTAAGTATATCCCAACCCATAGAAAGTGCCGAAAAGGTTGGGGCCCTAGCAGTTGGCGGAGCCGGCTCACCTGGTGTGGTTGAGGGTATAGCCTGCGTGATATTTGATGAGAGTGAATGGGATAAGCTGCAGCCCGGGGATATAATGGTGACCCCGATGACAAGTGCTACTTGGACGCCGCTGTTTGGTTCTATCAAGGGTTTGGTTTGTGACAGCGGAGGCTCTTTATCCCATCCTGTAATAGTTAGCCGGGAATATGGTATCCCTGCGGTTGTAGGCTGCGGTGATGCTACAAGAAAAATCAAAAGCGGTGACAGGATCAGGGTAGACGGCGATTTACTCAGAGTATACAAGCTAGATTAAGCTGGCTATTCTGACTAAATTTGAGATTATCCGATAATGGAAGGAGATGAATATAAATGAAAGATTTACGGGATTTTATTGCAAAATGTGAAGAAGAAAATTTGCTGCATAGAATTAAAAGCGAAGTAAACTGGAATTTGGAACTCGCCCATACTGCAAAACTAAATGAAGAAAAGGGCGGCCCCTGTCTGTTGTTTGAAAATGTCAAAGACTATACTATTCCAGTCCTGACAAGTGCCTTTGCTACCGAAAAACGGCTGGCCATCACCTTGGGACTGCCGACCCATTACACTTTGAGCGACCTTTCGCGGGAGTGGATGAAATTATCCCGGCAGTATGTCAAACCCAAAGTAGTTGACAATGGGCCTATTTTAGAAAATGTGGTTCAAGGGGATAAGATTAATGTTTTGGATTTCCCGTCACCAATGTTTTATCCTAAGGATGGCGGAAGATACATCGGTACATCAGCTTACCTGGTAACCAAGGATCCCGAAACCGGCTGGGTAAATCTGGGCACATACCGGATGCAGGTTTTCGATGAAAAAAGGATCGGGGTTCAACTGCTAAAAGGGAAGCATGCCGACCTTATGCTCAGGCAGTATAAAGCAATGGGCAAAAAAATGCCTGCGGCCATAGTAATAGGAGGAGACCCCCTGCTCTCTCTGGTTGCAAGCACCACGAATCCAATTCAGACCGATGAATATGATATCGCCGGTGCTATCAGAGGAGAAGCAATAGAAGTTATTATTAGTGATTTTACCGGCCTGCCTGTACCGGCTCACGCCGAAATAGTCCTTGAGGGTGAGATAGATCCCGATGATATGCTTGAAGAGGGGCCTTTTGCTGAATATACGGGATATTATTCCGGCAGCAAGGGCAAGGATTCGCCAAAAGTTTACATCAATGTACAGAGGGTAATGCACCGCAATAATCCAATTTTTTGGGCGACTGCTGTAGGAAAACCCATCAATGATGTCAATATGATTCAGTCTCTGACCAAAATTGGCAGTCTATGGGCTGAGCTGGAGGCAATGAAAATTCCGGGCATACAATCTGTGTATATTCCGCCCGCTTCTTTGGGAAGGTTTTGGGCGATAGTCTCAGTGCAGCAAAAATACCCCGGACATTCAATGCAGGTGGGCACGGCTGTGATCTCAACTACTACCGGAAGTTACGGTTTAAAGGGTGTTATTGTGGTTGATGACGACATTGAAGCAAATGATTGGGATAGAGTTGTGTGGGCATTATCTGTGCGCTATGACCCCCTGCGCAGTACGCAGATTATTAATCGCGGCCGTTCCACTTCGTTGGATCCGGCACTTCCTATCGACGCCAGAGACATTACTTCCCGAATCATTATGGATGCCTGTACGCCATACGAGTGGAAGGAAAAGCCTGAATTGGTAGTCCCGGATCAAGAAACAGTTAAAAAAGTACAAAGCCGCTGGTCAGAGTTTGGGTTTGGTGAATGGAAATAAGAGTTTAGGCGGAGATGGACCTTGTGTCCATCCTCCCCTTTCTTAAATTCTACTAACTGGTTAATAGAAAGGGAAATGGTTTTGAAATGCTAACATTGGAAGAGGAGGGTGTAAAATGCATTTGCCGAAATTTGAATACCTTGAACCTGGGGAGATTAGTGAAGCAGTAAGCATGATGGACAAATACCAGGGACAATGTGTTATTATTGCCGGCGGAACGGATTTGCTGGTAGCCATGAAACAGCGCAGAAAGGTGCCTGAGTATGTCATTAGTCTGGCCAATATTTCAGGGTTAAAGCAAATCCAGGAAAAGCCAGGCACGATTTCTATTGGCCCGCTGGCTACATTGGAAGAGATTGCAACATCTAGACTTATCAAAGAAAAATTGCCTTTGCTGGCTCAGGCTGCCTGGGAAGTCGGCTCCCCCTTGCTGCGCACTGTCGCGACTATTGGTGGAAATATTTGTTTGGACACCAGATGCAAATTTTATAACCAGTCTGAATTCTGGCGGAGTGCTAGGCCGGACTGCATCAAAGCCGGAGGGGTAATTTGTCATGTTACCAACAAGGAAAACACCTGTTATTCCACTTTTTCCGGGGATGCAGCCCCTGCTCTAATTGCTCTGAACGCTCAAATCCGATTGAGTGGTGATGAAGGATGGCTGCCCATAGACCAATTTTATACCGGGGTGGGCAAAGCCCCTAATTTGCTGGCCTCTGGCAAAAATGGTGTATTAACAGAGATTAAAATTCCGCTGCCGGCTGATGGGATTAAAGGCTTGTACCGTAAATACCGGTTTAGGGAATCCCTTGATTTCCCGCTGGTTGGTTTGGCGGCACTGCTTAAAATCGATTCCGGTGAAGGAATCTGCCGTGATGCCCGTTTGATTTTTGGCGGTGTGGGCTCTGGGCCGGTTCGGGCTTTTACGGCTGAAAGCAAATTGATTGGCCAAAAGCTAGATGAAAACTTAATTGCAGCCGCTGCGGAAGCTGCAGCAGCAGAGGTTCATCCGGTAAAAACAGACAGGGTATCTCCACAATTTAAGAAAAGGATTGTCAAATCGATGGTTTCAGAGGCTTTTGCTGAGTTGGGAGGAATTAAGTCATGAAAAGGATAATCAACATTATTGTAAACGGCGAGCCCAATGAGGTGGCTGTTAATCCTGAGCAAACCCTCCTGGAAGTGCTTAGGGAGGAGTTAGGACTTACAGGCACAAAAAAGGGCTGTAACCAGGGTGAATGCGGAGCCTGTACGGTTTTGGTGGATGGGAAACCGGTCAGTTCCTGTCTGGTACTGGCCGTAAGTGTAAATGGTAAGTCTATCTCAACCATTGAAGGACTAAGCAGGAATGGGCATCTGCACCCGTTGCAGGAGGCATTTGTTAAGCTGGGAGCAATACAATGCGGATTCTGTACTCCTGGTATGTTATTGGCAGCCAAATATTTGTTAGAGAATAATCCTCTGCCTAGTGAGCAGGAAATTAAGGAGGCTATTGCCGGTAATATTTGCCGTTGTACAGGGTATGTCAAGATCATTGAAGCAATTTCAGCTGTGGCGCAGGGGAAGGCCCTTGTAGAAAACTAAGTGAGGAGGATACAAATGACTAAGTATGCTGTAGTAGGTGAGGGTTTACCCAGAATAGACGGGCCGGAGAAAGCCTGCGGCCAGGCCCAATTTACTGTTGACATTAAACTTCCGGGAATGCTTTACGGCAAAATTTTGCGTAGTCCGTATCCCCATGCCCGGATTATTAATATAGATACCAGTGCCGCAGAAGCCTTACCGGGGGTAAAGGCAGTAATTACCGGCCAAGATGTTGGGGATGTCCGTTACGCCTTTGTTGATACCCCAAGGTATCCGGCTGATGAAAGGCCCCTGGCCATTGACAAAGTCAGGTATATAGGTGATGAGGTTGCAGCAGTGGCAGCAGTGAGTGAAGCAGTGGCTGAGGAAGCTCTTAAATTGATCAAGGTGGAGTATGAGATGCTTCCAGCTGTCTTTACCCCGGAAGAAGCAATTAAACCATCGGCACCTGAGATTCATGAGAATTCCCTGGAAGGTACATCGGCCTGGGAAGAGTGGGGTGCGGCAGGGAAAACTCAGAACTATAGATCTGAAGTAAATATTAACAATGCTAGCGCCAGATCGGCTATTAGTTTTGGGGATATTGAAGAAGGCTTTCGCCAAGCTGATTACGTCAGGGAAGACATTTTTGAGGCGGTTGCCACAGCTCATTGTGCTTTAGAGCCCCATGCCGCAGTGGCCAGCTATGACCCAGTGAACGGAAAGTTGGATCTTTGGCTATCTACAATGGGAATCTTCTTAAAAAGATACGTCCTCAGCAAGGCCCTAAATATGCCGATTAGCAAGGTGAGAGTGCGCCACTCTTATGTAGGTGGGGCCTTTGGCGGGAAAATTGATGTTTTTCCTTATGAGTTTTGTGCGGCTTACCTCTCAATGAAGCTGGGCCGCCCTGTAAAGTTTGAGATGGATCGGGAAGAGGTTTTCACAACCACTCGCCAAAGGCATCCTATCAGTGTTAAGATTAAAACCGGAATCAAAAAAGATGGTACTATTGCAGCTCAGGATATTAAGGTTTATGTCGATAATGGGGGCTACCGGGGCTCAGGGGCTATAGTAGTTTTTCTTTGCCATGGTTTTAGCTTCCCTGTTTATAATGTACCAAATTACCGTTACGAGGGTATAGCTGTCTATACCAATAACCCAATCCGCGGCCCACAGCGGGGTCATGGCGCTCCTCAGGTTCGCTTTGCCATTGATTCGCAGCTCGATATGCTGGCCAGGGATGCCGGTTTGGACATTGTAGAGGTTATGCTGAAGAACGTAAGGCACAAGGGTGACATCCTGCCTAATGGAGACAAATTAAACAGCTGTGGGTTAAGTGATGCTATTCGCGGAGCGGCGGAAGGTGTTAACTGGAGTGCCGGACGTAAGCAACTAACCCAAGGCAGCCCTGCAACTAAGGGCATTGGCAATGATACAGGTAGGATCCGCAGGGGAGTGGGCATATCTCTTTGTTCTATGTTTAGCGGAGCTATGTACTATCCCTTCGCATCGGCCGCAATGATAAAAATGCATGATGATGGCTCGGCTACCCTATTTACAGGCAGTCAGGAGATTGGGCAGGGTTCCTATACTACGTTGAGTCAGATAGCGGCTGAAGAATTGGGAATTGGCCTGGATGATATCCGGGTGGTGGCCGGGGATACCGAAACAACCCCGATTGACTTGGGCAGCTTTTTAAGTGGTGGAGCCATGATTACCGGTAATGCTGTTAAATTGGCAGCTGCCGATGCCCGCAGGCAGTTATTGGAAGTGGCTGCGGAAATGCTTGAGGTGCAGGCAGAAGATTTGGACTATAGGAATAAACAAATTTTTGTCAAGGATAGTCCTGCAAATTCTGTCTCTTATGCCAAAGCCATTCAAGCAAGTATTTTTCGCAAAAATGGGAACCCAGTTATTGGGACAGGTTCATATAAAGGTTATCCTGAGACTGACCGGTATCCCAGCCTGGCCAAAGCCAAAGGCTTGTTCACAAGTGCCTATGGGTTTTGCGCCCAGGCCGTGGAAGTTGAAGTTGATACTCTGACCGGGAAAGTCAAAGTGTTGCGGGCTTCAACCTTTCATGACTGCGGCTTTCCTTTGAATAAAACGATAGTAGAAGGACAGGTCGAAGGTTGTGTTTCAATGGGCATGGGGCAGGCCCTTTCTGAGGAAATAGTTCTTGAGAAAGGACAGCTATTTAATGCGTCGTTTCTAAATTACCGGCTGCCAATTGCTACTGATACTCCAATAACAACAGATGGTTTGGTAGACAGCCTAGAACCAAACGGCCCCTTTGGGGCAAAAGAAGTTGGGGAAGGGGCTGTAGCGGGAATGCTTGCCGCAGTGGCTAATGCAGTTTATGATGCTATAGGGGTCAGGATAAATAGCACGCCAATTACTCCTGATAAGGTATTATCGGCTTTAGAAAGCTAGTCGTGATGAGTAAAATGGCCTTTTTGTATGTAGGACGATTCCAACTTAAGAATACGGATAAACGCCGCTTGGATGCTATTTGCAAACAAGCGGCGTTTTTAGTGGGATGCTATTTTTTAACAATTCCACGTAAAACTAGTTGTGAGAATAATTTTGCGATTTCTTCCGGTGAACGTGAGCCATTGGGGTTAAACCAGTGGGTTAACCAGTTACACATACCTAGGATCCCGTAGACAACAGGGAGAACATCAATCGGTTCTAATACGCCTAGGGCAATTCCTTCCCGAAGTACCTCTGCAATTTTTTTTTCGTAATTACTGATGCGGACATTAATTTCATCTAATTTACCTTCTGGTAAGTGTGCCCTCTCCGTAAAAAAAATCACCATATAGGGTGTTTCGTCCCGGACATTCATGATCTGATTATGTATTATTTTTTCGATTCTCTCTATTATAGACATGTCTTGATTCATTAATTCTTTTATACGCCGTTCCGCTGTAGTCATAGTTTTGTCGAAAATTTCCCAAAGGACTTCCTCTTTGCTTGGAATATAATAATAAAGAGCTGCCTTAGTATAGCCAAGCTTATCAGCAATATCCTGCACACTTGTAGCAGAATAACCTTTTTCTTTAAAAAGCTCAACCGCAGCTTCAATAATTCTTTCTTTTCCTAGATTTGAAGACACAAGATCATTCCTCCTTCTACTAACCAGTTAGGGAAAAAATATCACTTTCTGTACTTGTTGTCAATAGGTTGTGCAGATTTATCGTGAATTTTATGTTACCTAACATTGACAATCTTAAGTGGATTCGTTAAAATTAGGGAAGATTAGCAGTATTTTTGAGGAGTTTCACTTTAGTTTCATTATTAATTAATTTTTTGTTTATAAAGGCAGAGAGCGGGAAGAGTAATTGCCGACACCTTTTAGGGAGGAGATGCCCGGACTGTAAGCATCTCTAAGGTTTAAGCAATGAAAGACACCCGTGAGCCGGAAAACTGAACCTCCAGTAAGTTTTCCCGGTTGGCGCCGTTAAGCCGTTATTAAGTGAGGCAGGTTTGCCTAAACAGGGTGGTACCGCGGGATTTATCTCTCGTCCCTGGTGATGAATTTCATTTCATTGCCATCGACGAGGGATTTTTTTACTACAAAGAACAAATCTTTTCCGCATTTGCGGAAAAGGCTGAGGTATGTAGTACATAAAGTCGCGCGCCAAGGCAACTGAATAGGCGCGACTTTCTAGGATTTGAGGAGGGTTTGTTTATGCTTACAGCAGGGCCTAAGGGCACCAATGATATTTTACCGGGAGAAATTGAGAAATGGCATTATATTGAACAGCATATCAGAAATATTTGCACTCAATATGGTTTCAGCGAAATCCGCACCCCAATTTTTGAGCATACCGAACTGTTTAAACGGGGGGTTGGTGACACCACAGATGTGGTGGAAAAAGAGATGTACACGTTTCAGGATAAAGGCGGTCGTGACGTCAGTCTCCGGCCGGAACAAACGGCCTGTGTGGCCAGGGCTTATGTTGAGCATAAGTTATACGCCCAGCCGCAGCCGGTCAAGGTATTTTACATTGGGCCCATGTTTAGGTATGCTAATGTGCAGGCCGGCCGGTACAGACAGTTTCACCAATTTGGCATAGAAGTGCTGGGCAGCAAGGACCCTGTTGTGGATGCGGAAGTTATTACCATGGCAATGGACTTTTACGGCAGATTAGGACTTCGTGACCTGGAGCTGCATATAAACAGTGTCGGCTGCCCGCAATGCAGGCCGCTGCACAGGCAAAAGCTGCATGATTTCCTGGCCGGTAACGTGGACAAGTTATGCAAGCAATGTCAATCCAGGTTTTCCAGGAATCCTATGCGGATATTGGATTGTAAGGAATCAGAATGCCAGGACGTAAGTCATGGTGCACCTACTACCACGGACTGCCTTTGTGATGAATGTGCGGATCACTTTGCGAAAGTTAAGAAATTTCTGGACCAGGCAGGGATTAAATATATTGTTAATAATCGCCTGGTCAGGGGGCTTGACTACTATACTAATACAGCTTTTGAAATTATGGCCAGTGACATTGGGGCCCAGAGTTCCATTGGCGGAGGTGGCAGGTATGATGGCTTAATTGAGCAGGTAGGCGCTCCCCAGCCAACCCCCGGCATTGGATTTGCCCTGGGGATCGAGAGAATTATTGCTACCATGGAACGTCAGAATATTGAGTTTCCCGGGCCGCTCAAATATGATGTTTTTATTGCCGCCTTAGGCGAGCCCGCAAGGGAGACCGCCTTCAAATTGCTTTACAATATAAGGGCGGCAGGTTTAACTGCAGATATGGATGTGATGGGCAGGGGTCTCAAAGCCCAGATGAAATATGCCAACAAGTTTGCTACGCGTTTTGCTCTAATCCTGGGAGATGAAGAACTGAGCAAAGGTGTGGCGGTGATAAGAGATATGAAGGCTGCGGCACAGGAAGAAGTGCCCCTGGAAAAGGTTTTAGAATATCTCCGGAATGGGCAGTAAAATGGTTTTGACACACCAACGGAGTATTTTTCATAGTGAGAGAGGAGCAACATTTAGATGGCAGAAACAATGCAAGGCCTAAAAAGAAGTCATATGGTGGGTGAATTATCGGCCGCTAATATGGGAGAAATCGTGGTTGTGACGGGTTGGGTAAACAGCCGCCGAGACCACGGCGGACTGATTTTTGTGGATTTGAGGGACCGGACTGGACTGGCTCAACTGGTTTTCAGCCCGGAGGTAGATAAAGACGCTTTTGCTAAAGCGGAAAGGGTGAGAGGGGAATTTGTCCTCGCTGCTGTTGGCGAGGTTCGGCGGCGGAGTGCTGAAACAGTGAATCCAAAGCTGCCAACCGGCGAAATTGAAGTATATGTGACTGAGCTGAGGATTCTCAACCGGGCCAAAACACCGCCTTTCTATATCGAGGAGGATGTTGATGAAAATATTCGCCTCAGATACAGATATTTAGATCTGCGCAGGCCAGATATGCAGCGCAGCCTGATCTTAAGGCACAAGGTTGCCAAAGCAGCCAGGGACTTTTTGGATCGCCAGGGTTTTCTTGAAATTGAGACACCTATGCTCACGAAGAGTACACCCGAAGGTGCCAGAGACTATTTAGTGCCAAGCAGGGTCAATCCCGGCAAATTTTACGCGCTGCCTCAATCACCACAGATTTTCAAACAGATTTTGATGGTAGCAGGGATGGACAAGTACTTTCAGATTGTGCGCTGTTTCCGTGATGAGGATTTAAGGGCCGACAGGCAGCCGGAGTTTACCCAGATTGATATGGAAATATCATTTGTGGATGTAGAAGATGTGCTTAATCTGATGGAGGAAATGGTCGGTTTTACTTTTAAGGAAGCAGCCGGTATTGATATAGAGACTCCATTTCCCAGATTCACTTACCGGGAAGCTATGGACCGCTATGGCTCAGACAAACCGGACCTGCGCTTTGGCTTGGAATTAAGGGATTTCACCGGCATGATGGCCAACTCAGATTTTAAAGTATTTGCTGCTGTGGCTGCATCCGGTGGGCAGGTAAAGGGAATTAATGCCAAGGGATGTGCTCATTTCAGCCGCAAAGAAATCGATGACCTGACTCAGTTTGCCTCTATTTATGGGGCTAAAGGCCTGGCCTATATTGTTGTAAATGAAGAAGGACTTAAATCACCAATTCTCAAGTTCTTTAAAGATGAAGAAATTGAAGCTATTTTGCATAAATTTGAGGCTGAACCCGGTGACCTCCTGTTCTTTGTTGCCGATAAACCTTCAGTAGTCGCTGCAGCTCTTGGAGCCCTGAGAATTGAGCTGGCCAAAAAGAAAAACCTGATTGATCCGGATGTCTTTAAATTTGCCTGGGTAGTAGACTTCCCATTGGTTGAATATGATGATGAAGAACGACGCTGGGTGGCAATCCACCATCCCTTTACTGCGCCATTGGACGAGGATCTAAAGTACATGGATACAGACCCGGGCAGGGTCCGGGCCAAAGCATACGATATGGTTTTAAACGGCATAGAACTAGGCGGTGGCAGCATCAGAATCCACAGGCGGGATGTGCAGCAGAAAATGTTTGATTTACTGGGACACTCAGAAGAAGAAGCTAATGAGAAATTTGGTTTTATGCTGGAGGCTTTTGAATATGGGACACCACCTCATGGGGGTATCGCTTTTGGTTTAGACCGGATGATTATGTTGATGGCCAAAAGAGATACTATCAGGGATGTCATAGCATTTCCCAAAACTCAGAGTGCCACAGACTTAATGACACAAGCACCTTCAGAAGTAACCCCGCGGCAGCTGCAGGAACTGCACATTAAATTAAATGTGGCCAAAACAAAAAAGTAAAGCTTTTGTCAAGGACTGGATTTAAGCGGCGCAAGGGTTTAAGAGGTATATTTTTTTGAATCATTTGTAATCCTAAGGATAACATTGATATGCGGCAGTTATTGGCACTTGAAACGCTGAAAACCACATGATATATTAGAACTACAAAATACAAATTGCCTTAACACCCTGCGATGCACGTGTTTAGCCGTTAAGTATTGAGCCAACACCAATACTTAGGGAATCCTGCTCTGGCTGCAGCTTGTATGCCTCCTTGCCGAGGAAACAAAAACCAGTCAGGGGGACACCCACCTGTTGATAACAGGTTCAAAACAAGCGGCCCCACGGCATAAGTGGGGTATTTTGTTTTTTTGGACATATATGGTATTATAGAATATATACTACGTTGGGAGATAAAATATGCTTCATAGGTTTTCACGTACCGAACTTTTAATAGGCCCCGATGGGTTAGCCAAGTTGGCTGACTGCAAGGTAGCGGTTTTTGGCATCGGGGGAGTTGGTTCATTTACTGTCGAAGCTCTGGCCAGAACCGGCGTCGGGCATCTGATGTTAATTGATTATGATGATGTCTGCCTGACTAATATCAACAGACAGATTCATGCCCTGCAGGACACGGTTGGACGCTCTAAGGTCGAGCTAATGCAAGAAAGGGTCAGGTTGATTAACCCGCAGGCTCAGGTTGAAGCAATTTGTGAATTTTACAGACCTGAAAAGAGCGCAGAACTTATCAGGGAGGATATAGATTACATAGTAGATGCTATCGATAATGTTACAGGTAAACTGGATTTGATCATTAAGTCGCATGAGCGGGGCATTCCGATTGTTTCCGCCATGGGTGCCGGGAATAAGCTTGACCCGACAGCTTTTGAAGTTGAGGATATTTCCAAGACTTCAGTAGACCCCCTGGCCAGGGTTATTCGCCGGGAGTTGAAAAAAGCCGGTATTTCAAGGGGCGTTAAAGTTGTTTACTCCAAGGAACAGCCGATGACACCACTGGAGTCGGTTGGTGATTGCAAACGCCATTGTATTTGCAGTAATAAGGATGCAGTCTCCAACTGTACATTGCGGCGTCAGATACCTGGCAGCATTGCTTTCGTACCGCCGGTAATGGGTATGATTCTGGCAGGTGTTGTGGTCAGGGATCTGCTAAATATATGAGGCAGTTCAATTGATTAGTTTGACAACATTTTTTGCCAGTATTATAATAAATATACCTGCATACCCTAGGAGGGTAGTATTGGGGGGATTCGGAAATTGCAAAAGATAGAAAATATCAAGGATAATCTGGATAAAAGGTTAAAGCGGGTCGAGGGACAGGTTAAAGGTATCAGGAGAATGATTGAGGAGGGGAAGGATTGTCAGGATATCCTGACCCAGGTGGCAGCAGCCAGATCGGCCCTGAAAATGGTTGGCAATTTAATGCTCAATCACCACGCCGCGGAATGCCTTGTTCAAACTGTATCTGCCAAAGATAAAAAGTCCAAGCTTGAAGAACTGCAAAAACTTGTTCAGACTATTACCCGTTTTGTTGATTAAACACAATATTTGGAAGGAGTTGTATGTATGGCAAGTGAAAAAGTACTTACATTAACCAAAGAAAACTTTAAGACTGAAGTTTTAGAGAACTCAAGTCCGACATTGGTCGATTTTTGGGCTCCCTGGTGTTCGCCCTGCCGCATGATCGCTCCTATTGTTGACGAGATTGCTGTGGAATTGGACGGTAAAATCAAAGTTGGCAAGGTAAATGTAGACGAAAACCGGGAAGTTGCCCACGAATACGGGGTTATGAGTATACCAACCCTGATCATATTCAAGGGCGGAAGTGCAGTTGATCGCATAGTTGGCTTTAAATCAAAAAATGAACTAAAGGACCTTTTAGAGAAATATTTGTAATTAGTAGAGATACTCAGGAGCTGTTATGATACAGCTCTAACTTTTTTTTAAACAGGATTGGTTGACATGTTTAACGATAAGAATTATTATTAAGGTTAAACATCAAATCCCATGAGGGAAGATGATAATCGTTCCTGATTGGAGGAGTTTATATGGATTTATTTGAAATATCACGGCAGACACAGATGGCCAGGGAAGCTCCGCTGGCGGTACGTATGCGACCCCGGACCCTGGATGAATTTGTGGGGCAGGTAGAAATTGTGGGTAAAGGTAAGCTCCTCAGACGGGCAATTGAAGCTGACCAACTTTCTTCAGTTATTTTTTATGGACCGCCGGGAACAGGCAAGACTACCTTGGCCAAAGTTATTGCCAATACTACTAAAGCGGCCTTTGTTCAGCTTAATGCCGTGATATCCGGAGTTGCTGATATAAAGGAAGTTGTTAAAAATGCCAAAGACAGGTTAGGAATGTATAACCAGCGGACAATTTTGTTCGTTGATGAGATTCATAGGTTCAACAAAGCTCAGCAGGACGCCCTTTTACCCCATGTGGAGGACGGTACAGTCATTCTTATCGGAGCAACCACGGAAAATCCATATTTTGAAGTAAACCCTCCTCTGCTATCCAGGTCACGGGTGTTCGGATTTAAGAGCTTGATAGACGAGGAAATTGGAAAATTGATAGAGCATGCAGTCAATGATGAAGAACGGGGGCTGGGCAGGTATCAGGTAAGTCTGGAAAAACAGGCCATAGAACATATAATAAACGTTGCTAATGGGGATGCTAGGACTGCACTAAATGCTATTGAACTGGCAGTTGTCACTACCCTGCCTAATGAACAGGGAGTCCGGGAAATCACTATTTCAGTAGCAGAAGAATCAATTCAAAAAAGGGCTGTCAGGTATGATAAATCAGGAGATCAGCACTATGATGTGATATCTGCTTTTATTAAGAGTCTGCGGGGGTCTGATCCGGATGCGGCTCTACATTGGCTGGCCAGGATGATTTATGCCGGTGAAGACCCGAGGTTTATTGCCAGGAGGCTGATTGTTCACGCGGCTGAAGATGTAGGTTTGGCGGATCCTCAGGCTTTGTCGGTAGCCACTGCTGCCGCATATGCCCTTGAATACATCGGGATGCCTGAGGCGAGGCTGCCCCTGGCTGAAGCTGTCATTTACATTGCCACGGCACCAAAGAGCAACTCTGTGATTAAAGGAATTGATAAAGCTCTGTCAGATATAGAACACCGGAAACCAGGAGAGGTACCGGTACACCTCAGGGATGCCCACTACAAGGGAGCATCTAAACTGGGGCATGGCAAAGGTTATAAATATCCTCACGATTACCGAGGAAATTATGTGGAACAGCAGTATTTGCCCGATGAACTCTTGGGTGTGACTTATTATGAGCCTACTGAGAGCGGTAATGAAAAAATTATCAGAGAGAGGATTAAATTTGTTTCTAAAAGAGAGGAATAAAATTTGTCGCAAATAAAATATAAAAAGAGAAAGGAGGGATTACAATGGCCGTAACTGTTTATACTAAGGTTGCATGCCCATATTGTGCACGGGCGATGATGGAGCTAGAGGAAAAAGGAATAGAATTTGAAGAAGTTAACCTTACTATGAATCGTGATCGGATACCAGAATTGATAAAACTGGCAGGTGGCAGGAAGGTTCCTGTTATCGTTGATGACGGCAAGGTTACGATAGGCTTTAACGGTGCCGGATGATGTGTGTAATTTCTTCGGCGGGCCCGAAGAAATATAATTGTTAAAGAGGGAGTGTGCCGCTAAATTTGGCGGTACACTCCCTCTTTAGTTTTGGCACAGGAAAAGGTATTGTTAGGCCAACCGGCGGTATTCGTTAAGAACTGCATCAAAGAGTGCCGAGCGGCTGTGAGCAGTGATCGGATGTGATATATCCACAAATCTGTCGCCAACCTTTTTGCTGGGCATAGCCACGAACAACCCGTTCTTGCCTTCAATGACTTTGATGTCATGCACTACCAAAGAGTCGTCAATTGTCACTGAAGCTACTGCTTTTGTATGAGTTTCACCATTCAGCATTTTTATTTTTATCCCTGTAATATTCATTTGCTTCACCTCCTTGATGAGATATTAACATACAATATAATAAAGACCAATTATATGAAACTAACAGATCGATGATAAGAAGCTGATATATTTCCCCAAAAAAGCAGGTTTAAAATTTATGTAAAAAAACATACTAAAATAGTGGGAATTAGGTTTGACATTAAAAGTTCTATATGCTAACATATTTTTAGATAATACCAAGTAAAACAGTAGGAATTAGTTGGGGGGGGGCCTGTGAAGATTTCAACAAAGGGGCACTACGGCGTTCAGGCAATGTTTGATCTTGCCCAACACTATGGTGAAGGGCCGATATCCCTGAAAAGTGTTGCTGAGCGTCAGGCACTTTCAGAACACTATCTGGAACAGCTGATTGCCGGTTTGCGTAAGGCTGGGTTGGTGAAGAGTGTCAGAGGTGCGCAGGGAGGCTACATATTATCCCGTGACCCTGCAGAAATTAAAGTGGGAGATATAGTCAGGGTGCTGGAGGGACCTATTGCACCTGTTGAATGTGTGAACGAAGAAGATCCGGAGCAGTGCATGAAGGCCGAGTTTTGCATTACCAAGAATGTTTGGGAGAAAGTAAAAGACAGTATCGAAGAAGTTTTAGACTCCATTTCTCTTGCAGACATGTGTAAAGATGCAGAAAAAGCCAAGATGAACAAAAATTTTTATATGTATTATATTTAAAATAATGTGCAACCCATTACATTGTGTCTAACAAAGGAGATGACCTACCGTGAGCAACAAGGTATACTTAGACCATAGTGCCACCACCAGGACTGACGATGATATTGCCAAAGTGATGCTGGAATGTATGACTGAGAATTATGGCAACCCCTCGAGCATTCATTCTTTTGGCCGCAATGCCCGTAAAGTGGTGGAGGAAGCCAGGGAACAGATTGCCGGAAATATTGGGGCTGAGCCTAATGAAATCATTTTTACGTCCGGTGGAACGGAGGCGGATAATCTTGCTGTCCGGGGGACTGCATATGCAAATAAAAAGCGGGGTAACCACATTATTACCTCTACCATAGAACATCATGCTATTCTGGATACCTGTAAAAACCTGGAGAGGGAGGGTTTTCGGGTAACCTACCTGCCGGTTGATGAGTATGGCACCGTCAGGCTTGAAGATGTGCAAACTGCTATCACTGACCAGACGGTATTAATATCAATCATGCATGCCAATAATGAAGTAGGAACCATTCAACCGATTAAGGAAATTGGAGCCCTGGCCAAAGATAAGGGTATTTTCATGCATAGTGACACTGTACAGACTATCGGAAAAATACCTGTTGATGCAAATGAACTAAATCTTGATATGCTGTCAATTTCAGCCCATAAGTTTTATGGGCCTAAAGGTATAGGTGCTCTGTACATGAGAAAAGGGTCCCGGGTGCTGCCCATCACTTATGGCGGTTCCCAGGAACGCAAAAGGCGGCCCGGAACCCATAATGTGCCAGGAATTGTTGGATGTGCCATGGCATTGGAGAAGGCAGTTAAAGCAATACCGGAACAGACTGTTTATCTGTCAGGGCTGAGAGATAAGCTGATCAAGGGACTGATGGATAAGATTGATCATGTCAAGCTGAACGGTCACCCAACTAACCGGCTGCCTAACAATGTTAATCTGAGTTTTCATTTTATTGAAGGAGAATCACTTCTTTTGAGCCTGGATATGAAGGGAGTCGCTGCTTCCAGCGGTTCTGCCTGCACTTCCGGTTCTCTTGATCCCTCCCATGTCTTGCTGGCTATGGGTTTAACCCATGAAATTGCCCATGGTTCACTGCGGATGACTTTGGGGAAAGATAATACTGAAGAACAAATAAACTATGTAATTGATGTGCTGCCAGAGATAGTAGAGAGATTAAGGGCCATGTCTCCATTATATGCGGACAAGAAAATGGCCGACAATCACCAAGCGAAGGGGTGTTGTTCAAATGTATAGTGAAAAGGTAATGGACCATTTTACAAATCCACGCAATGTGGGGGAAATTAAAGATGCATCAGGCGTAGGTGAAGTTGGCAACCCTACCTGTGGTGATATCATGCGGATTTCCATTAAAGTCAATGACCAGGGAATAATTGAGGACGTCAAATTTAAGACCTTTGGCTGTGGTGCTGCTGTAGCAACCAGCAGTATGGTTACGGAAATGGTGATGGGTAAGACACTGGAGGAAGCTCTTAAGATTACCAATGCTGCTGTTGCCGAAGAACTTGGAGGTTTGCCGGCAAACAAGATGCATTGTTCAAACTTGGCTGCGGATGCCTTACATAAGGCGATTGAGGATTACCAACAAAAACTCTCTAAGTAGTGCATGTAGGGAAAAATGACTTCTGGCGTTGTTGCCCTATTGACCGCAATCCTCAACGTACGAAAAGTACGCCTCCGGTTGCGGTCAATAGGGCGCCTAGCCAGAAGTCATTTTTCCACCTCTGGGTCAAAGTAGGAAGGACAATTATTAGGCTACTTGAGCGTTTTCAGTAGTAATTTCATTTATTGCTATCGCTTACGCGATAGCTTTTGGTGGGTGATGTTTGATGTCAGTTAAGAAAAAAGTTGTGGTGGCTATGAGCGGGGGGGTTGACAGCTCACTCGCTGCTGCTATATTAAGGGATCAGGGTTATGATGTGCTTGGGGTTACAATGCAGATATGGCCGTCTGATGACCCGGCCAAGGAAAAGGACCAGGGGGGCTGCTGCTCTTTGTCTGCTGTCGATGATGCCAGGCGGGTGGCGGATACCCTGGGTATTCCTTTTTATGTTATGAATTTTCGGGAAATGTTTGAGCAAAAGGTAATTGACCCCTTTGTCCAGGAGTATCTCGCAGGCAGAACACCAAATCCCTGTATTGCCTGCAACAGGTTTGTTAAATTCGGGGCTTTGCTGGACAAGGCCGTAGGACTTGGAGCAGAGTATGTTGCCACCGGGCATTATGCCAGGATTGGCTACGACCAGGCCAGGGGGCGGTGGACCCTTGGCAGGGCCGAGGATGATCGCAAGGACCAGACCTATGCCCTTTACAACATGACTCAGGAGCAATTGAGCAGGACCCTGATGCCTTTGGGTGAGCATACCAAGGATGAGGTGCGCCGGATGGCGGCCGCATATAACCTGAAGGTGGCCAACAAACCCGAAAGCCAGGAAATTTGTTTTGTTACAGATAATGACTATCATCGGTTTATGCGGGAAAAGGCCGGCGGGGAAATCAGCCCCGGACCTTTTCTGGACTTACAGGGAAAAGTTCTGGGACAGCATCAGGGATTGGCTTACTATACCGTGGGCCAGCGCAAAGGACTGGGGATAGCCTTTGGCGAGCCAATGTATGTGATTGCCCTAGACCCTGCCAGAAATGCTGTAATTCTCGGGCGGAACAGCGAAGTGTTTAATCATGCGCTGGTGGCAGGTGATAATAATTTTATATTATTTGAAACTTTAGCTGCCCCCCTGCAAGTAAAGGCAAAAATAAGGTATAGTGCCGTCCCGGCCGAAGCAGAAATTTCGCCGGAAAAAGATGGCCGGGTGAAAGTTAGCTTCACTGAACCCCAAAGGGCAATTACACCAGGTCAGGCAGTCGTCTATTATGAAGGGAACAATGTTGTCGGTGGAGGTACCATCGAGAAAGCAGTGGTCTAGTGTTCCACATGGGATCATAAATTGACTGCCCAAAATCAACAAACTTGTATCGGGTCATGGAACAATGTTCCAGGATGGAACAGATAGGCCGGTATGCAGATCTGTATTGGAATCTAACAGATTTTTTGAATAAATACAGCTGCCCCTGTTATATCAATCAAAGACCTGTGTCACATCGGAACAATTTATATTTCTTTACCGGAAGCACCTGAAAGGGTGCTTCTTTATTTTCTTATCATCTTAACGGGCTGAGACCTTAGTGCGCTGTGGCATAATTGCCTTTTTAGGTAAAATCTCCCTGGTTGGCATCAAAATTGCTATATAACTTTTAATAAATCGGTATTCAGAAATGAAATAGGCGGATTAGCAAAGTAACCCGCCCCTTCCCGAACCGTACGAGCGGCTTTCACCGCATACGGCTCTCCATATTCCAAATGAGTTATCGTNATTCGCTGTCTAATCCTGACTTTGCCGACATGCTATTGTCCCCCAGAGGCTTTCGCATGAGGTAAGTCGGTTGTCTTACATCGCATTGCAGGAGCGATGATTTCTGTGAAATATATATGAAGCGCACAACGTGCGCACTAATAGAGGTGAGAGACATGAATTCTACAGAAGTCAGCCTGGAGTTTCTCAACCATGCCAACCCCAGTTGGATTGAGGGAGACACCTTCATCCGGCAGATTCAAGACTGGGGGCCACACTGGCCGGGATAGGGGATGTACGGGCAGGTTTAGCTAAGGAGTTTAAACACCTTCCTACGGCAATCTCAATGGCCATTGAACACCCGCCGGTGACGGAATGTCTTGTGGAAGAAAAAGGCGTTACGGCTTATACAAACCAGTTCTTAATGATCGATGCCAGACTCGAAAAAATCCAGCAAAAAACCGCCAGATTTTTGAGGTCCCAGGGCTGGAAGGCATTCGTAATACCACCTGATACCGATAAGCAAGACCCCAGGTTTGCTGCCCGTTTGTATGATCTTTTTCCTCATAAGACTGCTGCAACCTGCGCCGGACTGGGATGGGTCGGCAAGAATGGGCTGTTGGTAACCAGGGCATATGGGGCCAGACTGAGCTGGGCCACAGTATTAACCGATGCTCCTTTGACTGTTTGCGATGCACCTTTCTTGGTGGGCCAATGCAAGGCCTGTCAACGCTGTGCGGAGATCTGCCCGGCCCAAGCGATTTCCGCAGAAGAATGGGTGCGGGAAAGCAGCGGCCAAAGCAAAATCGATACCAGAGCCTGTGCCGCTCAATTGGGTGAAAATTATCAGGCTTTAGGTTCATACATTTGCGGTCTGTGTATCATGGTATGCCCGTTATGCCGTAAATGAAAAATGAAGGAGGACGATTTTAAAATGACGGAAATGACAAGTCGTGAACGATTCATGAAAGCACTTAAAGGAGAGCCTGTGGACAGGCTGCCTGTGGTGAGTATTTGCCAGCATGCCACTTATCACCAAATGGAAAAATTAAATAGCTTTTGGCCGGATGCCCTGTACGATGGCCAGACAATGGCTAAGCTAGCCGGAGGCGGCTTCTCCGTGTTGGGCTTTGATGCAGTGAGGCTGCCCTTCTGCCAGACTCATGAAGCAGAGGCCTTTGGCGCAGTTCTAAAAGACGGGGGCAGGGAAGGACTGCCCAGTGTTAAAGTACATCCTTACAATATCGGAGATCCTGTAGAATTTCCAGATGATTTCCTTAAACGGGGCCGGATACCTAAACTGTTGGAAGGAATCAGGATTCTCAAAGAAAATCTGGGAGATAAAGTAATCGTGATTGGCGGCATTATCGGCCCATTCAGCATTGCCGGCCAGATCCTGGATGTCACTAAGATGTTAATGGAGGCCTTCAGGCGGCCCCAAAACCTTGTCCAATACGTAGAAGCAGGTGAAAGGGCGGGCACAATGCTGGGTCTGGAGATGATCAAAGCCGGTGCAGATGCCATCGTTATTGAAGACATGATGGCTTCCCTGGATATGATTAGCCCCAAGATATACCGGGAGTTGGCTCGGCCTTATGAGAAAAAGCAGGTCGAGACCTTTAGCGTACCGACAATTATTCACATCTGCGGCAAACTGGATAACATCATTGTAGACATCGCCAAAACCGGGTGTGCCGCTGTCAGTATCGAACCGGTAGTAGACGCAGTCGGGGCTCTGGAAAAATTCCAGGCAGAAGGACTTAAGACGCCCATTATTGGTGCTGTTGACCCTGTCAATACGCTTTTCCAGGGTGATGTAGAAAAAGTTGTGAACGAAACAAAAGCCTGTATTGCCAAAGGTTTTGCCATGATTTCACCCGGATGTGCGGTACCACCGGCTACTAAAACAGAAAACCTTACTGCTATGGTTGATGTTGTTAAGGGAATTAAGTAAACAAAATAATGAGGGAGGAATAAAAATGAGCAGAGAACAGGAAATTTATAATAACCTAAGAGACGGAGTAATTGAATATGATGATGATAAGGTAATTGAAAACGCAAATGCGGCCCTGGCTGAGGGACTTGATGCGGAAAAGGCAATATTTGACGGCCTGGTAGCCGGGATTGAAGAAATCGGCCGGTTATATGAATTAGAAGAAATTTTCGTGCCCGAAATGTTGATTGCGGCAGATACCATGTATGCCGGGCTGAATATTTTGAAGCCCCATCTGAAAAAGAAAGAGGGGGGAGTCAAAGGTCAGGTCATCATGGGCGTTGTGCAGGGTGATGTGCATGATATCGGTAAAAACATTGTTAAAATGATGTTCGATGTAGCCGGTTTTGAGGTCCATGACCTGGGCAGGGATGTTCCCATTGAGCAGTTTATTGAAGAACAATTAAACACCAATTCCGACCTGGTTTGCCTGTCGGCAATGATGACTACTACAATGGTGGGGATGCCGGAAATTATTGGCAAGCTTAAGGAAAAGAATCCCAATGTGAAGATAATGATCGGCGGGGCCCCTGTCAATGAAAACCTGGCGGAGAAGTGGGGTGCTGACGGCTACGCCAAAGACGCCAACAATGCTTTAAAGGATGCTATTAACATGGTCAGCTCACTGCGCAACATGTAGATTTGCCAACAATGCACAGTTTAAAAAACCCCGGGACATTGCCCGGGGTTTGCTGGTATAAATGGCCTTTTTTAGCATTTTTGCCAATTAATACTTGTTGAATAGATGTTAAAGTGGTATTGTAAAAGTAACTTATCAAGTACGGAGCTGGCTTGTATTAAATTGTATATTCTGAACATGACGAAAGGGGTATAGGACCATGAGTGGTGCATGGCCTCAAAAAGTGTGGGCACAATTGAAGGCCGGAGTTGTAGATTATGACGAAGAAATCGTTGTAAATGCCGCTCAAGACGTTTTAAAATATCACCTTGACGTTTATGAAGCGGTAATAAACGGTTTGGTCCAGGGCATTGAAGATGTCGGGGAACTCTATGAACGGGGAGAATACTTTGTTCCGGAAATGCTGATGTGCGCTGATACCCTCTATGCGGGTCTGAATATCCTGCGGCCGCACCTGAAGAAAATGAAGACCATGATTAAAGGCCAAATCGTTATTGGGGTTGTGCAAGGTGATATCCACGATATAGGCAAAAATATCGTTAAAATGATGTTTGATGCTTCGGGTTTTGAAGTTCATGACCTTGGCCGGGATGTGCCGTTGGACAAGTTTGTGGAAGAACAATTAAGAACTGATTCGGAAATTATTTGCCTGTCGGCGATGATGTCGACAACGATGTTTGAGATGGGCCGTATTGTTAGAAGAATAAAAGAAAAAAATCCTAATGTAATGATTATGGTTGGAGGGGCCCCGCTTAATGAGCACATTTCTCAGGCTTGGGGGGCCGACGGTTATGCTCGGGATGCTCATAATGCCATCAAATATGCCATTAAAATGGTCTCGGCATTAAAAAACATAGCTGGCGGCGGCTAGTCCCGTTACAAATCAAGACTGAATTTTCCAAAGTACTGGTAACGTTGGCTAAACCAAAACACTGAAACCTGCTAAATCGGTATTTTAAAGAAAAGGAAGTTTGGTCAAATGCTGAAACACACGTCTGATAATTCGAAAGATGTTATTGGCCCTACGGACAGAAAGCTGAACAGGATTTACAGGTCCTGGGAAAAATTTATCAATAATTTTGAAATTGAACCTTATGTGATTAGGCCAATCGTGGCTAATTCATGGCATCGCTGTCTCAGGATGAGGGTTGACCCTCATAATCCTCTGCGCGAACTCAGGCTGTTAAGTCAGCAGCAGTTAGATAAAAGAGTCAGGCGCAGGAAAAAGCTGATTGATGCAGCGATCCCCTTTATGAATCATTTGTATAACTTTGTCAAAGGTACCGAAATTTTTGTCTGCCTGGCTGATGACCAGGGCATGGTGCAGGCTGTCCTGCGGGACCCCTTAATTCAGCACAGGACTAAGCATCTTTGCCATGATGTGGGATCATTTTGGAGTGAAACCAATGCCGGGACTAATTGTATTGGAACCGCACTCTTTGAGAAGAAGGCAGTACAGATCAATGCTACAGAACATTACTGCAAAATTTTACATGGATTTTCGGGGTCGGGGGCTCCCATCTATAGTCCGGAGAAAGAACTGCTAGGGGTATTGTGTGTTATTGGCCTTCATAATAATTCCCATGCACATACCCTGGGAATGGTTGTGGCTTCTGCCAAAGCCATTGAAAATCAGCTGGTGTGTCAAAAAGCCTCTTACGAATTGCTGATTGCCTACAATAAAGTGACTACTGCCATTGAAACCATGAGTGACGGATTAATTGCTATTGAGGGTGACGGGGTAATCACCCAGTTAAACCCCGTTGGGGCCAAAATTCTGCAGGTCAACAGGGAAGAATGCCTTGGCAAGAGTGTTAATGACACATTTGGGCCTGGTTTTCCTTTAATTGAGGTCTTTAATACCAGACGGGGCTTTATTGACAAGGAATTTTACCTGGAAACTCCCGGGGGAGGGACACGTTTTACCTCTACAGCCAAATTAATCAAAGACGAAGCGGGAAATATTACGGGGATGATTTCAACCCTCAGAGAGATAGATAACGTGCACAAGCTGGTGACTAAAATGGTGGGGGCCCAGGCGTCCCTTACCTTTGATGATATTATCGGGAATGACCCGCAGCTGCACGCGATTATTCAGCGGGCTAAAAAGGTAGCCCGGAGCAGTTCCACTATCTTACTGCAAGGTGAAAGCGGCACCGGCAAGGAGATTTTTGCCCAGGCGGTACATAATGCCAGCGGCCGTCACAGCGGACCCTTTGTAGTAATTAACTGTGGGGCAATCCCCCGGGAACTGGTGGAGAGCGAACTCTTTGGCTTTGAAGACGGCGCTTTTACCGGTGCTAAAAGGGGAGGCCGGCCGGGCAAATTTGAATTGGCCAATGGGGGGACCATATTCCTGGATGAAATAGGGGATATGCCTTTGGATATCCAGGCCAGTATGCTTAGGGTATTGCAGGAAAGACAGGTTACCAGAATAGGCGGGCAAAAGTTCATTCCAATAAACACCAGGGTGATAGCGGCTACAAACAAGAACCTTGCAGATGAGGTTGAAAAGGGCAATTTCCGTCTCGATTTATACTATCGCTTAAATGTAATTACATTTCAATTGCCAAGCTTGCGCGAACGCATTAAGGACATTGCCTACCTGGCCCAGTATTTTGTGGATAAGATCAGCCGGCGACTGCTTCAGGACCCGCCCACAATTGCTCCGGAGTTTTATACATGCCTGTCCGGGTACGAGTGGCCGGGAAATGTCAGAGAATTGGAAAATGTAATCGAACAGGCTCTGCATATGGTTGAGTCCGATATCCTGGTGCCCGAACACCTGCCTTCCCGGATATATACACCTGGGGTTTCCGAAAAGAAAAATACGGGCAGCACAGATAAATTAAAAGGTGCCGAAGCTCAGGTAATTCGGGAAACCCTGGATACCTGCGGCTGGAATATCTCAAAGGCGGCTGCAGCCCTGGGGATTGGCAGAAACACCCTTTACCGCAAAATAAAACAGTATAACCTGGCCATGACCGGAAATATTTCTTAAGAGATGATGGGAGGAACCATTTCATGCCCATTAAAGATTATTCGGGTATTTTTGTTCGTTATGATCTGGTGACAGAGAGTTCTTACTACAGCATCAAAAGAAATGCCGGTGACAACCGGGAAATTCAAAAAGTTATTGAGTGTGTTATCCTGGGTGAAATTGAAAATATCGCCGAAGTAGTTGAAGAAGCCCTTCTGGGGAATGACCCTGTTGATGTAATTCACAACGGGCTGATAGTCGGGATGAGAGAGGTCAGCATACTTTGGGATGAAGGAATTTATTACCTGCCGCAAACATTACTGGCTTCTGACACAATGCTTGCCGGCCTGGAGATCTGTGAAAACAGGCTGGGGTGCCATGTGCGCAAACGCGGAGTGGCCATGACCCACACAGCTGAAGGTGACATCCATGACCTGGGGCAGAAAATTGTTAACGCCCTGCTGAGAGCAAATGGGTTCGAAGTTATCGACCTGGGTAAAGATGTTCCGGCTCAGGAGGTCATAGCAGCGGTAAAAAAATATAAGCCGGATATTCTTTGCGGGACTGCCCAACTCAGCACTACGATGGGCGTTTTTAAAACAGTTTCGGAAATTTTAACCAGGGAAGGCATCAACATTCCCTTTGCCTGCGGCGGAGGAGGAGGAGTCACCCTTTCTTTCATGACAAGCTTTGATTTTGGCATATATGGCAAGGAGGCTTCCCAGGCTCCCAAAATGGCCGAAGATGCCGTACGAGGCATGACTTGGCAGGGCCTCAGACGCAAATACAACGGGTAATACGGTTCAACTGTATTGCCTTTTTTCTACTACAGGAAAATATATCTTTTCCACATTTGTACCCGCAAGGGGCATGCCGGATCTGTAAGCCGCTAAAGCGGCAACAGCTCCGCAATGGAAAAGGCTAAGGTTTGTAGACATCTATAGCCGTTAGCAGCTTCGCTGCTTACGGATATGGATACCCGGAGGGTAGAAAGGCGCGCGCCAATGGAACTGAACGAGGCGCGCCTTTCTAGTTTTTGGCACACTGTGCCGTTATGTAACAATTTACCAAAATGGCCGGTAAACCTTGTTCTAATTAAGTTTTTGGACAACTCCCAAAAACTGTTGGCTTTGGCCGTTCCAAAAAGGAACACCTGACAGGAGGGCAGGTATGTCTGGGATGATACCCGATGATAGCCTCAAAAAACAGGCAAACCAGATAAATCAGTGATTACTGGGTCTTGATGAAATACCAAGCTGAAACTTCCGATGTTGGCACAGTAATTGCATTATAGAGTTGTAACTGTTGAGTACTGATTCTGTAGTACAACATCGGAAGGAGGGAGAACATTAAGAATTATTTTGCGCGTTAAGAAGCAAAGAATTAATTTTAAGTAACAAGAAGGAGGTTAGACAAAATGCCGAAATACGACAAAATGGCGTATGCAAATGCAGCTGAAATGATTTTTGGCACAGCCAAATACCCTGTTAAGTATGGACGCGATTTTACAGTTGGGGGCGGATATGTATATCCAGAATTGGTTCCCCACCCAAGACCCGGTACAGAATCAACCAAGAAATCCCTGGTCAAAGAATATGAAAAAATGGTGACTGATGTTTTAGATCGCTGTGTAGGCATTGGAATTCCCGGCATTCAGGTGGAGTTAGAGCACGTTTACCAAATGACCAGAAACCCTGACTGGGGCGGGGAAATTGCCGCCGAGACCAAACGGATTATGGAAGATTATTTCCGCAAGTATGGATTAAAGAGTGCTATCAGAGCAACAATTGCGGATTACCGGAAACCTGATGAAGAAAATATCAGGGATTGCGTTGCCCTGGAAAATGCTTTGGATACTTTTGTTGCCAGCGCCCAGGGCGGAGCTGACAACTTGTCTATTGAGTCTGTTGGTGGTAAGGAAATTTCCGACTACTCTATCGTCCGTCAGGATATCCGTGGGACTCTGTTTGGCATCGGTGTTCTGGGCAGCCGCGATATGGAGTTTATGTGGAAAAAAATTGTAGACATTGCAGCTAAATACGGGGCCACTCCCGGTGGAGACACCAACTGTGCACAGGCCAATGTAGCCATGTTTATGGCCGGTGGATATCAGGATCGTTCAGTGCCTCATACTTTTGCTGCCCTGACCAGAGCCATTGCAGCAGGCCGCAGTCTCGTAGCCTATGAGCAGGGAGCCAAAGGCCCGACCAAAGACTGTGGTTATGAAGATGTCATCACCAAAGCAATTACAGGTGTTCCCATTTCCATGGAAGGTAAAACCTGCGCATGTGCACACAGTGATTTGCTGGGTAACCTGGTGGCCTCCTGCTGTGACCTGTGGAGTAACGAAGCCGTTGAATATCACGATATGTTTGGCGGCACCACAGTGGCTGTATTTACAGAAATTCTGGGCTATGATGTAGCTCTGATGAACACAGCTATTGAAATGGGTCAGCAAAAAGTGCTCCAGAGTTTATTTGTTCAGTCCGATAAATATCGTGATACTCATGGATTCATTCTTTGCCCGGAAAACGCCTTTGAAATCGGTAAAGCAATTGTTTCAAACAACACTTCTTACTATGCCAGATCCCGTGCGGCAGCTATGAGAGCCGGCGAACTGATGCTCGGTGACACCAAGCTGCAGATGTCGGCCTTTGAAAAAGAGTCGCTGGAATCAGCAATGCGGACTCTTGAAGATCTGCCTGATAAAGAAGAAGATTTTATCAGCGAATGTAATGACATTTATAAAAAATTAATCCCGGGGTTCAATCTGCGTAACTACGGCCTGTAAGAAACGTTTTTCTGGTAGATTTGAGGCCAAAGATTTAAAAGGAGGGACAAAAATGGCAACAGTGGCAAATTATGGGAATATATTTGTCAGATATGACCTGATTGGGGCCGGAGAAGCCAAAGGGGTCAAGATTTCAAATAAAGATGCCGCGATTCAGAAAGTTCTGCAGTGTGTTTTGGAAGGTGACAGTGACGAAGTCATTACTGCTGTCGAGGAAGCACTTGAGAGTAAGGATCCGATGGTAATAATAAACGAAGGTTTAATTAAGGGCATGAATGAAGTCAGCCGTTTATGGGATGAAGGTGAATATTATCTGCCCCAGGCCATTGTGGCTTCAGATGCCATGCTGACAGGTTTGGAAATCTGTGAGCAAAAGCTCGGCAAGGCTGTGGAGAAGAAGGGAACAGTTATCACTCATACAGCTGAAGGTGATATCCATGACCTGGGCCAGAAAATCGTAAATGCCCTTCTACGGGCTAACGGCTATGAAGTAGTCGACCTGGGCAAGGATGTTCCGGTAGATGACGTCATCGCTGCTGTGAAGAAGTACAATCCGGCATTAGTGACCGGAACCGCTTTAATGACCACGACAATGACTGCTTTTGAAAGAATTTCCAACCGCCTGACCAAAGATGGTTTTGCTACCCCCTTTGTCTGCGGCGGCGGTGCTGTTTCGCTGGAATATGTGACAGGCTATAATCTTGGTGTTTACGGAAAAGATGCTTCTCAGGCTCCCGCCATGGCCAGTGATGCTGTTAACGGTCTGAACTGGGCTCAAATGAGAGAGAAGTACAACAGTTAATGATTTGAATTAACCCGGGCCTGGTTTCCCAGGTCCGGGTTAACTATACTTAAGAAGGCAGGTAAATGACCATGTTAATTGAGGTAATTAACGGTCTCCTGGGGGCAGGTAAGACTACATTCCTGTTGAATATCCTTGAACAGAAGGGAAAAGGTGAAAAAGTCGCCGTGCTCGTCAACGAATTTGGCGAAATCGGCATAGACGGTGACATCCTGAGCGGCCAGGGGGCTGATGTTGTTGAACTGCCCAACGGGTGTATCTGCTGCACCCTGAATGCTGATTTGCGGAATCAGATTCGGATTATTGCCGAAACATATCATCCCGACAGATTAATCATAGAGCCCACAGGTGTTGCTACCATCAAGAACCTGTTGGGTATACTGAGAAGCCTGAGCCTGGAAAAATATATTGATGAGATTAAGGTAACAGTGGTTATCGATGCCAGCACTTTTGGAGGGTTCTTGTCACAAAACCGGGGATTTATTGAGACCCAGGTTCAAATGGCCGAATACATCATCATTAATAAATGTGACAAGGTAAGCCTCAGTGAGATAAATAAAATTATTGCCTTTATTAAAAATGTTAACAGCACCGGTCAAATCCAGTTAACTGCTTTTGGCCGGGTTTTAGATAAAACAGTATTTTGGGGGATTAATGCAAAACACCAGAGTGCGGAACAGAATCGGGGAGAGCATAGGCATCACTGTCATGAAACTCACGATGAGAAGCATCACGATCATCATCACAATCACAATCATCATCACAATCACAATCATCATCACGAACATAATCACGAAGAGCCCCTCAAGGATTATGAACAGTTCAGCACCAGTTCGGACGGAATTTTTCAGTTAGAAAAGCTGAAAGGCTTATTTGACAGGCTGAAAAACGGAGATTTCGGAGATATCGACAGGGCCAAGGGTATTTTTCACATTACCGGCGGTTCATGGGTGCGCCTGGATCTGGCTTCTGATGAAATTAGTGAATTTGAGTTAAACCGTGGGTTTGCTGTCAGTAAGGTGATGGTCATCGGTACACGGCTGCTGACAGGAGGATTGATGGAAGGATTTAAAAAATGCCAGGCATAATCGGAAAAAATTTCTAAGGAGGATGGCAAATGGGGCTGATAGGAATTGCTCTTGATTTGGGCACAAGCGGTTTCCGGGGACAGGCCATAGAACTCGAGACCGGGGAAATCATTTCTACCGCCATTACAGCCAGACACCCGCTGCCGGGAGCAAATGTCATGGACCATCTGAATTTTGCTATTGATGTCGGTCAGGAGATAGCCCATCGGATTGTCACTGAAACTGTTAATCAGGTCATTGCATGTCTCCATGTAAATACTGATGATATAACCCGCCTGGCGGTTTGCGGCAATCCCATCCAGCTGTCACTGTTTGAAGGAATTGAAATCAGGGATTTAGCTTATGCCGGAGAAAGGAAAAAAAGCCTGCTGGGCATTCAGCCACCTAAAAGAGATGCTAAAACACTGGCAGCTGCCGCCATTTCCGGTCTAAACCTGCCGGAATCTGCCTTGGTGTATATTCCGGCTGCAGTTAAACATGAAATTGGGGCTGATGCCCTGGCCATGATGGTCAAATCAGGGTTTTTGCAGTCTGCGGAAATTGCCCTGGTTACAGACTATGGAACAAATGCTGAAATGGCTCTCAAAGTTGGTGATAAAATCATCACCGGTTCCTGCGCTGCCGGTCCTGCCCTGGAAGGACAGCACATAGCCTATGGTATGCTGGCTGCCCCGGGCGCAGTACATGATATTGAAGCTGAAAAAGTGGGGTTCCGGTGTTTAGTGCTGAATGAGGAAATGAGGAGTTTTGCCGGCGACCTTGTTGACCTTACAGCACCTGCTACAATTGAAAAGGGTCAGGTGAGAACGACCGGTATCACAGGAACCGGAGTAATCTCCATCCTATATGAAGGACTTCAGGCTAAACTGATTAGGCTGCCACGGATTACAACACCCGATAAAAAACTTCACCTGGGCCGGGAAGTGGAGTTTAATGAGCAGGACATGGTGGAAGCCGGTAAGGCCATTGGGGCTATCAGAGCAGGTTTTATTACCTTAGCCAAAGAGTCAGGGATTGAACTTAAAGATATTAAAACAGCTTTCATGGCAGGTGCCTCCGGGACATATGTTAATGCATGGAAGGCCCTGCAGGTAGGGCTGGTGCCGCCTGGAGCGGAAAAAATCTATCAGGTTGGCAATACTTCACTGGCCCTGGCCAGGGATATAGTCCTGGAGCCTGGAAAGCTTGAAACACTGCAGGCTTTAGTCAGTCAGCTGAGGGCTGATCATTGTATGTTTGGAGAATCACAGATATTTGAACGGGCCTATTTATTGGAATTATCTGTGTGGGGCGAGGGAATGCCGCCAGAACAGTATCATCGTTTCAGTAAAATTTACAAACTTCCGGAACTGATAGCTCCGACAAGGAATCCGGAAATTGTCCAACTGGCCTCGAGAGATATCCCTGATTTGGGCCGACAGGGAGTGCTGTATATTGAGCAGGTAGGTCTGCCTTATACATTCCGCTTTGAGGGATGCAGCGGCTGTCGGAGCTGTGTTGAAAAATGCCCTGAAAAGGCCCTGGATATTGATCCGGAACGCTGGATTACTCTTCGCCCCGACCGCTGTAACGGGACAGCTTGTAAGCGTTGTGAAGTCAGCTGCCCCGAAAAGGTTTTTATATTAGCAAAAGTTTGGTCATAAGGGTTAATCCCTGACCTTAACTTTATCCTCTTTCCTCAGTTTTGCTTGGCGCAAAACCTCCTGAGACCGCTTATGTTCATATAATGTGAAACTGCGGTCGCTTTTTTTATACTACACCCAATGAATAGAAAGGCGCGCTCCGGGTGAATCAGCTGGAAATAGGTTGAAATTTGCGGTTTTGGGCATACTAGTGATATTACTGGATTAATAGGAAATTTGACATTGATGCCGACATATACTACAATTTAAAATAAGAATGATTCTGATTGAGGAGGACGAAGCTTTGATATTCGAAGAGATTCTGGCTGAGTTATCTTCCAGAAAATGCAAGCTTACTTCTCAGCGCAAGGAGATTTTAAAGGTGCTGGTCAGGGCCAGAACTCATTTAAGCGCAAAAGAAGTATTTGAAAGGCTGCGAAAAGTTTTTCCTAACCTTAGTTTTGATACCGTTTACCGTAACTTAACGACTCTTGAAGAGCTGAACATTATTGACCGGCTGGATTTTGGGGATGGCCGCAGCCGTTATGAGTTGAACCGAAAGCACGGGCATCATCATCATATGGTTTGCTTACGATGCGGCGGGACCTGGGAAATTGCCGGCTGCCCTATGGAACATGTTGCTATTGACAATGAGGGGCCGCAGAATTTTAAAATTACCGGTCACCGTTTTGAATTGTTTGGTTTCTGCCGGGACTGTCAAGGAAAGTGAACTTGTTCAGCTAAAGCTGAACATCGGGGCTTCGGTGAGGTACTCCACTCCCACCGAAGAGTAGAAGCTGTACCCCCACTTATAAAAGTGGGGATCTCGGACGGTGATAAGGAGAATCAGTACAATGTATCACTTTAGCTAAACCAAACAGCTGGTAGCTGTTGGTCCATCCCATAGTACATACCGGGAAAGTGGCTGCTTTTATTTTTGCGGTTTCTTTGGTTCTTAATTTGCTGATGTTCAGGGTGGGGACCAGTATTTCTGGTTCTTTTCAAGGAAAACCGCAGCCTTCCGGATACCGTCAGGGTAATCGGACTTCTTTATGGCATAAGCGTTGTTTCCGGAATTGTGATTCAATATTTGTCCGATGTCTAAGTGCCACTAAACTCTCGCTTCTATTAACGGGAGATAAGTGGCACTAAGACCCTGGATAAGTTCAACTAAACTTCAGGTGGAGAAAGAATTCCACCTGAAGTAAGTTTCACTTTATCCGATGTCTAAGCGCCACTAAGACTCCCGCTGCTATTAAAGGGAGATTAAGTGGCGCTAAGCCCCTGGATAAGTTCAACTAAACTTCAGGTGGAGAAAAGATTCCGCCTGAAGTAAGTTTCACTTTACTTAAGTAGAAATGCGGATGTAGACAATCCGCATTTTTTATTTGTTTTTTGGTCATAATAGTAAAGACCGTTGAAAGGTGGTGCCGGGTCTATGTCATCTGTGTTGGAACTGGGCTTGGGATTAGGATTGGCAGGGGCAGCCGGAATCAGGACATACCTGCCTTTGATTATCATTGGCCTCTTAACAAGATATTCCCAGGTAATTGAATATCGGGCACCCTTTAAAGTATTTGCTTCTGTACCGGTATTACTGATATTTTTAATTCTGGCCGGATACGAACTTTTGGTTGAGAACAGCAATGAACTGAAAACTCAGGAGGTCCTTGTGTTATCAGCAATAAGGGCCTTGGGAGGAGCAATTCTCTTAACCGGATTGTTTGGAGGTTTTGGCACCCTGGTTGGTTTTATCCTCGGTGGGGCCACGGCCTTGGCAGTACATTTAATGAAGATTAGGTTAAGGGGACATGCGGAAAAACAAAACCACAGTTTTTCTGTTTTAAATGGGCAGGGCCTGCAGGATTTTGCAGCTACTGCTGGAATTCTGCTGGCTATACTGGTACCTTGGTCGTCCTATATTATTCTGGCCGTAATTGTTGTAGTTTATTTGCGAAGAAACAGACAGAATAATCATCGATTCAGGCCTGACTCCAAGGCCAAGTCATGGAGGTAACTGATGCTAAAAGGTAGAGAACTTCTCAGCCTGCCGGTAGTGACCCTGAAAGACAGAACTCAAATCGGAGAGGTCAAAGACCTGATATATGACCATACCAAAAACCAAGTTATTGGGTACTTAATTGAACCAGGCGGATGGCTCAGGGATGGCAAAGGTTTTCTGCATGTTGACCTAGTCAGGCGCGATGAAGACTGCCTGATCATAAATGATGAATCAGTGGTCAGAAAGCTCGGCACAATACCTGAGTTGAAAGAAATTAAAGAAAGCCAAAATGACCTCCGCGGATTGCGTGTTGAACAGGAAAATGGCCGCATTTTGGGAGTGATCCAGGACTTAGTGGTTGATGGAGAGACCGGTGAAATTTTGGGTTATGAGGTCTCTGACGGCTTTATTCAGGACCTGCTGGACGGACGGGTCACCATTTCGATAAGAAACATCAGTATTGATGAAAATAAAGTTATCACATCCCAGGATGTTGAAAATGTTATCAAGACGAAAGGAGAACAATTATGAATTGCCCGGTTTGTGGCAGCAAAGCCACCGGCAAGGTTGGGGTTGATCAATACTATTGCTGGGATTGCTGTGTTGAGTACAAAATGCAGAATGATGAGGTCAGTGTATTTGAAGTTGCCGAAGACGGCAGTTTAATGGTATATGGCACCAGTGAAGAATTGCATTAGTTTAAAATAAAGGGGGTGAACACATTGAAAAAGGGATTCTTTAACGGATTGTTGGCTGGTGGTCTGATCGGCGCATTCTTAACCATGTTTATGTCCCCTCAGAAGAAAAAAGAAACGAAACAGTTTTTGCGTAATTCCAAACAAGTCAAAAAAGGAGCCCGCAGGGTTATCAAGGGTGTTAAAAACATGGCGGAAGACTGGATGAAATAATAAATATGGATAAAGTTATAAGCATCACACTCTACCGGCGATTGTTCCTGATAATGGTATCAATTGCCGGCTTATATTTTCTATATAGGGTTCGGATTGTTCTGATTCCTTTCATATTTGCATTTTTTATTGCTTATCTGCTGAACCCTATTGTTAAGTTTGTGGAAAAAAGAAATTGCCCCAAATGCTGGGCCATCTTGTGGGTGTACCTGATTGTTTTTTTGGCTTCAGGAATCATGATAGCTTTCGGGATACCACTTATAATTGGTGAGTTAAACAAATTGATTCATGATATACCTAAACTGACCAGGGAAGTGCAGGATATCATGTGCAATATGCAGTCCAGATACAGCAGATTTGCCTTGCCGGAAGGTGTTAAAGAAGTTGTCAATGAGCGGATTGTGCAGTACCAGGATTTACTTTTGAATGCAGTCAAAGCCGGCACAATGTCTGTCATTAATTTAATATCATACCTTATCAGCCTGCTGATTGCCCCGGTATTTGCATTTTATATGTTAAAAGATTCGGCCTCCATCAAGAATTCTTTGACTTTAACGATCCCCCGAAAATTCCGCAGTGATGTCCTGGCAATTGGTCGTGATATTGATGAAATCATCAGTGCTTTTTTGCGGGGCCACCTGCTGGTTTGTATGATAGTAGGGGCTTTAACAGGTTTTGGGATGTATTTGATTGGCCTTGATTTTGCCCTTATCATCGGTATTATTGCAGGTGTGGCCGAACTGGTTCCATTTATTGGACCAATCATAGCCGCCATCCCGGCACTGTCCCTGGCTTTGATGATTTCCAGAGAGACCGCACTATATGCGGCAATTGTTATTTTGGTTGTCCAGCAGTTGGAGAATGCCGTAATATCTCCCAAAATACTGGGTGAGAGCATGGGTTTACATCCCCTGGTGGTGATTTTTTCCATCATGGCCGGGGGGGAACTTTATGGTTTTTTGGGCATTTTGCTGGCCGTGCCTGTCGCTGCCACCTTAAAAGTCATCCTGCGATATATTTACCTAAAATTGGTTGATGAGTCAATGGGCCATTGACAATAAATACTCATTTAGGTATAATTTTTCGGATGAAAGGTTTTTTACGGGAGGGAATTAATTTTGACCGGAAACGAGATCCGTGATAAGTTCTTAAAATACTTTGAAAGCAAAGGCCATTCTGTGGCTGCCAGTTCTTCACTGGTCCCTCATGAAGATCCGACTTTGTTGTTTACCAATGCCGGGATGAACCAGTTTAAAGATGTTTTCCTGGGCCTGGACAAGCGTCCTTTTACCAGAGCTACTACTTCCCAGAAGTGTGTGCGGGCCGGGGGGAAGCATAATGACTTGGAAACTGTGGGGAGAACAGCCAGACACCATACCTTTTTTGAAATGCTGGGCAATTTTTCCTTTGGTGATTACTTTAAAAAAGATGCCATCAGCTATGCCTGGGAGTTTCTGACCGGGGTTTTGGGTTTACCGGAGGATAGATTATATCCTACAATATATAAAGATGACGAAGAGGCTTTTGAACTCTGGCAGGAAGTAACCGGCGTACCTCCCGCAAAGATTGTCCGGCTGGGAGAAAAAGATAATTTCTGGTCCATGGGAGATACCGGTCCCTGCGGCCCTTGCAGTGAAATAATTTATGACCGGGGTGAAGAACACAGATGTGATGCGCCCGAGTGTTTTCTCGGTAAATGCGACTGTGACCGGTGGCTGGAGATTTGGAACCTGGTATTTATGCAGTATAACCGGGATGAGAGCGGCACTATGACTCCTCTCCCCAAGCCCAGTATCGATACAGGTATGGGTCTGGAGCGGATTACCTCTGTGATCCAGAATGTGCCTACTAACTATGACACCGACTTACTTAAAGATATTATCAACGCTGTGGGTATCATGTGTAACAGGCCATATACGGGTGATGAGAAAGGGTTTCCCTATCGGGTCATAGCTGATCATGCCCGGGCTTGCACTTTTCTGATCGCTGATGGAGTGCTGCCCAGTAATGAAGGCCGGGGTTATGTCCTGCGCAGAATTCTAAGGCGGGCAGTCAGATTTGGCAAAACCCTCGGGATAGAACGCCCCTTTCTATATGAACTGGTTACAGTAGTTGCCGATCTGATGGGGCAAGCTTATCCCGAAGTAGTTGAAAAACAGGATTATGTTAAACAGGTGATTAAAAAAGAGGAAGAGCGTTTCCACGAAACCCTGCATGATGGGATGAAAATTGTCGCTGACATAATTTCCGGGATAAAAGCTACAGGTGATAACAGTATCAGCGGTGATGAAGCTTTTGTTTTGTATGATACATACGGATTTCCCTTTGATCTGACCGAGGATATCGCCGAGGAACATGGATTGGCTGTTGACCGGGCCGGATTTGAACAGGCCATGCAGAAACAGCGGGACAGGGCCAGGGCGGCCAGACAGGATACCGGAATGTTGGTGGGCCAGGAGTTATACGCGGAAATTGGTCAAAAAATGGGTGCAACGGAATTTACCGGCTATGAAACGACATCGTCAAAGGCTAACATAGTGGCTTTGATTTCCGAAAAAGAGCTGGTCTATGAGGCAGGCGCAGGTCAAAATGTGGAAATTGTTCTGGATAAGACCCCCTTTTATGGTGAGAGCGGCGGTCAGGTGGGAGACAATGGGATTATCACCAAAGGATCGGCGGTAGTCCGCATCAATGATACCAAAAAGGCCTTTAATGGATTGTTTATTCACCTGGGGCAGGTCGAGAAGGGAAGTATTGCTTTCGGAGATTTTGCCGATGCCAGCGTTGATGAGGAACGCAGGACGCGTGTCGCCCGTAATCACTCGACCACTCATTTGCTGCACAAGGCCTTAAAAGAAGTTTTAGGGGGACATGTTAATCAGGCCGGTTCCCTTGTTGAACCAGACCGGCTGCGGTTTGACTTTACTCATTTTCAGGCCATTACGGCTGCTGAACTGCGGGAAATTGAGACCCGTGTCAACCAAATGATTATGGCCAACCTGGAGATTGAAACAACTGTCATGAATCTGGAGGAAGCTAAAAAATCCGGGGCAACCGCTCTTTTTGGCGAGAAATATGGCGATGAGGTCAGGGTAGTCAAAATGGGGGACTACAGCACGGAGTTATGTGGAGGTATCCATCTTAAATCCACAGCCCAGGCCGGGATGTTTAAAATTCTGGCGGAAAGTGGAATTGGGGCCGGATTGCGGCGTATTGAGGCTGTAACCGGTGACGGGGTACTCAGATATATCGAAGACCGGGAAGCTTTACTGGCTGAAGCCAGTGCTGCTTTAAAGACATCTCCGCTGGAACTGGTGCGGAGGGCCGAAGGTATTGTCAGAGAATTAAAGGACAAAGAAAAAGAACTGGAGAATTTACAGACAAAGCTGGCGCAATATGAGTCAAAAGGTATTCTGGATCAGGTCCAGGAAATAAACGGGGTCAAAGCTCTGATAGCTCAGGTCAATGTCCCGGATATGGATGGCCTGAGGAATATGGGTGACATGTTAAGGGATAAGCTGGTATCAGGGGTCGTAGTACTAGCTGCTGAGATTGAAGGAAAGGTTAACCTGCTGACAATGGCGACAAAGGATTTGCTGGATAAAGGAATTCACGCCGGGAACATTATCCGCGAGGCCGCCAAAGAAGTAGGCGGAGGCGGCGGAGGCAGGCCCGACATGGCCCAGGCCGGCGGGAAAGATCCGGCCAGAATCAAAGATGCCCTGGACAAGGCCCTGGAAGTGCTTAAGTCACAGATTAAGTAGCTGGAATTGCCGGTCATCGTTTTAATTAACGGTGACCGGTTTTACAATGTAGTTAGCTTTTTGGCGATACGAAAGTCTGATAAATTACATGAAATTTTGCTTTCCTGTGCATGATATTGTTGTCAGTAAATTTGGCTGAAAGACCGCAGAAATCATGCGATGGGGGCGAGGACATGGAAGGGGATTTAAAGAGAACAAAGGAAGGGCGGATTAAAGCCCAGCAAATAGTCTATTATATTTTAGGCATTTTAGAAGTTTTGTTTGCTTTTCGCCTTGTGTTAAAATTGTTAGGTGCCAATCCTTATAGCGGATTTGTCTCATTTATTTATGCTGTAACCCAGGTCTTTTTGGCCCCATTCAGCAGCATTTTCAGATCAGGTGTAACTCAGGGGAATATGACTCAGGGGATATTGGAGCCATCTACAATTATTGGGATGATTGTGTATGCAATTATTGCCTGGGGAATTGTTAAGCTGATTGATATCAGCATGACTCCTAAGGCCTAGCTTGAGCCAAATTGAATTTACCGTAATGGAAGCATTATTTGCCGATTAGGCTAATAAATGCTTCTTTTTTTTAAAAAATGTTGATCATAGTCGCTACCTTACAATATTGTAAGGTTTTTTTGATTTTTTCGGTTGTTGATGTGTTATAATTTAATTGTCTTAATTTTACATTGTTGGCTCTCGGAAATGGTTCTATGACAAAATAATAAAAAATATACCACAGAGGGGCACAGAGGCACAGAGACAGGCGGAAAGGACTGAGCGAATGGGAAAGAGAAATCTATCGGAAGAAGATATCAAAGCCAGATATATCACACCGGCAATCACAGGTGCCGGGTGGGACATAAAGAAGCAAGTTCGGCTTGAATATGCTTTTACGGCCGGTAGAATCATACTTCGTGGGAATATCACTGCCAGAGGCAAGCAGAAAAGGGCGGATTATGTACTTTTTTTCAAGAATAATTTTCCTATAGCTGTCCTTGAAGCCAAGGATAATAACCATCCGGTAGGTGCAGGTTTGCAGCAAGCCATTGGTTATGCCAAGGCACTGGACATTGATTATGTCTATGCTTCAAATGGCGATGGTTTTGTGGAACAGAATTTAAGCACAGGTGAAGTCAGAAAACTGAGTCTTGAAGAATTTCCATCCCCGGAAGATTTATATAGAAGATACCTAAAAGATAAAAATATCAATGAGGCTGAAGAAAAGGTGCTTCTTGAGCCTTATTACTATGTGCCGAATTACAAGACGCCGAGGTATTATCAGCGCGTGGCAATTAACAGGACTGTGGATGCCGTGGCGAAAGGGCAAAATAGAGTACTGTTGGTTTGTGCAACAGGGACCGGTAAAACCTATATGTCTTTTCAAATCATATACAGGCTTTTGAAAGCCGGTTTAAAGAAAAAAATAATGTTTTTAGCGGATAGAAACGTATTGGTTGATCAAACCATCTCAGGTGACTTTAAGCCTTTTAGCGGCAAGATGACTAAGGTCGAGAAAAGAACTCTGGATAGTTCTTATGAAATCTACCTGGCCTTGTATCAGCAGCTAACTGGGGATGATGGCGTAGAAGCATATTTGCAGTTTCAGCCGAACTTTTTTGATCTCATTGTCATAGATGAGTGCCATAGGGGGAGCGCAAAAGAGGATTCTGCATGGCGAAAGATCCTTGATTATTTTTCTTCCGCCACCCACATCGGTTGTACCGCCACACCGGTTGAAACGAAGGAAGCCTCAAGCCAGACGTATTTTGGTGAGCCTATTTATGAGTACTCACTAAAGCAAGGGATTGACGATGGCTTTTTAGCACCCTATAAAGTGATCAGAATTGGACTTGATAAAGACCTTGAGGGTTATCGGCCAGAGAGTGATAAAGTAGACAGACATGGCTATGTGATCGAAGATCGGGAGTACAATGTCAAGGATTATGACAGAACATTGGTCATTGAACAAAGAACCAAAGTAGTGGCAGCCAAGATTACAGAGTTTCTAAAGAAAACCGATCGTTTCAGTAAGACAATTGTTTTCTGTGTGGATATTGAACATGCGGAGCGCATGAGACAGGCTTTGATTAATGAAAACAAAGATTTGTACATAGAAAATGAGAAATACATCATGCGCATCACCGGGGACAATGATGAAGGAAAAGCCCAATTAGAAAACTTTATTGATGAAGAAAGCACTTACCCGGTTATCGCAGTAACCAGTAAGCTCATGACCACAGGTGTGGATGCTAAAATGTGCAAACTCATCGTGCTGGACAACAACATCAATAGTATGACAGAGTTTAAGCAAATCATTGGCAGAGGGACAAGACTCCTTGAAGAGTATGGCAAGACTTACTTTTCCATTATGGACTTTCGTAATGCCAGCAGATTATTTGCCGACCCGGCATTTGACGGAAGACCGGAAGTGGTAATTGATCTTGGTGGAGATGATCCGGTGGTTGAGCCTGATGTTGATCGAATTTACGACACATTTGAAGACAATAATGTTCTAGGTGGGGACGAACCAAAAGAGACAAATGGTAATTACCACACTGGTGGTACTGATGGCTTTGCCGATGAGGATAAGCCAAGGAAATACTATGTAGGGGATGTCTGTGTCAAAGTTATTTCAGAAAGAGTGCAATATGTGGATAAGGATGGGAAATTAATTACTGAAAGCCTTATTGACTATACGAAGAAAAATATCTTAAAGCAGTATGGGAGATTAGATGATTTCCTGAGAACATGGACAAAAGCTCAGAAAAAACAAGCCATTATTGAAGAGTTAAAAGATGAAGGTGTTCTATTGGATGCGGTTAGAGAAGAACTGGGCAAGACGGAGTTGGATGACTTTGATTTAATATGCCACCTGGCTTATGATAAACAGCCGCTTACCAAACAGGAGAGAGCCAACAATGTCAAGAAACGTAATTATCTTTATCAGGTCTCCGTCAAAGTCAGTAAACAGAGATATCCAATTACTCAACTAATTTTTTAAAAAACGTCTCCGTTATAACCGAAAACGATAGGAGTTCTTG
>JAVSMW010000004.1:5783-120195 GCA_032027005.1 Thermincola sp. | reverse complement strand
AACATGCGATTCCATAAGATGGTAAATAACTGTTTGAAAAAGCAGTCAACCGAGAAAATGACCATTGTTTTCTAAACTTTCTTCAGTAGAATCATAAATTAGTTGTCAGCAATAAAAAGTTTTCAATAATTCCGCTAAATAGTATAGTTGAAATTGAAGCACCTGCAGTAAAAAACATCGACCGGGATTATATAAAAGACATATCGGATAGAGCAATGCAAGATGTTATAAGCAAGAATTATGATAGTGCTATTACAAAAGCTAGGACATTGCTTGAAGAAGTATTTTGTTATGTTATTGAGAAGAAAAATGAAGTACCATCAGCATATGGGGATATAGGAAAATTGTATAAACAAGTTAAAGTGCTATACAATATGCATACAGATAAAGACATAGACAGAAGGATAAATTCATTACTCTCAGGTTTGGAAAAAATTGTTTCATCAATTGCAGAAATGCGTAATGCAAATAGCGATGCTCATGGGGTAGGAAATAGAAGAATAAACATAGCTGAACACCATGCTAGACTGCTTGTAAACTCAGCAATGACAATGGCTGAATTTATTGTTTCTGTTGGAAATAATAATTAATTTGGGTTTACAAAAAATTGTAATTCTCATAAATACTCCAGTGCCTATACCGCTCAAACATTGCTCTAACTAACTGTAATTTTTTTCGGGAAATAGGCAATACTTTCAGGGCTGGGCAATTCTTCAGGAAGTAATTGAAAGAATATTAAATGAGTTGTTTAATAGCAGATCGGGACATTTAAAAAGGCCGCCAATTTTTCCTTCCATTGATCAATAAGTTGCGATATTTTGTGGTATAATTTGTATTAGTTAACTAAATGAGTAACAAGAGTGGTATGAAATGAACATTTATTTCGATATGAATATTTACAATAGAATATTTGATGACCAGAATCAATTGAGAATAAAATTAGAAACTATAGCAATTGATATGATATTTGAGCTTGTTGAAGAAGGGCAACATCAGCTTTGTTGGTCATTCATGCTAGAAGATGAAAATAATGACAACCCATATTTGCATCGTAAAAGTTATATCAAGAAGCTTTCTCAAATATGTTCTGCTACTATTGGGCCTGATCAGGATATAAAGACTTTAGCCAAATCAATAATGGAGAAATCTAAGATTCGAGTTAAGGATGCTTTGCATTTGGCGTGTGCGGTTAATAATAAGTGCAACTATTTTATCACGTGTGATGATAAGCTTATTAGGAATATTTATAAAAATGAAGATTTTATTATGAGATTAATTGGTGAGACATTAATCATGAATCCCGTCGATTTCATGAGAAAGGAGTTAAGTACTGATGGTCTTGAATGATCGGTTTAAATACACTGACAGAGAGATTATGGAAAAAGGGTCCGAGGCACTTATCCGGGAAATTGGCTACACTGGATTTTTGAGATTTATTCACCAGATTGAACAAGGTGAACAGGACTATCTTAAGATTCAAGATGAGTTGTATAAAGATATGAATTTAGACGAGGTATATGAAAAAGCAATTAAACATTGGGAAAAGAAATAAAAACAAAACCAGCGGGTTCTTTATCCGCTGGTCTTGTTTAAAGAAAACGGTCAAACATCGTTCTAAACAACTGCAATTTTTCTCGTATTACTTCGTGTTATTGCGTAACTTCTATTTTTTTGCCTTAGGGCGAAAGGCTTAATATTAGTGATTTAGTAACGCCATGTTCATCGAGCACTTCATAAAACAGGTCAATACATCGACAAAGGTGGATGATGATTGGCGCAAATTCTTGCAAGAGCGCAAAGAAGCGGATTATTACGGCAATCATCGAAGAAGAGAAGTTAAAGCCCGAAGAAACACGGCGTTTCATAGACAATGCTTTTCATGACGGGGCGCTGAAAATTACTGGCACAGCCATTGATAAAATTATGCCGCCTGTATCACGTTTTTACAGCGGTGGTCGTGCAGTCAAGAAGCAGGGCATTATTGACAAGCTTCTCAAATTTTTTGAGAAGTATTTGGGATTGGTATAAGTCAAAACGATTTGCTTGTGAATGAACTAGGCAGGGGGGATACCCCCAATAGACGCATACAATGAGCCATGCGGTCCAAAAAAGCCCTGGTAATCAACGCCTTTTTGGACTGCCTGGCTTTTTTTCTTTTGCCTAAAAGAACGGGCTTCAACTCAAATTAATAGTACTTTTGAACATTGTCAACCCCCGGATTATTAGTTAACATAATACGATAGGTATCAATTCACATGCTTATCACATCTCTAATCGAAAACAAATAACATATAATCCGGGAGGTGGGGAGACTGAGTAAAAAAGTATTGATTTTTTCCGAGCACTTTGGTTTGGGGCATCAAAGAGCGGCCCAGGCCCTGGCCGGGGGGATAAAGATGCTTGATCCGACGGCCAGGGTAGTTCACGCCGACAGTATCCAGCAGAGCTATCCCAGGGTGAAAAGAGCATTTTCCGGAGCTTATCTGAAATTCATCAATTCATTTCCCAACATGTGGCATAAACTCTACCAGAGCAGCCGGGTTAACCGGACTAATAAAAAATCAAAAGAACTCCTCCACCTGCTGCTGGCTAAGAAAATCAGATTAATTATTGAAGAATTCAGCCCTCATGCCATTGTCTGCACACATCCATTTCCGGCTTCAGTTGTTTCAGAGCTGAAAAATCGCGGTCTCCGTATCCCTCAGGCCGGGGTCATTACAGATTATGACCTGCATGCCCTCTGGGTGGACCAAAATGTGGACCATTATATTTTTGGGGACGAAAAACTTCGGGACAATTTTGGGCTATTTGGTTTTAAACCGGCTTCCGCCTCTTTTGCGGGAATTCCCATTGATCCGGTGTTCAACCGGGACCATAATCAGGTTGAAGTCAAAAGACGCCTGCAAATTGACCCATTAAAACCTCTCCTCTTAGTAGCCGGCGGAGGCTGGGGACTGGGTGACCTGGGCGGGATAACCCAGCAGATGGTAGTGCAAAGTGTGGACTGCAATGTGATAGTTGTTTGCGGAACCAATACAGGTTTGGCGAAAAAGCTGGCACTGCGCTTTAAAGGTGAGTCAAAAATACGTATTGCCGGATATATTGCCAATATGCACGAATATATTCTGGCTGCCGATCTGGTTGTTACCAAGCCAGGGGGTTTAACAACATCCGAATGCCTAGCCGCCGGAAAACCTATGATCCTGTTTGACGTGCTTTACGGTCAGGAGTACTGGAACACCAGGTATCTGGTGGAAGGTGGAGCGGCGTTACAAGGCGGTAATATCAGAGAAATTCCGCAGCTGGCAGAAAAAATCATTGGCAGCCCGGACATCTACCGCCGGATGTCGGTCAGTGCCAAAGCCATGGGCAAGCCGGGGGCCGGATTAGCCGCTGCAGCGCAGGTTTTGAAGCTGGCTGGTAAATGAGGAATTCAAAATTAGCGTAGACAACAGAATCCTTTTGCATTTTAGATCTCTTCCTTCTGACAGGGAAGAGATTTTTTTGTGCTATTTATAAATAAAATATTCATTTATGTGATCGGACAGTTAAGAAAGGACTTCAATTTAACCTTTAAAGGTCAGGTTAATACCATTAAATCCTTTTGGATTGCCTGCTTGGAAAAACATACGTACACTAAATATAAGATTGAATTTCTATTCAGCGGAATTGTTTACCGGCAATAATTTAGCTTAATTATTTCTATGAATTTTTGGTTCTGACCAATAATGTGTCCGGCAGATGGTTTTGTTATACTAACATAAAATCGGCGGCATCCCAGAAAATCTGCAACTTTGTTTTGCTTACTGAAGTTGCTGACTAGCCTGGAAGCCAAAAAGCCATGTAAAAACCTCGACTGGTAGGGAGAATCCCTGGGAATCTATAAAACGAAAATGAGGTGGTCGCCTATGAAATAAGTATAAATTCCAACGGAGGTCTTTAGATGCGATGGTATTCAAGGAAAAGTTTGGTCAGCACTCGGGCATCATTAATGAATGAAATAGGAGGTATTGGATTTATGACTAATCAAGCCGGGATGTCTTTATCCCAAGGTATTGTTGCGGTTGTATTGTTTTTTCTGATTACTATGGCAACCAGTTTTTTTGCTTCCAAAGTCCGTTCGGTTAACTCCTTGGAAGAATATCTGATCTCCGGCCGAAGAGTGCCATGGCCGTTAACAACGGCGGTATTAGTGTCTGCATGGATTTTTACATCTTCAACCATGGGAGCCGCGGAATCAGCTTTGAGTTTCGGAGCCAGCGGATTGTGGATGTATGCAATGTACGGACTGTCCTTATTAACTGTAGGATTAATTATTCCAAGATTTAAGAATATTGCTGATAAATTAGGAATTAATTCACTCACCGAGTTTGTGCGAAACAGGTTAGATATGAAAAATTATTATGTTGGCTTAGTAATAATCTGGTTAGGATCTTTCCTCACACTTCTCTTCAATATTGGTGGTGCAGGTTTTGTCATCAGCGCACTCACTGAGGGTAAAATCTCGTACGTGGCTGGAGTTATAATACTTGCGGTTATAACCTTGATCTACGTCCTCATGGGAGGCTTTTGGTCAACAGCAATAACATCCTGGGTATTAGCTTTAATTTGCAGCCTGGGGGTAGTTAGCAGCATACCCTACATCATTAATGGTGCAGGTGGGTTGCCGCAAGTGGTAGATGCGGCCCAAAGGGCGGCGCAGCATTTGGGTAAACCTGAAACCGTGAGTCTGTTCAACCCTGAGGGTGCTCAAGTATTTCTTTTGGCAACAGTTCTGTACGGGTTCTCGGCCTGGGCGGTACAAGAATGGTATCAACCAGGTATTGCCAGCAATCAGCATAATTTAAGAACCGGTTACTTGATGGCTTTTGTCTGGGTTGTGCTGATTACTGTATTGTCCGGTGGTATAGGCTTCATAGGTTTTGCCCTGGTAAATTCCGGAACCGTTCCAGGTCCTGCCTCTCCAAGTGAAATTTACCCGTATCTGACAGTACTCTTCGCACCTAAATGGGTACAGTTCTTAATGTTGTTCCTGGTATTTGGTGCAGGTAGCGGAACCGTCGCAGTTAACCTAATGTCTCAATCAACGTTATTGCAGGGTGCCATGGAGAAATCCGGCAAAGGCCAAAAGGTTACCCTATCGCAGGTAAGGGTGTACATTATCATCGCCATTTTGGTAGCCATAGCCGTCAATATAATCTTTACGCCCTCTGTATTGTTTATGGTTCTGCTTGCCTGCACAGTGTATGCATCAATGGGTGTACCTATGCTTTTGGCAATCTTTTGGAGCAAAGTTAATAATGACGGCATGTTTTGGGGAGTTCTCCTTGGTGAAATAGCTGCTCTCGTCTTGTTCTTCGTCAAATCCCCGGGAGAAGGTACTCTGTGGGGGACTTTAATTGGGGGGGGCGTTACAGTAATCTGGTCGCTGCTAAGTCCTAAAAGATTTGACTTGGAAGCTATGCGGAACGTAGAAGCATAAGTCGGAAAGGAGGTAAAAGTATGGGTCTTACAGTAATATTGGAAATTGCTATGTGGGGTGGCTTTGCCGGGGTTATAATTCTCATGGTCTGGAGTATTATCCATGTGACTCTCTCGATGACCGGTTTGATGGGTGAAACTTCAAAAGAGCATCAAAGCAGTATGCCAAAAGCAAATTTAAATTAATTTTCAGGAAGGAGTGCCATAAATGCGTGCAGATACGTTAATAAAGAACGGTCGTTTAGTATTCCCTCATGGAATTAAAGAAGGAAATATTTACATTAAGAACGGAACAATTGCAGCTATAACAACTGTGGACATAATTAACAAAGCTGAAGAAGTAATAGACGTTTACGGGAAGTATGTTCTCCCTGGTTTGATTGATACCCATGTTCATATTGGTTGGCCTGACTGGTCCTTTGCGGATGATGTTGGTCCAACTACCAAAGCAGCGGCAGCTGGTGGTGTTACAACCATAATGAATTATGTGATGGCTCCGGAAAGCCTTGTGGAAGGAGTAAAACAACAGAAAAAGTTATTTGAAGAAGGGTCTTATGTAGACGGCAATTTCCATGGAATGATATTTTCCGAAAAAAATATCGACGAAATACCGGAAGTCGCCGCAATGGGCGTCCGCTCATATAAATTTTTCCTGCCTTACCGTGGATCAGAAGCGGTCCCGCCGGCAGTTGGCATTGATGACGGGATTCTGTATTTAGGTTTCAAAAAGATTGCCGAACTGAGTCCCAAAGGCCGCGCGCTGTGTCATGCAGAAAATATCGAAATCTTTTTCAAATTAAAAGACCAGTTTTTGCGAGAAGGTGCCAAAGACATTGATTGGCATGATACTAGGCCGAACTTTTCAGAAGTTGAATCTATTCGGCGAGTTGCCTTCTTTTCCGAGCTGACGGGCTGCCCCTCCTATATTGTGCACATGAGTGTCAAGGAAGGGCCTGAGGAGATTAGACAAGCCCGAGCCAGGGGTATCGATATTGTCGGTGAGACCTGCCCTCAGTACCTGACCTTAACCAAAAAGAATACTGACCGGATTTTAGGAAAAGTTAATCCGCCCTTGCGCGATATGGAAGATAATGAGGCTTTATGGGCAGGACTTAATAATGGTTCGTTATCTTGCTTAGGATCAGACCACGCTCCGTGCGCCAAAAAGCATAAAGAAGAGTTTTGGTCAGCGGTGGTTGGTTTTGCCGGTGTACAGACGACTTTGCCGGTCATGTTAACTGAAGGAGTTGCTGCTGGGCGCATCAATTTCGAAAAATTGGTCGAAATCAACAGAAATAATGCCCAGATTTTTGGCCTTAGGCCCAGGAAGGGTGAAATTGCTGTTGGGGCTGATGCAGATTTGGTTATTGTGGATATGCAAAAAGAATTTACGATTAAAGCCTCTGAATTGCACCATATCTCTGATTTTACTCCCTATGAAGGGAAAAAAGTTAAGGGTTTACCTGAAATAACGCTAGTCAGAGGGAATATTGTCTGGAAAGATGGACAAATTTGCGGGAAACCGAAAGGGAAATTTGTCCCGTATAATGGGTAATCCAGATAGGAGGAAAAGCGGTGCGGGTAGCAGCAGCTCAAATCAATGTGGAGTTTAGCAATACCAGTGCAAATCTAGATAAGGTAGTTCATTATTTGCGAGAGGCCGGTCAGCAAGGTGTAGAGCTAGTTGTATTCCCGGAGTGTTCTTTAAGCGGATATGTATTTCAGAGTTATGAAGAAGTATTGCCTTTTGCTGAAGAAATACCGGGAAAAACCACAAGGGCATTGGGTGAGATTTGTCGCCAGTACAATATTTCTGCCTTAGTAGGTATGCTAGAACTTGACGGAGATGACCTATTCAATACCGCAGTAATAATCTCACCTGCGGGCTTGGTAGGTAAATACCGTAAAACACATACTTTGTGCCTTGGTCTAGACCGCTTTATTGCAAAGGGTGACAGGTTGGAATGTTTAGATCTTTTTGAGCACAAAGTTGGTGTAATAATTTGTTATGACCAGCGATTTCCGGAAGCGGCCCGGGTTTTGGCCCTAAAAGGTGCCCAAGTCATTTTGCATTCGGCTAACCTACCTGAGGGTACCCAGGCTTACGCTGATTTTCTCAACCGAGCCCGGGCTTGTGAGAATAGGGTGTTTTTCGTCCATGTTAATCGAGTTGGTGATGAACGAGGAGTGCATTTTATCGGACGGAGCCAAATCATTAACCATTTAGGTGAAGTAATCGCCGAGGCAAATCAAACAGATGAGCAATTGATTATTGCAGATATAGATCTGAATCTTACCAAAGACAAATATGTAATTAAAACCCCCGGAGAGTACGAATTCGATCTTTTCGGAGATCGTAGAAGTGTTTTATATAAACCGATTATTTAAAGAGTTTAGTACGAAAATCAACCATGTTAATTGGGAGGGCAAGCGAAATGATGGAAATGGAGTATTATGAACCTACTACCTGGGCAGAAGCTTGTCGGCTGTTGGACTCAAGTGGAGAAGACACTAAAGTTATAGCAGGCGGGCAAAGCTTAATCATTTTACTAAAACAGCGAGTTGTAATGCTTAAAAACTTAATTAGTTTGAAGGGCATCACAGAAGGCAGTTACATCAAAGAAAGTGCGGATGGAAAGAACATACTTATTGGCAGCCTGACAACTCACAGGCAAGTACATACTTCCCCCTTGGTCAGAGAAAAAATTCCAGGACTTGCTCAAATGGCCGGTGGGATTGGCTCTATAGCAATCCAAAACTGGGGAACAATTGGCGGCAGTGTTTCCCATGCCGATCCGGGCGGAGATCCAGCTCCGCTGCTGATAGCCCTGGGTGCTAAACTTAAAATTCAAAGTAACTCAGCCCAAAGGGAGGAACTCTTGGAAAACTTCATCACAGGTACTTTGGAAACAAATCTGGGACATAAAGAAATTGTGACAGAAATTGTTGTACCTGTCCCAACCGCAGATACAGGAGAATTTTATAAGAAAGAAGCTGTTCGACAGGGAGATATGGCCATTGTCGGTGCGGCAGCAAAAATTCAATTAACAAAGGGCGGGAAAAAAATAAATAAAGCTGCCGTTATCGTAAACGGTATTGGAGAAAAACCTTTGCGGCTGAATGGTGTTGAGAACTCTCTGATAGGGCAAGAATGGCGAAATAAACTGGACTTTAAACTGGATATTATTGACAGTATCGTAAGACCTGATCCCTGGGTAAGCAAAGAATATAAATTGGATGTAACCAGGGAATTGGTCAAGAATGTTATTACAGAATGCTGCAACCGTGCGGCGAAAACAATTTAGAAAGGGGGCATGGTTATGCTATACAAACTTAATATCAACGTAAACAACAAGCAATACTGTTTAGATGTAAAACCATGGCAAAGCCTGCGGGATGTACTACGGGAACAATTGGGTCTAACAGGTACAAAGTGTGGTTGTGACATGGGTTTGTGCGGGGCATGTGCAGTACTGATTGACGGCATGGTAGTAAAATCCTGTATCATCCTTGCTCCACAGGCTAACGGTTGCCGGATCACAACTGTAGAGGGTTTGGCACAGGGCGACGAATTGCATCCTATCCAACAGGCTTATGTTGACAATTTTGCAGTACAGTGTGGTTACTGCACTCCGGGGATGTTGATGACAACCAAAGCTCTACTTGATGAAAACCCAAATCCTACAGAAGATGAAATTAGAGAGTATTTACATGGTAATATTTGCCGCTGCACAGGGTATACGAAAATCGTCCAAGCAATAATGGATGCCGGACAAAGAATTAGGAATGCAGTTTAATACTTGAAGGAGGGTAGTAAAATGAGTGAATTATCAGTTGTCGGCAAAAGTGTGGAACGGTTAGATGCCTGGGAGAAAGTTACCGGAAAGGCTAACTACGTATATGATATGTACCTTCATGACATGCTTTTTACCAAGTGTCTTAGAAGTCCTTATGCTCACGCGAAAATCATCAGGATAGATACGTCAGAAGCAGAAAAACTGCCTGGTGTTGCAGCAGTGCTTACCGCTGAAGATTTACCTAAAGAATTACACGGGACAGGGCTAAGTGACGAACCTACAATGGCTATTGACAGAGTGCGCTACGTTGGAGAACCGGTAGTTGCTGTTGCCGCCGAAAGTGAAGAAATTGCTGAAGAAGCTCTGGGTCTTATAAATGTGGAGTATGATGAATTACAGGCTGTTTACGATCCTGAAGTGGCTATGTCAAGCAATCCACCGGCGGTTATTCACCCAGATTTATTTAATTACACCCATTCCCCTGTAGTACCTCCTCAATTTGATGATGATGCCCCTAATGTTTACAATCATTATAAAATCAGGCAAGGTGATTTGGAAAAGGGCTTTGCCCAGGCCGATCATATCATTGAAGAGCGTTATACCACTGCAATGATTCAGCACTGTCAAATGGAGCCCCATGTTACTGTGGCCAAAATGGACAGGAACGGTGAAGCGACTGTATGGACATCAGCCCAAACCATTTACGGGATTAAGCAGATGTTATGTGATGCTTTACAGCTCCCGGCATCAAAAGTAAGGGTTATAGTTCCCTATGTTGGTGGTGGTTACGGTGGAAAAGTGGATATTAAAACAGAAGGTATAGCACTCGGGCTAGCTATTAAAACCCGTCGGCCTGTGCGTTTTGCTTTCACTCGGGAAGAAGTTTTTACTTCTGCCACTGTAAGGCACCCTGCAGTTGTATACGTAAAAGATGGTGTGAAAAATGACGGTACCCTTGTAGCCAGGGAAGTAAAAGTGATATTAAATGGGGGAGCTTACTCGGGTTACGGCTATCTGACAGTAAGAAATGCGTCATTTGGAGCGGTGGGAACATATAAAGTACCGAACTACAAGCTCGACTCCTATGGTGTGTACACTAATGTTCCTGTTGGGGGAGCCTACAGGGGTTTTGGTTCAAATCAGGTTTGCTGGGCCATCGAAAACCATATGGATTTAATTGCGGAAAAGCTTAATCTGGACCCCGTAGAATTTCGCAAAAAAAACCTTTTGAAAGAGGGCGACATTAACTCTAGCGGTGAGACTACCCATAGTTACGGTGCTAAAGAATGCCTGGAAAGTGCTGTCAAAGACATTGATTATTACGGGGAAAGACCCAAAAGTGTTGGGCCCTGGAAAGTAGGGCGCGGGGTGGCTTTAGGCAACAAATATAGTATTGCACCTACAGCTTCCTGTGCGTTTGCCAAAGTTCATCATGACGGTACTGTAGAAATTCGGACTAGCGCAGATGAGATGGGACAAGGGTCACGGACTGTATTAGCACAAATGGCTGCTGAGGAGTTTAAGGTTGGCATGCATAAAATCAAAATGGTAGCCGGTGACACATTGATTACTCCTTATGACCAGGGGTCTATATCTAGCCGCACAACATATAACACAGGTAACGCCGTACGAATGGCCTGTCAGGATGTTAAAAAGCAAATTTTTGAAAAGGCAGCCAAGATTCTGGAAGCTGCTCCAGAGGACTTGGAAACAGCTGACAGTAAGGTATATGTCCGCGGTTCTGCTGACCGTTCAATTTCGATTTCAGATCTGTTCATACCTACCTTATTTGCCTCCGGAGCAGTACTTAAGGAAGGCGGAGAGCTGTTTGGTAAGGCTACCTGGTATCAATATGCATCAGAGGAAACCGAGGATGGTCAGGGAGAAAGGGTAGTTGCTTTCTATATTCATGGTGCTACAGGGGTAGAAGTGGAAGTTAATGAAGAAACTGGTGAAGTGCGCGTTACAAAAATCTGCAGTTCTTTTGATATGGGTAAGGCTATTAATCCAAAGCTATGTGAAGCCCAAATGGAAGGCGGTATAGGAATGGCTATTGGTGCGGCCCTATATGAAGAGATGGTTTTAGATAATGGGGTGGTAATCAACCCTAACTATGCCGATTATAAGATACCAACTGCCATGGAGATTCCGGGCCCGTCCAATGTGGTCTGCCGGATTGTAGAAGCTCCTCATAAGGAGGGCCCCTTTGGTGCCAAAGGTTTGGGTGAGGGGACTATGATCCCTGTTGGATCTGCAATAGCTGCAGCAATTTATGATGCGGTGGGTAAAAGGTTTAAGGATATGCCAATGACCCGGGAGCGGGTATTAACTGCAATTAAGCAGGGCTAAGAGGTGGTGGGAGGTTTTGTCCTCCCCCCGCTATAAATTTGGAGGAGAGTGAGTTAATATGCAACTTCAAACAAAATTCACAACAAACGCCAATGTGGAGGAAGTTTGGAAAGTCATCATGAATCCTGAGCTTGTAGGGAAAAGCATTCCTGGCTGCGACAGCGTTCAAATGGTCGATGAAGTCACATACAATAGCCAGGTTGAAATGAAAGTTGCTTACCTAAAGGTGCGTTTTAACTTAACCAGTAAAATCATAGAACAACAACCGCCTTTCCGCATCGTAACCCACACCCAAGGTCAGGGTTTAGGACTTGTGGGGAACGTGAGCCAGACCGCTGAGGTAGAACTGCGGGCCCTTGAGAATGGGCAAACGGAAGTAATTAATTCCGTGGACTTAACTATCAGCGGAAAGCTAGCAAATCTTGGTCAGAGAATCATCAAATCCAAGTCAGAAGAGATGGCCGACGAATGGGCAAAAAATATGAAGCAAATAATTGAAGCAAATGCTCAAGAATCTAACCTTTGTAGAGATGCCATTTAATAATGGTACTATTTAACTACTCCAATTGTGGGGGTGCAGATGTGCCTATATCAATTGAACTGATCCAACAGTTGCTAAACGATCAAAATTATATTGTAGATCGACCACTTGCTCTTACTTTATACTTGGCATGGTCACTTGGCAAGCCGGTCTTGCTGGAAGGGGATGCCGGCGTAGGTAAAACAGAAGTGGCTAAGGCAATGGCACGAGCACTGAATTCGGAATTGATCAGGCTCCAATGTTATGAGGGTATTGATGCCAGCCAAGCTTTGTATGAGTGGAATTTCGCCCGGCAGATTTTTACCATCCGTTTGTCGGAATCCGAAGGCTCAAGAATAGGTGTAGACTCCATATATAACAAAGAGAACCTAATCAAAAGACCATTACTAAGTGCCCTATTAAGTGATGGAGATACCCCCCCGGTATTATTAATTGACGAGATTGACCGGGCAGATGAAGAGTTTGAGGCCTTTTTGCTGGAGATTTTGTCTGACTTTCAGGTAACGATTCCGGAAATAGGGACCATCAAGGCTAAAAAAGTTCCTTTGGTATTGTTGACATCTAATCGCACCCGGGAGTTAAACGATGCCCTTAAGAGACGCTGCCTTTACTTTTGGGTAGAGTACCCTTCCCGGGAAAGAGAGTATGAAATTGTCACAACTAAGGTGGGTGGATTGAACAGGCAACTAGCTAAGGAAATCTGTACCTTCATGTGGGTGCTGAGGCAAAATGACCTGCTTAAAAAACCAGGTATCGCAGAAACGTTAGACTGGGCTATGGCCTTGGAATTGCTGGAAGGCGGGGAACTTACGCAACAGGTTATCCGCGAAACACTGCCATGTATAATCAAATGTCGGGATGACCTGGAGCGAATAAATACTAGCGAAAAATTAACGGAAATCTTGCAGAAGGTCTATGATGTGCTGAACGGAAAGGTGGTAGATTGCAGCGGTTTATTGTAATAAAACAGGTGACAATTTTGCCGGTCTGCTGTTAGAATTCTGCAACGAATTGAAGAATTGGGGTGTTCCAGTCACCTTAAGCAGAACTATAGACGCCTTCAGAGGTCTAGAAAAAATCAATATTCTAGAGTCTCAAGACTTTTATTGGACATTGGCAGTTTGTCTGGTTGCCAAAAAAAGTGATCTGGAGATTTTTGATGCGGTATTTAACCATTATTTTGGCGGTACAGAAACAAAAGAACAGCTTTACAGGTCCATTCAGGCTGTTAGAAACATACATAACAAAAATCAATCTCATTTCAATAATAAAAACGTTATGCACTCGGATAACACAAAACTGCAGTCAGTTTTAAGTGTGGACATGTGGCTAGCCGAAAAAACCGAGCCAAAATACGCCGAAACAGATGAATCCTATGTATATAGCCCGCTGGAAGCAATAATTAAAAAGGATATTGAGGAATATTCCGAACAGGATTTGTTAATGGTCACACCCATGGTCAGAAAACTTGCCAAGTTACTGGCGACAAAGCTTAGCAGACGTAAAGAAAAGGGCAAATCCCGGCGGCTGCTTGATTTTCGATCTACCATTCGCAAAAGTATTAAATACGGTGGTGAAATTATCAGGATTGCCCGCAGTAAAAAACGGGTTAATAAAGCCGAAATTGTATTTTTGTGTGACATTAGTGGATCTATGTTGAACTATTCCCGTTTTTCTTTGATTTTTTTACAAGCGATTGCCAGACAGTCTTGGGGAATTGAAGTGTTCCTCTTCTCAACTCAACTGGTCAGAGCAACATACTATCTACGTAAGTGGGAACCTGGTTCGGTAACGGCGAAAGTTGCAGACAAATTGCCCAATTGGGGAAGCGGCACAAAAATTGGCGGCAGTCTTAAGAAATTCCTTCATGACTGGGGAAGGTCCAATTTAGATAGTCACTCGGTGGTAGTGATCATTAGCGATGGCTGGGATGTAGGCGATATAGAACTGCTCAGTTCCTCCCTGATGGAAATTAAAAAGCGAGCCAAAATTCTGTTGTGGCTTAATCCATTAATGGGCACCCCGAATTTTGAACCAACTTGCAGAGGTATGCAATTAGCCGTTAAATACTCTGATAAGCTCTTGCCATTTTATAATCTGGATTCAGTATTTAAAATGAACCAGGAAATTATTAATTGTTATCCGGTTACGAACTAAAAAACCAAAACTGTAGGAGAGGGGATGTTTATGATGACCGAGCAAAAGATTTTTACGCCAATTAAAATTGGCAATGTGGAATTACGGAATAGAATAGCTATGCCCCCAATGAGCACAAGACTTTCCAACACTGACGGGTCAGTCACCCCACGCGTAATCAAGTATTATGAAGAAAGGGCTAAAGGCGGAGTGGGCATGATCATCGTGGAATATAGCTACATCGATGAAGATGCCAGCAAGGCCGCTGTCTGCCAATTGGGTGCCCAAAATGACAATCTATTGCCTGGACTAAGCGAACTTTCTGAAGCCATCAAGGCCCATGGCGCAAAAGCATTTTTGCAAATTTGTCACGGTGGAGGTCAATCACCTTCAGGGTTAATTAAACGCAAACCGGTAGCCCCTTCGGCTATATCTCCCAAAGCAGGCGCAGAAATACCTTTAGAGTTAACTCTCGACGAGATTCAAAAGATTGTCCGGGCCTTTGGAGACGCTGCCCTCAGAGCTAAAAAGGCTGGTTTTAACGGGGTCGAAATTCACGGTGCCCATGGCTACCTATTAAATCAGTTTTTGTCCCCAAGGTTTAATAAAAGAACTGACGCCTATGGACCGGACTTTAAAAGTCGAGCCCGGTTTGCCATGGAAATTGTAGACGAAATTAGGAGTAAGGTTGGTAAAGAGTATCCAGTTGGATTTAGATTAAATGTCAGTGATTATATGTCCAATGGAATCCAGACTGAGGAAACTAAGGAACTGGTAAAAATGTTGGAAGCACATTGTGTCAGCTATATCCATGCATCGGCAGGCACCTATGAATCCCATCAATATATGATTTCCCCAGCCTATTTACAGCGAGCTCATCTAGTCCATCTAGCCAGAGAGATTAAAAGTGTGGTTAATTTACCTGTCATTACCGTAGGTGGGATTAACCATGAAGTTGCGCCTCAGATTATCGAAAATGGCGATGCAGATGTAGTAGCTATAGGGCGGGCACTGATCGCTGATCCGGAATTGCCTAATAAAATGTTGACTGGCCGTAACCAGGAAATCCGACCTTGCATCAGGTGTAATGATGGCTGTATTGGCAGGTTTTTTGCGGGTGAAACCATGAGATGCGCCACTAACTCCGCTACCGGCAGAGAAAATGCTTTTGAAATACACCCTGCTCATAGTAAGAAAAAAGTAATAGTAGTAGGCGGCGGACTGGCAGGAATGGAGATAGCAAGAATAGCTAGCTTAAGAGGCCATCAAGTTGTTTTGTTAGAAAAATCCAATAAGCTTGGCGGGAACGCTCTAGTGGCCTCTGTACCTGAATTTAAACAAGAAATACGTAAGTTGATCGAGTGGTTTGAAAATCAGCTGAAAAACCTACCGGTGGAAGTGCAACTTAAAACTGAAGCAACTTCGCAAACCATTAACAGCTTAAATCCAGACATAGTAATCAACGCTATAGGTGCCAAACATATAGTGCCTAATGTGAAGGGTGTTGAATCTGATCACGTGATGACTGCCTCTGAAGTATTAACCAGGGAGCGCTGCCCGAAAGGAAATGTGGTTATTGTAGGAGGCGGTTTGGTAGGCATAGAAACTGCTATATATTTATCAGACCAGGAAAAATTGGCGGGCCAAGGTCTAAACCTAGGGTCAATAACTGCTTTAGAAATGCAGGATGACATCTTGTTAGATGCTGTCAGGGTTAACAAACTGGAATTAATTCAAATGATTGCCAGAAACGGTATCAAGATTATAACCGGTGGCAAAGCTCTCGCCATAAATGCTGATTCTATCGAATATGTGGATAAAGAATTCAATATCAAGAAAATTTATGCTGACAGCGTTGTTTTGGCAGTGGGGTTCAAGCCAAAAGAATATCCCCAAGAGAAAATAAATGACAAGATTCCAGTATATTTAGCAGGGGATTGTAAAACAGCTGGCAAAATAATCGATGCGATCAACTCTGCAGCTTCACTAGCCATCAATATTTAACTTCATAATAGCTTTTCAAAATCTGGTGTATTTAACCTTAATTTGAAGTTATACCTTATTCGTAGAAACAGGTCCGATGATTTAATACCTTTTCGCTCATTGAAAAGGAGGTGACCATAGAATGAGTGAATGATAACTATAAAAATTAAGGTATTTTTTTGGCGGAAAACTTAAACTTTTTTAGAAAGGAGCAATTATATGAAAGCCTTCAATTTCGTCAAACCCAATTCTTTGAAGGATGCAGTAAACTTTTTGCAAGGTGAAGCAACAAACGTCAGGGTGTTAGCAGGAGGTACCGATGTTTTAATAGAGCTAAAATTTAACCGCAGTAAAACCCCTGCTGCTATCATGAGCTTAAAAGCTGTTGAAGAATTAAAGTTTATTCGGTGGGATAGTAACGCAGGATTATCTATCGGAGCAATGACAGCGGTAAGTAGTATTGAGAAGTCACTGGAAGTCAAGGAAAGGTTTCCTGCTTTAGTTGATGGGGCAGGTAGTATCGGCTCAGTGCAAGTACGCAACTTGGGCACAATCGGAGGTAACATCTGTCGTGCGGCACCTTCAGGGGATTTGATTCCAGCACTAATCGCTTATGGTGCTACCGCTATAATCCAGGGTTCTCAGGGACAGCGGACTGTTCCCCTGGACCAGTTTTTTAAAGGACCTGGCCAAACTGTACTAAATAGTGGTGAAATACTAACTGAACTGCGTATTCCTGCAAAAGCCACCGAGTTAAAGGCGGCCTACTTGAAATTAGGCAAACGCAAAGCTATGGAAATTTCCACTGTTGGTGTAGCGGTTGCACTAGAGATGAATGGAGAAACCTGTACTGATTGCCGCATTGCCTTGGGATCAGTGGCTCCTACAGTTATTCGACCGGCCAAAGCAGAGGAATGCCTGCGTGGAAAAAAACTAACCCAAGCTGTAATCGAGTGTGCTGCTGAAAAGGCAATGGAAGCTGCGCTGCCGATTACTGACATCAGGGCAACAGCCGAATATCGCAGGGAAATGGTAGGCGAAATGTTAAAAAGAGCTATTACTGCCGCCGGTCAGAGAAGCTAAACAACCGCAGGAATATCCAACAATTTCTTAACGATACATAGTTCTACTATATTAGGGAGGTAATCACTGTGAAAAAACAAATCCTCTTGACCGTTAACGGAGAAACTCACGAACTAGAGGTTGAACCCCGTGAGACATTGGTAGACGTTATCAGGGAAAAAATAGGTTTAACAGGAACAAAAAAAGGTTGCGATACTGGGGATTGTGGAGCCTGTACAGTTTTATTGAACGGCAAACCTGTTTCTTCCTGTATGCTCTTGGCTGTTGATGTCGACGGGGGCGAAATCACAACTATTGAAGGGTTAACCGGACCAGGTGGTTTACATCCCCTGCAACAAGCCTTCGTGAATAACCATGCTATTCAATGCGGTTTCTGCACACCAGGGATGATCTTGTCGGCGAAAGCTCTGTTAGATGAGAATGCTAGTCCCAGTGAAGAAGAGATCCGTCAAGGAATGGCTGGAAACCTCTGCCGCTGTACTGGTTATGTCAATATTGTTAAAGCAGTGCAGGAAGCAGCCAAAATGGGGTAAAGTTCAATAAAAGGAAAGGAGTTGTGATTCGATGATCGGTCAAAGTGTAGTTAAGGTGGATGCTAAATACCAGGCGACTGGAAAAGCACAGTTTTTGGCGGATATTAAATTGCCGAAAATGCTGTACGGTAGAATTCTCCGCAGCCCTCATGCTCATGCCAGGATTAAAAGCATTGATACTTCCAAAGCAAGAATGCTTCCAGGCGTTGTACAAGTACTGACAGGCCAGGATTTGGTGGGTGTAACTACAGCATACGGTCAAGCGGGGATAGCCGATGAATTTGCGCTGGCAATAGATAAGGTGAGATTTGAAGGTGATGAAGTTGCTGTAGTAGCGGCCGAGAGTGAGTTAATCGCTGAAGATGCCCTTGAGCTGATTGAAGTAGAATATGAAGTTCTGCCTGTGGTTATTGACGCCGAGGAAGGTACCAAGCCGGGTGCGCCGGTGCTTCATGAAAATTTACCCGGTGTGGAGGGTAATGTCCATACATACGCTAAGGTGCGGGCAGGTGATATTGAAAAAGGATTTGCTGAGGCGGATTTTGTATTTAAGCAGCGGTTTGCGGTATCAAAGCCTAATGCCAGTCCAATGGAAACCCACGGCTCACTCGCCATCTACGATGAATCGAAGGGACATCTCACACTATACAATTCGACCCAAAATACACATATATTGCGAACCTTAGTTGCATCTATCTTAGGCCTGCCTCAGAGCAAGGTTACAGTGAAAGCTCCCTATGTAGGGGGAGGGTTTGGACAAAAAATTGATGTTTGCTCTGAAGACATTTGCAGCGCTGTACTCTCAATGCGAACCGGGCGCCCGGTAAGAATAACACTCAGCCGGGAGGAAGAGTTTTTAGCTACCCGCTCACGCCACCCGCAAATTCGCTATGTAGAGGTGGGTGTGAAAAAGGACGGAAGAATTACCGCCTGGAAGGAAAAGGTGTTTCAGGATAGCGGGGCTTATTCCAGCTTTGGGCCTGGGGTAATCAAGCTATCGTTTGGTATGACCGTTGGTCCCTACAAGACCCAAAATATGTGGTGTGATGGCTATGTTGTCTATACCAACAAACAACCTTCGGGCGCGTACCGGGGATTTGGTAATCCCCAAGCTACTTTCGCCAGGGAACAGATGTTGGATATAGTTGCCAAGGAATTGGGAATTAGCAAGCTGGCAATCAGAGAAGCTAATATTGTTCGCAACAGTGACCTGCCCTATACCACCTGTAACGGTCTTAAGTTTAATACCTTAGCCATAGAAGACTGCATGAAAAATGTAGTTCAGGCTATTAAACCTGATTTAATAAAAAACCAGGGAAAACCTTTTATTGGAGTGGGCATTTCCAATATGATTGAATGGAGTAGCTGCCGTTGGAATCCGGTTTTAGATGCTGATACCTCCGGGTCGATTATTAAATTAGAAGATGACGGAAGCGTAACTATTTTAACTGATGCCTGTGATGCCGGTCAAGGGCATAAAACAATGCTGGCCCAGATATGTGCACATGAATTAGGAATCAGTATGGAAAAAATCAATGTTGTTACCCATGATACAGATGTTACACCACACGGCCTGGGAACATGGGGTTCCCGTACTGCTACTATTGCGGGCACAGCGACTAAAAAGGCATCAAAAGAGCTTAAGGAAAAAATCTTTAAGATTGCGGCTCAATGGTTGGAGGCCGCCCCCGGCGACTTAGATATTAAAGAAGACAAGGTATTTGTTAAAGGGGTACCCCAAAAATCAGTTAATGTGGCCGAAGTTGCAGGAGCAGCTTGCTATACCCGGAGTAAGTTACCACCCGGTATGGTGGCAGGGCAGCTGATGGCCAGTGCTACATTTGATTCACCAACCCAATTAATTGATAGCGAAGGACAAGGACACTTTACAATTGCCTACTGCAATTCTTGTCACATGGCTGTTGTAGAAGTAGACCCAGGCACCGGACTAGTTAAAATCCTCGACTATGCAATCTCAGAAGATGTGGGTAAAGCACTCAATCCGGCGTTTGTCAAGGGGCAGCTACACGGAGGTTTTGCTCAGGGACTTGGTTATGCCATGTATGAAGACATGGTTTATGATGAAAAGGGGCATCTGGTTAACCCCTCATTTACGACCTACCTTATGCCGACAGCTTTGGATATGCCAAATCTTGATAAAATTTTCGAAATAGAAACACTTGATCCGGAAACCGGAGATGGGCAAAAAGGAATCGGAGAAAGTGCGTTAACAAATGTTGCTGCCTGCATTGCCAATGCCATCCATGATGCAATTGGAGTACCCATCACCGAATTGCCAATGACCCCGGAAAAAATCTTAAAAGCCATCCGCTCAAAGAACAGCTAAATCCAGTTTAACCCCATGTAGGAACTGGGTGTATCGGTTCACCGGTAAACCCAGTTCCCCCTTACTTAATAATCATTAATTCAACGTTAGGGGGTTTGGTTATGGGCAAAAACAAGGAACAGGTCATAACTATGGAGGCTTTTCACAGGCAGGTTGCCAACCGAAACATCCAGGACTCTGTAGCTAGCCCTACCAGTTCAGCTGAGCACAACCTGGTTTTGAAAATCAATGAACTAATCAATAAATTGAAAATCATTCTGGACGAAGCAGATAATCTCAATAGGCCGGTAGAATGCGTTAGGCTTTGTTTGCAAGAGTTTACTGGCACGGAACTCTTTGAACGGGCTGAAGCCATGCTGTATTTGGCAAACGAAGATTGTCTGTTAGAAACAGCGGAACCGGAGGAATATATTATTCCACCGGAGATTAATGCAATCCGCTATGAACTTCTTGAAAGGGCAAAAACTGTCAAAGAGGCTTATTTGCTAAATAATGGGCTGGGAAAAACCGGGGTATTAACTATTCCGATTACCTGTTTTAGGGAGTTCTACGGGGTTGTTTTCTTATACCTTAGCTCAAAGGAACTGCCTATTTCCTCTCCTAGTTTTCTGATGGGAATAAAATACTTGGGAGACTTGTTGGGAAATTACGTAAGATTTCATAAAGTACATAAGAAACATACCTCAACCCATCACAGGTTAATATCTCTGCAGGGCGCAGTACAAAAGGTATCCACAAATTTAAACCAACCGAAGGCCTTAACGGAGATAGTGAAATTAGCAGCTGAGACAGTAAATGCCAAATATGCTTGGCTTAGTCTGGTCAAGAAAGAAACTATGTTTTTAAGTCCTGATGCTTTTGTCGGCCTTGATTTAGAATACTTAAATAGAATTAGTGTAACCATCGATGATTCAATTACTGCTAAAGGCCCCTCTGGCAAAGCTATCAAAACAAAAAGCCCCCAATTGATTCCGGACACACAAATCGACCTTGATTTTGCCCCCTGGCGGGATTTGACAGCCCAGCTAGGTTATAGGTCTATTTTGGCAGTTCCTATACTATTTAATGATACTGTCCTGGGCATGATTGCCGTATATTCTTCCAGTGTAAATGCCTTTAATTCGGAAGATATTGAAATTCTACAGTCATTCGCCAATTTTTCGGCAGTTATTATTAATCATGCCAGTCTTTTCGACGAATATGAACAAAAGCTATACGATGAACAGCGGATGCACCGGCAGGTTGAAAGCCAAAACCAACTTTTAAAACGTTCGCAAAAGCTATTAAGAGAACTTTCTCGTATTTTATTAAGCAGGCAGTCCATTGATGAAATTGTTGACAGTGTAGCCGGTCTTTTGCAAAATCCTATTCTAGTGGAGGATAGGATGGGCGTTTTGTCCTGGAAAAGTGATTCTCTGATCAATGATGCTCCTTTTAGTAAACATCCAGACTTTACAGGGGACAAAAGGATATTATTAGAACAGCAGCAACCTATTTTGCTGTGTGCTAATTCCAGTAAAGGCTATCACCATGACCATTTGGTAGGTCCCATCATTCTGGAAAATGAGGTTTGGGGTTATATATCTATAGTTGCAGCCGAACAGAGAATATGTGAAGTGGACTGGATGGTGCTCGACAAAGCGGCAACGATTATGGCTGCAGCGTTGGCAAAAGAAAAAAGTAAATTTGAAATAGAACAACAAATGGGGTGCGGATTTTTAGCTAATTTATGTGATCAGGAAAAATCAAACAAAGAAATTATTAAACAAGGAGCATATTTAGGTTTTGATCTACAGAAGTCCTTTTATTCAATGGTAATTGACTTGGACAATTCCCAGATCGAAAAATCTTCCGGGCAAAAACTACTTAAATTACAAGCAATTAAGTCTTTAAAAGATTATTTAGACAGTTATTTTGGTTCATCTTTACTAACCTGGGACGAAAGGGTAGTCGTGATATTGGTGCGGCAGGGCAGTACTCCTTTGGAGGGGCACCTTCTTAACGGATTAGTAACTGCGATTCGGCATTGTCTAAATCCGGTTAATCAAAAAAAGGAAGTTACAATTGTAAATTGCGGTTTGTTAAAGGGAATAAGTGATTTTCGGAGTGCATTCTTAGAAGCGGCTGACTGGATAGAGCTTGCTCAAATATTAGATCGACGTGGGGAACTATTTAGTATCGGTGATTTAAATATATATGTCCTTATTTATAAGATTTATAAAAAAGAAGGGTTAAATTGGTTGGAAAACCTGGTACAGAGCCAATTGGCAAAGCTGCTTGCTTATGATCGTTCTAATGTGTTGATTGAAACTTTATTTGGATTTATGGAAACAGATAAACAAATTCAACGGGCAGCTGAGAAACTTTATATCCATCCCAACACTATGAGCTACCGGCTTAAGAAGGCAGAAGATTTTTTAGGGGTTTCTTTGGATTCCCTGGATAATTCGGAAAAAGTGTTTTTTGCCCTAAGGGGTCATAAATTACTGCTTGGATTAAAAAAATACGCAATATCCAATAAAACAGAGACCTTTCTAGGAGGTAACTAAAATGTTCCTATCTGGAATTGAGCAACCATTAGTATTAATCAGAGGAGCTGGTGATTTAGCTTCCGGTATTGCCTACCGTCTTTGTCAGGCCCGGTTTCCGGTAGTTATGTTGGAAGTTGATAAACCACTGGTTGTGAGACGTACAGCTTCATTTGCCACCGCTGTTTTTACCGGAAAAACCACGGTGGAAGGACTCACGGCATACAGGGTTAATACGCCGGAAGAGGTAGATAAAATCCTTAAACAAAACCAAATACCATTGCTAATTGATCCTTCTGCCCTGTGTATTGAATTTTTAAAGCCTCAAGTTCTGGTAGATGCAATTATGGCTAAAAAAAATCTTGGAACACTGAGAAATCATGCTGCTATGGTTATCGGTTTGGGACCTGGATTTGAGGCTGGAGCTGATGTGGACGCAGTGGTTGAAACCATGCGTGGACATTACCTGGGCCGAGTGATCTGGCAGGGGTCAGCTATGCCTGATACAGGGGTACCCGGAGAGGTAGGGGGCTATACAGAAGAAAGATTAATCAGGGCTCCTGAAAACGGAATTTGGGTGCCTCTAGTAACAATAGGAGACAGGGTACAAAAAGGTGAGGTTTTAGCCACGGTAGGAGAAACCATTGTACCAAGTCGAATTTCCGGGATCGTCCGTGGCTTATTATATCCGGGGCTGGAAGTCTGTAAAGGCATGAAAGTAGGCGATATTGATCCAAGGGGAGAAAGAGAACATTGTTTTACTATTTCGGATAAAGCACTTGCGGTAGCGGGGGGGGTGTTGGAAGCGATCATACGCGGTTTGAATAGCGGGAGGGTTGTATAGTGGGTATATATCGTGAGCTTTTCGAGAGATTGAAAGAGCCTAAATCCTTATTGCTGCTAAGTGAAGGTGAGGGGGGGAAAGTGAAATACAGAATCTTTTATCCTGAACAAGAAGATTTGCCGGCTTTAGTTTCTGAGGCTTGGGATACAAAGAGGCTGATTTGGAAATGGGATCAGTCGGGAGATTGGCAAAAAGCAGAAGCTTTTCACCCCCCGGTTAAGCTTTATTTATTAGGTGGTGGTCATATATCCTCGGCACTGGCCGAAATTGCTGCATTGGTGGATATATCCGTAGTGGTGCTCGAGGATCGGCCTGAATTTGCCAATCGCCAGCGATTTCCTAAGGCTGAACAGATAATTTGCGATGACTTTATCCCAGCTTTGTCCCGCATCAATTTTAATCCCAGTAGTTTTGTAGTTGCAGCAACCCGAGGTCATCGCTATGATCAGCAATGTTTAGAATTTTTGCTAAAAAAACGGCTGGCCTATATCGGTATGGTGGGAAGTAAAAGAAGGGTTCGTATATTAAAACGTAATTTCCAGGAAATGGGGATAACGGATGAACAATTGAACAACCTTCATTCACCAATAGGAATCAATATTAATGCTAACACGCCGGCTGAAATCGCCGTGAGTATTATGGCTGAAATAATTCAGGTTAAAAGAACGCTCTTCCCGGCAGAAGAAACAGATAGAGAAGTTTTAGAAGGGCTTTACGCTATTGAACTCAGCGGCGAAAGAGCGGTTCTGGTAACTATTGTTAATACAAAAGGGTCAAGTCCCAGAAAAACGGGGGCTCGTATGCTGATATATCCGGATGGCAGAGTGGTAGGCACAATTGGAGGCGGATGCGGTGAAGCTGAAGTTAAAAGGGAGGCTTTAAACGTATTTGATCATGACAAAGCTATAATCTACCGTCTTGATATGACCGCTGAGGCAGCCGCAGACGAAGGTATGGCCTGCGGGGGCATTATGCAAGCATTATTAGAACCCATAGGAGGTAAAAGAAAATGAAAAAAGTCAAAGTAGAGGAAGCAGTAGGTATGATTATCTCCCATGACATGACTAAGATTGTTCCGGGAGAGTATAAAGGGGTTACCTTTAAAAAAGGTCATATAGTGCGCACAAGTGATATTCCTGAACTTCTGGCAATGGGTAAAGAACATATTTACGTATGGGACGATAATACCGAATTGGTACATGAGGACGAAGCAGGAAAGAGGCTGGCGCAATCGATTCATCGCGGTAATTTTATAGAAAATGGTCCGAAGGAAGGAAAAGTGGAATTGTTAGCTAAAGAAAATGGCTTACTTAGAATTAATAGCCCAATTATTATCGAGTTAAATTCACTGGGTGAAATTGCAGTTTCTACTCTCCCCGATTTTTCTCACGTGGTCGAAAGGGAAAAGGTAGCAGGAATGCGGGTAATTCCACTGGCGGTGAGTGAAGATAAGATAGCTAGTGCGGAAAAAATTGCAGCCGCTGAAGATTGGATTATGGAGGTTAAACCTTTTACTATCAAAAAAGCAGGTATGATTGTCACCGGAAATGAAGTGTTTTATGGGCGGATTCAAGACCGGTTTGGACCTAGGATTTACGAAAAGTTAAAGGCCCTGGATGTAAAGCTTGAAAAACAGGCGTATCTTCCCGACTCACCCGAAGAAATTACCAGAGAAATATTGGAGCAGGCAGCAAGTGGTATCGAACTAGTAATGGTTACCGGGGGAATGTCAGTTGATCCAGATGACACTACTCCGGGGGCTATTAAAGCTACCGGAGCCAGGGTAGTTAGTTATGGCACACCGGTATTTCCCGGGGCTATGTTTATGCTTGCTTACCTAGGGGAAACTCCTATTTTAGGTTTGCCAGGTTGTGTTATGCACGCTCCTGCCACTGTATTTGATATAATCCTTCCTAGAATATTAGCCCGGGAAATAATTACTGCAAAACAAATTGCCGCCTTAAGTGTGGGCGGCCTGTGTCGTGGCTGTAGAGAGTGCCACTTTCCGAATTGTAGTTTTGGCTGTGCTTAGATGATATTATTTACGACCTAAAAGGAGGACTTAAACTTATGATGAATTATCCGCTATTAATAAAAACAATTCTAAACAGATCGCACAATTTGTTCCCCAAAAAGGAGATATTTTCAAAATGCTTGGATAAAGATTTCCGTTACACGTACGCACAATTTTACGCAAGAGTATGTAAATTGGCCAATGTATTACAGAGTTTAGGAATAAAACAGGGTGATAAAGCAGGGACATTTGCCTGGAATACACATCGCCACTTGGAGCTTTACTACGCCATAACCTGCAGCGGGGCGGTATTACATACACTGAATATTAGACTTTTTGCCGACCATCTTACCCATATCATTAACCATGCTGAGGATAAAATAATCTTTATTGATGAGGATTTAATACCTCAGATAGAGGAAATAGCGGATAAACTTGATACTGTGGAAAAGTATGTAATTTTGACTGATAAGGAAGAACTTCCTGAAACAACCCTTTATCCAGTTTTCCATTATGAAAAATTATTACAAGAAGCTCCGACGTTCTTCTCTTTTCCGGAACTGGACGAAAACCAACCGGCAGCTATGGCTTATACCTCGGCGACTACAGGCTTGCCAAAAGGTGTGGTTTACACTCAACGTTCCATTTACCTCCATGCCTTAACACTTTGCCTTCCTGATGCGATCGGAATTTCAGAACGGGATGTAATCCTGCCGGCTGTTCAGATGTTTCATGTGTTTTCGTGGGGGCTCCCTTTTGCAGCTCCATTTATGGGTTCAAATCTTGTGTTGCCAGGAAGGAGACTCAACCCCGAGTCTCTTTGCGGCCTAATTGAGCAAGAAAAAGTCACCCTCATACCCGGTGTCCCTACTATTTGGATTAATATTCTTCAGCATTTGGAAAGTGGGGCGCGCTATGACTTGAGCAGCCTTCGGTATTTGTGCAACGGTGGAGCAGCTTTATCAAAAAAACTTGTTGAGAACTTTGATAAAAAATATGGTGTAAAAATCCTCGCAACATACGGAATGACTGAAGCATCTCCTGTGGTACTTACGGGCCCCTTAAAGAGCTACATGGATGATTGGGAAGAGGACCAAAAGTATACATGGAAGGCTAAACAGGGACGTTTGCTGCCGGGATTGGAAGCAAGAATAGTTAACGAAAAAGGCGAAGACGTCAGCCGGAACGGAAAAGAAATGGGTGAACTTCTGCTAAGGGGACCATGGGTTGCTTCGGCATACTATAATGACCCTGCGAAAAGTGCAGAGTCATTCAAGGATGGATGGTACCACACTAATGATATTGTCACAATAGACGAAGAAGGATATATATTGGTACAGGACAGAGGAAAAGATCTCATAAAAAGTGGTGGTGAGTGGATATCATCAGTAGACCTGGAAAACAATATTATGGCTCATCCGGCGGTGGTGGAAGCAGCCGTTATAGCTGTTCCTGATGAAAAGTGGCAGGAAAGGCCAATGGCCTGTGTGGTATTAAAAGAGAATGAGCAAGACAAGGTCAGCGCAGAAGATATTATTAATTTTCTCAAAGACAAAGTATCCAAATGGTGGCTGCCCGAGAGGGTTGTTTTTATAGAAGAAGTTCCTAAAACAAGCGTCGGGAAATTTAATAAAAAGGACCTCCGAGAAAAATTCAGTATAGAAAAACCTCTGCCTAAAAAATGATTATTTTAACTTCGTAAATCGAATCATTGAGAGAGTTAAAAGTCGTGATTGAAATCCTAAATTTTAGGAACCATTTGGCAAACCCGCAGAAGTATGTACAAAATAGATTGAAATCCCAGTTGTCCTCCCAATTTATTATGGCACTGGGGTTTTTTATTATATCAATCATTCTATAAAAACCGTCAGGTTTTAAATGCCTATAGTAGTAAAGTTTTTATCTTACGGTAAAATGATTGAAATTTAAATAATTGAAATTTTTGGTTGACAATCCTTGATTCTCTATATTAAAATAAGTTCATTAAAACAATGTATTCCAATCGAAAAAGTCGGAATTAAATTATGCCGAGTATAGGGAGGGATTAAAGATGACCAAGATAGCCAACAGTGTGACTGAACTGATTGGAAAAACACCGCTTTTGCGTCTGAACCGGCTTACAGCAGGTTTGGAAGCGAAAGTGATTGCCAAATTAGAATCCTTTAACCCGGGAGGCAGTGTGAAGGATCGTATCGGTTTAAATATGATTGCAGAGGCCGAGAAACAGGGATTAATCAACCAGGATACTGTCATAATTGAGCCCACCAGTGGTAATACAGGGATAGGCCTGGCTCTGGCAGCTGCTGCCAAGGGCTACCGGCTGATCTTAACCATGCCGGAGACGATGAGTCTGGAGAGGCGAAATTTACTCAGGGCCTATGGCGCAGAGCTGGTTTTAACACCAGGTGCTGCAGGAATGAAAGGCGCGATCAGAAAAGCCCAGGCGTTGGCTGAAGAATATGCAAATGCCTTTGTGCCACAGCAATTTGCCAACAGGGCCAATCCGGCCATACATAGAATAACCACTGCTGAAGAAATCTGGCAGGATACCGACGGTCAGGTGGATATCTTTGTGGCCGGGGTTGGCACAGGCGGAACTTTGACCGGAGTGGGAGAGTTACTAAAAAAATATAACCCCAAGATCCAAATCATAGCTGTAGAACCTAAGACTTCAGCGGTGATATCAGGTGACATGCCTGGACCCCATAAAATTCAGGGCCTGGGAGCGGGGTTTATTCCTGAGGTGTTAGATGTCGATTTAATCGACGAAATAATCCCCGTCAAAGATGATGACGCTCTTGACACCGGTCGGAGACTGGCCAGGGAAGAAGGGGTATTGTGCGGCATCTCGTCCGGGGCAGCAGTTTTTGCGGCTATACAAACAGCTGCCAGAAAAGAAAACGCCGGAAAAAATATAGTGGTCGTTTTACCCGATACTGGTGAAAGATATTTGTCAACCTCTTTGTTCTCGACTATTAAGGAGTGATGTATGCATGAAATATTTATACCCTAAAATGAACATAGAAGTACCTGGTAAAGAGGATGTTTTAAAGTTAACCCCCAACCCCGCCACCAAAGAATTAATCAGGCATTTGGACCGGGAGGGCATCGAAACTTTCCTTGACAGGTTTGAAGCTCAGCAGCCTCAATGCGGTTTCGGACTGAGCGGTACCTGCTGCCGGATGTGTCAATGGGGTCCCTGCCGGATAAGTAAGAAAAACCCCCGGGGTATCTGCGGTAAAGACCAGAACACCGTTGTCATGAGCAATATCGTCCGGGCCTTGGTGGCCGGTCTGGCCGGTCATGGCCGGCATGCCCATGAAGTTATTATGACTATCATAGGTGTGGCCGATGGGAAAATTGATTTCCCGATTTTAGGCGAGCAAAGAGTCATTGAACTGGCCGATAAATTCAAACTAAATAAAGACAACAAAGATATAAAACAATTAGCAAAAGAAGTGGCCTTGCTCTTATTGGACGACATGAGCCGCATGCACTACGAACCCATCAAGATGTTAGAGGCTTATGCGCCGGAAGAAAGAAAAGAAGTTTGGCTGAACCTTGGTGTGATTCCCCGGTCTGCAGCCTACGAAATAATGGAAACCTTACATATGACTACCCTGGGGGCCTGCAGTGACTGGACGGCCCTGGCCGCCCAGGAATTAAGATCTGCTTTAGCTTACTGTTACAGCACCCTTTTTGGGTCTTCCATGGCTACAGAAATTTTGTTTGGCATACCTAGACCCAAGGCTGCTGAGGTCAATTATGGGGTTCTGAAAATAGACCATGTTAATATTTTGCTGCATGGGCACTCACCTGTGATGGCTGAGAAAATACTGCAAAAGCTCCGCACTCCTGAGGTGGAAAAACTGGTTCAGGAAGTCGGAGCCCAAGGAATAGTGGTTGCCGGCTTATGCTGCACCGGTGATGAATTGCTGGCCAGATATGGTATCCCTACCGTCACCAATATCCTGGGCCAGGAACTGGCCATTGGCACCGGGGCAGTGGACGCCGTGGTCATAGATATGCAGTGCGTAATTCCCGGCCTCCAGGTCGTGGCGGATTGTTTCAGCACAGAATTAATCACGACCTGTAATTCCAACCGTTTCCCCAATGCCACCCACATTTCTTTTGATCCCGAAAAGCCCGAAACTCTGGAAGAAGATGCCCTGGAGGTGCTGCAGAGAGCCATCAAGGCCTTTGCCGGAAGGGATAATAACAAAGTTAAAATCCCTCAATACACTGCCAAGGCTGTAGGAGGCTGGAGTTATGAAGCTATCATCGAAGTTTTCGGCGGTGCCGACAAACTGTTAAATTTAGTAAAGTCCGGTCAGATAAGAGGGATAGCTACCGTTGTGGGCTGCAATAACCCGAAAGTGCCGTATGAGAACAACCACGTAACTATTGTTAAAAAATTAGTAGAAGCCGGGATTCTGGTTACTACCACCGGTTGCTGTTCTCATGCTTTATTAAATGCCGGATTATGCGCACCCGAGGCTGGCGAATTAGCTTCAGACGGGTTAAAAGAGGTTTGCCGGGAATTAAATATCCCCCCGGTGTTACAAAATAAGGACAAATTTAAAAATCTTGATCTAAAATTGCAGAAATTTGCTTCTTGGCCGGAATTGACAGAAGCATTAAACTCCGGTGCCATTGACGGTGCAGTGACCATGATTGAATTAGCTATGGTGGCGGAGAGCAAAGGCCTGGATCAACAGCTGGTGGCTCTGAGCCATAGAAATGGAGACGCATTGGTCGCTGTCCCTGATGTAAAAACGGTGGCCGACCTGAAAGGCAAGACTGTGGCCATCCCGCACCGGATGTCAGGACATAACATTTTGTTGAGCAAAGCTTTAACAGATGCCGGTTTAAAATACAGTGACGTAACTGTGAGGGAAATGGCTCCTCCTGATATGCCCGCAGCATTAGCCACCGGAGAAGTGGCTGCTTACATTGTGGCCGAGCCCTTTGGCACCCAGTCAATTTTGAACGGAAAAGCCAGGGTGTTGAAAACAGCCGGTGATATCTGGCCAAACTGGATTTGCTGCGGTCTGGTTGTAAATTCTAAGGCAATTGAACAAAACGGGACTGCCGTGCAGGAGTTGGTAGGCAGTCTAGCGGCGGCAGGTAAATTTGCTGATCAGGACAGGGAAGAGGCCGTAAAAATAGCCCAAAAATATACCAATATTAAAGCAGAGAACTGGCGGGAGTCATTAAAGTTAACTACCTACAGTGACCTAGTGCCTAAAGACGACGAATTAAGTAAAGTTGCTAATTATTTAATGGAAATGAATTTACTGGAAAAGGCCCCTGATATAAAGAAGCTGAACAATACTCAGTTTTTTGAGAACAAGTAAGGTGCTGTGATAATTATGAACAGACAAGCGGAAAAAATATTTTTTCCTTTGATAACTATTGCTTTTCTGATGGTTTTGTGGAATTGGATGTCCGGGTTATTTCCTGCGGATTTATTGCCAAAGCCCTGGGCTGTTGTGATAAGCTTTTGGGAAATGAAGGACATTCTACATGTACATATCAGTGTAAGCCTGTTAAGATTTCTTGGTGCTTATCTGGCAGCGGCTCTGCTTGCAATACCGCTGGGCTTAATCTTTGGACGCTACGCCCGGTTATGGCTGGCTTTTGAACCCCTGGCTCATATTATCAGGCCGATCTCACCGGTAGCCTGGCTGCCCTTAATGGTTTTATGGTTTGGCATCGGAAATCTGCCAACAATGGTGATCATATTTATTGCGGCGTTTTTCCCCATCTTGTTAACGACCATTTCAGCTGTACGAAATGTTGACCCTGTATACTTAAAAGTAGCCCGCAACTTTAACACCGGAGAATTAAATGTCCTTAGAAAGGTGATTGTTCCGGCTGCTTTCCCGAATATTACAGTAGGCTTGCATCTTGCCCTCGGTACCGGATGGGTTTTCCTGGTGGTAGGTGAGATGTTGGGAGTACAGTCAGGCTTGGGTTACTTAATCATTGATGGTAGAAACAGTTTGCGTTATGACATGGTTATCGCCAGCATGTTAATGATAGGCGTTATCGGACTGTTATTTGACCGCCTGATTACTTTGTTTGAAAAATGGGTGAGGGGAAAATGGGGTTATGTAACTGCTAGAAGCGAGTAGGTGAATAATTGTGAAGAAGGAATTAAAAATTGAGGTCAAGGGTGTAACGAAAGCTTTTCAAAACAAAAAAAAGGCTGCCCAAAGGGTCTTAAATGAAGTTAATTTAAATATTTATCAAGGTGAGTTTATCTGCCTTTTAGGGCCCAGCGGCTGTGGTAAAACAACCCTTTTAAACTTACTGGCCGGGTTTGAAAAGCCTTCCACGGGCCAAGTTATTATTGACGGGCGGCAGGTTCTGGGGCCTCATCCTAAACATATCACCCTTTTTCAGAACTACGGACTTTTCCCGTGGCGGGATGTATTGAAAAATATAGAATATGGTCTCGAAGTTGCCGGCATACCTGCAGATGAGCGTCACCACAGAGCGATGGAATATATACGCATGGTTGGGCTGGAGAATTTCATCAATCACCACCCGGCTGAGCTTTCCGGAGGCATGCAGCAGCGAGTTGCATTAGCCAGGGCCCTGGCTGTAGACCCTGATATAATTTTTATGGATGAGCCCTTTGCAGCTTTAGATGCCATAACCAGAATCAAAATGCAGGATGAAATTGAACGAATCTGGCTGGAAAAGCATAAGACTGTTGTATTTGTAACCCATGACATTGACGAGGCAGTTTACCTGGCTGATAAGGTAGTGGTGATGACACCCCACCCAGGGAAAATCAGCAATATTATAAACATAGAGTTAGGACGTCCCCGCAGCCGCAACCACTGGGATTTCATCAAACTCCGGGACCAGATTTTTATGGAATTCAGCCTCCAGAAGGAAAATTCTATTGAGTATGAGATTTGAAGACGCAATCAACTCCGCTCCTCAAAACCTAGTACTAAGCAACCATTGGTCCCTAGCCCCGTCCCGCGGGTATAAAAACGCATTCTGGCAAGGCACCGTCGCTCCTGCGCCGTCCATAGCACCCGCGACACCTTGCTATCCTGGCAAATGCGTCGCAGTGCAACCGCACCCAGGAACCTTGATCCATGGATAACCTCATCCGAAAGCCGCATGTGCGGCAACTGCTGAGCAGGACGCGTACTGTTAGGCGAAACCTCCCCAGCAAAATCGCGCCAGCTGATTTTGTTTCCTAAATGTAAGGATGCTACTGGTCCCGGCCCCCGCCCCGGGGGTGTAAAAATGCCTTCTGGCAAGGCGCACGTCGCGGCGCAACCGGAGGCGTACTTGTTATACGTTGAGGATTGCGCCGCGGCGCGCAACGCAGTCCAGAAGGCATTTTTACCGGCATGCACCCTTAAAACTTAAAGGGGCTGAGACGAAGTTTATTCTTTAACTTCGTCTCAGCCCCTTGGCGTTAGTGTAGATATTCGGTTACCAACTCCACATCATCCAACTCCATCCTGAGAACCTGATAATTCATATTCAAATTAAGGTCTCCTACGGTGATGATGAATTTTTTGTCTTCCTGCAAATCATTGATAAACCTGGCAATATGCTCTAATGGGCGTTTGCGGGAATCAGAGAAGTTATCCGGGTCTCGCTTGTCAAAAACAGTGATTTCGGCAAGACCATTTGGTAAGGTACAGCATTTTACTTTTAGATTTTCCGGGCCTATTTCATCTAAGATGGAAGCCAAACCAAAAACCAAATCTTCGTTCTCACCTAAAAATGCAATTGTTAATTCACTAGGGCTGTTTAACCGACCGAAAAAGTAACCTATCGCGCTGCAAAATCCATGTGCCATCATAACCCCTCCTCAAATGGTTTTAAAAACCTGTAATGGGGCTTGACACGATGATGAGGGCGTTCCCGCTGATAATTAAGTTATTGAGAGTCTCTGAGACGATGCAACCGGTCACCCGCAGTTCTGTGCCAAACCCTTTTCCTCTTAAAAAATTAAGACAAACATGGAACTGATTCGTATTATTTAGTGATACTGAGGAAATAATTAAGGGGCAAAGCATTGAAACTTGTTACACCAGAGCCTTACTGATCAGTTTGATTTTTCAGGTCGCAGAAACACTAACAAATTTTCCGTCTATTACCATTGTAGCATAACTGGTAATATAATTCTACAACAAAATACCCGGCACCGGTAGTTAGAGTCAATAATTGACTGTGCCACAGGGTAAAGTGAAACTTACTTCAGGTGGAGAAATTTTTCCTCATGTAAGAGGATAAAGGGAAGTTTTGGAGAATACTAGTACTATCAATTGGCAGGGGGGGAAACCGATATGACCAGGAATTTTGAAGAGACCATGATGTTTAAAGTAAGTGCCGATGATTTAAATGAAGTTAAGCGTACACTTTTTACAGTATTTGAAGCATTGAAGGAAAAGGGTTACAATCCTATTAACCAGATTGTGGGCTACCTGTTATCGGGAGATCCCGCCTACATAACAAGCCATAATAATGCCAGAAGTATGATCAGAAAGATTGAGCGGGATGAAATTATCGAAGAACTGGTAAAACAGTATTTGCAGAAATAGAACTACAAGGGCGGCCCAGCCGCCCTCAGTTCATTCCTATCGTAAGACTCCCACTTCTAATAGTGGGAGTGGTTCCCCGTACTCCGCTACAGTGGGGGTTGACTCCCCCGCCCCAATCTCGATGTTCAACTTTAGTTGAACGAGTTCACTGGTCCGGTGAAAAGCGGCGGCTAGCGTCGTTCCCCGGGTCATAGGGTAAAAGGTGGGTTTATGGAATACAGGCAGTTGGGTGCAACGGGTATTAAGGTTTCCCGGATGTGCTTTGGAGTTTTGACAATCGGGCCGCTGCAGGCTAATCTTTCCGTCGATGAGGGGGCTCAGGTGATTAGGTATGCCTTGGAACGCGGAATTAATTTTATGGATACTGCCCAGTTTTATCAGACTTATCCTTATATCCGCCGAGCACTGAAAGGGTACCGGGATGAGGTTTATATTTCTTCTAAATCATATGATTACTCGGCGGAAATGATGGCGGCAAGTTTAGAAGAGGCCAGAAGGGAACTGGACAGGGATGTTATAGATATTTTCATGCTCCATGAACAAGAATCTGCTCTCACTATTAAAGGACATTGGGAGGCTTATGAGTATCTACTGAAATGTAAGGATCGGGGAATTATCAAAGCAGCCGGAATTTCCACCCATACTGTAGCCGGAGTCAGAGCAGCAGCAGAGATTCCGGAAATAGATGTGATTCATCCGTTATATAATATCAGTGGAGTGGGCATCAATGACGGCGGCACCGCTGAGATGACAGCTGCTATTAGTGAAGCAGCCAGGGCAGGGAAGGGTATTTACAGCATGAAACCCCTAGGTGGCGGGAATCTGTTGAGAAAGACAGAAGAAGCATTTTCTTTTGTGCTTGGAAATAACGACCTGGATGCTATCGCAGTTGGTATGAAAACAATGGCTGAAGTTGATATGAATATCAATTTGTTTGAAGGGAAGCAAGTTTCTACAGAGACAAGGGACAAGGTCAGAGCTATCCCCCGTGTTCTGCATATTGATTCATGGTGCCAGGGCTGTGGGGAATGTGTTGAACGCTGTTCGGCCAAGGCGATTAGTCTCATTGACGGCAAAGCCCAGGTAGACCGGCAGGCCTGCAGGCTTTGTGGCTATTGCGGCCCGGTATGTAAAGAGTTTTGCATTAAAGTTGTTTAGATTATTTAGTCTTAGCCTGGAGGAGAAAAGTTGCGAATTATTGGTTTGGATGTCGGCAGCAAAACTATTGGAGTAGCCTTAAGTGACCCCCTCGGATGGACTGCCCAGGGGCTGGAGGTCATTAGACGCAGAGGGTTGGCTAATGACCTAAACAGGCTGGCGGAAATCATTCGAGAATATGAGGTCCATAAAGCTGTTATTGGATTACCTAAAAATATGAATGGTACCTTAGGACCGCAGTCAGAAGCAGTGCAGGAATTTGTTAAAGATTTTCAAGGAAAGCTGTCTCTTCCTGTTGTAATGTGGGATGAGCGGTTGACAACTGTTGCAGCTCAACGGACCCTGATTGAGGCTGATGTGAGCCGGAAAAAGCGAAAAAATGTAATAGATAAGATGGCAGCAGTTATGATTTTGCAGGGATTCCTGAATAGCCAAGGAAAGGAATAAAAAAGGCAATTTTGGGTATTATAGTTGATGGATGTCTTATTGACAACCATAATTTTGTAATATAATATACATATACTTGAATAAATAAAAGAGGTGATAATGTGACTCAGGAGGATGAAGTTCTCACACTGACAGATGAAGAGGGTAATGAACACGACTTTTCAGTTATTGACATAATTGAAATAGACGGTTCAGAGTATGCTATCCTGCTTCCGTTGGAGGGTGGCGAGGAAGACCAGGAAGAAGCCATTATTTTAAGAATTGATTCAGATGATGATGGCAACGAAGTTTTGGTTGATATTGAAAATGATGATGAGTGGGAAAAAGTTGCCGATACTTGGGCATCAATGATGGAAGAAGATTAGGAAGCAACAATGCTTCCTGATTTTTTTTTATACTACTGCGCCTTTCTAGTAAATTTAGCTGATAAATTTTAAACGAAACTTACGGTTTTTTGCAACCTTTTTGCAGTATAAATCGTCTTAATAGAGGAATTAATTTAAAAACGTATAATATATTTTTCAATATATTATAGTTATTGTAAAATACGGGGTGTTGGCTTATGACTGGAAAGGTAAAAGCAGTAATAATAGTAATTGCAGTTATGGTTATCTCGGGTGTGGTTTCATTCTTTTCTGTAGTTGCCGCGACCGGGAAAACCGACAGAATTTTTCCCGGTGTTGCTCTAAAGGGAACTCCTTTAGGGAACAAAAGTAGGAACGAAGTCCTGAAGACTCTTGATGAATATGTAAATTCTCTTAAAAATGAATCTATAACAGTTAAATTCGGAAACAGATCAGCCAAATTTAAATTAGCCGACATTAACCTCCAGGTAAATGCCGCCTCCATTATGAATATGGCCTGGGCAGTTGGCCGGCAGGGGAATTTCCTTAATCAGTGGCAGGACCGTAAAAATGTTGCCAGGAACGGCAGAGAAGTTCCGGTAGAGTTTTCCTTTGATCAGAATAAGCTGAATTCTATTCTGCAAAATTTGACTAAGGAGTTTAACGTACCCCCACGAGATGCCGAATTAGTTGTGACCCCGTCTGATGCAGTGCAAATATTGGAGAGTTCCGAAGGCAGGGGGGTGGACCTGCGGAATGCCTCTGAGCAGGTTATGAGTATAATTAATGGTGAGAGTGCCCCGGAAATTGTATTAAAAATAGTAAACCTAAAACCTGTCCTGACCACTCAGGATTTGGAAAATATGCGGGTGAACGGGGAGCTTGCCAGGTTTACCACTTACTTTGATGCGAAAAAAACAAACCGGGTTTTTAATATCAGAGTTGCAGCTCAGGCGTTAGATGGCCGGATGATTAAACCCGGCGAAGTTTTTTCCTTTAATGAAGTTGTCGGTCCCAGAAGCCAGGAGGCCGGATATAAGCTGGCCCCGTCTATTCTCAACAATGAGTTTATCGACAGTCTGGGAGGCGGCGTCTGTCAGGTTTCCACAACTCTGTATAATACATTGCTGCAGGCGGATATGGAAATTGTAGAGAGGTCCAACCACTCTTTGACCATCAGTTATGTGCCGATAGGTCAGGACGCGGCTGTCGCTTATGGGTACAAAGACCTCAAGTTTAAAAACAATCTGCCCGGTGCCGTGATAATCAAATCAACGGTTTCCGGTAATACCGTAACCCTAAAGCTTTTTGGTGATGTTGCCGAAAAGAAGTCAGTCCATATTGTAAATAATATTGTTAAGGAATATCCTTTTCAAATTGTTTATAAAAATGACGCTACCCTGGCTCAGGGTTCCCAGCGTGTTGATCAGAAAGGAACAAAAGGTTATAGGGTGATGTCCAGGAAGTCAGTTTACCAAAATGGCCAACTGCTTGGAGAAAAACCACTATCTGAAAGCTACTATAAACCATTGAACGAAATCATTCTGGTTGGTTCCAAGCCTGTGCACGGTAAACCGAACAGTGGGCCCGGCAGTAATGGGGAAAATAACCCTGAGCCTGTTCCCACTACTGTACCGGAAGAACCTGCGTCTGAACCGGTGCCGCCAATAGCACCACCGGCAGAGCTGCCGTCAGGGCTGCCGTCGGAGACACCAACGCCGGCTCCCTCACCTGAAGAGCCTGCTGCTCCCCCGGAAGTGCCGCCTACAGAACCGCCGTCTGATACCTAACCGCCACCGGCTGGTGGGGCTTAGTAGGCTGCGATTAGCCATCGGATAAATACACGAAAAAATACAGAGACCTGATTTTCGGGCCTCTGTTTTTTGTTGCAAAGAAAACTGAACTTGTTTTATCGAATTAATTACTTAAAAACATTTATTAAGCATATATATTAATGAATAATCAGGGAAGACCTTAAAGTATCGGAAAGGGGAGAAATTGATGAAAAAAATAGTTATTGCCGGACGGAATGACTCCGGCAAATCGACTATCCTCGGTGAAATATATCGTGGCCTGAAGACTAAAGAGTACCAACCCCTGGCTGTGGGTTCAGGAATTCAGGATGAAAAACCTTATCTGCTGAAGGGAATCGAGGCAACATACCTTACCGTGGCCCAACCTGAGCCTGGCCATGATGTAATCAGCGATATTGACCGGGTAGTTCGCAATGCCGTCAACTTGATCAAAGAGCGTAATTCGCTGATTCAACATGCCAGGAGAGCCTTGGAGGAACTTAATAAGGTCAGGTCTGTCCTTGATTTGGGGCATTTAACCCAGAAGGATATTCCTGCTGTGGCTTCTCTCCCCAATGTGGTCCTAATTGAAGCGGTTGGGATAAATGATGGGTATAAGTCAGAGGAGACCCGCCGCCTGGCAGATATCTTAGTCACTGTCGTGCCGGCGGCTATCAAGAACGAGATAATAATGGAACAGGGTAATATCCTGTTGGATGAAGCAGATATATTGGTAGTGACTAAAATTGATGAAGCAGCCAGAGATGTGGCTAGTACGACAATTAAACTGTTACAGAGGATATACCGGTATAAGCCGATCATCCCTGTGGTGGCAACCCAGGGTGTGCATATGGATCTGGTCCTCGATGAAACTATTAAACGCCTGGCGGACCCTATTAGATTGTTAGATCTGGAGAAGGAGGGGAAAACCACGGCGAAAAAGAAATAGTGGAGAGTGGGGAGTGAGTAGTGGGTAGACGCCCATGCCGCTTGCGCGGCACCACTTGAGGATGAAATAATGATAAAAAAAAATTTAGCCGCGGATGAACACAGATGAACACAGATGAACACAGATGAACACGGATGAACACAGATGAACACGGATGAAAAGACACGGGGTATAAAATATAACGCAGAGTTTACAGGGGACGCCGAGAGAGTGATCAGTATTCATTCTCTGCGTCTCTTTTCAATTCTCTCCTTTAAATGTCTGCATCATACTTTCAGTCTTTCACCTAGACAACCTTTTTGTCACTTTATCCGCTTTAATCCGCGTTTATCTGCGGCAAATTTTTTTTAAAACACTTTCAGAGAAGTGGACAGCGACAGTGAACCGTGATTACTGATTTCTCGCCATTCGCCACTCGTCACTTGCAACTCGTAACTACTTTTTGTTGTTTCGCGAGGCTAAAATGTTGTATAATATTGTAGAAACACGTCGGTTGAAAGAAGTGATGTTTGTGGAGGCGAACCTTCAGCGAGAACGCAGAAGGCGGAGAAAAGGCAGGTTTTTAAAGGTTTTCCTTTTGGCCATAGTGATGCTCTTGCTATGTTCCGGTGGAGCCGCAGCTGCGTATTTTCAATATTTGAAATTGTTAGAGCCTGCAACCGGCTCTGGGGCCCCGGTGCCTGTGACGATAACTGTTGAGGCAGGAACAAATTCTGTAAAAATTGCCGAGTTACTGGCAGAGCAGGGTTTGATTCGCAGTCAGACGGCTTTTAGGTTTTATGTTACCGCTCACAAATTAGACAATAAGCTCAAGGCTGGGGATTACAATTTTAATACCGGTCTTTCAATCCCGGAAATTACTTCCCGGCTGGTCAAGGGAGAAACAGCCAGCTATAAATTTACTATTCCCGAAGGGTTTACCTTAGCTCAAATTGTTGATAGGCTCGCTGAGCGAAAGCTGATCGACAGAAAAAAATTTACGGAGTTGGCAGCTAACGGTAAGTTTAACTACGATTTTTTAGAGGGACTTCCTGCAGGGCCTAAAAGGCTGGAAGGATACCTGTTTCCTGATACTTATCAGGTCACACCGAGAACAACGGAAGAGCAGATAATAAATATGATGCTGGCCCGTTTTGCCAAAGAGATTACCCCTGAATATAAAGCTGCGGCGGACAAACAGGGGTTAACTGTAAACCAGGCGATTATCCTGGCTTCTATTATTGAACGTGAGGCCCAAAAAGATAATGAAAGACCAAAAGTTGCCGCAGTTTTTCTGAACCGGATGAAGAAGGGCTGGAAACTGGAGTCGTGTGCCACCATCCAATATGCTTTAGGAACGCCAAAAGCCAGGCTGTTGGATAAGGACCTGCAAATTGACTCTCCATACAACACATACAGGATTAAGGGGCTGCCCCCCGGGCCCATCTCATCGCCGGGGAGTCCGTCGCTTCAGGCCGCAGTGAAACCGGCCCAGGCAAATGATATGTTTTTTGTAATTTTGGATGATGGAGAACATATTTTCAGCAGAACTCTCCAGGAACATAACAAAGCGAAAGCAGCATACCTCAAAAGGCTAAAAGCCGGTCAATTGTGATATACTATGTAGGCTCTCGGAAAAGCGGCCGGGGAATCTGGTGAGGCATTGCTCCAGATTTTCCGCACCGTCGCCGGAGGATTCTAACCTTGCTCCTGGCGAAGTCGCGGACTAAACCGCCAATTCGCCGTCCATGGCTCAGTGGCGGCTCCGCCATCCTGGCTCCGGTCCGCGACTTCGCTTAGCGGAGACTTCGGTAAGAATCCTCACGGCTCCGGCTACAGGAAAATCTTCCGCAACACCTCACCAGATTCCCGGACATCTCCGAGAGCCTGGGTCGCGAATAATGGAGGAAAGCATGGTTTCTGTTTTCACACCTGAAATAGAAGCATATATCAGAAACCTGGCCCCGGAGCGTCCGGCTTTTATGCTGGAGATGGAGAAATATGCTGTAGATAACTACGTTTCCATCGTACCACCGGAGGTTGCCCAGTTTCTGACTTTTCTGGTACGCATGCGGCATGCCCGGAAGATTCTTGAGATTGGGACAGCCATCGCCTACTCTACAATCTGGCTGGCGTGGGCCGCTGAACCCTGGGGCGGTCATGTAACCACTATTGAGATTAATGATAAAAGGGCCAGTACGGCTCTGGAAAATATCAGAAAAGCTGAACTGGAGGACCGTATCACCCTGCTCAAAGGTCATGCTGTTGACATAATCCCGTCGTTAAAGGAAACCTATGATTTTATTTTTATTGATGCGGCCAAAGGCCAATATCAATGGTTTTTTGACGAACTTTACCCTAAGCTGGAACCTCGTGGCCTGTTGGTAGCTGACAATGTGCTGGCTGAAGGAAAAGTAGTGGTGCCTGATGAAGAACTCAGGCACAGGCAGAAAACGGCAGTCCGGCGTCTCCGGGATTACCTGGAAATGATTACGAACCATCCTGACCTGGAGACTACCATTATTCCGCTGGGTGATGGAATTGCCGTAAGCTTAAAGAAATAGAACCGTGATCCGGGAGTGAAATATTGTGAAGAAACCTGAACTTTTGGCACCCGCAGGGGACCTGGAAAAACTCATTATGGCTGTCAGGTATGGTGCGGATGCTGTTTATATAGGGGGCAGCCAGTTTGGCCTGCGGGCGGCGGCAGGAAATTTTGAGCCTGCTCAGATGGCAGAAGGAATTTCCTTTGCCCATAAGTTTGGCGCCAGAGTGTATGTGACAGTCAATATTTTTGCCCATAACAGGCATCTAAAGGCACTGCCGGAGTATTTACAGGAACTTAGGCAATTGGGAGCAGATGCCATCTTAATTTCAGATCCTGGTGTTTTTTCTATAGCCAGGCAGACTGTGCCCGACCTGCCCATCCATATCAGCACTCAGGCTAACACCACTAACTGGGCCGGTGTTCTTTTCTGGAAGAACCAGGGGGCCGAACGGGTGGTTTTGGCCAGGGAGTTATCTTTAAAGGAAATCAGGGAAATTAAAGATAATGTGGATATCGAACTGGAAACTTTTGTGCATGGGGCAATGTGTATGTCCTATTCCGGAAGATGCCTGATCAGCAGTTATTTGACAGGGCGTTCGGCCAATTTGGGAGAATGTGCTCAGCCTTGCCGATGGAAATATGCTTTGGTGGAGGAAACCAGGCCAGGTCAGTATTTTCCCATTGAGGAAGATGAACGTGGCTCATATATTTTTAATTCGATGGATTTGTGCATGATTGAGCATATCCCGGCCATGCTGAAGGCCGGGATCGAAAGCCTGAAAATAGAGGGCCGAATGAAAAGTGTCCATTATGTCGCTACTGTTGTCAGTGCATATCGCAAGGCAATAGACAAATACATAGCTGACCCGGCAGGGTATTCTTTTGACCCGGCGTGGCTTGCAGAAATCAACAAGGTCAGCCACCGGGAATTTACGACAGGGTTCTTTTTTGGGCGGGACAGCTTCAAAGGAGAAAACACAGCAACTTCCGGCTATCGCAGAGATTATGATTTCGTCGGTGTAGTTAAAGCTTATCTGCCTGACCAGGGGAAAGCGGTAATTGAGCAAAGAAATAAATTCAGTGTAGGGGAAGTCCTGGAGATAACCGGCCCTGAGACACCGCTTTTTACCCAGCAGGTCACAGGGATGACTGATAAAGGTGGCAACATATTGGAAACAGCACCACATCCCCAGCAGGTAATAATTATTCCGGTGGACAGGCCCGTGGAACCCCTGGATATGCTGAGAAGGGAAAAACCATGAACAATAAATGCCAGATAAAAGTTCGCATGGAGCCGAGGCAGATTGTCATGCTGGACAACCTTATCGAAGGGTATGACGGCCTGGCCATAGTGAGTACAGGGAAGGGTAAAACCGGAGAAGTAACCCTGCATGTTACTCCTGATACTTATGATGATGTAATGGGGATACTTAGGGCTTTCCCCTGGCCAATAACGTTTCTTTAAAAGCTGACAGTGCTGGGACACCGCTGTCAGCTCTTTTAGTATACATCAGAAGCGTAAAATGTAAGTAGACTGAGGTCAATGGCCGATGGGTGGGTTAAATTGGCACTCTTGACATAAAAAGTTAACAGCTCATGAATTTTAACAGGATTTTCCGGATGGGGCCGGAAAAAGTCACTCAGGTGTAAAAAAATGGATTTGACGGAAGAATTCTAGCAAATTGTGTCGGTGTTTTTTATAATAGAAATATTATCGAAGTATAATGTCCTTTCCCAGGTAATTGTTGAGGAGGGCTAGGTGTTGGAACTGCAAAAATTTGAATTCCAAAAGTTTTTGGATTTTGCGCCGGACAAGGGACTGATAAATTTTTCCGGTTCCCGTCGGATGTTGTTTCATGCCGAGTCTCTGGGGGAGCTGCGCAGGGAACTGTTAAATTCATTGGGGGATAATATTGCCCGGGGAATTTTAACCCGTTTTGGATACCAGTGGGGGAAAAAAGATGCCGAAGCACTGGGCCGTGTGTTTCACAACAAGGCGGAATGGCTTAAAGGCGGCCCGATGATGCATTCTTTGCAGGGTGTTGTGCAAGCGGAGAATATTACCTTAGATTTTACGCCGTCCGGAAAACTGGAATTAATGAAAGGTATATGGCGCCATTCATATGAAGCGGAGCAGCACTTAAGGCTTAATGGTGTTTCCGATGAGGGAGTATGTTGGAGCCTGACGGGTTACGCCAGCGGCTATGCCACGCAGGTTCTGGGTGCCGAAGTTTTATGTATGGAAACCTCCTGTGTCGGCAGCGGTGATTCGGAGTGTATTTATGAAATCCGTCCCGTTGAGGCTTGGGGAAATCTGGCTAAAAAGTATTTAGCTTTTCTAAAACCTAATTCAGTAGTTAAAAGTCTGGGGCGAATGTTACAGGAGGAAAGAGAGCGTGCCGCCAAGCGCAGGCTGCTGGTTCAGGCGGTAATGGAGATTTCCAGCCAGAAAGAAATGCATACTATTGTTCGAGAAATAGCTCACTATGCCAAGAGTGTAAGTGATTCGGAATGCGCTCTAGTGATGATTTTTAATCATGAACGGTCAGTGCTGTTCCAGGAGGTAGCAGGGGATAAATCTTTGGCCCGGCCCTTACTGGAATGGAACAAGCTGGTGGAAACATTAGTAGCTACCGGTGAGGTAATCCATGAGTATGATATAAGTTCCCAGCGGGGTATTCCCGAGTTATTTAACAATGTCCTCGGCATCCCTTTATTAGTTCAGGGGAAGGTCTGGGGTGCAATTTTCGCTGTCAACAAGCAGGGGGGAGAAAACTTTACAATTGACGATGAGGAGTCTCTGCTCCTAATTGCCGGGCGGGTAGGGGTTGTATTAGAGAATGTGTACACTTACCGGAAGATCAACCAGGAGTTGGAGGCAACAATCAGCAATCTGCAAAGTGCCAATGAAATGTTGAATATTCAGTACCGGAACCTGGAAGAATCTATTAACCTGCAGCAGCAGCTGTTGGGAATGGTTATAGAAGGTAAGGGTCTGAAAAGTATTCTGCAAACTATGGGTATGCTTGTAGGCGGACGGGCGTTGGTTTTAAATGACCGGAACAAAGTTGTGGCCCGGTATGGGGAAACTGCCGAATTGCAGGCTTTTGCCTTTAGCGGTAACGGCCTGAGCCTTTCCCGCAGAGGTGGAGAGATCAGGATTTTGGAGCAGGAAGAAATTTCTTCCGGCATGAATTTACGGGGAACGGATACTTCCGATCTACGGCTGGTGGTGCTGCCCGTGAACGCAGGAGGCCGGCAGTTGGGCCTGCTGATCGTGGGGGAAGCCGAGCGGCAGTTTACTGAAATCGATATGGTGGCCATCAGGCAGACCGCAATGGTAATAGCTTTAGAGATGCTCAAGGGTATTGAGGTGGAACTACAGTATCGGACTAATTTTTTTGATCAACTGTTGGCAGGAACACATGAAAACTCTCAAAGTCTGCAGGAGCAGGGAGAAAAAATGGGGTTTAATGTGGCAGAGGAACACCAACTGGTCTTAGTTGAAGTGGAAGAGAACCAGGAGGATACCAGGAAGATTGGCAAACGGTATGGTGTTATGCTGAATCTGGAGGATTTCATGCAGGTGGTAACAAAGGCAGCCGGGGAATGTGCCCCGGGCAGTGCGGTTTTTACCAAAGATGGCTCAATAATACTGCTGATCAAAATGAAAAAAGTCAAAAAACGATATACCCCTGACATTTCCAATGTGGTAAGTTACGTCCTGGATAATTTAAAACGGGCAGCCGCCGGCAGACAGTACTGGATAACTGTAGGTCGTCTCTGTCGTAATATGGGCGATTACCCTAAATCTTATGACGAAGCCAGGGCAGCCATCAAGGTCATGAAAAAGCTGAAATTGTCGGAAGAGGTATTGTTTTATGACCAGTTGGGTGTTTTCAGCATTATGTTTGATGTAAATCCCCAGAAACTCCAGGATTTCATTAATCAGGTGCTGGGTAAACTTATTGAATATGATAAAAGGAAAAACGGGGACTTGGTAGAAACCCTTAAATTCTACATTAAAAATAACTATAATCTGCAGCAGGCGGCTAAAGCAGGTTTCCTGAGTCCAAGTACTCTGAAATACCGGTTGAAAAAGATTCAGGAGGTTGGAAATTTAGATTTTAATGATCCTAATGACAGACTGCATATTGAACTGGCATTAAAGATAAACAGGCGAGTGTAGTTAGTGGCCAGTGGTCAGTGACCAGTGGCTAGTGGAGGGTGAGTGGGGAGTGGGGAGTGGCGAGTGAAGAGTGGTCAGTGATCAGTGATCAGTAATCAGTGATTTGTGATGAGTGATCAGTTGAGGATAAAGACATAGGTAAATCGTTCCGTAATTTAAAGGGGATTGTCTCAGTATAATGAGGCGGTCCCTTTTGCATTGGAGCGCCACCGGGGGGGTTAACCCTCAAAAAATGCCACCCAGCAGGGTTTTTAGGCAGCTGACGCCAGACACGACCTTTGGCTGAAAACAATTAAAAGGTAAATAATTCCGTTGGCAGTGCCATTTCGACTGGTAGAATCCGGAATTGAATTTTAGTTTATGAGATTGCTTCGCAGAAATGGCCAAAATGAGCAGAGTGTTTTTGGCAGTTTTGTGCGAAGACAGAAACCGGACCAGGTACTAATATGAATACATAGTAATTTTTCCTAAAATCTCTCAAGTGAGGAGGAGTGAATGTGCAATGGCAAACAAGTATGATGGCATTATCATTGGAGTAGGCCCGAACGGATTGGCATTGGGGGGTTACCTGGCCAAAGCCGGCAAGAAGGTTCTGCTTCTCGACCGCAGGATGGAAATCGGTGGTGGATTGGCAACTGAGCAGGTAACTATCCCCGGTTTTCTCCATAACACCCACGCTATCTACCACATGATGGTGGATCAGGCACCGATATTTCCGGATTTTGAGCTGGAAAAAAATTATGGGCTGAAATTTGTACATCCTGACCCCGGTTTCGTCTTACCTCTGAAGGATGGCCGCAGCATCTGCATCTATCAGGACCCCGCCAGAACTGCCCAGTCAATTGCCCAGTTCTCGAAGCATGATGCGGAATCCTATGTGGAGATGTATCACAAATTTAAGCAGATTTTTGAAAATTACTTGGGGCCGGCCACTTATGTCAGGGCTCACCCCGCCTTCGAAACACTGATCAAATTCCAGCAGACGGATCTGGGCCGGGAAATCCAGTCCTTTGCTGAAAGAACTCCCAAAGGTGTGATCGATGAATATTTCGAAAACGAGCATGTGAAGGCGATTATGCTTTACATGGCCTGCAAGTGGGGGCTGGATTATGACTTGGAGGGTGTTGGCTATCTGATTCCACTGATGATTAACCGGGCTACCAACTACCGGCTGTGCGTCGGTGGTTCCCACCGGTTGTCTCACGTGATGAGTAAGTTCATATATGACAATGGCGGCATGATTGTAGGCAGCCAGGTGATTAAGCGGATCATCGTGGAGAACGGGACAGCCAGAGGTGTTGAGTTGTATGACGGCACAGTTTATGAGGCGGATTTTGTAGCCAGCACCATCGACCCATATCAGACTTTCCTGGAATATGTAGGTGAAGAAAACCTTACTAAAGACTTTATCACCCGGACCAACCAGTATAAATGGGAATGGGCCAGCCTTTTCGGAGTACATTTAGCTCTGGAGTTTGCCCCCAATTTCAAAGCTGCTGAAAAGAATCCTGATGTAAATAAAGGTCTGATTTATCTGATCGGTTCGGAAACTGATGAAGATTTAATTAAGCACTGGGATGGGATCAAGAAGGGTGAACTTGGCGATGGGTGTTTTAACTCCTGTTTCCCAAGTCTGCATGATTCAACTCAGGCCCCTCCCGGCCGGCATACTGCCTTACTTTCCCAGATGGCCCCATATCGTCTCCAGGGGGATCCTGAGAATTGGTATAAGCAGCGTAACGAGCGGGCCGAACGGATTATTAGGAAGCTGCAGCAATACGCTCCCAATGTCGATGAAAATAATATCCTCTGGCAATATCTCTCCACCCCGAAAGATATAGAAAACAAATTCCTGGATATGAAAGAAGGTTCCTACAAGCAAGGAGGTTACTATCCGCTGCAAATGGGCTATTTAAGACCTAATGAAGAATGTTCAAGGCACATAACCCCAATCAAAAACCTCTACCTCTGCGGTGCCAGCAGTTATTCGGGAGGGATGGTCGTTTTTGGACCCGGTTACAACGGAGCCAATGCTATTGCTGAAGATCAGGGATTTGAGAAGTGGTGGAAAGAGCCTCCCAATGTCACCAGAGCCAGAGAGCTCAACTTATTGTAATCCACCGATTGCCGGGATGAGTAGAGAGGCCTGCAGCTGCAGGCCCAAGGATCAAAAGGAGGGGTCTTCAGATGCAAGTGCAATCCACCGGTTTGGGCAAAACAATGCTTACCTCACACATCGCCAATCTAGAGCCCAACAATGAGGGCCAGGGTTTTGGGTTAACTCTTAAAATCGAGGCAACCGAACCTGTGCACTGGTACATTACGTGCCGGTTAACAGGAGCTGATATAAGGAGGACTCTCAGTCTGGCTTTAAGACCGTCAGTACTCTTCAGAGTGCTGAAGATGTTATTTCAGGGATCGTCCAGAGCCCAGGTTCAGGCAGCCAATGCTGAGGTTCAAAAAACTACATAACTCTAAAATAATAAATTGCTTATATGGAAGGGAGGATTATCAATGGCTGATGCTATTTATGATGCAATAATTGTTGGTGGCGGCCACCATGCCACAATAATTGCGTGCTATTTACAAAAAGCCGGCTTACAGACGGCTGTATTTGAAAAACAGATGGAAGTTGGTGGAGGGGCATGTGGTGAAGATCTTCCGCTGCCTGGATTTATTCAGAACCCTTGTGCCCACTTTACCCGGTTTTGGGCCCATCCCGCTTATACGGATTTTAACCTGAAGGAATATGGCCTGCAGTATGTATTCCCGGAGCAGAATGAAGGCATGGTTTTCGATGACGGAACCTGTTATATCGGTTATTCCTGCCTGCGGGTTGATTCTGCAACGGGGAAGGAGTATTACTCTCAGCCTCACTTTGATAAAACCTATGAGCAGATAGCCCGGTTCTCCAAACGAGATGCGGAAACATATGCCAAACTCTTCCAGCTCTATGAGAAGAAATGGCGCCCGGCGTTCCGGGAATACCGCTACAGTCCGCCCACTCCCTGGGGTACCCCGGACCCGCTGGAGAGACTGCTGCAGGACAAAGAATCCGGCATCGAGCCTGTGCACCAGTTCATGAGTTCAAAGCAAATCGCTTATGACATGTTTGAAAGTCCCGAGCTAAGAACCCTATTTATGCGGGCAGTCCCGACTTCCAGCGGTTGTCTGCCTGATGACCCCATTGGCATCTATGGCTTTATTCACTGTATTGCCCTGGTTCTGTCATGGGAGTCAGCTTCCATTGTGTTGGGCGGTACTCACACCATTACCCATGCTCTGCAGCGTGCTTTCAGTGCAATGGGTGGTAAGTTCTTTGTCCACCACGAGGTAGATAAGGTCCTTCATGAAAATGGCAAGGCAACGGGCATAAGACTCGCTGACGGAAGGGAAATCAAAGCCACTACTCTGGTAGTTAGTGACTTGGGTGTGCCCCAAACCATGTTCCGCCTCCTGGGTGAGGATCACTTGACACCCAAACAGGCTCACCGGGTCCGCAATATTGATTATGACCGGGCTCAGATCTGGTGGGGCAACGTCGCTGTTCATGAACTGCCCAGGTATTCTGCCGTAAGCTATAATCCTGACTGCGGTACGCAGCCGAGATTATACTTTGGCCCAAAAGATCCGGACTATATTGCCACCAAGTACCAGGCTGAAATCTTTACCAGGGGCTATCCGGTGCGGCCATTCATTTTAACCGCGCCTGACAGCATCTGGGATCCGACCAGGGCCCCGGCCGGTAAGCATACCATTTTGGTGGAGGAGTTTGCTCCGCCGCATAGGTTCTATTCAGAGCGGGAATNCATCTGGGATCCGACCAGGGCCCCGGCCGGTAAGCATACCATTTTGGTGGAGGAGTTTGCTCCGCCGCATAGGTTCTATTCAGAGCGGGAATGGCTGCGGAAGAAGAAAGAATTCGTGGATGACCTCTTCGTCTACTGGCAGAAATTTGCTCCCAACATGACCAAGGATAACCTGATTGAAGCTTTTATTACCACACCATATGATGTAATCAGCCGCCACCCGGATATGAAGGAAGGCGGCTGGGCGGAAGGTTCCATGTTTGCTTCACAGCTTGGACGGTTCCGTCCTTGTCCGGAATTCTCCAACTACAAGACCCCGCTTAAGAATTTGTACATGTGTTCCTCTAACCTGCACTCTGCCGGCGGAATTGGCCGAGGGAGCAGTTACAACGCCTACAAGGTCATTGCCGAAGAACACGGTCTGCGCAGGTTCTGGGAAGAGCGCGCCTATTAACTAATAACTCTAAATGAGTTTCTGGGGGTGAAACAATGCGGCTGAAGGGAAAGGTAGCCGTGATCACGGGTACCGCCCAAGGGTTAGGAAGAGCCTTTTGTCTTAAACTGGCCGAAGAAGGAGCTAAAATAGTGGCTGCGGATATTAATCTGGCCGGGGCGAGCGAGACGGTCAAACTAATCCATGAAAAGGGTTTTGAAGCTTTTGCCATTAAAGTGGATGTCACCAATGAAGAAGATGTCCAGGCTATGGTAGAAAAAGCGGTAGCCAAATTTGGCGGAATCGATATACTTGTGAACAATGCGGCTATATATTACGGACTGCAGCGAAAACCTTTTTATGAAATTGATTCCGCGGAGTTTGATAAAGTGTTGGCAGTGAATATTAAGGGAATCTGGATGGCCACGAAGGCGGTTTATCAGGCTATGAAACAGCGGGGTAAAGGGAAGGTCATCAATATTTCGTCAGAAACGTTTTTCACAGGTTCCAGCGGTTTGGTCCACTATGTTGCATCTAAGGGGGGAGTTGTTGGGCTAACCAGAGCCATAGCGCGGGAGGCAGGTCAGGACAATATTTGTGTTAATGCCATTGCCCCGGGCTTTACCGCCACAGAGGCCAGCGCCGGGGTAGCCAGCCTGGAGAAATACGATGTAAGTAAAAATTGTATCAAAAGACTCGGTCAACCTCAGGATCTCGTCGGAATAGTCGCTTTCCTTGCTTCTGATGAGAGTGACTTTATTTCGGGGCAGACGATTCTGGTCGACGGCGGCAGGGAAATGCATTAGAGAGAAAAACTGGAATGGGGAATTCAAAGAGGGGTATGCATAGCGTCAAAAATCCAAAATTTAAAGGAGGTATATTTGTGAAATCCTATGACATCACTGTGTTTGAGTTTGATGAAACGGTAGACATGGAAAAGGTCCCTGTCTGGTTTCTCGATGGCATCCACTCAGTACCCCCTTGGACCCCAATGATGGCCTGGTCGTGGGTTCACAACTGCGGCCACGGTTTGCAGTGGGGGGCAGAGAAGCTGCAGCTGCCCACCTCTAAAGGCTGGGACTGGCGCCTGAAAGATGGTTGCGGTTACTTGGCCATATTGACGGTGGAGGATGAAGCGGAAATTAGCCGGCGGGAGGAACACTTCCGTAAGGAAATAATACCTTTTCTCGAGGATTATGACAAGGTTTGGCAGACTTATGTGGACGAGATGCTGGGCCATTATGAAAGGCTAAAGAGTTTTGATGTTGATAAAGCAACAAGAATTGAGATCCTGGAACATTTTGAGGATGCCCTCCGGGTACACAAGCGCATGTGGGAACTACATTTCTACCTTATGTACCTGGTATTTGGAGTATATATTCTTTTTGAGTCTATTTGTAAAGAAATGCTCGATATAGATGACACTAAACCTGAGTTTCAAAAGTTAATGCGTGGTTTTGATAATAAAATCTTCCAGGTGGATAAGGAACTTTGGCAGTTCTCCAGGCAGGCTGCCGAACTGGGTTTGGCTGATATCCTGTTAAACAGCCAGCCAAATGAGTACTTGGCTCAAATTAAAGCACATCCCAATGGTGGGAAGTTCCTGGAAGAATTTCAGGCTTTCTTACAGGAGAACGGCTGGCGGGCCAACCGGATGTCTGAACTGATTAATCCTACTTGGGTGGAAGACCCATCCCTGGCGTTGGTTAATGTTAAGCAGTTCTTGCTTCGAGGCGGCAACTATAATCTGGACCAGGAGAGGGAAGTCCTGGCCCGAGAACGGGAAGAGATAGAAAAACAGATCCTGGCCAAAGTTCCTGAGGAACAGCGGGATTGGTTCACTGCTATCATGCGGTTGGCGCAAAAGTCCAGCCAATTTAGCGAGGAGCATAACCACTACTTTGATCTCTGGGCACATGCTATGCTGCGGAGGGCCCTAATGGCTGTGAGCAAACGCTTGGTTGATGCCGGAGTTATTACCGAGGTTAATGATATTTTCTTCCTGATCCCTGACGAAGTTCGCAAAGTGACACTGAATCCTGAGTGGCATGACATGAAGCCGGTGGTAGCCAGACGCCGGGCAGACTGGGAAAGCTGGTGCCAGAAAGAAATCCCGCCGATGCTTGCCAGGATTACCACGGAAGAAGCAATGGAATTTATGATTAAGGCTAAGGACCCCTGCGTACTGAAAGTGGGAGTAGGTGCCTTCCCGGTGCCTAAACCGGAACTGAAAGCAGATATGTACGGCGTTTCCGGTTCACCGGGAGTCGCCGAAGGTATCGCCAGAGTTGTTATGTGCGATGAGGACCTGGCCGATGTCAAGTCTGGAGACATCTTGGTTGCACCTGCGACATACTCAAGCTGGACTCCTGTTTTCCACCAGTTGAAAGGAGTTGTGGTTGACCGGGGAGCCAGCCTTTCCCATACCGCTATCGTTGGCCGGGAACATGGCATTCCGGTTGTAATGAACGTTTTTACAGCCACCAGAGATATTAAAACCGGACAGAGAATCCGTGTTGATGGAGACTTAGGGGTTGTCTACTTCCTTGATAAATAAGCTCCCAGAGTGAATAGGAGGGATTACTGTGACTGCCAAATGGTTGTATTGGTTTGACGAGCTGGGCATTGGCGATATTAACCTGGTCGGCAAAAAATGTGCTAATTTGGGGGAGATGACCAAGGCCATGATATCTTCCGTCCCCCCGGGGTTTGCCCTTTCCCTGGAGGCCTACCAACGGTTTATGCAGGAAACAGGGCTGACGGCCGAGGTTACAGAATTCCTCAAACGGTATGGTGATGAGGGACTCAAGGGATACGACCGGTTAATGGAGGCCAGCCAGTTCATCAGGGAACTGATGGAAGCAAAGGAAATGCCTGCAGATATGGCAGCCTTGATTAAGGAGAATTACAGGAAACTCTGTGACCAGTGCGGTCAGGAGGATGTCGCTGTGGCAGTGCGGTCCAGCGGCCCGGTAAGCATGCCCGGGACCTTTGAAACCTATCTCAATGTTAAGGGTGAAGATGATGTAGTCAAACATATCATCAAGGTATGGGCCAGTACCTTTAACGTTCAGGCTATTGGCCATAGGGTAAATCAGAATCACCCCCTGTTGATTGACGGAATCGGGGTAGCCATCCTCAAGATGGTCAAGGCCAAAACTGCCGGTGTTGCTTTTACCATGCACCCGACCACAATGGATGATACCAAGGTAGTTATCGAAGGAACCTGGGGTCTTGGTGAGGCGGTTGTAGGCGGTGCTGTTAGTCCCGACCGGATAGTGGTTGACAAGGAAACCGGGGAATACGAGATGCATATCAACCCGAAGTTAAAGCAGGTAGTTTATCAGGAAAAGGGTACCCAGTGGGTTGATGTTCCTTTGGACCTCCAGAATGTGCCGTGCCTTAACGAAGACGAGATAAGACGTATAGTGGAATTAGCTAAGTCTGTTGAAAAGTACTATGGTGTCGCTCAGGATCTTGAATGGGTTTTTGATGTTGATATGGATCCTGCCCAGAACCTGTTTCTGGTCCAAACACGGAATATCTCCGTAGTTAAAGAAAAGAAAACTGATGCGGAAAAAATTGTTGATTTAATGATGCGGAGAGTCTTCCAGAGGAAAAGTACATCTGGTACCAGGTAGTGATTTATGATTAGGGGGGAAATGTTATGGGTGAGGTCCAGATTAAAAAAAGCATGTGCTTTTGGTGTAAACCTCGCTGTGTGGTGGATGCCTATGTGGAAGACGGGCGGCTGCAAAAAGTCAGCCAATCGCCAATCAAAGGGTGCCCTAGCGTGACTTTACTAAAGTAATACTACAAGCGCCTATTTTCCTAGTGTTTTAGCCATTATATTGTATAGACTAATTAATTATGCCAAACAACTCCTGNATTCCCAAGCTGATGGTCTCCAGTACCGCTTCCATGCCTGGATATGCCGCTGAATATATAGGGACCAAGGACATTACAATGATGCATTCTGTAGTTGATATTGCGGGGCTGAATGATTTGGTCAGGGATGTTTTGGTGCGGGCAGCCGGGGCAATTTCGGGGATGGTGGAGTTAAGGCGGAAACTCCACAGATTCGCCGGGGATACTCCGAATAACCAACGAATTAGGCCACTTGTAGCTATGACTGAGTTCAAATTTTCGGAAAAATGCTGTAAATACCTGCTTAAATACCTGGAGGCCAGGGGTTTTGACGTTATTCCTTTTCACGCTCAAGGGATTGGTGACCGGGCCATGGATGAGTTGATTGAACAGGGCTGGTTTGCCGCAGTTCTGGATATAGTGCCTTCCGGAGTAAGTGAAAGCTTGTTTGGCGGGAACAGAGCTGCCGGTCCAACCAGATTGGCTGCAAGCGGGAGGCGGGGCATCCCTCAGATTGTGACCCCCAGCGGATTTGATATGATCAGCTGTGGGCCGCTGGAACGCAGGGACAGGGATGACCCTCTGTGGACTAAACGAAAATTAGCTGAGCGCCAGTCGTTCGTGCCCGATACTTTTAGAGTTCAGGTCAGGACTAATGTTGAGGAGGTCAAAGAAGTAGCCCGGGAAACTGCCAAGAGGTTAAACAGCGCCCGTGGTCCAGTTAAGTTTCTGCTGCCTCTGAAAGGCTGGTCATCGTTAAGTTCGGCAGGGGGGGCATTATATAATCCGGAGGTTGACCAGGCCTTTGCCGAAGAGCTGCGCAGCCGGTTGAGCTCCAATGTTGAGCTAATTGAACTGGATATGGAACTAAACAGTGAGGAGTTTGCCCGGGCAGCCTTTAAAGCCTTTGAAGAAGCCATGGAACAGGTCCGGCTGAACAAGGAACAGAATGTCGGTTAATCTAATGTTTTCTCTGCACCTCTGCGCCTCTGGTTTACTCTCTGCAACCTCTGCGTTATGTTTTTAGACTGTATTACAAGCTATTTAAATGGAAAGGAGGGCTTTTCGTGTATTTAACAAACTTTCATACTCATTCGGAATTTTGTGACGGGAAGGGGGAACTCGAACTATACGTCAAAGAAGCGGTCAGGCTCGGATTTCAGGCAATTGGTTTTACAAGCCATGCGCCTTTGCCTTTTTATAAGTCTTTTGTGATGCCACAGGAAAGACTGGAGGAATATTGTGGTTCCATCAGGGAACTTAAAATCAAATACGCGGATAGGATACAGGTCTATCTTGGCTTGGAAATAGACTACATTCCGGGCGTAATTGGCCCCAGGTCCCCACAGTTTAAGGCCCTTGATTTAGACTATACAATAGGCTCTATACATTTGGTGAAAAACGGCAAACCCGATGGGTATACGTATACTGATGAAACCGGCGGGGAATTTGAAGAGCTTCTGCACGAGGTCTATGATGGAGACAGTACGAATTTCGTCAAGCACTATTACTCTTTGATCCGGGAGATGATTCAGGAGCATCGGCCGGAGGTAGTCGGACATTTGGATATTATTAAAAAGGTAAATAAAGATACCAGATACTTCGACGAAACGGCGCCCTGGTATCGGGAGGAAGTTTATAAAACCTTACAGGTTGTGGCAGATTCAAAAGCTGTACTGGAAGTTAATACCGGCGGGATATCCAGAGGATATGTCAAACATCCACATCCAAGCCCCTGGATTTTTAATGAGTGCCATAAATTGGGGATTCCCATTATGTTAAATTCTGATGCCCACAGCCCTGAACACTTGACTACTTATTTTAAAGAGGCTAAATCCTTATTAAGAGAAGCCGGATACACAAAACAACGAATACTGTTTAATGAGGAATGGGTGGATGTCAGTCTGGAATAAGCTGAAAATCTTAGCCATAACAGGGGAGGTGATATTGTGCAGCAGATTAATTTTAAATTGAATGGTCAGGAAAAGAATGTTTTGATCAGCCATGAAATGAGTTTGCTTAAAATGCTGCGGGAGACTTTTGGCCTGACCGGGGCCAAGGAGGGCTGCAACAAAGGGCACTGTGGAACCTGTGCAGTTCTGGTGAACGGCAGGGTGGTGATGGCCTGCCACTTTCCGGCCAGTAAGGCGAATGGCTCAGAAGTGGTGACCATCGAAGGAATTGGAACACCGGAAAACCCCCACCCGATTCAGCAGGCTTTTGTCCAGACAGGGGCGGTGCAGTGCGGTTTTTGTACACCTGGCATGATTATCCGGGCAAAATCCTTATTAGACCGGAATTTAAATCCTTCCCGGGAGGAAATAGTCAAAGCATTTACTCCTCATCTATGCCGCTGTACCGGTTATAGCAAAATTTTTGCGGCTGTCGCATCAGCGGCAAAGATTTTACGCGGAGAAGCCGCCCCCGGTTCCGTACCTGCTCAACAGGCAGAACAGGTTATTGGGATGCGTATACCCAGGCAGGATGCACTGGCCAAAGCGACCGGAACGGAAAAATTTGCGGCAGACTTGCAAAAGGCAGGGATGTTATGTCTGAAAATTTTACGCAGTCCCCTTGCTCATGCCCGCATTGCCGGCATTGACGTATCAGCGGCCAGGGCTGTGCCCGGTGTGGTTGGAGTTTTTACGGCCAAGGACGTTCCGGGAACTAACCGGTTAAAAATATCGCGGGCCGACCAGCCGGTGCTTTGTGATGAGAAAGTGCGCTGTATTGGCGATCCGGTGGCAGTGGTGGCCGCGGTGTCAGAGGCAGCAGCGGTTGAGGCACTGGCCGGGATTGAAGTCAGGTATGAACCGCTGACAGCTGTCCATGACCCAAATCAGGCCTTAGAAGAAGGAGCACCATTAATTCATGATGATCACCCGAATCTTTTGGCCAGCCAGAGTATTAGCCGCGGTGACACTGCCGCCGGATTTGAGGAGGCTGCTTTTATAGCAGAAAATGAATTTTCCACACCTTTGATAGAGCATGCCTATCTGGAGCCAGATGCCGGGCTTGCCTATATTAACGAGGTAGGACAATTGGTGATTGAAGCGGGAAGCCAGAATATCCATCATGACCGGATGGCCCTGGCGGATGCTTTAGGTCTTGACCTTAAACGGGTCCGGGTCATTCAGACACCGACCGGGGGTGCCTTTGGCGGAAAACTCGATATATCGGTACAGGGTGTCCTTGGTCTGGCAGCCTTAAAACTGCAGCAACCAGTCAAGCTGATTTACACCCGTGAAGAAACCTTTCAATACACAACTAAGCGTCATCCATTTAAGATCAAATGTCGTCTGGGGGCGGACCGGGACGGTAAATTGCTGGCCATGGAGATGGATATTATCTCAGATACCGGTGCCTACGCTTCTTTTGGCAAAAGTGTGATGACCAGGGCGCTGATTCACGCCACCGGTCCGTACAGCATTCCAAATGTTTACTTAAAGGGCCGGGTTATTTATACCAACAACCCCGTTAGCGGCGCCATGCGCGGCTTTGGGGTGCCCCAGGTTAATTTTGCCCTGGAGTCCCAGCTGGACATTTTGGCCGCCGGACTGGGCCTTGACCCTTTGGAAATTCGCCGCAGAAATAGTCTCCGGCAAGGCAGTGTAACGGCTACAGGCCAGGTTTTGCCTCACCGGGTCGGGATGACGGATTGCCTTGATTCAGTTCAGGGGTTTTATTTAGATGCTGACAGCTCTGTCCGGGAATTTAATTCAAGCCACCAAGATAAAAAACGCGGGTTCGGCCTGGCAGGCATGTGGTTTGGCCCGGGCAAAAGCAAGCCTGATGTCTCTGAGGCTCATGCGGCCCTGGAATCTGCCGGCAACCTCAAGGTTTGGATAGCTGCCGCCGATATGGGGCAGGGTTCCGATACCGTTTTGGCTCAGATTGCGGCCCAGGAATTAGGTATACCTTTTAATGCCGTACAGGTGGTTAGTAATGATTCCTGTTCTGCTCCCGATGGGGGATATTCTTCGGGAAGCAGGCAAACATATATGTCCGGTGAAGCAGTCCGCCTGGCGGTAGCGAACCTAAAAGCCGCCCTAATGGAGCGGGCGGGAAAATTGTTGGGGGCAGATCCGGTCAATTTAGAATGTGGTAATGGCAGGGTTAGCTTACGAACTGCCAAAGAAAGATATTTTACTTTGAATGACCTGGTGGCAGCCGGCGTTTCCGGTCGGTATACCGGACAGAAGACAGGTGATATTTCAACCCTTGATCCGGTGACCGGAGAGGGTATCCCTTATGAAACCTATACCTTTGGTGTACAGATGGCCGAGGTTGAGGTAAACCTTGCCTCAGGCGAAGTCAGGGTGCTGCGTGTGGTGGCGGCCCATGATTCGGGCACACCAATCAATCCCATGTATATGGAAGGGCAGATTGAAGGGGGTATTTTGATGGGCTTGGGGTATGGGCTGCTTGAAGCATACGTGCCTGGCGAGACCATTGACTTTGGACATTACCGAATTCCGCGAGCTAAAGATGTCCCGGAAATCATTCCGGTGATGCTTTCGATACCCCGGCCCGGTGGGCCCTTTGGGGCGGCGGGAATTGCCGAAAGTGCCCTTGTGCCCACTGCTTCCGCTATCATTAATGCTATTAATAATGCCTGTGGGGTACGGATATTTGACTTACCGGCAAACAAGAGCAAAGTCAAGGCTGCCCTTAATTTGTGATGTTGAAGAGGCTTTTACTTCCAATCCGGCATATATTCCAGCCGCCTGAACTTCAGATATTCCACATAGACTCCGGCCTCACTACTGCTGACGCGGAAGGCCAGGAGATTAATCCCCAGCTGCAGGTCGTCTCTGGCAAGCCTGATTTTAAATATCTGCCAATCTGCCTGGGGGGCGATATTGGCCAACTGCCGCCCATTTAAGAGAATGGCCAGGTCTGTCTGCGGTTCCTGGGGGGCGGCACATCTAAACTCCAGCTCAAAATCGGTCACTGTCCGAACGGGTGCATATAATTCGGCATATCCGGTGACTGCACGCCCCTCCCTGCCAAGATAACTCAGCCGGTTTGACCAGCCTTGCCCCAACAGCGCTTCCGTAGGGCTTGCTGCAGCCTCGTATTGTGAGATGTTGGCTGAAGCTTTATCCTGCCCTAAAAAGATGGTATCACCGTAAAAATAAGGGTCATCAATATATCCCCCGGCTAAAATATCATAACGATCAGGCGGAAGTCCGTGTTTGACACTGAACATTAGATTGACGGGATACGAAAAAGGGTATCCCGTATATTTATATAATTTCGTCTCACTTATTCCCAACACCCGGCCGAAAGATACCGGTCCTCCGGGATGGATTTTACGGTCTAAATATTTGTTCATCAAAAACAGGTTATACCCGGTAAAAAACAAAAAAATGCCGAGGATTGCAATGACTGAAAATTTGTTCCAGCGAACCCTGAGGGCCTGCAAAAAGGCAGCCAGGCCAAGGGCAAACAGGATGATGAAGCCGTCGTAACGGCGCATCCCAAAACCCCAGCCGGCCCACCAGTCGGAAACCACACTGTTTACATAAGTCATCAGGACAAAAGCCAGCAAACCGGATAAAGCTAAGAATTTTTCGCGTCGAAAAAACACTAGCCACCCAATAGTCGAAATATAGACCACCGGCGACCAGGCATATAGTCCGTGCCTGCTGGAGAATAGCAGTTCGGTAATAAAAGGTGAGTCCCAGCGTAAAAAGCTGGTACCCTGAGGGATGGTCAGAAAACTGCCGTAGATGATTTTCCAGGCAGCCATCTGGGGAAGAAAAGCGGCTATGGCAGATAATAAGAAGAGGAGGTTGCCGGTCAGAAGTGTTTTAGCCCTCGGCCAGGATTTACTGCGCACCAGATGCAGGTACAAGACCAATGATTCTACGGCCGGGAGGATCATCAGCAGGGCATTCTGCCAGCGTACCAGCATCATCAGACCTGCTGCCAGGCCCAGCAGTACCCACTGTCTGGTTGATCGCTGCCGTAAGGTGTGGCTGAACCTCGTAGCATCCCAAAAATAAATAAACAGGGTCGTGGCAAAAAATGAGACGGCATGGGACATATATGGTTCATAAAGGGTGTAATACAGCATAAAAGTGGCCAGCCAGACCATTACGGTAGCAATCAGAGAAAGGGTCCTGGCATAATATTTTTTGCACATCCGGTACACCAGGCACATTCCGGCAAATCCCCAAAAAAGGCTGCTTAGATTGATGGCCAGGATATACAGGCCGCTGAAACCATCTGGTTTAAAATGCACACCAAATAAATTTGCAGCCAGAACTGCCAGGTGGGCGGCCAGATAAAAAGGAGCCCAGAGAATGGCCGGGCCTACTGAAAAAACGTTAGTCAGGTGGCCGGTGACGGTGGCCTTAGGTTTATAGGTCTCCCAGAAGGCTTTGTTAAAATGAGTAAATTCATTGTGAAAATCCAGGTCCCGGTCGAAAACTGCCGACCGCAGGTAAGAGAAATAGTTGGAACCGTCACTGGCCAGGTTGTAAAGAGGAGTGTAGATTATGACGGCGCCCAGCAATACAAAAATAGCGGCCAGAACCAGGTAACCGGAATCAAAAGGCCTTATGCGGGAAGATGAAAATCTGGATTTTGTTAACCATTTGGCCACTGTAGTCCTCCCAAACAAAACATGAATATAAATTAAATGTACGATAATCCGCGTTTATCCGCGGCAAATATGTTTATTATTCGACACTTAATTAGCAAACCCTCCTGTCGGAGGAAGCTGTTGTCATTTGTATAAAATTCCCTCCACGCGTCTATCCTCTATAATACATTAAACTATCTCCGTGAGGCAGCTAAATGTATTGAGGGGGAAACCGGGTGGATTATTTGCTTAGAAAACGGACAGTTAGACTTTTTTGGGTATTTGTGGTAATATTTTTGGGGCTAATCGGTCATTTGGCATATATCCAGATTTATTCCGGGGGCAGCCTGAGCAGGCAGGCCATTACCCAGCAAACCCAGACCGTGTCACTGGAGGTTCCGCCCAGGGGGCAGATTCTGGATAGAGAACTTAAGCCCTTAACTGCTTATCGATCGGAATGGCGGGTAATTGTTTTTCCGGCGGCGGTGGCCGACAGGCAGCAGGCAAGCCGTACTCTGGCTGCAGCATTAGACGTGCCTGCAGAAGAAGCAGCCCGGTATTTTACCGGCAGAGCGAGTATGCTGCCTTATGATTTAAGTGTTGATCAGGCAGGTAAGATCCGAAACCTGGAATTACCCGGGATTATTGTGGAGAAAGCCGAGATTCAAAGCCGGAAACCGGTTTTAGCCAGTCATCTCTTAGGATACCTGGGGAAAAATGAAAAAAACCAGTGGCAGGGCAAAATGGGCCTGGAGGCTTTTTATGACTCAGAGCTTAGGTCGGCTGTGCCGGAAGCAATGGCGAGAGTTCACCTGGATGCCAGAGGAAGCTACATTTCCGGACTAGGTATTAAGGTTGATCAAAATATGGTGGATGAAAGCCGCAAAAATGTTGTTTTGACCATTGACAGTGATATTCAGAAAATCACTGAAGAGGTTCTGGATCAATCAGGAGTTAAAGACGGGGCGGCAGTGGTCATGGACGTCCGTTCCGGGGATATTTTGGCTATGGCCAGCAGGCCGGATTATACCGTTGAAGCTGATGTATACGATGAAGAGCAAAGTGCTCCTGTCGAACAGTCTTTCTTAAATCACAGCATGTCCATTTATCAGCCGGGTTCGGTTTTTAAAGTAGTTGTAGCTGCTGCTGCCCTGGAAGAGGGGATAGTCAAGCCGGATACGCTTTTTCTCTGCGTTGGGGCAAAAGATGAGTTGGTCAAATGTTATAAAGAAGCCGGGCATGGTTTGATTACTTTTAGCGAGGCTGTTGCTTATTCCTGCAATCCGACCTTTGCCAGGGTGGGTTTGAAGCTGGGTGCTGATAAGCTGGTATGGTATGCAAAAAAATTCGGTTTGGCTAATGGAAGCATCATTGGCTACAAAAAAAGCGATTTGAGTGCCAAGTTAAATATGATCACTGAACCTAACAGTATGGTCAATGCCAGTCTTGGGCAGTGGCCGGTCCAGGCTACAGTGGTCCAGGTTACTGCGATGATGGCTGCTATTGCTAATGACGGGGTGTATATACCGCCGCGTTTGGTCAGCGAAATCAGGAGCAATGACGGCAAAACCATCAAGAATATCGAACCGGGGCAGGAAGTCAGGGCAGTCTCTAAATTATCAGCAGATCTCACTCAAATCATGCTGGAAATGGTTACACAATTTGGCACCGGTCAAGTGGCCTATATCTCCGAGTGGGGAAGCGCCGGAAAAACCGGATCTGCCCAGGTTGGCAACCAAAAGGTTGACGCCTGGTTCAGCGGATATGCTCCAGTAAATAATCCGCGTTATGTGGTAACCGTTTTGGTTAATGACGGGGAGAGCGGGGGGGCAACTGCAGCCCCTTTGTTCAAAGACATCATGGAGCAGATTTTAGCGATCGAGGGAAATTAAATACTTTCTTGGAAAACAGCTATTGAGAAAAATTAAATACTTTCCTTGAAAAAAATAAAGACCGGGGGTGTCCGGTCTAATTATTTTTATTTACGGCTTTTCCGCTGTTTTTACTGTGATGGAACGAGTTTCCTTATTACTTAAAACTTTAAGCACCAAGCTCTCGCCAACTTTGGTGTTTTGGACAATGCTTGTAACATCCTCAACAGTCTTGACTTTTTTCTTATTTATCTCCAGAATGATATCGCCCTGTTGCAACCCTGCCTTTTCTGCTGGTCCTCCCGGAGATAAATGAGCTATTAAAGCTCCATCAGTGTTGGGTGATGCGAAATATTCGGCCAGCTCTTCATCAAGGGGTTGTAAGGCCACACCGACATAGGACTTAATAACCTTGCCCTTGTTGACCAGGTCATTTAAAACCTGCTGGGCCGTTCCGATGGGAATGGCAAATCCAATGCCCTGGGCGGCAGCATTTACAGCAGTGTTAATGCCTATCACCTGGCCGTCTGTATTCAACAATGGCCCGCCGCTGTTCCCCGGGTTGATGGCGGCATCAGTCTGCAGCAGATTTTTGTAAAGCCGGTTGGCTATTGTTACCGGGCGCCCTTTGGCACTGATTACACCTACTGTTACAGTATGATCCAGACCATAAGGGCTGCCGATGGCAATTACCCATTCTCCTACATCAACCTTGCCGGAATCGCCAAGTTTAAGAACAGGCAGTTCTTTATTTACACTAACCTTGAGCACAGCTAAATCCAACTCGGCATCGGCACCAATTACCTTGGCTTTAACGGGTTTATCAAACCCTGCGATGTTTACATCAATTGACGTAGCACCTTCAATTACGTGCTGGTTAGTTAGTATTAAACCGGTCTTATCGAAAATGAATCCTGTGCCAATCTCGGTTGCTTCCTGACTTGGGTTATAGCGCCGTCCAAAGAAATCGCGAAAAAACGGGTCGTTCATATAAGGGTTGGAATAGTTTTGGGTCGATGTCGAAGTAATATTGACAATTGCCGGGCTCACCTGTTTGACAGTTTGGGCTATATTAGATGGGCCGATTTTAACCAGTCCCGAGGATGCCGTATCTTCAGCCACCACAGCACTGGGGAAATATAACTTATATGCGACCACACCGCCTAAAATAAACATTGACCCCATCAAAAAACCTACCAAAATTAAGCTGACAACAGAAAAACGTTCTCTAAAATTAACCAATTCTACACACCTCCTGGAAATTAATTTATGTATTAACCGGATCCATATTTTAAATAAATGACCCTTATCTTTTATTATAATAGCGGTTTGCGATAAATGTATGGCAAAAATGTGAACAATCTGTGAAAAATGAGAAGGCCCGGCAGGTGTTACCTCCGGACCAGCTTTCTTGCATAGTATCCTACAAAGCCAACGGCAGCAACGGCAGCCAGGTGTGAGATCCACCAGCCCAGGCCCATAAAGCCCCAGGTTCCGATGTCATACTTTGCATCGACATTTCGCAAGCTACCACCTCCCTGACCTTATCTTGCCCGCTTAAAATAAAATAATAACCGGGAATTTTAGTGTTATTTAGGAATATATATACCATTGAAAGGAGGAATGGTAATGAGTGAGGAAAAGACCTCTTTGGGATTAACACCCAGTCTCACAGCCGCGCTGGCGTACTTGCTCGGTTTCGTTAGCGGAATTATTGTGTTCGTTCTTGAACGGGAAAACCGGTTTGTCAGATTTCACTCTATGCAATCCATACTCTTGTCTATAGTATTTTTTGTCCTTAATGTAGTAGTTGGTTTTATTCCGATTGTAGGACCTCTTCTGGGGATTATCGTTTGCCTGGGGGGTGTATTATGCTGGCTGATAGCACTGGTTAAAGCTGCCCAGGGCTACTATTATAAGCTGCCGATTATTGGAGATTATGCCGATAAGCAGATCTAGAATTAAAGTGGGAATCATTTTCAAAAAGCTAAAACAAATTTTTTATATTGAGAAGGATTTTTCTGCATATCAGAGAATATTAATAATAGAAATTAATATTAAAAACAGGTGGCTTATAAGTCTCACAAGGGAAACCGGTTTTAATCCGGTGCGGTGCCGCCACTGTAAGGGGAGTGACCTTCAATATGTCACTGGCCAGAAATAGGCCGGGAAGATGAAGGAAGCGATGAACCTAAGCCAGTAGACCTGCCTGTTTTTATTCACCGGGGAACTACGAGCATAGGGAGGTGAAAAAGAGGATTCTATAGATGATTTACTATTCTATAGCCTTGGTATACGTATAATCCCCACTGCTTTAATGGGGGTTTTTTTGTTTAAAAAATCTATATTGTGTGGTGCCTGTCCTGAGGGAAAGGCTTAATAGGTGATTTCTATCATTGGAAGTTTTTTCTGAAATTTTTTTATACTTAGAAAGAACAATGACCCAAACTGATAGTTGACTGCCCACTGATGCCTAAACTTATATTTAGTAATAAGTTTGGTTGCGCAGTCCTATTAATACCCGTTTTTATCCTGGCTGCGGTCAGGTTTTTTTACTTTCTGCTTGTGATGCCAGCAACAGAAGGGGAATGGAGGTTTATATGTTTAAAAAAAAGTGCCTGAGAATAGCATTTTATGGTAAAGGGGGTATAGGCAAATCTACAATTGCTTCTAATTTATCAGCTGCATTTTCAAAATTGGGATTAAAAGTCCTTTGTGTAGGTTGTGACCCTAAAGGAGATTCTACTAGAAACCTTGTAGGGAAAAAAATACCCACAGTTTTAAAGATGATTCAAGAAAAAGGCAATGGGATGGAAGAACAAGATATTGTTCATAGAGGTTTCAATGGTGTCATGTGTGTTGAAGCCGGTGGCCCTGAAGCCGGCATGGGATGTGCGGGCAGAGGTATAGCTACTATGGCAGAAGAGCTGGAGTATTTTGGCATTCTTAATAAGCAGTGGGACATAGTTGTTTATGATGTCTTAGGAGATGTAGTATGCGGCGGCTTTGCCGTTCCAATGCGAGATAAATTTGTTGATGCTGTATATGTTGTTTCATCATCAGAATTTATGTCCATGTATGCAGCAAATAACATAATGAAAAGTGTTTGTAAGTTTTCGACAAATGACAGAAATCTTTTTGGTGGCATTATTCATAACAGTAGACGTGAAAATTCAGATGATGACATTATTAGCTATTTTGCAGAAAAGTGTAACACCCATGTTTTAGATAAAATATCTTTTCGCAATGAAAATGTTTTTTCAGAGCTGGATGGTAAAACAGTGATAGAAAAATATCCTGATTCAAGTGCTAGCAATTCATTTATAAATTTAGCAAAAAAAATTAAAGAAAACACAGTTTATGGTGTTCCCAAAGCTTTAGATGACTTGGAAATAGAAAAATTCAGCAGAAAAGTATTGGAAATGGGAGTTGCTAAAAATTATAGAATAGGGGATTTGAATGAATGACAGGAATGACTGCAAAAGGAAATTTAGATGTCGAATTGGTGCCCGGTTTTTTTAAGCAGGCACATCGTAAAGAATGTTGTGGATCACTTATTAATACGGTTTTATGCATTCCTGAGGTTCATGTCTTGGCTGTTGGTCCGGAGTCTTGTCTGAGAGTAATTTATTTTCGAGCATTAAGGCAACAACTTTATGAGAATTTATTGATGAAGGAGGGCAGAAGTCAAAGCTTTATTCCATTTCCCTATGTAGCCTTAAGCGGGAGAGAGTTTGCTAATATGAATTACGAATATATTGGCAGAGGTGGATTTGATTATATAAAAAGAATGATCCTTGAAAAGTCTGATTTACTACATACTAAAATTAAAGGAGAAATTTATGTTAAATAAAAAAAATGTTGTTAAGAAAATATTATTGGCTTTTCTATTAATATTGACACTTGCTTTAAGTGGATGTTCCAGTAATCAATCTGCCCAAGAAACTAAAGAAGTAAACCAGAATGTTGTTGTCAAGCAAAAAGTTATAATCGATACGGCGGGAAATGAAGTGGAGTTGAAAGAAGGAGTAGAGAAGATTGCAATAGTGCCAATTCCGTGGGCATCCATTGTTTATGCTGTTGAAGGCGCGGGAAAAAGAATCGCGGGTATGCATCCATCTGCAAAAAAATCATATAATAAGTCTATTTTAAGTACATTAGCACCAGAACTAGATGGTGTAACTACTGACTTTGTAAGCAATGACTTTACAATCAACATGGAAGAAGTTTCTAAAATCAGACCTGATGTTATGATTGTTTGGGATTATCAAGAAAAAGAGTTAGAACAGTTAAAAGCTCTAGGTATTTCAACACTTGCTTTAAAGTATGGTACATTAGAAGATTTACAACAAGGCATTAAAGTAATCGGTCAAATGCTGGGACAAGAGGACAGAGCTGCAAAACTTGTGAACTCTCATCAGGAAAGTATTAAGTATTTTGAAGCTAAGGCAAAAGAGCTAAAAGACATTGATAAACCCAGGGTTTTGTATTTAAGAGATGAACAATTAAAAGTTGCCGGTAAGGCAGCGGTAAATACTGCTTTTATTGAAATGGCAGGTGGAGAAAACGTAGCAAAAGATACAACGGGCCAATGGGTTAACGTGACTATGGAGCAGATAATTGCCTGGAATCCACAGATAATATACATGAGCAACTTTTCAAGCTTTAAACCGGAGGACCTATATGAGAACAAATTAGATGGCCAAGACTGGAATAGAATTGATGCAGTAAAAAATAAGAGAGTCTATAAAGCTCCTGAGGGAATTTACAGGTGGGACGCTCCTTCTGCTGAGAGCCATCTAATGATTAAATGGATGGCCCAGATTCAACAGCCTGATATTTTTACAGAATATGATATTGAAAAAGATATTCGAAATTTTTACAGTGATTTTCTCAACTACAACCTGAGGCAGGAAGAAGTTGACAGGATTTTGCAGAAGGAGCTAAATAATTAGGGGGCAACAGATGCAACTACATTTAAAAAGGGTTATTAGCTATCCATGGGCAACGTGGATATTATTAACGGGAGGGCTGTTTCTTACTTTCTTTGGATCGCTTTTTTTAGGGAGATATGTTATTTCGCCGTCAACAGTCCTAGACATTCTAATTAACAACTTGTTTAATATAAACACAAATGCTGATCAGCTGGAAACTTCGATAGTCCTTGGATTAAGACTTCCAAGGACTATCCTGACAATGCTGGTTGGTGCAGGACTTGCTGTTGCAGGAGCTACATTTCAAGGTTTGTTTAGAAACCCTCTTGTCAGCCCTGATGTGCTGGGAGTGAGTAGTGGAGCTGGGTTTGGAGCGGTTCTTGGCATCCTCTTTACCGGCATTTCTTTAGTGACTTCTATTTATGCTTTTGTATTCGGTATATTAAGTGTCTTTTTAACTTATTTTTTGGCCAAATCAAAAAACCAAATATCTTTAATGTCACTTGTCTTATCAGGCATGATAGTATCTTCATTATTTACCGCCTTGATATCAATGGTAAAATTTATTGCGGACCCCTATGACAAATTGCCTGCAATAATCTATTGGCTCATGGGCAGCTTTGCAAAAGCTACTTTATTAGACATAAAATTAGTTGTTTTGCCTATAGCAGCAGGGACTGCAATTCTAATCTTTTTAAGATGGAGAATTAACGTATTATCTCTGGGTGATGAAGAAGCTTATTCTCTAGGGATAGACCCCGTAAAAATAAGACTGGCAGCAATCGTGCTGGCAACTATTATAACTGCTGCAGCTGTCACAGTAGCAGGTATTATAGGCTGGGTAGGGCTGGTCATACCTCATATTAGCAGGTTACTAGTGGGCGTGGACCATAAAGACTTGCTTCCGGCTTCCTGTTTTATAGGAGCCATTTTCTTAACCATAGTAGATATTATTGCCAGAACTGTGTCCAGTGCTGAAATACCTATTGGAATTTTAACAGCTCTTGTGGGAGCACCTTTTTTTGCATATCTATTAAAAAATGTAACAAAATTAAAAGGAGAATGGAAATGATAGAAGTAAGAAATGGATATTTCGGTTATCCAGGGCAAGAGATGATATTAAAGGATATTAATTTTTCTTTAGAAAAAGGGAAAGTAATGACAATCTTGGGAAAGAACGGCATTGGTAAAACTACAATGCTAAAATGTCTGACAGGGATATTTAAGTGGAAAAAGGGACAGACATTTATTAATGGAAGGAGCTATAACTCGATAAGAAACTTTAGTGAGATTGGTTACGTTCCCCAAGCGCATAGTGTATCTTTTCCTTACACAGTCAGAGGGATGGTTGCAATGGGAAGAGCCAGGTATATTGGGCCATTTTCAGTACCTTCAAAAGAAGATTGGAAGAAAGTAGATGAAGTTATAAAAGAAATTGGAATAGAGCAGATAAAAGATAAGCCATGTTCTCAACTTAGTGGTGGACAGCTGCAACTGGTATATATCGCCAGGGCGTTAGCGGCAGACCCCACTATCCTTGTATTGGACGAACCTGAATCTCACTTAGATTTTAAAAATCAACTTATGATTCTGGACCTAATAAAAAAGCTGGCAGCAGAAAAAGGTTTCTCCTGTATAATAAATACTCATTATCCGGAACATGCTTTAAAAATATCTGATCAAACGTTATTTTTAGGTGCAAATGAGTATATTTATGGAGATACAAAAAAGATAGTTTCAGAAGAAAATTTAAGGCGGTTTTTTGATATTGATACTAAAATCGTATCGTTTAAGCATGAAAATAAATACTTGCAAGCCATTATCGCTTTATCTTGAAATTTTACTTCACACTTTTTTTCGCAAGTCCTTATCAGCAATTTGAGGGTGTCCCTCATGGGAAACTTTCTTAAGTTTGTTTTCCATGAAAAAAATCGGCAGTCCCGGTAACAAGGCCCCCCCAAGTTTCCACATCAAAGGAGGGAGATACTTGTTAGCTATTTTTCGGCCAAACCTTTTACCAAACCTCCTGCCAAACAGCTTTCCCAGGCGGCTCCCAAGATTACTGCCGACCCGACCTCCCACAAAATCTCCAAATCCACCAAAGCTTTTAGTTCTATTCTTAGATCGAATACGAATACGCCGCATCGCCTAAAGCCCCCTTTTTGATATTAGTATATGAGTGGGGAGTGGGGAGTGGTGAGTGGGAAGGAACAGTAAACAGTGCGCCCTCTGCTCATATTTTCCTATTTTTACCATATTTTCATCCAGACATCTTTTCACTCCCCACTCCCCCCCTCCACTAATAATTACCAGCAAACAATTTCCCCCGGTCCAAGCACCGGGCCTTTTGTTTTTGAATATAATTTAAAGGTGACTGAAAAACAAAATAATCGGGGGTGGGGTATTTATATGGTACCGGAAATGCTGGCTCTGGCTGCTGTCTCATTGGTTAACGGGTTGATGCTGCTGGTTTCCTACATCACCAACAACACTTTTCCTCAACCATTAAATGAGGAAGAGGAGTCAAGGTATCTTGATTTACTGCAAAAGGGTGATGAGACTGCCCGAAACGTACTGACAGAACGGAACCTGAGGTTGGTAGCACATATTGTCAAGAAGTTTGACAGTACGGGAGAAGATAATGACGACCTGATCTCGATCGGTACCATTGGTTTAATTAAAGCCATCAATACCTATGACAAAGGCAAAGGAACACGTCTGGCAACTTATGCGGCCCGCTGTATTGAGAATGAAATTTTGATGCACCTGCGGGCTATAAAGAAGAACCGCATTGAAGTATCCTTATATGATTCCATCGGGGTTGATAAAGAAGGCAACGAAATAACCTTGATTGACGTTCTTGGTACAGAAGCTGAAGTTGTCACCGAGATTGTAGAAAACAGTTTTGAACAACGCCGGCTTTTGGAAAAAGTTATGGGACTAAATAACCGCGAAAAAAATGTCCTGGAATTGCGATTTGGCTTGTTTAACGGGATCAGAAAAACCCAAAAGGAGATCGCTCGCAAACTTGGGATATCCAGGTCTTATGTTTCAAGGATTGAGAAAAGAGCTTTAAACAAGTTGGTCAAGGATTTTAAGGCCGAGGGAATGTAGTGATTCGGAAAAGTAGTCAAACTAAATAAAAGTTAATAATACAATACTAAACGGGGGCCTAACACCCTCGTTTTTTTATTGCTTTTTAAAGTCGTATTTTACTCCACATTTCTGCAAAATCGTGATAGCACAATGACCAGCAAGTTGGGTTAGGGACCAACGGAGCTGCGTCATGCCATTGTTTGCAGATATGGTGAGTTTACTTTTTGAACCTTTAGGTTATGTAGAGTTTCAGAACATATATTGTGTTGTAAATAATGCCCAATACGGTTATAATTGAAATAACTTATGCAACATAATTTATTATGATTGTTAAAGGAGTACGATGAGGTTTGAAACAAAAAACAATAAACTGGCTTAATATAGCCCAAGATGACCTTGAGGTAGCCGGTCAGCTTTTTAGCAGTCAAAAATATTTGTATTGCCTTTTCTTTTGCCAGCAAGCTCTTGAAAAAATTATTAAGGCTGTGTATTATGAAAAGAATGATGAAACCCCGCCAAGAAAGCATAATCTTACATCGTTGGCTGAAGATGCAGGGGTCTTGGATGAATTAGATAATATAAACAGTGATTTATTAGATACTCTATCGCAGTATTATATAGAATCAAGGTACTCTGAAGATAGGAACTCAATGGCCAGGAAATGCACTAAATCATTTACTCATGACATTTTGAAACAAACGGGGGATGTTTTTAAATGGCTAAAAAGTCAATTGAGATAAGTATTAAAAAATACCTGGAAGCACTCAGGTCTAATAACATACGTGTTAACAAAGTTATACTCTACGGTTCTCATGCTAATGGTACTTTTGATAAGGATAGTGATATTGACTTGGCTATTATATCTCCGGATCTTGGGCAAGACAGTTTTGATGAAGCTATTATGCTTAGAAAACTTACCAGAGGGATTGACCTGGACATATCGCCACGGCCATATTCAGTTAAACAGTATCAGGAAGCCGGTAAGGGTGATTTTTTGTATGATGAAGTAATTCGGAAGGGTAAAGTAGTGTATGATAAAGAATAGCACGAAACCGGCGTTATGTCGGTTTTTTTGCTGTCATAGATCAAATAAGGCCATTCCTGGCTTTTAGGAAGACGGACATGGTTGATGCTCCGCTGGTAGCGTTCCATGGGTGTTTCGCCGATGGTGGGTTGAAAGTGGTGTTGCGTTTACAGGGGAACCTATAATAAAAACCCATGACCTAAATGAGCTGGTTAAAAAATGGGAAACTTAACCCAACTTCAGGGGGAAATTCAAAAGATTATGCAGTCAGGGCAGATGCCGAAAGGGTAAACTACTGCTTCGATGCTATAACACAAAGTAAAAGCGGCTATTCCAAGCCGCTTTTACTTTGGAGCCCCCTGATTCACCCATTTTTTAAGCAAATCCACTTCGCCTTCAGATGCCCTTCCACGCATCCTGCCCCCATCCACGGCTTTTATTAGCCTGCTGCCGGAAGCATTTCCGGGCTTAACAGTAGCCTTAACATTATCATAATTATCCAGAGGAATTTTTTTTGCAGACCCATTAGGGTTGTGACATCCCACGCATCTTTTGGTCAAAAGTGTTCCGATATCAGATGTGTATGTAACAGACTTTGCATTAGACTTGCATCCCGCAACGGAGATAACCAGAGAAAAAAACACAATAAAAACACCAGGAATTAACATGCGTTGGGCTGAACTACTAAACATCATCTCACCTCACTTAATTTATTAGTCTGTATTATATCAAAAAAAACCGCGCAGTAAAATACTACACGGCGTAAGACATTTAAAAATCGCCTTTGTTACATTCTGGCCATATTCAGGCACTCCTGGGCACATTGCTGACAGGCATCGGCACAGGCCTGGCAGTGAGAATCATGAAACATCCTGCATTCCCTGGCGCAAGCTTCACATATATTTGCGCATAATATACAAATGTCTTTGGCATACAGGCTGTTTCTGGCCATAAACTGTGATGCCAGTGAACAAATATCGGCACAATCATGAAGAATTTGCATGCATTTGATTCTGCCCTGGACATCTGGCTCCCTCATACATGAATTAAGACATTCCTCACAGGCCTGCATGCACTTATTGCAGGCATCAATACATTTCTGCATGTGTTGAACTGATGAATCAATCATAACAGGCATTTTATCAAGTTCCTCCTTTGAAAAAATAAGTTGTTCTTTCTAGTGGTTATGATTTGTAAAAATATAAAAAAGTATACTCCTTAATCCAAGAGATAGTATTCCATGGCGAGGGAAAGCGAGGTGAAAAACATAGAAAATATCTCAGTCTTATTCGCACTTATCAGGGAAATGACGCAAAAATATCATAACTGTCTGAATATCACTGGAGGTAAAGCTAAGGCGCCTTATCTAGGCAGATTAAGTCTCAAATATTTCAGCCAAAAAAATCTCCAAACCTACAAAAAAGTAAGAGACTAAGGTATCCCCGGCTTTATAACTGGTGTATTCATCAATATCATTGTCCTTAAAGCCATATACCAGAACTGAATGCTTTTTAGGATCGACAAGCCAGAACTCATTCACACCAGCCAACATATACGTATTTAGTTTATCTACCATATCCTTTGTGCGAGTGCTTTTTGATAATATTTCAATACAAAGTGTGGGTGTACCCATATAACGCCCCTTTTCGTTAACAGCATCCTCTAAATCGCATACTATAAGCAAATCTGGCTGCATTACATCAGGTGTTTTAAAATCCTTTTTATAAAAATGGACATCAAAAGGTGCATAAAAGACTTTGCATTTCTTGTCTTTTAAGTATGCTCGCAAATGGACATATAAATTTCCGGAAATATCCTGGTGGAAGGTATCGGGAGAAGCCAATAGAACTATTTCGCCATTGATATATTCCATTCTTAGCTCGCTTTTCTCATAAATCTCCATAAACTCTTCATATGATACCTTTTTACCACCATATTGATAATCCAAAGCATTTTCCTTAACCATATAATATCGTTCGATTTCTGTAATATAAGGTGTAAGCCTTACGGCTTTTTTGCCGTTTTTAGTAATAATAACCTCGTGTTCTTCAGCTACATAGTCCATATACTTGCCTAAATTTGTTTTGAACTCTGTTGCTGTAATAACTTTTGTTGTATCGCTCACTTTTATCACCTCGTGCGATAATTATATCATATGGAACGAAATAATGCAAAAGGAAAATATATCGTACGAAACGAACTTAGAATGTGATGGAGTAAGGACTCTGCCTCTTTTCTTATAAGATTCGGAATTAGCCAAGGTGGTAAAAAAACCTTGACGAAGAGACGCCGTCCATAGTAAAATGACTATGGTATAATAATATACCACGGTCATTATAAATTTGAGGGATGGTGATTAGATGACTCAGAAAACCAGGTTCGAAAGGAAGAAGGCAGCTACCAAGGAGAAAATTTTTAATACAGCGATAGATCTTTTTTTGCAGAAGGGGTATGAAGAAACTACCGTCGACGAAATTGTTGAAAAAGCGGATGTGGCCAAAGGGACCTTTTTCAATCATTTTCCTACCAAGGATGCTCTGTTGTCCTATTTGGGCCAACAGCGGGTAGCCATACTGGGAGATTTGCTGGAAAAGGAGTTTGGCAAGGTGAGCAGTTCCAAGGAACAGATTTTTACTTGGCTCAGGGTTTATGGACGGATTAACGAAGAAAACAAGGAGATCACTGCCCTAATATCAAGGGAAATCTTTAAAACATTCTTTTACGGCGGCGAAGCAGAGAAGCAAAACATACTTCAGCTCAGCGGGCTGTTAGCAGAGATAATCAAGAAGGGACAGCAACAGGGTGAATTCCGGCAAGATTTCAGCCCCAAGAAGGGGGCGGACCTCTTTATTGGTATGTATTTTTTTACCCTGTTTCAATGGCTGGAAAGGGAAAAAAACTATTCCCTGGTAGATGAACTTATTGAGAAGGCGGAAATACTCATGGCCGGTATGTATTAAGTTATTGTCTTGAGTATTAGGGAGGGAATCCAATGTTGGCTTTTTTAGGCGTCCTTCTGGGGATGTCATCATCCATCATGATGCAGACTATCTTGGCCACAGTTCTACCGGTAGTATCCAAGGATTTAGGGGGAACGCATCTTTATAGCTGGGTGTTCAGTGGTTATATGGTGGCTTCTACAGTAACTATTCCTCTATTCGCCAAGCTGGCTGATATCTATGGCCGGAAAACCTTTTATCTTGGCGGGATGGCATTATTTTTGGCTGGTACAGCTTTAAGCGGGGCCGCTAATGCCATGAGCCATCTGGTAATTTTCAGGGTTTTGCAAGGAATTGGGGCAGGTGCCGTGGCTCCTGCTGCAATTGCGATAATCAGTGACCTTTTTCCAGTGGAGGAAAGGGGTAAAATGATGGGAGTTTTGGCGGCGGTTCAGGTGCTAGCCAACATTGTCGGCCCCCTGCTTGGGGGTGCCATAACTGATCATTTTGGCTGGCAGTGGGCTTTTTTTGCCATTCTTCCGCTTGGTTTCTTTGCGATGATCTTGGTAAGCTTTGGCCTGACTGGAAATATTCCAATGCCCTCACAAAGAAATAGGCAGCAAATTGATTTTTGGGGGGGGTTATTGCTGGGGATTTTAGCAATTTTATTGATTCAGGGCTTTGCCATACTAAGTACCCAGGACCGGTGGCAGGCAGGATTTATTTTTCTGTTGGCCCTTGCAGTTTTTATGCTTTTATTATGGCAGGAAAACAAACATCAGGATCCTGTCGTATCTGTTGCCCTGCTTACAACTAAAAATGTAGGGGTCTCGATGGTCAGCACTTTACTGTTGGGCGGAGTTATGTATTGCGCCATTATTCTTTTACCCCTTTATGGTCAGAAGATCCTGGCAGGAACGGCAACCCAGGGAGGAAAGCTGTTGATTCCTTTAACCCTGGGAGCGGGGATAGGCGGGATGATCAGTGGCAGGTTAAGCAAAAAACTCAGCTACGCCAACCTGGCCGTAGGGGGTTGGCTTTTGGCAGCTGGGGGATTTCTGCTGGTTGCATTAATCAGCAAATTTACAGAACCTGATATATTAAGCTTAGCTTGGGTGATATTTATTGCGGGATTAGGGTTGGGGGCGGCGTTACCCGCCTTTTTATTGCCTGTTCAAAATGCAGTCCCTGAAAATAAGAGGGCTGTAGCTGCGGGTTTGTTTCAGTTAGCCAGAAATCTGGGAGGTGCTTTGGGGATACCTTTGTTTTCAGGCATTATCGGGGGTACAAAAGATGTTTTTTTTCCGGCATTTATGGCTTTGGCCCTGGTATCTTTACCTGGAATTGCCTTAGGGCTGAAGTTTAAAGGTTCTGTTCATTCAGAAGTGGGAGGGGATAAAGATGGAGTGTAAATACACTTATTTTTTTCGCGAACTATCCAAAAATAATATTAATCTGGTAGGCGGTAAAGGAGCTAATTTGGGAGAAATGTACCGGGCCGGGCTTCCTGTGCCCGAAGGATTCTGTGTCAGTGTCGCAGCTTGTCGGCAGGTTGTTGACAATCTAAAATCAGCAATTAGCCAAATTTTAACCGGGGTTGATTGGGAGAGGCCCCTTGATATTGAAGAAAAGGCCTTAATTATCAGGGAACTCATTTTGCAGCAGCCTGTGCCTGAGGAAATAGAGAAGGAAATCATCATCGGATATCTTGGGTTAAGTGGGGGCGAGCTTAAGGAGGCGGCCGTGGCCGTCCGATCTTCCGCTACTGCGGAAGACCTTCCCGAGGCCAGCTTCGCTGGCCAGCAGGAGACCTATTTAAATGTCCGGGGGAAATCAGAGGTTTTAGTCCATGTTAAAAAATGTTGGGCTTCCTTATGGACAGCCAGGGCTATGGCTTATCGTCAAAGAAATGATTATGATCATACATCGGTTTATCTTTCAGTAGTTATTCAGAAGATAATTCAAGCTGAGGTGGCCGGGGTAGCTTTTACCGTAAATCCCCTTAACAGTAATGCTGAAGAGATGCTCATAACTTCTGCTTATGGCTTAGGGGAAGTGGTGGTAGCCGGAACCGTAACCCCTGATACTTTTACTCTAAGCAAAAAATCACTTGTGGTTTTATCCAGAGAACTGGGTTCCAAAGAAAAGGAACTGGTGGGCATTCCAGGGGGCAACACTAACCTGCTGGAAGTTTCTGCAGAAAAGAGGGCGAAATATTCTCTGTCCGACAGTTCCTTGACAGAACTTGGTAAGTTGATCCTGAAGGTAGAAGAACATTACGGCTCTCCCCAGGATATCGAATGGGCTGTCTCCGGGGGCAGGATGTACCTTTTACAGTCCAGGCCTATAACCACCCTCCAGAATACCTCCCAGGCGTCCCTTTTCTCAGGCAAAATTACCAAAATGAAAAAATTTATGCTGGATGATTTCTTGGAACACTATCCTGAAGCTCCCGCACCTTTGGATTATTCAGTGGTGATTTTGAGTTACCAGGCCTTGTTGAACTGGGGAATTGATCTCGGGGTCAAGGCACCTAAAGCAGAAGAAATAATTAGCCGCACTGTTGATGGTGCGATTAACCTCAATCCTCCGCGGGTCGGGCCTTCCCCAAAAATGTTTTTAGCCCCTTTTAAACTATTTAAAGCAGCCAAAAAATCCCCCGATCATTGGAACCAATATCTTAAAACGGTTGAAAGCCTAATGCAAAAAATTAGGTCTTTGAAGTTAAAAGATGAAAAAAATGAAGTTCTAATCCAGTTATTTCAGCAAATTTTCAGTACGGCTGAAACAGTATGTAACTTACGCTTCTTTTACTTTATTGAGGCCAATGCAGTTCCCATGGCTGTCCTTTCAATGGTTTTAAAAGTCTTTGCTGACAAAGCAAACCGGCCTTCAACAACTGACCTGACCACTACAGGGTTAGACTATAAGACTGCAATTATAGACAGGGAAATAAATCGCTTGGCAGTAGAATTATACCGGAACGATGAACTGACCGAGCTTATTTTAAAGCATAAAGGAATATTTAGTGATTTTGTGGAAAAGGCTAAATTGATACCCGAATCTGCTCAATTCCTGAACAGGCTGGAAGAATTTTTAAGGGCTTATGGTAACCGGACGGAGAAAATGTATCAACCTTTCTCCAGTAAATCCTGGGAGGAAGAGCCAGCCCTGTTTCTAATATTGCTTCGGGCAGCCCTGCAGGATCCTTTTCTCCTTGAACGTGAAGCTAAGGATAATGAGGCTAAAAAGAAACATAAAATGTGGGTGAAAAGATTCCAGTCAAGGCTGTGGGGACCTTTTAGGAAATTGTTTGAATGGAGTTACCATAAGCTAAGGGAAAACCATATTATCCGGGAGGAAACCCTGTTTGCCCTGGAAGGCTTATTTTCTTATGCCCGCAGGATAACTGGGGAAATGGGCAATAGGTTGGTTAAAACCGGCTGCCTAAGTAACCCCGAGGAAATCAGATTTTTGACTCGCGAGGAAATACCGGGTATACTCCTTGGCGAGATAACTCCCGAAAATTGTCTAAAACTTATACAAACCCGTAAAAACAACTTTACAATTAATCAGAGGCTCTGGAAAAAAGCTTTGTTTGACCTTTCTGAAGAAAACCACCCTAACGAAGGTGTTAAAGGTCTCCCGGGAAGCCCCGGTTTAGCCGAAGGACCGGCAAGGATTGTGATGAATGTCAAGGATTTTGACAAATTGAAAAAAGGGGATATCTTGGTCTGTCCTTATACCGACCCTACCTGGACACCTCTTTTCGGAATTGCGGCGGCCGTGGTTGCCGATACCGGAGGCCCCCTTTCCCACGCCGCTATTGTTGCCAGGGAATACGGTCTACCAGCTGTTCTAGGGACTAAAGTAGGAACCACCTTTTTTAAAGACGGGGAAAAAGTTATCGTGGAAGGTAACAAGGGGCTGGTATTTCATAAAGACGAAAAATAATAATGGATTGGAATTAGTATTTTTGATAAAATTAATTGGAGACGAATCCTTACATGTGCACTACCATAAAATAATCACTTGCTTACGTGACATATCTCACATTATGCAACATCTATTTTAGGTATTATAAAAGTGCTAAATTAATCCAGACTGAGAGTGTCAGAGGAGGGCGTGATATGAAAAAGGTCAGTGTCAAAGATGCTGTCAACATGATTCTTTGTCATGACTTAACAAAAATTGTGCCTGGTGAATTTAAAGGTGCTGCCTTCAAAAAAGGTCATGTAATTAAGGAGGAAGATATCCCCGAATTGTTGAATATGGGCAAGGACCATATTTATGTCTGGGAAGCCAGGGAAGGTATGCTGCACGAGGACGATGCTGCCCTGCGGCTTGCTCAGGCCGCCGTTAAAAATGGAGTGGAAGTATCGGAAGCCAGAGAGGGCAAGGTTAATCTTATAGCTCAGTTGGAGGGGCTGCTCAAAATAAATGTTTTTAATCTGACCAGGATTAATGGGATTGGTGATGTGTCCATAGCCACCCTGCACACTAATCGTGTTGTGAATGCCGGAACTGTAGTGACTTCAGCCAGGGTGATTCCTTTAGTCATCGAAGAAAGCAAAATTAAAGAGGCAGAGGAAATCTGCGCAAATTCCGGCGGGCTGGTAGAGGTTATCCCGATCCGTCCCTTGAAGGTAGGTATAGTAACAACCGGCAATGAAGTTTTCTACGGTCGCATCCAAGATAAATTTGGGCCTGTACTTAAATACAAAGTGTCAGCATTTGGATGTGAGGTCATTGGGCAAATTTATGCGCCAGATGATATAGAAAAAATTTCGGCTGCGGTGAAAGAATTAATTTCTCAGGGAGCCGAATTGGTCTTAACTTCCGGCGGCATGTCGGTAGATCCCGATGACGTAACACCGGCCGGGGTGCGGGCGGCAGGCGGTCAAGTTGTTGTATACGGTGCGCCTGTGATGCCTGGGTCGATGATGATGGTGGCCTATCTGGACGACATTCCGGTATTAGGGCTGCCGGGGTGTGTTATGTTTAACTCTACCACGGTTTTTGACTTAGTCCTGCCGCGCGTCCTGGCAGGGGAACGAATAAATCGGCAGGATATTGATGTATTGGGGCACGGCGGTCTGTGCATTAATTGTCCTACCTGTTCTTTCCCGCATTGTCCATTTGGCAAGGGACAGTGAGGAGTGAATGGTGACGAGATGAATTGGAGGTGAATAGATGTTGGAAATGATACCTTTGGAAACAGCACTGGACCTATTGCTGAAAAAATCGAACTGTTGCTCAACGGAAGCAGTGGAGCTGTCGGCAGCTTATCGAAGGGTGTTAGCTGAGGAGATTGTAGCCGCAACTAATCAACCTCCTTTTAACCGGTCCCCCCTTGACGGCTACGCGCTGCAGGGAGCTGATCTGGCAGGAGCCTCGCATGAATCACCGGCCCGTTTGCGGGTGACGGAGACCCTGCAGGCAGGCTATGTAGCCAAAGGAAAAGTTGAAGCCGGTACTGCCATAAGAATTATGACCGGTGCGCCGGTGCCCGACGGCGCGGACACCATTATTCGCTTTGAAGATACCAGAGAAGAAAATGGTTGGGTGGAAGTCTATGTTGAGTTAGCTCCTGGCAGTAATATTGCAAATGCTGGAGAAGATATCCGTCAGGGCGAGTTATTGCTCAAACCGGGTAGTTTGCTGGAATCACCGCAAATTGGCGTGCTGGCAGCATTGGGTGTGCCTAATGTACCTGTTTATAAACGGCCCCGGGTGGCTATCCTCAGTACTGGTGACGAACTGATAGAAATTGACCAGGAATTAAGGCCAGGCAAAATCCGAAACAGCAACCTCTACACTTTGGCAGCATCCGTCCGAGAGTCAGGCGGAGAACCGATACTTTTGGGAACATGTCCTGATGTCCTGCAGATAACGGCGGAAAAAATTTCCGCAGGACTTAACAGGGCGGATCTGGTGGTAACTACCGGGGGAGCCTCAGTGGGAGACTATGACTTGGTCCAGAAGGCTATGAAGCAAGTAGGGGCCGGCATCTTGTTCTGGAAAATCGCCATGAAACCGGGTACTCCGGTTGTGGCTGCCGAGGCGGGGGAAAAACTGCTGTTGGGGCTGTCAGGGAACCCGGCAGCGGCTCTTATATCTTTTGAGGTTTTAGTCCGGCCGCTGATTAAAAAAATGGCCGGTTTCGCAGAATACCTGCGGCCCAGGGTTACTGTGAAATTAATGGACGGTTTTCGTAAAAAAAGTTCTCAGAAGCGTTTTCTGCGGGCGACTGTGAAGCTTGTCAACGGTGAGCCCTGTGCATATCTGGCTGGGGCGCAAAATCCGGGTGTCCTAAAATCTCTTCTGTACACTAATGCTTTACTGGAGGTTCCAGGTAACCGGGCACCCCTAATGGCAGGAGAAATGATAGAAGCCATTATAACAGGGCATTTATGTTAATGCGGGAGGTACCCTAAAGTTAGGGGCCTTCTTTTTTTAATGTTAAAGAAATTATGGTATTATCAACTTCCGTTTCGACCAAAAAATACAAAGTGTGATATTAAACACACTTGTCTGTGACTCGTATAATGGATAAATATAAATACCAGTTATATACTTTTTTAAAGAGGGCAGTACCTACAACGGTTATGTATAAATGGAAAAAAGAAACTGTTCACAATCACAAAGGCATTGTGTATACTTTGTTTGTGGCCAATAAAAAGAAATAATTCACAATCACAATGTAAACGGTTGGAGTTAGAAATTTTCTATTTATCATACAACAGCTTGCCGTTGTTGAAAAACCAAGTCAGGAGGTGTCCAAGATGGATAAAAAGAAATTCAGCCTTACCCGCCGCCAGTTTTTAAAAGCTTCCGCTGCAACTGGTGCCGTAGTTGGCGCAGTCGGCTCAGCTAAGTTCGTGCGTAAAGCCGTAGCTGAAACAGAAAGCGCGCCCGTAAAAAAAGACATTAAACGCATTCGGACTACTTGTTCGCCCAACTGTACCGGCAACTGTGGAATGATTGCCGAAGTCGAAGATGGTCAAATTAGAACTATAACTCAAGCTGCTGATTACCCGGAACAGGAATATAACCCAAGGGGCTGCTTGAGGGGCTTATCCTTTAATAACCTAATTTATGGTCCTGACCGGCTGCAGAAACCTTTAATCAGAAAAGGTAAACCCGGTGAAGGGGATTTCAAGGAAGTTTCCTGGCAGGAGGCCCTCGACCATGCGGCATACCGGTTAAAAGAAATTGCGGATAAATACGGTCCGGAATCTATTGGCCTTCTTTATCAGGTAGCCGGTGCCGGCTATGTGCATAAAGGTGCGGCAAATGCCCTGGCGAGTTCCAACGGTTGGACAACATTTCACGCCTATGACCAAAACGGAGATTTGCCCATGTTTTGGCCCATGACCTTTGGTGTACAAACCGAAGAAATGGAGCCCCTGGAATGGTCTAATTCGCGTTATATAGCTGTTTGGGGCTCTAATATTATGGTCACCAGGCTTCCGGACGCAAAATTTCTCGATGAGGCCAGAAAACTTGGGGCCAAGATGGTGGTTTTTGATCCTAATTACAGTCCTACGGCGGCCAAAGCTGACGAATGGGTTCAGCTGAAAACTTGCAGTGATGCGGCCCTGGCCTTGGCGATGGCTAAGGTTATGATTGAAGAAAAATTATATGATGTGGAATTTATTAAAACTTTCACCGATTTTCCTCTTTTAGTGCGGCTTGACAATGGCAAACGTCTAAAAGCAGATGAAGTCAAGGGTCTGGTTAAACCCGGTGACGTGCCGGCTTATCGGGAAGCTTATGTAGCTTTCAACGGACAGTTTATCACTGTTCACCCGGAAAAACTGGATCTTCCTTTAAGCGTTGTCATAGAAGGGGAATATGAAGTTGAGTTGAAAAACGGGCAAAAGGTCATGGTGAAACCGTCCTTCCAGCTCCTCAAGGAAAGCCTGGCTTCTTATACTCCGGCTTATGTGGAAGAGGAAACCGGCGTGCCATTTAAGACAGTGGCCCGTCTGGCTCGCGAAATGGCGACTGTCAAACCACTGCACATTATTTACGGGGCCAGTAATTATCAATGGTATCATGGGGATTTAAAAGGTCGTGCTTTGGCTCTGCTGCCTGTGCTCACAGGTAACATCGGCAAATCCGGAGCCGGAATTTCTTCCTATTGTGGAAGTTATAAGGTGCGAATCCAGGTAGGAGCCTGGTGGTTCCCAGTTAAGGCGAGCTATACACCTTGGCTCTACTTGTTGCATGGACCGACCAAAGAAATGTCGGCAAAGTGGCCGAAAAACGGCATCAAAGCACTAGTTCTCGGCTGGGCTAATCCTTTCGACCAGCATAACATGGCTAATAGGCTGCGCGAGATGGTTGAGAAAGGTGACATCGAACTTGTAGTGACTACTGATTTCCAAATGTCTACAACCTGTAGATGGAGTGATATAGTATTACCTGGAGTCTCCTGGTACGAGAAAACCGAGCTGGTGGCCACTCCGGTTCACCCTTATTTGCAGCTCCAACAGCCGGCCGTTAAACCTCTCTACGAATGCAAGCCCGAGCTGTGGATTTTTAAAGAACTGGCAAAAAGACTAAAACCCGGTCTGGAAGAGCACTTTTTCGGGGATATTGACCCTGATCAGGCAGCCGAAAAAGTTATTGAGCTATTATTAAAAACCGGTGGACCAACTGTGGAAGGTATAACTTTAGAGCAGCTTAAAAAAGGTCCGGTGCGGATGAAACTTGGCACACCCAATGACCGCCAGATACCATTTTATAAGCAGATTCACAACAAGGAATCTTTCCCTCCACTCAGCTTACCTGTTAAACTTGAACAGACTGCCCAGTTTGTTAAGAGCGGGCGGATTGAGTTTTACAAGGATGAAGATACCTTTATTAAATTAAAAGAAACGTTACCCGTTCACAAACCGCCCTTTGAAGAAAGCGAATATGCTTTAAATCCTAAAGCCCGGGAAAAATACCAGTTTGCATATATTTCTCGAAACTCTCTTTATCGAGTACACTCTACCCACTCCAACAACATTTGGATGAATGAATTGCAAGACGGCAAGCCGCGGGTTTGGGTGAATCCAGAGGATGCGGCAGAGAAAGGAATCAAAGACGGAGATTTATGTGAAATTTATAATGATCGCGGTAAGGTGCAGGGGCATGCTATCCTTGATCTGGGTGTGAAAAGCAAAGTTGTGGTCTTTGAACAAGGATGGTGGTCTCGCTATCTTAAGGGGGATTCATATAATTCTTTAACTTATCCTTTTATTAAACCAACTCACGAGATATATTTTGTTCCTGGAATGTGGGCTCCCAATACTGCCTGGAACGAATGTCTTTGTGACGTAAAAAAGGCAGGTGACAGGTAATGAGATTAGGAATGGTAATTGATCTGGATCGCTGTATCGGCTGCCGTACCTGTGCGGTAGCTTGTAAATCCCATAACTCACAGCCGCCGGGGACCTGGTGGAACCGGGTATTCACTCCGGGCAGCAACTGGCACCAAAGCCCGGTCGGAAAAGACGGGAATTTGCAGATGAATTTCCTGCCGGTATCATGTCAGATGTGTGATAATCCACCATGTCAAAAGGTCTGCCCGGTGGGGGCGACCTTTACCGATGAGCGGGGTGTGGTCCTGGTTGATTATGAGCGCTGTATCGGCTGCCGTTACTGTATGTCGGCTTGTTCTTACGGCGTCAGGCAGTTCAACTGGGAAGAAGGTCAAAAGGCGAAAGATAAAGCCAAATATATGAAGGGCTATGATTATGGTTGTTCTGAAGATTATCGTACCGAGGATGACCATTTGGTCTATACCCAAGACCGCCCCAAAGGAGTAGTGGAAAAATGTACTTTTTGTGCCCAGTACACGAAAAATGGGGAGCTGCCTGCCTGTGTCAGGTCCTGTCCGGCCAAGGCTCGTTTCTTTGGGGATTTGGACGATCCGGATTCGGAAGTAAGCCGTCTCGTCCATGCCAGATATACCTTCAGGCTCTTGGAAGATTTGGGGACTGCTCCGAAAATCTTTTATCTTCCGCCGACCAAGCCGATACGATGGGAGTTGAGCAAAGATGAGAAAAAATAACTTACCTTTTGTGATAGCGATAATTTTCATGATCGTCGGAGTTGCGGCCTGGATTTACCAGCTGATGAACGGATTGGCAGTAACGAACATGCGTAACTCCTTCGACTGGGGTCTTTATATAGCAGCCTTTGCCTTCCTGGTGGGAATTGCCGCAGGAGGTTTGATTATCTCCTCATCTGTGTATCTTTTTAATATCGAGAAACTAAAGCCCTTTACCAGACTTGCTTCCCTGTCCGCTTTTGCCAGCATTTTAGGGGCGGGAGTAATGGTCCTGATTGATATGGGACGGATTGACCGGCTGTACAACCTGCTTTTACATCCCAACCTCCGTTCTCCATTGGTTTGGGATGTGATTGTGGTCACAGCTTATATGTTTCTGACCTTTTTTAGTGTTTACGTTCAGCTTTTGCCCGATTGGAGAAAGGAAGGCCGTGGTTTTTTAAACGGCTGGACCAAAAAACTTTCTGTTGAACAGGTTGAGGAATTTTCTAAAAAGTGGTCCAAGAGAATTTCTGTGGTTGGACTGCCGGTAGCTTTATTGATTCACACTGTAACAGCCCTGATTTTTGCCACCCAGGCATCCCGTGGCTGGTGGAACACGGCTACCCTGCCCCCGGACTTTATTCTAATGGCTGTTTCTTCGGGTACGGCTCTGGTCATGGTGATAGCTCTATTGGTCGTGGGCAGGGAAAAGTTTCACCAGTATCAGGAGGCTTTTCAGATCATGGCCCGGATCATTTCCATTGCCCTGGTGGCGCATTTCTTCCTAGTCTCCATGGATTTACTGATTCACTGGTGGTGGGGCAAGGGTGAGGCTCTCCATATCCTGTCTCTGGTCTTTGGTCAATATGGCTTGATTTATGCTACAGAAATAATTCTGCCGGCCTTTACCATGTTCTATTTCTTTACCAAAAAGGGAACAAGTTCTTTTAATTCCCTAACCCTGGGCAGTATCTTACTTTTCATCGGAGTATTCACTCATAGAATGATGTTAATGTTACCTTCATTTAACGCCATTCCTTTAAGTGGCGGCATACCCGGTATGGATATTGAGAGTTGGGCATATCCTATTGCCTTGGGCCAATTCGAAGAGGGCATGCCGATATTTGTTAATACCTGGCCTTACCTGCCGAACCTGGTTGAATATGGGGTAGCAATGTTACCGTTTGGGTTATTGCTGTTTGTTTTAGCATTTTTCATCAGGTACTATGACTTCCTGCCGCAAAAGAGTTATAAGAATTTGCAAACACCAAAGGTTGATAGTTTCTCAGTTTAGCGGGGAAGTTCAAGTGAACTAAAATTGAAATTCGGTCAGAAGTGAGAGGTATGCTTCTCACTTCTTTTGGACTTGGGGGGAATAGCTATGACAGAGTTATCAGCATTATTAAGTGAAAAAATTACTTTTGCCGGGGAGCGGTGTATGAACAGCCGTAACTGCAATATAAAATGTGATAATTGTCTGCCGGTTTGTCCCACAAAGGCAATTAGCTTAGAAAATGGGGAAATATCTTTTGATGAGCTGAATTGTAAAAACTGTGGGGCCTGCCGGGCTGTTTGCCCCAGTGAGGCTTTTTCAGTAGCTGACTTCGCCTATTTAAAAGAATTTAGTTCGTTACAAAGTGATGAGATTAGCATCGGTTGTACACTTAACGATGCCAACCGCAGAGATTTTAATATCAACTGTTATGCACTTCTGACCGAGGGTGAAATACTTTATTTGTTGGGAAATAAAAAACGCGTGATGTTCAATACCGCACACTGTCATAACTGCAGTTTTGCCAGCTGTTCCAAGATCTTTCTGAGTAGTCTGAAACGTGCTCAGGAAATGCTTACAACCGATAATCGGATAGTCTTAACTGAGACTGACAGTCAAAATAGCGGGGTCAGCAGACGGGCATTTTTTCAGTGGTTCAGACAGAAAACAGTTACCGCAGTGGCCAATGTTCTCCCCTTTGCAGAAAAAGCAAGTAAAACCTATTTACCCAAGCGGAGACAAAGCCTGCTCCAAGGCATGAAGAACCTTGCCCATGATTTGGCGGAGAAAACCTTTGTCCGGAGGATCAATATCCTGCCATCCTGTACAGGATGCGGGGGCTGTATCAGGGTATGTCCGAACCAAGCTTACCGGGGTGATGAGTTTAACCTCACCTGGCAGGCAAAAGGTTGTATGAATTGCGGCTTATGTATCGCGACCTGTCCGGAAAAAGCACTTAGGTTCGAAGACTTTCTTACTCCTGCTGAATTGTTTAAGGAAAGGGTGAGCATAGATTTTAAAGGCAGCCGCTGTGTCAAATGCGGAGCCTATTTTCATGGCCATGGAGATACTTGTCCGGCATGCTCAGTGAAGAATAAGCAGTTGGAACAAAACTTTGACCTCTGCCTGCAGGGTGCACAGAGCGCATAGAAGTGAACTCGTTCAACTAAAGTTGAACATCGAGACTTCGGTGGGGGAGTCAACCCCCACCGAAGCGGAGTACGGGGAACCACTCCCACTTATAGAAGTGNTGAACATCGAGACTTCGGTGGGGGAGTCAACCCCCACCGAAGCGGAGTACGGGGAACCACTCCCACTTATAGAAGTGGGAGTCTTACGATAGGATAAAAAAACTTGCCCTCTTTTTAAAACGAAATCCGGTTTATAGCCGGATTTTTTATACAATTATATCGAAAAATGATGTAAAATTGCCGAAGACAGTACAATAATCGGCAAGGTTAACGGCGTAAAACGCGAGTTAATAGTTTAATATTGGGGTGAATGGTAATCAACAACCTTGATGCAAGATGGTGATTAAAATTAACCGTTTAATTCGATATACGACCGTTCGGGGGCGAATTACGGCAATTGAGCAAAAAGGTAATGAATAGCCATTCATTTCTATTGTACAATCTACTTAAGTAAAGCCATCAGTAGAACTGTGAACAGTAGGGTCTCGCTGGCTGTTCAGAGAAAAAACATACCAGAGGGGATGAAAAATGAGATACTCAGAGACAGGGTATAATTTGGAAGTTGATTTATCCCGGGGAAACATTGAACGGGTCGAGTCTGACCCCAGGGCGACCGAGCTTCACCTTGGGGGGTTAGGCACCAATGCCAAAATAATGTGGGATAGGGTTGGGCCTGAAGTTGAGCCATTTTCTCCTGATAATTTGTTGATATTCAGCACCGGTCTTTTTGCCGGTACGCCGGCACCTGGTGCTAACCGTACGATTGTAACAACTATTTCACCCCAGACTAATTTACTGGGTTATTCCATGATGGGTGGTTTTTTTGCCCCGGAGTTGAGGTATGCCGGTTATGACAAAGTGATATTTCGCGGCAAGTCTCCTAATCTTGTTTATTTGTGGATTCACAACGATCAAGTGGAAATCCGTGATGCTTCTCATCTGGCAGGTAAGGGTGCGATAGAGACAGCTGAGCTGATCAAGGAAGAGCTGAAAGAACCAAAGGCTCAGGTGGCTGCTATAGGCCTGGCCGGCGAAAACAGGGTCTTCTTTGCTTCCATTGAGCACGGCAGATCCAGTGCCAGCCGGCTGGGACTGGGTGGTGTAATGGGAGACAAAGGGCTAAAGGCCATCGTTGTGCGCGGCACAAAAGATGTCAATGTTGCTCGTCCGGCAGAACTGATGGGGCTTTGTAATGAAGTGCTGGAATATATAAAATTCCGGGAAGCAAATCCCATCAAGCAGGTCATGGCCATTCTGCAAACTCTGGGATCGCCCCAGGAAATGAGACATACAGACGAGAAATGGCACACTGAAAACTTCATGTGGGGAAATGCCCGGGAACGTAAAAAAGAATATTGGACCCCTGAAATTGAAGCGTTGTGGACGGGAACCCAGGAAAAAGCGCGCAAACGCTTAATTAGCTGTTATAACTGCCCGATGAAATGCGGGGCCGTCATTTCCCTGCCGGAAATGTCCACTTACATGATGAAATGCTTTTCAAAGCTTACTTACACAATGGCAGCCTATGGAGATCTGGAGTTTGGCTTTAGAATCGCTCAACGGGCAACTGAGTATGGGATAGATGGATTCTCAGCCCCTCAGGTTATGGCCTTCGCCTTAGAACTTTTGGAAGCAGGTATTCTGACTGACAAAGATTTCGAGGGAATGCCTTCTGATAACGAAGGGAAATTCTACTGGCTCCTGGAGAGAATTGTACGGCGGGAAGGGATCGGAGATATCCTGGCCAATGGTACTTACTGGGCGGCCAAAGAAATTGGCAAAGGTGCAGAAGCCTATGCCCATAATAACATTAAGAAACACGAACAGGTTCCCTTAAAACTTGGTATGCTAAACCCTATTTATTACCTGATGTATTCTACCGGCGAAAAACTCAACATTACTCAAATTGAAGGACAGTTCCCACAGTCACCTTTTCCTACAATGGAGGAGAGAGAAGAGTTTTGTAAAGACTGGATTCAGGTTCCTGATGAAAAATTTAAAGAATATTTTAAAAAGTGGGAATTCCGCGGCGAATACTCCATGCCTTTCTACCCAGGGATAGAGGCTTGCTGTGAAATTGTTGACTGGATGGAACGGATGCACTACCTTGATGATTCCCTTGGGGTGTGTGCTGGTTTATCTTCTTTCCCGCTAAAGCCTCCTTACCATATCCACAACTATCCGAAACTCATCTCAGCTGCAACCGGAATGGATTTGGACGAAGACGGACTGACGAAAATCGCCAGGAGGAACCGGACTTTGGTGAGAGCCATAAATGTCAGAAGAGGAGTGCGAAGAGCCGATGATAATCCGCCGGAGAACCATTGGAAGAAAAGATTCCCCGAGCTTGAAAAACAGCTTTTGGATGAGTACTACAAATTTAGAGGGTTTAATAATAACGGGGTGCCTACCAGAGAGTTATTAAAAGATATGGATATGGATTATGTTGGTGAAGACTTGGAACAGAGAGGGATTTACAATGAGCAAAATTAAGAAAAAAGTCAAAGTAATCAAAGTTGATCTCGATAAGTGCAATGGCTGCAGGGCGTGTGAAGTTGCCTGCGCCTCATTTCACGCGATTCCGAAATACAGCAGCATCAATCCGGCCAGGGCTCGGATCAGGATGGTTATCGATCCGCTGAATGATGAGTTTGTACCGATACGGGCCGCCGAATATACTAAATCCGAGTGTGATGGCAGAAATGTTTATACAATTAACGGCAAGGAATACAGCGAATGCAGCTTCTGTGGAGCTTCCTGTCCATGCCGGGATCTGTTTAAAGAGCCCGATTCCGGTTTGCCGTTAAGATGCGATATGTGTGAAGACGATCCAGCGCTGGAAAAACCAATGTGTGTTCAGTGGTGCCTGGCTGAAGCCCTGACCTATGAAGAATATGAAGAAGAAGTCGAAGAAGAACAGGTCAAGCTAAGTGAAATGGAAACAGGTTTAAAATCAATGGTAGACAGATATGGCATGCAGAAGCTGATCGAATCCATTGCCCGGATGAACCAAAAAGGCCAATAAGAGTGGAGAGTGGAGAGTGATCAGCATTCGGTGATCAGTAATCAGTAATCAGTAATCAGTAATCAGTAACCGGTGTCTGCTAACTGCTAACTATCCATTAGCCACTATTTATCCGTGTTCATCCGCGTTCATCCGCGGCTAATCAAAAGAGGAAGGGGAGGGTTTAGTGGAGACAGTAACACCCTTCAAAGAGGTCATAGAAGAAATAAAACAGAACGGGGCCGATGCCGTTAAATTCTGTTATCAATGCGGAAAATGCGATACCGTATGTCCCTGGAACAGAGTCAGAAGGTTCAGTATGCGCAAACTGATCCGGGAAGCCACCTTTGGCCTTACCGAAATCGAAAATGAAGAGATCTGGCGCTGTACAACCTGTGGTAAATGCCCCCAGAAGTGCCCCCGGGATGTTAAACAGATTCAAAACATGGTCGGCCTGAGAAGAATGGCCACAGGTTATGGTGTATTTCCCGCCNTTCACCTCATTGTTACCATACCTTTAAGAACGAGTATCCTGAATTCAGTGTAAATTTTGAAGTGGTTCATATCACCCAGTTCCTGGCCCAGCTCATTAGAGAGGGACGGCTTACCGTCAGCAGGGAGTATGAAAAGAAGATAACCTATCATGACCCCTGCTACCTGGGCCGGCATAATGGTATATTTGACGAGCCACGGGAAATTTTAAAGAAGATACCAGGTTTGGAATTTAATGAAATGTCTGAATCTAGGGAAGAAAGCTTATGCTGCGGCATGGGCGGAGGCCGGGTTTGGGCAGAAACTCCAAAGAATGAGCGGTTCTCCAACATTCGCCTGGAACAAGCTACAGAGGTCGGGGCCGAGATCCTGGTAACTTCCTGCCCGTACTGCATCACTGCCTTTGAGGACAGCAGATTAGTTATGAATTTTGAGGATAAAATACAGGTTAAAGACATTACGGAGATCCTGCAGGAAGTGATATAGATGACAGATAAGCAAAAAGTTGAAGAAGCAGCTGACGAACATCATGAAGTACCAAGTGTGGCTGTGGACGTAGAATGCCATCGCTTTTCCGATGATGGCTGGACCGGTACAACTGTTCACCTGCCCAGTGAGCTGCAAATCACCCTGTATATAAACCAGCAGGAACTGCTGAGTATTATATGCACTCCCAGCAAGTTGAATTACCTTATCCTGGGGTTCATGTATGGAGAGGGGTTTATCTCCAGCATCGATGATGTATTATTAATGCGGGTGTGTCCAGAAGAATCGGTGGCTGATGTAAGGCTGGCGAACTCCGAGTTTATATTGCCAACGAAGCGGACGCTCACTCCTGGGTGCGGTGGCGGTGCTGTTTTCAAGACCGACGGACAAAATGTCGAGTCGAATCTGGTTGTAGCACCAAAGGCAGTGTTGGCCTTAATGCAGCAGCTTCTGGAGCAGATGGAGTTATATAAGCTTAGCGGCGGCGTGCATACTTCGGCTCTGGCTGATACCGAAAACCTGCTGGTAGTGGCTGAGGACATTGGACGACACAATACCTTAGACAAAATAACCGGTGAATGTCTGGGGAGGGGAGTGTCCACCAGAGACAAACTGCTGCTCAGTACCGGCCGGGTTTCGTCGGAAATGCTCCTGAAGGCGGCTAAGATGCAGGTGCCCATCGTTGTTTCGCGGCACTCGCCGACAGCGAGATCTGTTTCACTTGCTCGTGATTTGGGAATTACTCTGATTGGCCACGCCAAAGGCGGCCGGCTGTTGGTTTATTCCTACCCGGAGCGACTGGGTTGCTCATAAAAATAAGTACGGCTAACCCGGCTGTACCAGACAGTGCGGGCATGTAAAACCTGAAGAGGTGATATAAAGTGGAAGAAGAACTGTTGCTAAAAGAAAAAATTCAACAGCTTTGTAAGAGTTCCGGAAACAGTAAATTTGGTGACGTCATGGTTGTAGGCGGCGGCATCAGCGGTATTCAGGCCTCTCTCGACCTGGCCACTGCCGGTTTTAAGGTTTACATGATTGAGAAGGCACCGAGCATTGGCGGCCACATGGCCCAGTTGGACAAGACCTTTCCCACCAATGACTGCTCCATGTGAATACTTTCCCCCAAACTGGTCGAGGTCGGCCGGCATCCAAATATAGAGATATTCACCCAAACAGAAGTTCATAGTGTGGAAGGTGAAGAAGGAAACTTTAATGTCACACTGGTTAAAAAACCCAAATATATTGATGAGAGTTTGTGCACCGGTTGTGGTTCCTGTGTAGATTACTGCCCCATCAAATACCCTGATCAGTTTAATCAGGAAATATCGAAGAATAAAGCCATTCACATCTACTTTGCCCAGGCAATTCCCCTTGTCACATATATAGATGACACCTGTCTGTATCTAAAAGAAAAGAAATGCGGCATTTGTGAGGGCATATGTAAAGCTGAGGCCATTGATTTTAATCAACGGGCCCAGAAGATCGAAATCAATGTCGGGGCGGTCATTCTGTCTCCCGGAATAGAGCCCTTTGATCCCAAGGTAAGGGCAGAATACCGCTACGGCGAATTTGCCAATGTAGTGACCAGTATGGACTATGAGCGGCTGCTCTGTGCCACGGGCCCATACCAGGGTGAGGTACTGCGGAATTCAGACCAGAAGCATCCCCATAAGGTAGCCTGGATTTCCTGTGTTGGTTCCCGGCAGGTACTGCCCGGCGGCAACAGCTATTGCTCAGCGGTATGCTGTACCTACAGCCAGAAACAGGTCATTTTGACCAAAGACCATGATGCCGAGGCAGAATGTACCATATTCCATAATGATATTCGTTCCTATGGGAAGGACTTTGAACGGTTCCGCGAAAGGACCGAAAACCTGCCCGGTGTGCAGTTTATCAGAAGCTATGTGACCATAGTCAAAGAAGACCCGGTGACCAAGAATGTGACCATAAGATACTCCACCCCTGAAGATGGAGTGATAGAAGAAGAATTCGAAATGGTGGTCTTAGCCGTTGGCTTAAATCCTCCTGTGGAGGCGCAAAAGCTGGCCGCCAAGTTTGACATCGAGCTAAATGAACACGGCTTCCGGAAAGCAGTTTCCGCCAATCCTTTGGAAACCAGCAGGCCAGGAGTCTTTGTCAGCGGAGCCTTCCAGGGTCCCACCGACATTCCGGAGTCAGTATTTACCGCCAGCGGTGCCGGAGCCAAATGCGGAGAACTCCTGGACTACAGGCGGGGGCAGTTGGCCGAAGAGAGGGTATATCCCCTGGAACGGGATGTATCCCAGGAAGAGCCCCGGATAGGTGTCTTTGTGTGCCACTGTGGGGCCAATATCAGTGGTGTGGTAAATGTACCGTCGACAGTGGATTATTGTATGAGCTTACCCCATGTTGTGTACGCTCAGGAACAGCTGTTTTCCTGTGCTACCAACTCGGCTAAAGAAATCACTGATATGATCAAAGAAAAAGACCTCAACCGGGTAATTATCGCCGCCTGTTCCCCCCGAACGCTGGAAATGCTGTTCCGGGATACCCTGCGGGAGGCAGGATTAAACCAATATTATCTGGATATGGCCAACATCCGTGAGCATAACTCCTGGGTTCACTCCAAAGACAAGGAAGCGGCAACCTTAAAGGCCTATGATATCATCCGGATGTCTGTGGCCCGGGCCATCCATTTGGAGCCATTACAGGAATTTGACCTGCCGGTAGACAAGAGAGCCTTAGTGGTAGGCGGCGGGATAGCCGGGATGACCTGTGCCCTGTCCATAGCCAACCAGGGACATGATGTTTACCTGGTGGAAAAGGAAAAAGACCTGGGCGGCATGGCCCGCAGGGTTCATTCCACCCTGGATGGGATGGATGTACAGGAATATTTGCGTGACCTGACCAAACAAGTATACCGTCACCCTCTGGTTCACGTATATACCGGTGCGGCTGTTGAGGAAGCTACCGGTTATGTGGGGAATTTTGTCACCAAGGTGAAGTATCAGGGCCGGGCCATGGAGATAAAACATGGGGCCACCGTCCTGGCCACAGGTGCGGAAGTATGGACACCGGATGAATATATGTATGGTCAAGATGAGCGGGTCATGACTCATCTGGAGCTGGAGGAAAAAATAGTTGCCGAAGACGAAGGGGTGATGAACTCCGAGAGCCTCGTCATGATCCAATGCGTAGGGTGCAGAAATGAAGACAGAAATTATTGCAGCCGGATATGCTGCAGTGAGTCTGTCAAGAATGCCCTGAAACTAAAAGAAAAGAATCCGGAGATGGATATTTATATCCTCTTTAGAGATATCCGGACCTACGGATATAATGAAGATTTTTACCGGGAAGCGGCAAGTAAAGAAGTTAAGTTTATCAGATATACACCTGAAGACAAACCGGAGGTAGAAGCCGTAAAAGAGGGCGGCAAATCCGTGCTCAGGGTAACAGTGACCGATCCTGTTTTAGGTGCCAGGCTGGAGATAGATGCTGATAACATAGCTTTAGCGGCAGCCATCATTCCTGGTGAAGGGACCCGGGATGCCATTCAGCAGTTTAAGGTAACCGCGAGTCCTGACGGTTTCTTCAAAGAAGCCCACGTCAAATTAAGGCCTGTAGAGTTTGGTGTAGATGGAGTATATCTCTGCGGGCTGGCCCACTATCCCAAGTTTATCTCAGAAACAGTCAGCCAGGCCTATGGCGCAGCCGGGCGGGCCATCACTCTGCTCTCTCATGATACCGTAGTAGCGTCGGGCTCTGTTTGTGAAGTCAAAGAGATAAATTGTATGGGTTGTGGTGCCTGTGCGGAAGCCTGTTCCTATGGTGCCATCGAGTTTCGCCAGACCCCGCGGGGCAAGAAGGCTGTGGTCAACCCCGTTATCTGTAAAGGTGACGGCCTCTGTAATGTGAAGTGTCCCACCGGAGCTATTTACCTGAAGCACTTTACCGATAAAGAGATTTTCAGCCAAATTGACGCGGCCATTTAATTTATTAAGTCAGGAGGTGGGAATGGAATGAGTGCTGCAGTAAAATTTAAACCAAAGATTTTAGGTTTTGTCTGCCATTGGTGAGCATATGGCGCTGCAGATATGGCTGGAGTTTCCAGACTACAATATGCAAATGAAGTCAGACTGATCCGGGTCATGTGTTCAGGCAGAATTGACCTGTCCCATGTACTCAAGGCCTTCTCAAACGGAGTAGACGGGGTATTTATCGGTGGCTGCAAGTTAAATGAGTGTAATTATATAACTCACGGTAATTACCATGCCCAGAACATGGCGCACCTCGGTAAGAAATTGTTGGAACACATGGGTTTAAACCCTGAGCGGTTGAGGATTGAGTTTATTTCTTCAGGTGAAGGCAACCTGTTTGCGGAAGTAATGAATGATTTTGCCGTCCAGGTTAATAAGATCGGCCCCCTTGCCAAAAGTGAAGGAATAGATGAAGAAGAATTTAAATCCAAGCTAGCGGAAATCTCAAACCTGGTGCCCTATATTAAGATAGTGAAAAAGGAGAAGCTGTCATCGCGTCTTGTCAGTGAAGAGGAATGTGCCAGGCTTTTTACCAGGGAAGAAATAGATGAAATGCTGCAAAATGTGGTCTCCTACTATATCGATCCCGGCAAGTGCCAGGCCTGTACGACCTGCGCCAGGAGATGCCCTGTAGAGGCCATTATCAGTGCCAAGAATGAGGTTCATATAATTGAGCAGGAGAAATGCATAAAATGCGGAACCTGCCTGGAAGTCTGCCCTGCTAAATTTGGGGCAGTGACCAAGCTTGTCGGCGAACCTGTACCGCCTCCACTGCCGGAAGGGGCAAGAGCAATCGTTAAAAAGAGTAAAGAAGCGTAAATCTTAAGAGGCAGCATAAAGGTCGGAGTATACCGGCGCTATGCTGCTTCTTTTTATTGTAGATTAGTTAATTGATAGAAAAAGATTATAAAAAATAACCGCAGAGACGCAGAGGGGGGCGTGTTGAAACAGGTTGACTCTTTCTTGCATCAATTGTATAGTGTTAAAGAAAGAATTAGATTATATAAAAATAATGTGTTTCTCTGCGCCTCTGCGGTATGTGTTTTTCAGTTCTTTAAGATGAAGGGAAGGGGTTTTTGTGTTACCTTTGGAAGGATATACAATAGTTGATTTTACTCATTGGTTTCCCGGACCTTATTGTACACGGTTATTGAGTGATATGGGGGCCAGGGTGGTCAAGGTTGAACGGACAGTGACCGGTGATCCGGAAAGAAAAGTAGAGGGCACCTTTAGTGTGGTAAATGCCGGGAAGGAAAGTCTGGCTGTTGATTTGACTACCGGTCAGGGCCGGGAGATAATCTACCGTTTGATCTGTCAGGCCGATATTGTCATAGAAAATTTTCAGCCTGGGACTTCAGTCAAATTAGGTATTGATTATGCCACTGTGGCAAAGTTGAAGGAAGATATAATATATTGTTCCATTACCGGTTTTGGGCAGACCGGCCCGTTGTCCCGGCTGCCTGCGCATAACATCAGTATTACGGCTGAGACCGGCGTTCTGGCAATGGGAGGGCAGACCGGGGGCCCCCCTGTAGAGGACTGTGGCGTTTATGTTGGTGACCTGAGTGCTTCTATGTTTGCGGTGATTTCCGTAATTGGTGCTGTGCTGCAAAAGGTCAGAGAGGGAAAGGGAGCATATATTGATATTGCCATGAGTGATTGTTGTGTTTCCTGGGTCTCCGGGGTATGGGCAGAATATAATAACGGGCTAACCAAAGAAGAAGTTTTAGACCATCCGGCTCATGGGGTTTTTGCAGCAAAAGATGGCAAATATCTGGCCATAGCCGCCCTTGCCGAGCCCCACTGGCAGGCATTATGCCGGGCCTTGGATTTCCTGGACTATCTTGCAGATCCGGATTTTGAGACTGTAGTTAAACGGAGGTCGAGAAGGGATCTAATTAATAACCGCATTGCCGGAACAATTAAAACCAGAGAACGCGAATACTGGGTTGATCTGCTCAGGGGCCTCGGTATTGCAGCCAACCCGGTAACTACTACGGAGGAACTGGCAAGCCATCAACACTTTATTGAGAGAAAGCTGCTGAATCATGCAAAACATATAGCACCGGCTGCTGGGGTGGCATTTCCTGCCCTGATCAACAATGAAAGATGGGGCCGGGATCGTACCGATCCCCCCGGTCTGGGACAGAACACGCGGGATATATTGAAATCCCTGGGTTACCGTGATGAGGAAATAAGCGGCTTAGCTGCCGGAGGAATTATCACCCTGGATCATTAAAAGTCGAAAATTGGGTTAAAAGGTCATTTATAAAGCCACAGGCGTAACCGCTTGTGGCTTAAATACAGCCATTCAGTTGGGAAATTTTCAGCTTTACCTAATAACTATAGACTAAACAACCAATAACGAACCATAATTTAAGTATCACAAGTCAGAAGGCTTCGGAGTTTAGGATATTCCGGCCAAATGCGTCCCATAAAGGGACATATTTAGTTTATGAAGGAATATATACAATGATCCGAAAGTAAAGTGTTTTATTTTGAGACATATGTCTCGCAAAGTGCTACAAAAAAATGTCACATTTTTGTACACATCTGAAAAAATCTGAATAAATAGGGCCTCGGAAGATTGGCACGAAATTTGCAAAATATTATTATTTGATAAATTACTTTCAATTTCAAAAAGAGAATGGGGGATGTATTATGGCTTACGAAACTTTGGGAACCGTCTTGGCAGAAGGGGTACTGACAATTACTTTAAATAGGCCTTCACGGATGAACGCCCTTAACCAGGTGGCCCTGGATGAAATCCATCATGTCCTGGATGAAGCAGAAAAAAATGAAGAGGTTAAGGTTGTGGTTGTTGCCGGGAATGAAAAGTTTTTCAGTGCAGGAGCAGACATCACAGAAGTTAACAAGGTTGATGGCAGTTTTTCCGGGTATGCCTTCAGCAGAAAGTACCAGGAGTGTTTTGGCAGATTTGAAAAGCTGAGCAAAATGGTTGTAGCAGCTGTTAGAGGATATGCTTTGGGCGGCGGCTGTGAGCTTATGATTGCCTGTGATTTCAGGATTGCCGCCGAAGATGCCAAGATAGGACTGTCTGAAGTTAATATAGGCGCTATTCCGGCAGGCGGCGGTACGGTTAAACTCCCGCTGCTGATTAATCCGCTGAAAGCCAAAGAAATACTTTGCCATGGCAAACCGATAACTGGAAAAGAAGCTGCCGAGCTTGGCCTGGTCAATAAAGCAGTACCGGCTGACCAAGTTCTCTCCGAAGCCGGTGCTTTAGCCAAAGAATTGGCCCAAAAACCACCTTTGGTGCTTAAAACAATCAAAGAAGTCACGAATCTGGCCACAAAAGACGTTGACTCACTGCTTCAACATGAGGCCAAAGGCCTGGGAATGCTGGCTGCTTCTGAAGACTTTAAAGAAGGAACCAGTGCATTTTTGGAAAAAAGGAAACCCAATTTTAAGGGGAAATAATCATAAACTACGAGGTGAAAATTAATGAGCGGAATTAAGTTATTTAGCAATGTACCTGAGAGATTTCTGCCGCCTAAAGAATCTTGGCCGGATTTTGTCTATGCTCATCCGGAGCTTAACTGGATACATTACAGGGATCATGTCAATGCGGCTGAGGAACTACTGGATGTGGGCATAGCCAAGCATGGCTGGGGTAACAATATCGCCATTTATGATGCCAATAAGGATGAAACCTGGACTTACAACAGGCTGCAGGAAGAAGTCAACCGCCTGGCCAATGCCCTTGCAAAACTGGGTGTTCAGCCCGGTGACCGGGTCATGTGGCGGTTTGGCGAGGTGCCCTATGCCGCCGTGGCTGAGCTGGCTATCTGGAAAATAGGGGCTATCAGTGTGGCCACAGCACTCCAGGAGCGGGCCCGAGAAATTGAGTTTGTGGCCAATGATTGTGAGGCTGTTTTAATACTTTGTCAAGCCGACCAGGTAGATCAGGTGCAAAAAGCACGGCCTAATCTGAAAACTGTTAAAAACGTTATTTCCGTTCCCGAAAGCCAGGATGAGACTCTGTTGGATTACAGCAAGCTCTTAAGCGAGGCTGGGACAATCGTTGAAACTTACCCAACCCTGCCCGGCGATGCGGCCAGTATCTTCTATACCGGAGGGACTACCGGCCATGCCAAGGGATGCATCCACACCCATGCTACAGAAGTTATTATAGCCGATATGATGTGTAAACAATCTTACGGCCTGACCCAGCAGGATGTAATTATGTGTACTCCGCCGATTGGTCATGCCATGGGCAATGGTGAGAAAATAAACTATCCCTTACGCTTTGGAGCCAGTGCGATCTATAAGGACAGGCCTTCGGTTAAGGAGACCTGGGAACTCCTGATTAAATACAAGGCCACCATTTTTGTGGCAGTGCCGACCAATTACCGGTTTATGCTGGATGTTTATGAACCCGGCTATAAAGAAGCCCTTAACTTAAGGATCTGTGAGGCCGCCGGGGAGATGCTGACTCCGGATTTAATGAAAAAATGGTATGACCATGTCGGGGTCGAAATGAATAACAGTGTAGGGATGAGCCCCTTGCGCCACAACTTCTGCGCATCTATAGTAAATGGACAGAAAGTTGCTCCGGGCACCTCAGTCGGTAAGCTTGTCCCGGGCTATGAGTATAAACTCATTGATGACAATGGCAACACCGTGAAAAATGGTGAAACAGGACGGCTGGCCATCAGGGGCATCACCGGGATCACATACTGGAAAAATCTCCACCCAGCCATGCCCGGCAAACAGGCCGAAGATGTCAAAGAAGGCTGGAGCTGGCTGGATGACGCATATACCCAGGATGCTGACGGCTGGCTCTATTTCAGCAGCCGTCTCGATAATATGATTGTCACAGGCGGACGTCAGATTGCCGCTCCGGAAGTCGAGGAAGTTCTCGGCAACCATCCGGCAGTGCAGGAAGTGGCTGTGGTGGGTGTCCCTGATCCTGACAGAACTCAGGCTGTGAAAGCTTTCATCGTGCTGAACCAGGGCTTTACTGGATCAGATGATTTAATCAAGGAGCTGCAGGAATTTGCCAAGGAGAATATGTCCTTCTACAAATACCCGCGGATTATTGAGTTTATTGATAGTCTTCCTAAAGATCATCTTGGGAAAATCCAAAGACGAGTGCTGAGGGAAAGAAGTACTAACTAAGGAGGTGAAAATAATATGCTTGGGTATCTGATAATTGCCGGATTAGCCGTAGGAGTTATATATGCTTTGCTCTCATCCGGATTCGTTTTGGTTTTTAAGTGTACAGGCGTTTTTAACCTGGCGTACCCCAGCCTAGTATTGCTAGGTGCGTACGTTACCTACACGTTAATTGCCTCAGTAGGACTACCACCTCTGCTGGCTATTGCATTAAGCATTTTATTTGGGTTTGCTATGGGTTTCATTATCGAGCGTTTGTGCCTGCGTCCCATGATTGGTGAGCCGCTGATTTCAATTCTAATCCTGACAATTGGCCTCTCTGAGATTCTAAAAGGGATTTCAGGGGTAGTCTGGGGAGCAAGTGAACGAGCATTTCCTCAAATATTTCCTACAGAGCCCCTGAACATAGGGGGGTACACCATCCCCCAGCTGTATCTCTGGGTGACTGTTACCTGTCTTGTGATTTTTCTGATTCTAATGTTGTTTTACAGCAAGAGTTCCCTTGGCCTGCAGATGCGCGCTGTGGCAAACCAACAGGATTGGGCTAGCCTGCAGGGCATAAATCCCAAACGGGTTTTTGCTTTAAGCTGGGGGATTGCTGCTGCTGTAGGAGCGGTGGCAGGAGTATTTCTGGCCCTGATGGTATCTCTCAACCAGTTCATGGAACCCTTTGTCTTGAAGTCCTTCCCGGCGGCGGTCCTGGGAGGGATGGACAGCATCCCCGGAGCCTTAGTCGGAGGCCTGATTGTAGGCCTGTTGGAAACCTTTGCCGGTGGCTACCTGGATCCCCTGTTAGGGGGAGGGGCGAAAGATGTTGTGGCTTTCCTTATTCTTATATTGGTACTTTTAATTAAGCCTTACGGGCTATTCGGGACAGAGGAGATTGAACGCTTATGAGATCAGGTTATTTCAAAGTAGACTACTACCAGGACAGAGAAATATTACCTTTCTCAATTGACCGCTTGACCATCGGCCTGGTATTTATCCTGCTGGCTTCACTGCCATTTTGGGCCTCCCCTTATTTGCTGCACCTGGCTAATCTGGCCGGGATTGCTGTTATTGGAGCAGTAGGTCTGAACATCCTCATGGGTTATACCGGGCAGATTTCCTTGGGACATGCCGCCTTTCTTGGCATCGGAGGTTACACTACGGCCATCCTTCTTCAATTCTTGCCGGGGATTCCCTGGCCGTTGATAATAGTGGTATCGGGACTGGTATCGGCCTTGGTGGGTGTGGTCGCCGCCCTTCCCGCGTTCCGTCTGAAGGGTCTTTATCTTGCTCTCTCCACTCTGGCCTTCTACCATATCGTGATCTTTATTATCCTGAAGGCTAAGCATCTGACTAACGGAGCCGAGGGCTTGACCGTTCCGGAACCTGTTTTACCGGGAGGAATAACAGTTGAATCCCCGGTGGCCTTCTATCTGATCATAGCAGGTTTGGCTGTATTGAGTGTAATCGTGGCCAAGAACCTATTGCTTACTAAAACAGGCCGGGCTTTTGTAGCCATTAGAGACTGGGATCTGGCAGCTTCGGCTGTAGGAGTTAACATCCGGCTATATAAAACTCTGGCCTTTATGACCAGCTCCTTTTACGCCGGGGTAGCCGGCAGCCTTTATGCGTACTACTTGGGTTTCATCNTTGCTAACATGTTAGCAAATTCTCTGGGGTTCATTGTACCGGCATTTGGCGATGCTGCGGTTGTTCCTTATTTCGAACGATTGATTTTCGGTGCGGTCATTGTGCTATTTCTGATTTTTGAGCCGGATGGGATCTACGGCTGGGTAAGAAATCTACGCAAATATCTGGTAATGTGGCCGTTCCGTTATTAATAACAATTAAACTAAATTTGGAAGTCGGGAAAGGAGAATTCACATGTCAACATTAAAAAAGAGTTTTCGCGGACTAATTTCTCTCGTTCTACTTTTGCTGCTAACCAGCATTGCACTGGTAGGTTGTGGGAAATCTGACCCTGCCCAGGAAGCTAAAAGCCCGGGCGAGCAGACCCAGGGTGAACAAACTAAAGCTCCAGCTAGCAAAGAACCTATTAAAATTGGGGCTGTTCCTGACCTGAGCGGACCCACCATGAGCACTGGAACATCTTTTTACACAGGTTTCTCAACTTATATGAAGTGGGTTAATGACAACGGCGGGGTTAATGGCCGTAAAATTGAACTGGTAACCGAAGACGGGAAATATGACATGCAGCGGGAAAACAGCATGTACAAAAAGCTGAGGCAGGAGGGTGTGCTTACTGTAGGCATCACCTGGACTACAGGAGTGCAGAAGGCCCTCATGGAAGATTACAAAAAAGACCAGAATGTTGTATTCCCGGGAAGCCGGGCAGCATTTCTCTTCAAGCCGGAAGTTAATCCTTATGTTTTTTTAAGTTCACCATCCTATGATATCGGTTATTATGCAATGGTTGACTACGCTGTAAAAGAGAAGCCAGGAGCCAAGATTGTCGTGGTTCATCCTGACAACACCTATGGGCAGGACGCTATGAAGTGGCTGCAGGAGAGAGCTAAGGCCAAAGGCGCCGAAGCTACTTCCGAGATATTAAACTTTGATGCTGTAGACGCAACCACTCAGGCTATTCACATCAAGTCCCTAAAACCGGACTTTGTGTTCTTAATTTTAAGCGGGCGGCCTACCAAGACATTCCTGGATGCTGCTCAGAAGGTAGGCCTCGATTTACCTATGGTAGCTAATTACAACACCTCTGAGCACTTCCTGATCGAATTGGCCGGTAATATGCCTATTATCAAAAACATCGTTGGTGTGCAATTCTATGCTACTCCGTTAGAGGACGTACCGGGACTCAAAGAAATGAAAGAAACTGCTGAAAAGTATGGGGTCAAACCAAATATCTATAATGAGCAGTGGTATGCCGAGGGCTGGACTGATGCCAGGGTTATGGTAGAGGGCATGAAAAAGGCCGGTGATAACCTGACAGCTCAAACCCTTAAAGAAGGAATAGAGAGCATTCAGAACCTGGATACAGGAGGAATTACCACTCCACTTACCTATAGCGCAAGCCAGCATACAGGTGGAGCACAGATCAAGTATGCTAAAGTTAATGTCGAGAAAGGTTTCTGGGAACCGATCAGTGATTGGATGAAACTCGAGTAGATGGAGAACGGCGGGTCTGGAGCTTACCGGTTTGATATTCCGGTAAGCTCTATCTCCTGCCGCAAGATTATAGGATGGTGAAAAGTTTATGCTAGAAGTGGAAAACCTTGAAGTAGTTTATGATAATGTTATTTCTGCGGTAAAGGGTATCTCCATAAAAGTTGAAAAGGGGAATGTGGTGGCGGCTTTGGGACCCAACGGCAGTGGTAAAACTACTATGCTGCGGGCCATCGCCGGTATCCTCAAATCCCAGGAAGGGGAAATCACTGGGGGCAAGGTTCGTTTCGAAGGACATGACCTTTCAAAACTCCCTCCGGAAAAAATCAGAAATCTGGGTTTGAGCCTCATCCCTGAACACGGGGGCCTGTTCGGTGACCTGACCACCGAGGAAAACCTGCGTCTTGGTGCCGTATCTGGTGGGCACAAAGGCGTCAGTCTAGACAAGGTATACGAGTGGTTCCCCAGACTTCATGAACGGGCTAAGGTTCGGGCCGGATACTTAAGTGGCGGTGAGCAGCAGATGCTGGCCCTGGGCAGGGTATTACTTGCCAAACCCAGGATGCTCATGTTGGATGAGCCTTCACTGGGTCTGGCACCGTCCGTAGTACAAGACCTCTTCAGCTTTATACAGCGCCTAAACAAGGAAGAGGGGGTAACTATCCTCCTGGTAGAGCAGAATGCTGCACTCACTCTAGGCATTGCAGATTATGGATATATCCTGGAGAATGGACGCATTGTTTTGGATGGTGCATCTAAGGAGCTGCTGGCTGACAAAGAGATTAGGCAGTATTACCTTGGCTTGGGTCAGGAGAGTCAGCGGCGAAGTTATCGGGATACTAAACACTATAAGACTAGGAAGCGGTGGTTGTCATGAGCAAAAGAAATCATGCAGTGCCGGACTATTGGCCAAGACGTAACGAGGTCCTTCCTTCTTTCCCCAAACATCATGAGCAGAAAGGTAAGCAGTGCCTGAGGGCTGACGGCCTCAATCTGAGTTTCGGTGGGATCAAGGCTATCAGTGGGGTTTCGCTGGAAGCCAAAATGGGGGAAATTCACGCTCTGGTGGGACCTAACGGGGCAGGGAAGTCCAGTCTCCTTAATTGCATCAATGGGCTATACAGGCCGCAGCAGGGAAGTGTTTGGTTTGATGGACAGTCAATATCCGGCTTAGCGCCCCACAAGGTAGCGGCTTTGGGTATTGGGCGCTCCTTTCAGCGCCTGGCCCTGTTCAAAGGCCTTACCGTTTTGGAGAATATTATGGTGGGACGGCACCTGTTTATCAAGGCCGGGTTATTGAGCGGTGCTCTATACTGGGGCAAGGGATCACGGGAGGATGTCCGTAACCAGGCCCTGGCTGAGGAGATTATTGAGTTTTTGGAGATTCAGCACCTGCGTGATAAACCGGTGCGTGAACTGGCCTATGGGATGCAAAAAAGGGTAGAGTTCGGTCGGGCTCTGGCCGTAGAACCAAAACTACTCCTCCTGGACGAGCCGGTAGCTGGAATGAACCATGAGGAAAAAGAAGATATTGCCCGCTTTATCCTGGATATTCAAGAAGAACTGGGGACAGCTATTATTTTGATTGAGCATGAACTTGACATGGTTATGGATATTTCCGATCGCGTCACTGTCTTGAGTTTTGGTCAGGTTATTGCCAATGGTAAGCCTCAAGAAGTGGTTGCTAATCCGGCGGTGGCCGAAGCCTATCTGGGCAAAAATCTGGAGAAGGAGGGGAATGAGGATGGTTCCAGCCGAATTGAACACCACGCCTAAGCTTTTTTTGGATGCTGTTAAGAAGTGGGGAGCGCGGGTAGCTTTGCGGGAAAAAGATTTCGGTATATGGCAGGAAATTACCTGGGAGGATTATTACCGGCATGTTCGGGATTTCGCTCTGGGTTTGGTATCCCTGGGCCTCAAAAGGGGTACTAAGGTTTGTATTCAAGGAGAAAACAACCTGGAGTGGTTATTCGCAGATTTAGCTACCCAGGCAGCCGGCGGTGTCACGGTAGGCGTTTATCCAACTAACCCTCCTAAGGAAGTGCAGTATATAGTAAATGACTGTGAGGCAGAGTTTTTTATCTCCGAGGACCAGGAAAATGTGGATAAAATCCTGGAAATCAGGGACAACCTACCGCGGCTGCGCCATATTATCTCAATCAGTATGAAGGGGATTAAGCAGGAAAACGGCCAAACAATCCTGGGCTTTAAGGAGGTAGAAGAGCGCGGTCGTGAACTTGGGAGGCAAAAACCCGGACTCTTTGAAGAACTGGTAGCTCAGGGCCAGCCTGATGACATGGCTGTTTTGATATACACTTCCGGAACCACAGGCGAACCCAAAGGAGCCATTATCTCGCAGCGCAATGTCGTGGAGAGTGGTAAATGCCTGGCTGATGTCTTAAAACTGACGGAGAAGGAGTCCTATGTTTCCTACTTACCACTTTGCCATGCCCTGGAGAGAACCTTTTCTTTAAACGTGCACTTATTGGTGGGCTACATTGTGAGCTTTGCCGAAAGCACTGATACTATTCAACAAGATATCCAGGAGGTGGCTCCTACATTTTTTATCAGTGTGCCGCGCATCATGGAGAAAATAGAGGGCGGCATCAGAGTTAAGATTGATAATACCACCAGACTAAAGCGGTGGGCCTTTACTAAGGCTTTGAAAAAAGGCAGCATGCTAGCCGAAAAGGCTCTGAAAAAAGAACCCCTGAGCGCGGCTGACCGCTTTTGGTCTAAAGTGTTTATGATATCTGTCTTAAGACCTATTCATCATTTTATAGGTTTGGCGCAGGCCCGTTTCGTGATCTGCGGAGGTGCTCCCCTGTCACCGGAAACAGCAGCATTTTTCCACGCCTTGGGTATTCCTCTGCGTGAGCTTTTTGGGATGACCGAACTGACGACTATTACCTGCCTGCACCGTGATGACAGTATTTGTATCGGAACCATTGGTCAAATTATACCGGGCTGGGAGGTTAAAATTGCCGAGGATGGTGAGATGTTGTTTAAGGGACCCGGTGTGTTTCAGGGGTATTATGGTAAGCCGGAAGCTACCAAAGAGACTATAAAAGACGGCTGGCTTTATACCGGCGATCTGGGGTCCATAGATGCTGACGGACAATTGCGCATTATCGGTCGTAAAAAGGACATTATTATCACCAGCGGCGGTAAAAATATTTCTCCTCAGGTAATCGAGAACGCCCTCAAAGGAAGTCCTTTCATCCGTGAGGCTGTGGCATTAGGCGAAGGCAAAAAATTTATCGGTGCTCTGATTCAGATAGAGATGGATGTGATGGGCAACTGGGCCCAGAACCAGGGTATACCATATGCGACTATCCGCGATCTTTCACACCATCCAAAGGTAATCGAGCTTATCCGCCAGGAAGTGGCCAAAGCCAATGAGCAGTTAGCCAGGGTGGAGCAGGTCAAGAGGTTTGTTTTTATTGACCGCGAGCTTTACCACGAGGAAGGAGATATGACTGCTACCCAAAAGATGAAGCGATCCGCAATTCAGCAAAAGTTTGCCGATTTGATTGATGCCATTTACGGCAAGAGTTCTGGAGCAATCAACGTTTAGTGGGTGTTGCCGGTAAAAAATTGATTATACAGAGGGATTTAATAATGAGATATGCAGAAGCAGGATTTAACTTAGAAGTTGATTTATCTTCAGGGCGTATCGAAAAAGTTGGAACTGACCCGGCCTTGATGAAACTCCATCTGGGGGGCCAGGGTACGGCCGCTAAATTATTGTGGGATAGGGTGCCCCCGGAAGTTGAGCCTTTTTCACCGGATAATCTGCTGATCTTCAGTACCGGCCTGTTAATTGGAACTCCGGTGCCCGGTGCCAACCGCACTGCGGTCACAACTATTAATCCTCAGACAAATCTTTATTCCCATGCGGCTTTCGGAGGATTTTTCGGGCCGGAACTTAAACGGGCAGGTTATGATGAAATAGTTATTCGTGGACAGGCCCCCGATTTTGTATATTTATATATAAACAATGACCGGGTGGAAATCCGCGACGCCTCACATTTGCAAGGGAAAGGCCCCCTGGAAACCGCCGCACTTCTTAAGGAGGAGCTGAATGAACCCGCAGCCCAGGTGGCGGCTATTGGCCTGGCCGGTGAAAACAGGGTTTATCTGGCCAGCATTGTGCATGCTAATGCCTGTGCCTCTCGCGGAGTGGGTTCGGTCATGGGAGATAAAAAACTTAAGGCCATAGTTGTACGGGGAACAAAAGAGTTCAATTTTGCCAGGCCGGCTGAACTTGCGGAGTTGTGCAGCCGCCAGTACCAGGAGATTCAGGATAACCAGGATAGCGGGGATCTGTTTTCGTACGAGAATCCGTATGCTGAAGAATTTCACCTAAATAACTTTGCCTGGGGCAATGCTCGGAAGAGAATAAAAGATTTTTGGAATAAAGACCTGGAAGCAGAGTGGAGAGAGTTATCTGGCAGTGTGCGGGCAAGATGGGCAAGCTGCCATAACTGCCCAAAGAAATGTTATCAGGAGATTCATTACCCGGGAAGGCAGCCTTATTTCCAAATTTGTTACACTAAGCTAACCTATGCCATGGCAGCTTTCGAAGATTTGAAGTTTAATTATGACATCCTTGGTGTTACGCAGGAGTATGGACTGGATGGCTTATTCACACCCCAGGTTCTAGCCTTCGCCGTTGAACTATATGATGCCGGGATTTTATCAGACAGTGACCTGCCGGATTTTCCGCCTGATAATGCGGGACGATTTTTCTATCTTGTTGAGAAAATCGTTCGCCGGGAAGGGGTGGGAGATGCCCTGGCTAATGGTGTGTATTGGGCAGCCCGGCAGATTGGCAGGGGTGCAGAAGCATATGACCATAATACCATTAAAAAATTTGAACAAATGCCCCTTAAGCTGGGGAAGGTAAATTTACCTTACTTCCTGATGTATGCCACCGGTGAAAAACTGACAATTACCCAGACCGAAGGGTCATATCCTCAGGCACCGGAGCCTGATCTTGAAGAGAGAAAGAGACTGGTCGAGGGTTGGAAAGCGGCACCGGAGAGATTTAAAAAGTGGTTTTTGCATTGGGAGCCGCGGCAGGAGCAGTCCCTTGAAGAGGCTGTCAACATTGTGGATTGGAATGAGATCATGCATTATGTTGATGATGCTGTCGGGACCTGTGCCTTTTTATCGTCATTCAGAGGCCAAATAGGGTGTCGGCCGCCGTATCATATTAATAATTTACCGGAATTCATCTCACTTGCAACAGGATTGGAGCTAAATGCAGACGGGTTGTGGGAGATTGCCGCCAGAAACGGAATCTGATTAGAGCGATTAACATCAGACGAGGTTTAAGAAGGGCTGATGAGGCACCTCCTGCCGACCATTGGCAGGTCAGAGATCCTGAGATGGAACAAAAGGCTCTGGAAGCTTATTATGAATTTAAGGGATGGAATAGAGAAGGGATTCCTACCCCAAAAACCCTTGATGGCCTTGGCTTGGATTATATTAGTGAAGACTTCGTCAAGAGGGGATTGTTCACTGTAGAATACAGGTCTAAAGGATAAGTTAAAGGGCCACAAGCACTCCTGCTTGTGGCTTTAATTTTTCCGGCATAATACTATGCCCAAACAGGACTGGAACTCTCTTGGCAGAAAAAGAGAACATTGTAGAGTAGCCAGTTCTATTTTTTTATTTTGAGATGGTTAGGAACTGTATGGAACCTTAAAATAATCACCAGGGACGCAATATACTTGCCGAACGGTTGAAATACAGGGTTTAACGGTTTGTAATAAAACTTGATATTTCAAGCTAATCATTTGTGGAACTTATGTTTATTATATTTTATTACATTGCTGAATTAATATTTATAATCTAACAAGCAGAGAATAAAAGCAGTTGAATCTGTTTTTTCTACCATTCAAGCTGCTATTTTGAAGTTATAACACTTTTAGATAGACTAATTGCACACCTCAAACCATAATGAATATTGAAATAAGATATAGCAGGATTAACAGTTTGTCGTGAACTGTTTGTTTTTCAATAGACCGGGAGGTGATTAGTGTGCTTGCTGAAAAATGGAATGTTATGAGGCAGTATTGGAATCAGGCTACCAAGACAGGAGTTATTCCTGACGGATTACCTATTCTTATTTCCGAATCATGGGCACGATGTAAACAAAACGGGACGAACCCGTTTCTAAAGGCCAACCCTTATTTTGCTTCATCAGATGAAATGATAAGCCGGAAACGGCATCGGAGAGAACTATTGAATATTGCCAGTCCAATTATGGAAAACATGGCCTGGATGGTTAAGGGCTCAGATTATCTTATCTTTATTGCAGATCAAGACGGGGTTATTTTAGAAGTTCATGGAGATGAACTCGGTCTTGAATTCGGAAAACTATCCAATCACGTTGTAGAGGCGTGTTATGATGAGAAACTATTAGGTACAAATGCAGTGGGTACCGCATTGGTGACCGGAAAACCTATTCAGGTTTTAGGCCCACACCATTGGAGTATTTTTTGCCATAAATGCAACAGTACGGGTGCCCCTATCCATGATTCGTCAGGGGACATTATAGGGTGCCTGAATATGGTGGGAAGTTATACCAACGCTCATCAACATACCCTTGGAATGGTAGCTGCAGCAGTGAGCGCTATTGAAGCACAGTTACGGTTAAAACAAGAAAGTAAATATAAATATGCTATTATTGAGACATTGACTGAAGGTGTTATGGTCTTGGATGGGGAACGGAAGATAACTCATATAAATAAGGTGGCTGAAAAGCTTTTTGGAGTGTCATCAGGTGAGTGGTCACAAGCACCTTTCGAAAAATTAACCTGGAAGGTGCCCATTCTAGAAAAACTCATCCAGGTAATTAAGAAGCAACTACCGATAAACGATGAGTTAATTGAATTCAGGTTAAATCACTCATTGTTAAAATGTAAATTAACAGTTAGGTACCTGCCGGGTGGGCAAAAAGGCACAGTTTTGGTCTTTACGGAAAATGACCGGGTCGATAAACTTGCTAATTTCATTGGTGGTGAAAAGTCCGGGTTAACATTTAGGGAGATAGTGGGTACTCATCCTGCCACAAAGGCGGTAACCAGTCTAGCCAGAAAGGCTGCACTCTCTTCCAGTCGCATATTATTAACAGGTGAGAGTGGCACCGGTAAAGAAATCTTTGCCCAGGCCATTCATAATGAAAGTTATCGCTCCCGATTTCCCTTTGTGGCAATTAATTGTGCGGCAATCCCACATGAACTGATGGGCAGCGAATTGTTTGGTTATGTTGACGGTGCTTTTACTGGGGCTCGCAAAGGAGGGAACCCCGGCAAATTCGAATCAGCTAATGGTGGAACGATTTTTCTTGACGAAATAGGCGAAATGCCATTGGACCTGCAGGCTCATCTATTGCGATTTATTGAGGATAAAAAGATAACACGGCTTGGTGGTCATGAGGTCATTCCGGTAGATGTTCGGATAATTACAGCGACAAATCGGAATTTAGAAGAGGAAGTCGAAAAAGGAAATTTCCGTGCAGACCTATATTATAGGCTGAATGTAATTAACTTGATGTTACCGCCCCTTAGAGATCGGAACTCTGATATTATTTTATTGGCCCGGCATTTTGCCAAAGAGATAGGCAAAAATTTAGGCAAAAGTCAGGTCACTATAGAATCAAAGGCCTTGCTGGCTTTAAGAAGCTATTCGTGGCCTGGTAACATTCGCGAATTGCAGAATACTATTGAGCGTGCACTAAATCTTTTTTCTGGTAATACTTTAAAGCTTGAACATTTACCACCTCATATCGCTAAGGCAATTTTCCAATCTCTTTCACCAGATATTTCCGATGCTTCTATGAAAGAAGTTGAAATGAACACTATTGTCAACGCTCTAAAGATGCATAGAGGCAATAGAAAACGGGCTGCAGAGGAACTGGGGATTTCCCGTACTACACTGTACCGGAAATTAGATGAATTTGGCTTACAAAGTTAATAAATTACAAAGATTAGGGGATAGATAGACGCGCACAGTGCTCAAGTTGCGCGTTTTTTTTTATTTTGCTAAATTAAGTTTTTGACCGTTTCACAACTGAAATAATGGGATGCCAACACGCTGATATAAGGCTTAATTGGCTTCTTAATGGGGTGAATGGTTTTTCAATGACAAAAGATAAGCTTTAGCAAATTTTAAATTGTAAAAATTCGGCCTTCAATGACATTGTTTTTAAAGTTCAGGAATGTTAAATTTAGCTTAAGGTGTTCCACATTGTTAAACGGTGTTCCGTTTTTAGGATCAATTTAGTTAAAGGAGGCGTTACATATGCGAATATAAAATTTCAAGGTGGTGCTATGTTGGTCTAGATTGACCACAGCTAAGTGGTGGAGAGGTGGTTATGGATGAATTGGCTTAGTCATTCCTTTGGCTCCACATCCAGGATGTATGGTTCCAGGGTTGCTCTTAAAGAAGGACAAAGAACGATAACTTACCAGGAATTAGACAGGAGAACGAATGCCCTGGGTGAGTACTTTCAATCGGTGGGTGTTAACCCGGGCGACCGGGTGGCAGTATTAAGCAAAAACAGCAGTGAAATGATTGAAACATTTATAAGTTGTTATAAGTACGGACTAATTTACGTCCCGCTGAACTACCGTCTGCCTATGGATAAACTCCAATACATTTTAAGTGACTGTGAAGCAAGTGTTTTAGTGGTTTCAAAGGAATATGCAGACTTGGCTGCCTCATTCCTGGATTACAATGTTAAGCTTAAAACCATTATTGTTACCAAAGAACCGCACTCATGCATGCACTTCTATGATGAAGCAGTGTCTGACAAATACCGGGCTTCCGATAATAATCGCGCATCTGGCGGGGTATTTGATGACACTACCCGTGCCGCTATTGTTTATACTAGCGGCACTACCGGATTACCTAAGGGGGTAATCCTCACCCATCGAAATCTTCTTGAGACGGCCAAAATCCAGGTTATGGAGATGGGGATTGTACCGACTGATCGCGGATTAAGTGTGATGCCCTTATTTCACATCGGGGGAAATGCTCTGGCCCTGGGGCATCTCTGTCGCGGTGCTACAATGGTGATAATGCCTGAATTCAATGTAAAAGAAGTTCTGAACGTAATTGTCCACGAGCGCATTACCACAGCCCATTTAGTCCCAACGATGATCGCCATGCTGCTGGAAGATGAAAATATTCATAATGCTGATTTAAGTTCCCTGCGGGCAATTGCATATGTTGGTTCGCCTATGCCTCTGTCACTTTTAAAAAGAGCTGTGGGTATATTTGGAATGGAAACCTTTTTACAGCTCTATGGCCAAACTGAGTTCAGCCCTGTAATAACATGTCTTTCACGCCGGGAGCATACAGGGGGATTTGAACAGGAAACTGAGGGGACCGTAAGCATTCTAAAATCTTGCGGGAGGCCAGTATTTAATGTGGAAGTTCGTATTATAAAGGATGGCCGGGAGGTACCAAGAGGTGAAGTTGGAGAAATTACAGCCCGAGGAGAAACAATTATGGCTGGTTATTGGAACAGACCGGATTTAACAGAAAAGAAAATCATTGACGGTTGGCTTTATACAGGCGATTTAGGAAGGATGGACGAAGACGGATACGTCTATCTTGTTGACCGTAAGGAAGACATGATCATTACAGGAGGCGAAAATGTCTACCCTACGGAAGTGGAGCGTATTCTTTACGAACATCCGACAGTCCAGGAAGTGGCTGTTGTGGGCCAGCCTGATGAAAAGTGGGGAGAAAGGGTTGTGGCGGCTGTAGTTCTGAGGGAAGGGTCTACATTGACCGAAATTGAACTTCTGAGTTGGTGTAGGGGTAGAATACAGGGATATGCCCTGCCGCGGCGCATATATTTCTTCGATACTCTGCCTAAAAATGCCACCGGCAAGATTGTTAGAATGTTGGTTTTGGAAGAAGTTAATAAATTATTGTGCGAAATGGATGCTGCAATATAACAATAGTTACTGATTTTTCCCCGGCAAGTTCCAGGTAACACTGAGGCCAGTGTGGCTGACAAAAATTAATAAGGGGGTATTAAGGTTGAGAACATGTAAAAAAGTTCTGGTTATTTCATTAGCGTTGTTAATAATCTTGTCTGTTGTTGGGTGCAGCAAAAGTACTGAAAAAAAGCAGATAGTAATGGTCAATCATCAGATAAAGCACCATACGTCCTAGGCGCTGTTTTGGATATTACGGGAACCAATGCCAGTCTGGGTGCCCCTGAAAGAGATAGCTTAACAATGGCAGTTAAAGAAATAAATGCTCAAGGCGGGATAAACGGGCATAAAATTGACCTCAAGATTTACGATAACGAAAGTGATGAAACCAAATCAGTAATGTTGGCCAAGAAACTCATCAGTGATGACAAAGTTTTGGCTTTTGTCGGCACCAGCGTCAGCGGATCCAGCATTGCGGTGGCTAAAATTGCTGAAGAGGCTCAAGTCCCGATGATTTCAGCTGCAGGCAGCATAAAAATTGTTACACCTATCGAACAACATAAATGGATCTTCAAAACGCCGGTAGCAGATCCCACCAGTACTGAACGGTTGGCGGTGTATATGAAGGATCAAAATTTGAAGAAGGTTGCCTGGGTTAGTACGAATAATGCAATGGGTGATGGTGCCTTAAAAGAATTTCAGAAGGCAGCTCAGAAATATAACCTTGAAATTGTGACCACACAAAAATTTGAAGCTACTGATACTGATGTAACGACTCAATTAACGAAAGTCAAGGCAGCTAACCCTGATATGATTATAAGTTGGAGTACACCGCCGGTGTCTGGCGTTGTGGCCAAAAACTACCGCGATCTCGGTCTGAAGACGCCGATATTTTTTAACCAGGGCAATGGAACTCAGGCGTTTATTAAATTGGCAGGTGACGCTGCTGAAGGCCTGAACGTCGTAACTACCAAAATTGTCGTGGCAGACCAACTACCTGACAATGATGTTCAGAAGGCGGTTTTGTTAAAATATATTGATGATTACGAGAAAAAGAATAACTATGGCCCTGTAAGTAACTTTGGCGGTAACGGCTACGACGCTATTACTTTAATCTTTGATGCCTTAAAGCGTGCCGGGGATAACCCGGACCGGGCAAAAATCAGGGATGAGCTGGAAAAAACCACAAACTTCGTAGGTGTCACGGGGATCTATAATATGTCACCGACCGACCATACCGGTTTAACAGCCAAAGACTTGGTCCTGATTAAGATTGCCAATGGTAAGTGGCAAAGGATTGAATAGATACTGTTCCAGTCATGGGGATGGCTGATAGGTGACTGTCAGCCGTCTCCACATTAATTAAAAGCGAGGTTAGAACTATGGAACTTTTAAATCAAATTCTACAGTATCTACTCAGCGGGATTACCGCAGGAGGAATATATGCCCTGATTGCTGTCGGGTTTGTAGTCATTTATAATGTTTC
>JAVSMW010000004.1:0-5759 GCA_032027005.1 Thermincola sp. | reverse complement strand
TTGAGCAGGGGCAAATAGCGCTGGAAGGGAATGCGGTAGAACTGCTCCATGATCCGCGGATTCAATCGGCTTATTTGGGGCAAGGCCAAAATTCCCAAGATAGCCGGCAAAAGGTTTTAGCAGGATAAGCCTACAGACGTCAGGAGGAGGAATATAAAATGTCTACAAAAACAAAACTGGCTGAAATTTTGGCTGAAAAAGGATTGCCTCTCAGTTTTCAATATGGTGGGAAAGCGCCGGAGGATGAAATAGAACGCGAGGTAAAAAAAGAACCGACACCCAGGACTAAAAAGCTCAGAGATATTTACTACAATACACTGTCTACCGCTGATATGGAATTTCCGTACTGGTATACCAGGAGATGGAATGAACTCGAAGGTGAAGTTGATGTAGTCAGGAGAGCTGAGTCATTAAAGAGTGCTTTTTCTCATTTGACGCCCAATATCATTCCGGGTGAAAAGTTGGTCATGCAAAAAACCGTTAATTATAGAGGCTCTTTTCCGATGCCATGGCTGGCGAAAGGCTACTTTGCTTCAAAAGAAGATGAACTATACCAGGAAGGGTTGAAAAGAGGAAGCGGCAGTGCAGGAACAATAACAAAATATGGCACCGGTGGCGGAAATGTTGTTAAGGACACCGGCAAAGTTGTCTCCAGAGCCGGGAAATTTGCACTTAGGCAGGAACATGCAGCTATATCGGATAAACTGGCCCGGGAATGGGCAGGACGTGCGATAGAGGACCTATCGTATAAATATGAGCAAATGGTGCCTGAATATAAAATGAAGGAAAATTTAATGAAATCCGTGGTTTGTTACTGGGATTCAGGGTTTACTATTCCAATGGGCAGAGAGGTAATAAACTATTTCTATCCGCTTCAATACGGTTTTGATGGGATGCTCAACATGGTGGCAGAATGCCGGGAGAAAGTAGCAGGAAATGCCGGTGGCGACGGGCTCATAGGAATGGACCGGATGTATTTCTATGAGGCAGTTAAACTTGTCATTGAAGGACTCCAAAACTGGATTTTAAACTATGCTAAACATGCCCGGGAGCTTGCAGAAAGTACAAATGATAGCAAGCAGAAGGGTGAATATATTGAAATATCCGACTGCTTGGAGTGGATAGCACATTTTCAGCCCCGTACCTTCAGGGAGGCGCTGCAATTGACATATACGGTTCATATTGCGGCAGTTAATGAAGAGGTCATTTCGGGAATGTCCCCTGGACGTATGGGGCAGGTATGGTTTCCGTGGTTTGAACAGGATATGGAAGCTGGAAGGATAAAGGAAGAAGAAGTCCTCGAACTTCTTGAACTTTACAGGGTAAAGATGTCAAACATAGATAGCCTTTATTCAAACGCAATCAGTTCCAATACGTTTAATAATTTATGTGTCGGGGGCCTTAAGAAAAACGGGACTTCGGCCGTAAACAGGCTGGAATATCTAATTGTCGAGGCAGGTATACGATGTGTTAGTACACAGCCAACGTTGACATGCCTGTATGATGAAAAACTACCGGAGGATTTCCTGCTCAAGTGTATTGAAAGCAACAAGACGGGTTCGGGTTATCCAGCCTGGATAAATAATCGGGTGGCGATGGACTTTTTGCTGCGGCAATTTGGGGATGAGGGAATGAACGTAGAAGAGGCAAGAGCCATTGCAATCGGAGGCTGTCTGGAGACCTCACCGTGTTGCTGGAAAGAACTGACTTTAAGAGGCAGGAAATATGATATCCCGGGTGGGGCAGGGCAGCCAACATCTGTAGGTGTTCATTTCATGGCAAACCCCAAGATTCTGAACCTTGTCCTTATGAACGGAAAAGATGACAGGCTCGATATGCAGGTATTTCCGGCTCATAATAAAAAGCTGGAGACCTATGAGGAATTGTGGGAGCAGTATAAAGAGTATTATGCCCTGGCTTGTGAAATCATAACAAAAACGAGTAATATCCAGCATGATTTATGGAGAAAGAAAAATATGTCTGTGCTAAATTCAATGCTCAAGCCGGACTGCCTTGATAAAGGACAGCACATTGGAAACCTGGGATATAGATATAATGCCACATATAATATTGAAAGCAGTGGTACCAATAATCTGATCAACTCACTTGCCGCCCTGAAAAAACTCGTTTATGATGATAATAAATACACACTTGACCAAATAACAGAGGCAATACTTCATAATTTTGGATTCAAAGTGGCTGAAGAGGTAGGGAGCTATTCTCTGGCCGAACAGGAAAAAGCTGATGATACAAATAAATATGACGAAATATATATTGATTGTTTGAGAGTACCGAAATATGGCAATGACGACCCTTATGTCGACAATATCCTTTATGAATATGAGAACTGGTTTTGCAATATGGCACATAATTACGAATCATTATACGGGAAGAAGATGTATGTGTGCCAGATCTCTGTTTCAACCCATGGACCGCTGGGAGCAGTAACACTTGCCACACCGGACGGTCGCCTTGCAGGTACTACATTTACTGATGGATCTATGTCTGCATATCCCGGGACCGATAGAAACGGACCATATGCTTTGTTTGAGTCTGCCACCGGTTGGGATCACAGTATGTCACAGAATTCCCAGATGAACCTGAAGGTACATCCAAGCTCAATCAAAGGTGTAGAGGGTGCGAAAAAGTTCCTTGAGTTAACACGTTCTTATATGAGAAAAGGAGGATTCCATATTCAGTATAATGTTGTAGATTCAAAGGTATTGAAGACTGCCCAGAAGGAACATGAAAATTACAGAGATCTGGCCATTCGTGTGGCTGGATTTACTCAGTTCTGGTGCGAGGTAGGCAAGCCAATTCAGGATGAAGTTATAGCAAGAACTGAATATGAAGGGGTGTAATCGTAATGGAAAGCGAATCTATGAATCATAGCGACTGTGTTAATTTCGCACCGGTTGATGCTCTAAAGGGTATTTGCAGATGTTCAAATAACCTAATACTTATAGATACCCCGGTTTGCGAAAATTTCAAAGAAACATGCAAATGTAAAAACTGTATTAATTTTAAAGACCCTGATTCAAATAACATAGGATTATGCGTTGGTCTTAATAAGGAAGCATGGACATCTGGTGAGTTAAATGCGGTAACCTGCGGTGGATATAAGCTAAACAAATAAGATTTTCGCCGCTTCCTGGAGGTAAAGACATGGAGGAAAAAAAGGGACTTATTTTTGATATACAAGGTTATTCGGTACATGACGGCCCAGGGTTAAGGACTCTGTGTTTCCTTTGTGGATGTCATTTGCGGTGTCAGTGGTGTGCCAATCCGGAAAGCTGGCTTGACAGGCAAAATCTTCTATTCGTAAAATCTAGATGCGTACATAAGGAGACCGAATGTACAAAATGTACAAATGCTTGCAAGCTTAAGGCAATTTCATTTGGTACAGAAGGAGAGCCGGTATTAAATCGAGCAATTTGTAAAGGATGTAACAGTTTTGCATGTACAGGTGTATGTTATAAAGAAGCTTTGAAGGTATGCGGAAAGTATTATTCAGCTGGTGAATTACTGAAAATATTTAATAGAGACAGACAATTTTGGGGTGAACGGGGAGGAGTTACATTTAGTGGCGGAGAGCCCATGTATCAAAGTCAATTCCTGCTTCAGGTTCTTGAAAAATGCAAGGAGGACTATATACATACTGGGATCGAAACTTCAGCCCATATTGATACGGACACTTTTTTGAAGGTTATGAACTATATTGACTTTGCTTTTATTGATGTAAAACATATGAACAGTGATACTCATTTGAAAAATACAGGTGTTCGTAATGATTTGATTCTAAATAACATCGAAACTCTTATCAGGTCAGGATGGGCCGGGAGGCTAATCTTGAGGATTCCTGTAATTACAGATTTCAATGATACCGAAGAAAATATGGAGGAAACCGCATCTTTCATGAAAAGCCTGGACCTGTTCGAAATAAACCTGCTGCCCTTTCATCGACTTGGAGAATCAAAATGGCACCAGTTGGGTAAGGATTACCCGTACAATGAACAGAGAGTGCCGGATGATGAAAAAATGAAAAAATTACAGGCTATATTCCTGGATGATAGAATTGCGTGTTATGTAGGGAGCGAAACTGCGTTTTAACGAAAAGTTTGTGGCCTGTAGAATCAAAAAACCGTTATTAAGCCCGCCTCGCCAAAGACTAACTTAATAACGGCAGCAGCAAGCACTTGATAGTGGCATGCTACCATACCATTTTAATTAATTTGAGAATAATTGTCAATGAAAGATAGGATGGTGCTGCCGATTGATTTTATCAGTGAAAAAAGCTATGGACATCCTGGATTATGTGGTACAAAAAGATAAGGCAAGTGTCAAGGACCTGAGCAGTCAGCTTGGGATGCCTAAGAGTACTATTTGCAGGTTAGCTCAGACATTGCAAGCCAGCGGTTACCTGGGACAGGAGTTGGAGACGGGAGATTATTATCTTACATATAAATTCTTCCGTATTGGCTATGACATGCTCGAGAAGTTTGGGATTCGCGACTGTGTCCGCCCAGTTATAAAAAAGCTTGCCGAAGATACGCAGGAAACCGTTAACCTGACTGTTTTGGATGAGACCAAAGTACTATTTGTCGAAAAGATTGAATCTGAGTTGATTCATACATCGATTAAGGTAGGCAGTCGCGCTCCCCTGCACTGTACAGCACCGGGAAAAGCTATATTGTCCAGTCTGCCACAGGAAAGGGTAAACAGTATTTTGGAAAAATGTGTTCCCTTTGAAGCCTATACAGAAAACACCATAGTTACAGTTGAAGGTTTATTAAAAGAAGTGGAGTTATGCCGGAAAGAGGGTTATACAATATGCAAAGATGAGCTTGCCAACGGTGTCTATGTAATCGGAGCTCCGATCCGTGGTTATCCCGGCAGGGAAGCGGCAGCACTGAGTATATCCGGACCATCCAACAGATTTAAACCGGAGAGTGCCGCTCATCTTATTATTGAAGCCTGTGAAGAAATAACCAGAAGATTCAATGCCTAAAACGGTATTAAACTGCATTGTCACAGGCAATTAAATACCAGGGGGTGACCTTATGGAAAATGGAGTAATAAATATTAATGAAAACAGCCTTTGTGTTACCCTTAACCTGACAACATGCCACAAACTTAAAGAAATTATCTCTCAGGTAGAAAAGGAAGTTATCCTGCAAATGGTCATCCGCTGCGGCGGAGATCGGAAACTAGCAGCTAAAAAGCTGGGGATTGGCCTTACTACTCTTTGGCGTAAAATTAATGAAAGCCCATGGGAAGATGATGATATGAATTAAGCCTTCATATTAAAGAAGGCAAATGCCGCTTTTTTGTGTTAAGCATAAAGCGGCGTTGTATCTTTCAGCCTAATTTTCTTACTTTGGACACTTTTGTGCTATTTATGAAAGCAACTGTTTGGATCAGTCGAAAAAGTGATTAAATATGTAACAGTCACCGCTTAAAGTGTAACAATTCGCTAAAAAAATGTAACATACGGTTTTCAAAGTGGCTAAAATGAATACTTTCTTGGAACACCTTTTAGGAAGCCTTAGAAAATAGGCAGTTGGAGGGATTGGCACGGAACTTGCAATATGTCATGGTGCAGTGAACTATTCAATGTTAGGGAGGGAAAAAAATTGGCGTATAAGATGAGAGGTTTGACTTTTGATCAAATGAATGAGGGGGATGAATTTTATACAGCTGCCCGGACCGTTACGGAAGCAGATGTTGTAACTTTTGCCGGATTATCAGGGGATTATAAC
>JAVSMW010000003.1:229498-365398 GCA_032027005.1 Thermincola sp. | reverse complement strand
GTTATCATATATGATAACATCTGTCAATGATATTCACAGCCTTTTTAGCTCTACGAAAGAGAGGCACTATCCCTTGTGAGATAATGCCTCTCTTCCTTTTTCCGTATCGGTTTGGGTATGGTTCAACAAGTTTCCCTATTAAACCGTGCCTTTAGCTCCGGTTTTTTTCTTTTTCCGGTCTTGCAAGATCATGACGGGTTCACTAACATGGAACTATAGGGGGGATACATAATGTACACACAGATTTTAGCTAAGAATATCGTCGATACTAAGTATGATAATCTTCCAAAGGATACAGTCGAAGCAACTAAGAAAAGTATACTTGATACCTTGGGAGTGATGTTTCCACCTACCACACTGGTAGAGACTTGCAGTTCGGTATTTGAGCTAATGATTGAAGCTGGAGGCAAACCGGAAAGTACGCTGATAGGTTTTGGAGGTAAAGTTCCATGCTGGGTAGCTGGCTTTGTCAACGGTTCTCTTGCTCATGCCATAGACTTTGATGATACTGTGGGCCTGGAAAAACCCATTATGCATCCTACCGGTTCATCCTTTCCTTCTGCCTTGGCAGTCGCGGAGAGAGTAGGTGAAGTTAGCGGTAAGGAGTTTATTACGGCTGTAGCCCTGGGCAATGACCTGAGTGTCAGGCTAGGGGCTTGCCCTCAGGGTAATGTCGTGTGGGATTATCCCTTCTTCCCTGTAACCACTTTTGGAGTATTTTCGGCTGCGGCGGTATCCGGTAGGTTGCTTAGATTGTCAGAAAATGAGATGATAAATGCCCTGGGGCTAGCTTTGAACAGGGTCTGTGGTGTGACGAAAGGCTTGTTTAGTTCGGATTTCAGGGCGATCAGAGATGGCTTTAATAATAGGGAAGGGATTCTTTGTGCACTGCTGGCCGGCAAGGGAATGGATGCCTGTAAGGATGCTATTGAATTGCTTTTCAATATCTATTACAAAGATAACATTAATCCCGAATATCTAACGGTTGATTTAGGTAAGAAATTCAGGGGAACAGAAGTAAGCTTTAAACCCTGGCCGTCTTGCCAGGGTACTCATAGCTATATTCAAGCTGCCATGCAAATCGTGAATGAGCAACATATTCAGCCTGAGCAGATTGAGGAGGTCTGTTTGCACGGAAATAAAGAAGGTGAAGGGCTCTTTTCTCCCGCGGAGATCAAGCAAAAACCAACCAGCAGTATCACGGCTAAAGCGGCCTTGCCTTTTGTGGTTAGTTTAGCTATAGTGCATAGAAGTGTCTCAATTGCCAATTTCCTCCCTGAAAATCTAAGCGACTCTAATGTCTTAGCTCTAGCTAAAAGGGTGAAATTCAAACTCGAACCCTCTCTGGGAAGTTATTCCTCGCGAGTAGAAATCAAGACTAAAGACGGGAAGGTTTATCAGGCCGGTGTGGATGTCCTGCGAGGCAGCATCCATAATCCTCTGAGTACAGAAGAGCTAATTGCTAAGTTCAAGGATTGTGCCGGCTTTTCTAAGAAACCTTTGTCTGCAAGTAATTTGGACCGGCTTGTTAATAGCATCCTGGAGTTAGAGAAAGTTAAGGATATAAGCGAAATTACCAGTATATTGAGCTAGCGTAGGTGACAAGGTGGCCATAATGTATATGAAAACGGAAAATACTAAGTTAGCCCAATAGCTGATAGAATTGAAAAGTGGTGTTTGAAAATAATGAACGAACCATTTGTCCAAACAAAAACTAAATTATGGACGATTCATTTCGTCAAAATTATGTTCGTAGGGTTTGTCATAGGTGTAAGTCATCAAATTCAGATGACAACTCTCCCCTTGTATGCCCAACACATTGGAGGCAGTGCCACTATGGCTGGATTAACGTTGGGCATATTTACGATATCTGCTCTTGCATTTCGTCCGCTAGTAGGAGTTATTCTGGATAGGAAAGGGAGAAGACTGGTACTTATTACGGGAGTTGCCGTTTTTTTTGCTGCCTCATTGTCATATTACTTTATTAGTGTTATTTGGCTTTTACTCCTATTAAGGTTTATCCACGGGGTCGGATTTAGTGCCCATTCTACTTCGACCGGAACAATCGTCTCAGATGTGGTTCCCGGATCAAGACTTATGGAGGGCATAGGGTATTTTGGAGCAGCCATTACAATGGCACTGGCCGTTGGTCCGCTTTTAGGGCTCTACCTGATTGACCGGATAGGTATCAGCGAGTTATATCTTGTTACCGCCGGCTTTTCTGCTCTAGGCCTTGGGGGAGCTTTTTTTATTAATTATGAGAAAAACGGCAATACGGATATAAAGTCAAACAGTGGTCCTTTAAACAATGTATTAAAAAGAGAGCAAAAAGTCCGCTTTTTTGAAAAGAGCGCGTTGAAACCATCGTTGGTAATGTTTTTTATAGCCTTGGCCCAGGGCAGTATAATTAGCTTTTTACCAATCTATGCTTATTCAAAAGGAATAAGTAATATTGGTATTTACTTTACAGTAAATGCAGCTGCATTGATGCTGACAAGACCCATAACCGGAAGATTGGCTGACCGCTTCGGAGCATCAAGAATAATATTACCGGGTACAACCCTCTTAATAATCGGGCTAGCCATGCTTCCTTTTGCCTCCTCTGTTACCTTTTTTATGGTCATTGGTTTTCTGCATGGTCTTGGTTATGGTGCGGTTTTACCTGTCTTGAATGCCATTACGATCAAAATGTGTCCGGTTGAACACCGTGGCTCCGGAAATGCCACTTTTCTTTCCTCGATAGATGGAGGCTATGGTATCGGCTCAATTTTCTGGGGTGTTGTGTCACAGCATGCAGGGTTCGCTGCCGTATACTTGGGGGCTGCGGGAAGTGTTACTATATCCCTGCTGATATATCTAGCTACTTTATGGAAAGCAAACATTAAGGGCACAAGGGAAGTTCCATCGCAGCAGGGAGAGACCTGGTGACAGAATGTCAACTGCCGGTAATCTATCCCACTATACATTTAAAAGGGGGCTTATCAATGTTGGATATGCAAGCGTTAGCCAAAGCAGTAGAAAATCTCGACGAACCAAAGGTATTGGGAATTTTAAAAGACTTGGTGGCTGCCAAACCCGATAGCGAAATAATCACGGAGGTGGTCAACGCCTGCCAAGAGGGCATGGCCATAGTTGGCGATCTGTTTGACCAAAAAGAATACTATGTTGGGGATTTAATATTTGCTGGTGAACTGCTTACTTCTGCCATTGAAATTTTAAAACCCGTCATGGGTCAGGAAAGAGCCGCCAAAGTTGGGAAGATCGTTCTTGCCACGGCAGAGGGAGATTTACACGACATTGGAAGAAATATTTTTAAAAACATGGCGGAAGCGGCCGGCTTTGAAGTTTATGACTTGGGTATTGATGCATCGCCTAGTGCTTTTGTAGAAAAAGTACTAGAAGTTAAACCGGATATTATAGGTCTGAGCGGCTTGCTTACACTAGCTTTGGATTCCATGAAAAACACTGTTGATATGCTTAAAGAAGCCGGATTGCGTGATAGTGTCAAAGTAATCATCGGCGGGAACCTTGTTGCCGAGCAGGCGTGTCAGATGATTGGCGCGGATGCGTTTACAACTAACGCTGCTGAAGGTGTTAAAATATGCCAGGGATGGGTGGGATAACAACACCTGAAAAAGTACACTTTTTTCATGAGCTTACAAATGGTCTCAGGTTATAAAGTCTAAGGAAGCTTTTCCATAAATTTTTTGATCCGATGGCTAACCGCCACTAAGACTCCCGCTTCTATAAGCGGGAGATAAGTGGCGCTAAGCCCCTGGATAAGTTCAACTAAACTTCAGATGGAGTCAAAACTCCACCTGAAGTAAGTTTCACTTTATATGGAGGTAACTATGCTAACTATGACGAATTTTCAGGATCTATTAGATGTTCAGCTGGGAAAGGTGTATGTCAATGATCAAAGATATCTATTGGTTAATGAAGCAGCACTAGGAACACTCCGCCATGATTTGGTTTCCACATTTGGCATAGAGATGGCAAAATGGTTTCTCCACCGGTATGGTTGGTCGTGTGGTTATCAAGATGCTCTATCCATAAATAAGCAGTTTCGGGATGAAACGGATGAAGATTTACTTATGTTGGGACCGAAAATGCATCAACCGGAAGGGGTGTGTGAGGTCATAATTGAAAAAGTTCATGTAGACCCACACGAAAAAAGGTTTTACATGGAAGGAGTTTGGCGCAGTTCTTATAAATCCGAGCAGCATATTAATCATTTTTCACTGACTAAAAAAATGACTTGCTGGGATATGATTGGATATTTTGGAGGATTTTCCACTGGAGTATTTGGCAAACGCATCATTTTTAAAGAAATAAAATGTGTAAATCGTGGCGATGATGAGTGTAGATTTGTAGGGAAGACTTTGGATGAATGGGGGGAGGATATCGGCAAAGAGTTGCAATATTATGCTGACAACAAGATTGCCGGAAAACTGGAGGATGCCCGTCGATATATTCAAAACCAGTATCTATTATTTAAAAGAACTATTCATATACACGAAAGATTAAATCGAATGGTGTTGGCAGGAGATAACAGATACATGATTATTGAATCTTTGGGTGAGATGATAAATTCACCCGTTATTGTTGAAGATTGCAATTTTGAGCCATTAGTTTGGTGGGCTCCGGACAAAGATAAAGTTTCGGAGTATTTCTTAAATAACTTTTGGGAAGAATCATCAGAATTACGCAATTTGCCAGGGCCACGTCAAAGTCATGCCTAACCCAGACACAGCGCGATCTGTGAAATAATAGTGGCTTTTTTCTTTATGGACTGGTAAAATAGAGTCAAAAANACAAGAACTCCTATCGTTTTCGGTTATAACGGAGACGTTTTTTAAAAAATTAGTTGAGTAATTGGATATCTCTGTTTACTGACTTTGACGGAGACCTGTCTGTTTATGTAATTTATATTGCGCAAACAGGCCTTTTTTGTTAAAATTAATTATTGTACAAAGTGCCTCAAACCTTTGAGGCACCGTTTCATTTTACTGCCATTGTTTATGGCGGCTAACGATAAATCAAATAAATATCTGTAGGGAGTGAGAGAACGAAATGAATAAGCGCACATTAATTATTTCTTTAGCAGTTGTGTGTATCGCCGCAGTTGTTCTTGTTTTCACTTTAGGCAAAGGTAATTCGGAAGCTGTTGCCAGCGTCGATGGAGAGAAGATAAGTAAAGATGATTTGTATGAGGCCATGGTAAAACAAGGCGGTCAGCAGGCTCTGGATGGACTGATTTCGCAAAAAGTAGTGGAGCTGGAAGCAAAAAAACAAAACATTACTGTTACCGAGCAAGACATCCAAAAAGAGTTGGATAAATATTACGCGCAGTACGGGGGCGAGGAAGTTTTTAAACAGGCCCTGACCCAGAGTGGTTATACACTTGAGCGGGTAAAAAAGGATATGGAGCTGACCGTAAAATTAAATAAGCTTCTGGAGCCGCGAATTAAAATTTCTGAAGATGAAAAGAAAAAATATTTTGAAGAAAACAAGGCAACATTCGGCCAGCCAAAGCAGGTCAAGGCCAGCCATATTTTAGTTGAGACTGAAGATAAGGCCAAGGAAATAAAAGAGAAACTGGCCAAAGGAGAAGATTTCGCCAAATTAGCCAAAGAAAACTCCACAGATCCAGGCTCTAAAGAAAATGGGGGAGACCTTGGTTTCTTTGGTTCCGGGCAGATGGTTAAGGAATTTGAAGATGCGGCTTTTGCCTTAAAAGTCGGAGAAATCAGTGCTCCGGTCAAGACCCAGTACGGATATCACATTATTAAAGTAACTGAGACAAAAGATGCCAAAGAAGCTAATTATGAAGAAAGCAAAGACAAGATTACCGACACCCTGAAAGAGCAGAAAATGCAAACAGAATATGGTGCCTGGATGCAGGAAGTATATCCGAAGTATAAGATTGAGAATTCCCTGGCGCCTAAAAAAGCGAGCTAACAGACAGGTGACAGAACAACTCAACCGGTTTCGGCCAATTATGGCCGGAACCGGTTGTTTGCTTTATTTATATGTTGGAGCAGAGAAGGATGTGCAGTTGGTTTTAAACACAGTAGGTTTTAAACACAGTAGGTTTTAAACCTATTGACAATGACGATAAACCAGAATAAAATAACATTAACACATTAACACGTGTACACGTGTCTACAAATTGCGAGGTGAATCTGCAAAATGTTAATTGTAGGAGAACTTATCAATACCAGTCGGAAACCGATTCGGGAAGCAGTGGAAAAAAGAGATGCCACTTACATACAGCAGGTTGCCAAAGCCCAGGAAGAAGCCGGGGCCAATTATCTGGATATTAACTGCGGAACGATGGTGGGCCAGGAACCTGAGATTATGGAGTGGCTGGTTAATACTGTACAGGAGGTCACCGGTCTGCCCCTGTGTATTGACAGCCCTAGTTCAGAAGCTTTAGTGGCAGGCCTGAACCTAGCCAGGATACCCAATCCGCTGATTAACTCAATTACTGCCGAAGAAAAAAGATTCGAAAGTGTGCTGCCCCTCATTAATAAGCACAAGGCCAAGATTGTAGCCCTTTGTCTGGAGGATGCCGGAATGCCCGAAACAGCTGAAGACCGGCTGCGGATTGCCGGAAGTCTAATCACAAAATTGGAGGCAGCCGGCATTCCCCAGGGTGACATTTACCTGGATCCCCTGATTAAACCCATCAGTGCCGGTGACAAGTATGGCTGGGAAATTCTGCAGAGCATCAGGTATATCAAAGATTCTTATCCGGAGGTCCATTTGATGTGTGGTCTGAGCAATGTTTCATACAGCCTCCCCAACAGGGCCCTGATTAACAGGCTGTTTATGGTCCAGACCATGGCTTACGGAATGGATGGTTATATCCTTGATCCCACAAACAAAGAAATGATGGGAGCATTGTACGTTTCGATGGCTTTGCTGGGCCAGGATAAATACTGCCGGGGTTACCTGAAGGCACATCGGCAGGGCCTCTACAGCTAGATTGAGTGCAGTTTCCAGAGAAAATGCTTCTTTGAGGAAAAACCAAAAAGTCCAAGGCGTGAAGCCTTGAACATAAAGACTCTCGAATTTCCGAGAGTGCACAAATACTTTAAAGGAGGATAACAACATGTATGATGAACTTGCCATTGCGTTAGCAGAGCTGGAAGATGACGAGGTATTAAACGGGGTCAGGAAATTGTTTGAGGATGGAGTGCCGGCTCTTGACATCCTTGGCGCGCTGCAAAAAGGCATGGAGGAAGTGGGGAAAAGATTTGAAGCTAATGAGTACTTCCTGTCAGAACTGATTATGTCCGCAGATATCTTCAAGGAAGCCAGTGCCATTTTAGGTGATGCTTTTGCGGCCGAAAGTTCTGATAAACTGGGTACAGTGGTTATCGGTACTGTTAAAGAAGACATTCATGACATCGGCAAAGACATCGTGGTTACCCTCTTAAAATGCAACGGCTTCAATGTAATTGACCTGGGGGTAGATGTGCCCCATGAAAACTTTGTAGCCGCGATCAAAGAACATAACCCGCAAGTCATTGGCATGTCCTGCCTGCTCACTTCAGCTTTTGATAATATGAAAGATGCCATCACTGCCATTGAAGCCGCAGGGTTAAGGGCAGGCCGCACAATTCTCGTCGGTGGAGGCCCGGCTGACGAGAAGGTCTGCGAGTATGTAAAAGCTGACGGTGTTTGCAGGAATGCACAGGAGGCCGTCGAAGTCTGCAAAAATAAAGTTGGAGCTAACTAGCTTGTTCCTTGGGGATAATTGTGTAGTGCCTAAAAATAATCAGTGAGGGGATGAAATTGTGAAAACAACACAGGAACTGTATACTGAAAGGCTTGCCAGGATTAAGGCTGCTGTGGCCCTGGAAAAAAATGATCGTGTCCCAGTTGTACCTGTAGCAGATTCTTTATGGCCAATATCGTTGGTGTCAAGCTATCTGACTTTTGCGCCAAGCCTGAAGTTGCTCTGGACACAATGATGAAAGGCTATGACATGTGGGGTGATGCTGACGGCATTCAGCATGCCTGTTATAATGTGGCTCTTTTAAGCTATATATGGCTTTCCAGAATTGACAGACCGGGCATTGAACTCCCGGAAGATAAGCTCTGGCAGGTTAAAGAGCAGGAACTGATGACCAGAGATGACTATGATGCTATCATTAACGGCGGTTACAACAACTTCCTCCAGGACTTTTATCTGAACAAACTTGATAATCTGATGCCCAGATTGGGACCCTTTTTCGAAATTTTTCCAGAGGCTATAAAGGCCTGGAGTGCCAAGGGTGTAGTCCCATTTTCTCCTGTGGTTGTAACAATACCTTATGAAAATTTTTGTGGCGGCCGTTCCATGACAGCCTTCTTAAAGGACTTATATAAAATCCCGGATAAAGTACAGGCCGCTATGGATGCAGCCATGCCTGATATTTTAGAATCTGCCAGACAAGCCGCCCGGGGATTTAAGCCTGTGGGCATGTGGGTAGGCGGCTGGCGGGCAGCCAGTGAGTTCCTGTCGCCAAAATTATGGCACCGCTTTGTGTTCCCCTACTATAAGCAACTAATTCAGGCCGTAATTGATGAGGGTGTTATCCCTGTACTGCATTTTGACTCCAATTGGACCCGGGATCTGGAATTATTCCGGGAGCTGCCCAAAGGTAAATGTGTGCTTTCTCTGGATGGAGCTACCGACATCTATAAAGCCAAAGAATTATTAGGTGATCATATGTGTATCATGGGTGATGTGCCACCTGCAATGCTGACTTTGGGCACTCCCGATGAAGTCTACAATTACTCCAAAAAGCTGATGAGCGATATTGGTCCAACCGGGTTTATCCTTGCACAAGGCTGTGACATCCCCCCTGATGCCAAATTGGAAAATGTACGGGCTATGATTGCTGCAGCAGCAGGTAACTAACAGCAAGCAAAGTTTCTGGCGGGTGGCAGTAAACTTCATTATAGAGAAGCCTTTACTCCACCCGTTTTCCTGAATTTGCTTTACCGCCAGATGATAGAATTGACGCTAAATGTATAAAAGAGCTATAATAGACATGTACACCAGTAAGTGTGTACACCAGTAGGTGTTATCAAATTGTAATTCAGGCAGGTTTTGTGGAGATGAAAACAAACAGAGATTTCATGCCGGTCTATTATCAGCTGGCTGATGACCTTAAACAGCAAATTGAATCAGGGCAGCTCAAACCCGCGGATGCCGTCCCCTCAGAGTCTCAACTGGTATCTGAGTACGGGGTGAGCAGGGTTACTGTGAGACGCGGGCTGGCTATTCTCTTGGAAGCCGGATTAATAGAGACAGTAAGAGGAAAAGGTAATTTTGTGGCCAGGCCTAAGTTGAACCAGGTTACGCTGACCTTCCCGGAATATGATGCCCTGAAAGAAAATAAGCGGACCTATAAACTGCTGGGGGTCAAAAGGATTAGTGTGGATTCTGATACAAGCGCAAAGCTGGGCGTGGCTCAGGGGACAAAAGTATTTATGATCAAACGCTTGATTAAGGGCGAGGACGGGCCCATGGGCATTGATTTTAAATACCTGCCATATTTAAAAGGGAAGCCTTTGCTGGAAAATGAAATTGCATATGCCGATTTTCCGGAAATTGTTGCTAAACATACAGATGTAACGATTCATAAAATTGAGATGAGTATTGCTGCGGCTCCGTTAACGGCAGATGAGGCAGAATTACTGCAAACTGTACCTGGACACCCGGCTTTATCTGTTGTCCAGATTATTTACGCCAAAGACGGCAAAATCTTGGGCAGTTCAAATACAACTTACAGGGGAGAATCTTTTCAGCTAAATGCCGTTTCTTATCCATATTCAGCAAAGGTGTGATGAAATGGTGAAAAAGAACAACGTGCAGGAGTTCAAAACCAGGAAGCTGCTTACCCACGCAATGTCAAAGCTGGATGAAGATACTTTTATCCAGCTGATTCATCAGGGAATTGAACAGGGTGTAGACCCATTTATCCTGATCGAAGAGGCTGCAGAAGGGATGACCAAAGTCGGTGCGATGTACAAAGCCGGTCACTATTTTCTGGCTGATTTAATTGTAGCCGCAGATATATTTCAGGATATGCTCCGCCTCGTGCTTGAAGAAAAAAGTGCTGCTCCGCAATCTAATACAGCTCCTATCATTTTTGGCACAGTTGAGGAAGATATTCATGATATTGGCAAGAACATTGCTATTGGCGTGCTAAAAGGCAGCGGTTATCAGGTTCTTGACCTGGGAGTTGATGTACCGGCCCATAAGTTCGCAGAGGCAGTTAAGAAGACCGGCAGCAACTTGGTTTGTCTGTCAGGCTTGATAACCCCGGCCTATAATTCAATGAAAAAAACAGTCAAGCTCTTGGAAAAAGAGGGACTCAGGTCAGGGGTTTCCGTTATCATCGGCGGATTAGTTAATGATGCTGTGATGAAGTATACCGGGGCGGATTATTGGGTGACTAATTCCGTTGTGGCGCCCGATATATGTGGAAATATTCTGCGATCTGACAGCAAAACTGTATTGAACTTATAAGAAAGGACCATCCCATCATGAGCACGGTCATAATAACATGTCAGACAATCCAAAGAGAAGTTAACTTGGCCATAAGTGAGACCGGAGTAGATTACCCAATTCTGCTGGTGGACTCCGGGCTGCATAACTTTCCCGATCAGCTGGGTAAAGCTATTCAGGATCAGATAGATAAAGTTGACAATACGGACACTATCTTAATGGCTTTTGGTTTTTGCGGCAACGGTTTGCTGGGAATCAAGGCCCGCAAGGCCCGCCTGATTATTCCGCGGGCTGATGATTGTATCACACTCATGTTGGGTTCGTACGAAGTCAGAAAAAAAGTGCAGAAAGAAGTCGGGACTTATTTTCTTACCAAAGGCTGGCTGGAATATGAACGCAACATTATCTCTGAGTATGAGGGATGTGTGCTAAGGTACGGCCAGGCTAGGGCCTTGAGGGTGATGAAGATCATGCTGAATCATTACCGGCGTCTAATGGTAATAGATACGAAGGCTTACCAACTTGATGAAATATTGAACAAAACCGAATCTTTCGCCGCCGCCATGGGAATGCAGCATGAACAGTATGTAGGTTCCATGAGGTTTCTCAATAAATTGCTGGCCGGTCCCTGGGGACCGGAAGAATTCATTATTTTAGAACCCGGCCGGGAACTTGCTTTTGCCGATATGCGAATTGACAATTACAGCATCGAATCAAGTCAGTTTCTGTCCGGCTTCAATTCTTAAGGAGACTTTGAACAAGGGGATTTTGAACAGTTTAGTTAAAGGATAAGTCGTATCCGGTCTAAAAGGGCCGAATACGGCTTTTTTCTCGAATAACCCCGGCTTAAGCACGGTTACCGGGTTTTGCTTTTTTCATCGGGAAAACATTCTTTCTATACTTAAAGTACTCCTCTCTAAGCGGAAACTTTGCCTTCCAGGGCTTTTTCAAACCTGCATAGTGGACGAAAGCGGGTTTTATTTTCTCCAAGCCACGGTAAGCGAGATAATGGGGCATATAATTCCATTTTGGGTCTAAAACGAGCCATTTATCATGAAGAATAGCATTAAGAGGATCCTGACTGCAAAACCTGACTTTTTCAGAACTGGTTTTAATGAAGTTAATAACTTTTTCTTTTATCTGTTCTTCCCGCCACTTTTTCAGGTTAATCAAAAGCACGCCTGCATTAAAGTATTTAGAGTGTTTAGACATGCCAAGGTAACTGTTTCTGGAACTCCTAACCCAAAAGTCCTCAACTGCTGCCAGGTAATAATTTTCAATATCAATATTCCAAAACTCTGTTATATCTGTTTTAACAATAATATCACAGTCTAAATAAATAACTTTTTCCACAGTTTTATCTAACAGGTCAGGTAAGGATATCCGGTAATATGTTTCTTTAGTTAGATAATAAGCTGTCTTAAAATCATTATAAATTCTTGGATCGATTGATAAAAATTCGATTACCAAATTAAATTTGCCGGCTGTTTTGGCCAGAATCGACTTATTTTTGGGGGAGAGCTCACTGGCAATGACATAAATTTTTAAAGGATTCTTGGCAGCCTTATTTTCCAATATCGAATTTATCATTACTGCAAGGGGTTTAGCGTAAGTATTGTTTGTTACAACGGCCAGGTGAATAGTTTGTCTTTTATCACTATTGCCAATAGCTAAAAATACATCTTCAGACAAAGAAATACCTCCCACAATAGTTTAATGGCACCACATATTTTTTTACATATAATGCATAAAAAAATTAACTTTTTCCTGATATCATATGTAAACATAATTAATAGGTGGTACTTTTGCAGATAAAAAATTTTGATGCCAGAATTGAGGGGAAATATGTCTGATTATCAAGTTGTCTGGAGAGGTTTTGTTTCCCACCCCGGCGGTTGGGGAACGGCTTGCCGGGAGTATGTATTGGCCTTAGATAAACTGGGCGTAGATGTAAAAATCGATGGTCGGGGTACTCATGTATACGAAACTGACACCAACAGAAAAAACACATTAAGAAGTTTGATTCTTAAGCCCTATACAAATGACAAACCCAAAGTATTGATTTATCATAACCACCCTTACAATATAGATTTAAAAAAAGAACGAATAATATTTGACCATGTAATTTTAAATACTGCTTGGGAAACTACCAAGATTCCCGGTAATTGGTTCCCGGCCATTAATGAATTTGATGCGGTTTTTGTGCCTTCGAAACACAATATCATTGCTCTCAAAAGCAACGGTGTAACTGTGCCTGTATTTCTTGTGCCGCATGGAGCCGATACCCGGACTTTTCGCCCCGATAATCATAAGATGCCGCTCACGGGTGCAGCGGGGAAATTTATTTTTGTCTCTGTTTTTGACTTCCAACACCGTAAAAATCCGGAGGGGTTATTAAAAGCTTATTGGGGAGAATTTACACCTGAGGACAATGTACTGCTGGTTATCAAAACCCATTGGAGCGGTAAGCGGGGCTTTGCCGGTCTGATAGCAGAAACTATCTCCCATTATAAAGAAAGGCTTGGGATTACAGACGAAAAGACAGCACCTCTGGTCCTGATCACAAGGACAATTGATAAAAAAGAGCTGATAGGACTTTACACACTGGGCAATGTATTTGTACTGCCGACCAGAGGGGAAGGGGTGGGCTTACCTTTTATCGAAGCATTATCCAGTGGTATCCCTGTGATAGCTACAGGCTGGGGTGGACAGATGGATTTCTTGGATGAAGGCAATGCCTTCATGGTTGACTACAAGCTGGAAAATCCGGTTGTCAGTATGAAAAGAGCCATATCGAGGAAATTTCAATATTTGTTTGCCGAGAGAGGGCAAATGTGGGCTGAACCAGACGTAACCAGTTTAAGAAGGCAAATGAGATTTGCCTATGAGAACTCTGCCCTATGTAAGATTAAAGGAAAACAAGGGCGGCAAGATATGCTCCATATGTCCTGGGAGGCGGCCGGACAGGCGCTGAAAGAGGCTATCGAAAAGGTATTGCAGCAAACATAAATCTGAGAAAAATTTTATTAAAAGTCAAAGAACAATAAAAAACAATAAATTTAAGCATGGAGTTTCTTTAGGAATTTCCATGCTTTTTGTATTACAACATAAAAGAAGGAGGATAACGAATTGTTATTATAGCACGGTTGTTCATAAAAAAACATGATAACAGCTATAAGAAATATTATGATATAATGCCTTTGGGACGGGAGATATTTCCATTATGCAGAATCGACTTTTGCTATGTCAGAATGTGAGGAGGTGAACTGGAAGTAAAGGAAAACAGGATAATAATAAACGATTACGTCAAATCAAAAAAGAGGAGATAGCTTGAAGAATAAAATGATTTTTTTTATGATAATTATTTTCCTTGTTGTTTTCACCGGCTATACCGCGCTCGACCGGATAACGTTTAAAATGCCTCAAGATGTTGCGGCAGGAGCGGCGTGCGAATTTACGCCGAGTGATTTTAATGAAGCCGGCCACCTTAAGTATTCTGTTAATGAAGCTTGGTGGACCAGTTTCACGCGTAAGCAGGAGTACTTATCCAGTTTTTCGGCTGCCTTGGCACTTACCTTTATGGGCTACGCTTTGGCAAAGATGCGCCAGATCGGAGCTAAAGCAACAACCGGCGGCGTAGTTGGGGGAAGCTTATTGGTTGGATTGACCATTTCCTTCAGCTGTCTGGCTCCTGTCCTGGCAGCGGTGGGGATTGGAGTTTTTGCCAACTTCGGTCTGGCTATGGTTGCAATTCCTAAGTGGCTGGTGGCTCTGAACACTCTTCTCATGACGACGTATGGGTTCATGTACGTCTCCAGAAAAACTGCCTGTTGTCCGTTAACAGCACGACTAACATCCCCTGTATGTACACCGGGAGGTATAGAACGATGATCATTAAAAAACAATTAATAGCAATTTTAGTGCTTTTTGCAATGGCGGCATTCGCATTTCCTGTCCCGGCTTGGGCAGAAAATTCCCAATTATCTGATGCCGACGCCGCTGCTTTAATTATCCCCGCTCACCCTGGAGTGCCGCTGGCCTACCCTGTTTCTACCAAGGATGTCACTCCACCGCCACTTTCAGCCGTCAAGGACCAACCGGTAAACCCTGCTTATGTTCCTGGCCTGCCCGGTCTTCCTCAGGGGAAAATAGTGAAAGATGACAACGGCAAGGAGAAAAAGAAATACGATGGTATATTGATCCGCCAAAGCAAGGTCGAGAATGGCCAAGTCGTCATCCCCCCCGGGGGCCTTGTTTACTTAGAGGATACAATGGGTGGTGAGTATGCCCTCCAGGGTGAGCCCATTTCCTATCTGGGCAAACAGCCCACCTATATCGATTTCGAAATGGTGATTGATGTCAAGAAAGACGTTACCATTCCAACTGGAGGTAGTGTCGTTATTGGCGGGCAGGTTTACTATTATTTTGGTTCTATTGGGCACGAGACTATGTCCAATCAAACACTAAGCGTCAGATCGATTGCCGGCACTGATTGGGAATGGGCCTTCGGCAAGCCTGTGTTCTCATTGACGGAGACAAATTGGTGGCAGGGAAACCGTTTTAATATGTTGTACAATCAGGGCGTAGTCCGCGAGATATCCAAAGAGAAGCTGGTCTTTGACTGGCTCTCAGGAGTTCGGATGGAGCGGCTGCTGTTGGCAAACACCAAAATCTTCAATGGTTTTGCCAAAGCCGGACAAGAATGGAAAGCTGGTGATCGAGTTATCCACTTATCCAATGTTGACCAGCAGGCGGGCACCGCCAAGATACAAGTCCTGGAAGGTGGTCAGGTTGTCTTTGACAAGAATTTGGGACCTATCCAGCAAGACCGGCTTTTAGAAGACAACACCGCTCGTAAAGCGATACTCTTTGAGTACAAGGACCTAGCAGGTTTCCTAGTACCAAGCGAGGCTTTCCGCAATGGTCAGGCGCAGCTTAAGCTCTATGGAGATGTATTCAGCCTCAATTATGGTCAGGACTACGCGCAGGATTCGAGGTTTTCGGTATGGCCTGCCGGGTGCCCTACTGGGCATAACTTTGGCATCATGTGGACCAATAAGGAGGCCATATCCATCCCGGCAGGAGGAAGTGCCACAGGACCGGAAGGATATTTCAAGATAGTCGTAGACAATATTCAGAATGGCCAAGTTCTGGCCTGGTACGTCGAGGATAGGCTGGGCAATAAGTCGGTGAACTTAGGTGGACCTGATATTCAGAACATCGATCTTGTACTTGGTCAGGGGCGTGTCACGGGTTCTGATATCCTTAATGATGTTGGCAGTAAAGCACTGGTACGGACTTATAATGCGCTGGCGCAAAACCAATCCGGCCAGGTGAGCCCGGCTTCATTCCCAACTGCGGTCGTTTTCATCACCGCTATCTTGACCCTCGGTATTGTTGGAATCGTCATCGAGGTACGGCATAGGCTCAAAATGAAGCCCACGACAACCTGTCAAAATAATTAGACGAAATAATTCAAGTGAACCCGAAGTCTACTATTAACGAAAACGAATAATATATCGAGGGAGAGATAACTATGAGTGATTGGCGTAAAATGTGGGAAGACCTGGGAATTGACATGGAAAAACATGATGAATTTTTGGCTCCGGTACCGGCGATTTACGGAGAATTATTTTTAGAGCAGAATAACAGGCCAAAAGGAATGGACTTTTTTGATTTTGTGGTGGGCGATATCCACGGGATAAGGGTAAAAGAGCTGGTAGACCACAAAGAAAAAGGCGGCAGGGTTGTATCTTCCTTCTGCGTTTTCGTTCCGGACGAAATAATTATTGCTGCCGGTGGTGTAAGTATCGGACTGTGTGCGGGGGCACAATTTCCAGTGTCTACAGGGGAAAAAGTCCTGCCAAGGAATCTTTGCCCACTAATTAAAGCCAGTGTTGGGTTTAAAATTGATCGAATATGTCCTTACTTCCAGGTATCAGATTTTGTAGTTGGGGAGACTACCTGCGATGGGAAGAAAAAAGCGTGGGAGATCCTTGATGAATACATTCCCACCTACGTCATGGAACTTCCCCAGCGGAAGGAAAAAGCCGATCAGGAATTATGGCTGGCAGAAGTAAAAAGGTTTAAAGATAAAATGGAAAAGGAATCAGGTAATCAGATAACGGTTGATAAGCTTGCTGAGGCGACAAAGCTGATCAACCGGAAAAGGTCGGCCCTGCAAAGGTTGTATAACGCCAGGAAAGCTGATCCCGCGCCTATTTCCGGGAAAGACGCACTCCTGATCAGCGAGCTGGCATTTTTTGATGACCCCAGCCGCTTTACTGAAAAGGTTAATTCCCTCTGTGACGAACTGGAGGAAAGGATAGAAAAAGGGGCAGGGGTAACCCCCAAAGGGACCCCAAGGATTCTTATCACCGGCAGTCCGCAGCCCATTCCGAGTTGGAAACTCCATGCTGTTATTGAAGGCAGCGGCGGAATTGTAGTATGCGAGGAGACCTGTACAGGGACCAGATATTTCGAGAATTCAGTGCGCGAAAATGGCACGACTCTGGAACAGCAGTTAGAAGCCATTGCCGAAAGAGGACTGGGCATTAACTGTGCTTGCTTCACACCCAATGATGCCCGGGTTGATGATGTTATCCGACTGGCTAAAGAGTTTAAAGCTGATGGGGTGGTTTATTACAACCTTCAGTTCTGCCAACCGTACAGCATTGAGTACCGAAAGGTGGAGAAAGCACTGCAGGAAGCTGGTATTCCAGTAATCAAGATTGAAAGTGATTTCAGTGATGAGGATATGGGTCAGCTGCAGACCAGGGTGCAGGCGTTTCTGGAGATGATTGGGAAGTAATATGTATTACATAGGTATAGATGTTGGATCAGTGGCCGCCAAGGCCGTAATATTAAAAAATGGTGAAATAGCTGCCAGCGCTATCCAGCCAACCGGATGGAGCCCCAAAGAATCCGGGCGTGAAGTCTTTGAAAAGGCCGTGGAAAAGGCGGGGATTACCGCTGGTTCTGTCAGGTATATTGTTGGCACCGGTTACGGCAGGGTAGCTCTGGGTTTTGCGGATAAGGCAGTGACTGAAATTACCTGCCATGCTTTAGGAGCCAGCCGTTGGTATCCGGAGAACAATCTCGTTATTGATATCGGCGGGCAGGATAGTAAAACCATCTTGATAAATAAACAGGGGAAAGTGGAAAACTTTGTCATGAATGACAAATGTGCCGCCGGTACCGGGAGGTTTCTGCAAGTAATGGCCTTAACCCTCGGACTGGAACTGGACCAGTTGGGCGAAATGGTAACAGCTGAACCTGTCAATATCAACAGCATGTGTACGGTCTTTGCCGAATCAGAAGTGATTAGTCTTTTGGCGGCCGGTGAAGCAAAAGAAAGAATAGTTGCGGGTTTATATCACTCTGTAGCCAGAAGAATTTCAACCATGACAGGTTCGCTGGGCTTAGTCAATGGAGTAACTTTTACCGGTGGTGTTGCCAAGAACCAAGGGATGTGTAAAATTTTATCAGATATCCTAGGCTGTAAGGTAAATGTTCCTGAAGAACCTCAAATTATTGGCGCTCTAGGTGCAGCAATTCTGGCATCAAGAGTTAATTGCAGACAGTTTTTATAGCAAGTCCAAACAACAAAAACCGTTTTCAGTCCAAAGGGCTAAAAACGGTTTCTTGCATTACCTGATATATTGGTTTATATTAAAGCTTCAAATTCCTTTAGGCGCTTTTCAAATAAGTCGAGGGCTTTATTCACCGGTGTACCGTCTGCCAGGTTAACTCCGGCTTTGCTCAGGAGGTCTAAGGGATAACCAGAACTTCCGCTTTTCAGGAATTCAATGTAACGATCTACAGCCGGTTTTCCTTCCGCCAGAATCATCTCAGAAATAGCTACAGCTGAGGAAAATCCGGTGGCATACTTATAAACATAGAAGGCTGAGTAGAAATGGGGAATTCTGGCCCATTCGCCCCGGATATAGTCATCCAGTACAAGTTTAGGGCCATAGTACTCCTTAAGCAAGTCGCCATATACTTCACTAAATTTGGCCGGGGTCAGCGGCTGCCCGGCTTCTGCCAGGTCATGGACCTTTTTCTCGAATTCGGCAAACAAAAGCTGTCTGAAAACTGTAGTACGGAATTGTTCCAGGTTCTTTTCCAGGAGTGCCGCTTTTTCGGAGGGCTCTGCCTGGTTCAGCAGGTGCTTGAAGAGCAGGGCTTCATTGACAGTTGAGGCCACCTCTGCCAGTAAAATTGGGTAATGGGTATAAACATAAGGCTGAATGTTGTTTGTATAGTAACTATGCAGGGCATGACCCATTTCATGGGCAATGGTGAAAACGTTTTCCAGACTGGGATGATAATTCAAAAGAACATAAGGGTGAACCCCGTAAACTCCCATGGAATAGGCCCCGCTTCTTTTACCCTTGGTTTCATACACATCTACCCAGCGCTCACGAAAACCTTTTTCCAGGAGCGCGGAGTATTCCTTGCCCATTACGGTGAGGCCCCTGAGTACAGTTTGTTCAGCTGCCTCCACCTGGGGCTTCCAGTGGCTGCTGCTGGTTAAAGGCACATAAAGGTCATAGGGCTGCAGTTCGTCGACCTTGAGAACCTTCTTTTTTAGTTCCACATACCGGTGCAGTGCCGGCAGGTGCCGGTGTACGGAATCTAACAGATTGTCATAGAATGTAAGGGGCAGGTTGTCAGGGTCCAGGGCAGACTCCAGTGCTGATCGGTAGCGTCTTACTCTGGCCTGAAATAAATTGCCCTTAACACTGCTGCTGTATGTTGCCCCCAGGGTATTGGCATAAGCGGCAAAGGTTTGATATAAACCGTGATGGGCTTCACGCCTGACATTACGGTCCGGGTCATGCATAAACTCGATAAAGCTGCCCTGGGTCAGGCGGATTTTTTCGCCGTCTGCCTCTATTTCAGGGAATTGGATATCCGCATTTGTCAACAGACTGAAAATGGTATGGGGCCCCTGCATGACTTCACCGCAAAGGGCGAGAATTTCTTCTTCCTCAGAGGAGAGGTAGTGTTTTTGCTGTCTGTAAAGGTTATCCAGGAAGTGGCGGTAGCTCCGGAGGCCCGCTTCCTGCGTGCAATAGGCTTCAGTCTGAGCAGGTTCCAGTTTCAGAATTTCCGGAACAACAAAGGATAGCTCTCCCTCTGCCTGCACTGCCAGGGCAGTGGCCCTGTCGGACAGGCCCTGGTTATGCTGGTCAGCGGTATTTTGATCCCTTTTAAGGCTGGCGTAAGCCATTATTTTTTCTAAAAGGGTGAAAACTTTATTTTGCAGTTCCAGGGTTTGATATAAATTTTTGGCCGATTCTGCTACATGTCCCCTGTAATTCCGGACCTTTTCCAGATGTTCGGCAACTGTCTTAAAATCCTTTTCCCATAACTCATCACCGGCGTAGATGTCCTTGACCTTCCAGAGATATTGTTCCGGGATGTCATTTCTGTCCTGGTATTTTTGGCCTTCCTGGCGATCTTCAGTAGTCATTTCCTTTAAATTCCTCCTACGCTCTTTTTTCTCTATTATATTATTTCACATGTGAAAGATAAATATCGGAGGAGTAATACACCATAGAAGCTTCTTTAAACGATAGTCTAAACATCTCCAAATTGCGCATAATATAGAATATTATTGATATTGCTATATGGAGATGGTACAATATGGTTAAGAAAAATAATAACAACCAAGGGGGTAATGATATGGCCCTTCTAGCAAGACCCAGTGATAAACTAATTATAATAAAAAAAAGCAAAACAAATAAGTTTTTGGAAGACAGCAGAAATAACACTATAAAACCAGAATTTTTAGCAAGATGTCAAAAATTTGCTAAAATGATGAAAGAAACTGATAAATAATTTTATATGAAAAAGTTTCCTTATATGATGAATATACCGAAGATTGTATTCCAATGTATTTGAATTTATTTGATTAGTATTAAGACCTTTGTTTAACTCGGAGGTCTTTTCTCATTTTCAATTATTGCAGGAAATTCCTTTCGCAGTTAGGGGCTAAAGTTATAACCAGGGCAGGAATATTCCGTATATACAGTGAATAACTCTATTGGTAAAAACTTAAATAACGAGCTCCGAGAGGCTGCAAAGTTGAAAATAAGGAGGAAGTATTGTGAGAGTAACAGACATTTGGAAGTCTAAAGAAAAGCCGACAATTTCTTTTGAGTTGTTTCCGGCCAGGACTCCCAAAGGCGCGGAAAATCTTGAAAAAACCATTGATGAATTAGCTGCCCTGAATCCGGATTTTGTTTCCGTCACCTTTGGGGCCGGGGGTTCCACCAGGGAAGGGTCGTATCAATTGGTGGAAAAATTAAAAAATGAGAAAGGCCTGGAGGTTATTGCCTATTTTACCGGGTTTGGATTGGGACCTGAGGATATTACATCAGTCTTGGATGATTATAAGGCCTTGGGGATAGAGAATATCTTAGTTGCCCGGGGAGACCCGCCCCATGATGCCGAGGATTTTGTGCCTCATCCGCAAAGCATGGCTCACGCCTCTGACCTGCTGTCATTTATTAGCCCTCGTTACGACTTTTGCATGGGTGCCACGGGTTACCCCGAGGGTCATATCGAATGTGAAAGCAGGGAAAAAGATATCGAGTTCGTTAAGCTTAAGGTGGAGAACGGGGCTGATTACATAATCTGCAACTATTTCTACGACAATCAGTATTTTTTTGATTTTGTGGAACGGTGCCGGGCTGTTGGGATAAATGTTCCCATAATGCCAGGAGTAATGCCCATCTATAGTGTTAAAATGATGGAGAATCTAGCCAAATTGTGTGGAGCCACCATTACCGATGAAATTCGTCAGGGGATTGCCGCTTTACCTGAAGGAGACACTGAGGCCCTTGGGAACTTCGGGATTGATTTTGCGGCAGAGAAAATTAGGGGACTGCTCAAAGCAGGGGTGCCGGGTTTGCATATTTATACCATGGATCGCAGCAGCTCCACTGTGGGAATCGTTAATCGCCTGAGGAACGAAGGAATACTATAGCTGAAAAATGCAGCAGCCGTGTTTGACCCAAAATGATCAGATACGGCTGTTTTTTTATTTAAGCTATAAGCTATTATTATAAGTTATATGATAATTATGCATTTCAATTATAGTAATAAATATGCTAAGCTTATACTAAGCAGCACAGTATAATTTGGCAGTATTTTTATTAGCATAATTTCCAAAAAAATAAAAAAAGGAGTTGATTTCTATGTCCGAAGTTAATGGCATTAATCTGGAAGTTGGTCAGAAAATAATCGAGACCGTCAAAAACAACCCCGAATTCGGCAAAACTATGTGGCGGTCAAGAACTGTTTGGAAAGGCGGGACAAAATCTGAATCAGACATCCGCGGGTTCAAGGTGGCCATAGACGAGCCGCCAGACTTAGGCGGGACAGATACTGCTCCAAACCCTGTAGAAATGGTTTTGGCTGCCCTAGGGAGCTGCCTGGTAGTGGGCTACTCTTTGAATGCGGCTATGCTGGGAATTGAGCTGCAGAAAATAGAAATAGAACTGGAAGGTGATATTGATCTGCCCGGGTTCTTCGGGCTGCCTTCAGATGTGCTACCTGGCTATACTACTGTGAGAGCAAAGGTATTTTTAAAAAGCTCAGCTTCTTTGGAACAGTTGGAGGAAGTTCATCAAAGAGTAATTTCTACCTCGCCGGTGGGACTTACCTTGAGTAAGAGTGTAAACCTTGATGTTGAGCTTGTAAAAAGGAGAACTGCATAAAGTTAAAAACTCCGGGCTTATGACCTGGAGTTTTTTGATATGCTTAAGTGTAATAACTTATATGATAATTATGCATTTCTATTATAGTTATGATTGTGCTAAACTTATGACATGTAGATAGCTCCTTTTAATACAGCCGGAGGGGATAACCCCTCTGGCAGCTTTTTATTCTCAGGCTATCAACTTAGTAAATTATTACAACAGAGAGGTGGAAGTTATTAATGAAGAAAAAGTTTAGCGGCCTCAACAGTAACCTGGTACATGTTGGAGAAAGGCCTGACCCCGCCACTGGTTCGGTGATTCCGCCCATTTACCAAACCACTACCTTTGCCTTCGAAACTAATGAAAGCATGCTTGATTTGATGGAGGGACGGGCGCAAGGGTATATTTATACGAGGTATGGAAACCCCAACTACACAATGGTAGAAGAAAAACTGGCATTTTTGGAAGGGGCGGAAAAAGGCCTCGTGCTGAGTTCAGGGATGGCGGCGACCTCAGTTTCCATCATGGCTCTGGTTCAGGCAGGGGAACATATAATAAGCCACCCGGATGTTTATGGTGGCAGTTTTGGGCTGTTTCATGAAGTTTTCCCGAGGTTAGGGATTAACACAACTTTTGTTGATCCCGGAGATCTCAATCAAATCGAAGCTGCTATGCGAGAAAATACCAGGGTGATTTTTCTGGAAACTCCCAGCAATCCAAGCTTAAGAATATATGACATCAGAAAAATTGCCGATTTCGCTCATGAACGCGGTATCAAGCTTGTTATTGACAATACTTTTGCTACCCCGTACAACCAAAAGCCCCTGGATTTAGGTGCTGATGTAGTTGTTCACAGTTGTACAAAATACCTAAATGGCCACAGTGATATAATGGCAGGAGCCATTCTTGGAGACGCAGGTTATATAGATACATGTATTAACATTTTCCGCAAAATGGGCGGTAATCTTAATGGCTTTGATGCCTGGCTTTTACTTAGGGGCTTGAAGACTTTTGGCCTGAGAATGAAGCAGCATAATCAAAATGGCCAGGCAGTTGCAGAATTTTTACATAATCACCCGAAGGTCGAAAATGTATATTACCCTGGGTTGCCCAGTCATCCACAGCACCTCCTGGCCAAAGAGCAAATGAGTGGATTCGGGGGAGTTCTAAGCTTTGAAATTAAAGGTGATACCAAACAGGTAGACACTATGCTGAATCGGGTAAAGCTGTTTACCAGGGCTGTAAGCCTTGGCTCAGTAGAGTCTTTAATTACCCAGCCGGTAGCTGCTGTCCACTATAATGTTCCCCCTGAATTCCGGTTCAAAGGTGGTATTTCGGACAAATTAATCCGGGTATCAATTGGCATTGAAGAAGCTGATGACATAATTGAAGATCTGGCCCAGGCATTAAGCTAAGTTGGCTAGCTAGACATAGAAAAATGAGACTACCTCAAAGGTGTCTCATTTAGCTTTTGGGGATTAGTCTGAGGGAAACTTGTAATTATGGGTGTCTTTTTTCAGATGTGACAAAAAGGCGAGAGCAGCCGGAGAGAAGTGTACTCCTTTAGGGTATATGCAAAGCATTTGCCTGGATAATTTAAGCTCAGGGATATCAGGCGCACACAAAAGCCCCTGCTGAAGCTCCAGTTCCACTGTGTGTTTAGACAGAAAAGTGATGCCTGTTCCTGCCATCACCACCCTTTTTACGGCTTCGGTATCTCCTAGTGTAATGACTTTTGCAGGCTTAACCTGAATTCTCTGCAATATAGAATCCAATGCCTGCCTGGTCGCAGAACCAAGTTCCCTAAAGACAAAAATTTCTTTGGCCAGCAGTTGGGGGTCAAAATTCGCTTTTTCACATAACGGATGACCCGGACTGGTTAAAAATAAAATCTCATCTTCATGGATTGGCTCATTACATACACCTGGATGTTCGGGAATACCGGCAATAAATGCCAGGTCAAATTCCTTGTTCATAACTCTTTCGACAATATCATTGCTTTTCCCGAGGTCAAGGGAAATATCTAATTTTGGATAAAGTTTTAGAAAAGTGGATAAAGAAGCCGGCAGCAGGTAATTGCCAACAGTAGTGCAGGCTCCGATACTCAATTGCCCTGTTTCCAGGCCTTGGATCTCTTGCAGTGTCCTTTCAGCCTCGGCCGCTAGTCTAAGCATTTGTTCAACATATTCGAACAGCCTGCGGCCTGCTTCAGTCAGCTGGACCCCCCTGCTGTGCCTGTTAAAGAGGTTAATCCCTACTGATTTTTCCAGGGACTCAATTTGGCGTGACAGGGCCGGTTGTGTAATGTTCAGTTTTTCCGCACCTTTACTGAAACTGCCGGACTTTGCTATTTCATAAAAAGCTTTGATTTGAGTTAATTCCATGTCGTGATCACACCAATCCTGTTTTTTCGGTAGAGTGCATGATATAATCTTTGCTTATAGATGGTATGTTAATTATGCATTTCTATTATATCATGACTTGTGTTATTATGAAAATAATTAATTAATCAAAAAATGGTTTTATGCCGTAGTAGAAAGAGGTTTTAACATTGGTTGATAAACGTTCGGTCAGGTTAACCAGTTTTTCGCCGGGTTCAGGGTGAGCTTGCAAAATAGATCCGGCGGATCTAAATCAGATTTTGGCAAAACTTCCGAAGATAACAGATAAACGGTTTTATATGGAGGGTTCAGATGACGCGACAGTATTCAAAGTCAGCAAGGACCTGGCCTTAGTCCAAACCGTAGATTTTATCACCCCCGTATTAAACGATCCTTACTCCTTTGGGGCAGTTGCTGCTGCCAATGCCTTAAGTGACATATATGCAATGGGGGCGGAACCTGTTTTTGCTCTCAATATCGTTTGTTTTCCCGTAAAAAGCCTGCCGGTAAGCATTCTTGAGGAGATTCTGCGAGGCGGGGCAGATGTTGCAGCCAAGGCAGGAGTTACAATAGCCGGGGGTCATTCCATTGAGGATAATGCCCCTAAGTTTGGCATGGCCGTAACCGGCACTGCCAATCCAGCCAGACTGCTGTTCAAAAAAGGGGCTCGCCCCGGGGATAAATTATTTCTCACTAAACCCTTAGGCTCAGGGATAATTACAACAGCCATAGACAGGGATTTGGCAGGGGAAGAACTGATTGAAAAGGTTTACCATCTGATGGTTGAACTGAACTATGGCGCGGCCAAAGCTCTGCAAGAAGTAGGTGTGAATGCCTGTACTGATGTCAGTGGCTTCGGATTACTCGGTCATCTTTATGAGATGATGGCCGCCAGCGGGACAGGAGCCAAAATTTATACCGGTTCCGTACCGGTCATAGATGATGTATGGGATTTGGTGCGGTCCGGGGTTGTACCGGGTGGCACCCATAATAATTGCCGGTACTTGTTTGACAAGGTTAGCTCTGATAGAGTATCGTCCGAAATCCGCACTGTGTTATGTGATTCTCAGACCTCAGGCGGGTTGTTGATAGCTGTATCGCCGGAAAAGGCAACACATCTTGAGGACCTGTTGAATAATGCAGGATGCCTGGCGGCGGCCTGCATTGGTGAGATTACCGACGGGTCTCCAGGTAGAATTGAACTACTGGCCTAAAATTTTTTAGAAAGGAGGGATATGGTGAAGTACTTATTAATAATTAATGACGGTCCTTATGGTACAGAAAAAGCTTACAATGCTCTGCGACTTGGGATGGCCATGCAGAAAGAACTCAATGCTGACGTTAAGGTTTTTCTGATGGCAGATGCGGTGGCTAATGCTGTTGCGGGACAAGACACTCCCCAGGGTTACTATAATATTGAGCGGATGCTCAAAGGCATCCTGGCCAAAGGCGGGGAAGTCAAGTTGTGAGGAACCTGTATGGACGCTCGGGGACTGAGCGAAGTAAAAATAGTAGAAGGAACTGAAAGAAGCACTATGATAGCTTTGGCCCAATGGGTTGAAGAGGCCGACAAGGTTTTGAATTTTTAGATGTTAAGGAAATTATGCCCTATTGCCAGTAATCCAATTATCCAAGTTCACCTTAGCCGGGGGCCAAAAGCCTCCGGTATACAATTTAAGGAGGTCTGTCATGACTAACCCGGAAGATTTGAAATATACCAAAGAACATGTATGGGTAAAAATAAATGACAATCAGGTTACGGTCGGGATTACTGATAATGCCCAGTTTTTACTGGGTGATGTAGTGTTTGTCGAACTTCCCGATATCGGTAATACGAGTATTGCCAACGAATCTTTGGCCCGCATTGAATCAGTTAAAGCTATTTCAGATGTAATTGCTCCTGTGGGAGGGAAGGTTATCAAGTCAAACACCGGCTTGGAAGCCTCTGCCGAGCTTATCAATGAGGACCCTTATGGTGAGGGGTGGATTGCCGTTTTGGAGATTTCCGACATAACGGAACTTGAGGAGCTCATGAGTGTGGAGGAATACAATAATTTTCTGGCAGAGGGTGAGGACCAATCGTAAATATAGACTGTGCTTTGGCTGAACAGATCTCCAGGGCCTGGCAAATTCGCCGGCAGAATTTTTCTGATGAGTTATCGTTCTGCAGGCCTGTTAAAACATCTGTCATAAGTGTTACCGGGAGCCACTGTGAGTTAGAGTGTGCCCATTGCAACGGGCATTACCTGAAGAGTATGACTCCGGTTGAATTTTGGCAGAAAGGCATAAAGCCGGAAACTAAAAGTGTATTGATTTCAGGAGGATGTGACCCCAATGGACGGGTGCCGGTTTTGCAATACCTGCCCATATTAAATGAAATTAAAAAAGCCGGTTTGCGAATAAACCTGCACACCGGGCTGGTAAAGGAAGAAGAAATTGAACAGATCAGCAAAATTGCTGATACTGTTTCCTTTGATGTTGTAGGAGATAATGACACCTTACGCGAAGTTTATGGTCTCAGCAAAGAGGTTGAAGATTATTTTGACGCGTACAGAAAACTAAAAAAACGGGTCAGAGTTATTCCCCACATCTGTATTGGCCTCCGGGGAGGGCAAATCAGTGGTGAATACAAGGCCATTGAAATGCTGCGGGACCTTGGAGCGGATGAGGTGGTATTTTTAATATTTCGCCCGACAAAGGGAACCCCTTTTGGCAACAGGCTTCCTCCGACCCCTGATGACGTGGCCCGGGTTCTCTGTCAGGCTAGAATAGAATTGCCCGAGGTACCACTCTCTTTGGGATGCATGAGACCTGGCGGGGAATACAGAAAAGATTTGGACCGCCTGGCCTTAATGTGTGGAATAAACAAAATAGTTCAGCCTGCTCCGGAGATCAAAGATATTGCAGTGGGACTTGGACTCAACATTAAGCCTGGAGAGGAATGTTGTGCATTATGATCAGGATATCAGCAGGTACATCACATCAGCTCGGCTACAGAAAAATAAATACCGATGTACTGCCTACGACCGCTTATTTACTGACAGGAGAAAAGTGTTTCTTTAATTGCGGTTTTTGCCCCCAATCCCAAAAAGCCCTCTCTCCCTCCCGCCTGTTATCCCGAATTACGTGGCAGAATATAGAACTTGAAGATATGGCAAGAAAAATCGGTCTCGCATCAGCTGATGAACGAATCAAAAGAGTATGCTTGCAGGTAGTAAGCAGCGGAGAGCCTATCTTAGAGTTAAGGAATGCGGCCAACACAATAAAACGCTTTGCGGATGTGCCCCTTTGTGTTTCTGTAAGGGTTAAAGACGTTAATGAGTTAAAATATATAGCCGCATCGGGTTTTGAACGGATCAGTATCCCCCTGGATGCCGCGAGCCCGCGCGTTTTCAGGGAAACCAAGGGTGGCAGCTGGCAGGGGGCGGTGGATATGCTGTTTACTGCTGCAGACCTCTTGCCGGGGCAGATTTCCACACACCTGATTGTAGGGTTAGGAGAAACGGAAGAGGAGATGGCATGTATATTACAGCAGCTGCATGATCGAGGTGTTTCTATCGGGCTCTTTGCATTTACGCCTGTTCCGGGGACCCCGATGGCCGGCGTGCTGCCTCCAGACATCGCCAGTTACCGCCGGATTCAGGCATTTCACTATCTGGTGAAAGAAGAATTGATTAATGTGCATCAGTGTAAATTTAGTTCTGGTAAATTAACGGGTTACGGGATCACCAGGGCTCAATTAAAAAAATATCTGGGTGATGGCGCGGCTTTCCGGACCTCCGGCTGCCCGGATTGTAACAGGCCCTATTATAATGAAAAACCCGGCAGTGTGCCGTATAATTATCCGCGGGCGCTTACCCCAGATGAAATTACTGCAGCTGTCAATACAGTACTGCAAAACCTGAATGAGGAGTTGCATCTGAATGAGGAGTTGTAGCTGATGGAGGATTGGCGGCTGGTTATCTCCAGGCCTGAATCGGGGGCTATGAATATGGCCATTGATGAAGCAATACTGCTGGCTGTTGCCCGGGGGACTGCTCTGCCTACCGTGAGGTTCTACCAATGGGCTGAACCTGCAATTACCTTAGGTTATTTCCAGAGCTATAAAAAAGAAATCGATTTCACCAGAACCACTGAACAGGGTGTGGATATCATTAGGCGTTTATCCGGTGGCAGGGCTGTCCTTCATCACCAGGAACTGACCTATAGTGTGGCAGCACCGGAAAATAACCGGGTGGTTGGCGGAACAGTGGTTCAAGCTTACCTTGCCATCAGCCGGGGAATAGTCAGGGGTTTAAGGGAAATGAGTATTCCGGCTGAAATAACAGCCGGCAAAAAAACAAAGGGGGCCATAACTGCAGCCTGCTTTGATTCACCATCGCGGCACGAAATTACGGTGTTGGGCAAAAAGCTTGTTGGCAGTGCGCAGATCCGTAAATACAACAGCATCCTGCAGCACGGTTCAGTGGTAATAGAGAATGAACCTGATTTGTTGTTTTCCTGCTTGAATTATGATAATGAAGCAGCCAGGACAGAAGGAAGGAATTACTTTGTGCACAGGTCAGCTTCGCTGGCCGATATTTTGGGATATACCCCGGAATTTCAGGAGGTTGCCGAAACGTTAAAGAATTCCTTAACAGGGGAGTTAGGTATTAATCTCATTCCTCATGGGATAACAGATGTTGAAATGACCGAAGCTCTTGAATTGTACCGCTCAAAATACAGTACTGATGCCTGGAACAAGAAAAGGTAATATTAAAATTGCTGCCTTGACGTGCAGTCAGTGAATTACGGGGAGGTAATAGTTGTGGCTTATAAAGTGGTAATTATAGGTGGAGGACCCGGAGGCTATGTGGCCGCCATTAGGGCTGCACAGTTGGGAGCAAAAGTCCTGGTTGTTGAAAAGGACGGGTTGGGAGGGACGTGTTTAAATAGGGGCTGTATACCAACCAAAGCATTGGTCGCCGGGGCCGAAATAATTCGTACTCTTCGCAAGGCTGCGGAATTCGGGATTGTTGTCGAAAACCCAGCGCCTGATTTTTCGCGTTTTATGGCCCGGAAGGATCAGGTTGTGCAAAAGCTGGTTGCTGGGATAAATTTCCTTTTTAAGAAAAATAAAATTGATTTTGTGAAAGGCACCGGTAAATTATTGTCTCTGAATACCGTCGAGATTATGAAAGATGACGGCACCAGGGAACAAGTAATGGGTGAGAATATTATCATTGCCGCCGGTTCCAGGCCGGCTGCCATCCCCTCACTGGGCTGGGACGGGATAAATGTCATAACCAGTGACGAAGCCCTAAATCTGTCAGAGATACCAAAGAGCCTGCTGATAGTTGGCGGAGGGGTCATCGGCTGTGAATTTGCATGTATTTTTGCCGAGCTTGGGACTAAAGTAACTATTGTGGAAATTATGCCATCAATATTATCTACAGTGGATAAAGAAGCAGCCAGGTTGATGCAGACCTTGTTCAAAAAACGGGGGATTTCGCTTAAAACAGGGGTAGGCATCAAAGAAGTGAACAGAGAACAGGAGGGTGTCGCAGTAACTTTGGATAACGGAGAACAGCTAAATGCCGACAAAATGCTGGTTTCCATCGGGCGGGCTTTCAATTCCGAGGGCTTGGGGCTGGAGGCCGTTGGGGTAAAGACCGGCGTCAAGGGAGAAATCCTGGTTAATTCAAGGCTTGAGACCAGTGTCGAAAATATCTATGCCATCGGTGACATAACTAATAAAATGCAGCTGGCCCATGTTGCTTCAAGTCAGGGCATTGTGGCTGTGGAAAACATCATGGGTAAGAGTACTGAAATGGACTATACAGTTGTGCCAAACTGCATCTTTACATCTCCGGAGGTTGCTGCTGTTGGGATTACAAGTCAGATGGCAGAGGCACAGGGGTTAGCCGTAAAATCCGGAAAATTTCCTTTTATGGCCAGCGGCAGGGCCCAGGCAGCAGGGGAGGCCGAAGGATTTGTGAAAATCCTTGCGGATAAAGCAACCGACAAAATACTGGGTGTCACTATTGTTGGCCCCCATGCTACAGATTTAATTGCCGAAGCGACTTTGGCCATAAAACTAGGGGCTGCGGCCGAACAGCTCGCCAGTACTTTCCATGCCCATCCGACCTTGGCAGAGGCGGTAATGGAAGCCGCCGAGGCAGTAAATGGGTTAAGTATTCATTCTTAAATTAAAATTAAATATGCAGTAATATTATAGCTAATATGATAATTATGCATTTCAATTATAGCAAGCTTTGTGGTAAGATGAGGACAAATCATTTAGGGATAGTCAATCCTAACTACTAAAGGAGGAGTGTGTATGAAGTTTAATCCATTTAAGTTACAGGTGCCCCTGGCTGCAGGGGGAATCTCATTGATGGCTTTCAATTATCTGCAGTTTGCAGTTCCCCATGGAAAAGGGCTGATCAAGCTGACAGATATCCCGTGGGACAGATTAACAACAGGCCAAACTTTTCTCTATCTGCCCCTCATTGGCATTATGGCTGCTCTGATACTCGTTAACTTTATTGCAACCATTGTTTTGTTAAAAAGCTTTATATCGTGGTGTTTTGACAAAAATGAATATGAGGGTTGGTTAAATGGCCCGCCGACACAGGGCGTGGGTATTTTTATCCCTTTTGCTTCCCTGTCTATGACTGCCAATGTTATTTTTGCCCCGTTGGGGTTCTTCCTCCCGACAGTATCATCAAATATGCAGTCTCTGATGGTACCTGGTCTCATCTTTTACGGATTTCTTTGGGTTTTCGTGTTTAAGTATGAGTTTAAATTTCTTAAAATTTGGTTAACTAAACCCCTTGATTCCACCAAGCTAACTTTTGTCTGGTTAACTGATGTCTTTGCCATCGGCCTGGTCAACCTGACCGGAACAGGGATAGCTTCCATGGCACATAATAAGGTGGTAGCGTCTATAGCAGCTTTCAGTGCACTGGTTGCTCTAAGTTTCGGCGTTTTTCTGCTGTTCGCAAAACTTGGTTACCTCATTTTCCTAATGCTAAAATCCGCCGAATTACCGCAAAAACCCGTTCAACCGGCTTTCTTTTTAATGATTCCCATTTCCTGTTTGTACGGCATCAGCCTTGATAAACTAACGATATTTGCCGAGACTTATTTTAAATTAGACATGAATGCTGTATCATTCTTTTTAATCAATTTTTCTTACGTGATAGCTATTGGCTGGGGTATTTTTACAATTTATTTGATTAGTGATTATTTTAAAAAGTTTTTCTACAAAAGTGAATTTGCCGCCCCCCAATGGGCGATGGTCTGAGGCATGGTTGGCTCCCAAGTTTTGGGGGTTTATGTTTACGGGAATTATTTTCCAAATGCCGTACTTGGTGTTGTAAACTATGTAAGTATATTTTTAGCAATAGCAATATATTTATTCATCTGCTATAAATTTTATCTGGCACATCAAGTAAGTAGTGATTTCAAGGCTTCACCTGCAATTGAGAGGCGAGGTTAAAAAGGGGGAATACAAGTGGGCGCTTTAGGTACGGAAATAGTCTATTACAAGCCATGGATTTACTTCGGGATTGTGCAATCCATTGGTTTACTCATATTTATCATTGGAATGGCTGATAATATTAGTTTTTATTTAAAGGGTAAAGTGGTTTCATTACGGAATGAGAAAAGTTATGGGGCCATGGTGAAAGTGTTTTTCAGAGAAGTGCTGTTTCAAAGGCAGCTGCTCCAACAAAGCTCTCTCAGGTGGTTTATGCACATCTTGATTTTTTGGGGATTTATAGCTCTGATGAGCCTTTCGGCTGTTTCCGTGCTGCTTGACTCGGTGATTCCCGCAGGGTCACCTTTGGCAGAGTACCTAACTACGGGACAGGGGCGCATGTATTATAAATTAGTGGGGGATACCGGCGGGTTGATGATTTTAATTGGCGCCGGGACTGCCTTCATCAGACGTTATATTGTTCGTCCGGAACAGGTTGAAACCATCTGGACAGATACAATCGCCTTGAACACACTGATTATTCTTGTATTAACAGGTTTTACCCTGGAAGCCATGAGAATAGCTTCACTCCCGGCAAGTCCGGAGTTTCAGTATTCCTTTGTAGCCAATACTCTGGCCGGCCTGTTCAGGGGCATTGACAATCCGGCTCCGTATATGACAGGCCTGTGGACGCTTCATGGCACGCTCAGCGCAGCACTGATAGCTTATATTCCATTCAGTAAACTTATGCATATTTTTAGTGCTCCAACAGAGATTGTTATCAATGCATCTGAAGAAAGGCTGAGGGGTGACTTATATGGGAACAGCTGATAATGTTAAACTACCTTTGGGCCGGTTAAGTAAAAGGCAGCTTTTGGAACTTGACGCCTGTACCCGGTGCGGAGAGTGTAAGAACTGGTGTCCGGTTTACGCAGTGGATAAGAGGGATGAATTAATTCCGCGAAATAAAATTGCAGCTGTCAAATCTCTTCTGAAAAGCCAGAACGGATTGAGAGCCAAACTATTTTCGAAAAGCAGATTCACCAAAGAACAGGTTGACAATCTGATTGACGCATTATATGAGTGTACCGCTTGCGGGCAATGTCATTTTGTCTGCCCGGCCAGGATTGACACCCCTGAACTGTGGGAATCGTTGAGAGAAGTATTGGCAGAAGCAGGCTTGGGCCCGACACCGGATCAGGTTGCATACCTGAAAATCTTAAAAGAATATGATAATCCCTTGAAAGAACCCAGAGAGAACCGCGGCAGCTGGGTAGCCAGGGGTCTATCCCAGGGGACCCTTTTTCAGGATGTGCCATTGATTACAGAATCACCTCAGCCGGTTTTATTTTATCTTGGGTGCACAGCCAGCTACAATGAAAAGATTAATTTGGTGGCCCAGTGGGTTGCCAACCTGATGGCCAAAGCCGGTATTAAGTTTGGTATCCTGGGGCCCAAGGAGAACTGCTGCCGGGGAAAACTGCGCAGGATGGGCGATTTGGACTTCGAAGAAATGGCCGAGGAAAATATTGATATATTGAACAGCCTGGGCATCGAAACATTAGTGACCAATTGCGCCGGCTGCTTCAAGACTATTTATCAGGACTATGCCAAAGTCAAAAAACTAAACTTTAAAATATATCACGCCGTCGAATATCTTGATATGCTGATCAAAGAAGGCCGCTTAAAGCCCGTGCATCCCGTCCCTTTGCAAGTGACATATCACGACCCCTGCCATTTGGGCCGGCATAACCAAATCTATGACGCGCCCCGAAGTGTGCTCAGTGCTATACCGGGAATTGAATTGACTGAAATGAACCGAATCAGGCAAAATTCACGCTGCTGCGGGTTCGGCGGCGGTCTTAAAATGGGCTTCCCCCAGATTCAGGCCAAGATGGCTGCAGAAAGACTCAAGGAAGCTGAGACCACTGGAGCCACAGATGTCACGACACCCTGCCCCAGTTGTTTCATCGGGTTGTCGGAAGGTCTGACCCAATATGAACCTAATATCCGGATTCGACATTTGATGGAACTGTTAAACCTTTCGGTGTTTGGAAATAATGCAGGATAGTAACGAAATGAAGCCGTATTTGGCCTAAAATGAAACGCTCCCCTTTAGGGTAGATGGGTTAAAGAATCTAGACCTACTACCGAAAAGGGGAGCATTTTCGTTACCAGACTAATAATAGCGTGATTATAAGATCAGTAATCTTTCCAACACAGAAATAAATTCCTCAGTGTATTTTTCTTCATCACTTCTTAAGATCCTTATAGCCGCATCTAAATCCTGTGTTTGCTTGTAAGGCCGGCCGGAGGTAATCGCATCAACAGCATCGGCAATCATCACGATTTTGGCACTGCGGCATATTTCATCTTCTTTTAAACCATTTGGATACCCGCTTCCATCAAGACGCTCATGATGCTGCAAAACGATATCCGTACATTCTTTTGGAAGAGATAATGATTCAAGAGAACTCATGCCTATTTCACAATGCTGCCGCATAAAAGCCATTTCCGCGTTATTCAGCGGTCCAGGTTTTTGTAGGATAGGTTTAGGAATCAATAATTTTCCTACATCATGCAGAAATGCACCTAATCCCAAATTCCACAATTCCTTTTCGGTGTATCCAAGTTCTTCGGCTATCATCAAAGAAATGATAGCAACATCAATGGAATGTGTGTATAGCCAGTCAATATAGTTGCCAAGTGTATTTACATATATCCACCAAGGCTTCGATTTAGACTCAAAAACTATAGTGTTTAATATATTGTTGGGGTTCCTTGAAACACGATAGCCTCGAATACTTACTATTTCTCCTAATGACTGAGAAGTAGGGAAAGTTACACTTTGTTTGACCGTAAAATTAGCCTGCTCTTTTGTTGGGCTATAGCTTCCCAGCTTTGTCAACTTTGCCATAACAGCATCAGTTATTTCCTGGCCTTTAGATAGCAGTAATATTCCATTTCTGTCATAAATGTCTTCATTAGCGATATGTCCCGACATTTTTAACTCCTTCCCGAGTTATCTCTGATTAATCCTACACAATAGACATTTTGTTGGTGTACTTTGAGTCTAAATCTACCCATAAAAAAAGTAAGCAGTGTTCGACTGCCTACCTAAAGTAGATATGGTTTAAGAGATTAAATAATCCTTTTACTTTACTATCCCTTATTTCATATCTTTATATCAACTGGCAGCCCAACCATCATAGCATTTACTCGCTTTAGACTTGCGGCTTTGCGTCCCCACCTTTCGGTGGGTTTGCCTTTTACAATTGCTATTATTTTATGTTTCTGGGTGACCGGAAAGCATTATGTAACAATATTGAAANTTTCAATATTGTTGCATTTGGTGGTTAAGATTACCAAGCATATGAATTTAATAGAAAACTGCATAAGGAGAGCCGCATAGCACTATATTCATCCTTTGCGGCTCTTTTTGTCTAAGCGAAAACCACCTGCTATGCAGGTGGTTCCAAAGAGCTTTAGCTATGAGGAGATCTTTTAAGGTTTTTATTAAAAGGTATAAGTAAATTTCTATGATTCTGTCTATTTATTGAAATTGAATTGGGTTTATTACATAACATAAAATTATTGGGAAGCCTTTTACATTGTCCTGTTTCCCGTTCTTATTATAGTAGTCATATTGGCGAGAAACTCGAACTTCCATCTAGTGGTTAATTGTTGGCTTGTACCATATTTATTTGCGATCTCAGCCAAGGTGCTTTCTTCTCGAAGATTTCTAGTACAATCTTAGCTTTTTCTTCTGGGATCCAATGTTTTCGTTTAGTAGTCATGTTTCTATTTTATCTTAATTTTGGGATTTTGTATCCAACTACCTGAGTACATTATAAATTATGGTGCTCCCCTCAGGGTAGACAGGTTAAATAATTGAATCTGCTATCGGAGAGGGGAGCATTTTTGTGGCACGGCAGCAGGAGAATCATTTCAGACTGCACTGCTAATTCTAAGACAAATCAATGATGCCGATTAAATTTATTTCATCACACATCCTGGCAATTAACGGTGTGCTTCCGCTTGGCGTAATAACAATTTCTTCAGGATCAATATGCATAATATCACCCACATTTTATTGTTTAAAAAGAGGGTACTACATATTTTTTTAGAAATACTTTCAAATAATTATAAATATTTTGGGATTGATATTCTATAGGGTAAAACGGCAACCTTGGTGAACGCCCATAAAAAATTTTTCTTAGACTGCTTCCGTTGCCTCTATGTTTAATACTCTGTCTAGGCTAAGTAAAATTACAAGTTTTTCCCCAAGCTTGGCTACCCCAGAGATATAATTCGAGTCCACTTTGGCCGTTATAAGTGAAGAGGGTTTTTCTATCACGTCCTCAGTGATTACCATGACTTTAGAGACTCCATCCACTACAATGCCCACTGTATGTCCGGAGATTTCCACCACCACCATACGGGTATTTCGACTGTATTCCACTATCGGAAGGGCAAATTTCCGGCGCAGGTTGAAAATAGGGATCACTTGCCCCCGTAAGTTTATGATTCCTTCAATCAATTCACCAGAACCGGGGACATTGGTAGTTTCCCGGAATACAATGATTTCCTTAATCTTGTTTATTTCTAAGCCAAAATCTTCAACACCAAGCCGAAAAATTACGTACAGTCTCTCATTTGATGCCATTAAATTACCCCCCTATACCCTAAACTGGGACACCATATCACTCAGTTCCTGGGCCATTTTAGCCAATTGTTCCGAGGACGCCGAGATTTCTTCGATTGAAGCAGTAAGCTCCTCGGTAGAAGCTGATACCTCCTCTGCACTAGAAGCATTTTCTTCCGATACCACAACAACATTCTGTATTGCGGAATTAACCTGTTGGGTCGAAGCAGCCATTTCTTCAGTAGCTGCAGTATTTTCTTCAGTGATAGCCGCAACATTATTGATTGCGTCAGAAACCTCTTGACTGCCGGCTAGGATGTCGTTGATGACTCCCATTATTCTATTGACATTTTCTCTCGTATTCTCAACCCCGGTAATAATCTCATTCAAGGAATACCCTGCATCCCGAGCGAGAGTCACTCCTTCTTCCACCTCTTTAGTTCCTATCTCCATCGATTCTACAGCAACCTTGGTGCCACGCTGGATATTTGTGATTAGATCAGCTATTTCCTTTGTCGCTTTTCCTGACCTTTCAGCCAACTTGCGGACTTCATCTGCCACAACTGCAAAGCCCTTGCCGTGTTCTCCTGCCCGGGCTGCTTCTATCGCGGCATTTAAGGCTAAAAGATTGGTCTGTTCAGCAATATCGTCAATAACTTGAATGATTTCTCCTATCTTCTGAGATTGTTCACCCAGTTCCGCAATCTTCTTTGCTGAATCAAACACAGCTTCCTTGACTTTAAGCATACCGTTAACGGTTTTCTCTACAGATTTGCCGCCGTTTTCAGCCACTTCACCATTCTGCTCGGCTACCTGTTTGACTTCCTTCATGCCATCAGCCATCATGTCTATCTTATGAACCATATCATTAACCCTATCTGTGGTAGTAATGGCGTTTTTGCTTTGTTCTCCGGCACCGGAAGCAACCTGCTGGATAGCTTGGTCCATCTGATCCATGGCCTTTACGATTTCAGTTACACTTGCAGCTTGATTATTGGAGCCTTTGGCCACCTGTTCAATTGTCTGGGCTACCTGCTGGGTTGCCTTTGAGGCCTCTTCAGAATTTGAAGACAGCTCCTCACTGGTGGCTGCCACCGATTGGCTCGTAGCATTTATTTGGGTAATCATGTTTTTAAGGTTTGTCAACATTCTGTTGAAGGCATCCGCCATATCCCTGATTTCGTCCCTGGACTTGACCTTCAGTTCTTGCACAGTAAGGTCTCCGTCAGCAATTCTCATGGCTGTCTCGGCAATAAGGGCGGTGGGTTTTGAAATACCCCGGGAGATATATATCGCCAATCCGAAACCTATAATCAAAGCAGATAAAATCACCGTGATACTGGTAATGCGATTTGCATTATACGCTGCTTCATTTTCAATATTCAGCTGGTCAACCCACTTCTTATTAAAATCCATAAAGTCCTTAAGCGTTTCGTTGGACGCATTATACTTGTCCCTTGATTCTCCATTCACTAGTGCGATAGCCTCCTGGATCCGGCCTGTTTTTACCAGATCTATGACCCTGCCGTCCGTTTCTCCAACTTCCTTCCAGGCCTCCTTAATTTGAGCAAACAATTTCTTTCCCTCCGCAGAGAAGACTACATACTGTTCAGTTTCCGCCATTGTGTCATCAAAGGACTTTTTGGCTGGACCTAACCTCTCCTCATATTCGGCAACCCTAGCCACATCTCCCCTGTTTGTTGCATAAATATACTGGAGCAGGTAAATGCGATATTCACCGTTAGCCCCATTCATTTCCCCCAACAAGCGCTGCTTTCTCATCCAGTTGTTGGCAACATCATTTGCATTATCATTTATCTTACTTGCCTGATTCAAACCGAAAAAACCAATAAATCCCGTAAAAATCAGAACCACCAGAAAACTCAAAATTAATTTTGTTCCTATTTTGATTTTCACCAAATCGCCTCCATAAACTCTTTTCCACAATTGCCATCTTTTAAATTTTTCATAAAACTTTACATCATTTGGTGTAGATTGGCTTTATAGCAAGACGTGCTTCAAATAACCTACTTCCGCCGGTTCAATAAACATCCCCCCCCAAACAAGTTATCCGCAATTAGCAAAAAGCTCATTGTTCACCTCCTTCGACTCAGAAGGCACAAGGCTTTGCCCCGCGGATAAGAGATGAAATATTATGATTTTGACCACTCCCAGAAACGGCATAAGTGGAGATGTCCGATGATGAAGGGCGGAAAACTAAAACCTGCTCTAAACCATGCTCCACCGCTAAATTTGGAAGACCGTTTCATACCTGCCGCTAGGACTATCCCAGGCTTTATATAATGATGTGCCAACTTATGGGTGCTTGGTGTGCTAAGCCAAAACAACTTATCTTCCCGCAGGATGCTCAACATAGTGCTAAAATTATTCTCATAAACTGCATTGAATATGTAACAATAATGTAAAAATGTTGCAATATGAATATTAAAGAAATTCAATTATATAAGGATTTTTAATCTAGTATTTTTCAGAAAACGTAATATTCTTGTATAAATTACTTTGTCTTTTTTATATAATATTATGCAGAAAAGATACATTAGGAAGGGCACATGATTATATGACAGTTGAGCCGATTAGAGAAAAGCGAAGATTAAGCAGCTTTATCAATATTTGAATGGGTGTGATCCTAAATATGCGTTGATTTTTAAATTTGGTATTAATACCGGCCTAAGAATAAGCGATATCATACCTATTAAGGCGAAAGATATTTTTAATGAGAAGTGGCAATTTAGAGAGTATCTTAACCAAGATCAAAAAGACGAACTGTACTCTATTGTTCAACTGTAAAGAATTTTTCGTCAGGTTTCTTTTTATTTAGACAAAATAACCTATATGTTGACATTTAAGTGTTGGTAATATAAAATTGGGGCTGAATATAAATGCAACAATATTACATTATTGTTGCATATAATGGTTATGTTTACCAAGGTTGCGAAATTAAACGAAAACCGCATTAAGAGAGCCGCACAGTATCATAATTTTACTGGACGGCTCTTTTTTGTGGCTTTACTGAGATTTTAGACATATCGGCTTATTTTACATAACATAAAATTATTGTCTAGCCTTTAACACTGTCCTGTTTCCCGTTCATATTATATCGGGAAGGGAGATGTTAAAGTTGAATAAAATAGATGTTATTATTCCCGTAATAGAAAAAGACTTAGATGTTTTTCCCTATACGGTTGATTCTATCAGGAAACAGGTAAGGCATCCCATTGGTGAGATTTTTGTGGTTGCTCCGGAAAGCAAAAAAATCCGGGAATTGAGCGGGGCCAAGGGGTGCATATATGTTAACGAAAATTCCGTGCTGCCCATCTCAAAAGCGGATATAAATTACTCTCCCGTAAGGCGAAATATCTCTGTAGACCGGTCAGGCTGGTTGTTTCAGCAATTTCTGAAACTGGGAGGGGATACCTTGGGTGACAGTGATGGATTTATGGTCATAGATGCAGACACAGTCCTGATTCGCCCACACATTTTTGAGCAAAATGGTAAAATGGCCCTTTTTTGCCGATCACTTTATTATAGACCCTATTTTACCACTTATCAAAGGCTTTTGGGAGAAAATGCCCCAGGTCCTCTGCAAGCCAAATTCTTTGTCAGTCATTACATGTATTTTAACAAGAAACGGCTTGCCGAATTAAAAAAGGTTATTGAAATGAGGCACGATACCGAGTGGTACACGGCAATCATAAAATGCATGAGTAAAAAGCAATGGGACAGTTTTTCAGAGTTCGAAACTTATGGGAACTTCATGCTGAAAAACCATCCCGCAGAAATCATCTTAAAACCACGGCGAAATTTAAGTTGTAAAAGAACCAGCATAAAAAACATTGCCAAAATGAATATGAACCAGCTGGCTCAAAAATACGGATTTCGCTCTGTTTCTTTTCATAGCTGGAATGAGTAGTGAGTGGGTAATGGGTAGTGATCAATAGTTTTCGTAGCCGGCCAGGTGAATTGCGTATGATATTGGTAGTTCAAATGCCTGATACCGCCATTTTGGGAAATCCACCATATGGCTCATGGGCACCATCCCCGGATTGCCATTGGCCTCCAGGAAACGGGGTTTTCCGGCTCGGTCTGCTACCATATCAAGACCCAGTTCACCCAAAGGCCCATATTTTTTGTCCAGAACACGGGCGGCTGAAATGCCCAGTTGTACAAGTGAATTAATAAAATCAGCTTTACTGGTCTTAAGCTTATGTTCAATATCCTTGAATAAGTTGGCAAAAGGAATGAATTTACTGGTACCAGCCGCATGATTGGTTAAAAAGGAGTCGCCTGTTGCGGCATTAGTGAAAATCGCCGGGACTAACCATTGGCCCTGGCCGTTTTTGCAGACCATTACTCTGAAAGTGAAGGGTTTTCCTTGGTAATCCAAAAGGGATACCGCTTCCTGAATAATATACCGTCTGCGGGGATAACCAAAGGTAGCCAATAAGTTAAAAATCTGCCGTGGATTGCTCAATTCTTTTTCCGTAATTTGTCCTTTGGCCATATACCGGCACTTTATTCCGTTATCGTTTAAGAAGGCTGTAACAATGCCCCTGCCCTGCATCCCGGCAACAGGCTTGATGAAAACTTTGCCGTATTTTTTGAGGAGATATGCAAAATCTGAAGCGTGGCAGCAAAATCTCGTTTCAGGTAAATGTTCTTTTAAAATATTATCTTCAGATATAGCTCTGAAAAAATCCAACTTATTAATCATGGTTTTTTTATTGAAAATTTTGCCGGTTCCTATAGTTCTTTCCAGCTGACCATGGGTCCAGTAGGCATTGGGGTAACACCGGTCAATGACGGCATCTGGATAAGGCAGATCAGCCAGGGCCCAGGTTTTTGCGGCTGGATTGAAATAGTATCCTTTTACAGTATTTGATTTTGGATTGACTGCCTGGCCGCTGAAAACATAAAGGAGTCCGCTTTTTAACATCACCCGGTAATTAAGATAAAAGTTAAAATGTTTGTTGGCATAGGTGTTGGCGAATGTGATAATTCCAATAACCGGGCCCAGGCTTAACTGGTTCTCGCCGCTCTGTCTGAGGGATAATTTCATCTCAATTGGTATGTGAAGTTCTTCTAAAACCTTTCCGGATATTTTCATTTTTACTTCGTTTGGTTGTTGTTTGGGACTTAATTGAAGGATGTTGACTGGGGTTACCAGATTGCCAAATTTTAATTGGACCTGTTTTCCTGCTTTAATATCCAGTTCCCTGATGATGTCCGGATCAAGCTGCAGAATTGCCTCATTACTGTCCAGCCTGGAGAATTTGTAAGATGCAGGTATGTTGGTCATTATAATTTTCTCTCCTTTGTGCGATTGGTCATTCCATCTATTATATGTAATTGGGCGGGGCGCGGTTATTAGTTTTTTTGTCTAAAGCATTAAACGGAATTTTAGGATACATGTAGGGAAGAAGGATGTCTTGACTGAATAAAAATTCATTTCTCTGTTATGTCATTATTGACACAATAAGCCCGGATGGTTTAAACTTGAAAATACCGGGTCTATTTTTTTGCTTTCATTATGTTTTTTTAGGCATAATTAATTCGGGAGAGGGGGACTTGTTTTGGTCAGCTTGACTATTGACGGACAGAGAGTTTCTGTTCCGGCTGGAACCACTATTCTGGAGGCCGCTAAGAGTGTAGGCATTGACATTCCTACATTTTGTTACGACAAAGAATTAACCTTAGCTGCATCCTGCCGGATATGTGTGGTAGAAGCAGAAGGATTCAGGAATCTTCCGGCAGCGTGTGCAACACCTGTGTCGGAAGGAATGGTGGTACATACAGAGTCGGAAAAAAGTAATTGAGGCGACGTTCCCTATAACTGAATGTAAAGCTAAGTGTAAGACAAGTGTAAATAGATGTAAAAAAAAGTTACAGTTACGCAGTAACCGTAAAGTTAACATACAGGCCCGAAGGCCTGAATTTATTACTGATTAGAGTTTCTTGTCGAAAGTTGGCACGATATTTGAATTATGCCAAAGTAGGCATAATGCCAAAGCGGGCATAATGCTTGATTGGATATAAGTGCTTCTGAAATAGACTAACTACCAGCAGAGGGGATGACAAATGAGATATGCAGAAGCCGGATATGATTTAGAAGTTGATTTAACTGTAGAAAATATTGAGAGAGTAGAAACTGAGCCCAAATTAACAGAGCTTCATCTGGGCGGACAGGGCGTAGCTGCAAAAATCATATTCGATAGGGTGGGCCCTGAGGTAGACCCTTTTTCGCCGGAGAATTTACTGATATTTAGTACATGTCTCTTTCATGCCACACCTGTTGTCGGTGCCAACCGCACAATTGTAAATTCTATTTCTCCCCAGACCGGCTTATTTGCCCATTCGATAATGGGAGGATGGTTCGGGCCGGAGCTGAAACACGCCGGCTATGATAGGATCATTGTTCGCGGCAGGGCTTCTGACCTGGTTTATTTGTGGATACACAATGATAAAGTGGAAATCCGGGATGCCACTCATCTCAGGGGTAAGGGTGTGCAAGAAACTACGGCCCTCATTAGGAAGGAGCTTAAGGAACCCAATGCCCAGGCAGCTGCTGTGGGCCTGGCCGGTGAAAACAGGGTTTATACGGCCAGTATCGAGCATGGCTGGTCCAGTGCCTCCCGCGGCGTGGGGGCCGTGATGGGAGATAAAAGATTAAAAGCAGTGGTTATTCGCGGAACTAAAGATGTTAATGTCGCCAGGCCGGCTGAACTATGGACCTTAACCCAACAAATGAGGGTGGAAATGGGTGATAGCAAGGATATCGGGGATTGGATGGCGACTGATGAGGATGACAGTTTTCACCACAACCATTTCTCCTGGGGCAATTCCCGTAAACGGAGAAAGGATTTTTGGAGCGAAGAACTCGAAAAAAGATGGTACAATCTGAAATATGACCATATGGACCGGCAGATAGGGTGTTATAACTGTCCGAAGGCATGCATAAATGTAATTTCTTACCCGGGGCGAAGAAGGTTTGGCTACAAATGCTTCGGCAAAGACACATATCATATGGCTGCCTTTAAAGAACTGGACTTTAGTTACGAAATACTTGGGGTGGCTCAGGAGTATGGCTTTGACTCTTACTCAACACCGCAAGTGATTGCTTTTGGCATTGAGCTTTATGATGCCGGTATCTTAACTGATAAAGACATGCCTGATTTTCCCGACGACCCCGGGGACAGGACCTGGTATCTCCTGGAGAAGATAGTGCGGCGCGAAGGGATTGGCGATGTTCTGGCTAATGGCGTTTACTGGGCAGCCCGTCAGATTGGCAACGGGGCAGAAGCCTATGACCACAATACCATGAAAAAGTTTGAACAGGTACCTATTAAGCTCGGCAGGGTGAACCCAGCTTATTTCCTTATGTTTGCGACCGGTGAAAAAATTAATATAACCCAAATTGAAGGTTCTTTTCCGCAGGATCCTCTTCCCACCAGGGAGGAGAGAGAAGAGTTTGTAAACAAATGGGTTGCCCCGCCTGATGACAGGTTTAAAGAATGGTTTTTAAATTGGGAAAAACGGCATGAAATATCAAACGAAGCAGTTTGCGCCATTGTTGACTGGAATGAGGCCATGCACTACCTTGATGACTCCCTGGGTATATGCGCCTTTGTGTCATCGTTCAGAGGCCAGTTTGGCGGTGGCATCCCATATCACATTCACAATTTACCCCATTTGATCGAACTGGTAACCGGATTGGAGTTTGATAAAGAGAAGCTGTGGAAGGTTTTTCAAAGGAACAGGAATCTTGTCAGGGCTATTAATGTCAGAAGAGGCATGCGCAGAGCTGATGAGAGGCCGCCCGAAAACCATTGGGCCCTAAGAGATGAAGAATATGAACAGAAACTGCTGACAGACTATTACACCTTCAAAGGCTGGAATGAGCAGGGAATTCCCACTAAAGAGTGCTTAGATAGCCTGGGCTTAGATTATGTAAGTAAAGATATGCTCGAAAGGGGCATTCTGACAGAAGGTGAAACATCCATGCCCAAAAAACTACAGCGCAAAAAGGCTCCGGTGAAAAAAGAGAGCAGCACAAAAAGACCCAGGCGTAAAAAGGCAACAGCAGCAGAGACCGGTGAACTCAATGAGGAAGTAATGGTGGGGGGTGTAGGCTCTGAACGGCGAATTAGCAACGGGAAAAGTTAAAAATATAAAAGTTAATCTCGATAAATGCAATGCGTGTCGGGCATGTGAAATGGCATGCTCAGGTTTTCATGCCAAGCCGCAGTTCGGTAGTTTTAACCCGGCCAGGTCCCGGATCCGGGTGGTGATGGATATGCTGAATGATGAATATGTGCCTGTACGTGCCACTGATTATGCTAAGGCAGCCTGTGCCGGCAGACCTACATATATGATTAACGGCAAGGAATACAGTGAATGCAGCTTTTGCGGCAATGTCTGCCCTATCAGGGATTTGTTTAAAGAGCCGGACTCCGGTCTCCCTTTAAAATGTGACATGTGTGCAGGGGAAGAATTGCCCCTGTGTGTGCAGGTGTGCAGGCGTGAAGCCCTGACATACGAGGAGATTGATGAGGTTCAGGAAGAAGTGAAAGCTGATGACATGGAAACAGGCATAAAAGCATTAATAGACAAATTTGGCCCACAGAAAGTCAGCGATACCTTCAATCGTATGACGAAGAAGGATTAGCGGGCTGAAATAGTGAACTCGTTCAACTAAAGTTGAACATCGGGACTTCGGAGGGGGAGGCAACCCCCACCGAAGCGGAGTACGGGGAACCACTCCCACTTATAGAAGTGGGAGTCTTACGATAGGATAAACGCGAAAATTTTTGGAGGTGTTAAGTCTGAAATAGTTAGCTATAATAACCTTTAAAGTAAAAAGGTATAGCAAACAAGCCATCAGTTGATGACTTAAAAAAGATATGGATTAGCAAGAANCCCTATGGCTGTAGAATAGTATAAAAGTAGCTCAAAGCCAATATATTTCATTACGTTTTGTGCCTTGAGCGAAGCGAAAGGAATGGATATATTTATGATCAAGGGTATTTCTGCAGTGGCGGTGGCTGTAAAAGATCTGGATGAAGCTGTACAAAGGTTTGAAGTTTTATTGGGACAAAAATACAGTAGAAAGTTTTCTGACGACTATTTTCCTTTTCCTGGTATTAAAGGCTTGGCTTTTGACCTTGAGGGTGCCAATCTTTATTTGTTGTCATCAGATTCGGAGCTAACCTCTGTGGGGAGGTTTTTAAAGAATAATGGTGAGGGGATATTCCTGATTACCACCAAGACAGACAACATTGAAGAGGACATGGCCAGAATGCGGGAGAATGAGATTGAATTTTTACTGCAGGAACCGGTTAGCGGACAATTCGGCACTGTTAATTTTATTCACCCCAAATTAGCTCATGGTGTACAAATCGAATTGTCTAATCCTCATCAGAAAGCATAAAGTGTAAATCAAATCCCATGAAAGTGTAAAGAAGAGTGTAAAACAGTGTAAAGCAAGTTTACAAGATTTATGTAATGTCAAATAGCGCGAAATGGGCTGGAAATAGCGGATACGCTTGATTGGGACTTTATTTTGATAGTTGGCACGAAAATTGCTCTATGTTATTATTGGCATAATAAATAATCAAACAAATACGAAAAAAGGAAAAGGGGTGGAAGTATGACACATTCGAGGACAGTTATCGAAAATGGCGTTGTCAAAACAAGCTGCAGTATATGTCCCATGAGCTGTGGAATGGATGTATATATCAAAGACGGAAGAATCAGTGAAGTCAAAGGGATGAGCGAAAACGCTTACAGTAAAGGCTTTTTATGCCCAAAAGGGCGGGCCTTGCCCGAACTCGTTTATAATCCCAACCGTATCACAAAACCGATGCTAAGACAGGGTTCCACCTGGAAGGAAATTTCATGGGATGAAGCCATGAACTTGATTGTAGCCAATTTGGAAAAACTTAAGGCAGACGGTGAAGAAAAAAGCCTGGCTATTGCCGAAGGGATGCCCCTTCTCCTGAGCGGTTCCGGTACTATTGCGGCGACCCACCGGTTTGCTCATGCTTTTGGCACACCTAATACTTTTTCCTGTGAGAGTTACTGCTATCGTTCCAAGATGTTGGGTTATATAGCCACTTTGGGTCAATTTTTTGTGGTTGACCCCGAAAATGCGGCCTGTATCATTGTCTGGGCTTCTGATCCCGACCAATCAACACCACCTCAAGGCCTTCAGGTATGGCAAGGCAAAAAGAATGGTGCCAAAACTGTGGTAATCAATCCCATCAAGTCAAAATTAGCAGCTCAGGCCGACCATTTCCTGCAGCCCATTCCGGGAACCGATGGGTCTATCCTCCTGGCCATGATGCATGTTATTATTGGTGAAGAATTGTATGATAAAGAATTTGTAAGCAAGTATACAGTCGGTTTTAATGAGCTTGTAGAACATGTAAAAGAGTTTACTCCAGAATGGGCCGAGGGGATCAGTACAATCAGTGCTGGAAAAATCAGAGAAATAGCCAGGCTGTATGCCACTACCAAACCCGCCTGTATCATGCCGGGAACACATGGTCTGGACGCCCAGGCCAGCGGTTTCCAAAACAACCGGGCCATCGCAATTCTGCAGGCCATAACCGGTAACGTCGATGTGCGGGGTGGCTTTATCCAAACCCCACGGCTCAGGGTGAACATGGTGGCTCCAACAGATACGCTGCCGGAAAATCCCCTGGGAATTGATCAATATCCGATTTTATACGGCATTTACGGGCGTAATTTTGGTGAAGGTCAAGCGATGGTGATGGTTGATGCAATTTTAACCGGGAAGCCATATCCGATTAAAACGATGATTGTTGCCGCCGCTAACCCCGTGGTTACCTGGCCCAACGCGAAAGCAGTGGAGGAAGCACTCCGTAAAGTGGATTTCCTGGTGGTCATGGAACAGTTTATGACTAAGACCGCCCGGTTGGCGCATTTGGTTTTACCGGCGGCTACTTTTGCCGAGCGGGATGAATTAAGTGATTACTACAGCCTGTGGGGTTCACCTTATGTAATGATGCGCAAAAAGGTTTTAGAATATGGCGAATGCCGTTCAGACCTGGACTTCTGGATAGATCTGGCCAGACGTATGGGTTATAACGAGGTCTTCCCATGGCAAGATACCATTGGGATGCTTGACTATATGTTAGAGCCTTCAGGATTAAGTTATGAAGCGTTAACAGAGAAGTACTCGGACGGTTTTGTCTATGGCAAACAGAGATATAAAAAATATGAGGAAAAAGGCTTTAAAACTCCCAGCGGAAAAATTGAAATCTTCTCTCAGACGATGAAGGATTTGGGCCTGCCGCCACTGCCGGTGTATAAGGATTCTTTGGAAAGTAAAAGAATGTCGCCGGAACTTGCTGAGAAATATCCTCTTATCCTGACTACCGGGGCCAGACGCCTGCACAATATCGGCTCCCGGCTCAGGAATGTCCCTTCATTGAGACAAAGAATTCCCGATCCGGTAGTGGAAATTAATCCGGTGACTGCGGAACAGTATGGCCTAGCAGACGGGGATATGGCTGTGGTCGAAAATGACCGGGCGCAAGTCGAAATCAAGGTCAAAGTGACTGAGGCCATTATGTCGGGAGTTATTCATATTCAGCATGGTTGGGAAGAAGCCAATGTCAATTTACTGACAAACAATTTTTCGGAAGATGTCGTGACCGGCTATCCTGTCATGAAGGGCTTACTCTGCACTATCCGGAAAAAAGATGCGGCCTCATTGGCATAAAGGGCTTGTGATTGGTTCAAGATAGGGTTGCGAAAAGAATTTTCAAGATGTTTTTGATTTGACAAGCCAATTTTTTGAGCAGGAACCAGGAAAGGAGTTTGAAATTATTAAACTCTTAATCTTTGATAAGGTGAAAAAAGAACTGGAGAATCGGCAGATCCGGGTGGAAAACATCCGGCGGGTCATTGATTATGCTGAAAAGACGGGAGACCACCTGATTAATCGGGAAACGGGTCATAAGCTAGCCCGTAACCGCGAGCTGAATGTAACTTTTTGGGTTGAATACAGTGTGCAGGATGACGGTTACGTAATCCACAATGCCTACAGCCACCGGATGGAAATTGGCCCGGAAAGTGATGCCAAGACTACTTTAGCAGGGGAAGCAGCAGACACTCCCTGGCACTGTGCCAAATGTGACAGCCTTCTGGAACCAAGAACAATCGTAGTCCATTACTTGAAGTATGATTTCCCGGTAAGTTTACTGAAATGCCAAAAATGCGATTTCGTACTGGTCACTGAGGACCTTGCACTGGGTAAAATGGCGGAAGTGGAACAACTGCTGGAAGATAAGTGAACTCGTTCAACTGAAGTTGAACATCGAGACTTCGGTGGGGGAGTCTACCCCCACCGAAGCAAAACACGGGGAACCACTCCCACTTATAGAAGCGGGAGTCTTACGATTGGACAAAGGAGGAGAGCCGATATGGGAGTGGATTCATTTCACCTCTTTAAATTGGCTGCCCAGGGCTTCTGCTGCAGCCAAATCCTTTTAATTCTGGCTTTGGAGGCCCAGGGGAAAGAAAACCCGGACCTGGTCAGGGCCATGGAGGGTTTGTGCGGCGGCTTGGGCCGGGCCGGCAAAACCTGTGGCGCCTTAACCGGCGGGACCTGCCTGTTAGGACTGCAGGCTGGGCGAGGTTTAGCCACAGAACCGCCGAGCAGGCACCTTAATGAGATGGTCAAGGAACTGGTGGAGTGGTTTGAAAAAGAATTTAACAGTTTAGAGTGTGCCGACATCCTGGATGGCACTCTGGATGCCGATGCCGCCTACCCGGTAAAGTGCGGCCAGATTGTCATGGGAGTGTATCATAAGGTGCAGGAAATCCTGAATGCAAATAAAGACAATAGCAGTATTGTCCATGAGGCCTGATGATGAAACCGGTGCGAACCTGTAAACTCTTTGAAAGCACGGCAGTGCGTCAGGTTACCGGGGAAACGATCCGTCCGGGCGGTTTTTATTTGACCGACCGGGCGGTGAATTTTTGTGCCCTGCCCGCCGGTGCGGCTGTGCTTGATGTTGGCTGCGGCAGCGGAGCGACAGTCGAGTATTTGCGCGAAGTGTACAAATTGGATGCTATGGGAGTTGATCCCTCTGAACTGCTATTGTCAGCTGCCAGGGCAAGAAAGGCCGATTTGCCCCTAATCCAGGCGCGGGGCGAAGATTTACCCCTGGCATCAGGAATTATGGACGGGGTTCTTGCTGAGTGCACCCTTTCGCTGATGAGTGATCTTGACCGGACCCTCTCAGAAATCCACCGGGTCTTAAAAGATGATGGCTGCCTGGCGGTGAATGATGTATATGCCCGCAACCCTGATGGGATTCAGGAGCTGCGGCAGTTAACGATAGAATCCTGTCTTAGGGGGGCAATCAGCAAGACAGAGCTGACGGATAGAATCCGGGCCAACGGTTTTGAAATTATCTTGTGGGAGGATCATACTGAGTTACTTAAACAGCTTACCGCAAAAATGATTTGGACCCTTGGGTCAATGACTGAATTTTGGCTCAAAACTGCTTCTTGTACCATTGATCCCCGTGAGGCCCAGCTGGCTATGGCCAAAGCCAGGATGGGCTACTTTATGCTGATTGCCCGGAAGATTCCAAATAGTGAAAGGATCTAAAAGATATGTCTGGAAAAAGGCCCCTGTCTGCCACTGAAAGCCTTTGCCCGCACTGCCTGGGGAAAATACCGGCGGTGCGCGTGGCTGAGGAAGATAAGGTTTACCTGGAGAAAACCTGCCCACAGCATGGTAGTTTCCGGGTGTTGCTCTGGGAGGGTGAACCGGCTTTTGCTTCCTGGGTAAGGCCCAAAATTCCCGCCAAACTTAAGCATTGTTTAACCGAAGTTAACAGGGGCTGCCCTTTTGACTGCGGACTCTGCGGCGATCATCGCCAGGAGACCTGTACTGCCCTGCTGGAGGTCACCGGCAGGTGTAATCTCAGCTGTGCTGTCTGTTTTGCCGATGCCGGCAGTCAAACCGGTAAAAGTGATCCGGACCTGAAGGTTATCCGGGGCTGGTATGAGAATTTACTGGCGGCCGGGGGGCCATATAATGTCCAACTTTCGGGAGGAGAGCCCACAGTTAGAGAGGACCTGCCCGAAATAGTGGCTATGGGAAAATCGATGGGGTTTAATTTTATCCAAATAAATACCAACGGTTTGCGCCTGGCCCGGGAAACAGATTACCTCAAAAAGCTCAGGGAAGCCGGGGCGGTATCGGTCTTTCTGCAGTTTGACGGTACTGATGACAGGATTTACCGCCAATTAAGGGGCCGGGCTTTACTTCAGGACAAGCTCCAGGCCATCGCAAACTGCGCCGGACAAAATATCGGTGTAATCCTGGTCCCGACTGTAGTACCTGGGGTAAATCTTGATAATGTCGGGGAAATCATCAGGTTGGCCCTCAGGTATCAACCTGTTGTCCGGGGCGTCCATTTTCAGCCCATCAGTTATTTTGGGCGCTATCCCGAGCAGCCAACAGGGGAGCGGGTTACGATTCCTCGGTTAATCAGGGAAATTGTGCAACAAACGGCCGGCCAGGTGCAAGCTCAGGATTTTCGACCGCCCGGCTGCGAGAACGCCATGTGCTCCTTTCATGGCAATTTTACTTTCCGGCCTGGGGCAGGGTTGCAGGCCAGGCCTGTTTCAGACGACTGCTGTGGTCCGGAAAAGGCCGCGGCCGGAGCCCAAAAAGCCCGTAATTTTGTGGCCCGGAACTGGTCCGGCGGGGGCTTGCAAACCCCCACCGAAGAAAGTTACAATATTATTACAAACAGTTGGAATGAACTCATCGCCAAGCTGCATACCCATTCCTTCACCATTTCCGGAATGGCGTTTCAGGATGTTTGGAATATTGATCTCGAACGGGTCAGGGATTGCTGCATCCATATAGTCAACCCCGCGGGTCGTCTGATTCCCTTTTGCGCCTACAACCTAACCAGCAGCTGGGGGCAGTCATTATACCGTAAGCTCTAGGGAATGAAAATGGAAACAAATAAATTAGCCGCGGATGAACGCGGGGAGCAGCCGTCAAGGCTGAGAGACTAAAGGAGTGAAAGTCTCCTGTCACCAATTAGCCGATTCGGGTGACTAGCATATCCAATGCATGGGGNCCGGACTCGGGAAATCCGACCGTCCGGGATTGTAGGGGGGCTTCAGGAAACGTGACCTGTTTAACAGGTGCGCGCGCCTGACTTCTATCCCGACATGAAAAGACACGGGGGGTTATAGCACCACTCTCTACGTCGCTGTTCTATTCTTTCTTTTTAATCTCTGTGTCATATTATCAGTATCTTTTTTGTTGCTTTATCAGCGTTAATCAGCGTTTATCTGCAGCTTAACTTCTCTTGGCTTTTAATGAATCTTGAAAATAATCTTTCGGTTATGCAATTTTCTCTGTGTCTCTGTGGCCTCTGTGGTATGTTTTAATTACCCTATAGGAAAGCAGGTTCAGGAAATGGAAAAAACGCCACTGGAAGCGTGGATTTATGATAAAATAACCGGGGGGACTTCCGGTGCCGGGCAGTTGACCCGGGGACAAATTGAGGATTACCAAATTCGAAAGCTGCAGGAAACTATCAGCTGGGCAAAGAATGAGAGTGTGTTTTACCGGCGGCAGCTGGCCGGGTCGCAACCTGTCGTTAGCCTGGCTGATTTGACTGAATACCCCTTTACCACCGCTGATGACATCCGGCAGAACCCTCTGCATTTTCTTTGTGTATCCCAAAGTGAAATTGACCGGATCGTGACTCTGCAGAGTTCGGGAACTACCGGAGCACCCAAGAGGTTGTTTTTTTCGGGTGATGATCAGGAACTGACAGTGGATTTTTTTCATTATGGGATGACTACCCTGGTCAAGCCGGGTGACCGGGTACTTATCCTGATGCCGGGGGAAAGTCCGGGCAGTGTGGGGGATTTGCTGCGTACAGCCCTGGCCAGGTTCGGTGCCGATGGTATTGTCCATGGTCCGGTGTATGATGTGGCCCATACCCTCGATGTTATAAGACAAGAACCGGTTGATGCTTTGGTCGGCATTCCCACTCAGGTGCTGGCTCTGGCCAGATATCGCGACTCTGTGGGGCGGTCTGTGCCATTGAAATTGCACAGTGTTCTTTTAAGTACCGACCATGTGCCTGATGCTATTGTCCGGGAACTGCAAACTGCCTGGGGCTGCCAGGTCTTTAACCATTACGGGATGACCGAAATGGGGCTGGGGGGCGGGGTGGAATGCCAGGCTTTAGCCGGTTACCACTTAAGGGAAGCCGACTTGTTTTTAGAGATTATTAATCCGGACACTGGGTTGCCGATGCCTGATGGGGAGCGGGGCGAAGTGGTTTTTACCACCCTGACCAGACGGGGGATGCCCTTGATCCGGTATCGAACCGGCGATATTTCCCGGTTTATCCCCGAATCCTGTCCCTGTGGGACGGTCTTAAAAAGGATGGATGGGGTTAAGAATAGGATGACCGGGAGGATAGAACTTTCCGCCGGCAGATTTCTGACTATGGCGGATTTGGATGAAGCCTTATTTGTTTTGGACGGCCTGATGGATTTTCAGGTCAATTTGACCCGGGATGACAATAAAGACCAATTGGAGATTGGGATTATGGCGGCAGCAAGAGAAGAGGAAGTTTTGCTTCATAAAGTCCGGCAGGCTGCAGCAGAGGTTCCGGTGATCAAATCGGCTGTGGCGGCAGGGGCATTAACAATTGCGGCTATTGGAGCCGGGCCTTATAAATGTTTTACCAATGGCACGGCAAAAAGAAGTATCCGTGATCTTAGAGACCGGGATGGAACGAGGTAAGTGCATTTGATATTTGTAACAGGGGATACTCATGGCGGAACCGATATCGCCAAACTGAATTCGAAATTATTTGCGGAAGAACGCTTCTTATCTAAAAATGATTACGTAATAATTGCCGGTGACTTCGGATTCCTGCAGGATTTCCGGAATGCAGACAGCTATTGGCTAAAGTGGTTTCAGGAAAAAAACTTTACCACCTTGTTTGTAGACGGGAATAATGAAAACTTTGAGCTGCTCAGCAGGTATCCCATCGATTTGTGGCGCGGCGGCAAGGTACACATGATTAGTGACAGTATTATTCATCTGATGAGAGGTCAGGTTTTTGATTTCGACGGGATAAAGATATTTACTTTTGGCGGTGCAAAATCAAAGGGCATCGAACACAAGATTGAGAATGGCTGCTGGTGGCAGGAGGAGATGCCCTCAGAGGAAGAATATATTGAGGGGAAAAAGATCCTCGAACAGTATAACTGGACTGTTGACTTTATTATCACTCACAGCTGTCCGGGGACTGCCCTTGAACATATCCGCTGCCAATGCGGCATTAAAGGTAAAGCCAATGAACTGCATGACTATTTTGATGAACTTTGCCGGAAGATGAAGTGTAATCAATGGTATTTTGGTCATTATCATTTTGATCTGAAATTGCCGGATAAAATGACCCTGTTGTTTAACAGGGTAGAGAGGATAATTTAACATGAATTCGGAAATGTGGATAATTTTGAGCCTCTAGGTAATTATAAGCGGTAATTTCTATTTCTTCATTCCCATTTCTATAAGTTTATCTACATGATCAATCATGAAAAGCGGGATATTTAATAGGTTTCCGTCTTGTTTAAGGTTTTTTAGAGAAAATCTTAAACGTATTTTTGTTTCGGCTTCATATTTTTGCCCATATAAAGTAAGACTTCTGCTATTAATATTTTGGTCCGCCTTCACTTCGATAGGAATTATATCATTGCCGCGTTGGATAATAAAATCGACCTCTGCCTGCCCTCCTGATGTCCAGTATCTCGGGATTGCTTCATATTTATTTACTAAACCTTGCAACACAAAATTTTCGGTCAATGCGCCTTTAAATTCAGTAAACAGGCGAGCCCCTTCATTGAACGCAATCGGGTCAAGAAGTGCCGATCTGCGCAATAGTCCGGTATCCACGGCATATAGTTTAAAAGCTGTTAAGTCATCATAAGCGGACATAGGCAGCCCGGGTTTTGTACTTCTATATATCTTGTATGACATACCGGCATTGCATAGCCAAGTCAAAGCATCTTCGTATTCCCTTGCCCTTGCCCCTTCTTTTACCGTACTATATAAGAATTTCTTATTTTCTCTGGCGAGTTGTGAAGGGAGGGAGTTCCATATCAACCCTAGCTTTGCAATATCTTTTAGTTCAGCATGCTTAGAAAAATCAAGTTCATAGGCATTTAAAATATTTTTTAATGCTGTCTGAACAAGCCCTGTATCCCTTTCTTCTGTCCACGAGCGCACGGCTTCAGGCATACCGCCTGTTATAAAATACATTTTAAGCTTTTCTTGTAATTGGTTAAAAAATATTTCGGGAATCAGTTCAATTTCGTTAATATTTTCCATATAATCCGCCAAATTCTTATCGCCATTGGCGACCAGAAATTCAGTAAAATTCATTGGATAGACACTCAAAAAGTCAACTTTACCTACAGGAAATGATGAAGGCTTGGTCAGGGCAATCCCTAATAATGAACCTGCACAGGCTATGTGGTACTCCGGTGCCTTTTCGCAAAAATACTTTAATGTATTAAGTGCCTTGTTACACTCCTGTATCTCATCAAAAATAACCAAAGTTTTTTCAGGAGAAATTGGTGTTCCATTGACCATAGTTAAATTTTGTAAAATTCTTTTCGCATCTTTGGTCGTCTCAAAAAAAGGTGACAATTCTTCCTGCTCATCAAAGTTAAAGTATGCAATGTTATCATAATATTTTCTGCCAAATTCGTTTAATAACCACGTTTTCCCGACTTGGCGAACCCCTTTTAATATAAGCGGTTTCCTATGTTTCGATTCCTTCCATCGCTGCAAATCTTCGATAATTAATCTCTTCAAAACAACCATCCCTCTCTAATAAGTCTAATTTATGTGATTCTAGACACATAATTATGACTTAATTGTATAGAAAAAAGTAAAATTTTTCAAGTTGTTTAAAAGTTTTTTACAGAATAGCTTTAGAGAATAGCAATAACAAAAAAAGTTACCTTCTAAACTTGAAGGCAACTTCCAATCTGTTATTTCATAATCATAACGTCTGTTGATTTAATTAAAGCTGTTACCCGGTCCCCCACTTTTATCCCCAGTTCTCCCACAGAATCATTGGTGATTGCTGAGACAACCTGTTGACCATTCACATCCATTATTACTTGTGCCATTACGGCACCGCTTTTAACCTCTTTTACAGTACCAGCCAGTTTATTCCGGCCACTGATATTCATTCTTTTCACCTCCCCGAGCATCTTGTCAATATGTCTAACTATTATTCAATTGTGCCAGGGCTAAGCAAATTTTATACTCACGGTGATGGATTTGTAAAAAAATGTGATTTCGCCTATAATGTTAGAGGGATTATCAGAAGGAAAGCAGTAAATCAAGGGAGAACTCTAATAGACAAAGAGGTGGTTAAACTGGCTGAAGACAATGTTAAGCAGTACGGCGGGGGCTTAACGCCCAAAGCAAAGATATGGATCGAACTTGATGGGGAAGTGGTTTTTGGCGGGGGCAGAATGGATCTTTTTGAGGCCATCGAAAAATATGGTTCCATTCGCCAGGCTGCTATAAATTTGGGCATGTCTTACCGGGCGGCCTGGGGTAAGATTAAAGCTACCGAAGAGCGGATGGAGCTTGAACTTTTGGAAAAACACGCGGGAGGCGCCCAAAGCGGTGCAGTACTCACTGCCGAGGCCCGGGAACTGCTTTCCCTTTATCGTAAGTTTAAAGAAGAATCCAACAAAGTGGTAGACGACCTGTTTATCAGTCATTTCAGGAAATATCTGGCCATTAAATAATGTGGCCACATTATGTTATTATTGACATAATGAACCTGGATAGGGTAAACTTAGAATATCCGGGTTTATTTTTTTGCTCCTATTATGTCATTATTGGCATAATGGCTAATTATCATACCGGCTCATCGAGCCTGACAGCCTAAATCCCAGTGATATGGTCATCAGGCCAATAGGTATGAAGGGAAACCTTTGTGCCTCCTATTTGGAAAGGAGGGCGTTGTGTTGAGTTGGGCATAACAAAGCTATGCCTTTTCCAAGCATAGCTTTTAGTTTTTATTATGGAGTGATCAGCCTGATTATTTTAGATAGGGTCTCTAAAAGTTTTGGCCAAATAAAGATATTTCACAATTTCAGCCACAGGATTGAAACCGCTGAACTGCTTTGTGTCATGGGACCTTCGGGAATAGGAAAAACAACTTTGCTGCACCTGGCGGCCGGACTGCAAAAACCTGATCAGGGACTTGTTGAGTTAGATAAGACGTCAAGAGTAGGTTATGTCTTTCAGGAACCGAGATTACTGCCCTGGTGCAATGTCTGCACTTGACTACCAGTTAAAGGAGTCCTTGCGGAAGTATCTGCTGAATCTGTTAAAGTGGAAACCATGTACTGTAATCATGGTTACCCACAATTTTGAGGATGCGGTATACCTGGCCGATCGACTTGTCATCATGCAGGGCAGACCATGTAATGTGGCCGGTGAATACAAATTTGCCGTACATAGGGAAGAACGAAGTGAAGAGTACTGCAGCCAGCAGCTTGCGTATTTGAATAAAATTAAAATCGATAAGTGAAACTTGCTTCAAGTGGAGTTTTATACTCCACTTGAAGCAAGTTTCACTTATCCAAGGGCTGTGTACCCCGGTGGGTGCAGGTCGGAAAAATTTATCTGCCCGGCCTCTTACAAGGCTTCTTAGCCGGTTTTGCTTTAAGTGCGGCATCTTCCTTAAGGCTAGTAGTTTTTGCCGAAATCATGGGGGCCAGAGAAGGGATAGGACCGGCTATCGCCCTGACCAGAAATTATCTGGAAACAGATAAGCTCTTTGCCTGGGCCCTGGTATTAATTGTGCTGGTAGTGGTAGTTGAAGCAGTGATTTTAAAACCCTTGGAATCATATCGAAAAAAATGGCAGAATAGTACAGACAAGTCTTAATATTAATCAGGTGAGGTGTGGGTAATGCAAGATGCTTTGTTAGAGACAACTATCAAGTTTCATGGACATCTTTGTCCGGGGATTGTAACAGGATACAGAGCGGGCTTACTGGCAGTGAAAAGATTAAACAGCGGGATGCCCCTCGGTATTCAGTACGTTGTTGTGGCTGAAAACGATGTGTGCGGTTTGGATGGAATCCAGATTGTCACCGGCTGCACTATTGGCAATGATGCTCTCATTATCGAAAACAGGGGGAAACAGGCTTTTCGGTTCATAAATAAGAAAAACGGTCAGGGCATGCGGATTTCTCTAAAGCTTCCGCTCTGGACATCCAATGAGCCCATCATGCTCCATGAAAAAGTAAAAATTGGGACAGCGACAGCACAGGAAAAAGACGAATTTTTCAGGCTCAGACACGAACGGGGGGCAGAGCTGCTGAATTATAATGATGATGAACTATTTGATGTTACATTTGGCCTTAGGGCCTTTAGCCGGCCAAATCCAATCGGGCTGACAGTAGTAAAACTGGAAAAAGTCGAGGGCAACATGCTTACTGTGTCAGACCTTGATTTTATCGACGGGACTCCAATATTAGACATCAAATCCTATTACGAGCAAGATATCATTTTTTCACCGACTGTTCCTTATATCAGACCGGCTGACTCCAAAATGCTGGAACAGATGATAATGAAGCAAGCCTTAAACCATCACCGGGAAAAATGTGCCCAATTGGTACTGGCAGTGAAAATGGCAATCCTGGCCGAAAAGGAGCTGGGCCAACTGGCAGCCGATAATATTAAACTAACTGTCAAAGGTTCCCGGTGTTTAGGTGACACTTTTCAGGGAATTACTCAGGCTAAGCTCGCTAATCCATCTCGCTTCTTCTTTATAGAAAGTGGAAATGAGGAAGAAACTGTATGGGAAGATGGGTCCAAGGTGATAAAGATCACCATCAAAAACGGCGTCGCCGGTATGAACACAGGGTATATTGAGAAGCTGCCTGCAGATATGCTGTTTAAGGTTGAAATGAAGAACAAGTAGTTCCAGGTACTATAAGCAGATAACTACATTAGTAAGGCCTCTGTGTCCTTGGCGTCCTCTGCCACCTCTGCGTTTTCTTTTTGGACTTGCTGACGTGAAGGGAAAAGTCTAATCTAATACGCTAAGCCTTATAGCGTAAAAGAGAATTAATATCCGAGATGCTATTATTAGAGGAGGTGTTTGGAAATTATTTATTTTACAGATGAAACCATCGACAGGTTTATCAAGGAAGATGTCCCATATCTGGACCTGACTACCCAGCTTCTCGATTTTGCCGGAAAAAAGGGGAAAATGGAATTTATCTGCCGGGAAGAGGCAGTGGTATGCGGTACGGAAGAGGTGCTGCGAATATTTAATAAGCTTAATATTACTTCTGGGCAATATGTCTCTTCAGGTGCCAAGGTCCAGCCTCAAACCACTGTTATTGAAGGTGTAGGCAGTGCCGGAGACCTGCATATGGCCTGGAAGGTATCTATGAATATCCTGGAATATACCTCAGGTATTGCAACCAGAACAAGTAACATTCTGGTCAAGGCCAGACAGGTTAATCCCAATATTGAAATTCTAAGTACCCGCAAGATTTTTCCTGGGACCAAAGAGTTGTCGGTGAAGGCAGTGATAGCCGGAGGCGGCCTGCCGCACAGGCTGGGGATATCGGAAACTGTGCTGATTTTTAAACAGCACCTGAATTTTATCGGCGGGCTAGGGGGGCTTCTCACTAAGCTCGGTGAAATCAGAAGAAAAAGCTGTGAAAAGAAAATTATCGTCGAAGTGGAGACTGTTGAAGAGGCACTGGTGCTGTCTGCGTCAGGGGTAGATGGCCTGCAGTTTGATAAAATGCCTCCAGCTGAATTACAAAAGGCAGTGGAGCAGGTCAGAACACAAAATAACAACATAGTCCTCCTGGCGGCCGGGGGAATCAATGAGATCAATGCGGGACACTATGCCCAGACAGGTGTAGATGGTCTGGTCCTCACATCGGTTTATTTTGGCAAGCCCGTTGATATGGGCACCAAAATAGAACCTTTATCAGATGGCTAATCGCCACTGAGTATCTGTTATCTGTATAAACGAATTGATTATTTTAAATGCCGGGACGCATTTTGAGTCGTGTCCCGGCATGTCATCATTATGTTTTTTCTGGCACTATTAGAATTTGCAGTTCTTAACTCCCGGATACCGGCCGGATCCCCCGGAAGACCAACAATAATGAAATCATTATACATAACCCGCCTGTAATTAAAGGCGTCACTCAGCTAAAATACTGAGCATAAGACTGTGCCAAACAAATTCAAATAGGCCAAAAGACAATTAAACCAAACCAAACAGAACTAAACCAAACGAAACAGATTGACAACATGTTTTTATTAAATTAAAATTAAACTGATTTACTTTGCAAAAGAAGGGAGAATTATTATGTTTAGTAGGAGTATCAAAATGAAAAAATGGTTTCTGGTCTTAGCTTCAATCTTCGTTTTACTGCTTGCCGGCTGTGGGTCAACACCGCCGGCAGATTCAGGTTCACAGACCCAGGCCCCGGCGGCCCAGGGTGAGGCCCCTAAAGCTGAGGCTCCAAAGGCAGAGGAACCTGCCAATCCGAGTGTAATCCTGGCAACTACTACCAGTACCCAAGACTCAGGACTTCTGGATGCGTTGATTCCTGATTTTGAACAGGCAACAGGATATAAAATTAAAACGATTGCTGTTGGTACCGGGCAGGCTTTGGCTATGGGAGAAAAGGGCGAAGCCGATGTACTGCTGGTTCATGCCCCGGCCTCTGAGAAAAAACTGGTTGACGAAAAAACAGCTGTCAATTATCAGCTCGTTATGCATAATGATTTTGTTCTTGTAGGGCCCAAAAGCGACCCCGCCAAGGTAAAAGGAATGAAAACTGTCGCTGAAGCCTTCAAAGCTATCTCTAACAGCCAGTCTCTGTTCGTATCCCGTGGTGATGATTCCGGCACAGATAAAAAAGAAAAGTCTCTCTGGAAAGGAGTAAATATCAAGGCCGAAGGAAAATGGTATCAGGAAAGCGGTTCCGGAATGGGGCAAACCCTCAATATAGCATCTGAGAAAAGTGGCTATGCACTGACAGACCGCGCTACATTCCTATCTCTGCAAAAGAACCTGGCCCTGGAAATAGTGGTGGAAGGTGAGAAATCACTGCTGAATATCTATCACGTAATGCAAGTCAATCCCGAGAAATTCCCCAAAGTCAATGCTGATGGGGCTAAAGCCTTTGTAGATTTCATGATTGATGCCAAAACCCAGGCTGCTATCGCTGAATTTGGCAAAGATAAATTTGGGCAGTCCCTGTTCATCCCGGATGCCGGCAAAAGTGATGACGCCATAGGAAAATAACCCAGGCTCTCGGAAATGCGGCCGGGGAATCTGGCAAGGCATTGCTCCAGATTTTCCGCAACACCTTACCAGATTCCCGGACATCTCCGAGAAGGCCTTGTGGCAGAAAAAAGTAATTATAGAATCTTGAATCTTTGAGAGACTACAATAAACCAAAGGAGAGAAAAGATGAGGAGAAAAACTAAGTCTTTTTTTGTAATTGGCACATTGCTGATACTTTTTTTCTCACTTATAAATTTCGCTTCGGCAGTACCTCAGGATATCAACGGACATTGGGCCGCTAAGCAAACTGCCGAATTGGTAAACCGGGGGATTATCTCGGGGTACGCTGACGGCAGCTTTAAACCTGATAATTTAATCACCCGGGCCGAATTTGTAACAATGGTTAACAAAGCTTTTGGATTTAGTGCAGAGAGCCAGACTGATTATAAAGATATTAAAGCATCCGACTGGTTCGCGGGCGAGATTGCCAAGGCAAAAGCTGCAGGTTACATATCTGGTTACCCGGACGGCACCTTTAAACCCAACAAAGAGATTGAGAGGCAGGAAGCAGCCGCCGTTTTGGCCAAGGTTTTAAAACTTGACGATACCGCAGCTGATCAGTTAAATAGCTTTAATGACTCTGGTGAAATAGCCGCCTGGAGCAAATCAGCTGTAAATGCCATTCTGGCCAAGGGAATAATCAGCAGGTATCCCGATAAGACCTTCCGGCCTGCCCAGGCCATAACCAGGGCGGAAGCAGCTGTGGTACTTATTTCCTCAGCACCGGCCCCCTCTCAGGAAGAAAAGCCTGCACCAGAAGAAAAGCCCGCACCTGTCAAAGCCCCGGTATTATCATCTATGGAAGTCACTAATAAGGGGGATATCAGCCTTGCTTTTGACAAAGAAATTTCTATTCCCTCCGCGGCCTTAATGGCTGATGCCTGTGCACAATTCACCGTATTGGTTGATGGGGCAGCAGCAGGGATATCTGCAATTGAATCAACCAACACACCCGGGAAAATAAAGCTGGTCGTGGGCAAAAAGGTAGCGGCAAGCCAAGCGCTTACTATTGCATACACAAAGAGCGAGAATAAGGATGCCTGGATTAAAGCTAATGATGGCGGAGAATTGGATAATTTTGCAGCCAAACCTGTCCGCTAACGGTCTCTCTACGCAATAGCCTGGAACGTTAAGTGGGGGTGAAAAACTTGATTCAGGAAGCTTTCGAAAAATTTAAAACCGGCGTAATAACGATGATAATGACTGCACTGTTTTTGGGGATGCCTGCACTCCAGGCATACGCCGAAAAAAGCGACGGAACAAGTGGGGGTCAGGGGGAGCCCCTGACCCTTGTTTCTTCAGACCCTGCACAGAATCAGCAGGGTGTGCCTTTATCTGCAGAAATAACCCTTTCAGCAAAAATGTGATTAATATGAGTGTCAGCGAGAAAAATCAAAAGTGTTTTTCCCTGCATTCGACAGACGGTAAACAGATTCCCATCAAAGTCCTGATGGCAGATGATCAGATGGCGCCTGAAAAGAAGCGGATAATAATAATTTCACCAACAGCACAGCTATCGCCAGACACCCAGTATACTGTTAAAATTTCACCTGACCTCAGCTCCAAAAGCGGGGTAACTTTAGGCCAACCGGTAAGCATTACTTTTGCCACCGCCAAAGGTTCTGCTGCACAGGACAAAAGCGCATCACCTGAAAAGGAAAAAAGCCTCTCGCCTGCTACAAGCACAACATCGGCTGTCAAGCCCGAAACTAAGCAAGACCCTGTGAAGGCTTCTTCTTCACCAAATTCAGTCAATCAAGCAGCCACAAAGATTTCCGCAGAAGACCAAAAAATTGTAAATGAACAGGCCAATACAACTCCAACGTCCACAGCTGAAAACTCAGTTCTTGCTGCTGGTGAGTCCAAAGGGCCGGCCCCGTCACCGGACAGCAGTACTGACCAAGGATCCGGAATCGGAATTTTGCCTCTTGCCGGATTATTGGCAGTAATCATAGTTTTGGCTCTGGGCTATTGGAAAAAGAGAAAGTGATGACGACGAAAAAGAGGTTTATTTTTATACTCTTGTTTATAGCACCCCTGGCCTGCATTTTTTTGTCCCTGTTTATAGGCCGGTATCCCATTTCCATGTCAGTAGTTGTGAAGGTTCTCTGGACCAAACTTATCGGTGGGCAAACAGTTATGCCTGACCAGTATGAGGCCATAATATGGGAGATCCGGCTGCCCAGGGCTGTTCTGGGGGCTTTGGTTGGCGGCTCCCTGGCTATAAGCGGAGCAGCTTTTCAGGGCTTGTTTCGAAATCCCCTGGTCAGTTCAGGTATTCTGGGAGTGAGTTCAGGTGCCGGATTTGGTGCTGCTTTGGCTATCCTGCTCTTCAATTCCACAACCCATATTTATTTGTTTTCTTTCTGCTTTGCCGGGATAGCCGTTTTAGCCAGCTATCTGATAGGGCGGGTATATAATACAACCCCCACCATCATGCTGGTTCTTGGGGGTGTTATTGTTTCTTCGGTATTTGCTGCTCTCCTTTCTTTTACCAAGTATGTCGCTGATCCCTATAACCAGCTGCCTGCCATTACCTTCTGGCTGATGGGAAGTCTGGCCTCAGCCAGTTATCGTGATGTACTGGTCGGAGGTGTCCCCATGTTGATTGGGATTGGTGGTATATTGGCAGTGCGCTGGCGGCTGAATATTCTCTCAATGGGAGATAAGGAAGCGCAGACCCTGGGTTTAAATACTAACTTAAACAAAGGAATAATCATTTTTTGTACAACAATTGCCACTGCCGGAGCTGTTTGTGTGAGTGGTATCATCGGGTGGGTCGGGCTGGTTATCCCGCACATAGGTCGGATGATAGTAGGCAATGACAATAAAGTTCTGGTTCCGGCCAGCCTCTTTCTGGGAGCAAGCTTTTTAATCATCGTTGACAATATTGGCAGAATAATCACTGGTTCGGAAATTCCTTTAGGCATTCTGACTGCCTTGGTGGGCGGACCTTTTTTCGTATATTTGCTCAAAAAAACAAAAGGGGGTGGATGGTAGTGCCCCTTTTAGAGGTGGATTCCGTCACTTTTGGTTATGCGGCCGCAGATATTTTCTGCAATTTAAGTTTTGCGCTAAAGCCGGGAGAAGTATTTTGTCTGGCAGGGCCTAACGGCTGCGGTAAGACAACTCTGCTGGATTGTTTACTGGGGATCAATAAAATCAGGGGGGGCGCAATTACATTAAAGGGTTTTGATATCAGTAGATTTAAGCCTCGTGATATTGCCCGGGAGATAGCTTACGTTCCTCAGGCCCATGAAAAGACTTTTCCTTATACTGTTAAGGAAATAGTTCTTATGGGACGGGCAGCTTATACCGGATTTTTTTCTTCCCCTTCGGTCCAAGATATGAAAATTGTTGAAGAAGCCCTGGAAATTGCAGGCATAGCAGATTTTGTGGATCGCCCTTACACCAGATTGAGTGGCGGTGAAGGGCAGCTGGTTATGATAGCCAGGGCGTTAGCTCAGAAATCCTCCATTATTATTATGGATGAGCCAACAGCCCATCTGGATTTCAAACACGAGTTAACTGTCCTTGAAACTATTGTCCGCTTAGTTAAGGATACCGGAGTGTCAATAATTATGGCCACTCACTTTCCAAATCACGCCTTCTACTTTGAAAATAATCTGGTTAGAACCAGAGTAGCAATGATGAGTCGCCGGTCTTTTTCCAAAGTAGGCAAACCTTCAGAGGTATTGACAGAGGAGAACTTAAAGGAACTCTATGACATTTGCGCTAAAGTGTTTTCTTATGACCTAAAAGATGGAACTGTTATTAATCAAGTAATTCCTGTCAGAACTTTGGGGCGGCCAGAGGGTCCTGAAAGGGTGGTTATTTAGTGGGTATTCGCAATATCTTTAGATTAAAAATCACTGCTTTGCTGTTGGTTTTGGTAATAGGTCTGCTGAATTTTGGCTGTCAACCCGTTCACAGAGGTGATTCGGGCAAGATACCGCCCTCCGTTGGGGAGACAATTGCAACGCCGCCCTCCGGCGAGGAGACGATTGTAGTTAAGGATTCCCTGGGAAGAGATGTAAGGGTTCCGGCGCAAGTTGAGCGCATAGGCTGTCTATATGCGTTTACCGGTCATGTGGTGGCTATGCTGGGCCAGGGGCAAAAAATCGTGGCTGTTGTCAATGGTTTAAAACGAGACCATTTGATAAACGAATTAGTACCTGCTATAGCCAATGCCCTGGTTCCGTCTTCAGACAGCACAGTAAATATTGAGGAGTTAATTAAAGCCAGACCTGACGTTGTCTTTATCAATGGTCAGACTGCACTGAATGAGGGAGAAACAGCAAAACTGGATAAAAGCGGAATTCCTTATCTTGTAGTTGATTTTAACAACATCATTGAGCAGCAATATGCCATTGAAATGGTCGGGAAAGCCATTGGAGCTGAAGAAAGGGCTAGGGCCTACAATAAGTTTTACCAGGATTGTATCGACCGCGTGGAGAAAGCCGTCTCAGGCCTACCAGATAAAGACCGCGTGAAGATATATCATTCTGTAAATGAAGCCTCCAGAACCGACATTAAAGGTACTCTCCCTGCCGATTGGATGAGCAGGACGGGTATCATAAATGTTTCAGTCAATGAAAATTTAAAAATGACTGATGGAAAGTATTATGCCAATCTGGAACAGATCTATTTATGGGATCCTGACCTGATCATGGTGAATGAACCTGGAGTCGTCAAATATATTTTGGACAGTGGTCAGTGGTCCGGGCTAAGGGCGGTGCAGAATAAAGCGGTTTATCAGATGCCAATCGGGATTTCCCGCTGGGGACACCCAGGGTCAATGGAAACCCCTTTAGCGATCCTGTGGGCTGCTAAAACCGCTTACCCGGACAGGCTTGCTGACCTTAACATAGTTTTAGAATCGCAGCAATTTTATAAAAGGTTTTTTAATCTTGAGTTGAGTGCTGATGATATCGCCAAAGTCCTAAAGGCTGAAGGGATGAGAAAGGCAAAAAACAGCCATGAAAATTAAGGAGGTTGTTATTAAATGCGAGTATTTGTCTGCATTGATGACACTGATAACCTGGAGAGCCGGGGTACCGGCGAATTAGCTGATATCCTTGCCCAGGCCATTGAAAAACGAGGCTGGGGAAAATGCTCCGGCATTACCCGGCACCAGCTTTTAGTCCATCCCGATGTGCCATATACCTCCCATAACAGTTCCATGTGTTTTGAAACCAGGCTTCATCACGACAACTTACCGGAATTAATTAATTTTGCAGCAGAATTTTTAGTCCGGGAAAGTGCCGTCGGGTCAGACCCCGGATTGTGTATTGCTGTGATTGACAGGGATTATGAAACCAACCTTTTAGAGGATTTTGGACACCGCGCGAAAATACAGGTTTTAACAAAGCAGGAAGCCTATGACCTGGCCCAAAAACTTGGGGTTCATCTTTCCGAACACGGCGGCACAGGTCAGGGTGTGATAGGGGCATTAGCCGGCGTTGGGCTGCGCCTGACGGGTGCCGACGGCAGGTTTAAAGGTAAAATCAAACTGCTGGCTGACAATAACAGAATTACTGTCAGGGATATTATGGCGCAATCCAGGGTGGAAGTAGTCAAGAGCCTTGATGGGTATTGCCTGCAGGAAGATGATGTAGTTAGCTTGGGCGAAAAAGTTAAGGCAGTCCTGCTGGATGGGCAATGCGTTATGTTAGTATACGCCCCTGATAGCAGTTCTAAGGAATGGCACACATGTACCAAAGAACAACTGCGAAAATTCTAGCAGAAATAACGAGATCAGACTAAACCTAATTAAACAAAAGCGGCTAAGACCAAGCTAAACCTAACTGAATGGTTTGACAATAATATTTTATTCAATTAAAATAATACTAATTTCCTAAATCAGGTAAGAAGGTGAAGCAAATGGTAGATGAACTGCTGCTAACTGCAGAAGATGCCGCGAAAATTTTAAAAATCTCCAAATACACTCTTTATGAATTGGTCAAGCGCGGGGAAATTCCAGCCCGGCGAATCGGACGCCAGCTGCGTTTTGAGCGTGATAATATACAACGGCATCTGCGGGGGAATGCCGCCGGCGAGCCTCCGGTAAACGATCAGGACCGGCATACCCGGCTAAGTGTTCCGGAGAACAGCCTGCGTTTTGTGGGCAGTCATGATCCTGTGTTAGAACTTCTCATTGATTTTCTAAAGCATTCAGCTGAGAGAATTAATCTTCTGCCTTCTTTTGCCGGGAGTATGGATGGACTTCTCGCTTTGTACAGACGTAAGGCAGATGTTGCCGGAGTGCATCTGTGGGATAATCAAACACAAGAATATAATCTCCCCTTCATTCACTATGTTCTGCCCGGCGAATCAGTTGTGGTAGTTAATTTGGTACAGCGAGTACAGGGTTGGATTGTTCCTCCCGGAAATCCTTTAGAAATTAATGCCTGGGAGGATATTGCCAAAAAAGGGCTGCGGTTTGTCAACCGGCAAAAGGGCTCCGGGACCAGATTGCGACTGGACTCATTTCTACGCGGTAATGGAATATCTCCTTCGGCTGTACATGGATATGAGACGGCAGAGAACACCCATATGGGGGTAGCTTGCCGGATAGCCAACGGAGAAGCAGATGCCGGAATAGGTGTGCAAGATGTAGCGAGCCGTCTGGGACTTGACTTTGTGCCTCTGTTCCATGAAAGATATGACCTGGCCTGCCTGAAAGAGGTAAGCTTAACCCGCCAATGGCAGGGCATGATGGCCATATTAAATTCCGACCATTTTAAGCATGCTGTCCATTCTCATGCCGGCTATGACACTACTTTAACAGGTACATTTTTACTGAGGGGAGAGTGAACTCGTTCAACTGAAGTTGAAAATCGAGACTTCGGTGGGGGAGTCAACCCCGCCGAGTCAGAGTATGGGGAACTACTCCTACTTGTAGAAGTAGGAGTCTTATGATTGGATGAATGAGGCTGTGATTTTATGGATTTAATTTTAGATGGGCTCTGGCAGTCGGTTTATCTGCTTTTCACCGGTAATCCAGAAGTGTATCAGATAACATTTCTGACCCTTCAGGTATCCGGTACGGCCACTTTAATCAGTTTGTTAATCGGAATTCCGGTGGGGACCTTTTTGGCTTTAACCAACTTCCCGGGCCGGCGTTTTCTATTAAGTATATTTAATACAGGGATGGGCCTGCCCCCGGTAGTTGCCGGACTTTGGATTTCCATGCTGCTCTGGCGGTCCGGACCATTGGGTTTTCTTAATCTTCTTTATACGCCTGCGGCCATCATTATTGCCCAGGCGGTCATTGCTTCACCTATCGTGATTGCCTTGACCAGTGCCGCTATCCAGCAGATAGACCCCAAGCTTAGGCTGCAGATAAAAGCATTAGGAGCTACAAAGCTTCAATATCTTTTATTTCTGGTCAAAGAAGCCCGTTTTTCCCTGATTGCTGCGGTAATCGCAGGCTTTGGTGCAGTGGTCTCAGAAGTGGGGGCCTCAATGATGGTGGGCGGAAACGTCAAAGGGCTTTCCCGGGTGTTAACCACAGCCACAGTAATGGAAGTTTCCAAAGGGAATTTCGATGTCGCCATCGCCCTGAGTGCTATTCTTGTTCTGCTTGCTTACCTTACCACACTATGGCTGACAATGCTGCAACAGAAACGTTAGGGGGATTGAACTTGCTAACAGCACAAAATATTTGTTGGCACCAGGACGGTAAAGATATATTGAAGGACATTGATTTTCATCTAAGGAAAGGTGAAGTTGTAGGACTGGTGGGGCCCAACGGTTCTGGGAAGAGTAGTCTCTTAAAGATTCTCTCTTTCCTGACAAACCCTACTTCAGGAAAGCTATTTTTTCAGGGGAAGGAAATTACCGGAAATGTTCCGCTTGTTATTAGGAGAAGAATGGCGGTGGTTTTTCAGGAGCCGCTTTTACTTAATACAACAGTTTTGGAAAACGTCGCATCTGGTTTAAAAATCCGGGGGATATCAAGACGTGAAATCAAGCATAAAGTTGAGGATTGGTTAAAACGTTTTGGGGTCTATCATCTCATCAACCAGAAGGCCCGTTCCCTGTCCGGGGGTGAAGCCCAGCGCGTCAGCCTGGCTCGAGCTTTTGTATTGGAACCTGATGTGCTTTTTCTGGATGAGCCTTTTTCTGCTCTTGACACCCCGACAAAAGAAGCCTTAATTAATGACATGGAAAAAATCCTGAGTGAAACGAAAACCACAGCGGTGCTGATAAGCCATGACTTTAGGGATATCGTCCGCCTGACCCGGCGGGCAGTTGTCCTGATTGATGGCCGGTTAGAGGCTGATAACAATCCGCTGGCCTTATTGAACGGATCTTCCTCTGCACAGGTAGAAAATTTTCTGATCCATTGGAAGAAGGAATGGAAGCACGGAGGCCTTGCCCCATAATACGGGGCATTTTTTTATTTTTCGAGAGATGAGAGGAAATCAAAAAGAAGATGTCGAAAATAATCAAAAAGTGGCGAAAAATAACAATTTGGCCATCTTTGAATTATTACCCAGGTTTGGCCCTGGTATCTGGAAGCGGGGGTATTTAATGATAGAAAGCAGTATTTACAGACTTCAGCGAATATTGAAGGAATCGAATATTGAGCTGATTTTTTCGGGCGCTTTTTCTCAAAGCCTGATCGAGGAATTGGGAGAAGCCTTGAAGCAAAGGCTGTTAAATCAACAGGTGACAAAAAGCAAGATTAGTTCTGCCTTCTTTGCTTTTGTTGAGCAAACACAAAATATCAGGAATTACCTGATTGCCAAGGAAGGTTCAGATGACTATAATATGTTGGCCAAGTCAGGAGTTATCGCTATTTCCCAGACAGGGCTGGGGTACTGTATCACTTCGGGCAACATTATTTTTAATGAAGATGTTGAGAGACTGCAGGGAAAGCTAGATATTATTCTATCCATGGATTTGGAAGCACTAAATGATTACTACAGAAAAATTCTGCGGGACGAGCTGGACAAAGAATATGGGCGGGCCGGTTTGGGCTTAGTGCAGATAGCCCGCAAGGCGGCAGGGCCTATTGAATATCAAATTGAAAAAATAGATGACAAATATTCTTTCTATACTCTGACTGTTGTGGTGTGAGGTGAGCTGAAGTGGTTAACTATTGTGTCGAGGGGACGAAAAGTACTCCCACAGTTGAACTCAATTACGGGGACCGGCGGTTTATCTTTAAGGGTCAGTCCTATCCTGAAAATGCGTATAAGGTATATGAACTTAGATTCGGAAAGTAAATTATAAAAACTTAATAATATCAAGGCTTTAAGATGGTTTTTTAGTGTAAAATTTTTAGCATAAAAAAGGAATCACTGCNCGTTTAACTGGTAACCATGGTACTAAACCGATCAAATTTCCTGATAAATGGTATTTAGTGAACCATTAGGTTCATTTTGATTAGTTACTTTCCGATTTCTATTTTATATGGGGCATTATCTTCTTCACCTTTGCCGTATTTTCCAGAGGTTATATATCAGGACGATTAATGTTAATTGTATCATGACCTCCCACAGCCAACTTATTTTCATTGCCTGATAAACTGCCAGGGATTCAATAAATAGGGCCGGAACCTTGCCTAATGTACTGGCTGCCAGAAAAACGGTGATGGAGACTCTTCCCATAGCCCCGGCAAAGGTTACAAGACCGGAAGGAATAAAGGGTAAAATCCTCAGTGCTAAAATAAGATAAAAGGCCTCCCAGCCTGTGCTGTAAAGCAATCTCTTAATCCGCGGGTACTTTTCCAACCCGGCCGCTGATAATTGCCGCAAGCCCTTGCGATACAGATAAAATGCTGCCGCGGCACCGACTATTTCACCGGCCATAGAAACAAGCATCCCCGGCCAAAAGCCGAAAAAGGCGATATTGGCTCCTGTCACAAAAAAACTCGGGAGAATACCCAGAACAGCAACAATAGTATTAATAAGAATACTTATTAATACTGCCTGACCCGCATATTCCCGGAAATATTCTAATAACTGCTCCTGCATCCTCTCGCTCCTTGGTTAGTTTTGAAATGTCACTAATATTTTAATATTTTTCATCTGAATGCGCCAGAGTTCTTATTAGGGAATAATCTGGAAATCAGGAGGATTTATTTAATTATATGTCGAATTAGTACGAAAATTGTAATTAGGGCGTAAGGGTGGTCAATTTTGTTGAAAAGGCTGAGAAGTTCTGAAGGCGGCAGTGAAGAGAAGCCGGTTTACCTGGACACCGGCATACTTGAGCGGGCCTGCTTTTCTTCGGTTGTGGAGAATTCCAGTGATGCTGTTATCTGCACAGACTCTTTAGGTAAAGTGATTTATTGGAACATTGGAGCCAAAAAAATGTTTGGCTTTGCAGATAGTGAAATATTGGGGCATTCCATAGACTTGATTATACCAGGTGAGGTGCGTGACAAGCACGCCCGGGGAATTAAACGGGCCGCCCAAACCGAAGTAATAAAAATAACAGGCCAAGTCAGAGAAGCTCAAGGATTGAGAAAGGGTGGAACATTTTTTCCTCTGGAAATTTCGGTAAATAAATGGGAAAACAGAAATGCTTTTTACTTTACCGCCATCCTGCGAGATATAACAGAACAGAAAATGGCACAAGCCGAGTTGTTAAAAAAAAGTATGGATTTAATAAAAATTAATGATGAACTCAAAAAAGTCAGTAACTACAAGTCAAAATTCCTGGCCAACATGAGTCACGAATTAAGGACTCCTCTGACATCAATATTATTGTTAACAGATGCACTGCTCTCAACAGCTTTAGGCGAACTTAACCCAACTCAGTTGGAATATTTAAGGGACATTCAGGGCAGCGCCCGAGAGCTACTGGGCTTAATCAATGAATTACTGGATTTTTCCAAAATCGAAGCAGGAAAAGTTGTTTTCAGCCTGGCCGACGTGGAAATTAGCGGAGTACTTCGAGGTATTATTAAAAAGGTGGGTGCTTTGGCCAGGTCTAAGCAAATCAGCATCAAATGCGATGTTTGCAGCAGGAGAGCTATTATTGCTAACAGCAAACTGATAGAACAGCTTATTTCCAATCTATTGACAAATGCCATAAAATTTAGTCCCAGGAACAGCAGCATTAAAATTTATGTTAAAGATGTCTGTAATCCTGTGCCTGGAATTACTATCAGGATTATTGATGCAGGGCCTGGGATACCTGCAGGTGAGCAGGAAAAAATCTTTGAACCTTTTTATCAGGTTACCGCCGGCCCTGCAAAGGTAGACGGCGGTGCTGGGCTGGGGCTGGCGATGGTAAAAAAAATTGCAGATTTGCATACCGGGTCAGTAAGTATCGAGTCAAGGGAAGGTGAAGGGGCAGCCTTCACGGTGTTTTTACCTTTACAACCTGATTTGGATAATAATCTTGCTTAAGGGAGTTTTTACCAATGAATCCTAAAAAAATCCTTTTGGCTGATGATGATGTAAAAATACTTAAGGCAGTTAATGGTTATCTTACAAGAAAAGGATTTATCTTAATGGCTGTGGATTGCGGCCGCAAGGTACTTGATAATTTTCTTGGTTTTCAGCCCGACTTGGTCATATTAGATATCACGATGCCAGATATAGGCGGTTTTGAAGTTTGCCGCAAAATTCGTGAAACCAACGATGTGCCAGTGATATTTATTTCAGCCAAGGGAGACATCAACGATAAAATCCTGGGATTTACTCTTGGTAGTGATGATTATCTGACAAAGCCTTTTTTTAATGACGAGCTGTTATTAAGAATAAAAGCGATTTTAAAGAGGACTGCAAAAGGCACTGCGGCGCCCCAGAATGTTATCACTATTTCAGACTTTATTATCGATAGGGCTGCCCGGTCAGTGGCAAAAGGGGGTCGTAGACTGGAGTTGACTCTCAAAGAATTTAATTTACTCTGGCTGTTGGCTGCTAATCGTGACCAGGTCTTGACAAGAGAACTATTGATTCAGCATATATGGGAGACAGACTACAATGAGGACCAAGGGGTTTTAAATGCCCTGATTAAACGTTTGCGGGAAAAAGTTGAAGATGATCCGGCCAACCCATGTTATATAAAAACTGTGCGGGGTGTTGGCTACAGATTTAATCAAATTAGGGAAAATAGGTAGTATAGTAAAAAATGTTGAAATATGATGGAAAAATAACAAAAATGTAATTGAAATATAATATAATTACAGGATAAATGTCATCTTGTGATGCTGTAAATTTGCTATACTAGGCATAAACCGTAAGCACAGCTTTGATTTCCAAATGTTTGTCTTGGGGCTTGAAAAGCATAATTACGAATAAAAAAATGGTAATGCAATAACAAGATTATTGTACTACCATTATTGACATCCTGATTCCAACCGGTCCTGCAGGGACTGAATGGTGTCACAGGATGTCTTTTGTTTTTTTCGGGTCAGCTAAATAATATTTAGGAAAAGGAGGTGGCGGAGAGCTGTGGAACCGGCGGAAATGGCTTATCTGAAGCATGTCTTGTTAGCAGAGGTAAAGAAAACAATTAAAGATTTATATGGTAAGGGCGCCGAGAAGATTGAAATGAAGATTTCTGATTATTTTATTTTTATAGAGTGGTCAGGCTACCTAAGGATGTCGGAATTAAATTTAATCAGGAAGCAGAGTGATCAGGCCAAGCTGATTTCCAATTATCGTAAAGCCATATCTGAAGGGTCAAGAGATATAATCATTCAGAGATTTGAAAATGTTTTAAAAAGAAAAGTCACTAACTTTATTTTTGAATGTGATATCCCTAATAATACTGCAGTCTTTTTATTTCTATTAGAAGAGAAAAAATGTAAATTGGAACAAGTAATGTAAAGGTTTACAAAAATTTTGGAGGGTGTTGAATGAAAATTAAAATTAAAATTGGTTCCAAGTTAATTGCGAGCTTCCTAGTTGTTCTCGTTCTAACAGCATTCATAGGATTTATGGGCTTGATTCAGGCCGGACAAATCAATGATAATGGTAAGGAGATCAGCGAAAATTGGATGAATAAGATCCGGCTGCTAGGTGAAATGAACAGTGATAAAGGCAATTACAGACTTTACCTGGTCCAGTATGTCTTTGCGGCCTACAGGCAGGACGCGGCAGCAATGGTTGAATTTGAAAAGAAATTTCAGCCGGAGTTGCAAAAGTTCGAGAGTAAATTTCCTGAACTCCAGTCTTTGCTAATACTGGAAGAAGGGAAAAAGCTGTTTGCCGAAGTCCAAGAACACTGGGAGAATTCAAAGGAACTTGACAACAGGGTAATCAGCCTGGTAAAAAGCAACAGGAACGCCGAGGCTGTTGCTTTACTGGTGGGTGATTCGCGGGCAGCTTATGACGAGTCTACCATAACTCTGACAAACGTTATGGATTTTGTCAGAAAAAAAGCCGACCAAAAGGTGGCTGACAGTGAAGCTGTTTACCTATCCGGGCGCAACACCAGCATAATTGCCCTTGTGATTGCGGTACTGGCAGGCCTGGGTCTGGCCGTATATATCGCCAGGAATATCTCCAAACCTGCCGGCTTGGTGGCCGAGACAGCTTTGCGCGTGGCTGAAGGCGATCTGACAATGGGAGAGTTACAGGTAAAATCCCGGGATGAAATCAGGGATTTGGCTGATGCCTTTAATAAAATGGTGGCCAACCTCAGAAACATGGTCCACCAGATCAACAGCACCAGCCAGTCGGTGGCCGCCACCAGTGAAGAATTATCCTCAAATGCCTTAGAGGCCACCAAGGCGACGCAGCAGGTGGCCCAGACCATTGAGCAGGTAGCTCAGGGTTCCACCAGTCAGGCCCAGAGTGTTACAGCAACAGTGCGGGTGATGGATCAGGTGGCTGACTCTATCCGGCAAATCGCCGCCGGTGCCGGGGAGCAAAGTAAGAATGTGATGGAGACTACCACAGTCGTCGGTGACATGGCCAAACAGGTCGACAAAATGGCTGAAGGGATGGAAATCGTTAAGCAGGTCGCGGAGCAAAACGGTATTACAGCAGAAAGTGGGGGTCAATCCGTTGCCAAAACCGTAAAAGGCATGCTCCAGGTAAAAGATGCAGTATTTGAAACTGCCCAGAGGATCCACGAGCTGGGGGAACACTCACTCCGGATAGGCGAAATTATTCAGGTAATTGATGAAATCGCGGAACAGACAAACCTTCTGGCTTTAAATGCGGCCATCGAAGCGGCCAGGGCTGGGGAACACGGCAAGGGTTTTGCGGTAGTGGCTGATGAGGTGCGGAAACTGGCGGAGAGGTCAGGACATGCCACTAAAGAGATTGCTCAGCTAGTAACTGATATCCAGAAGGGAACTAAAGTGGCCGTTGATTCTATGGAAATAGGCACCAAGGAAGTGGAAGAAGGGGTAAAACTGGCGCAGGAAGCAGGCCACTCATTACGAGAAATAGTTGATGGGGTTAAAACAGCCGGAAGCCGGGTCAATGAAATAATGGAAGTCATAAATGTAATTATTAAAAGCAGCCAGGAAGTTTTCAATGCGGTGAACAACGTAGCCGCCATCACTGAGGAAAATACGGCGGCTACAGAACAAATGTCTGCTGCAGCCCAGGAAGTTAATTCTTCAATGCAAACCGTGGCAGCTATTTCCGAAGAGAATGCTTCTTCCGCAGAAGAGGTTTCGGCATCTACTGAAGAACTTACAGCCTCAATTGAGGAAATTTCGACTTCCAGTGACCAGTTGGCCGCTATGGCTCAGGATCTTCAGAATCTTGTTGCTCAATTTAGGGTTTAAGGGGGGACGGGTTTGACTAAAAGTAAATCCGGTGAAATACAGTATGTAGTGTTCAAATTGGGAGCAGAAACCTTTGGCTTGGCTATCAACGAAGTAAAAGAAATAATAGTTTATCAGGAAACCACAAAAATCCCTGGTAGTTCCCCTTTTGTTGACGGGATTATTAACCTGAGAGGTCATGTCATACCTGTCTTCAATATCAGGAAGAAATTTGGCCTTCCACCGGTTAAGAGAACTGCAGGAACCCGCATTGTAGTAGTAGAGGCAAATGACAACATTGTAGGAATAGAAGTAGACAGTGTTTCAGAAGTTGTGATGATCCCGGGTGCTATACTGGACAAACCATCGTCGATGATAGCCTCCGGTGTGAGTGAAGACTACATTGAGGGTATTGCCAAACTGGATGAACGATTAATAATAATCCTCTGCTTGCAGAACGTAATCGAAGTAAATGTAGCTTAAGCAGTGTAACTGATGATTATTTTATATTATCCGGACGTGTCCCATAAAAATATGGGACCTTTTTATTTTGCAAATATTGACATTCATGATAAAATATTTAATTATAACTGAAGCTGATGACTGGAAGTGATCTAACTTGACAACAACAGAAATTATCAAAAAACGGTACAACCGCACTTCTCTGTTCTATGACTGCATGGATAAGATGGTTAATCAGGAAACGCGGAAAAAAGTAATGGGTTATGCCCGCGGAAAAGTGCTGGAAGTTGGTGTTGGGACAGGCCAGAATCTAAAATATTACCCACGTGGCTGTGACGTAACAGCTATTGATTTCAGCCCGGGGATGATCAAAAAGGCCAGAATGCGGGCCGAAGGTCTGCCGAATGTAAAGCTATACGAAATGGATGTGCAAAACTTAGCCTTTCCTGATAATACCTTTGATACTATTTTGGCTACATGTGTCTTTTGCTCTGTACCGGACCCGGTGAAAGGCTTTGCTGAACTGCAAAGAGTGTGCAAACCGAATGGGCAATTAATTTTTCTGGAACATATCAGGAGTGACCGGCAAATCCTCGGGATGCTCATGGATCTGTTTAATCCGCTGGTTGTCCGGCTAATCGGGGCCAACATAAACAGGCGTACTTTGGAAAATATTGAAACAGCGGGGCTAAAGTTAGAGCAGGTTGATACTGTCGGGATGGAAGTTATAAAGTTAATCATTGCCAAACCAAATAAAGCATAAGAAGTGTGCCAAATAAAGCATGAGAAGGGTGTATGGTTGGTATGAAGCAGTTTGCTGTGATAGGTCTTGGCCGCTTTGGCACAAGTGTGGCAAAAACGCTTGCCACGATGGGTCATGAGGTTTTGGTAATTGATGAGCGGCAGGAGAAGATTCAGGAAATAGTCGGTGAAGTTACCCACGCCATCCAGGCTGATGCCAAGGACGAGCATGCCTTAAAGGCACTCGGCATCAGGAATTTTGATGTAGTGATTGTGGCTATAGGCAAGGATACTGAGGCTAATATCCTGGTAACTGTATTACTTAAAGAACTGGGGGTCAAGTATGTTGTGGCTAAAGCCCGGACGGCCCTACAGGGCAAAGTTCTGGAGAGAGTCGGGGCGGACAAAGTAGTCTACCCGGAACGTGATATGGGTATGCGGGTGGCGCACTCCCTGGTTTCATCAAACGTCCTGGATCATATTGATCTTTCGGACAAGCATAGTATTTTGGAAGTTGTGGCACCTGAAGTACTTATAGGAAAAACCCTCAGGCAATCTGCCCTGAGGGCCAAATATGACATAACTGTCATGGCGATAAAAAGAGGAGACGAGATAATGGTTAACCCCTCTCCTGATGAGCCAATTAAAGAGGGCGATGTTATTGTAGCAGTAGGTGAGAATAGCAAACTCCGCAAAATTGAACGGGAATAGAATCTCGGCTGTTATTGATTTTCAGCACCGGATTCATTGAAATCGCAGGTTTGCTTGACCTCCTTTTTATGGCCAAAGAGTATGGAAGCGACTACACTGCCAATCAGGATTAAGACAATTATGCCTAATGCTGCCGGAATTGGCACTTTGATATGCCAAATAGTCAGGAGCATTTTTATCCCTGTTACTGCCAGCAGCAGGGCGACGCCATGCTTTACATAGACAAAAGCCTGCTGAACCCGCTCAAGGAAGAAATACATGGATCTTAAGCCTAAAATTGCTAACACGTTGGAAGTGTAGACAATAAAGGGGTCTGTAGTAATGGCAAAGACTGCCGGGATAGAATCGGCGGCAAATAGTAAATCAGTACTTTCTATCAGCAGCAGCACGACAAATAACGGAGTTGCGTGGGTGACCCCGTTAATTTTGGTAAAAAACCTATCACCTTGCACACAGGTTACAGGCATAAACTTTTTTAACAGCCTGACCGCCCAGTTATCCTCCATACATGGATCGCTTTCCTTACCAAAAGCCATCTTGTATCCTGTGAAAATAAGTAATACCCCGAAAATATAAAGGATCCAGTGGAATTTCTCTACAATGGCGATGCCCAGAACGATAAAAATTAGTCTCATTATTACGGCTCCTGTGATACCCCAGTTTAGGATCCGGCGCTGGGCCTGGCAATCAATGCGATAGGCTCCGAAGACCATCAAAAACAGGAAAAGGTTATCAATACTGAGGGATAGCTCTATCATATACCCGGCCAGAAACTCCATGGCCTTGTCATGGCCCAGGTAATGATTTACCCCGCCGGCAAAAATTAAGGCAAGCAGAACCCAAAATGACGTCCAAAAAACAGCTTTTTTAAATGGCATGACAAACCTCCAAATTAAAATTTCATCTGCTCTGTTTATTCTTTACAAATAAAGTGAAACTTACTTCAGGTGGAGTTTAAAACTCCACCTGAAGTTTGGTTGAACTTATCCAGGGTCTTAGTGGCGATTAGCCATCGGAAAAATCAAGCAAAATCACGCTCCTTTGACAAATTTCCTGACGTTAAAAAGGGAAAATAAAAAAGACTTTTAACACAATGGCAAAATAACCACTTGTGTTAAAAGTCTCACCACTTGATGATACAAGTCCGAAGCCAGGTGATACCCACCGAAATGTTGGCTTCTAAAGGCAGAAGAATCTACCGGTTACTCCCCTTTAACTTAATCTTGATGATAGCAAAAACCAGGGCATAAGTCAAGATGGAATAATTGCCAGACTAAGGAAGCTATGCTTAATGGTTAATATTCTTAAAATAATTATAGGTATTAGGGGGAGAAAATTAAATTCCTGTCGAATAACTAACAAATTAATTAAAAATGAGACTAAGGGAGCGACGCGGATGTCAAGGAAAGTAAAATTAAATTTATTTGCCAAAATATTTTTAAATTTTTTCTTCCTGGCGGTTTTGGTTATAGGCGGTATTTCAATTATTTCTTATTACAAATCATCTTCGATTCTTAAGGCCGGGGCGGAAGAGAAGCTTAATGCAATTGTTCAGGAAAAAGTAAATTTGTTAGGAGTAATTATCAAAAATAGCATAGCAACAGGTGAGATGTTTGCCAGTCAGCCCACGATTCGTAAACAGATTGAAGATGTAAATGCCACCCAAATCAAAAGTATAAATTGGGATAATGCCGGTTTATTGCAGGATGGCTTCGAACTGGGCCGGGGTTTGTATGAAAATATTTTTATCACTGCCAAAGATGGCTTGATCCTGCAGGATGGCCTTAACGGGGTTACTATCGGCACCGATTTGGGCAACTTGGAGTGGTATCAGGAGACTGTCAAAGGGAAGGTGGTCTTTAGTAAAGTAATGATTTCTGGTATTACTGGGATGCCTGTAGTTACAGTAGGGATGCCTGTAGTCAATACAGGCACTCTAGCCGAACGGGGAGTGGAAACTATAGGTGTGGCAGGAATTACAATAAATCTTAAGATGCTGACCAAGCCTATCACAGATACCAAAATTGGTAAAACCGGCTTTACTTTTATCAGTAACAGGGATGGTTTGGTACTTGCCCATCCTGATTCGTCCAAAGTCATGAATCTGGACTTTTCCAAGGAACCTGGCATGTCGGAAATAAGTAAAAGGATGCATGATGAGGAAGCGGGAGTTGGCACTTATATCCTGGATGGTCAGGAAAAGATGATGTATTTCTATCATTTGCCCGACAGTGATTGGGTAGTGGGGTCGGTTATTGCGACAGAGGAAGTTTTGAATCAGGTCAATCAGGTGCTTTGGCAGCAAATTATTGCCGGGGTTGTGGCCCTTGTAATTGGTTTAATAGTGGCGGCCTTATTTGCCCGGGATCTGACAGCCCCTATTGGAAGACTGGTGGCTGCTATGGGACAGGCATCAGAGGGGAATCTGAACTGCGAGGTCCAAATAAACCGGGCTGATGAACTGGGTACTTTGGCTCAGGCCTTCAAAAAGATGATGGATGATATCCGTGGTATAATTAACCAAATTAACGCTACGAGCCAGTCTGTGGCAGCGACCAGTGAAGAATTATCATCAAATGCCGAAGAGGCCTCAAAGGCAACCCAGCAAGTTGCTAACACCATTGGAGAGGTTGCCAAGGATTCTGCCAATCAGGCCCAAAGCGTAACGGAAATTGTGCAGGTAATGGATCAGATGGCCCAGTCCATTCACCAGGTGGCAGCTGGAGCAGGTGAGCAAAGTAAAAATGTAATTACCACTACCGAACAGGTAAATGATATGGTGCAAAAAATCCAAATCATGGCTGAAGGAATGGAGAATGTCCGGCAGGCGGCCCTGCAGAGTGGCGTGATTGCTGAAAATGGCGGTAAAGCAGTGAAGAAAACAGTTGAAGGCATGATTAAGGTAAAAGAATCAGCTTTCGAAACAGCCAACAAAATAAATGAACTGGGAGAAGAATCTCAAAAAATAGGACAAATAATCGAGGTTATTGATGAAATCGCCGAGCAGACAAACCTCTTGGCACTTAATGCCGCTATCGAGGCGGCCAGGGCAGGTGAGCATGGTAAAGGCTTTGCCGTGGTGGCAGATGAGGTCAGAAAGCTTGCTGAGAGATCCGGGAAAGCGACAAAGGAGATAGCCCAGCTCATTGCTGATATCCAAAATGGCACACTGGTTGCTGTCGATTCCATGCGGGTTGGAACTATTGAAGTTGAACAGGGAGTGGCCCTGGCCCAGGAAGCAGGAAAATCACTGAGTGAAATAGTGGACGGAATTAATACTACAGGTGAAAATGTACAACAGATTATGGAAATCATTAATGATATTCTGGCCGGCAGCCAAGAAGTGTCTCATGCCGTAGACAATGTGGCCGCCATAACTGAAGAAAACACGGCGGCCACTGAAGAAATGTCGGCATCGGCAACAGAGGTTAATCTGGCTATGCAAAATGTTGCCTCGATCTCAGAAGGAAATGCCTCTGCGGCAGAAGAAGTATCTGCTTCCACAGAGGAGCTGACGGCATCCATCGAAGAAATATCTGCTTCCTCGGAGCAGCTGGCGATAATGGCTCAGGAGCTGCAAAATGCTGTTGCGAAGTTTCGGGTTTAATAATTAAGGATAGTGACAACTAAAGTTGAACAACGAGACTTCGGTGGGGGAATTAACCCCCACCGAAGCGGAGTACGGAGAACCACTCCTACCTATAGAAGTGGGAGTCTTACGATAAGATAAAGACCCAAAGATCACCCTATTTTTCGCGGAGAAACCTGTCATTGCTGTAAGAGATTTTAATTGCACCATATATTAAAGCGCAAATGACTATGACAAAAGCAATTACGCTCCAGGTGCTGATAAAAGATTTCGGGAGATTAGAGTACAGCCCTATAATTCCGAACATAATAAAAATTCCAGCTGATACTGCTTTGACAACTTTTTCGGGGATTTTTCTGCCCATCTGGACTCCAAACCAAATACCCAGCGCATCAGCAACTAACATACCAATCGTGGTACCGATTAAAATATAAACCGGACTATGGTATTTGGCGGCCAGGGCAATGGTCGCCAACTGGGTCTTGTCCCCCAGTTCGGCAATAAAAAAAGCAATACTGACAGTTCCGATAGGACCAAAGCGGGTTCTTTTTTTGTATTCACCCTCAAGTTTATCACCTCTTAAAGTCCACAGGCCGAAGGCGATAAATGAAAAAGATGCAGCCAACTGGATATAAGAAATCGGAACCCTGACTGTCAAAAATTCTCCCAAGGCCACAGCGAGGGCGTGATTTAAAACAGTTGCAATAAATACTCCGGTCAAGACTTCCCGGGCATTAAACCTTGTGGCAAAAGCCATGGCCAGGAGCTGTGTTTTATCCCCCATTTCAGCAATGGTAACCAAAAAGAGGGCAGTTAAGAATTCTTCCATATTATGCTACTCCTTTCCAAACTGTTATTATCTTACTATAAAAATTAGCAGTTAGTCAATTTTTTAGGTAATTTTTTAGGCACTTTATCCGATGGCTAACCGCCACTAAGACTCTTGCTTCTGATAAGCGGGAGATAAGTGGCGCTAAGCCCCTGGATAAGTTCAACTAAACTTCAGATGGAGTCAAAACTCCACCTGAAGTAAGTTTCACTTTAACCGATGGCAAATCGCTACTACCTTGAAATTCGAGGTTACGGCCCTTATAATAAAAAAATGATGGTTTGATGGATGATTATTTACGAAAGTGGGAATTGCCATGGAGGAGAAAAACGAACCTGTCAAAAATACTTCTGACCTTTTGTTGGGAGACAAGGTACGGGCTTTGCGGGAAGAGCGCGGCCTTAAACTAAAGGAAGTCAGTGAGATTACCGGCCTCTCCCTTACGTATTTGAGCGAAATTGAGAGAAATGCAGTTCCCCCTTCGCTGGAAACTGTCAAGCAGTTAGCCAGGTTTTTCTGTGTGCCGATTGGGGTCTTAATGACCAATCATAAAAGTTCCGGTCTTCCCGCCAAGCTTTCGATTGTCAGAAAGCTCAAGGGAATAACGCAAAAAGAGCTGGCTCTTCGGGCCGGTGTTTCTCCTGGGCTAATAGCCCAGTTAGAACTCGGCAAAGCCAATGCTTCGCTAAAAACTGTTGGCAAACTGGCTGAAGCTTTGGGAGTCTCGGTATGTTATCTGATTCTGGACAGGGCGGATGTGGATGGGGTAATTGCGGCCGTTAGCCCGGAGCTCAGGGAATTGCTGCAAAACCCGCAAGTCCAGGCTGTGATTGGATCTATATGTACACTTGAGGAGCAAGACCTGAAACTTGTCCTCAATTTTATTGATATGATAAAAAACCCCCGGATATAAATGGACAATGTTGGAACTATCAGAGGCGGACAGCCTCTTTTTTCTTTCTAAAGACGAATCTAATCAATAAATGCCCATCCTGGAGTCAATCTTGGATAATTCCACTTAGATGCTGATTTCAATCATATTAAGTAAAGGAAAACATATATATAACCGTAAATGCTTATATAATTCGGTATAAAAATTGAAATACGTAAATATTAAAAAATTTTTCGAAAAAATATAATGGATTAGCAGGTAAAAAATGGTTTGTGTCGAATGTACTATAAAAATAGGACATTTGACCCTTGTTTTATCCGATGGCTAAGTGCCACTAAGGCTCCTGCTTTCTGCGCCGCAGGAGAAAAGTGGCACTAAGCCCCTGGATAAGTTCAACTAAACTTCAGGTGGATAAAAACTCCACCTGAAGTAAGTTTCACTTAAGTGTCGGCCACTCGCCCTGCAATGGAAATTGATAGTGCATTTTCACAGTTGGCGTAAATTAGGGAGGTGATGTTATTCTTGTGGTTTTCCTTGTGATTTTTGGCCCAAAGAAACTGCCGGAAATCGGTAAGGCATTTGGCAAAAGTTTAAGTGAATTCAGGAAGGTCACCAGTGAAATTAACAAAGAGGTCGCTGTTAAGGCTAACTGTGATAGTTAGTTTTATCACAATAATATTGGTGTTTCCGTTGCAGGCAGGTCAAGGTAATTGGAAAAATGAAAAAGGTTGGAGGTTATGAAAAATGTTAAAAGAAAAAGAAAATTTGGTTGAGGAAACTCCAAAAAAAGAGGGTATTTCCAGGAGGAAAGCCTTAGGCTTAGGCGCCGCTGCAGTTGGGGTTGTAGCGACAAGTGGGTTGCTTAATGCTAAACCGGCTCTTTCCAATGAACCTGTGACTGTGCAGATTAACGGAAATAAAATTGTTGGGGACGTTCCAGCACAGATTATCAACGGCAGAACCATGGTTCCGATTCGATTAGTTTCGGAAAACCTTGGAGCTACAGTCGATTGGCTCGCCGCCAGCAGAACAGTAAAAATTACCACCTCACCTGATTCCGGCGCAGTGGCGCAAGCACTGCCCTGGAAATATCAAAAGTTGGATGTTGAAGCTGTAAGAAAAGCTGGATATGATAATTACATGAAAGGCGGCTGTATGTATGGTGCAGCGGTGGCCTTAATTACGGAATTAGCAAAAACCCCGGGTAGCCCTTGGAAAACTGTACCGCTGGATATGTTTAAATATGGTGCAGGCGGCGTGGGTTCATGGGGAACTTTATGTGGAGCCATTAATGGAGCTACTCAAGTAATGAGTATGGCACTCGGTGTGAACAGCGACTTGATTGACAATCTGATGAATTGGTACCAGACTTTTCCTTTCCCCTCCACCAAGCTAGATGGAATCGCTAAATTTAAAAACCAGGTAACAACTGTAGCCAAGTCTCCACTTTGTCATGCCTCAGTCTCTACTTGGTGTGATGCGGCCAATGCAAAAGTAAATTCCGATGAGAAAAAAGACCGCTGTGCAAAATTAAGTGGTGACACTGCAGCCTATGTCGCCCAACAGCTGAATGATATGCTTGACAAAATGCCTATTTCCAAGATTGCCGCTTCTGCTGACTACGCCAGCTGTATGGGCTGTCATACCGGTAAAACCAGCCTCCTGGACAACGAACAGGGTAAAATGAATTGTGTGTCATGCCATGATGACCACACCAAGAAATAATTTTTCATAAAATTAATTGGCCGCGGATTAGAGCAGATTGAACGCGGATACAGTTTAGCAATTTTTATCCGTGTTAATCCGCGTTTATCCGCGGCTAATTTTTTTCAAGTATTTTCCGTGTATTCCCAGAACCTTCACGCCAAAATCGAGCATTAAAAAAGTTTTTGCTAGCAACAGCTGGAGCTTTTGCCATTTTCCGAAATAGTAAAGCCTTTGCCGAGAAATCCATTAACGTAATCAATTACCAGGTTTTCGTAAAGATGGTCAAAGTCCTTTTTAATGACCACCTTGAAAATATCATTATCAAAAACCCTGTCATTTTCATGTGCTGACTTTTCCAAAGTCATATCAAACCTTGGGCCGCTTCAGCCTGCCCCTCCATAGGTGACCCTCAGCATCTCAGCATTCTGCTGACTAAGAATTTTGGTTAATTCTTCTTTTGCTTTGGCAGTAACAGTTATCATGTGATGTCCCTCCTTCTAAAGAACATTATACCCCATGGGGGTATTTGTGTAAAGTTTTTTTAATAAAAAATGTAAAAAAAGAGATTCCCATAAGTTCTATTATGGGAATCCCCCTGTTCAGCTAAACAGCTAAATCTTAAACTTGGCGGTTATTTGATCGAGTTTTTGGGCGATTTGGGCAAGATTTTCGGCTGAGGCCGAGATTTCTTCTGTAGTTGCTGTGATTTCCTCCACTGATGCATTAACTTCCTGGGTGGCTGCGGCAGTTTCCTGAGAAATCGCCGCAATGTTTTGGATGGCGTCATTTGCTTCGCCGCTTCTGACTGCCATATGTTCAGAGGCGGCAGTGTTTTGCTGGGTTATCCCGGCCACATTACTCATAGCATTCACTACTTCGGAACTGCTGGCTGCCATTTCTTCAGTTGCTGCCGATATGTTTTCGATTTGTTCCACAGATTGTTCAATTGCTTTTAATATCTCCTGCAGAGCGGCTCCGGCGTCTTTAGCTAATTCCGCTCCTTTTTCAACCTCTTTGGTTCCTGCGCTCATAGCAGCTACGGCGTTTTCTGTTCCTTTTTGAATAGAATTAATTAGTTCCGCAATTTCCTTTGTGGCTTTACCGCTGCGTTCAGCCAGTTTCCTGACCTCATCGGCAACTACGGCAAAACCCTTGCCATGTTCCCCGGCTCTGGCGGCTTCAATAGCAGCATTTAACGCCAGCAGATTGGTCTGCTCGGCGATGCCGTCAATTACCTGGATAATTTCCCCGATTTGTTGGGATTGTTCACCAAGATCCCTGATTTTGTTGGCGGATTCAAAAACGGTCTGTTTAATCCTGTCCATTCCGTCGATAGTTTCAGTTACTGTTCGGCCACCTTTTTGAGCCATGCCGGATGCCTCGGCCACGCTGGCTGAAACTGTCTGAGCATTGGCTGCCACATCTTCAATAGCGATGGCCATCTGGTTAACGGTACTTGCCGTAATCTGAACATTATGGGACTGTTCCACTGAACCGGCAGCTACCTGTTCTATAGCAGTGACCAATTGATCCGTGGTTTTGGCAATTTCATTAATTTGTTCGGTCTGCGAATTATTGCCTTTGGAAACGTCTCCAATGGCCGCAGCTACCTGTTGGATAGATTGGGCAGCTTCCTGGGAGTTAAGAGATAACTGGTCGCTGGCGATCAGCACTTCTTTACTGGTGCTTACAACTTCCCCAACTAATTCCCGGACCGCCATTACCATTTGATTAAAGGATTTGGCCAGTTTGCCGACTTCGTCATCGGTATTGACTACAATTTGCCGGGTAAAATCTCCCTGAGCCACATCTTCAGTAGCAGCTATCAGAGCTTTGACGGGTTTGACCAGGGCTCTCAAGGCCGGGATAACCACTAAAATGATGATGCAAAACATAACTGCTGACAAAATTAAGGCGAAGTAGGCGGCCTGCCTTTTAGCCTCATTCAGCAGCTCAATGGGAAAACCAACTCTCACACTGCCAGCCTGCTTTCCGTCCACCATAACAGGTGAGGACAAATCTAACAGCATTTCCCCGGTGTCTCGCTTGTAAAGCTGTGCAAGAGGTTTCGATGCTTGGGCTGCTTTGATGCCAACTTCGTCATTAAATAACTTGCCTTCTCTGGCGGGATCAGTATGCACCAGAGCCTTGCCATCCCGGTCAACTAAAACAATGTACCTTACTTCATCATCTGACTTCTGAAGTTCTTTCATTGCTTCCTTAATTTCGTCATATTTCTGCTGTTCCATTGCCTGCCCGGCAAACCCGGCGAAACTGGTGGCAACCATTATTCCTTTGTCTTCCAATTCAGCTTTTAAGCTTTTATTTTCTCTTTGTACCGTTATGTATGTATTGACAACCATAGACATTATAAACAGGAACACAATAAAAACTACTAACTTTAATTGCATACTATTTCTTATTCTTCTGAGCATAAGATGACCTCCTTGCTGTTATTGCCATATAGGTGGTAATTCTACAAATATCGCCCAAAAACCTTCTTTTTCCACAGAATGAATTATATTTTATCCGATGGCTAACCGCCACTAAGACTCCCGCTTCTGTAAGCGGGAGATAAGTGGCGCTAAGCCCCTGGATAAGTTCAACTAAACTTCAGATGGAGTCAAAACTCCACCTGAAGTAAGTTTCACTTTATCCGATGGCTAATTAAATAAAAAAGCAGGATTTCCTGCTTGGAGGATTTCCTGCTTGGCAAATTGCTGCTAATTCAAACCGAGATAAATGATAACCGCTATATGAATGGAAAATATGACAATCAACATGTACTGCCGAAGTTTTCCGGTCTTAGACGCTATTATCTTTATAACTGCCCGGATGATAAGGGCAGTAAACAGCAATATTGAAGCTACACTAAACCAACCCACCGGTCTCCTCCTTTGTAAAATCCAAAGATTTGTAATTTTTTGTCGTTCTTAAGATTCTACAAGAACAACTGTTTTCCTTTTGTCAGAATATGTGATTTAGTTCTTTTGCTTGTAGGGTTGCAGAGTTAGGCCTATAATGTAATTAAGGTTAGGAGGGTGATTGAGGTGATTTGTGAGAGATGCAAAGAAGAAATTCCGGCCGGGGAACAATGTGAGCATATGGGTCAGATACTGTGTGAGGACTGCTACATAGAGGCTATTGAGCCTCCCAGGACCTGCGACGTGACAGCGGTATACAGCGCCAAACTGTCCCGTCAGATGGCCGGTCAGACTGGCACTGACGGATTAACCGAATTACAGCGGGATATCTACAACTATATAAAAGATGAAGGGCCTGTTACCCATGAGCAGATTATGCGGAAGTTTAGCCTGGCAAAGTGGCAGTTAGAAAAGAATTTTGCCACCTTAAGGCACTGTGAGTTAGTCCGCGGGTATAGGGAAGATGGTAAAATATTTGTAACTGTCTGGCAGGAAGGCGGACCTGGGGAGTTGAAAATTGGTAAGTAAATAATGATTTCCGTTGACAATAATACCCCGTGGGGGTATTATTGATAATAGGGGAGGGGATAGAATGAGCGCTTCAGAAGTAGTAGTGACTGTTGTCCACAGCGGTGACCCTAGCTGAGGTTCCTGCGAACTGGCCCTGGAAGCGGCCGGCATGATCAAGACAAAATTTGGGGAAGCCGTCAGGTATGAGGAATTTACTTTAGACACCCCGGAAGGCAAGGCATTTGGTGTAAAGTCCTCGACTAATGTTTTTGTAAATGGAAAATTAATAAATAAAGAGATTTGGCTTAGTCAAAATGCCTTTACAAAATATATTCAGGAAACCCTGGGGGAAAAACACGAAGCAAACACTGTTTTTAAAAGGCATGAGGGATATGATGTGGTAATTATCGGCGGCGGCCCGGCCGGTTTAAGTGCGGGAATTTATTGCGCCAGGGCCAGGCTCAAGACCGTCCTTTTAGAAGCTGAATCGCTTGGAGGGCAAATTATCACAACAGATAAAATTGAAAACTTTCCTGGTTTCAATGGATCAAGCAGCTCCGAGCTGATCTCGGTGATGGAAAATCAGGCCAGGGAATTCGGCTTGGAAATCCGGACCCTTATAAAGGCAGATGCCATTCGTTCTAATAATTCATATAAAGAAGTTGTCTGTGGTGATGAAATTTTTCAATGCCGGGCAGTTATCCTGGCAACCGGGCATAAAACTGCCGAAACTGGCATACCCCGTGAAGAAGAATACCGGGGCAAAGGGATATCTTACTGTGCAGTCTGTGATGCCAACTTTTTCACAGACAGAGTTGTGGCCGTCGTCGGCGGCGGGGACACAGCAGTTGAAGAAGCAATGTATTTATCAAAGTTTGCCTCACATGTTTATCTGATTCACCGGCGTGGGAGTCTGAGGGCGACCAAGATTTTACAGGAACACGTATTCGCCAATGAGAAGATTTCAATCATTTATAACACTGTTATCCAGGGATTCCTGGGTGATGGCGGATTAACCGGCCTGTTCTTAAAAGACTTAGAGCGTGGAGTTGTGAATGAGCTGAAAGTTGATGGGTTATTTGTTGCTATTGGCTCAAGGCCCAACAATGATTTCTTAAGGGATCTTATTGAATTAGATGCGCAGGGGCATATCATAGTTAACAATAAAATGGAGACATCTGTACCTGGGATATTTGCTGCCGGGGATATCCGGGTAACCTCTCTGAGACAGGTTGCCACAGCCGTTGGGGATGGAGCGATGGCAGCTATATCTGTAGAACGGTTTATCTCGGAAAGCCAGACTCTGCAAGAGATTGCTTCGACCATTGAATGTTCTACCTGAAATTAATATAACTGACTGTTTGGTTAAACAGTCTTAATTTGCTGGGTTCTTTTTGGTGCTGCAGGACCGATTAAGCAGGTTGCTGAAACCTTTTAATTTTCGGAGGCATGAGAGTTTATGGAACATAAGTTTGATGTAACGAAGCGACGCAAGCTTGACAGTGCAGAAAGACGAAAAATCCTTCCACCCTTTGAAACCCTTAAAAAAGTGGGTCTGCAGGAAGGTGATATTATGGCTGATATCGGCTGCGGAATCGGATATTTCACCTTGCCGGCAGCGGAAATAGTTGGTCCCCGGGGGCTGATCTATGCCATGGATATTTCGCCGGAAATGTTGGCGGAAGTGGAAAAGAGGGCGGCAGATCTGGGAACCCGGAATATCAGACTTGTAAATTCCGGGGAAAACGAATTCAAGATTAAAGAAGAAACAGTAAATTTTGCTTTCATATGCCTTGTCATGCATGAGGCCAAAAACATTACAAGCTTTCTGCAAGAAACGAAAAGGATTACTACGGGGCAGGGCAGGGTAGCCATTATTGAGTGGAAGAAAGTAGAGAGTTCCTATGGCCCACCTGTTGACCATAGACTTGATATTGGCGATGTTAAAAAGATAGTTCAAGACCTAGGCTTCAAAAATGTGCGGGGGATGGACATAGGAGAGCAATTTTATGCTGTTGTAGCGCAAAAGGGCACTGACTAAGGTGCCTTTTTTGCTTAATTTACTGACAAAGACTAGATTATCCTGGGGTTTTTTAGTATAATACCACTATTGGTAATAGTAGTATGTTACATAGTAAGGTGGTGAGGCCTATACTTTCCAATGCCGAGATAATTCTGTTAAATTTAATTAAATCAAAACCATCGTATGCTTATGAAGTGGAAAAAAGGATAGAAGAGAAGGGGATCAGAAAGTGGGTCAAGATCGGCGGGCCTACAGTTTACCAGGTCTTAGACAGGTTATGTAAAAAAGGTTTACTGGAGTTCACGACTGAGAAAGAAGGCAATATGCCTCCCAGAAAAAGGTACCAGATTACAGACAAAGGGGACCTGCTGTTTAAGCAGACCTCCCGGCAGATTCTGGCTAACAACGAGTATTACTATTTCGAGCTGACTCTGGGTCTGGCCGGCAGGTACCTGTTAGATGAGGACGAACTGCAGCCCGCACTTCAGGAACGTCTGGAGAAATTAAATGCTTTTTTGGGTAATTTCAATGAGAGATTTGAAAAGGCTAAAGAATTGTACCCGGAGAAAAGACATTTGATTAAGGAATACCTGATGTCACATTATAAACTGGAGCAGGATTTTCTGAAGAAGCTGCTCAAGGAGATATCTGATGAAAGAAACCAATAACTCCATGGTTTTGTTAAGTCTCCTGGTGGGGATGTTTATTACAGCCATCGAAATTAATATTGTCTCAACAGCCATGCCCAGTATAGTGGCGGATTTAGGCGGGTTTTCCTTATTAAGCTGGGTGTTTTCGGCCTTCCTCCTTACCCAGGTGGTCAGTATCCCCATTTATGGCAAACTGGCTGATCTGTTTGGCCGTAAGCCGGTTTTTGTCACTGGGGTCCTAATTTTCCTCGCCGGCAGTCTGGCCTGCGGATTGGCACCATCAATGAATATGCTCATCATATTCAGGTTCATTCAGGGCATTGGCGCAGGGGCTGTCCATCCAATAGCTCTGACCATCGTAGGAGACATCTATCCCTTGCGGGAACGGGCCAGGGTTCAGGCCTATATCTCCACTGTTTTTGGGGTATCGGCTGTGATTGGTCCGGCTCTGGGCGGGATCTTTGTGCAATATACCAGCTGGGCCTGGGTTTTTTGGATTAACATTCCCCTGGGCATCCTGGCGATAATAGGAGTATCTTTATTTCTTCATGAAAAAATCGAACAAAGGAATCCAAGCATCGATTATCTTGGTTCCGGTTTATTATTTATCACCATAAGCTCTCTGATGATTGTTTTGATTCAGGGCGGGGTAACCTGGGCCTGGGATTCCATGCGGATTTTGGTGCTGGGGACATTGTTTTTGACAGGTATGATTCTTTTCATCTTCCATGAAGGCAGGGCCACAGAACCAGTGATGCCATTGATGTTATGGAAAAACAGGTTAATTGCTGTCCCAAACCTGGCGTCTCTCACTTCAGGGATAGTGATGATTGGGGTCACGGCATTTCTGCCTACCTATGTTCAGGGTATTATGGGGGGCTCCCCCATGGCGGCCGGGTTTGCCATCGGCGGCATGTCTCTTGGCTGGCCTGCTACCGCCTGTGTTACAGGACGGTTAATGCTGAGGCTGGGTCCGCGGAAGACGGCCGCAGCCGGTGGCGTAATGCTGCTATTAGGGTCGCTTTTACTGGTTAATCTGCATCCCCAACAAGGGCCTCTATATGCCGCCATAAGTGCCTTTTTTATCGGCAATGGGATGGGGCTGACTGCCGTTACCTCCACACTTTCAATTCAAAATTCGGTGGATTGGCAGATGAGAGGAGCAGCCACGGCATCCAATCAGTTTATGCGAATTTTGGGCAATACCCTGGGAGCGGCTTTCCTCGGGAGTATCCTGAACAGTTACATGAGCGGCTATCTGAAGACTAATGCCGGCAAAGTTCAGCTTTCATCGGGGCTGGACGCAACTACCATACTGCTTGATCCGAACCAGCGGCAAAGTTTGTCCCAGGGTGCCCTTGAAGTAATGCGGGAAGGGCTGGCCATCTCGCTGCATAATGTTTACATGGCCGTTTTTGTCCTGGCTGTGCTAACTTTGATTCTGACCATTAATTTCCCTGAGACCCACAAAACCCTGCAAAAGTCTGAGGTATCGGCAAATAAGGCTGGTTGAGAAAATGATATACAACTGGAAGGGGGTGTGCTATATAATTGTATTTGATAAGGTTTACCAACTATTAGATATGCACCCCATGGCACTGCTGGACTGTGGCGAGTTGTGCGGCAAAATTTGCTGCTGCTATAAGTTTCCGGATGACACAGAAGGCGGCATGGAGCTGATTCCCGGGGAAGAGGCTGTATTTCCTCTTGCTGCCCAGTGGCAGCGAAATCGGGCGCTCACAGGTGAAGTCTATGATTATCCACCGGAGTGGGGCGGAGATGCGGGCTGTATTCAAATCAGGTGTGTGGAGCCATGCCCACGGGAGCAGAGACCGGTTAATTGCCGGCTGTTTCCTTTTCAGATACTTGCACTCAAAGGACAATATTATTTGGTCCTGGCAGGTTCAAATCAAAGCTATGCCTGCCCACTGCTAGACAGGTCTGATCTGATCAATCCCGAGTTTGTCGAATGTGCCCGCCAGGCAGCCGGACTTTTGCTGGAAATACCGAAGTTCAGAGAATTGGTGGACTGGGATTCCGCTGCGGCCGCAGAAGGTGGCTCTCTGCTTTCATATAGAATGATGGTAAAGATATAAATTTTAGTAGGGAGGATTTTTAGTTGCAGGAAATTAATGAATTTTTAAATTCACTTGACATCTATCGTATCAAGGTACCCACCCCTTATCCCGTAGGGCCCACCAATTCATATCTAATAAAGAAAAAACCCTATACTCTGATTGATCCGGGGTGTGAGACTGACGAAGCCAAAGAGGTATTGTTGGCCGGCTTAGAGAGGGAGGGTGTAAAACCTGAAGAGATAGAGCGCATTGTTTTGACCCATTACCACAATGATCACTGCGGTTTAGCTTACTGGCTGCACGGAATTAATGGTGCCGAAATATTTGTTCATCAGAACGAATTCAGAAAGTTACAGCCTGATTATGATTATTATGGTGAGCGCATGACTTTTTTGCAGGAAGCAGGTTTATCCCAGGAGGAATTAAATGAAATATTTGAAGACAAAGACCCTGTACCTGACCCAATTTTGCCTGAAAAAGGGGTCACTCTCGTAAATGGGGGTGAAGTTTGGGATTATGAGGACCGGCAAATAAAGATTATCCATGTACCAGGACATTCCAACGGGCATATCGGGCTGTTTGATGAAGATAATCAAGTGTATTTTTCCGGTGACTTTATTTTAAAAAACATTACTCCAAATCCTCTAATGGAACCTAAAGAGCAGGGATCTCCGGAGCGTTTGCCGGTTTTGTCCCAATACATTAATTGTGTCGAACTTTTTGCGGAGCTGCCAATTAGGGTTGTCCTGCCGGGACACGGCGGTTTAATTAAAGGGAACGCCGAAATTACGGCTAACCTGGTAAGACATCACCTAAAGCGGCTGGAACATTATCAATCACTTATTAGAGGTCGTGAAATTTCAGCATATCAGTTAATGAAAGTAATTTATCCGGATTCTAAAGGATATGGAATATTTTTGGCAATATCGGAAATTTTAGCCCACCTTGATTTATTGACTGCAGACGGACTGCTGACGGTGTCGAAGCGGGATGGGATCTGTTACTACAGTTTAAAAAATCCGTAAAAACATGACAGCTTTTTGTCATGTTTTTTTCATAGTATTCCTCCTTGAGGTAAAGAATATCTAACAGTTATACAAAATCTACCGGGGGGAATCCGATGATGAAGTCTATAACCAGGATTACCGCTTTATTAATTGGCTTGATGCTGGCAGTTGGTCTTGCAGCCTGGAGTTTAGGGAGAGATACAACTCCAAGCTTTGCCCCATGGAAGATATTTTTCAAATCACCTGTAAACAAAACCCAGCAATTGTCTCCTGAATTTGAAAAAAATATTTTAACAAGTCTGGCGGAAGGACAGAGGACTTTTCGCTATGATACTTTTGGGGACCAGGCCTTTTGGGGCGGCACTCTCAGGCTCCATGAAGCTGTTGCCGGACAAAAGCTGGGCGGGGTAGGTCCGGGTCTCAGCCCTAAGGCTGCCCTGGCTTTAGGGTTGAAGGTCGACTCGGAAGCACTGCCGGGCGGTGTGGTAAAGGCCATCAAGGAAGGGACGGTCAACCTTGATGACCCGGCGACGACCCTTGTTCTTCTGAAAAATAATGCTGTGGTCGGGGTCACGGGATTTTTTGACCAACAGGGCAGGCTAACTTCCATTGGAATTCAATGTGCCTTGTGCCACTCAACTGTGGATGATTCTCTGGCAACCGGAATAGGCCGCAGGCTTGACGGATATGCGGCTAGGGACCTCAATATAGGTGCAATTATCAGTTTGGCCCCCAACCTGCAGGTTATCGCAGACCGGCTTGGGGTTGATCTGGCTACAGTCAGGAAAGTGCTGGCCAGCTGGGGCCCTGGCAAATATGATGCCGTGCTGCTGGAAGACGGGAAGGGGTTCCGCCCTGACGGCAAATCAGCGGCAACTCTTCTGCCTCCGGTATTTGCCCTGTCGGGAATTAACTTGCACACCTGGACCGGCTGGGGATCAGTGACTTACTGGAATGCCTATGTGGCCAATACCCAAATGAGGGGCCTGGGAACATTTTTTGATCCAAGGCTGTTTAATCCGGCTAAATACCCAATAGCTGTCGAAACCGGGGATTGGAACATTAGAAACAATCCTGATTTAGTTACAGCTAAACTGCCGGATTTGCATGTTTACCAATTGGCCCTAACGGCGCCAAAGCCGCCGGTGAACAGTTTCAATCGTGAAGCTGCCCGGCGGGGTGAAATTTTATTTAACGGCAAAGCCACCTGTGGCAGGTGTCATGTGCCTCCGTTGTACAGTGAACCGGGCTGGGCGATGCACACTCCTGCAGAAATGGGTATCGATGGTTTTCAGGCCTTCCGGTCACCGACCAATAGATATCGGACCTCACCTTTACGCGGTCTCTGGACCCATCAAAAAGGCGGGTTTTATCACGATGGCCGTTTTGCCACTTTGCCTGAAGTAATCAACCATTATAACACTCACTTTAAGCTGAACCTAACGCCACAGGAGAAAAGTGATCTGGTGGAGTTTCTGAAATCAATTTAATGTTGAAATAATATAAGTGTCATAACTGCTAAAAAAATCGCCGTAGATTAACGCGGATTAACGCGGATAGAAATAGGGAGTGAAAGTGAAGAGTGAAGCTGAGATTAACTCACTAATGACCACTCACTTTCTGTCACTTCCCAATATTTATCCGTGTGTATCCGCGTTCATCCGCGGCTAATTTTTAATTTACTGGTTTAAATCCGTGCGTTTGCCATTTATCAGATAACATATCTCTTCAGCTATATTGGTGCAATAGTCCCCCATCCTTTCTAAAAAGCGGGCGAAGAAAAGGAGGTAGGTGGCTTGGTTAATCGTTTTTGGGTCTTCCATCATAAAGACCAGTAATTCGCGAAAAATTTGTTTATAAAGGTGGTCTACTTCGTCATCCATCTCAGACATTTCCCGGGCCAAGGCTTCATCTTCCTTGATATACGAATCCAGACCCTTGGATATCATCTGACCAACGATAGCAGCCATTCTGGGAATATCAATCAAAGGTTTAATTAAAGGGCTATCCCCGATGCGCAAGGTGATTTTGGCAATATCTACGGCTAAGTCACCAATTCTCTCTAAATATATAGAAATTTTAAAGCCGGTCACAATTTTACGCAGGTCTTTGGCCAAGGGCTGCTGAGTTGCTATCAGCAGCATGCACTGCTCCTCTATATCTGCCTGCAGGTCGTTAACCTCTGTGTCCCCTTTTATCACCTGGTCAGCTAGCTTCATATCCCTTTTAGCCAAAGAATCTACTCCTTGGACAATTCTGGTTTCCACCATACTGCCCAACCGAATAATCTTACAGCGTAAGTCTTTCAAAGCCTCATCAAACTGGTGGCGAGTTGTCAAATTATGCCCCTCCTTTATCCGATGTCTTTATCCGATGGCTAACCGCCACTAAGACTTCCGCTTCTATAAGCGGGAGATAAGTGGCGGTTAGCCCCTGGATAAGTTCAACTAAACTTCAGGTGGAGAAAAAAGCTCCACCTAAAGTAAGTTTCACTTTATCCGAAACGTCCAGAAATGTAATCTTCAGTTCGTTTATCAGCCGGTCTGGTAAATAATACTCCGGTCTCATCTGCTTCAATTAATTCTCCGTTCAGGAAAAATGCTGTCTTGTCTGAAACCCTGGAGGCTTGGTACATGTTATGGGTAACTATCAAAATGGTATATTGCTGTTTCAGATCTCCGATTAATTCTTCAATTTTCAGTGTGGAAATAGGGTCAAGGGCAGAAGTGGGTTCATCCATCAATAATACTTCCGGTTCAACAGCCAGCAGTCTTGCGATACACAGGCGCTGTTGCTGACCTCCGGACAGTCCAAGAGCAGATTTATGCAGGCGGTCCTTAACTTCATCCCACAGAGCCGCACCCCTGAGGCTTGCTTCAACTATCTCATTTAGTTTTACCCTGTTTTTTTCGCCGTGGATTCGGGGACCATAGGCAATATTTTCATACACTGACTTGGGAAATGGATTTGGGCGCTGGAATACCATCCCGACCCTTTTTCTCAGATGCACCACATCGATTTCCGGGGCATAAATATCTTTATCATCAATGGTGATCCTGCCCGAGATTTTCACATTTGGCAATAGATCATGCATTCTGTTTAAAGCGCGCAGGAATGTAGACTTACCGCAGCCTGATGGTCCAATAAAGGCTGTAACACTCTTTTCGGTTATGTTTATATTTATGTCTTGCAGGGCTTGGTGATCCCCGTAAAAGAGGTCCAGGTTTTTTGCTGTTATTTTGACACTCATACCTTCCTCCTATTTTTGTTTTCCGGTTAAACGATATTGGAGCCAACGGCTGGGCAGAGCCAGCAGCAGGTTGAAGAGCAAAACCATAAGGATCAGTAATGCCGCCGTACCGTCAGCGATTTGGTCGGCATTGGTACCCGGCAGGGGGTTTGATTTAAGGGCGAATAGATGCACTGCCAGGGTTTCTCCTGCTGCCATGGGACTGGTATCAAATAAATACCTGGACACGTTCATTCCTGCCGTAAAAATCAGGATAGCTGTTTCGCCCAGAGCCCGGCCGGCTACCAAGGTAGTTCCTGTAACTAAGCCGGGCAGGGCTGTGGGAAGGATGACTTTTCTTAAGGTTTGCCATTTTGTTGCACCCAGGGCCAGGCTTGCCTCGCGGTAGCTTCCGGGCACCGCGCGCAAAGATTCTTCAGTGGTCCGGACCAATACCGGCAGGTTCAGTAAGGCCAGGGTTGCTGCACCCCCTAAAATGGTAAAGCCCAAACCCAGCATATTGACGAAAATGATCATACCGAACAAGCCGAAAACGATGGAAGGTACTGTAGCCAAGCTCTCTGTACTGAGCCTGATCAAGTCAGTTAACTTATTATGGGGCGCGTATTCCGCAAGGTAGATCCCTGCCCCCAATCCGACTGGCAGTGAAAACAGCAGGGACAAAAACAAAATGTAAAAGGAATTAAATAGCTGACCGCCAACACCATCTGGTCCGGTAAAAAAGCTGCCGTTCAAATAGGGCAGGCCCCTGCTCAGGATAAACAGCAAAAACCAGATCAACAGGGCAATTATCGACAATGCTGCTATCCATAGGCAAGTGGTGGCAATAGTGTCGACCCGTCTGGGATTCATCGGGCTTCCCCCTTTCTGATGGCTGTTCGGACGAGGACAATTAACAACAGGGAGATTAATAATAAAATCAGGGACATCATAAATAAAGCATTATTCCAGGTCGAGCCAAAGGGTGTATTGCCCATCTCCATTACAATGTTGCTGGTTAGTGTTGAAGTTGGGTTGACCAGGGTTCTCGGGAACATGGGAGAATTTCCGATTACCATTTGGACAGCCATGGTCTCACCAATGGCACGGGCCGTAGCCAGAATAATTGCGGTAATTACTCCTGGGGCAGCTGCCGGGAGCAAAACCCGCCAAATGGTTTGCCAGCGAGTTGCTCCTAAGGCTAAAGATGCTTCTTCATACGTCTCGGGCAGTGAACGGAGGGTATCTTCGGAAATACTGATTACAGTAGGCAAGATCATGACGGCTAACACTAAGCCCGCGGCAAGCACACCATAACCGGCAGGAGAACCTGTGATCACGCGGACAATGTCCACAATTATTGTCAGCCCTAAATAACCGTAGACAACAGATGGTATCCCGGCGAATAATTCAGTGGCCGGGCGCATTAGCCCGCGCATCCAGGGCGGGGCAATTTTAGCCAAAAAAACTGCGCCGGCTAATCCCAGTGGTCCGCCGATGAGGATGGCCAGAAAAGTTGTTCCCAGGGAACCGGCAATAAAGGTTAGGACACCGTAGTGCCCGTTATCCGGGCTCCATTTACTGCTGGTGAAGAACTCGACGGGATTGGCCTGCCAAAATGTGGCCAATCCCTGGTTGCCTACGAACCAGATAATGGAAAGGATAACCAGAGAGACAAGTAATGCACTGGCAACAAAGAGATACCGGGCGATGCGGTCAGTGAAATGAACAAAGGACTGCCTTGGCGGTAACATTCTCCACCTCCGGGTTAGTGATTCTTTTTCTGGTAGGTTTTATTAAATAATTATTTCTTCATTTTGTTTATAGATAAAAAGCCTTTTTCTTCTACCTTGTTTTGAAAGTCGGAACTTAAGATATAGTCCAGAAACTCTTTAACAACTCCCTGAGCACTGCCTTTAGTGTACATATGCTCGTAAGAGTAGACCGGATACTTACCGGTATAAACATTTTCGGGAGTGTATTCGATACCGTTGTACTTTAGTGCTTTGATTTTGTCATTTAGATAAGCGGCATCGATGTATCCAATAGCACCTGGGGTTTGACTGATGGCAGTGATCAGGTTGCCCGTCGAATCCTGAGCCATGGCAGCATCGGTAAACTCGGCATCCTGGAGGACAATTTCCTTAATGGTGGCGCGGCTGCCGGAAGACTTGGCCCGACCAATGATGGAGATTTTTGAGTCTCTGCCGCCGATATCTTTCCAGTTATCTATTTTGCCTGTAAAGATGTCCTTTAATTGGGCTTGTGTAAGATTATCTACAGTTACATCTTTATTGGTAATAATTAAGAATGGGGCAATGGCCACCTGATGATCGACTAAGCCCTTGTCTTTTAATTCATCTGTCACCGGTACATCGGAATTACCGATGTCTATAGATCCGGCAGCAACATTATTCAGCCCGGTAAAAGAACCGCCGCCGCTGACATTAACCTGTACATCGCCGTTCTTAGCCATAAATTCATCTGCTGCAGCCTTAACCAATGGTTGTAAAGCTGTCGAACCGGCCGCTGTGATGTTTTTTGTCTCAGCTTGCTGGCCTGGGGATTGAGCACATCCCACTAAGGCTGTTAGGGTAAATAATGCCAAACTCAAACTCAAGGTTAAAGTTTTTAATTTTGTTTTGAACATAGTTTGTGATCCTCCTTTGATTTCTTGATTTGTATTATATCTGTTGTTTGTAAAGTTCATATGAAGTTAATGTTAAGAGTTCGTTAAAAGTGCCGGTTAATTGATAAATCTGACCAAAAAGTGCCAATTTTTATCAGTTAAGAGAAGATGAATTGTTTTGAAAGGATTTTATCTCCGGGCAAAGACGGCAAACTACACCGGGAAGCCTGGTGGAAATTTGATAAACCTTGTGAGGTGGCTGCCGTCTACGGACTGCTGCCCGGCAGACGATATCGATATACTGAGAAACACTTCGGGCCTTTGAAGAGGAAGTCCTTGATTAGGGAAGACACCTGAACCTAATTCCGTCAACACACATTAATAACAACCAAAAAGGGGATGCAGCGAAACTTGCCGGTTTCACTGCATCCCTTTTGAGTTAAAAATGGGTTAGATCAGTGGTATATCAATTGGCAGCTCAATAGTGAAAATTGTGCCAGCCTGGGCATCAGACTTCACACCAATGGTCCCGCCGTGATTTTGAATGATGCTGTATGAAACTGTCAAACCCAAACCTGTTCCGTCATCTTTGGTAGTAACAAAGGGATTGCCGAGTTTCTTCTGGATATCCGGCAGGATTCCGCAGCCATTGTCCTGGGTGGTGATCATAACATTTCGGTTAACCCGCTTGGCATATACGAATATTTGCCCCCCAGTGCCGGGGACGGCATCAATGGAATTTTTGATTAAATTAATGAATACCTGCTTTAGGTGGTTAGGCTCGCCTGAAACAACCGGCAGAGCTTTTTCCACTGTGATAGTCAGTTTAACATTTTTGGAGTCCAGTTGAGGCCGCATTAATTTCCCGACTTCATGCAGCAGGCTGCTTATATCAACAGGCTTAAAATCTACTGAGGTAGGTTTGGCCAGCAGGATAGTCTCCCGGATAATGCTTTCAACCCGATCGGATTCATTTATAATTATATTCAACTGCTCGTGAGTCAGGCCTGTTTTACCGGTTGCCGCCAATTGAGCAAAACCCTTAATGGTAGTCATAGGATTGCGGATTTCATGAGCCATCCCGGCTGCCAACTGACCGACAACATACAGCTTTTCAGCCTGCATCATTTTTGCTTCTTCCTCCTGCTTACGGTAAAGTATCAGGTAATATCCTGCCAGTACCACCAAAAAGAGGACGAGGATAATAATTACGGCATTTCGGGACAGGAATGATTTTGTCAGATTATGAAATTCAGAGAGCGGCTGAATAACAATAACTGCCCAGTCGGCCTGTTTGAGTGGGACGTAGGAAAAAAACTTTTCCCGGTTGTCGAGAGCGGCAACCATGTCCACGGTGCCTGAACCACCTTTTCGGATGGCTCTAAAGATTGGATCATCAGGCTTAAATTTTATACTGGCTAGTTCACGCTTCGGGTGAACCAAAAATTGACCGGAATTAGTAACAAGAATAGGAAAACCGGTTTTTCCCACCTTGGTCTGGAGCTTATGCTTCAGGGACTCTACAGGCAATGATGCCCCGATAACGCCTATTGTCAGGCCTTTTTTGTCTCTAACCAAAGTAGTGATAGTTACCACTTCTAATTCCGAGTTTGTCCCTATGTGTGGTTCGCTGACATAGCCCCTTTTATCGTAAATATTTTTAATATAGGCCAGGTTATGTTTGTCTGCGCCTATCCTGGGATAAAGGGCATACGGACCGGTGAGATCCGAAGCCCAGTATAGAGCGACATTAGTATCGGTAAACATCAGGTTCTGAAATATAGACTCAATTTTAACTCGATCCTTATTTTTCACCTCTTCCAGAGAAGCCAGAGTCTCGAGGGTTCTTTTGGTGTTTTCAAGGTAAGAATCCAAATTTTCAGCGAGTACCGCAGCCATTTGTTCATTTTTGTTAATTTCCTCTTGCTGGGAGTGAGAGAAATCAGCAACCAGAAAATAACTCATCGTTAAAACTGGAATGAATACCAGTAAATAGAGCAAAAAAAGACTGAGGTTCTTTTTTGATTTCAACAAAAAGAATCGCATAAAAATTTTGCTCCCTTCCTCTGACAACAAGTGACGTAATTCGTCAAAAACAATTAGAAACCCTTTTTAAAGGGAGCATTTAATTACTGACTGTTTTTGGAAATTTGCCCTGTGACCAAAATATAAATGGTATGTTTCCTAACAATTCTAAAGCAGACTAACGCCCCCCTAAAAATTTTAGGGGGGCGTTGTTTCATTTTCTATTACGTTTGGCAGAGGTGGTCCGCTTGCGATAGGCAGGACTATTGAAATTCTGGTCCCGATATCGAGCCTGCTGAGAACTTCCATATGCCCGCCATGCCTCTCCGTAATCCATTTCGCAATGGATAATCCCAAGCCTGCTCCGCCTGTGGCTCGGGCTCGAGATTCATCGGTGCGAAAGAACCGGTCAAAAACCCGGGGCACCGCTTCGGGCGCAATGCCAATCCCTTCATCTTGTACGCTCAGGCGGGCAAAGCCGCCGGCATCCGAAACCGAAATCGTGATCCATTTACCTAAGGGAGTGTATTTCATCGCATTGTCAACGAGGATCCGTGCTGCTTGTTTGATAAAGTTTTTATCAGCGTTAATATATACCGGACTCGTACATAAATTGTAATCGTGCCCGGTGTCAATCATCTGTGTCTGCTGGCTGACTTCATCGGCCAGGCGAGCCAAGTCAAATCGCTCAACCTGCAAAACCATGGTGTTGTTATCGCCTCGTGCCAAAAACAACAGCTGCTCTACCAAAGCTTTCATATTGGCTGTTTCGTCCTTGATGGCATCAATGGATTCCTGTAAAGTTTTTTCATCCTTTTTTCCCCAGCGGTCCAGCAGATTAGCATAACCTTGAATAACGGAAATGGGGGTTCTCAGTTCGTGTGATGCATCTGACACAAAGCGCACCTGGGACAGGTAGGAAGCATTGATACGGTCCAGCATTCCGTTGATGGCAGAGGCGAGGCTCTTTAGTTCACTTTGCGTTTCACCAACCGAAATTCTCGTATCTAATCTGGCCGCATTGATATGGTCTAACTTGCCTGCCAGGTCTTTCAACTGTTCAGGTGAAAAAATGTCCTGATTACTCAGAGTCCGGGCCGTTTCTGCCAAGTCCTGAATAGGCCGCAGAGTCTTGCGGATCAGCCTGGCACCGGACAAAATGCTGCTCAAAAGCTTAACAAGCTGCAGCAGCAAAATGACGGCGAAAATCTGGATGAATATATTTAGAATCCTTTGCGGGTGATAGGAAATAAGATATGTGATATCATCAATTTCGACCGTTACATTGTAAGTAAATTCCCGCAATAGTTCCCCCAGGGCCAAATTTTTTGGCTCAGGCAGATCAAAACTTCTGGCTGCTGTCGCAGTCCGAGGGGACAGGTATTTTTGCAGGTTCTCGGGAATATGAAATCCTTTGGCTTCCCCAGTCTGTAAAGAAATGCTGTATCCGTTGAGGGCCAGCCAGTCTTTAGCGTCACCGGAGGGCATTCCTGATTGCACCAGGGTTTCGGTTACTTCCGCTACAGTCTGTTCTGTGTGCCAAAACAGCCCTGCCACTGATGCGGCCAGCAAAATAATATTTAGTCCCCAAAAAAGTCCCAGAGTACGGAAAAACAATTTGGCATTCAGCTTCCATACAATAGAAGATCGTAATTGATTGCTAAAACGGTTGGGGGGAGTATTAGCAGTATTATTTTTCATCTTTTATCAACATCCCACCGTTTAATCAAATATCCCATTTTCAGCTCGTTTCACACTATTTTAGAGATTTATGGACTTTTTCAGGTTCTCAGCAGCCTCAGAGGCACTGTGCATGGCACTGTTTACCGAGTTGCCGTTAAAATCAGGCCCGACAAAACGATAGCGGAAACTGAAAAATAGTCCAATAATTATTAATGGAATGGTAACCCAAAAGGCAAAGATCAACAAAAGGGCAAGGGCAGTGACAGGTAAAGAAGCTTTGACTTCCTGCCCTTTGAGCACTTCAAAGGAATTTCGGTTGCCCTTACGAAGCATTCTGAAGCAGAAATCCGAGGATTTTTTGAGGAAAGAAATAAACCCATTTTCTTTGTGATAGTGATGATAGTCATGATTGGCATGATTGTGCTTCTGCCAATCATTTTCCTGGTGGCTTGCTCCGGCTGCGCCAGTTGTTTTTTCGCTGCTGTAATATCCGCTGCCGGCCGGTGCTTGTATCTTCCCCTGTTTCTCCAGCAAAATGACGGCCTCGAGTAAATCACCGTTCGCCGCCTCAAGGGCACCTTTAGCCTCTTCATAACTAAGATTGGCCATTACACACAGTTTTTCCACTTGTTCTAGGGTAGTCATGCAAACTCCTCCTTGTTCTTGACAACTTTTCGTGATGTCTATATTTTAACCCACAAAGCTTCAGGTAATATTGGAATAAAATTAAAATTTGATTAAAATATATACAATAAGATATAATTCTCCTAGAAATTTATTAACTGATAGTTCAAATCATTGATTACTTGCCACTGGCACTAGCCACTAATAGGGGGTTGATTTAATATGCTAAAACTATTCAGATACCTTAAACCTTATAAAGTATCTATAGCAATTATATTGCTTCTCTTATTCTGCCAGTCCATGGCTGAATTGTACCTGCCAACCCTGATGGCCGATATTGTGAATATCGGGATCGTTAACGGTGATATTTCTTATATTCTCAGGATTGGGGCATATATGCTGCTGGTTGCTGTTTCCGGTGTAGTAGTCTCCATTATCGCCGGATTTCTTTCGGCCAAAACTGCTGTGGGCTTCGCCAGAGACCTGCGCAGTAATGTTTTTGCCCAGGTTGAGAAATACACCCTGCATGAGTTTGATAAAATCGGGACAGCGTCCCTGATTACCAGGACGACTAATGACATCACTCAAATGCAGCAGGTTTTGATCGTGATTTTGCGCATGATGATCAGCGCTCCCCTGATGTGCATCGGTGGGATTATTATGGCTGTCTCCAAGGATGCGAAACTATCCCTGGTTTTTGTTGTTGTTCTGCCTGTCCTGGCCGCAACCCTTTTTTTTATCGCCGGTAAGGGGATCCCGCTGTTTAGGGCAATGCAGGTAAAAATCGATAAACTTAATCTTGTGCTGCGGGAGAACCTGACCGGAGTTCGGGTCATACGCGCCTTCAACCGCATTGAACATGAACGGAAGCGGTTCTGTGAGGCCAACAGTGACCTGACCTCAACGGCAATAAAGGTCAATATAATTAATGCTTCAATGGTGCCTATAATGCTGTTTCTGATGAACATAACAAGTGTTGTTATCCTTTGGATCAGCGGCATCAGGATAGACCGCGGAACAATGCAGGTAGGTGATATGATAGCTTTTCTGCAATATGCCATGCAGATTATGTTTTCATTGGTGATGACTTCCTGGCTGTTTGTGATGATTCCCCGCGCAGAAGTATCGGCTGTGAGAATTAATGAAGTTTTGGAAACAAGTTCAAATCTCAGGGACCCGCAAAACCCTGTGCATCCACAGGGGAAGAAGGGGTTACTGGAGTTTGACCACGTTACCTTCAGCTATCCTGGAGCGGAGCAGCCGGCCATCAGTAATATTACATTTTGCGCCTGGGCCGGTGAAACCACTGCTATTATCGGAGGAACCGGCTCCGGCAAATCAACTCTGGTCAACCTGATCCCCCGTTTTTATGATATTGACAGCGGTGGTATCCGGGTGGATGGCGTTGATATCCGGAAGATAACCCAGGAGAGCCTGAGGGCTAAAATCGGTTTTGTGCCCCAAACGGCAGTGCTTTTTTCCGGTACGGTGGCTGATAACATCAGATATGGTAAAAAGGATGCTGCCGCCGAGGAAATAAAATATGCCGCTCAGATTGCCCAGGCTGTAGAATTTATATCGGCCATGAAAGCGGGTTTTGATACTGAGATAGCTCAGGGCGGTGCTAATATTTCGGGGGGACAGAAACAGCGTCTCTCTATCGCCAGGGCCCTTATCCGCCGACCGGAAATCTATATTTTTGATGACAGCTTTTCCGCTCTGGACTTTAAAACAGATGCCAGGCTCCGGGCCGGTTTAAAAAAAGAAACATCAGACTCGATAGTATTAATTGTGGCCCAGAGGGTCAGTACCGTCATGGATGCCGACCGGATTATTGTGCTTGATGAGGGACAAATAGCCGGTCAGGGCACCCATCAAGAACTGCTCCGGACCTGTAAAGTATATCGGGAAATCGTATCTTCACAGCTGGCGGAGGAGGAGATAGCATGAGCGGGGCACACAAAACCAAAAGCAGCAGCACCTCTCCAGGTGGAGATGGGGGGGCGGGACATGGTGCCGGCGGCATGGGCAGCCGTTTAGTCATGCCGGTCCAAAAAGCCAGGAACTTTAAAGGCACCCTGCAAAGATTATTAGTCTATTTAAAACGCCGGAAAATGCAGATTATTGGTGTGATTTTGTCGGCAATTATCAGTACGGCTTTTACTATCTACAGCCCCAAGGTCATGGGTCAAGCCACAACTAAATTATTTGAAGGAGTGCTGCTGAAATTAAGGAATGTACCGGGCGCCAAAATAGATTTTCATTATATTGGGCAAATCCTTCTGGTATTAGTATGTTTATATGTTCTCAGTTCGGTTTTTGGGTACATTCAACAGTATATCATGGCCGGGGTGGCGCAAAAAACTGTTTTTGAGATGCGGAATGATGTCAATGACAAATTGGCCCGCCTGCCTTTGAAATACTACGATACGCAGAAACATGGAGAAATTTTAAGCCGGGTCACCAATGATATCGACAATATTGCCGCCACTTTGCAGCAGGCTTTGACTCAGCTGATTAATGCTGTGATTACCATTATCGGCATTGTCATGATGATGCTCACGATCAGCCCCATGATGACACTGATTGCTATGGTGACCCTGCCTTTTTCGTTTTTTATTACAGCGAAAATTGCCAAACGGTCACAGAAATTTTTTGCTTCACAGCAGAAGGAACTTGGAATCTTAAACGGGCATGTGGAAGAGATGTTTACCGGTCATAAAATAGTAAAGGCCTTTGGCCGGGAAAATGATTCTATCAGGGAATTTAATGAGATAAATGAAAGGCTGTATAATGCGGGTTGGCGGGCGCAGTTTATTTCCGGTGTAATTATGCCGATGATGAACTTTGTAGGCAATATCGGCTATGTGCTGATCTGTGTTGTGGGAGGGATCCTGGTAACTAGGCAAAGACTTACGATTGGTGATGTTCAGGCTTTTATCGTCTATTCTAAGCAGTTCACCTGGCCGATTACGCAGACGGCGAGCATTGCCAATATTATCCAGTCGACAGTTGCCTCGGCGGAACGGGTATTTGAAATTTTGGATGAAGACGAAGAAATTCCTGATAAAAAGGATGCTACACTTATCGAATCTCCCAGGGGCGGGGTTGTCCTGCAAAATGTCAGGTTTGGCTACGATTCAGATATTCCCCTGATTGAAGATATAAATATTGATGTCAGGCCGGGTCAGACCATTGCCATAGTTGGCCCGACCGGTGCCGGCAAAACAACACTGGTCAACCTACTGATGCGTTTTTATGAAATTAATTCCGGCAGGATAACTATTGACGGTGTTGAGATCAGGAATTTGCGGCGGGGGGATCTGCGCAGTTTGTTCGGCATGGTTCTCCAGGATGCCTGGCTGTTTAATGGCACGATCAGGGATAATATTGCCTATGGCAGGATTGGAGCATCTGAGGAGGAAATTATCCGGGCCGCCAAGGGGGCACATGCCGACCGGTTTATCAGGAGCCTGCCGGATGGGTATGAAACTATCCTAAATGAAGAGGCCTCAAATATATCCCAGGGTCAAAAGCAGCTTTTGACTCTTGCCCGGGCCATCTTGGCTGACCCTGCCATCCTGATTCTTGATGAAGCCACCAGCAGTGTGGATACCAGAACAGAAATCTATATTCAAAAAGCCATGACAGCTCTGATGAAGGGCCGCACGAGTTTCGTGATCGCCCATAGGCTGTCTACCATCCGGGATGCCGACCTGATTCTGGTCATGAATAACGGGTCAGTGGTTGAGAAGGGCACTCACCACGAGCTATTGGCCAAGGACGGTTTTTATGCGGAGTTGTATAAGAGCCAGTTTGCCACCGAAAAGCTCGACGACGAAGCGGTCTAGGGGTGTGCATGCCCACTTATTTCCAGCAATAACTTTTCCTCACAAGGGAAAACATACTAATATTAAATGCTGGACAGGAGTGAGTTTTGTTGATTGATGATAGAATGACACGGGGTGTTATAGCCGGTGCAGTCGGTGCAGTTGTCCAGAATGTTTATATTTTTGCAGCACAGATAGCGGGATTTACCAGAACTAATTATGAAGATTACTCCGAGATTTTCTTTTTTTCCCGGCTCTTGCCGGGGTTATTCCCGACTTTCTTTGGCCTTGTCGGGCATTTGATCTGGGATGTGTTTTTAGGGATTATTTTTGTTTATGGGATTAAATTGACTTCCAGCAGGTTTTATGTTTTAAAAGGGGTAGTTTACAGTGCTTTTATCTGGTGGCTTGTTAATGTGATTTCATTACTCTTCAGGATTCCCGTTTTTGATAGCCTTTCCTATCGTGAACAGGGGGCTTATTTTGTTGGAGCGCTGCTGTTCGGGCTTGTTTTGGCGTTTACCCTCAAGATTTTAGGCTCCCGGGGGGAACGTACGGGTTATTGATAAAACAAAAAAATTATCCACTTTTACGCTGGAAGCTTGCATTTTGCAAATAAATGTGTATAATTAAACCTGAGGTGAAAATTTTGCAAGATATACGTGAGCTTTTTCAGATCTTTGTCCGCCGTTTCGGACTCCTGAATGCCAGCTGCTGTGATTGCTGCTGTGAAGAAGAAGTGTCTTTGGTGCAAAGCCATATCCTGTACGAAATTAACAGGAGGGAGAGCCCTTCTATGCAGCAGGTTGCCGAGGCTTTGGGGATGGATATAACTACCTTTAGCCGGCAAATCAAGAATCTGGAACAGCGGGGATTGGTATGCAAGTCGTTGGATCCGGGTGACAGGAGAGTCAGCGTTTTATCTTTGACAGAAAATGGCCACAGAGTTGAAAAATCAATTGATGACCGGATGAGATCTTATATTGACAAAATCCTGGCCGAGATGACCGACTTTGAACGTGATATGGTGATAAAATCGATTCAATTATTAAATAAAACTATTGAAAAGTCAGGCTGCTGCTGCTTATGTTAATTTTTTTTTTATGTCTAAAGACTTGCAAAATGCAAGCAATATATGATTGAGGGGGTAGATAATATGAATCCTAATTTTACAACAAAATCGGTCAGGGAAGCCTATGCCAAAATTGCCAAAGTAAATGGCGGCTGTGGGTGTGGCTGTTCCTGCAGCTCTGGGGCAGAGGATTACGCCAGGGGCTTGGGATATACCAACAGTGATTTAAGCCACATCCCAGCCGAAGCTAATTTGGCCTTAAGCTGTGGCAATCCTACGGCAATTGCCGAACTAAAAGAAGGAGAGACCGTTCTGGATTTGGGTTCAGGAGCCGGCTTTGACTGCTTCCTGGCGGCTGCCAGGGTTGGCGCCGGAGGAAGGGTGGTCGGAGTTGACATGACCCCGGAAATGATCGAAAAGGCGAGAGGAATAGCGGACGGTGAAAGGATCACCAATGTTGAATTTAGGCTTGGCGAAATTGAGAATCTGCCTGCAGCCGATAATTCGGTAGATGTGGTCATCAGCAATTGTGTGATCAATCTTTCTGCGGATAAATCACGGGTTTTTAGGGAAATTCATCGGGTCCTCAAACCAGGTGGGAGGGTCGCAATATCTGATGTGGTGTTATTCAAAGAGCTACCAACTGCTGTCCGTGCCAGCATTGAGGCTTATGTGGGCTGCATAGCCGGGGCGGTGCAAATGGGCGAATATGAGGATTTAGTGAAAAAAGCCGGACTGCGGAATGTCAAACTGACTGCCAGTGGTAACTCCTTTGGCCTTGACCCTGATACAAAAGATCCCCGGGTTCGGGCGGTGTTGGATAGTTTAGAGAAAGGTACAGATATTAGGAATTATGTAGCCAGCGTTTATATAGAAGCGGAGAAAAAGTAAGGGGTTTGTGCCGCGTTAATAGCGGCACATTTTCCCTTGAATTTTTTGGCAAATACAAATATAATATATATAAACAAACTTAAATGTGTTGATTGGAGGTGAGACTGCTGGTAAATCTAAAAAAGGTTGCCGGGTTCTATAAGGCCCTCGGTGACGAAACCAGGCTAAAAATTATCGAAATGATGAGTGATTATGAAATGTGTGTCTGTGAAATCATTGACAGGCTGAAAATGTCACAGCCTGCTGTGTCACATCATCTGAAAATACTGAAGAATGCCGGGATAGTGCAGGACAGCCGGGAGGGCAAATGGATCTATTACTCCCTGAACGAAGATGTTTTCACTGACGTTTTTGCAGGAGAGGATGCAGTCATATTGCAAATTTATGCCGCTCCTTTACGGAGGCAACGGGATAATCTGCAGGCTTCACCGGTAAGGACTGATCCGGCTCTGTGTGAAACGCTTACAAGTAGACGGAATCGGGAGCTTAAAGAGGAATCGGGTGATTAAAGGGAATCCGGAAATTAAAGGGGGTAAAAGTGAATGACAGTCAAAGAAGCAAAGCTGTCGCTGTTGGACAGAATGTTAACGGTGTGGATTTTTTTGGCTATGGCCCTTGGTGTGGGGATAGGGTTTTTATGGCCTGGGGTGGGCGATTTTCTTGACCGGCTGCGGATTGGTGACACCACCTCGATCCCTATTGCTGTTGGATTAATTGTTATGATGTACCCGCCTCTGGCTAAAGTCAATTATCGTGAACTGGGGAAGGTCTTTAAAAACACCAGGGTTTTAGGTCTCTCTCTGGTGCAGAATTGGATCATCGGGCCTGTTTTAATGTTTTTGCTGGCCATTATTTTTTTGCGGGGCTATCCGGAATATATGGCCGGCTTAATTTTAATCGGCCTGGCCAGGTGTATTGCCATGGTTATTGTCTGGAACAGTCTGGCTAAAGGCGACTCGGAATATGCTGCGGCTTTGGTGGCTTTCAACTCGATTTTTCAGGTGATTTTCTATTCTGTATATGCTTACATATTTATCACCGTACTTCCCGAGGTCTTTGGACTTAAAGGCATGGCTGTACAAATCTCCATGGGCGAGGTTGCCAAGAGTGTTGGAATATATCTGGGGATACCCTTTGCGGCCGGGATGCTGACCAGGTTGTTTTTAGAGCCTGCGAAAGGACGGGAATGGTATGAAAAGACCTTTGTACCCAAGATAAGCCCTCTGGCTTTGATTGCCCTCCTTTTTACCATAGTTGTGATGTTTGCCTATAAAGGCAATAATATTGTGAAGCTGCCCATGGATGTGGTGCGGATATCAATTCCGTTAATAATATACTTCCTGATAATGTTTACGGTTTCTTTTATTTTAAGCAAAAAGGCCGGAGTGAATTATGCCCAAACCACGAGCCTTTCTTTTACAGCTGCCAGCAATAATTTTGAATTAGCCATCGCAGTGGCGGTGGCCGTGTTTGGGATTGATTCGGGGCAGGCTTTTACGGCTGTGATCGGGCCCCTGATTGAAGTGCCGGTAATGATTGGATTAGTCAATGTGGCCTTGAGCTGGGGCCGAAAATACTTTGCGGAGCGGGTCAAACTTCAGGCGGATTAGAAACTGGAAAGGTTGATACATCATGAAGATAGCAGTGATTTCAGATATCCATGCCAATATCGGGGCTTTAGAGGCTGTACTGGAGGATATTAAAGGACAGAGCGTGGATCAGGTTTACTGTACAGGAGATTTAGTCGGATATGCTCCATACCCCAATGAAGTGATTGAACTGATCAAGAACAGCCAAATTGCCGCTGTGATGGGGAATTATGATGATGCCATAGGCAATATGCGGCTTATCTGTGGCTGTGATTATCAGGATGACAAGGCCCAGGCTCTGGGCGCAGCCTCCATTACCTGGACAAAAGAGCATACATCGGAAGAAAATAAAGAGTTTTTGCGAAGTTTGCCGGCACAAATCAGGTTTACCGTGGATAAGCAGCGGGTCCTTTTGGTGCACGGAAGTCCGGCTAGACTAAATGAGTATATACATGAGGATACAGATCTTCTAGAGGCTGTAGATCATATTGTTAAAGGTGATACCGACATTCTTATCTGCGGCCACACTCATAAACCCTATCACCGGGCCATCTGCAATAAACATATCATCAACGCGGGAAGTGTGGGTAAGCCTAAACATGGTTCCCCTGAAGCTACTTATGTTATTCTGAAATTTGGGCCGGAGCTGGAAGTTGAAATCAGAAAGGTTAATTATGATTATGAAGCCGCAGCCAAAGCCATTGAGGCTGCGGCTTTACCCGCTGAGTTCGCTGCAATGCTGAGGCAGGGCAAAGGGGTATAAAAATTCGGCTGACCGCAGCGAAGTCCCATCTAAGCGAGGGCACTGTTGATGGCTGTTATAAGGATGTCTTCGACTTCCTTGGCGAACTCAGCCAGTCTGGAATCCCCCAAAAATTTCATGATTGTTGTGGGCCGGATCATGCCAATGATTGTCTGAACGGCTTCGTCTGTAGTTTCGCCTTTGGCCTTGTAAACAACAATTTTGCAGGGTAGGAAGTATCCTACCTGAATATTGGTTTCCAGAACTTCTTTAGCTTTAGGCGAGTTACACACTTCCAGAATGTGAAATTCTACATCGGTTTCTAGGCCTTTTGAATTTAATTGTTTTTTTACATCCAGGTTCCAAAGAACACCGAATTTTTGTTCTTTGAGACTTGCTTCCAGGGCTGCGATTGCTTCTTCAGGGGATTTTGTTGTGGAAACCGAGTATTTGAACATAAAAGCCACCTCCGGTAGATTTATGTATACCCATACGGGGTATACATAAATCTTACTCTAAAAATTATGTCTTGTAAATAGTTTTGGCTAAATTTATTGAACGAGTTCACTTATAATCAATATCTTGAGGCTGGGCTAACTGATTAAATGTCTCTGGCCCTTAAACTGGCTGTTGTACAGCTCATAATAAAAGCCGCGCGCTTCCAGGAGTTGTTGGTGAGTCCCTCTTTCGATAATTTCGCCCTTATTTATGACCAGGATCTGGTCAGCTTGATGGATAGTGCTCAATCTATGGGCAATGACAAAACAGGTCCGGCCCTTCATCAGTGAAAGCATGGCGGCCTGGATTTGCAGTTCGGTTCGGGTGTCTACACTGCTGGTGGCTTCATCGAGGACCAGGATAGCCGGGTCAGCCAAAATCGCCCTGGCGATAGTTAACAGCTGGCGCTGGCCTTGACTTAAATTGCCGCCCTCATCAGTAAGCATGGTGTCGAAACCTGATGGGAGACGGAGAATAAAGGATTCGGCATTGGCCAGCCGGGCGGCATTTTCCACTTCTTGATCGGTCGCATCCAGGCGGCCATATCGGATATTTTCTTTAACCGTATCGGCAAAAAGGTAGCTGTCCTGCAGGACAATGCCCAAAGAGGACCGCAGGCTCTCCTTTTGCACTTGGCGGATGTCCAGTCCATCAACATAAATAGCTCCGCTGTTGACATCATAAAAACGAGTCAATAGATTGACAATAGTTGTTTTGCCTGCCCCTGTGGGGCCTACCAGAGCAATAGTCTGCCCTGGCTCAGCCCGCAGATTGATATTTTTCAGCACAGGCAGGTTGTCACTATAGCCAAAGGTGACATTTTTAAAAATAACTTCCCCGGCAATGTTTTTTAAGATATGAGCCTCAGGCCGGTCTTCAAATTCCGGTGCTTCATCGATCACTTCAAATACACGTTCCGCCCCGGCCAGGGCCGCCTGGATCATATTGAACTGGTTGGCGATATCATTGATTGGGCGGGCAAATTGCCGGGAGTAGTTTAGAAAGGCCGCAATCACACCCAGTGAAATCATCCCCTGCACAGCCATCCAACCCCCGGCAAAAGCAACCAAAGCGTAGCTGAGATTATTAACCATATTCATAATAGGAAACATCAGTCCGGAAAAGGTTTGGGCAAGGATAGCTGAATCCTTCAGCCTGTAATTAACGGCATTAAACTTTTGGATAGATTTTTCCTCTTTGCCAAAGGCCTGCACTACCCGTTGACCGGAGATGGTTTCCTCAATTATCCCGTTCAGTTCCGCAAGATTTCTCTGTTGGGCGGAAAAATATTTCTTGGACCTGCCCGCAACCTTGCTTGTAGTAAACATCCCCAGTGGAACGACCAGTAAAGTCAAAAGGGTTAGAATAGGATCCAGGTAGAACATCATTGCTATAGATCCTGTTACAGTAATAATGCTTGAGAAAAGTTGTGTAACACTATCGCTCAGAGTATTGTTAACCATTTCGATGTCATTGGTTAACCTGCTCATCATTTCCCCGTGGGGCCGGCGATCAAAAAATTTTAGCGATAGGGTCTGCATTTTGGCGAAAAGGTCTTTGCGCAGGTCACGCAGGGTTTCTTGTGATAATCCGGCTGTAAAATAAACCTGCAGCCAGCTCATTAGGGAGCTTAGCACATTTATCACCAGAAAAGCTGCGGCAATTTGTCCCAGACGTTTGAAATCAACACCTCCACGGCCTGTTACCATAGCATCGACGGCTAAGCCGATTAGATAGGGGCCGATCAAAGTTAGAATCGAACTTACCGCCACGGCCATGAAAGTGAAAGTCAATGGAGCATTATGGCGGCCGAGATACCGCCATAAGCGTTTGAGGGTGGTAATGGTATCTTTGGCTTTCCCACCTGAACCCATCATTCGCCGGTGAAGTTTGCCTGATCCCCTAGCGGATTTGCTAATTGGCCCTTGGCCTGCTCCTGACCAGGTGTCAGACTTAGTATTTACTGGCTGTCTTTTACTGCTGCCGTTTTCTGCCATCTCATGCCACCTCTGTTCCCAGTTGAGAGTAGTAAATATCTCTGTAGACTTCACTCGAACTCATCAGTTCAGGATGAGTGCCTGAAGCAACAATTTTGCCGTCTTCCAGGACCAGAATCAGGTCAGCTTCCAACACTGTGGATATACGTTGGGCAATCACTATTGTGGCGGCACCGGCCATCATTTTTTTAAGAGCGTCCTGAATCTGGGTTTCTGTGGCCACATCCACGGCACTCGTACTGTCGTCCAGAACAAGAATTTTCGGGTTTCTAATCAAGGCCCTGGCAATAGATACCCGCTGCTTTTGCCCTCCGGATAGATTAACTCCCCGCTGGCCAACCATTGTGTCATAACCTTCGGGCAGCTGGGTGATGAAATCATGGGCCTCTGCAGCCTGGGCAGCTTTGATGACATCCTCGTCTGAGGCATCTTCACGGCCCCAGCGGATATTTTCTTTTACTGGACCGGAAAACAGAACCGAATCCTGCAGCACCATACTAATCGAGTTGCGCAGGGCATTGAGTTTGATATCTCTGATATCAGTTCCATCAATTAAAATTCTGCCTGCAGTTGGTTCGTAAAAACGGGGGAGCAAATTAACTAAAGTGGATTTACCTGCTCCGGTAGGACCTAAAATGGCGACAGTCTGCCCGGGCAAAACAGTGAAGGTAATGTCTTTTAATAAAGGTTCGCCTCCGGCATCTTCATAACGGAAGGAAACGTGCTCAAAGTCCACGCGGCCGGCTGAAATCGGTACATCTTCTGCATTGATGCTGTTTCTAAGCTCTGTTTCTGTGTACAAAACTTCAATGATCCGGTCGGCAGATACCTTGGCCCGTGTAAAATTCATCAGCATAAAACTTACCAGCATCAAAGAAAACAGGATTTGGCTCATGTAATTGATGAAGGCCAAAACCTGGCCCACCTGCATTATCCCGTTGTTGACCCGGATACCGCCAAACCAAATGACCGCCACAATGCTAATGTTAAGGACAAGAACCATCACGGGCATGACCAGACCAACGACCCGGGCTGCTCTGATACCAATCTCAGTGTACTGTCCGTTGGCTTCTGCAAAGCGGTTATTTTCGTATTCAGACCTGACAAAGGCTTTAATTACACGGATGCCGGCAAGATTTTCCCGCATGACGGTATTTACCCGGTCCAATCCTTTTTGCACCAAGGCATAAAGGGGGAATCCTTTTTTAATGATATAGGCCAGGGCCAGGACTAATACCGGCAGTGTGATAAACATAATCGTGGCCAGGCCGGGATCGATTTCTATGGCCATGATTGACCCGCCAAAAATAAGCAGCGGGGCCCGCACGAAAATACGCATACTCATTAATACCAGGGTTTGCACCTGGACTACATCATTGGTCAGCCGGGTGATTAGGGAAGCAGTATTAAATTTATCCAGGCTGGCAAAGGAAAGGAATTGGATTTTTTTAAACAGGTCAGAGCGCAGGTCTGTCCCCATATTCTGCGCGGCTGTACTTGAAAAGTACATGCAGCCAATGCCGCCGATAATGCCTATAAAGGCAGTGAAAATCATGAGTAAACCGACCCGGATAATGTATCCCAGGTCACTCTGGGCTATTCCTACGTCAATAATGTCGGCCATTTGTCTCGGCAGCAGCAGTTCCGTTGTAACCTGGAAAAACATCAGTGTCGGGGCTAATAAAGCTGCCTTCCAATAGGGTTTTATGTAAACTAGCAGTTTTCTCATTGAGATCACTCCTGAATGTTCTATGCAGTATCATTTTTACAGAATTCAGACCGGGTGTCAACTTACCAGACTTAATATTCACAAAGCCACTGCAATTGTTGATAATTTCATCTTTGCGATTTTGGGCGACTGGAAGTATAATTATAATCATATTTAGTTGGCAAAGGGGAAGGAATTTACGTGAATTTACTTGCAGTAGAAAATATATCTAAAAGCTATGGCATTAAGAAGCTATTTTACGATCTTTCTTTTGGTATTGCGGAAGGGGATAAAATTGGCCTGATAAGCATAAATGGTACGGGTAAATCGACCTTTTTAAAAGTTGTGGCCGGGCTGGAATCTGCTGATCAAGGTCAAGTGGTAGTGGGAAATTCCGTGCGGATTGCTTACCTGCCGCAAAACCCTGTCTTTGATGATGAGGCCACAGTTCTGGCACAGGTTTTCCGGGGCCGCCCACCGGCCTCAGACACGGCCTGGCCTGAGGGTGGCGAAAGTGAGGCCAAAACAATTCTCACCAAACTCGGCATTTTCGATTTTGAGGCCAAGGTAGGGACTCTCTCTGGGGGCCAGAGAAAGCGGGTGGCTTTGGCCGCTGCTTTGGTAAACCCGGCGGATTTGTTGATCATGGATGAACCGACAAACCATATTGACAATGAAACAGTGGGCTGGCTGGAACAGTATTTAAACAGGCGCAGGGGAGCACTTCTGATGATAACCCACGACCGGTATTTTCTGGACCGGGTGGCTAACCGGATAATCGAGCTTGATAAAGGCAGGCTCTTTAGTTATACCGGAAATTACAGCAAGTTTCTGGAGCTGAAGCTCTTGCGGGAGGAACAGGAACAATCAGCCGAACAGAAAAGATTGAATATTTTACGGAATGAATTAAAGTGGATTAAAAGGGGTGCCAAAGCCCGATCTACCAAACAGAAAGCCAGGATCGACAGATTTGAGAGACTCCGGGAGGATAAGCCGGAAATTGTTTCTGATAAAATTCAGATTTCGGCCGGGGCCAGCCGTCTGGGGAAAAAAGTTATTGCTATTGAAGAGGTCAGTAAAGGTTATGCCGGAAGAAAGTTAATTGACGATTTCAGCTATACTTTTGTCCGGGATGACCGGGTAGGCATTGTCGGCCCCAATGGTATCGGCAAGTCAACCCTGCTGAATATCATTGCCGGCAGAATGGCACCTGACAGCGGTGATGTAGACATAGGGCAGACTGTCAAGATCGGCTTTTTTTCGCAGGAAAGCGGGGAAATGGATGACAGCCAGCGGGTTATTGACTATCTGAAAGAAGAGGCTGAATTCCTGACTGCCGGAGATGGCAGGCTGATCAGTGCCGGCCAGATGCTGGAGAGGTTTTTATTTCCGCCGGAGCTGCAATGGATACCTATCGGCAGGATTTCGGGCGGGGAAAAAAGAAGGCTTTATCTGCTCAGGGTATTGATGGGTGCCCCAAATGTTCTGCTCCTTGACGAGCCCACCAATGACCTGGATATCCAGACCCTGACTATTCTCGAAGATTATCTGGATGATTTCCCCGGAGCGGTTATAACTGTTTCCCATGACCGGTATTTTTTGGACAGGGTAGTTGACAAGATATTAGCTTTTACAGAAGAAAGTCAGATCGCTAAATATCTGGGTAATTATTCGGAATATATGGAAATGACCAGGTCCGGGCCAGATGAGGCGGAGCCGGGAGGGGCCAAAAGCGGGACCAAACTTAGGCCTGATAAAGCCGGGAATGAGCAAAGTATTGCTTCCGGGCAAAGTAAAAACCGGCCATTGAAATTTACTTATAAAGAGCAAAAGGAATATGAAGAGATTGATAATGTGATTGCAGGTGTAGAGCAGGAACTGCAGGAGTTAACCGAAAAGATTAACCAGGCAGGCAGTGATTTCGTGCTCCTGCAGGAACTGGTGAGCCAACAGCAGGACATGGAAAAACGGCTGGATGAATTAATGGAACGATGGACTTATTTAAATGAGCTGGCTGAACAAATTGAACTGAATAAAGCGGGTAAAGCCTAGGAGGAGTTATGACTAACAAAGATCTGGAATGGATGAAGAAGCTGATTGAGGAAAAGAAACAAAAAAGCGCTCAGCAGGGTAAACATGGTGGGAACCAAAGGGCTGACAGAAAAATGGGCGGTAAAGGAACTGCGATAAAAAAATACAAAAAGGGCGGGTTATTTGATAAATAGCCACGTGGGCTACCTGGACCGGCAGCCTGGGCTGAGAAAGGCTAAACCACTGGTTACTGAAAAGAATATAAGAGTATACTATTATCGTTGAAGTTAGTTAACGGAGATGGTACAATGTGATTAAACAAAGGAAAAAAAGATGTAAGAAGGTGATAGGAATGACAGTAGTAGCTAAAAAGGCTCCAACTAGGCAAGAAAAACTGGCACAAGCCAAAATTATTTTTGGTAAGGTTCAGGAACGTACAGCTTCTGCCGGAGTAAGTCATATCCAACTAAAAGAACAAGTAAACAGGATACGAAATGAAGTTAGAGAAAATCGTCGTACCAATAGTAATCGATACTAATATTTTAGTTCCCAGTTTATATAGGCAGTCCCGTATCTTTAGTTTCATCGTCCAAGGAAATATCGTTTTGATTTGGAACACTCAGATTTATGAAGAAGTTGCAGAAATTATTGTCCGGATGGAACCTGTGTTTCTAAAGAAGGGAGCCGTTCGTGCAGATGAAGTCCTGGCGGCTCTTGATTTAATCTTTGATGAAGAGGATATGGTTCCAAACATGCCTTCTAACTGGACACCTGTTTTAATTGACAGAGATGATGACCAGTTTCTCTATGCAGCTGAAAAAGGCGGTGCTGAGTAAATAATTACAGAGGACAAGCATTTGCTTAGGTTAGGAAACTTCAAAGGAATCCCAATTGGAATACCGAAAGACTTTTTCGCATGGGTAATCAAAAATCACCCAATTACTAAGCAGGAGAGACTCTAATACAGTTAGAGTCTTTTACTATTTAAAAATCCGCAGTTGTCGGATATAATTGATAAGGTAGTCTACCACTTGATAAACACAGGGGGAGAATAAAGTTGAGTGTACTGAATGTAGAAAACGTAAGTCACGGTTTCGGTGAGCGCGTCATCCTGGATGATGTATCTTTCCGGCTGCTGAAGGGGGAGCATGTTGGGCTTATAGGGGCCAATGGTGAGGGGAAGTCTACTTTTTTAAATATAATTACCGGGGAGTTAATGCCTGATGCCGGCAAAATTGAATGGTCTTCCAGGGTTACGGTAGGCTACCTTGACCAGCACACCAAGCTTACACCGGGCAAAACTATCCGGGAAATTCTGCGGGGAGCCTTTGCCAAGTTATTTGACCTGGAAGCCGAGATGCAGTCCGCTTACGAAAAAATGGCTTCAGCCGGTGAGGAAGAAATGAATAAGCTGCTGGAGACTGTGGGGGATATTCAGGATATCCTGGATCACAGCGGGTTTTATATTATAGATGCCAGAGTGGAAGAAGTGGCCAATGGATTGGGCTTGGGCAGCATTGGGCTGGACCGGGAAGTCCAGGATTTGAGCGGGGGGCAGCGAACCAAGGTCCTATTGGCCAAGCTGCTGCTGGAAAACCCGTCAATCCTGCTGCTGGACGAGCCCACTAACTATCTGGATGAAGAGCACATTACCTGGCTGACCAAGTATTTGCAGGATTATGAAAATGCTTTTATCCTGATTACCCATGATATAGAATTTTTGAATAAGGTCATTAATGTTATATATCATGTAGAACAGGGCCGTTTGACGCGTTATGTCGGGGATTACAACAAGTTCATGGAACTTTATGAATTAAACAAATCCCGCCAGCAAAGTGCTTATGAAAAGCAGCAGCAGGAAAGGGCCCGCCTGGAAGACTTTGTGGCCAGAAACAAAGCCCGTATCTCCACTACCGGACGGGCTAAAAGCAGACAGAAACAATTGGATAAAATGAAATTGATCGAAAAGCCAAGGGAAAAGGTTAAGCCGACATTTAAATTCCAGGAAGCCCGGACCCCCAGCAGGATGATTTTTCAGGCCAAGGGGCTGGAAATTGGATACGGCAAGGCCTTAACCCATCCATTAGATATTCAGTTGGAACGCGGTCAGAAGGTGGCTCTTAAGGGTTGTAACGGATTGGGCAAGTCCACCCTGCTCAAAACCCTTTTAGGGATGCTTAGGCCGGTTAATGGAGAATTGGAAATGGGGGACTACCTTTATCCAGGATACTTTGAACAGGAAGCCCAATCTGGGCATACTAAAACAGCACTGCAGGAAGTTTGGGATGAATATCCGGGTTTAACCCAGTTTGAGGTTAGGGCTGCTCTGGCCCGCTGCGGCTTGAAGAATGAGCATATTACAAGCCAGATGCAGGTCTTAAGCGGAGGCGAACAGGCCAAAGTAAGGCTGTGCAAGCTGATGCTCAAGGAGACAAACTGGCTGGCTTTAGATGAGCCCACTAACCACCTTGATGTTGAGGCGAAAGCTGAATTGAAAAAGGCCATCAAGGAATTTAAAGGAACGGTGCTTTTGGTTTGTCACGAGCCGGAGTTTTATGAGGGTGTGGTTACGGCAGTGTGGAATGTGGAAGAGTGGAGTAAATTGGGGTAAAAAAGGTGCATGCTGGTAATGGCATCTGGCGTCGTTGCGCGCTTGACCGCAATCCTCGGAGTATCGGTTGCGGTCAAACGTGCGCCTAGCCAGCTGCCATTTTCACACCTCTGGGTCAGTGTATATTTCGCAATTTCTTCACTTCCTGGCAAGTACCTGGGTTAAATCAAGGGAATTTGGATGATGATAGTTGTACCTCTGCCTACTTTACTGTTAATTTTAAGAAACCCCTGGTGTTCTTCAACAATTCTTTTACATACAGAAAGGCCCAAGCCTGTGCCTTCATCTTTGGTAGTGAAAAAGGGGGTTCCGATTTTGTCCATGATTTCAGCTCTAATACCAAGCCCTGTGTCAGAGACGATAATTTTTGCGTAACCATTGTTAGTATGTTCCAGTCTGACCTTTATTGCGCCATGTTTTGGCGTTGCTTCCAGGGAGTTTTTAATCACATTAATCAAAACTTGTTTTAAGTGAACTGAATCGCCCATGACAAAGGCTTCCTTGCCTTCAAGTTCAAGCTCGAGGTTAACTTCACGAAATAATGACTCACTGACCATAAAATTGTGAGTCTCTTTAAGAATATCCTGTAAATTAACTTTGTTTAGTTTTATTTGCTGGGGCCTGGCCAGCATTAACGTTTCTTTGAGAATACTGTCAATATGATCGACGGATTGCATGACCAAATCGAAAATTTCCCTATGGTTTTCATACTCTGAACTTTTATTAAGAATTTGACAGAAACCCCTAATAGTAGTCAGCGGGTTTCTGATTTCATGGGCCATGCCGGCGGCAAGTTCACCGACCAGGGCCAGTTTCTCGGCGTTTTGTTTACGGACAAGGCGCGTCTTGTTTACCAGGGCTGTTTTATAAAGCCAGATAATTATCACAGTCACTATTGACATCAAAACTACAGCAATATCTTTGAGCAGGATTGAAAATCCCTCAGCGGTAATTTCTGAACTGTTTTGATAGGCCATAACATACCAGCCCAGTTGTTTTAACCGGACCATGGTATATATCGTTTTCTCATTTGAACGATGACTTTTTCGCTCAATCGTTGAAATATCCTGGCCCCGGCCTTCCTGGTAACACTTGGCCAGGGTCAGCTTATTCCTGTCTGGGAAAAAGTTACCATAAATGTAGTAACCATTTTGGTCCATCATGTTTAAGTGCCCCGTGGTGCCTATTTTAACCGGCTCAAGGTATTCACGAAAAAAGGCGCTGGGGAGCTCGTTACCGACTACACCGATAATTTTATGGGAACGGTCGATAACCGGTGCAAAAACTGTAATTACATAGTCACCGGTGAATACAGACCTGTTCTGCCCGGAGATTTGCGGTTGGCCCATGAGGGCTTTTTCGAAGTAAGGGTTGTCTTTAAACTGGGGTAGTATCTTAAATGTTTCTGTATGGGTGCTCGTTAATACTTGTCCATCTCTTGAGGCTATAAAAAAATTTTCATTTTCGGAGGTTTTAAAAGTTTTTAAAGTATCGGTTAAATGTTGGCCACGAAGCTCCACTACTTCGTGATCTTCAGCCAGATTAACCAATTCTTTGACTTTTCCCAGAACCAGGGCTTCGATAAACCCGGCATTGCTTTTGGTAATCTCCAGGTTCTTTTGGATTTCATTTTGTTTGATATTGTCTATCTTGCCTGCAAAGAAAAAGTATGCTACAACCACTGGGATTATGGCCATCATGATATAAAGCAATTTGATCTTAATTTCAGGTCCGGTGCGCAAGGCATACACTCCAATTCATTACTACGACATTTATTGCCAAATTATTGTAATATTACAAAGAATATTATAAAGTATAGGAAGCTAAATTCAACTGATTCGACAGGTTTTGTCAAAAAGAAACAAAAAAGCCGCAGAGACGTTAAAGACTTCTGCGGCCTGCCGGTTTTGCCTGTTTTTCAATTTCCGCTTCCTGAGCCAGCTTGCGGACACTGTCCATGAGGTCGGCTTTTTCTTTATGCTGATTAAGCCAGGTGTAAAAGGTTGTGCCGGAATCTTTGGCAAACTGCCTGGCATATTCTTTGACCAGGCTCTTATTTTCCTCAAAACCTATCAGGTTAAGGTTATCAGGTATTTTGCCCTTAATCGCCGCCGGCATATCATTCGGGGTCTTTGATCCCGGAAAGCCCAGCTGCCATAGGGTGACATCAATTACCGAGCCGTTCAGGCTAAGCCAGGCGTGCAGCCCGGCCCGGTATTTGGGATTTCTCGAATGTTCATCCGGCACTGCAAAACTATAGTATCCCTGGCAGAAGCAGAGCCTTTTTTCGTTGATTACACCATAACTGATCAGGAGCCAGTAAAGGACTACTGAAAAGTAAATGCTTAAACCGTACCGTTCCTGATACCGGGCTGCCTCATCCTGGGGAGTATAGTTTTTGGCTAAGAGGCAGCAATAATTAACAAATTTATTAAACTCTGCCAGGTTTGCTTCCGGGATGATCAGATATTTATCCAGGAATTTAATAGGCCTGTACATATAATAATTAAAAGACGTCTTCCACCCCAATTTATAAAGCTGGTCGTAAACAAACCCTACGATGTCGGATCTGGTTGCGCTTTTCATGTGTTTGACAGCGGTAGTTTCCATATTGCCCTCCTTTTTAATGGAGTAATAAAGTAAGTTTCACTTTATTTTACACCATCTCCCTAAGTGAAAAGTGGCGAAAGAGGACAGGCTTTTGTTAAAACTTTTGCTGAAAGAGATCGAAAGCGGAAATCCCACGCCAGGTGTCTGCGTGGGATTTGCAGGATGAGGTGTTATAATTATATGTGGTCCGAGTAATACTGTTTTAAGCTTTCGGGGTCTCTGCCAAGGATATACAAGTATTTGAGTTTTTGCATCAAATATAGGGTTTTCAAGACTCCGTAACGATGGAAGCGGCGTGAAGATGTGGTGATCTGACAAGGCAGCTGGACGATTTTTCCGGTTGGCCTGAGCTTTTGACACAGTCCCCATTCTTCCATAATTGGCACATCGGGAAACCCCCCAATTTGGTGAAAAATGTCTTTACGGACGAAAATTCCCTGGTCCCCGAAGACAAGGTTATAATATCTGGCTCTGAAATTTGAAGCCAGGGCAATAATCTTGAATATGCAGGAATTATCGTCAAAGGCCAATCTAAAACTTCCGCCGGAGACAAGGGGGTCATTGCAGGCTTTTATAATCTGACTGGCCCCGTCTATAGGAATTATTGAATCAGCGTGCAGGAATAAGAGAATTTCGCCTGTGGCTTCCTGTGCGCCCTTATTTTGCTGGCGGGCCCGGCCTTTTTCACAGGTAATTACTTTTGCGTAAGGATAAGCCAAGTCTACTGTGCCGTCGGTGCTGCCACCGTCGACAACGATAATTTCCTTGATGTCCGGGATGTCTTGCAGGGACTTTAGGTTTTGCTCAATTACTGCCGCTTCATTAAGGGTGGGAATTATTATACTTACCTGCACGTGACCACCTCCCAATTTCTATTATAGCAAAATTTTCGACGGAGGGAAAAATGGAAAAGACAGCTGTTCTGCTGATGGCTAAAGCCCCGCTGCCCGGTTTGGTCAAAACCAGACTGGGCGGGTATTTATCAGACCGCCAATGTGCTGATCTGTATACGAGTTTTTTGCTTGATATTGTTGATTGTGTGGCGGCAAGTGGTTTGGAACTTTATGTGGCCTATACCCCTGCCGAACATTTCCAGTTGATTAAAGGAATCCTTCCTGTCGGGGTCAACCTGTTTCCCCAGGAAGGGGATGACCTGGGACAGCGTATGGTAAAGGCTGCCGACAGGCTGTTTAGCAGGCAGATCCGGAGCTTTATTATCATTGGCGCAGACATTCCGCTTTTGCAGCCTGCTCATCTGCGGCAAGCCGCCGGAATATTGGAAAAGCAACAGGGGAGAATTTGTCTGGGACCGGCTGCAGATGGCGGGTATTACCTGATAGGGCTAACTGCCGGGAGGACCTTGGAAACAAATTGGAATCGGTCCAAATTGCTGTTTGACGGGATTAGCTGGGGCAGTAATGCAGTGCTGGCAGAAACCCTTAACCGGGCCAGGCAGTTAAATCTTTCTGTGGAGTTATTGCCGGAACTGCAGGATATTGACCGGGTGGAGGACCTTAGAGTATTGAAAGGGTTTCTCAGAGATGAACAATGCAACATGGAAAAGGCCCCGGTCAGAACCATGGAGTATATTGAAACGATAATGACAACTTAGTGTTATGTAAAATAAAAAAAGTTTATCGGATGTATAAACATAATCAAATAAATGAATTGGTCAAAACTGTCTAAGCCTACTATAATTATTTGCGTGGAGTGCAAAACAAAAAAAGTTATAGGAGGAGTAGAAAAGTGATAAGAGTTATGAAGTACATCCTATTGGCAGTGGTTATTTTTAGTGTTATGTTAACTGCCGGCTGTGGGACAAATTCCGCCGAAAACAAGTCGGCAGAGAGCCAAACGAGCAGTACTGAACAGAAAGCAACTGAACAGACTCCAGATCAGGCTAAAGAAGAAGCAATTGTCGGGGTTTCCAAAGAAAACCCCCTGAAAGTTGACAAGTCGGCAGGTACTGTTACCTTTTTAGCTCAGGTTAACGGCAAGTATTTTTATGATTCTACCCGCCATGGAGCGGCTTTTGGCGGCGGGTCCAACGGTGAGAAAGCTATTTTTAGGGGTTTGGCGGAACCGGAGCCATTTTATAATGGTTTGCTGGAGATTGGGGCCAAGGCAGGCAACAATATGACTATGGAAAATAAGGACAAAACCAATGTGGCCGGGGATGCTCTGGATGTAACAGTGACCTGGGCTGGAGCGGCTAAAGATTACAAGTTTGATGAAGTTGTCAAGGAGAGCAATGGTCAGCCGATTGATATCCATTTTGGGGGCAACCTGAAAAATGCTCAGGATAAGAAGACAGGCTACCTGATTTGCCTGGACAGCTGCCCGGTAGGGGTTACCAGTAACGCAAACTATACTTATGGGGCTGTGGAAACCCGCAAGGAAGTGGGTTTCACCGGCAATAAAGACCTCCTGCCAGCCGATGGAACTTTAGTGGCAGTGACCTTGAAAATAAAAAAATAACATAACATCCTAGAAGAAATTAATTTATAAAAATTTTTGGAGATTGGGCATTAATCAATTAATTTGATGCCCTCTCTCCCTTTGTTTTAAGGAGGGTAAGATGAGTAAGGCTATCAGGAAATGGTTAATTAGAATAGGCCTGGTCGTAATAGCAATATCCCTTTATTTCTGGGTTCCTGGACTGAAGCGTCAGATTGACGAAGCTGCCCGGATATTAGCCAGTGCTGATATCAAAGGAATGAAGGAGTATCTGGGGAGTTTTGGGGTATGGGGTCCAGTAATTTCTATGGCTTTGATGGTTTTGCAGGCTTTAGCGGCTCCACTGCCGGCTTTTGTAATTACTTTCGCCAATGCCTGGATCTGGGGTTGGGCCTGGGGGGCACTGATTTCCTGGTCCGGCGCCATGATCGGAGCCGTAATTTGTTTCTACCTGGCCAGGGGGTTTGGCCGGCCGCTGGTGGAGCGGATGGTGGGGGCCAAAGCTTTGCAATTATCTGACCGTTTCTTTGACCGTTATGGCCGTTTCGCAGTATTAATTGCCAGGCTGATTCCGGTTGTTTCTTTTGATTTGGTGAGCTTCGCCGGCGGACTGACCAATATGACGCTGAGGCAGTTTTTCTGGGCAACCGGCCTGGGGCAGCTTCCAGCCACAATTATTTACTCTATACTGGGCCAAAACATAACCAGCGGTGCCAAGTATGGATTTTGGGTTTTCTCCGGGGTAGTTTCCCTGCTGATTATCAGTTATCTGGTTAAGAAAAACCTTGAAGGGCGCCTGTTAGAGGAGAGTGGCCCGAATGTCTCCTAAGCATCCGGCAGAGAAAAAAGGCAGCATTTTAGTCAAAGTGTTTGTCACTGCAGCCCTGATACTTTTTCTCCTTAGTAAGACCGATATCAACGAAATGATTGGCATTATATGGCAGCTGAACCATGTGCCGCTGATTTTTGGCATAGGATTGACGCTGGGGGCAGTGGTCCTAAGTGCATATAAATGGCGGCTCCTGTTGTCGGCCAGGGGGTGGGGGCTACCTCTGACGGCCCTGACTAAAATCTACTTTGTTGGTTTGTTTATGAACAATTTCCTGCCTTCCAGTATGGGCGGAGACTTAATGCGAATGTACCGGGTCGGCAAAATTATTGATAATCACAGTGAGTCGGCGGCTTCGGTTATTGTGGAACGATTACTTGCCACTGTTGGCCTGATTCTCCTGGCGGTTTGTGCGTTAATCCCGAACCGCATGATCTTGGGCAATACATGGCGACCTTTAATAATCTGTCTGGCCCTTTGTTTGGCTGTCCTATATATATTTGTTAACCCGGCTGTTTTGCGGCCATTGACAAAGCTGCCCTGGGAGCGCTGGCAAAAGGTGGTGCAAAAATTAAAAAAGGTAAATGCCGTCATTCAGTATTACCGGTCCAAGCCCGGGGCGGTTCTAAAGGTAATTGCCTGGTCGGTTTTATTTCAATTATCGATCGTATTTATTAATTATTACCTGCTGCACGCTATGAATATCCACAGTGTCAGCTTGTGGCAGTGTACCTTGGTTGTGCCTCTGATTTCCGCTGTTTCCATGATTCCTGTATCGATCAACGGGCTGGGCATCAGGGAAGGCGCATATGTAGTGTTGTTTGGACCGCTCGGTCTTTCACCGGGTCAGGCCATGACCTTGTCTGTGCTGTTTTTCATGATAGTTACAGCTGTGAGTTTGATGGGAGGATTAATTTTTGCCCTTGACGGGGGAAAGGAGGAGTTCGTTGTCACCAAGCAATAATTACGCCGCTAAAACTGAAACCATGGAAAAGATTGCCGCCCGGGCAGAGGAACTTTACCGGGAGGGCCTGAACTGCTGTGAGAGTATGCTTAAGGCCAGTATTGAAGAATTGCGGCTGCCCCTGCCGGAAGATACTTACCGCCTGGGGCGGTTCTTCCGGGAAGGAATTGCCGAATCTGGCTGTATATGTGGGGCCCTGGCAGGGGGGATCATGATTTTAGGGTACCAGGCCGGTGACTACAAGCGTGACCTGCCTTTGGCCGAACGCTTCCGGGCAGGGTTTGTCGGCAAATTCGGCTCAACCTGCTGCCGGGTGATTCGCCGGAAACAATCCTTTATCGGAAAGTTATGGAACAGGGAATGCCGTGAGTTGACCGGGTTTTCGGCAGGCCTTTTATATGAGCTGTTGAATGATGTTGGTGAACGCATTGAATAGATTTGAGAGGCTTTGCAAATTTGGATATGCGGGTTTTATGGGGGGCTATTCTGCCGCTCTGTTATTGGGAATGTCAGTGTGGATAGAAATGAGATTTAATGTGGCCCTGTTAATACCACTTTGCAGTCTAGGTGCTGTAATTGCCGCATTAAAGCTTGACAGCAGGCCAAACAGATGGCTGAGGATATTGCCTCAGGCTGCAGCAGTAATCCCCTTTTTAGGAATTTACGGCTTAGACACCGGGGCAATTTCGGTTATACCGGCCGTTCTTTTGCGGGAGGGCTTTGGTCTAGGCCAAATGAGCTTATCTCAGGTAAACATGCTGCTGGTAATTGCCATGTTGGCTGGCAATGGCCTGTGGCTTCGGAAATGGAGGTAATTGATAATGAACTGTGGACCGGTTACCAGAACCGTGACTTGTCAATCTTTACAGGAATTATGGCTGCATGTGCTCTATAGATGCAATCTACAGTGTAGGCACTGCCTGTTTTCCTGTTCACCAGAAAAAGAAAGTTATGGCGAACTGAGTATGATAGAGTGCCGGGAATATGTTGAAGCTGCCATGGCGCAGGGGGTTAAGGCTGTCTACCTGACAGGTGGGGAGCCGCTGTTATGGACGGGACTGCCGGGCTTTCTGGAATGGTATTACCGGCGAGACAAGGCGGTGCCGTTGACAATTCTGACAAATGGCACACTAATTGATGCCAAAACCGCCGGGTGGTTAGCCCGTTACACTGGACAGGGCCTGGTGCTCAGAGTAAGTCTTGAATGCTACACACCGGGGAATCATGATGATTACCGGGGCACCGGGAACTTTGCGCGGGCCATCAAAGGGATTAAACATCTTAACAATGAAGGAATCACACCATGGATAGCCTATGTAAACAAATCAGGAGGGAGTTTGGATAGCAGCGGGACCAGGTGCTTAGAAAATGATTTCCGAACCAGCCTGGCGGCAGATTATCGATTGAAAATTGCCGGATTGAAGGTAATTGCCGCTTATGCCAAGGGGCGTTTTAACGGCTGTGTTTCTCCTGAGGCCAGCCCGGACCAAGTTGCGGAGCGGGCTGCCACAGTCCAGTGCAATTTTGGGATTGCTGTAAGCAAGGCAGGTATTTTTCCCTGCCCTATTCTGGTGGATGTCCCGGAAGCCAGACTTTCTGTCGATTTGGCTGAGGTTCATGGGACAAGCTATGATTTGCATTATGAATACTGTAATAGCTGCTTTGCCACCGGGACCAGCTGTGGCCAGTAAATTTTAGCGGTGTCGATGTTGGAGGGAACGGTGCAGTTCCAAAAATTTGAGCAATCAGGAAAAATTTTTATATTCAAGGCCTAACGCCTTGATTTTTTTTTGCTACATAATTTTATGCCTTTTTCCCCGGAGGAAGCAAGGAAATGTTTTGTTTAATAGTAATTATAGCGGAATTAATCCTTGTCAAAAGTGATTTAAATTACATCATATCAGGAACTAATTCTATAAAATGTATTCTATTATCATTGGAAATATGAGGTACCTTAGCTTCATTTAAAGCTTATTGGAGGCATGGGGACTGTTACTATAAACCATAAACAGGCTCATTGCAGCATGGGAGGAGTTTTGTTGCTCATAAGATTGCACCAGACAATTATCCTTCCGGTAATTGTTATAACATTTTTGATGTGTTTTCGGGTATCAGTTGTTTTTGCTGCAGGTCCGGTAGAAAAGCATATCCTGCTCTTACATTCTTTTTCATCCGACCATCCGGCCCATGAACAATACAATACTGGTTTAAAAAGCAAATTAACGGAGAATTCCCAGTATAAATTCAGGTACTCCTTTGAGTATCTGAATTTAGCCCGTTATCCCAACAAAGAAGAGTATTTTGCCAATATAGCGCAGTATCTAAAAGTGAAATACATAAAAAACCAGCCTGATTTCATTATTGCTTCTAATGATTTATATCCGCTTACCTTGAAAACCGGGCAGAATCTGTTTCCTGGCGTACCGGTCATAATCGCATGGAATGAAGATAATCTCCCCGTCACAACCATGCCGGCAAATTATGTGGCGATTCCCCAGTCTATTGAAGTTGACAGGAATATTCAGCTTATCCTGAAGACCAGACCATTAACTAAAACAATCTATATAGTAATCGGAGATTCCGTGGATGAACGTAACAAACTTAAACGTGTCATGGAAGTTCGGTGTAAATATCAAGACAGGGTAGAGTTTGTGTTTCTGAACAAGCTGCCCTATGAGCAAATGCTGGAGCAGATAAGAAACACGGAAGACGATTCGGCGGTTTTGTATCTGCAGTGGTTTTCAGATGTCGAAGGCAAAGTTTTTGTCCCTGCAGAAGTTATTCAAACCATCTGCCAGGAGGTAAAAGTGCCGGTGTATGGAATCAACCGCCAGTATCTTGGTGGTGGAATGATCGGGGGCTATCTTAATGATTTTGCGACCACCGGACAAAATGCTGCCCAGGTGGTGATGGGTATTTTGTCAGGTCAGAAGCCTTTTGACGGCCAGGTATTTCGTGCTCCAGCCGGTGCATGGATTTTTGACTGGCGGGCTTTAAAACATTGGGGTATAAATGAACACAGCCTGCCGGCAGGCTGTAAAATTGAATACAGGGAGATCGGTGTTTGGGAGCAATATCGTGGCTATATTATTGGTGCTGCTGTTGTATTGATTCTGCAAACCCTCACAATTATTGCTCTTTTGATTAACAGGGCCAGGAGAAAAAGAGCTGAATATGAATTGATGCAGGTGGACAGGCTCAAGGACGAATTTTTGGCTAACACTTCCCATGAACTGCGTACACCGCTTAATGGCATTATCAATATTACAAAATCGATTTTGGCGGAAGATACAGGAAATCTTACCGGTAATCAAAGAGAAAACCTGGCAATAGTCGAGCGGTCAGGTCATCGTCTGTATAATTTAATCAATGACATTCTGGATATTTCCAGAATCAAGCAGGGCGAAATCAAACTGGATTTAAGACCGGTGGACCTGTATACTACAGTATCTGCCGTTATTCATGTCCTGGAGTTTCAGTTAAAAGGTAAAGATGTAACTTTACATAATAAGATGCCGCAGGATATTCCGGCGGTGTTGGCAGATGAAGAAAGACTAGGGCAGATATTATTTAACCTGATTGGAAATGCAGTAAAATTTACAGCCAAGGGGCATGTGACAGCCAGCGCGGAAATTAAGAAAGGAAGGATTGAGGTTTCTATAGAGGATTCTGGAGTTGGTATCCCTAAGGAGAAATTAACGTATATTTTTGAAGCTTTTACCCAAGTGCACAGTGAGCCGTCCAGGGGATACGAGGGTTCAGGGCTGGGCCTGCCCATAACCCAAAAGCTTGTAGAACTTCATGGCGGCAGGATTACAGTTTCTTCAGAACTAAATAAAGGGTCAAATTTTATTTTTTCGCTGCCTGTTTCACCGGATCCAGCGGATAATGTGAGTCTGCGCTTTCGGACAAAGGTCGTAAATACCTCCCTGGTACAACATAGAACGGAAGCATTAAATGTGGATATTGCAGGCAGCATTGGCTTCAGCATCCTCGCAGTAGATGACGACCCGGCGAACCTGCATGCGATTGTGAACGTTCTTGCACCGGTGGGATACAGTTTAAGAGGGGTGAATTCCGGACAGGCGGTCTTAGACTTGTTAGATAACGGATGTAAGTTCGATCTGCTGCTTTTGGATATTATGATGCCGGAAATGACAGGCTTTGAAGTATTAAAAAGGCTGCGGGAGAGATATTCCCAGATAGATTTACCTGTATTGATTCTCACGGCCCGCGCTCAGAATGAGGACCTGAAGGCAGGATTACTTATGGGAGCCAACGATTTTCTGAAAAAACCCTTTGCCTCGGAAGAACTGCGGGCCAGAGTCAAAACTTTGGTGCAGCTAAAAGCGCTGGTACGTGATAAGGTTTCCGCGGAATTATTGTTTCTGCAGGCCCAAATCAAGCCCCACTTTATCTTCAATGCCCTAAGTGTTATTTCATCCCTAAGCCTCAGAGCACCGAAGAAGGCGAAAGAACTGGTGCTGTATCTGTCCGACTATTTACGCGGCAGCTTCAATTTTAAGCATGATGACGGGCTTACTACCCTGCGAAAAGAACTGGAGCTTGTCAGGGCGTATCTGGCCATTGAGCAGGTACGTTTCAAGCAAAGGCTTGTCGTTGAGTTTGCCATAGATGACGACGTGGATTGCCCTATACCGATGCTCTCCATCCAACCATTGGTGGAAAATGCGGTCAGGCATGGAATCATGCCCCTGATCGAGGGGGGGAAGATTAGAATTTTAGTAGGTAAGATAGGAAATGTTGTGAAAATATCAGTAAGTGACAATGGCCTTGGCATGGAAGAGGAAAAAGTTAAGGGCCTTTTAGCCGGTCAAGGGACGAATTCCGGTGTGGGATTAATCAATATCCATCGAAGACTTATAGTGTTATATGGGAAAGGTCTCGAGGTGACCGGGGGCCCGGGCAGGGGAACAATGGTTGAACTGGCGATACCTTTAAGATGATGAAAAAAGGAGAATGGGTAACCGGTGAATATTCTCATTGTGGATGACGAAAGGGATTCCTTGGAGGAGATTGGGCATTATGTAGACAAATACGCCGGGTGCCGCACTTATGTGCTTTGCAGCAATGCTTTGGAGGCTATGGCCCAGGCTGCTAAAATACCCTTTGATATAGCTCTGCTGGATATCGAGATGCCGGGCATTCATGGACTGGAGTTGGCTAAAAAATTAACAAACCTCTACCCATGGGTGGGAATTGCTTTTATTACGGCTTATAACCACTTTGCGGCAGAAGCCTTTGAAGTTAATGCTGTTGATTATATTTTAAAGCCCATCAGAGAGGATAGGCTCTGTAAAGCCCTGGATAAACTTAAGGTACAAAGGCTGGCCCAGCTTCATACGGAAGAGCGACCGGGCGGAATTTCCATTCAAATGTTCGATAAATTTATTGTCCGAATAGGGGATCAACTGTTTAAGTGGACCAGGCAAAAATCCAGTGAGCTATTTGCCTACCTTTTGCAGAACAAGGAATACCCTGTGCACAAGGAAAAGCTTTGCGAGCTTCTATGGCCCGGTCTGGAGCCAAAAAAGTCCCTGGTGAATTTACAGACCGCCATGTATTCTGTCCGCAAACTATTGAAGGCTGATGAAGGCTGCCGGATTCGTATTGAGTATGTGGGCAGTCATTATACCCTGCATATGGAAGAGGCCTTGACCGATGTTGACAAATTTGAAGGATTGCTGCAAAAGGCAGCAGCATCAAATGATGCCGCAGTGCTAAAACAGGCTGTCAACCTGTATGCCGGAGATTACCTGGAAAAGGAAGGATGGCTTTGGGCTGAACCCAAAAAGGTAGCGTTAAGAAAAAAGTATATGTTTGCTATACAGAGAGCTAAAGGGAAATAAAGCAAAAAGTTGGGGAGAAAAGGAATTATTGCATAAATTCTCAAAAAACGACAAATATCGAGAAATATCGAGGTATTTCGAGAATAAGGGCAACTATTTAGGTTGTCTTTTTTATTTTGTCAGAATTCTGTCAGCGGCTCAAATTATAATAAATATCAATAATCTCAGACCTAGGCAGGGGTGGTGCAGGGAATTGTATTAGTCGGTTATCCAGTCAGGCTCAGCGAAGGATGTTTGGTTAGACAGTAGTGTTTTAAATTTTGAGGAAAGCCAGTTATTTCTATTGTAAGGATTTGGGGGGATTTTGTTTGCTTAAAAAATTATGCTATGTAGGTTGCTTATTTTTCGTTACAGTAATGATGTTATTATTTGGAGAGTCTTATACAAATGCAAGTGTGCGTAATAGCAATGTGCAGGTCAGTGATGTCGGCAGCGACAATAAAATTGATTATGGAAATACCGCCCGGAAGCTAGCGGTTAGCTCAGACGGCACAATTTATGCCCTATTTTACGGAAGTAACGGTATTCGCGTAGCACGCAGCTCAGATCAGGGGGGAAGTTTTCAGCCAAGTGTTCAAGTCGATCCTGCCAACAGGCAGCCAGAAATCGCCGTTTCTTCCAATGATGTAATTTATGTGGCTTGGACGGATACAAGCGGCAATGTTTGGTTGAGCAGAAGCACCGACAGGGGAGTAACATTTTCTGGCCCTCAGAATATTGGGAATTCCGGTTCTGCGTCAAATTCAAGCTTACATATGGCCACTGACGGAAATAGCTTATATATTTTACCTAAAAACGGTAAAATCTTATCTAGAAGCAGCGACAGCGGACAACAATTTTCAACGTATACATTCTCTACTACATTTTCTTTTTCCGACATTCATGTGGATTCACGAACAGGCGATGTATACATCCAGAAAGACAACCCTACAGTCTATTATTTTAAAAGTACGGATTACGGAGCCTCCTTCGGCGCTCAGCAAAACGGTGGCGGTTCAATTTATTACTCGGTCGGCACATTATCGAGCGGACCGAATGGAACGTATTTATTTGTTACCGGAAAAGGGACAACCGCACTAAAGATAAATTTGGGGGATAATACCAGTTCCACGTTGAATTTTCCCAACAGTTCTTATAATTATGGCCGCTCAGTCCTGGCCGATGAATACGGAAATATAGTTACCGGTTATTCAGACGGCACCAAGGTGTATTTTTCCATAAGCAATGATCTGGGAAATACCTTTGACGGAAATTACGAAGTCGCGACAACGAACATGTCCAATATTGGGATTAACCCGACCAATGGTGACATCATGTTTTTATACGCTTCAAACGGGCAAATATACTTATCTACGTATAAAGATGAATTGATAGGGTATACGCCAAACTTGTCGAAAAGTGCATTATATTTTGACTCCTCCAGCATGCAGCAATCTGTAACTATAACGAATACATCATCAAGTCCGATTACAATTCAAGATATAAGCATAAGCGGAGAATTTAGCTTAACGACAACGTACGAAGGAACATTGGATGGTAATGAAAGCTGTCAGGTAACAATCGCTTTTTCCCCTGCCTCGGCAGGCAGTAAAACTGGGGCATTGTCTATTACAACGAGCGCGTTTAATCACCCGCGGACGGTAAGACTATCTGGCACAGCGGCCGATGCGTATACCGTTACCTACAACGGAAACGGGCACACCGGCGGCAGCGTACCGACTGATGATACCACCTATGCGGAAGGCACGGCGGTAACTGCAGCAGGCGTCGGCGACCTAGTCAAGACAGGCCATACTTTTAGCGGATGGAACACCGAGGCAGATGGCAGCGGAACTGCATATGCGGCTGGAGCCACCTTCTACATGGGGGCAGGGAACATAACCCTGTATGCCCAGTGGACAGCCGACCCGAGCTACACCGTAACCTTCGAGGACTATAACGGAACAACACTGAAAACAGAAACAGTAGACCATGGCAGCGGTGCAACCGCCCCGGCAGATCCCGCCAGGACA
>JAVSMW010000003.1:216891-227812 GCA_032027005.1 Thermincola sp. | reverse complement strand
GATCCAAAAGGTTCTTCCGGAACTTCAAGAAACAACTCCGGTGAAAGATCTTTATCTTGACGGAGGCTTTTATGGAAGCGAAGTTGTCAAGCAGGCGGAAGACCTTGGAGTTAAACTCCATTACACCGACATGACCGGGCGAAACGTCACGTTGGATAAACTGCCTTATAACGTTTTCAGTATTGAACACTTCGAAACGATCTTAAGTTGCCCGGAACGGCACGAGCCCCTGCGGAGCAACTTTAACCCAAAGAGCGGCATCTTGAGCGCTCACTTTGATTTAAGCACCTGTACTCAATGTCCCGTGAAAGAGCAATGCCCGGTCAAGTTCCAAAAGAAAGATACCGTCTTACGCGTCAGTCAGAAAAGTCTCATCGCCGAAAGTACCCGTCTAGCCCTCCAAAATCTTGAGGAGCGCAAGGAAAGTGGCAGCAAAAGGGCCGCCATTGAAGGAACTAACTCTGCCCTCAAACGAGCGAGGGGAGCCGGGAAACTTAAAGTTCGCGGTTTAGTTCGCTGTAGCCTGGTCATGGGCTTAAAAACTATTGCGCACAACTTCCATCAGATCGTGCGTTTCCTCCAGGGTGATACCCGTCAGAAACGCAAAAAGGTCTTATCTGCACAACAAGGGGCAGTTGCGACCATCTAGAGGAAATAACTGGTAAACGGGAGGTAATCCCACCCAAAATGACGTTTATACAACCGTTTTTTGACGATATCCCAGACATCTGAGAAACACGTTATCCATAAGATGGTAAATAGCTGCTTGAAAAAGCAGTCAACAGAGAAGATGGTTGCTTTTTTCTAAACTTTCTTCAGTACAATCATTAATTCAATTGGTAATATGAGGTATTACCATTTAATTTGGGGGCTCATTAAGATAAGGTGAGCAATATTTGGGCCTTTGGCGTAAAGAAGGCATTATGAGGAGAAAACTTGATGAAGCTCAATTTAAATCGAAAACTCATTGTTGTAATCTCAACGCTTATTTTGCTTTTACCAGGCATGATTCTATTCTTCTTATTATTAAATCCATCCGAAAAAACTCCTGCCGCAGAGAATGGCATCCTTGATTTAACCAATTGGGATTTTGAAAAAGATGGGAGTATCAAGCTTGATGGAGAGTGGGAGTTTTACTGGAATCAACTTTTAACATATGATGATTTTCATGACGGAATAGAACTGATTAAACCTGACGGGTATTTCAAAGTTCCAGGTGTATGGAATAATTATATCATTAACGGTAAAAAACTTCCGGGAAAGGGTTTTGCTACTTATAGACTAAAAATTAAGACAAACGATGCTGATACTTTAAAGGGATTAAAAATATTAACATTTTCTACTGCCTTTAGACTCGCAATTAATAATGAGGTCATTGCCAAGAGCGGTGTTGTGGGGAAAAACAAAGACATGTCTGTGCCTGAATACCATCCGCAGGCAGTCGGTTTCCAAAATAAGACAAAAGATTTTGAAATCATTGTACAAATATCAAATTATACGTATGCAAGGGGTGGCTTCTGGCATTCAATTCACCTGGGAACAGATGAGCAGATACGAACAATGAAAGAGAATTCCGCAAGAAGAGAAATGTTTCTGCTTGGAGCCATGCTGATTATGATATTTTATCATGCAGCCATTTATCTGCTTCAAAGAAGACGACTGTCTGTATTGTATATTGTTTTAGGTCTTTTGGCATTTTTAATAAGAATTCTCTTTACAGGAGAGTATTATATTACGAGTTTGATTCCCGGTATACCTTTCAATTGGATTATACTAATTGAATACATAACAATTTATTGGGGCCCCGGATTCTTTATACTTCTTATTTATGAGCTTTTTCCCGACGAATTTCCAAAGCAAGCTAATCGAGTCACCGTTTCAGGTGCACTGGTGTTTACAATATTAACAACAGTAACACCTGTCTATGTATATACGAAATACCTGATAATCCCTGAAATTTTAATAATGGCAGCCTGCTTGTACACTTTGTTTGGAGTTGTTGTTGCCCTAATCAGAAAAAGAGAAGGGGCAAAGTTATTATTGATAAGTATAATCATTGGGTCACTGTCTTTTATTAATGATTTTCTCTATTATAGAAATGCAATACCAAGCATTCCCGGAGGTATATCAGGGATAGTGACATTCATAGTAATATTCATCATGGCCTATATTCTGGCAAAAAGGTTTTCCAATGCTTTTAACGAAATTGAAAAGCTGTCGGAAAAATTGGCTTCCCTCAATATACTAAAAGATGAATTTCTTACAAATACCTCCCATGAATTAAGAACGCCTGTAAACAGTATGATAGCCATCACCGAATCCGTTATAGATGGCGCAGAAGGGGAAATAAACCCTCAGCAGAAAAATACCCTTTCCCTTGTGGTTGAGAGTGGTAGGAGGCTTGCCAGCCTGATAAACGACTTGCTGGATCTTTCCAGAATAAAAAATGGTGAACTATCGCTGCAAAAGAGTCTATTTAAGATTGACAATCTGGTGAAAAACCTGATCAGAGAATTTGAATTTACCGCATTAAACAAAAACGTAACATTAAAGCTGGAAATAACGGCAGCCCTTTCAAGCATTTATGCCGACAAATACAGGATCATCCAAATTTTCTACAACCTGATAGAGAATGCGGTCAAATTTACTCCTTCCGGAGGAAACATTACCGTAAGGGTTTATGAGGAAAAAAAATACATCTGTATATCTGTCAGCGATACCGGCATAGGAATACCGGAACACAAACTTAACGATATTTTCAAAGCCTTTGAGCAGGTAGATGCATCCATCACTCGAAAATATGGGGGAATGGGACTGGGATTAAGCATTTCAAAAAAAATTGCCGAGGCCCATGACGGGGATATCAGAGTAAACAGCATATTAAATGAAGGTTCAGAATTTATCTTTTACATACCTGTAACAGAAAGTGAGAATGAAGCATCCGCGGATGAAGAACAGCTTGCTGAGATCAATCAGATGAAAATAGAATCGTCAGAAAAGATGATAATAGACGGGGAAAAAAATGAAACGATTGTCATTATAGACGATAATTATTCAAATATAGCAGGCGTTATGGGGATTCTCAAAACCCAGGGATATTCTGTGAAGGGGTTTATGCATCCTGATGAAGGCTTGGCCGAGATCTTCACAAATACAAATACGGCTCTTGCTGTTGTTGATTTGATGATGCCTGAAATATCAGGATACGAAATATGTAAAAGAATAAGGGCGAGGTATTCCCTTTATGAGATGCCGATTCTAATCCTGACTGCACGCACACAGGTGGACAGCATCGTCAAAAGCTTTAAAGAAGGGGCAAACGACATTCTTCATAAGCCTTTTGATGCAGAAGAGTTAACGGCAAGGGTTAATACGCTGTGCAGTCTCAAAACCACCGCTAAAGCAGCAATCAGCAGTGAAATGGCAATGCTGCAGGCCCAGATCAAACCTCATTTTTTATTTAATGCCCTGAGCAGTATTATCAGCCTCTGCTATACCGATGGACATAGAGCCGGAAAAATCCTTGCAGAATTATCGAATTACTTAAAGTGCTCCTTTGCTATCGACCGTCAATCAGATTTTGTCACCGTTAAAAGCGAGCTGGAGCATGTCAAATGCTTTGTTGATATTGAAAAAGAAAGATTCGGAGACAGGATAAAAATGGTCCTTGATGTAGACCCGGATGTCTTGTCTCATAAAATCATACCCCTTGTCATTGAACCCCTGGTTGAAAATGCCCTGCGTCACGGTATCTTGCAAAACAAACTGGGCGGAATGGTTAACCTGGCGATAATGAAAAGAAATGGAAATATATTTGTAAGTGTTGAAGATAACGGAAAAGGAATGAGTGAAAGGCACATTGGGAACATCCTGCCATGGGATGAAACAGATAGAAAGATATCACCGGGTAATGGTATTGGCCTATCCAATATCAATAACAGGCTGAAGAGGTTTTATGGCGAAGAGCTGCATTTTGAAACCGGCCCACAAGGAACAAAGGTGTATTTTACAGTACCTTTAGTTGAAAAGAGGGAGGCGGGCGAAGATGATTGACGCAGTCATTGTAGATGATGAAATACTGGTGCTTAACCTATTGAAAAGACTATTAACGGAAAGGGGAAGCGTGAACATTATCGGTGAATTCACCGACCCTGCCATAGCCCTTGACAAAATCCCAGGGCTAAAGCCCGATGTGCTTTTTTTGGATGTGGAAATGCCCGAGATGAACGGCATAGAACTGGGAACTAAGCTTTTGGAATACGATAATGAAATGGATATTGTATTTGTGACCGCCTATGAACAATATGCCATCCAGGCCTTCAAGCTCAATGCCTTACACTATATCCTGAAACCGGCGGATGAGGAGTCAATTGATGAGACATTGCAAAGAATACTAAAAAAGAAAAGACAGAATGGCATAGCCGTTGGTTATGGCGGACGCATTTACATGTTTGGGGATGTTTGTGTTTTAGATGGTGACAATAACAGAATCAAATGGAGCACTTCCAAGGTGGAGGAACTCTTTGTCCTGCTGCTGCTGAACCGGGAAAAGGGTATCAGCAAATGGAGAATTATTGAATTTTTATGGGAGGAAGCTGATACAAAAAAATCCCAGCAGAATTTATACACTACCATATTCAGGCTGAAAAAAACATTGAGAGACGCCGGAATAAAAGCCGACATTGAAAACAATGCCGGGAATTATCGTATCATATTAAAAGAGGTTTTTTGTGATTTGTTTGAATTTGAAGACTTTATCAAAATAAGGCCGGAGGCAAATGAAGATACCCTCCCTGCCTTTGAAAGAACCATTTCCCTGTACCGGGAAGATCTGCTGGGAATCAGCGCCTATCCTTGGAGCGTTGCAACTAGAGAAAGCTGTTATTACAATTATGTTGACCTGGTAAAAAGAACAGCTGCCTGTTATGCCCGGAATGGATATGCCGACAGGCTGAAAAATCTATATAAAAAAGCAAGATTTCTGCTTCAGGAAGAGGATTTATTCGACATAAAAACTATTATTGCGACGAAAATCTGAAAATTTTTTATTTGAACATCATGGTAAAAAATGCAGAATCCTGCAAAACCCTTGTCATTTAAGGTTTTCGCAGGATTTTGCATTTTTCGGTTTGTAAGAAATTTGCAAGGTTGGCCTGTTAGAATAAATAGAAATATGTATATAAATCTTAAGGTGAATGGAGTTTTTATATGGATCTGAAATGATCAGACAAAAAAGTTTTCGGGACAATATTGATGCTATTTCAGAGCAGATAGGCAAGAATGTTGAGTTAAAAGATATCAAAGTCCAGGTGGTTATTTCCAAGGCCGCAGATGATAAGGTAAAAATAGTTGAGAATTCAGCTAAAAAGGGTGACTTTACTATAGTAGCGCCACCAATGTAATTCGCAGTCAAGTATACTCATGAAAACAAGACGGTGGAAGTCTCAAACTTCAACACTTACAGGTGTAGTAGTAGAGGCCGATGGTACCGTAAGACACGTACCTACAAAGATAGTTGTATTGGCGGCATGTACTATGCAAAAATCAACAGTTTGACCAATAGTACCTATTCTGTGGTGTGGCACCCGAAGGAATTCAAAGATAAAGAGAAGCGCCGGTCAAGAAGTGGCTTGTTTTAAGTTTAAAGCTAACAAAGGAAAATCCGTGACTGCAACAGGAACCGTGAGCGGAACCGTGAATGGCAGCGTATCTATAACCCAAACTGGAACAGTAACTATAGGAAATACCGGGGGTGGGGCGTCTTTTTCCAATATGCAGCCCATTTTGCCTGTGAATTATATCATTTGTGTGGAGGGTATCTATCCTATGCGCTCTTAAATTATATAAGGAACTAATAATTGGAGGAGGATTTTAGTTGAATAGTCTTATAAGATGGAAAGAAAAGAGTACTGTTAATGCACACATTATAGTCTGGAAGGTTCTGACTGTAATTATGGTGCTTACCATAGTGTTATTTAATTTATGTGTTTTAACGGTTCAGGCTTCTTCCGATCCACAGGAGATCGTCTTTATTGAAAACAACTTGCCTGACTACCAGAGCTTGGTGGCGGGTGTAAAGCCCGTTATGGAAGTGCATGTGCTGGATTCTAGCAAGGACGGATTGGAGAAGATGGCGCAAATTTTGGCGGGAAGGAGCGGGATAGATGCCATTCACCTGCTCAGCCACGGTGCGGCGGGGCAAATCAATCTGGGCGTAACCACATTAACCAATGTCAACCTCAACGACCATGCCGACCTGCTCGCTCAGATGGGCGCGGCACTGGCGGAAGAAGGCGATATCCTAATATATGGGTGTAATGTCGCCAAGGGGGCAGGTGGACAACAGTTCATCAGTGATTTGGCATCAGCAACCGGGGCGGATGTGGCGGCGTCAGATAACGCGACTGGGGCTGCGGAGAAGGATGGGGATTGGTTCTTAGAATCAGCAATCGGGAATATTAATACTTCGGCTCTTGGTTTAAACTATAGCCACGTCTTTACTGATCAATTTACGCGCGTAGGAGACCCCTTTCCAGATGTTCAGTATGACATCAGGATTACCTTTGGGGACTTTGATAATGATGGCGATATAGACGCGTTATCACAAAGCTCGAATGTCGTCGGTCAAGGGTATATATTTACACGCGCGGATGGAAATGGAATTTATACTAATTTAAATCAATCAGGAACGTCGATTCCCAATTCCCCATTTGCAAATGTTGATCTGACAGGGCTAAACGGAACTGGCGGTTTTTATGTCGCTTCAGTTATTCCTTTTGATTATGACAATGATGGTGATACGGATATCATCAGCCGATCTGGCTCAACAACTGGGGGAGCAAATTTTATCTTAAGGAATGATAATGGTGGTTTTACGCGAATTGTGGACCCATTTCCCGATCTGCAATACGACCAACGAATCGAATTTGCCGATTTTGATAATGATGGAGATTTTGATGCCTTGGCTCAAAACGGTAATACCGTAGGCCAAGGGTACATTTATGTTCGTTGTAACGCAGATGGAACCTATACGCAATTTAACCAATCAGGAACATCTATCCCAGGTACTCCGTTTGCCAATACGGATCTATCGGGAATGAGCGGATTGAGTTATTTCGCTGTAGACTACGATAATGACGGTGATAAAGACATTATTAACCGTTCTGGTTCGACGACAGGCGGAAGTAATTTCATTTTACGAAATGATAATGGTACTGCCTTTACAAAAGTAGCAGATCCGTTTGTAGATACGCAATATGATCTTAGAATGATATTTGGCGATTTTGATAGCGATGGCGATATTGACGCTCTACAGCAACTAAGCAATGTGGTTGGTCAGGGCTATTTTTACATGCAGAGAAATTCTGATGGTACCTACTCGAGATTTGACCAGTCTGGAACATCGATACCGAACTCACCATTTTCTAGTGTTGATTTTACCGGTCTGAATGGCATGACTTTTTATTCGATTGATTTTGATAATGATGGTGATCTGGATGTTATAAGCCGCTCTAATTCTACTAGCGGTGGTGCGAACTTTATATTCAAATCAATTGGTTCTCCGCCAATTTTAGTCAGCTCAACACCTGCAGACAATTCCACGGGGGTTGCTGTAGATGTAAATATTGTATTAAATCTATCTGAGAATATCACTGCTGGTTCAGGCAATATTTACATCAAAAAGACATCCGATAATAGTATTATTGAGACGATTGCCGCCAATTCGCCTAAGGTTAATATCAGCGGTTCGAGCATAACAATCAATCCAGATACGAACCTACAGAATAATACGAGCTATTATTTAGCTTTTGATCTTTATGCTTTTCTTGATTCTGATTCTAAAGGTTTTGGTTACCTAAATGAGTTTGTTCGTGCTGGATTTGATAATATAAATTTATTAAACTTTACTACTGCTGACTTACCCAGTAATAATGCGCCTACTTTCGTAGGTATCACCACAACACTTACTGTTAATGAAAATGCTACTGCAACCGACGTTACGAGCTTGTTGCATGTCAGTGATATCGACAGCAGCCAAACATTGACATGGTCGCAGAGCTCGCCTCCCAGCCACGGTACGCTTAGTTTCTCCGGTGCCACGGCCATTTCGGGCGGCACCGACATCACCCCTGGAGGCACTATCACATATACACCGACAAGCGGTTATTCCGGGCCTGACAGCTTTACAGTGCAGGTGAGTGATGGGAATGGCGGTAATGACACATGTACAATAACGGTAAATGCACCGGCACCTGTAGACATAAGCGCAGCAACAGTAACCATGACAGCACCTGTGGCGGGAGCATCACCGCAGGATGCGGCGGCGGTAGAAACTGCAACAAGCGATGCCGACTATACAGTAACCGGCTTAACCTGGAATGCAGCACTGACAGCAGGAAACAAATTCAAGGCAGGACTAGTGTATACGGCAACCATAACCCTGACCTCAAAGAACGGCAAGGAGTTCCAGGCAGGAGCATTCACCCCGGCAGTGGCAGGTTCATCCTCAGTAGGAACAACAACTACCACCGGGACAGGGACAGGCAATACGGTAAGCTTCACCGTCACATTCGATGCAACAGAGGCGCAGGCAGAATTTGATTTTGAAGCAAACACTTCGCCTGTTTCTGACGACACTGGGCTAACCTCATCAGAAACAGTCACGCAAACGAAGGATGGTGAAACGATTTACATTTCCTCTACAGGCGGTAAGTTCGTAATCGGAGATGAACTCGCGATTATTGGCAGTGACTTTTCTGCATTTTCCGGTAATGTAATGGCGTTTGATACTTTTTATGATGATTCTACCAGAGTGCGTGTTTCGCTGCAGTCGGGGTACTCCTTCAATTTGAATACCTTTGGAATATTGGATAATTACATATATTCTCATGATCCGAATTCCATAATGCTGGTTTCGAGTTCAGGGGCAACATACGACATTGGTGCCCAAATTAATTATGGTGCAACCGATCATGGTGAAGCGGCAATGGACGTTTCCGGTCTAAACGGTTTTAAGAATATTACATATTTTGATTTTTACGCCAACGGCTCAAACATGCAGCTGGCGTTGGATAATATCTACCTGACCAATATAACAGCACCTCAGAGCAGCGATGCGGGACTGACAAGCGTGCTAGGACAGACAATTACGGCAGGCTCGGAAGCAGGAACAAGCGGAGCGCCGAAGACGGCAAGCATCAGCGTAGCCAATGCCGTATCCACCGTAGCGGCAGGGGATATCGTAAAGCATGATGCAGGGGCAACTGTGACCTTCTACGGAACGGACAGTACATTTACAACTCCAGCAGGAGGAAGCGTAAGCCTGACGGCAGGTTCAGGAACAGATGTATATATCAAGGTAGTTGCAGCAGACAGTACCACCCTGTATTACAAAGTGACCATCAACAGGGAGGCAGGGGCATCCCTTGCCCACGATGTGACAGGGAACGCAAAGACATTCAGTGCCCTTACGGCAGGATATGGAGCAGGAGCAGGGGAAAATTTAACTGCAACAGTAACCTCTACTGGGATAAACAACAACATAACAGCAGTGTTGAGCGGAGCAGATGCAGCAAGCTTTACACTGACAGAAAACATAAATGCCCTGACCGACGGACAATCAGACACATTTACAGTAGTAGCAAACAACGGTTTGGCGACAGGGACATACAATGCAACGGTGACTATCACCTCAAATGAGTACCCAGCAGGCGTGACTTTTACAGTGCAGCAGACAGTAAATGCAGCACCGATAAATATCATATCAGCAGCAGGAGTAACAGGAGTAGTGGCACCAGCGGCAGGAGCAACACCGATAACCGTAGGGAGCCTGACGGCAGGACATGGAACCTATACAGTAACAAACCTCACATGGCAGAATGGTGATGGAACAGCAGCCACACTGACCAGCGGAGGAAAGTTCAAGGCAGGTTCAACCTACAAAGCGGTAATAGAGCTTACAGCAGCCGCAGGGAACAAGTTCCAGGCAATGACACCGGAAGCAGATGCCGGGACAGCAGGAGCAGGAACGATAAACGTAGATGCAGAAGGTAACAAGCTTACATTTACAGTAACCTTTAATGCTACGGCCGCACCGCAAGTCACCGGTATATCTGTAACCACCCAGCCAAGCAAGATGAGCTATACAGAGGGAGAAACCCTTGACCTTTCAGGTCTGGAGGCAACGCTTACCTTTAATGACGGATCAACCGCAGATGTAGCATTTGCACAGTTTGGGGTTAACAGTATTACAGCAAGCCCTGCAAACGGTACAGCGATGTCCGTGGCAACCCATAACGGAAATCCGGTAACACTTACATGTAACGGACAGCAGGCCACAACGAGCAATTTATCGGTAAATGCACCTGCACCTGTATACATAACCGTAACCTTCAAGGATTATGACGGAACAACCCTGAAAACAGAAACGGTAGAACATGGCAGCGGTGCAACCGCTCCGGCAGCCCCGGACAGGACAGGTTACACCTTCACAGACTGGGATCCGGCCTTTAACAACGTAACAGATAATTTAACCGTAACGGCCCAATACAGCGTAAACCAGTATACGGTAAGCTTCGACAGCAACGGGGGAAGTGCGGTAGATGGAATCACTGCAGACTATGACAGCACAATCACCGCTCCTGCTGCCCCAACCAAAGAAGGCTATGACTTTGGCGGCTGGTACAAGGAGGAAGGCTTAGAGAATGCTTGGGACTTTGAAGCAGATACAATCCCAGCAGACGATATTACCCTGTATGCGAAATGGATAATAAAAGAGTACACCGTAACCTTCAAGGACTATGACGGAACAACACTGAAAACCGAAACAGTTGACCATGGAAGCGGTGCAACAGCCCCGGCAGCCCCGGTCAAGACAGGTTACACCTTCACAGGCTGGGATACGGCTTTTAACAACGTAACA
>JAVSMW010000003.1:0-214153 GCA_032027005.1 Thermincola sp. | reverse complement strand
CAGCGGCTTTCGCATGAGGTTAGTCGGTTGTCTTACATCGCATCGCAGGAGCGATGATTTCTGTGAAATATATATGAAGCGCACAACGTGCGCACGGAAAGAGAGAAAATACTTGAATAGGCACAGGGAAAATTTAGCTCTTGACACAAATTATTTTTCCAACTACAATAACCTTAAAATAAGATATTAAATGTTTCAGGTGCCCGCAAGGGAGAATAGGGAACCGGGTGTAAATCCCGGACGGACCCGCCACTGTGAAGGATAGCCCGGTGCCAGGCCACTCCGTAAGGGGGAAGGAGGCATCAGGGTGATGACCCTGAGTCAGGAGACCTGCCTGAATACATTCGCTGAACCCTGCGAGGAACAGGGTGATGTTGGCAATACCTGGAATGATGGAAAAGTTTCAGCCTACTTAGGCTGGAACTTTTTTTGTGCATGCAGGCGAAAATGGCGTCTGGCGTCGTTGCGGAGGTGAAATAAATGCCTGTTTTAGTAGAGGCCAAAATTAAGAAGCTTACTTTTCCGGGATGTGAGCAGCCCGTTCTACAGGATATCGATCTGATTGTGGAGGAGGGGGAATTTATGGTGATTTCCGGGCCGGTGGCCGCGGGGAAAACTACCCTTTGCCATTGTCTGACCGGGGCAGTGCCGCACTTTTTTTCGGTTTCTTTGGAGGGGCAGGTCAATGTTGACGGGGTTCAGCTGGCCCGAACCCCTTTGCCACAGGTGGCCGGAACTGTAGGGTATATGATGCAGGACCCGCAAAACCAGCTTTTCAGCACCACAGTTGGTGAAGATGTGGCTTTTGGGCCGTGCAACCTTGGCCTGCCCAGGCAAACGGTGGTTGACCGGGTCAGGGCGGCCATGGATTTTACCGGTTTACAGGGATTTGGCGAGCGCAGCACAGATTCCCTCTCAGGTGGTGAGGCCCAGCGCGCTGTTCTGGCCGGAATTTTGGCCATGAATCCCAGGCTTTTGGTCCTGGATCAGCCCGCTGCAGAGCTTGACCCTGCCGGCAGACAGGATATCTGGACCAGACTGGGCGGTCTTAACCGTACTGAAGAAACAACAATAATTGTAGTAGCTGATCGACCTGAGGAATTAGCACCTTATGGCACCCGTTATATTTCCATGGATGGCGGGCGGATTGTGAGGGATGCACCGGTACCGCCGGAGGAACTGCCTGTTGAGGGAAGTGTGAAACTCCTCTCCCGGCCTGCCCGAGATAAGGCTGTGGCTTTGATGGATGAGGATAGTCTGGTTGCTTCCCTGGAAGATTGTACATACATTTATCCGAACGGGCAAGTCGGCTGCCGCAATGTTTCCCTGCAGGTGCGCCGGGGGGAAGTGCTGGCTTTGATGGGACTCAACGGTTCCGGGAAATCCACTGTGGCGAAGCATTTTAACGCCCTGGTCCGTCCGACTTCAGGTACAGTCAGGGTTATGGGCCGGGATACCCGTAAAGCCGACCTGAGGCTGCTGCGCCGGAATGTGGGATTTTTATTCCAGAACCCTGATTTTCAGATATTTGCCGGGACAGTTGAGGAAGAAGTGGCCTTTGGCCTGAAGGTGCAAAAACTGCCTGCAGTTCAGATCAGAGAAAAGGTTGAACAGGTGCTGCAGGATACGGGCCTGATTCCCCTGCGTTCCGTTCATCCCCACCGGCTCAGCCGCGGCCAGCGGCAGCTGCTGGCCCTGGCCTCCATCCTGGCTGTTGAACCTGAACTGGTAGTTGCCGATGAGCCTACGGCAGGTCTTGATCAATGGCAGGCCGCCTGGATAATGAAAGTCCTGTCCCGGGTGGCTGCAAACGGAGGGGCCGTTCTTTTGGTGACCCATGACCTCAAACTGGCTTCCTGCTACGCCCATCGGGTAGTCGCTATGAACAGCCAGCAGGTACGTCTGGATATTCCGGTTGCCAGACTCGACAACCATCTTGAAGCATTAAAAGGATATGGTCTTGATTTTCAAAACTTACAGCCAGAGTTCCGGAAACCAAACCCTGATTATAAAATCGGCTCGGTGGGATAGCTGCAAGGAGGGATATAAATGGCGATATTTGAAGCTTACCGGCCCAGGGGGACCTGGATTGACCAGATTGACCCCAGGACCAAATTGGCCTGGCTGGCCCTGCTAATCATCTTGGCTTTTGCCAACTCACATTATCAGGTTTTGCTGATCCTGGCGGCAGTGATACCGGCAGTTTCTCTGGCGGCGGGCATTCAGGCCAGAACCTTTTATCACCCTTTAATGGTGATGCTTTTAATAACCGTCCAGCTTGTCGTGATTCAGCTTATTTTTAACCGCGAAGGCCATATCATCTTCCAGTCAGGTCCACTAAAGGTCTATAGTGAAGCCCTGCCTATGGCCTTTGCCGGGGCCTTGCAGATAACAGTTGTAATGCTTGCTGCCATGCAGTTTCTGTCTTGGACCTCACCCTCTGACCTGACTCTGCTGCTGGTCAAATGCCGGATACCTTATCGTTTTGCCATGCTGGCAGGTTTTGCTTTACGTTTTTTGCCACTGATGGAGCGGGAACTGGGTGCCATCTATCAAAGCCAGGGGGCCCGTGGTTTGGCTTTCGACAGCGGGATTCAGAAATTAAAAGGGCTTTTGCCGGTGGCGATGCCGTTTCTTTATCGCTCCTTCCGGCGAGCCGGGGAGACTGCTTTGGCTATGGAACTGCGTGGTTTTGGCAGGTATCCTGAGCGGACCTTCCTGCGGGATTTGCACCTTGGTCCCGTTGAGGTGGGAGCCATCGTACTGCTTGGAATTGCTGCAGCAGGTGTAATTTATATTAAAATTTGGCCATTAGGGCTTTGAAATATTTTCAAAAAATTTAGGAGGCTGATGAATTATGAGTTTGAATTCTGAAAAAGTCTTAACCGAAAGACTGTTAACCGAAAGCGTAGTTACCAAGGCATGGCGGACTGATACCAAGGCTCTGGTAGGGGCAGTTATTTTGGGTGTTGTTTCGATGCTGCTCCAGCAGGTATCTATGCGGATTGATGCTGCTATCTGGACTCCCCTGATTATCCTCGGCGGTATTACCTGGGCCACATTAACGGGACTGATTACTCTTATTTTCCGCCAGCCTGCCGGGATTATCATGGGTGAAACCCAGGCCCTCATTGCCATGGCCACAGGTTTATCCCCGGTCGCTCTCTTTTTCATTCCGGCCAACGGCTTCAGTTCCCTGGCTTACACTCTGGTAGCGCGGAAACTTTCAATGCAGAAGTGGAGCCATCATTTTCTGGCTCAGCTGGCAACTAATGTGGTAGGCAATATTTTTGTGGGGTACGGCCTGCACGTTGTGCTTAAACTTCCGGTCAATGTTGCTGTTGTTTCTTCACTCATTACCTGCTGCGCAGGGATTATCGGAGCCACAATCCTGACCAAAAAGATTGCCGATGCGTTAAATAAAGCTGGCTTGGCTTAACAAGTATTAAGCCCAAAAAGGAGGCAAATCATGAATTCAAAAACGGGACTTATAGTGTACCCCGAAAAATGCCGGGGCTGCCGAAGATGTGAGATGGCTTGTTCCTGGAAACCGGAAGGTTTAACTAATCCCAGGATGGCTGGAATTAAGATATACAAGTTAGAGGACCAGGGCAAAGATCTGCCCGTATTTAACCAGACTTGCCTGGACCAGTTCTGCGGCAAGGAGCATCCTGGCAAAACAGGTTCAGGGATTCCGATATGTGTATCAACATGCATATTTGGAGCACTGGCCATAGAGGGGGTTGAGAATCATGAATAAACAATGGTATGGCTGGGCGGGATGTATTCTGAGAGTTAACCTGACAACTCAGGAGATCTGGAAAGAACCCCTTGACCCTGATCTTGCCAGAAAGTATCTGGGCCAGTCGGGCATTAATGCTAAACTGTTATTTGACCTGACTGAGCCGGGAGTTGACCCGCTGAGCCCGGCCAACCCTCTGATTTTTGGGGTAGGGCCGTTAGGGGGAAGTCTTGCGCCATGTTCCGGCAGGTTCACTGTTACCACAAAATCCCCTTTAACAGGTGTATTTGGAGATGCCAACTGTGGCGGCCACTGGGGCCCGGAGTTAAAAAACGCGGGGTATGACCATATCGTCATTACCGGCAGGGCGGATCGTCCCGTCTTCCTGTGGATTAATGACGATGTTGTGGAACTGCGGGATGCCAGTCATCTGTGGGGCAAAGACACCTGGGAAACCGATGAACAGATTAAAATCCAGCTGGCCCAGCCGAGTGCACAGGTTGCCTGTATTGGTCCGGCCGGCGAAAATCAGGTCCGGTATTCCGCTATTGTCTGTAACCTGTCCCGGGCAGCAGCCCGCACCGGAGTGGGCGCGGTCATGGGTGCCAAGAAGTTAAAAGCCATTGCTGTCAGAGGGAATAGGGGCATGGCAGTGGCCGAACCGGAGAATTTTTTCCGGATAGTTCAGCAAAGTGTGGATGATATTCAACATGATCCCCTGTATGAGGTAGCAACTACCCTGGGTACTACCGCAATTACCGGGTTGGCTCAGGCGCTGGGCTTTTTGCCCACCAGGAATTTTCAGGCCTCAACATTTGAAGAAGCTGACAAGCTGACCGGGGAAGTAATTTTAAAAGAGCACATTACCAAACATAAAAGCTGTTTTAACTGCCCTGTTGGCTGCAGTCGTTATTATAAGGTGGAAGAGGGGGAGTATGCGGGCACCGTAGGAGAGGGGCCGGAGTATGAAAGTATTTCCGCTCTGGGCACTAAGTGCGGTAATGGCAATCTGCCTTCAATCCTGCATGCCAACACACTATGTAACAAGTTAGGCATGGATACTATTTCAGCAGGCAGTGTCATAGGCTGGGCCATGGAAGCATATCAGCGGGGTATCATTAAATCAGAGGACATTGGGGGATTAAAGCTGGAGTGGGGTAACCACGAGGCCGAGATCCAGTTAATTCATAAAATTGCCCGGCGGGAAGGCATAGGTGATGTTCTTGCTGAAGGGGTGCTGAGGGCAGCCCGCAGATTAGGCGGGGAAGAATTTGCTGTACATAGTAAAGGTATGGAGTACCCGGCAGTTGATGTCCGGGGAACTAAAGGGATGGCCCTTTCTTTTGCCGTCTCGCCAAGGGGCGGGGACCACTTAAAAGGCCTGCCTTTATACGAAGTAGCCCCCGAGGTCTACCAGCAGGATATCAAAGAAGAGGTGGGGATTGAGATCACTCCCCAATACTGGGCCCAGTATGAGACCAAAGCCCGTTTGATGTACTGGCATGAAAACTGGCACTGTGTGGTTGATTCCCTGGGTCTGTGCAAATTGGAGGGTATTTGTATTAAGCCCCTCAAGCCAAGGCATTTTCAGCAGATGCTGGCTGCAGCTACCGGCTGGGATATCAGTATTGAGGAACTGGAGGCCATCGGTGAACGGATTTGGAACCTGGAGCGCCTGTTTGGGGTCAGGGAAGGCATCAGGCGCCAGGATGATCTTCCACCTCACCGCCTGTATAATGAGTTGATTTCTACAGGACCGGGTACCGGTGAAGGCCTGGACCATGAGAAGTTTGAGGCCATGCTCAATGAATACTATCAATTGAGGGGCTGGGATGAGAAGACCGGAGTTCCGGGCGAAGAAATAAGCCAGAAACTAGGTTTGCACCAGGAACATGCTGCAGTTTTGGCATCCCTGAAAGAGGCCAGGAAGATAGGTTAGGAGGAATATCATGAGCCAGGACTGGCGGGATTTAATCAAACAATTAGAAACCGATGGGGAAGTGGTCCGCATTGCCGGACCTGTGGCCCGGGAATATGAAATAAGCACTTTGATGATGGATTTGGAGAAACAGCAGCGCTATCCCATGGTTATTTTTGAAAATGTGGCTGACAGCAAGTTCCCTGTGCTTACTAATGCCCTCGCCCCCCGCGGGCGTTTGGCTAAAGCCCTCGGAGTCAGGGAAGGGGAACTGGCTAAGGAGTACGGTCGGAGAATCCAGCACCGCCCGGGAATTAAAAAGCACCGCGAGGCACCCTTTCAGGCCAATTTTTTAACCGGTGAGGAAGTTGATTTATATAAATTTCCTATCCTGACCCATTTCCCTATTGATGCGGGGCCATATCTTACATCAGGTCTCTGTGTAGCCAAAGATCCGGAGACCGGGGTGGAAACCCTGGGGTTTCACCGGATGCAGCTCAAAGGCAGAGATAAGCTGGGCATCAGTTTTCATTCCCGGCAGCGGTTATGGGAATATTTCCGCCGGGCCGAGGCCCTGGGGCGGAACCTGGAAGCGGCCATAGTAATCGGAGTGCATCCTAATATCGCTCTGGGCTCAATGGCCCTGGTGCCTTATCATGAGGGTAAATTCAGCGCCATCGGCGGCCTTTTTGAAGCTCCTTTGGAAGTAGCCCCCTGCAGGACGGTAAATCTGGACGTCCCGGCTTATGCGGAAATAGTAATTGAAGGTGAAATTCTGGCTGGGGTGCGGGAAAGCGAAGGCCCTTTTGCCGAGTTTACAAATTATGCCTGCTACCGCAGCACGGAGAATGTATTTCTGGTCAAGGCCATCCAATACAGGGAAAAAGCCATGTTTCATGATATCACCCCGGGTATGAGTTCTGAGCATATTACCATCGTGGCTGTGCAGCGGGAGGGTGATGTTTTAAATGCCTTAAACCGTACCCTGCCCAACATCAAGGCTGTGCATGCACCTTTTTCTTCGTGCGGACTCTTCCACTGTTATATCTCAATGCAAAAGGTTGCCGAAGGCCAGCCTCAGCAGGCCATTTTTGCAGCCCTGGGGGTAGACCACAACATCAAAATGGTGGTTGTGGTGGATGAGGATGTGGATGTTTATGATGAACGGGAAGTGCTGTGGGCCATGGCAACCCGCCTGCAGGCCGACAAGGGGGTTACTATAGTGCCCCAGCATCTGGGGATGGGATGTACCCTGGACCCCTCCACCGATGAACTCAGCCGGACAGCCAAAATGGGGATTGATGCCACTAAGCCCCTAAAGGGATATGTCCCGACTATTCAGATTGATGAGCAGGTCCGGGAACAAGTCCGGCGTTTCTGGCCGGTTTTGGGAATAGGGGGCTAAACTATGTTCCGGATTGCCATAGATACGGGAGGCACCTTTACAGACTATATCTCTGTGGATGAGACGGGCAGGTCGGAAATGGTCAAAAATCCTACCAATCATGCCGACCCCGCCGCCGGTATCATTGCCGGCCTGCATCAATTGGCCGCTCAAGGGGGTCTTGATTTAAAGGAGTTTTTGGCCCGTACCGGGCAGATCACCCATGGGACTACCCTGGCCTTAAATGCGTTGTTGGAGAGAAAAGGGGCTAAAACTGCCCTCCTGACCACAGCAGGTTTTCGGGATGCCCTGGAAATACGCCGTTCCCGCCGGAACGACCAATGGGATTTGCGGGCCCAAGTGCCGCCGGTGCTGGTGCCCCGCAGCCTCCGCCTTGGTGTTAAAGAACGCGTGGATTACAGCGGAAAAGTAGTGACTCCTCTGGACCGAGAATCCCTGGCCGCAGTGACTGTCGAGCTGGCCAGGCACCAGGTTGAGTCTGTGGCGATTTGCTTTTTGTTTTCTTTTGTTAATCCAACCCATGAGCAGCAGGCGGCTGCCTATATCAGGGAGCACCTGCCCGGTGTACCGGTATTTGCCTCATCTGATATTGCACCCCGGATCAGGGAATTTGAACGGACCTCAACTACAGTCTTAAATGCTTACCTGACTCCTGTGCTGGCCGGATATCTGGCACGTCTGGAGACCGCCCTCAAGGAATACGGCTGGGCACAGCCACTGCATATCATGCAGAACAGCGGTGGCCTCACAGATAGCTGGGCTGTAAAAAATGCGGCTGTCAAAACCCTGCTGTCGGGCCCGGCCGGTGGGGCTAGGGGCGGAGAACTGCTGGCCGGGATCTTGGGAAGGCCCAATCTGGTAGTGGCAGATATGGGTGGCACAAGTTTTGATCTGGCCCTTGTTGTGGGAGGCAGCAGTCAAGTGGCTTCAGAGGCGGAGATTGCCGGGTATCCTGTGACTTTGCCGGTGATTGATATCCGGTCAATCGGCGCAGGCGGGGGCAGTGTCGCCTTTGTTGACAACAGCGGACGGTTAAATGTAGGCCCCCGCTCGGCGGGGTCGCTGCCAGGACCGGCTTGTTACGGATATGGCGGAAGCGAACCGACGGTTACTGATGCGGCACTGGTTTTGGGCTATCTCAAGCCAGAGACCTTTTTGGGCGGCCGGCACCTTTTAGATCTCCAGCAGGCCAGGCAGGCCATCGAACATCAGGTGGCGGTTCCTCTGGGCTTAACTATTGATGAAGCTGCTCTGGCTATTTACCGGATTGCCGGTGCCAAAATGGCTGATGCCGTCCGCCTGGTCACAGTACAGCAGGGTTTGGATCCGCGGCAGTTCAGTCTGGTGGCAGCCGGCGGGGCCTTTCCCCTGTTTGCTGCTGAAATAGCGGAGGAACTTGATATCTCCGAAGTTATTGTGCCAATCCAGGGCCCTGTTTTTTGCGCCTGGGGCATGTTGGGTGCGACCTGCCGGTGTAACATGGTGCAAACCTGCCTGATACCCCAGTCTTCATGGGACCCGGTCTGTCTGTCCGGCCTGATTGGGGAGTTGCGGCGGCAAGCGGAGGCGGAATTTGACCGGCTAAAGGTTCCGGCAGACAGACGGGAATTTTATGTTAACCTGGAAATGAAGTATGAGGACCAGCACCACGAGATCAGCGTCCCTATGGATGAAATATCGGCAGATGATGCCGGCCTGCTGAAAATAAATGAAGCTTTTCACAGGCGGCATCAGGAGCTTTATGGGTATGCCGAACCCGATAAGCCTTGGGTGATTGTAGATCTGCGCCTTACCGGCAGGGAAAAGAACCGGCCGGTTTCCTCGCCTGCCCTAGCCGGACGGGAAACTGACAACATCACCGGGCCTGCCCTGATAGAGTTTCCCTACACTACTGTGCGGATACCACGGGGCTTTACCGGAACTTTTAATCCAAAGGGTTATATTTCGGTGCAACGAGGGGAGACAGTCTGATGAAAAATGAGCGAAGCGAGCGGTATGAGCGGAAAAAACGGTTTTCTCAGCGTGCTGACCGGATTATTCAACAGGCTGTGATAACCAATCGCTTAGACACCATCTCCCGGGAAATGGGCCTGGTGCTGGAACGTTCAGCCAGGTCTCCGATTTTCGCGGAAGCCTGTGATTTCGCCTGTGGCATCTGTAATGGCCAGGGTGAACTGGTATCCCAGCTGAGCGGCATCCCGATTCTGGCCACGGCCGGGTCCTTTAGTGTGCAGGCAGTACTTGAACGCTATGGCAGTCGGATTAAGGACGGCGATATCTTTATTGTTAACGACCCATACTGGGGAGGAAATCACCTGCCGGACATCGGGATTATCACCCCTGTTTTTGCCGGCGGGGAATTGCTGTTCTTTTGTGTCAGCAGGGCCCATCATGGGGATATAGGTGGTTCAACGGCTGGCAGCTATAACTCCAAGGCTACGGAAATATACCAGGAAGGCCTGCGCATTCCTCCTACCAGGCTGGCCGGCCGTGACATAATTAATGAAGAAGTTATGGAATTAATCACTTATAATACCCGTAACCCGGAAATGCTGAAAAGTGACTTATTGGCCCAGATTGGAGCTAACAGGATAGGCCGCCGGAGGCTTGGGGAGATGATTGAGGCATATTCGGCACCGGTGGTCAAAGAAACAGTGCGGGAAATTCTTGACCAGGCCGAAAGCCTGACCCGGCAGCGGATCGCCCAACTGCCTGACGGCACTTATGTGGGTATGGAAACAGTGGATGATGACGGGTTTCAGGAAGAAACCATAAAAATTGAGGTCAAAGTGGTCAAAGCAGGGCCGGAGATGACTATAGACTTTTCCGGCACCGATGGCCAGGTCAGGGGATTTGTGAACAGCTCGCTGGTGACCACTACCACAGCGTCATATATTGCGGCACTATGGGTGCTGGGCCCGGATGTGCCTAGAAATGGCGGGGCCTTTCGGGCTGTCAGGGTGGTGGCGCCTGAAGGTTCCCTGGTCAACCCGCTGCCCCCGGCTCCGGTAACCCTGTGTACCCTAACTCCGGCAGGAGAGATTATTGCCGCTGTTTTCAAAGCCCTGGCCCCTGTTGCCAGGGACCTGGTGCCTGCCGGGTATGGCAGGTTTTGCGGACCGTCGTTTTTTGGGGTCGACCCCCGGTCGGAAAAGTTCTATGTCGGTTTTGCTTTTTGCGCCCTCGGCTCGGGGGGAGCCATGGAGGGTCTGGACGGGAGTCCTTACATGGCCCCGATGTCAAATTACGGCGGGGTCCGGACTCCTAATATTGAGTCAAACGAATTACAGTATCCGCATCTGACCTTATGCCACGAAATGGAGCCTGATACAGGCGGGGCGGGCCGTTTTCGCGGCGGACCGGGAATCAGGTACGCTTTCCGGTTTTATGACCCCAACCCGGGGATGGTCATGTTTGGTGACGGGATGAAAATACCGCCGTACGGCCTCTCTGGGGGGCACAACGGCAGCCGGAACAGGGCCTGGCTGGAAGCAGGAAATACAAGAACAATACTGGCCAGTAAAGAAAGCCCGCGCCAGCTTCAGACCGGCGATGTCATTACCCTTATTTCTTCCGGTGGAGGCGGTTGGGGTAACCCCTATGAGCGGGAACCCGGCCTAGTCATGCAGGATGTTGTAAATGGCATCATCTCTGAGGACGCGGCCAAGGAAATTTATGGGGTCGTCTTGAACTCTGATGGTGTTAACGAGACGGAAACCAGGCGGCTCCGCCGGGATAAAAAGCCGGACAATAGGGACATATTTAATGAAAGTTTGTAGAACTGCTCATGGAAGCAGTTTTTCTTTTTGCACATTACTTCTTCCCAAAATATTTTAAGACAGGATATAATAGTCATACACCAATAAATCTGTGGAAATCAATGGAGGTTATACGTATGACAACTGACAATTATCCGCAGCCCGGCGGTACCGGCGGGGGGAAGAGTTCCCCGCGTGACAGCGGGAACCATAGTCTTTATGACGGTTTAACGACCGGTAAAAGGCGGCAGATCTTGGCAGCCATAGCTCTGGGCACCTTTATGGCACCCCTGGATTCAAGTGTGGTCAACATTGCTTTGCCTGCAATCCGGAGCTTCTTTCAAACATCACTGGGTACAGTGGAATGGGTAGTAATGTCCTACCTGCTTGTGATTAGCAGTTTGATTTTGACTTATGGCAGGATGGGGGATTTGTACGGCCATAAAAAAATCTATCTGACTGGATTCACCGTTTTTACATCAGGTTCTTTGCTCTGTGGATTTGCACCCACTATTTTGGCCCTTATTCTCTTCCGGGCCCTGCAGGCAATTGGGGCCGGGATGATGATGGCCATGGGACCGGCCATTATTACTGACATAACTCCCCCTCAGCACCGCGGCAAGTCTTTGGGAGTGGTGGCCATGACTGTTTCCATTGCTCTTACCACAGGCCCCGTATTGGGCGGGTATCTGACGGCCAAATTTGGCTGGCCCAGCATCTTTTTTATTAATATACCTATCGGGATTATTGCTACTCTGTGGGCCTGGAAGGTAATCCCCGATATTAAGGGACGTTCGGCGGAGCCTTTTGATCTCAAGGGGGCAGTCCTTATTTTTACAGCCCTGATTTTAATCCTTCTGCCCCTTAGCTACACCGAGCAAGCCGGCTGGCTGAATCCCTTTATTTTAGGCCCCCTGGCAGCCGGGTTGGTTTTGCTTTTGGTTTTCATTTTAATGGAAAAAAAGATCAAGTATCCGATGGTAGATATGACTATTTTTGAGAACCGGGTTTTTACCATGGGCAACCTGTCAGCCCTAATTAACTTTATCTCCACTTTTTCAGTAATCCTCCTTCTGCCCTTTTACCTTATGCAACTGCGTCTTTTGCCTGCTGAACAGGCGGGATTGCTGATGACCCCAACCCCCCTGATGATGATTGTGATTTCTCCTTTTGCGGGCGTACTTTCAGATAAAATAGATTCCCGTTATCTCAGTTCTCTGGGCATGGCCATAAATACCGTAGGTCTCTTTATGCTCAGCAGGCTGCAGACAGATACGCCGGTGTTAACTATAGTCATTATTTCTATTATCATTGGGATAGGCGCGGGACTATTTACCACTCCCAATAACAGCGCCGTCCTGGGCGCAGTACCGCCTAACCGGCGGGGGATAGCGTCCGGCATCCTGGCGAACATGCGTAATGTTGGCATGGTCCTTGGTGTAGCCATTTCCGGTGCCCTTTTCAGCAGCCGCCAGGAGTACCTGAACAGGGTTTTTACCGCTCAGGGCATGGTGCCTGCTGAAGTACAAAGTCAGGCCTTTATCGGGGCCATGCAATTTACCTTCCTGTTTGCGGCCATTCTGGCTCTGGTGGTGGTATTTACTTCCCTGGTGCGTGGTCCGGCAAACGGGAGAACCAGTGGTTAACTGCTTATTATTTCTTTTTTTAGCCAATGTTATTTCAAAAACTCGCTACCGGCACGGTTATTGCAATATTTATAAACAGGATTTGGGACTACCTGCTGCAAAAAGCGGATTTTAAATAATTTTCAAAGGGATGTGTCTGTTTTCAGACAACACATTGTCTGTTTTGATGCAATGTATTTTATAAGTAGAAGAAAAGAAGTGCCGATAGAAAACTATACAAATAATGGAGGGGAAGCAAAAATGGCAGTTGGCAAAAAAGGTAAATGGAAATTGATTACAGGGATTGCGGCCGGCATTATTGTGCTGGGATTAGGCGGATGGTATTTTCTGGGCAGCAAAGACGCGGTTCAGGCGCAGCCGGCGACAGCAGCAGTAACCAGAGGGACTATTGATGTCAAGGTATCAGGGACAGGAAATGTAGAACCTGCCGATACCAGCAATGTCATTGCCAAAGCAGGCGGCAATATCTCTGCCATTAGTGTGGCCAACGGCCAGCATGTAAATAAGGGACAGCTGCTGTTTAAACTTGATGATAGTCAGGTCCAGACTCAAATAGAAAAGGCCAGACTTGACCAAAAGCAGACTCAAATTGATATGGATAAATCAAAGGATCAGCTGAAAGAACAGCAGGTTTATGCACCGATAGGCGGCAGAATAACTTCAATTCAAGTGACCGACGGACAGGATGTCCAGAAGGGGGCTGTCATGCTGACAATCCTGGACATCAGTAGTTTGACCTTCGAGGTTCCTTTTAGTGATGTAAGCAGTATCAAGGTTGGCCAAAAAGCTGATGTGACCATTACTGATTTGGGCGCATCCGGGTTAACCGGCAAAGTTACGAAGGTAAACCGGAATGCAGTTGCCGGCACGGACGGCACATTAGTATATTATGTGACGATTATGATTGACAACCCCGGTGCTCTGGTTCCCGGGATGCAAAGTCAGGCGGCTGTTCACACAGATAAGGGTCCTATTTACGGTTACACTACCGGTCCCCTGGAGTGGGCAGAAACAAACGTAATTAGAGCTGGTGTATCCGGAAAGTTGACCCAGTTGAAGGTGGAAGAAAACACTGTAGTCAAAAAGGGCCAGCTTTTAGCATCCTTGTACGCCGATTCGGTAGAATCTCAAGCTAACTCCCAAAGTCTAAAACTGCAGCAGTCACAGCTGAATATCTCTGATTTGGAGAAACAGTTACCCGATTATTCGATCTATGCATCGTCCGACGGCATTTTCACTATGACTGCTTCATCTGATACGTCGGGGACCAATAGAACCAATTCAGGCTCGGCTTCTTCAGCAGACGTTTCTGATAAGTGGCAGGTGGGAGATGAAATAAAAAAGGGCCAGATTGTCGGGGTCATCAATAATTCAAACGGCATGGTTGTAACAGTCAGTGTTGACGAAGTTGATATTGCTAAAATCAAGTTAGGTCAAAAGGCTGAGATAACTTTTGACGCCCTGCCTAACCAAAAATTTACCGGTTCGGTCTCCTATATCAGCGAGCAGGGGGTTGTTACTAACAACGCAGCTACCTTTGATGTGAAGGTGGCCCTTGATAAAACCGATGGAGTAAAAACCGGCATGACGGCTAATGTGGAGATCCTGGTCAATTACAAAGAAGGGGCGCTCTTAGTGCCGATAGAGGCTGTTCAGGACAGGGGCGGACAGAAATTCGTCATTTTGGATGCCGGTGGGGCAGCAGATAACTCCGGGAGACCGGGTTCCGGCAGCGGAGGACCGGGAGCAGGGGAGCGCTCAGGAGCGGGTGGGCCCTCTGGGTCAGGTGACCGTGCGGAATCAGGTACAGCCGGTGGTGCGGGTAATGGGCAAGGTATGCGTGTCAGGGCAGGCAATGCGGGAGCCGGCAATGCAATAGGCGGCAGGATGACCCCCGTAGAAACAGGCCTGTATAATGAGACTTTGATAGAGATCACTAAAGGTGTAACAGAGGGTGACAAGGTAGTCCTGCCTGCTGTAGCCAGAAACAGCGGGAACAACAGCGGAGTCAGAATGCCCATAGGCGGCGGCATGGGAGGCAGCCGACAGGTTTACACCAGCGGTCCCAGGCCGGACGGCGGAGGCAGATAATGCGGGGGGGATTAACTAATGACTTTAACAAGTGACCATGAATCAGCTGTGATTAGATTGGTAGACATCCGCAAATATTACCAAACCGGTCCGGTAACAGTAAAAGCCCTGGACGGAGTTAATGTAGAAGTGCAAACAGGTGAGCTGTTAGCAATCATCGGCCCCTCCGGTTCAGGGAAATCCACAATGATGAACGTGCTGGGGTGTTTGGATGTGCCTACCGGTGGGGAATATTATCTGGATGGCAGGGAAATCAGTAAATTTGACGAAGACGAACTGGCTGACATCAGAAACAAAAAGATAGGTTTCATTTTTCAGAACTTTAATCTGCTGTCACGCTTAACTGCTCTGGAGAATGTTGAGCTGCCATTGATTTACCGGGGTATTGGAGCAGCTGAACGACGGGAACGCGCCACCAAAGCTCTTGATATGGTTGGGCTGCAGGATCGCATCCAGCACACACCTACTGAGTTGTCGGGTGGACAGCAGCAGCGGGTGGCCATTGCCCGGGCATTAGCAGGGGATCCTCCGGTAATCCTGGCTGATGAACCTACCGGAAACCTGGATTCCAAATCCGGCAAAGAGGTTATGGAAATCCTCAAAGATTTACATAACGGCGGCAAAACAGTAATTATCATTACCCATGATTTAGCGGTGGCCGCCCAGGCCGAGCGGGTAATTAAGATGCATGACGGACGCGTAATTGATGATGAGGGGGTTGCCTGATGAACCTACTGCAGGTGGTCAAACTTGCCATCGCCGGGATCCGGGCAAATAAGATGCGTTCTATCCTGACCATGCTCGGGGTCATCATCGGTGTGGCGGCGGTAATTGTATTAGTTTCAATCGGGCAGGGGGCTACCAAGTCTGTCACCGAAGGAATTCAGGGCTTGGGCTCCAATCTGATTACCATATCCATCAGGAGCAGTCAAACAGCTGCCAATATCAGCTATGAGGAAGTCATGGCCTGGCAGGACAGGGAAGGTGTAGCCGGGGTCTCGCCGGTTGTAATGGGCAATGTCAGTCTGAAATATGGCAATAAAAAATACGATACCAGTCTGGAGGGGACCAATGCCGAGTATCAACAGGTCCGCAACACAAACGTACAGGCCGGCCGGTTTATTTTGCCTATTGATCTGACTTTCGGCCAGAAAGTAGCTTTACTGGGAACCACAGTTGTCGACGAACTGTTTGGGTCTGTAGATCCAATAGGCCAAACTATCAGAATCAATGGCATAAATTTTAAGGTTGTGGGGATTTTGGAAGAAAAAGGAGCAGCCTCTTTCGGTTCTAATGATGACAGGGTTATTATTCCCTTTACCACTGCCCAAAGGCTGACAGGAGCCCGGGGCATCCAGTCTGTGTATGTGCAGGCCGATTCTCCAGACAGTGTCAACAGTGTGGTAAATCAATTGGACAATTATTTATACAGGAAATCCAATCAGGATACAGATGCTTACCGTGTGAATAACCAGGCTGAAATGCTGTCCACTGTCAATGAAATTACCGGTGTCTTAACTCTGATGCTGGGCGGTATTGCCGGAATCTCCCTGGTGGTCGGGGGCATCGGGATTATGAATATAATGCTGGTGACTGTAACGGAAAGAACCAGGGAGATCGGCGTGCGCAAAGCTATTGGGGCAAAGAGGGGTGATATTTTGCGCCAGTTTCTGATTGAAGCCATAGTGGTCAGCGGTGCAGGGGGAATCATCGGGATATTGTGCGGGCTGTTGTTATCTGCAGTTGTGGGTTCACTGATGTCAATTAATACCGCAGTTTCGCCCCAAATAGTGGGGCTGTCTTTTGGGTTCTCCGTGCTGGTGGGCATTATCTTTGGGCTCTATCCGGCCAACAAGGCGGCGAAGCTGAATCCTATCGAGGCCCTGAGATTTGAATAAGGATGAATTGTAGCGATGTGGAAAAATCTTAGAAAAACCCTGCGTTTTCAAATTGGCGCAATTATCTCTGTGATACTGGCCATCTTATTGATGGCCTTTATCTCCATGCACATGGTTTCGGTGAAATATGACCGGGAAGTGCTGGCTGATAAGCAGGAAAAGCTTGGGGTTATAACTCATGGCTTGAGCAAGGGAATTGTTACTTTTATCGGCAATGGAGAGAGTACTGTTACCATTAAGGGCTATTTTGAAAATCAGGCTGAGGGAATGGTCAAGACAAATCCCCGGATGATTGTGGGTTTATATCTGCCAAGTATGGGAATTCAACACTTTTATGGCGACATGACCAGGTCGAACCGGATTATTTTATATCGCAAGCGTTCTGAGCTTAGAGAAGATGACGAGTTTTTTAATGTGAAGGTTTCTGCAATCAGGTCACCCCGTAATTTTATGGACAATCATCCCGGGGGCGGGGGACCGCTCCTTGGCAGGGCAGAACCGGTGATTGTCGGTAATGAGGTCTTGGGGGCGGTGTTAGCGGCCGAACGGGTGCAGCCCGGTCTTACTGTATTTAGAACTATTACCAAGGTAGTCTTTTTCGCGGTGCCTGTGTCATTAATCGGGGGAATCTTGGCTATGGCTTTTCTTCTGACCAGGCTAAAACGAGGGGTTAGGCAGGTTACCAACGGTCTGGCCAGCCTGGAGAAAGATGCAGGTTACAGGTTAACTCCTCCTGTTTCAGGGGAACTGGGGGAAATCTCTCTGGCCATCAATAACATGGCTGATGCTGTTGAAGAGAAAGCCTTGCTGGAAGAACAGCTTGAACGGTCTTCACACCTGGCCTCTTTAGGCAGGCTGGTGGCCGGTGTGGCCCACGAAATCAGAAACCCACTGGGCATAATGAAAGCAACTGTGCAGGTCATGCAGGATGATTTTAGAGAGCAGGAACAATTGGAGGAATATCTGAAAGTCCTAAACGAACAGATTGACCGGCAGAATAAAATCATCAGAGAACTGCTGGACTATGCCAAGCCGGTGCCACCCATATTTCAGACCGTTGATGTAAATGATATTGTTAAATCCCTGTTTAGTTTTGCCAAATCCTATTTTCAGCAGCACAATGTTGAGGCTGATTTTCAGCCGGCCAACGATTTACCTCCTGTCAAAGCCGATGTGGAGAAACTTAAACAGGCTTTTCTGAATCTAATATTTAATTCAGTGGAAGCCATGCCAGAGGGTGGACAAATTACCGTGCGGACTGCACTTAAGGATGATTTTGTAGTTCTGGAATTCTTTGATAATGGCCGGGGGATTCCGGAAAATGATATTTCCAAGCTGTTTGACCCGTTTTTTACGACAAAAAATACGGGAACCGGACTGGGACTCGCTATAGTTCACAATATCATCGAACTGCATCATGGAAAAACTGAAGTGCAGAGTAAACCGGGAGAAGGTGCGGTGTTTCGAATCACCCTGCCCATTGCAGAGAGGGAGGAGTGAGATCAGCATGTCAATACTGATTATAGATGACGAACAACATATGCGCTGGATTATCGAAAAGGCTTTGGCAAAAGAGGGTTATAAAACCGATTCAGCGGCAACCGGCGCGGAGGGTTTGGCCAAGCTTTCTGCTGTCGGCCCGGACCTTGTCCTCCTTGATTTGAAACTTCCTGAGATGAGCGGTATTGAGGTCCTGCGCGCGATGAAACAGGAGCAGCCCCGCCTGCCGGTAGTTATGATTACAGCTCACGGGACAGTGGAAACGGCTATTGAGGCAATGAAAATAGGGGCCTCTGACTATATATCCAAACCCTTTGATATTGAAGAACTTAAAATTATTGTCCGCCGCTGTCTGGAAGTTGCCGAACTGGCAACAGAGGTGGACTATTTAAGGGATGAGCTGGAGGAGAAGCTGAAGATTTCATTAATTGGCCGGAGCAGAGCTATCACTGAATTACAGGCGCTAATCAGCAAGGTAGCAGATGCCCCTGCGACGGTATTGATAGAAGGAGAGAGCGGCACCGGTAAGGAAGTGGCCGCCCGCCTTTTACATGCAGGCGGGAGCAGGGCTAAGAAACCATTTGTGGCCGTAAACTGTGCGGCAATCCCGGAGAACCTTCTGGAAAGCGAGCTGTTCGGCTATGAGCGGGGGGCTTTTACAGGGGCGAACACCAGGAAAAAAGGGAAATTTGAAATAGCTGGCGGCGGCACTATCTTTCTGGATGAAATAGGCGAAATGCCGCTCCATATTCAGGTTAAGCTTTTACGGGTATTGCAGGAGAAAGTGTTTGAACGGGTAGGCGGCAATGAACAGGTGAAGATGGAAGCCAGGATAGTTGCTGCGACAAACCGCAACCTTAAAAAATGTGTCCGGGAGGGCACATTCCGGGAAGACCTGTACTATCGCTTGCAGGTGATTCCCATATATATGCCCGCTTTAAGAGAAAGAAAAGAAGATATTCCTGATCTGGTCAGTCATTTTTTGCAGAAGTACGATTACCGCAGCAGGATCAAAGGATTAACCGGTGACGCTTTGGAGACAATGAAGCGGTATAATTGGCCGGGAAATATCCGGGAGTTGGAAAACTCTATTGAAAGAGCCGTAATCCTATGCAGTCAGGAGTATATCACACCGGCTTATCTGCCTAAAGAAATGGATGATCACCTCGAGACATCCAAAGAATTTAGAGTAAACCTGCCTGAGGAGGGGATCTCTCTGGAAGCGGTAGAACGCAGCCTAATCCTGATGGCCCTGGAAAGAAGCAATGGCAACCAGACAAAGGCTGCCAGGCTTCTGGGGATAACCAGATCGGCCCTGATTTACAGGCTGGAGAAACACGGTATTGGTCACCGGTAACATACATGCAAAAAAACTTGCATCAAAAGATGCGGGTTAATAGGGAAACTTATTGAACCATACCCCAAACCGGTACGGAAAAGTAAGAGAGAGGCGTTGTCCCGTAAGGGATGATGCCTCTCCCTTGCTTTTCCTTGAACATACGAAGACCCTCTCATAAGTATTGTCTGCAGTTGCCTTATCCGAACAAGTCGCTGTGGGCTCCGGTGCGGGTGAGAGTCAAAACGAGAATATCGTCCTCAACCTTATAAATGAGTAACCAGTCCGGTGTGACGTGACACTCCCGATGCTTTGACCAAACACCGCTCAAAGCATGATCCTTATGCTTTTCAGTAAGAGGCTCTCCAGAAGCCAGTGTTTGAATGACTGCAGTAAGAAGGCGCATATCATAGCCTCTGCGCTGGACATATTTCAGATCACGCTTAAAGCGACTGGTCGACTTTACTTCATACATCGGCCAAAAGCTCCTTTATCATCTGGCCGACATCAGTGTAGCCTTTAACCGAAGGGTCACGGCTGATGCGCTCAGCCTCTTCCATGGCAGCAATCGTCTCGGCATTCGGAATCTCAAGAGCAATGTCAAACGGAATTCTCTGCTGACGCACGGCCTGACGCAGGAAAATATTGAAGGCCGTCGTCATGTTCATTCCGAGCTCAGAGAAAAGCTGCTCAGCCTGTTTTTTTAATTCGACATCCATACGAATGCTTATATTTGTCGTGCCAGCCATAATCATCAACTCCTTTGCTTTAGTATATTCAATATATCAAGAAATATGTGCATTGTAAATACCCTGCACAAGAATGAAATGTTAAAATTTGGGTGCAAAGTACTTAAAAGCTAAATCGAGAAAACCTAAGAACACAAAATAGGTAACACAGAAAAGCAGAAAGCCGCCTAAAGGCACGGTTTAATAGGGAAACTTATTGAACCATACCCCAAACCGATACGGAAAAGCAAGAGAGAGGCGTTATCCCGCAAGGGATAGCGCCTCTCCTTCGCTTTAAAATGGAATACAACGGATTGGAATTATACAATGCTATTAATATAATCCGATAAATCTTTTATTAATCTAATGGCAAACTCAGCTTCCCTGTTATGTGAGCCTTTTGCAGTTTTATAATCCCTTGATTACCAAGGTTTTTAAGGGCATAAAAAAGGACTTCACCCCAAATACGGAGAATTTTCCAAGTGACCAAACCCGAAAAACCCCAAATAAGGAAGTGAAGTCACTTTGTATATTCTCCAACAAAATCTATTTTCCTTCGAGCAATGGTTGGAAATTGAATCAGAACATCGGTTAAAACTCTTTTTTAGTGTATTGAACCTTCGACCCTATACTAAAGAGTTACAATCCAAGTCAAGCCGAGGAAGAAAACCTGAAAATCGCGAAGCCATTCTTAGAGCACTTCTTATCGCTCCTTTCGAAAACATCTCAGAATTCACCGCCCTTCGTGATCGCTTGGTCAGCGATATACGTTTTCGGTATCAGTGTGGATTCGAATTACCGAAGCGGATTCCTTCAATCGCTACATTCAGTCGGGTATTTGGTCAGATCGTTGAAAAAGAGATTGCTCAAAAGCTATTTAATGACTTGGTACAACAGTGTTTAGACGCAAACATCGTAGTCGGTGAAACCATCGCTATTGACAGCACAGCTATCGATGCTTATGAGAAAAAACAACCCAAATCCAAAAGCCAAAAAACAGGTAACGCGACTTGGGGAGCCAAATACGACACGTTTAGAAACAAGATCACCTGGTTTGGCTACAAGATTCATTTAGCTGTAGATACCTCGAGCGAGTTACCGTTAGCCATTGAAGTCACGCCTGCCAACATCAATGACGGAGATATTGGGCCTACTTTAATTGAGAAGGTTGCGGCACAAATCCCTGAAGGAAGGTTAAAGTATGCCATTGAGGATTTACATTTCTATTTTCGAGAACCTTCCTTAAATACCCATGAAACGCTGTGTGCACCCTATCAAATGCAGAGTCATATTTTCCTTGACTCATTAGCAATTCTGCGTCAGCTATTGCTTTTGCTATAACTTCTGTCAATGAAATTGAAGAAAAATCTATTACCTCATAATGCTCAATCAATATTCCAATATCAATATTGGTTAAATAATTATCTCCTTGTCTTCCGTAAATACTTTCGGCTATATCTAAAATCTTGTCTTTTTCTTTAATAAAGGAATCTTGCTTATCGATTGGGGCCTGAATATGAAGAATAGAACAATAAGTATTCCATTCGCGTCTTGTGAAGATTCCTGTTTCTTCAATATACAAATTTCATCTTGGGAGCGTCATAATGACTTCCCACATTTTATCTGTGCTAAATGAAGGATTACTATTTGCTTTATGCTCAAGTGCTTTAATTAAAGTTACTTTAAAGCTATTATCATCAATCATAAAATCTCCTTTTTAGTCTGAAAAATTTTTCAGTATTTAGCTCGCCCACAGCGTTATTCCAGGAACGGTTTTATTAAAATCGTCTTCGACAACAATACCCACGCTAAAGAATGCACGAGTTATAGCAACGTATAACTTCGCCCTTGTGGTTTCCTCTAACTGGCAGTTTCCAGAGCATAGCCACTTAAGCATATCCTTGGTAGGGTAGATTACAACATGATTAAAGTCAAGCCCTTTAGCTTCGCCAAAATTCATAACAGCACCATTTGCTATTGGCGTGGTCGAATTATTATAGCGCAACTGCATCGGGTTATATCTACAATAATAATTGTTAAAATCGCTATTCTTCACAAAAAAGATACCCATATGATCATCCGTCAGAGATAACTGTGATTTGCATTCGGGTAAATTAGGAAACAGCTTTGAAGAAAGCGCACAAATTTCCGCTGAGTTTCGATGAGATACATTTAATGTCGTTTCATCAATGTCACAAGGTATCTTTTTGCATTTAGTCTGGATGAAATCTTTTATCTTGCCGTTCGTATACTTCTGATATTTTTTATCATGGTGAGTAAGGTAAACTGTTTGGCGCGGATCGCCAACCATCGTAAGGCTCAAGGAGCTTTGCATAAACAACATAATTAGCTCTAAATCCCAGCCAGCCATATCCTGGACTTCATCTATGTAAATATGGCTGAATATTTTCTCAAGTCGTTTTATAACGTAGCCGCCAGATTCCTCGTTACACCTAAAAACCAGCTTAGATAATTTGTCAGAGTAAACATCCATCCTCGAATTAAAATAATACTTATAAAAATTATCTTCGCCCCAATAAACAGGGAATTTCTTATTCATATATCTAAATCCAGATGCAGTAGCGGTTAATTCCATACCCATTACCCGTTCATCCCAATATTGATATGGCTTTACACCATGTTCAATTAGGAATGAAAACCAAGTCTGCACAGTCACATTGGGAGGGATACATCCTTTGTTTGCCTCAGCAAGTTTCCTTCGAATTGACTGCTCATTTGCCTGAGTAAAGGTTGTAATAAGCACTTTTGAGGACAAGTCATTCATTACTTTTTTAATGATATGTGTTGTCTTTCCCGAACCGGCGGTAGCAATAAACAGTTTATTTGCACACATGATCAATCGCCTCCGTTATGTACTGCGGAAAAGCAATATCACTATCCCAGTCAAAAATGGCTAAAGCACAATCGGTTTTGTTATTTTTCATGTATTTCCGCAGGTCGTCATCGGAAGTATATTTAGTTCCTAATACCGAGTTCAATTTTTGGCGATCATTTGAAAGAAGCATCAAGTTTTCTAAAGTATTGTAGTTGTAATCTGCTAATCCTGCTTCTGACCGATCTGATTTATCGTATGAAATCAGGATGTTGTCCTTTTTATTTTTACCGAGAAAATCATCATACTTTTTTTCAAGTGCCTTTATATTTCCATCATTGTCTGTGACCACGGCGACAACTTTATTTAGTCTATTGGCGACCTCCAAAAATCTTAAAAATGCTGTTCCTACGCTAATTACATCGATACCGTCCTCGATTGGAAGCTTCCCATCATGCGCTTTCATGTATGCCTTTTGAATAACGAGCTCATCAGAGGCGCCTTCCACAAGGATTGCTTTTTGGCTCAATACCAATCGCAATGTATCATATCCGGGCAATTTTTCGAAAAATAAACGGGTCTTTTCAGAAACCTGCGACAATTTTAATTTATTGCCACAGGTCAAACATATTAGGTTTGATAGGTCAAGTTTATTTGCAACAAAGCTGCTATGCGTTGAGATAACAACCTGCCTATCCTCGCATTCCGCCTTGATAATATTAAGCAATTGATTCAGCCGTGAGTGAGTGAGATGATTTTCCGGCTCCTCCATCAGTATGATTGAGGCCTCTTTCGCTTTTTTGTCTGACAGAGCCAATCTTGTTTTTATAATACACTGTTCGCCTTTGCCGATATAGTGGAACGGAACTTCATTATCTCCAACGAGAATATTCAAGCCTGGATTCAGTTCCAGCGAAAACATCATTGTAGATTTTAAAGTTTTCTATTTTTACTTTCTTTAATGCCATAAAACCCCTCCTACCATGCAATACATCTGATACTCCACTACAACAATAGCCCATCAATCCATAAATCTTGTCAATGTTTCTCAGTCTTCAAAAATCCATTCTTTATAGCATCAGGGAAAAGAAACATTTTTTCCGCTTTTCCAAAAGACACAATTATTTTATCTTCAGTTATTCTTACAACCTTGCCATTTCCGAAAGACTTGTGTGTGATTGATGATCCAGGCTTGATTTCAGAGTAATCGATTGTAGAAATTTCCTGATTGTTTTTATTGGTTTGATACGAACTTCCGGCAGGATCTGCAACTTTTGTTGCTGGTTGAAGTATCGGTGTTCGTATTTCCGGTTTAATAAATGTCGTTTTTACCACGGCTTTTGATGGTTTTGCAGGTTTCTCTTCAGGAACATCATCCTCTTCGTCATGGTCTTCATAATCGTCAATTACATCCGGTATGTCATCAAAATTCTGTATTACGGCAGCCAGTGATACCTGCTGTGACGCAAACAATTTTTTATATTCATCAGAAGTGAGGACAGTATCATAGCCGCCGACATTCTCGCCTTCATGTTTATTTATGCCTGTATAACTGAGGCTTGAATCCTCATACCTTTTAAATTTATATACAGCGTCATTCATGAGCGGCCCGTTGAATACACCCAGTGACACAAGCAACTCGAAGTCTTTGACGTTCAAACCCGTAACCCTTTTGAACAGTCCAGGCTCAAGTTGCGTGATGACATCTTTCAGGCTATACTCGCGGAAGTCCGTTAGATACATGAATACAGGAACACGGGTGGCAAATTTGATGAGTTTTTCCTGAATCAGCTTACGCTTCGATTTATATTCCTTCTCCTCATCGGAGAGTTCTTTTTTCTCCTTCGGTGTGAGCTTTTCTCCTTTATTCTTTGCCTTCTTTACTGCATCGGACAGGTTGATGATTGTCTGAATATCGGAATTCAAGCTGCGGAATCCTTCGATGCTCATAAGTGCGCGCATTGCATCCTCATTGGCCATAAGCCGCGAAAGTGTTTCATTATCCACATTGACGAGCAGGGCGCTTTCCCAACGACGAGCCAGCAACGTCGCCGAAGTTCCCGCCATAGCAATATCAAGTATGTCGCTTGCGGATATCTGCTTCATGGTGCTACCGTCATAAGCAATGACCGGCAGGAAATTGATAAATTCCTCAACCTTCTTTTCTGGGTTACCCTCGTTCACATTAAGGCGACAGCTGTAATCGGATATTTGTTTCAGTGCGCGATCCAACGCAAAATCGAACACATAACACTCGTGCTTCATAATCTCACGATTTCCTGCTCCGGTATCAATCTCCCAAGGGCTTTGCACACGGAAAGCTGCCTGAAAGTATGTTTCAGGGCTTGATAGATTTCGAAGCATAAAGATACCTGTCCAGGGTTTGACTGTTACACCGGTTGTGAGCTTGCCGCATGAAAGGGTAATCGTTTTTGTTTTCAATGGATCACCCATTGATTTTTGTACAGGCTCCAGTGCACCCACGCCGATACCGGCGCCGCTTCCGGCACAGACATTCACTTTGTAGTCATGAAAAAAGGTATTTTGCCGTTGTAATAGCAGGTTTTTCATAGCAAAACAAGAGGAGACATTTGGCAGAAACCATAATGTGTGCGTCAAAATACTCAACAACCTGTTGTTGGAATAGGGCATCTCCGGTTTTTTGGCGCCAAGCTTCAAATCGTCTGTCGTCGTCCCAAGGTAAGCCCCGCGAATCAAGTCAAGCCACTTCTGAACTTCATTCTCGTACACGAATTTTGCCTCATCACCTCTGCCTTTGGCGGAGAAGAATACATTAAGGTCAAATTCGTCAAACTCCCCCTGCATCGCTATCTGGCGTATACTGTCGGGGATTTTATAAGTCATCATCACCATGCGTGGGAGGGAGGCATAAGGATTATCCGGAGTGTCTCCCCAATTTTCCTTCGCCCTTTGCTCGTCTGAATATGTCCAATTGTATATCTGATCCTCAATAAACTCGCCGGAGTTGATGGCACGAAACGGTGTTCCGGAGAGATATAAATATCTGCTCGTTGTGATCGGCAGGAAGGTTTCGTTATAGGCGTTATCAGCTTCTTCTTGCTTATATTTTTCAATGTCGAGAGAATCGTAAGAGTCCTCATCTTCCTGCTCGAATAATTTTCTGGCGTTTTCCCTCCATGCGCCAAAGTGATATTCATCGAAAATAACCAAATCCCAATTCGTCGTATGAACCCATTCATTTTTAGCCTTAATACCACCCGAATCATTAGTGCCGAGATAATCCTGGAACGATCCAAAACATACTATTGGTTTTGTTGCATCAGCATCCTCATAAGCCATACCATCTTTACTGATGAATTGCCATCCTTCGAAGTCGACATGAGTTAATAAATCCTCACTCCACGCTGACGCAACAGCAGGCTTGAATGTTAAAATCAAAATCTTTGTCATACCCATGCGCTTTGCCAGTTGGTAAGCGGCAAAAGTTTTCCCGAAACGCATCTTTGCATTCCAAAGAAATTTTGCGGTACGCTGAGTTTTCTCTTTTGCCGCAGATTTGTAGTATTCAATGGTCTTATTGACAGCTTCATCCTGCTCCGGTCTCATTTTGAAATCACGGGTGCGGTTTTCCTCGTTTTCGGTACGATCCCTAACTGCTATGTATGCCGCTTTAACATCATCAACCGTGCAACGAAACCACTCACCGCCTACACTTGCGAATCCCTTCTTTTTCAGTACGCGGTGAATGTCATGGTCTGTGAAAGAACTGCCGTCGGAGTACATTGCAGATTCAGCAAACACTATGCGATAAGGTTTCTTTCCATCCGGTCGCTTTGTTGGGTATTGCTGTTCCACACGCTTTTCAACGTTGATAGCGGTATAACCCACTTTGAGCAAACCACGATATTCGGGATTACTATCCTCATAGGCATATATTGCGGGATGAGCTTCTGGCCGAAGCGGAAAAAATTCTTTAGCCATTATCGTCACCCTCCGTTATCTTTATTTGCTGTTCAAGGAGCTTGATTTGCCTATCAAAATCGCTTTCAAACAGCCTGTCCTGTACAATCCGATACTTTTCAAATTCAGCTTCAGCGTGAGCTTTAGCTATTTCCGCTGTCACTTTTCCTGCATCCTGCAGAACGGCACGGTCTGTTGCCTGTATGAAACCATTCAGTCGAGTTTCCCAATCCTGCATTGTCATGGGTATGTGTCGCAGCGCCATATCCTCGGCAATATCTAAATAAGCAGAAACCAGACGCTGAAGTTGCCCCATTTCAAATTCAGTCAGGTAATTTTTTGCTACAGAAACATCAAATTTTTGAATTTTTCCATGCGGTGCGTCTTTCCATGTAGTTAGACCCATATGCTCTTTTTCCGCGTTTGCACGAGTATAGATCACCTCTGAAGCGGTCTGCCCATGAATCGCCCAATGGAGTTTGTTTTGTACTGTGGCAAAAAAGCGCTTTGTAGCATTCGCTGTAACATCGTAATCGATAGCGGTGGCATAAATATCGGTTATTTTTTGATAAAACTTACGTTCACTCAGGCGGATTTCACGAATGCGCTGGAGCTGCTCTTCAAAATACTGCTCTGTCAGAATGGAGCCACCGTTTTTCAGGCGCTCATCGTCCATAGCGAAGCCTTTGATGGTGTAATCCTTCACGATATGATTCGCCCATTTACGAAACTGCACAGCACGCTCGTTATTCACTTTAAAGCCTACGGCAATAATCATCTGCAGGTTATAATGCTTAACTTCGCGGCTTACCTGACGTGAACCTTCTGTTTGAACTATTCGGAAATTCCGAATAGTTGCCTCCTGTGCAAGCTCTCCATCTGCATAAATTTTAGAAATATGCTCATTTACGGTATGAACCTCTACGTTATATAGCGTTGCAAGCATTTTTTGCGTGAGCCAGATGTTCTCGTCTTCATAACGCATTTCAACGCTTTCAGGATTATCACCTGTAGCAGCAATGTATGTCAGATACTCAGCAGCGGAGGAACGAATGCTTTTCTTCTCGGGAGACTTCTTTTTACTCATCATCATCACCGCCTAAATCCATTGGACGTATCATGCTTTCGATAAACTTAATCTCATCCTCTGTAATGCCGTATTTAGCATATAGTTTTTCATCTGTCCAAGGTTCGGAGAAGTCTTGGATGGGGACAAGAGAGTAAACTTTTTTTAGTGCATGCTGTGTAGGTTTTTTGAGCATTACCAAAAACCGAAAGAAACGTGTTGATATATATGAGATTACATTCTCACATTCTGTTTTGTTTCTAAAAGCTCCTATAACTACATAGGTTTCAGAACATGCTGTTTTTTTATCGCCGAAAAATGGTTTTCCGAGAATGGGATGAGGGAAATTGTCGCTTCCACTTCCGGCTGCAGGGATAAATACTTTATACTCATCAATCATTTCTTGCAATTTTTCAATTAAATTTCGAGGATAGTATGAAGTGCCTTTGTTACCATAAACAATAATATCTTCAGGTCTTTGCTTACTTTGTCCAACAAAACTTGTAGGCAACCCAAAAGGCCTCTGAGAACTAACTAGAGTGTCCATTGTTGGTTCATTGTATTTTCGAACTTTATGAAGAATATCTACAGCCTCATTATATCTGATAAAAGTATCACAATTGTTCTCTAGCAATGGCCTTGTCTCTGGCTTGCCAACTGCATCTCCTCGGTGAGTATAAACTGTACAGTCCCCTTTGTTATCTCTATCCCATAGAAAGTAGCAAACACCTCCTTTAATTTGAACACCCGAAAAGCAATCATCTGCTACTGGATAATCGTGTATTATTCGTAATGATTGGTCATTTAACATTTCGTTACGGAAAGCATCCAAACCAAAACCTCCTGAAAACCAACGAGCAGGAACAATCATCGATAAGTATCGTGGATTAAGCTTTTTCGCCTGTTGAATAAACTTATTATATATTGGTGTCGCCTGCACCCCAGAACCGCCTGTACTCAACTGATACGGCGGGTTACCGATAATTACATCAAATTTCATATTGAAAATCTCCTCCGGTCTTGTGGTATGTATCAACTCATAGGCATGTGTTTCTAATGCTTCGTCACGGTCATATTCTGATTTTGATGCACCACAGTATCCACATTTATCGCTTGTCCACCTGTGCTTAATTTTCTTAAATCGGATATTCCCCTCGGCGTCATCAAAGAGAGCAATAGAATATTTACCATTCGGATACTTCGAGCAATATACGCTCCGTCTTGATAATAATGAGGTTATTTCTGTAATAGCAATGCCAAATAGCTGTTTCTTGAATATATGGTTAATGCGCTCCTGTAAGTTAGGAATATCATCCTCAAGACCAACAAGCAGACGTTTTGCAATTTCCCGCAGGAACACGCCAGATTTGCAAGCAGGATCAAGAAAAGTTGCAGTCTTGTCGCTGAAGAGCTCCTGCGGCAGCATATCAAGAATCTTGTTTACAATTGTAGGCGGTGTAAACACTTCATCGTTTGAGAGATTTGCAATGCAGGAAAGAACATCGGGATTATATGTGTTCGTATAAAAATCAGCACTATTCATATTGCTGCACCCTCCTGTAATGTGTTGGCGGAAACTCCCTTATCGGCAAGGGAATGAAAGCCTGAATTTCCTCGTCGTATTCCCATTCGGCTTTGCTCGTGAACAAGTCGAGCTGCATATTTGGCGTATGTCCCTCTAACATCTGGTCAAGTCGGAAATCACGTCGTTTCATCATGCACCCATTCACAGCTGACCACTCGGCAAAGATAATCGGTGAATCATCTGCTTGTTTAAGGGTTAGGGCATCGCCACAGAGAATGTTGTGCCGTAGGATATAACGCACTGCCTCACGGCAATCATCGTTAGCTTCTTTTTTGCAGATAGCGGTGTAATCCTTGTCCCAAATTTCAAACAACCGCTTACGGCAATCTTCAACATTGTCCTGCAATATGTCAACGCCGTAAATGCTCGTGACGGCGATAACGGAATAGCGCTCATAGTCAGCGGCGTGTTTGCCATAACGTGACTTCACCACAGTGAGCTTGCGCCGCAGTATCTCCGCAAGAAAGTTTCCGTCGCCGCAGGCTGGTTCGAGAAAGCGACTCTCAATACGCTCAGTTTCCTGCTTTACAAGATCAAGCATAGCGTTGACCTCTCGTTCGGCAGTGAACACTTCGCCGTGGTCGGTAATACGCTGTTTAGATTTTGTTTGTGATTTACTCATTTTACCTCCCACGATTCTGTTCATCCGGAATGATTTCCATAATATCTCCGATATCACAATTCAACGCAGAACAGATTTTCATTAACACAGTTGTTGTTACAGGTTCATCGCGCCCAAGCTTTGTAATAAGGCTGGAGCTGATACCTGCTGCGGACTGCAAATCTTTCTTTTTCATTTTTTTATCAATAAGCAACTTCCAAAGCTTATTGTAACTTACCGCCACGTCATTCACCTCGTCACTATTTTACCTGACTTGTTTTTTATCTGTTTTATCCGATTGTTTTATCTGATTATATCACATACGACACTTAAAAACATCTATTTTCGCATAAATAAATTAAATATCGCTTTTTTGTGTTATTTCTGATAGCTATCTCCGGTAAGGTGTGGTAGTGTTGTCGCTGAAAGGAGATGGTCTATATGAAAAAGCAAATAATCACCGGAATAGCCGTTATCGCCTGTGTCGCATTGTGTGCCTCTGTGTGGCCTCGGAACGCCGAGGTCGGGGATTTACCCGCCGAGCCTGCAAAAACCGCCGTATTCACTAAAATTGAGGCAAGTCAAAAAGAAGTGCCGCCAATTATTCTTTCTGAAGATACTCCTGTTGCCGAGCCGAAGACTGTTGAAGAAAATGGGCCAACGAAAAACGAGGTAATAAAGGCAGAAGAAAAAACTCAACCCTCTGCACCATCAAAACAAGCATCACCGCCAGTGGAAACTTCTAAATCGTCAGCACAGCCGTCATCAAGCCAAAAGTCCGGAGACAGAGCTATCATCGATGGTAAGCCACATATATGGGTACCCGGCTTCGGTTGGATTGAGGATCATGGAGGCGGGAGTATCGGGATCACCATTGACGGTGAAGGTGATATTAATAAGCAGGTTGGCGTCATGGGCGGCGGCACGACAGTCGGCAATCCCGGCGACGAGCTCACAGGAAACAAGGTCGGTATCATGGGAGGCGGAACCGTCGCCGAGGATATGTACGAGAACGGACATAAAATAGGGATTATGGGTGGCAATGAATCATCGTCAAGTGAGGCAACCCCTCCGCCATCTAAGCAACCGGAGCCGGTTGATGGAGAAATTCTTATCGTGTTTCTCGAAGTACCGGAGAAGAATAGCATCCCGCCTCCATATAAGCCAAACACAACACCTCCAACGAATCCATAAGAATTACTGAACGAGCGCATAAAGTCGTAACAGGCCAAATACGCTCGTTCTTTCTGCTGTTCGTATTACTGCTGTTTTGATGCTGTCAGTTACATTCCAATCTGTTCGTCTCCGATGGATTTAGTACGCTGTCAGCGAACCTTTATGTCTTTAAAAATCTGCATCATCTCACATTTTGTCGTAAATCTCCTTTAGCTCGTAATCGGATATCTTTCCGGCTTCGGCTTTGTCCTTATATTCAAGCGCCAGTGCAACGGCGGCGTTCCATTCATCGACAGATAGCTTGCCTCTTGCCCGGCGTGTTTTTAACCGGTTATAAACCTTGTCATACTCAAGATGCGCAGGAGTTTTTCCTTCCTTGCGCGCTTCTTTTTTATGAGCTCCAACCTTGCGGCAAGTCTTTCCTGTTTCGCCAGGCGCGATATTATTGCAGTAGCAGGTATCATACCTTTTGTTTAAGAGGAAATAGCGCCCGCAGTTGTGGCAGCGGCGCGGCATGTTTCCCGCAATAAGTCCCCGGTAGAAATCCGTATAAAGAAAATGTGAAAGATAGGAAAACTCAACTTCTTCTGCTATCATAGGCTTTCCTTTGCCTTGCGGATGCCGCAATGGAGTAAACCTGACCTTGACGGGAAACCCCTGCTCAAAAGGCAAGTCACCAAATAACAGTTCACCGGCATCGGCCATGTCCCGATAATATTTTGAATAGGCTTGTGCATATGCCTCGCTGTTACGGCGCGTCAGGTTTTCAAAATACAATTCCAGCATCCCTGCTGTCTGGCCTCTGAAGTTACGGATGCTTTCCGCAAAGTATTCCATCTTGTCGAGAAATTCAATAAACATTTTGTTACCCTGGGAATTATCCTGAAATACCTCAGCCCATTTCTGTTTGTCTGCAAGCAGCATGGGGAGCAGATTGAGCGAACTGCGTTTATCAAACGGAAGATCACGAAAGAACGGTAAAGTAAATATAACATCCCAAACGGCGTTCAGTTTTTCCTGCAAAGGAATAACCGCGTCGTTATTTTTATGTTTAAACAGCGCTCGCATTCCTGTTGTGAATTCTCTGACCCGTTTATCAATCTCAGCTAAAATCTGTTCGTCCATATTCAAAAAGTCTGTTGTTATCTGCCCAAGCGGGAAGGATGCACCACCTCCGAGCATCACATTATCTTCCCCAAATAAAACAGAGAATTGGTCATAAGCATTCACTTTCATGGCAGCCTCCTGTATCCGATAGGTTTTCGCAATGTACCTGACATCGCTTCAACCACTTGTGCATGGAAACCTTTTTTGCTATTTTGATTGTATCCGATATAAATGCATTAGTCAATCGGTAACATAAGTGAATACATCGATCTACGAAAATTCAATAGCCGCAGCCGGAGTAGATACTTTCAGGCGAAGTATGCCAAGACCTTGTAAAAACAAGCGAGCGTGCCAATGAGATGAGAACACCGTGTTGGTCACGCAAGACCGCAGGGCAGGAATCAATAAGGAAGTGCGGTGAAGAATATAAAATCAAATTTTCTTTAGGACGGAGGTGAAATATGCAGAAAAAGAAGAGCAAACTCATCCGTATGAGCGACATAGAAGCAGAGCTGGTAAAGTGGCTATGGTATCCGTTCATTCCTTATGGAAAGATTACCATCATCCAGGGCGATCCCGGTGAAGGCAAGACATCTTTTGTTCTGGCGATGATTGCTCTGCTGACAACAGGCAAGCCGCTGCCAGAGGAAAAAGCAGCAGCGGAACCTATCAGAATAATATACCAGTCGGCAGAGGACGGTCTGGCAGATACCATTAAGCCGAGGCTGGAAGCGTCCGGCGCAGACTGTTCACGTGTGATGGTCATCGATGAATCGGACAAGGAACTCACTCTGTGCGATGAACGTCTGGAGCAGGCTGTGCAGGAAACCGGCGCAAAGCTGATTGTACTTGATCCTCTGCAGGCATATCTCGGCGACAACGTGGATATGCACCGTGCCAATGAAGTACGTCCGATATTCAAACGGATGTGTGCGATGGCTGACCGGACCGGCTGCGCTATAATTCTTATCGGTCATATGAATAAAGCGCAGGGATTGAAAGCCTCATACCGCGGACTCGGCTCTATTGACTTCCGCGCGGCGGCAAGGAGTGTGCTTCTGGTTGGCAGACTGAAAAGCGATCCCTCTGTCCGTGTCGTTGCTCATGACAAAAGCAGCTTGGCGCCGGAAGGTAAATCCATCGCTTTCTCTCTGGATGCTCAAAACGGCTTTCAGTGGATTGGCTCTTGCGATATATCCGTGGACGATGTTCTCTCTGGCGCTGGTTCGGTGCAGACCAAGACAGCGCAAATGGAGGATGAACTCAGGCGAATGCTCACAAAGCCTGTTCCGGCGGAGGAAGTGTTTAAGCGCGCAGCCGAGCTTGGTATCTCAGAGCGCACGGTGAAAATAGCAAAAAAGAATCTTAACGTGCAGACAGACAAGCTTGGTGGTCAATGGTTTTGGCAGCCTCTCGAGTCAAGGGTGTAAGGGTGCAATGTCTTATACACTTTGCACCCTTGCATCCTTCCCGAAATGTAACCAAGTTGGCTCACTTTCACAGCCATCATTAACATACCAGAGAAAAAATAAACCACCGTGGCTCACTTTTTTGGTCAGGGATTGTGTCAGCAAGAATCCTGTCATCGGGCAGACCGATAATCGGTAACGTCATAAAAAGTGCCGAAATGGAGGTGAACCATACGGTCGAAAAACAAGCTGGTTAAAGGCAGGTGGTCGCAACGCGACCTCCCGCCGCTCACATCGCCCCGCAATGCGGGTCGAGGAACGTTTGGCAGGTACACCTAAAACGGGGCTTTGGCACGTCATAGGTGCCCGTGGCGCATAAAAACGTGAAAAGAATCCCCACAGAAAGGCATTTGTCCGGGTACACCCTACAGGTGGTATGTAAAAAAGATTCAAAGGAGGACTCACTATGACAGAAGAAAACAAAAAACGCATTCCGCTTTGGCTCTATCCTTCCACACTTGAAAGCGTTGACCGCTGGCAGGAGCAGGACAACTGCAAAAGCCGGAGCGAGTTTATTGAAAAAGCCGTCCGTTTTTACTGCGGATATATTTCCGCGAGCGACGCCGCGAGTTATTTACCAACTGCCATTACCTCTGCTGTGACAGGTGCAGTTGACGCGTCTGAAAACCGAACCGCTCGTCTGCTGTTCAAGCTGGCGGTGGAGATGTCCATGATGATGAATATCCTTGCCGCTAATGTGGACATAGATGAAATAACACTTGGCAGGCTCCGTGGAAAGTGTGTGCAGGACGTCAAGCGTTCCGTCGGAAGCGTGAATTTCGATGACGTTTACCGCTTTCAGAAGGAGAGGTAAAGGTTTTGTGAAAGCCTGTGAATGCTTAGTTTTTGATTGATTATTTACAGTTTTTGTGCTATACTAAAAATATAAATGAGGTGTTTGAAATGAAAGATCTGGAGAGAATAATTGAGGATGTGAACGCCTCCATGGCGATGGAGGGCATGCCCTTAACCGAGGAAGATAAAGCGCGCATGCGGTATTGCGCCGGAGATAAAAAGAAAACGGATCAGGTTGTCGCTGAACTATTGCGGAAGCATTCGGTCAAGGCGGAGGATGTTCATGAACAAAAATTATGAATATGACTATGAATGGGATAGCAGATACTGCTATCCCAATTCTTTTGTCCTGAAGAACAAACTGGGCATAAGGGATGCCGAACAACTGCACATTGCGGAAAGAGAAATCGCCTCTGTCCGGATTCTGGAGGCAAGGGTCAACCCCATACCCGGCAGGTTTGATTTAAAACATCTGCAGGACATACACCGGTACATTTTCAAAGATATCTATGAATGGGCGGGCGAACTGCGATGGGTAAACATCTCCAAAGGAAATCAGTTCTGCCTCTATCCGTACATAGAATCCAATGCAACCGAGCTATTTGGCAGGCTGAAAAAGGAGATGTATCTGACAGGTGTTCCGGAAAATGAGATCGCCTTCCGTTTATCCTTTTATCTCAGTGAGATCAATGTGATCCATCCGTTTCGGGAAGGCAACGGACGGGTACAACGGCTATTTATTCAATATCTTGCCGAAAATGCAGGATTCCAGGTAGACTTTTCGCAGGTTACCGGCAGGGAAATGATCGAGGCCAGCGTAGAAGCGTTTGCATGTCATTACGAAAAAATGAATGCGCTTTTTCAGCGGATCACTGCACCCTTACAGGAACCAACGATGGGACAAACCTTCCGATTACAATAAGATATGGCACGAGAACAGTCCTATTCAAAAGAAGATAGGACTGTTTTATTTTCAAAGTAATACTTACATGAAAGGATAATGATCAATTATGAGTATGATAAAAAGTCAAGAATTTCTTAATGCTTACGCATTTCCAGGATGCATTATCGTGCTACGGGACAACCATCCAATGGCGGCGCAAACCGAGGCGGTGTTTGAAAAGTACGGCAAGATGAAGCGGCGGGTATGGCATAGACGAGTCAAAAACGCCAACCGGCACTACATTGAAACCAGCATTTGGGGCAGCTATGACACGGTCGGAATTGTCGACAGAGAGCTTGACGGCACACCGGTTGCGCTATTTGAGGATACAAAACTCAAGGAAGAACCAGATGGCATTTGCCTGGAACGTCACATGATTGTGGCCGGGAAAAAGTTCGCCGTTAGCTCGGTGTTTCCCAAGGACGCTTCCTCAACCCCTACCGACAAGCTCCTTTCCTTGATCGACAAGGAACAGGAAGCGGAGCGAAATTCTTTCTGAAAAATCAGTAGACTTCCGGCAAACTCTTCGGTATGCTTGGGATTGCGGAGTTTCCGCAATCCCATTTTCCGTATCGGTTTGCCAACGAAAAAGGAGGTATTTATGAAACAGGCAAACCTGAAATATACAATACTCTATGGCAGGCTAAGTCAGGAGGATGAGCGTGACGGCGAGTCTAACAGCATACAGAACCAAAGACTGATGCTGGAGAAGTATGCTACTGACAACGGATTTGAGAACATTCTCTTCCTTTCTGACGATGGCTACAGCGGAACAAACTTTAACAGGCCGGCATGGAAAGAACTGATGAAGCTGGTGGAAAACGACGAAGTGGCAACGATAATCGTCAAGGACATGTCCCGGCTCGGTAGAGACTATTTGCTGGTCGGTCAGTATACCGAGATGATATTCCCCAGTTATGGAGTCCGCTTCATCGCCGTCAATAACAACGTGGACAGCCTCTATGGTGACAATGATTTCACTCCGTTTGTGAATCTGTTCAACGATTTCTACGCCAAAGATACCAGCAGGAAAATCCGTGCAGTCGTGAAATCAAAAGCGGAACGTGGCGAACGTGTGGCGACTAGAGCGCCCTACGGCTACAAGAAGGACGAGAGCGACCCCAAAAGGAAGATTGTTCCCGATGAGGATGCCGCGCCAGTTGTGCGAAGGATATTCAGCCTTTGTGCCGGAGGTAAAGGCCCAACTCAGATCGCAAAGCAGCTAAATAGTGAGCAGATTTTCTCTCCCGGTTATTATTACTACAATAAGACTGGTGTCCTTCTGACCAATGTAGATGTCACGAAACCATATGCGTGGAACAATACCACTGTAGCCAATATTTTAGAGGACGAGGTCTACCTGGGGCACACCATCAGTCTGCAGTCTACCACGATATCCTACAAAAACAAGAAACGGATTGAGCGGCCCAAGTCTGAACAACTACGGTTTGAGAACACCCACGAGCCGCTGGTGACGAAAGAAACCTGGGATATTGTGCAGGACATCCGAAAACATAAGAGGCGTAGGGCGAACATGGCGGAACAAAACATGTTCTCCGGTTTGGTCTACTGTGCCGACTGCGGAGAAACGATGATACTCCACCGGGCGCACACCATGGCTGCCGTGAAAAACAACTTCATGTGCTCCACCTACAGAAAACGTGGCAAGGAAACGTGCAGCGGTCATTACATCCGGGAAATCCAACTGGCGGCTATCGTTCTGGACGACTTACAAAGAGTGACGCATTTTGCCAGACAGCAGGAGGCGCTGTTCATCCAGCACATAAACCGAAAAAACAGTGCCGAAACCAGACGGGAGATTGAGCGGCTCCAGAGGGAGCTGGACGTCATGCGCCGGAGGGACACAGAACTGAGCACTTTGTTCAAGAGAACCTATGAGGACAACGTGCTGGGGCGCATTACCAACGAGCAGTTTCGTATGCTGTCCGCCGACTACAACAGCGAGCAAAACAGCCTGAAGGATCGAATCCCACAGACTGTAGATCGGATCGAAAAGCTGCAGGCTTCCATCTCCAATGTCTCCCGGTTCATCGATAAAGCCAAACGCTACACTGAGATTAACGAGTTGACCGGTGAGCTTCTGAACCTGTTTATTGAGCGAATTGAAGTTGGTGAGCGTGAAGAACGCTACTCCAGAACGGCGGAGCAGACAATCATCATCCGCTACCGTGACATCGGCGTCCTCGGCGCATTTGCAGAAGAAGCAAAGAAATTAGCTGGATAACGGCAAAGGCAGACAGCCAATTCTGCTGTCTGCCTCACCGAATTACCCACGGTTCATAATATGTCCCTATGGGAACGCGCCTAAAGATGCAAGTTTTTTTTACTACAGTAAAGTATGTCTTTTCCACATTTGTACCCGCAAGGGGCATGCCGGATCTGTAAGCCGCTAAAGCGGCAACAGCTCCGCTATGGAAAAGGTTAAGGTGTGTAGTACATCTATAGCCGTTGCAGCTTTGCTGCTTACGGATATGGATACCCGGAGGGTAGAAAGGCGCGCGCCAAGGAAACTGAACAAGGAGCGCCTTTCTAGTGTATAAGTTCAAGATGAAATGGAGAAATTTCTATAGAGGAAGGCAGTTTTGCCTGCCCTTGCCGAATGGAGCTATAGAAAGAGGGTTGATGAGAGGGTGTATGTATACGTGGAGAAGGCCCCGGCATATGTTGCGGCTGCAAAAATTCTTCTGGCAGCTGCCGGCCCTGCTCAGAGACTGGTCCAGGGACCTGCTCTGACTCATTTTATGTGTAACCGCCAGGCCTTAAAAATATTGGGAAATGACGGCCACCAGAAAGCGGCCAAGATTGCCGGGGAGTATTCAGAGGACCTTGATAAAGGGGTATCTTGGGCTGACTGCGGGTTTAAAAATATGTCTCATTTCATGAATCCAGGCAGGAACAAGGGTATCTACGGGTGGACTGATGCCGTCAGGGAATGCAGCTTGTTTTGGAATAAGGCCTTACAGAACTGGCAGGACAAAAATTATGAAAAGGCCTTTTTTTATTTGGGTGCAGCGGCCCATCTGGTCCAGGATGTCTGTGTTCCCCACCATGCCAGGGGGATCCTGTTCGACGGGCACCTTGAGTATGAAGAATGGGCAGCGGAAAACCGGAACAATTATAAGGTAACAGACCAGGGGATTTATGATTTGGGCGAGGCACCGGGCGACTGGATTAGGGCAAATTCGTTATTTGCCCAAAAGCATTATTATTTGGTAGGAGCATCTTCTATACGACAGGATTATCATAAGGCGACTCAAGCTCTGTTAACGAGGGCCCAGAGAGTTACTGCGGGTTTTTTAAGCTGTTTTTTCAGAAAGGTGGGCATATAGGCTTTGAAGAACCGGATTTGACCGGGAACGTGTTCAGGAATGATGTATATGACCGCATTATAACTGAGCTGAATGGGAAAACTAGAAAAAAATTTATAGGAGGAATGTATTTTGAACCGCAGAAAACATTGGCTTGTATCAATTTTTTTAGTAATGGCAGTACTGGCGGCGGGGTGTCAAACTGCCAGGAAACCTGAACCCGCGCCGGGGAATGAGACCCGGAATCAGGCAGCAGAGTTTACTACTTTAATGGAAGCCGCCGGCAAGGACTCCCATCCTGACGGGTGTGTTTCCTGCCATAAAAAAGCGGGTAATGTGGATCGTTCACTTCCGGCTTATGTGGAAAGAATTTCAGGGCATCCCGAAGTCAAAGAGACAACTATTAATGCCTGTTATGTTTGTCATGATCCGCAAAAGAATTTTAATTTGTACAAGAGCTTCCTGCGTGGGATGCATAAAGTTCACTGGGAAAGTGAGAGCTTTTATGGTGAGTTCAGGGGTCAATGTTACTCTTGCCATACTGTAGAAACTAACGGTGTATCAGGTATCAAAAATTATCCTCAGGCCGGCTACCGGGAAGGTGCAGCCGCAGCCCCCGGTGCTGGAGCAGGCACCCCGGTGCCACGGGAAAATACGGGCAGAAACCAGGGAACCCAGAGCAAAGAAAACAAACCTGCAGAGAAGCAGTCTAATGAGCAGAAGCAGCCTGATGAGCAGAAGCAGGATACAACAGAAGAGAGGACCAGGAATAATAACAATAGAACCGATGAATTGCCTGTACCAACTCCATAATTTTCAACAAAAGACCGGGGTCATCAAAACCCTGGCTTTTTTTGTCTTTTGTATTGACATATAGAATTTTTGAAATTATAATTAAACTATACTAAAATGGTAGACAATTCAGGGGGGTAGTTAATAATGAAAGAAAAAACAGAAAAAAATCTCATGACCGCTCTTGCAGGTGAAAGTCAGGCCAGAAATAAGTATACTTTTTTTGCATCAGTAGCCAAAAAAGAAGGTTGGCTGGAAATTGCTGAGTTTTTCGAAGAAGCTGCCAAGAACGAGAAAGAACACGCTGAGGTTATCTTAAAGCTCCTCGGAGGGATTGGGGATACCAAAGCGAACCTGAAAGCTGCCATTGCTGGAGAGTCTTATGAGTATAAGGATATGTATCCCGGATTTCTCAAAGATGCCTTGGAAGAAGGGGAAGAAAAGGCGGCTAAATATTTTGAAACCGTAGCCACTGTGGAAAAACATCATGCCGAAAGGTTTGAACAGTTGCTGACAGAACTCGAAAACGGGAAACTCCTGGCTAAAGATAAGTCTGTCAAATGGCATTGCCGTGAGTGCGGATACATTTACGAAGGGACAGAGCCACCGGCTGAATGCCCGCTCTGCCGTCATGACAAGAAATTCTATAAGCCTGAGTAATAGCGATATTTACTTATCAGGAAGTCAATCCCAACTAAGGAGGTGTAAGCAAAATGTGGTCTTTATCAAAATACCTGGATCGCGAAATAGTTGACCTGGCAGTGGAAATAGAAAAACAGGGGACTTATTTTTATAAAAAGCTTGCCGAAAAGGCACCTACCACGCAGATTAAAGCCTTAATCCTGGATTTGGCAGATGAAGAAGAAAAGCACCGGGTTAGGTTCATGGAGCTTAGCAGGGATTTAACCCCGGTCAATGCTCCTGAAACATATCCAGGCGAATATTTTGATTATGTTAAAATTACTGTGGATTCACATATGTTCAGTGACCTGGAAAAAACTGAACAATTGGTAGAAAATGCCCGGTCAGGGTTGGACATTGTAAAACTTGCCATGGAAATTGAAAAGGACACCATTCTCTTTTTTATCGGGCTGCGTAATCTGGTCCTTAAACATCACCAAGCAATTATTGATGACCTTATCATGGAGGAACAGATTCATTTGGTCAAAATTTCAAGGGTGAGGAAGGCGGTGGAAGCTAATGATGAATAAATGGAAGTGTGGCCAGTGCGGTTACCTGCTGGAGGCTGATCAGCCGCCTGAAGTGTGCCCCTCTTGTAAACAAAAGTGCGAGTTCATAGATAACAATTGTTATACCCCGGAGTGTGGACTTACTGAAAAATAGATTAGAAAAGGAGGAATTAAGGATGACTGAATTAAACCAGATTTACAAATGTGAAGTGTGTGGACTTATGATGGAGGTAGTGCATAACGGCAAAGGGAAGCCGGTCTGCTGTGGCAAGCCTATGGAACTCAAAAAAGCCAATGACCAGGATGCCAGTCTGGAAAAACATGTCCCAGTAGTGGAAAACATTGATGGCGGAATCAGGGTAAAAGTGGGCAGTGCAGCGCACCCGATGGAGGAGCAGCATTATATTGAGTGGATAGAAGTGATCGCCGATGGCAGGACCGCCCGCAAGTATTTAAAGCCCGGGGATGCACCAGAGGCCGAGTTTTGCCTGAACGGGGACAATATCGAGGTTAGGGCCTATTGTAACTTGCATGGTTTATGGAAGCATAAGTAGCGACTGCTCAGATCTCTGCACCAATTTAAAATAATTTCCTGCTATAGAAATGTCATTTGCGGAAAAGATACTGATAGCAGTTGATTTCTGGGAGATGACATGATATGAGAAAAATAAAAGACCCGATTATGCTGGGTATTGTGGCAGGATTAATAGGGAACATTGCTAAGCTGGCAGGTAACCTATTTAACAGGCATGTATTGTATAAGTCGGATACAACCTATTCAGAGATTGCGGGTGGGCTCTTTATGTCCAAGAGAGAGCGCGAGAAGTCCGTTGGTAAAGCTGTTGGTGGGATTGCGGATTTTGTCCTTTCGGCACTTCTTGGAATACCGCTGGTGTATATACTCAGATACACGGGGCAGGACAAAGCTGTGATTAAAGGGACGGGTTATGGACACTTGGCCTGGATGGCAATATACGGGGCTTTTGGCCGGTTAATGGGAGTCAAGAGAGGAGTTTTTCCTCTCAATGCAGATACCAATATGTCTGCTTTTGCCAATCATGCCTGGTATGGGGCGGTGACGGCCCTGGTGATAAATAAATTGGGGGACCCCAGTTTATTTCCGGAACCTAAATCAGGAAGAACGCCGGATGTAAATATTATTGTTCAGGCAGACCCTGAAGAAATACAGGCAAAAGCAGTTAAGTAATAAATAAGAGTTGACGGTAATCATAATTTTGGAAACATGAAAGCAGCCCGTTTTGAGCTGCTTTCATGTTTTTTATTAAATAAGACTCCCTAGTGACGGGCGGATTGTTTTGGTTAGTGCTTATCTTCCCCAAAGAATAACAGGACAAGAACTAAAAAGAGGATAAAGGCTGGATAAAAGGGATTGCCCCAGAAGCCGTCACCCATTGTGGATCCCCCTTTCATTTTAAAACTTGTTGCTTTTGTAATACATCTTATGCGGAAACTTTTCAAGTGGTAACATAATATTTAAAAAATACAAGTTTACGGAAAAAATCAATGTTTCACTTTATCATCATTAAATGGTACAATTTAATTTAAGCTATATATTCTGGGCTTTTTCTTACAGCCCTGAATGTAAAAATGCGCAAAGGAAGGTAATTTATGCCCGGGAATAATGAAAACATTACGAGACTAAATTTGGATGGGAAAGAAATAATCCTGATTGGGACAGCTCATGTGTCAAAACATAGTGCTGACCAGGTGAAAGAAGTTATTGAAGCTGAGAGACCGGACACTGTTTGTGTTGAGCTGGATGAACAAAGATATCAAACAATCACGGAAGGAAACAAATGGCAGGACACCGATATCTTTAAAATTATTAAAGATAAGAAGGCGACTCTGCTGTTGGTAAATCTCGTACTTTCATCTTTTCAAAAACGAATAGCCAAACAGTTTGGCATCAAAGCCGGGCAGGAAATGATTCAGGGTATAGAGTCGGCCAAAGAGATAAATGCGAATTTGGTTTTGGCTGACAGAAATATCCAGATAACCTTCAACCGGATCTGGAAGAGTGTAGGTTTTTGGGGCAAAATAAAGCTCATGATGGAGATTCTCATGAGTATTTTCGCTACAGATACCATCACAGAAGAGGAACTGGAAAAGTTAAAGTCCCAGGATATGCTGAACTCTGTCCTTAATGATTTTACGGAAAGCTTTCCCAAGCTCAAGGTTCCTTTGATTGATGAGCGTGATCAATACCTGGCCCAGAAAATTAGAGAAGCACCAGGGCAAAAGATAGTTGCCGTACTTGGTGCCGCACATGTTCCGGGCATTATAAAGGAAATCGAAAAGGATCATGATTTAGAGGTATTGACAAAATTACCGCCTAAATCGAAAATTACCGGTATAATTGGCTGGTCAATACCGGCTTTGATTGTGGCCCTAATTGTTTATACGTTTATTGCCAATCCAACTGCCGGAGTACAGCAGGCCATAAGCTGGGTTTTATGGACCGGAACTTTTGCAGCTATCGGAACAGCCCTTGCTTTTGCCCATCCGCTCTCCATCCTGACTGCTTTTGTGGTGGCTCCTATTACCACTTTGCATCCCTTAATTGCGGCCGGATGGTTTGCCGGGCTCACTCAGGCATATCTCCGTAAACCTAGTGTGAGGGATTTTGAGAATCTTACTGAAGATATTTTCAGCATTAAGGGTTTTTGGAATAACAAGGTTACAAGAATTCTCCTGATTGTAACGATGGCTAATTTGGGGGGCTCGGTGGGCACCTTTATTGGGGGGGCCGATGTGATTCGGTTGTTCTTGGAGAATATGTAGCCGGCGTAATTTTATGTTAGCCCTAAGCTGGGCAGGTATGACCCTTTGCTCCGGTTTCCCTGGGCGGCATCTAGTCATCTAGCTGTAAAACTCCGGCAGCAAGCCGGCGTCCCCGAACTTGACGGCTCAGTGGGCATTCCTTATAAGATGGCCGCCTCACGTTTCGCTTTTTCTGCCAGCGAAACTTCCCGGCGGCTTTCGCCGTCTGCGGACATACGGGGACTCTCCGGCTTGCTGCTCTCCGTTTTACAGCAAGATTTCTGACGATGCCACCCAAGAAACCTCCGCAAAGGGTCATACCTGCTTTGGGGCTGGGGGTATGCGTGAGATGGCGTGGTATTTTAAAAAGAAAACTTGTCTAGGGTGAAATATAGACAAGATGTGACGAAATAACTTATAATAGAATTGCTGGGAAATTTAACATAGTATGGGAACTTTGGGGGCAGCCGCAGGTGTTTTTGGGGTGCCCTTTTTTCGTTGGAGTGGCTATTGGGTGAAGTTAGATCGGATTTATATGAAGTTAATAATGAGAAGTTATGTGATATCTCAAAAGGAGTAGTGAAATTATGTATTTGAAAAGCCTTTCTCTTGAAAATTTCAGAAAGTTTAGAACTGAGAATAACGAAATTGATTTCGTCGACGGCAAAGATTACAATGCGGCAACTGCAAATGTTTTGGAGAAACTCCAGAAGTATGATCTAGGTTTTGTAGCTGCATATTTGGGAAACAATGAAAATAAAGCTAAATTTTTTGCGGAGCAAACTAAAAGCTATCCAGACATGAGCACTTGGACGATGGATGCCACAGATTATAATGCTATGGAAAAGGCTCTTAAGGCAAGTGGCAGCGAATTAAACGAGCTGCTTGAAATAAAAAATACTGTTGCCGTTTTGAAGCAAAAGCTATCGGAATTGTTAGTCGAAAAAGAATACTTCTACACGTATTACAATGAAAGCAATGTAGGAATAGCACCATATTATTCATTGTGGCTGCATAACTCGGATACCATTATGTCATTGTGGCTTGATTATCAAAGGATGGCCGAAAAAGATAACAATTTAACACTATTATTCAAACTGCTAATTTTGTTGCGTTACGGCATCGTAAGTTTCTCATTTTATAAAAATTCAAGCGAAAAAATCATTTCTCTTTTTCAAAAGCTCTATTACGAGCGATTGGAAATGGAATTAAAACAGGAAATTCTAAAGTTAACAAAACGGCTTGAGAGTTATCAGTTTGAAAGTGCCATTAAAAAATACAGCGAAGACTCCATGAAGCTGTTTAAGGCAAAACTTGCTGAAAGATTTTCAAATAATAAAGAACGAAAGTTATTTGTAAAGGAATCCTTATGGAAAGAATTTGGCTCCCTTATTAAAGAATATCCAGTCATTTTAAGCACGACCCATTCTTTGAGAACCTGTTCCGGCACCAACTATTTGTTTGATTACGTTATTATGGACGAGTCCTCACAGGTCGATATAGTGACAGGCGCATTGGCGTTGTCTTGCGCCAAAAACGCGGTCATAGTCGGTGATCTTAAGCAGTTACCTAATGTTGTTTCAGCAAATACAGCGGCAGAGACTAATCAAATTTTTAACAGATTTGCATTGAAACCCGCCTACCAGTACGCCGAGAACAGTATGCTCTCAGCTATCACAAAAACGTATGATAACATTCCGAAAACTTTATTAAAAGAGCATTATCGATGTCACCCGAAAATAATCGGTTTTTGCAATCAAAAATTTTATAACAATGAACTTATTGTGCTGACTGAGGAAGTTGGGCGTGAAAAACCTTTAGTCGCTTATAAAACTGCGAAGGGGAATCATGCGAGGGGGAGATACAATCAGCGGCAAATTGACGTGATATTGAGAGAAGTGATTCCAGAGCAGATCATGAATGAAAAACAATCGGTGGGGATTGTTTCTCCTTATCGATTGCAGACGGACAAGCTAAAAGAAGCAATAGGAAATCGAAATATCGAAGTGGACACTGTTCATAAGTACCAAGGCCGTGAAAAAGATGTTGTTATTCTTACAACGGTTTCTAACGAAGTAAATGAATTTGTTGACAACCCTAATTTAATCAATGTTGCGGTTTCTCGTGCGGTGGATAAATTGGTGGTTGTTGTTGCAGATAACGAAAAGAACGACAATTCAAATATTGGCGATTTGATAAGATATATTGATTACAACAATTTTGAGATTATAAACAGTAAAATTTATTCTGTTTTTGATTTGCTTTACCACAGCTATTCTGAACGATTATTGGGAATTAGGAAAAAAAGAAAAAAAGTGTCTGCCTTTGAATCGGAAAATTTAATGAATGCAATAATAGAAAAGGTTTTGAACCTGCCGGATTTCCAAAATCTTGACTGTGTGATGCATCAACCTCTAAAAATGCTGATTCGAAATCCGGAAAAACTTGACGAGCACGAGTGTCGATTTGCAATGAATGTTTTAACACATACCGATTTTGTCATTTTTAACAAGCTTGACAAAAGCCAGTGCTGGTGGTTGAAGTAGATGGATATGTGTTTCACATTAACAATCCAAAACAACTTGAGCGGGATAAGATGAAGGATACCATTTTACAGAAGTACGGTATCCCAATCTTAAGAATCAAGACTAACGAAAGTGGTGAGGAAGCTAGATTACGTGAAAAGTTAGTTGAGGTTTTAAAGTGAACGAAACAAACAACAGTAACGTTGCAGTTCACAATACCAAAAGCTAATTTCGCCCACTTTTTTGTCAATATTTGCTGCAAATTTGTTATAATAAAGAAAAAGTCAAAAAAAGAGGTCAAATCCTATGGACAATACAAATGTACATATTATGCAGCATCCACTAATCAAGCACAAAATTTCTTATTTGCGGGATAAAAATACAGGTACGAAGATTTTCAACGAGCTGGTCAGCGAAATTTCAATGCTGATTTGTTTTGAGGCAACACGTAATCTGCCGCTTGAGATCGTTGAAATCGAAACACCTCTTGCCGTTGCAAAGGCCGAAGTTATTCGTGGCAAAAAAATGGCAATCATACCGATACTCCGTGCCGGGCTCGGCATGGTTGACGGCGTTAAGTCACTTGTTCCCAACGCAAGGGTGGGTCACATCGGGCTTTACCGTGACGAAACAACGCTGCAACCGGTTGAATACTACTGCAAGATGCCGCCGGATATAGACCGGCGCGATGTGTTCGTACTCGACCCCATGCTTGCGACGGGCGGCTCCGCGGCGGCGGCAATACAGCTTATAAAAGAATACGGGGCAAAAAGCATCAAGCTGCTGTGCATCATTGCGGCCCCGGAGGGCATAAAGAAAATCACCGCAACTCACCCGGATGTTGAGATATTCTGCGGCACGGTGGATTCTTGCCTTAACGAGCACGGTTACATAGTTCCCGGTCTCGGGGATGCAGGCGACAGAATTTTCGGGACAAAATAGGACATGCCTTCGCGGCAGCTTAACTAGGAGGCCTGTGTTGACTTCAAGAAACCGATTGTACTTTATCATAAACCTGACGGTGTTTATCGATACCCTTCTCTACGGTATTATTGTTCCCGCTGTACCTCATTACGCAGAAACCTTTGATATCAGTGAAACAGTAGTAGGGACAATATTTGTTGCTTATTCGGCAGGACTCTTGCTGTCTAGTGTTCCTGTCGGCCATCTCTGTGACAGGGTAGATAGAAAGAAGATTTTAATTACCGGAGCTATTGGTTTGGCCGTCACCACTCTGATCTACATGGTCTCAAATTCGCTATATCTCATACTTATCAGCCGTTTTTTACAAGGAGTTGCTTCTTCGGCTGCCTGGACTGCTGGGATGGCTCTGGTAGCGGAGATGTTTCCCAGCTCCAGCAGAGGGAAAAAATTAGGTCTGATTCTATCTGCGGCAGGACTTGGAACGATAGTCGGACCGGCTTTGGGAGGGGTACTCTTTGAGTTTTTGGGATATAAATATCCTTTTGCAATTATAGCAATCATCGCCTTGGCCCCAATAATTTTACTTGGTAAGAAAAATAAAGAGTTTTTGCCGGAAAAAAATGATGAACCAGATATGCAATCTTCAAATCTGCTGGCAACCCTTAAAAATCGCAACTTATTATGGGGAGCAATAACGATTTCCTCCGCCACTTTTGGATTTGGTGTGATCGAACCAATTCTGCCTTTGCAATTGGAGCAAAGGTTTGGCTTAACAAGCTTAGGGATCGGGTTCGTTTTTGGCATATTAAGCCTCTCTGTAACTCTGAGCCAACCTATCATGGGTGGGCTTGCTGATAAATTTGGCAGGAAAAAGATGATGGCAGCCGGTTTGCTTGCAACTGCAGCAGTAGCCCCATTTCTTGCTTATGCTCAAAGTTTAGTTCTCATCGGGCTGATTATATTTTTATTTGGGTTAGCATCTGGGATGATTTCCGCACCTTGCTTGCCACTGATGGCTGAATCAATCAGCAGGAATGAAGCGGATGGCGGTGCGGTAGGCAATGCCATGTATGGAACTGCTTTTGGGGTATTAAATACGGCATACTCTTTTGGGCTCGCTGCCGGGCCCCTTTTAGGGGGCTTGATGACGGAAAATTTTAGCTTTGTTTTTACCATGGGTTTCTACTCTGTCCTGGTAGCAGCGGTTTCAATTGGAGTGATGAGGAATGTTTGGGAAACGTTAACTTTTGATTAGGGGCTCCGGAAGAAGCCCCGGGACTAACGTGTTTTTTCCAAGGGTCAGCCTATTTATCAACAAAACGCTCCTGCTCCGGGACAGCAATCTGATCAAATTGATTTATCAAAAAATCTAAATGCCGCGTTAGTTCCTCACCCCTCATCGGTTGTCCATGACTTGGCACAGCCAGTGAGGGGTTTAGTTCCCCGAGCTGTTTCACTGATTCTTCAGACACTTGATTTTTGGAATTTTTTTATCGGCTACAGGAATCGGCAGGAAAAGAAAAGCAAGATAAGGTATAATTAATTAACCAGGATGAGGGAGCTATACTCATGGATAAAATGTTTCAAAAGGAAAAATTAATTTCAAGTCTTCGAAAATTCATAGACAAAAATAAAGACCGTGGCGAGATGACGGCTTTTTACCTCTTCGGCTCTTATGCCGGTGGAACACAGACTGCATTGAGTGATGTTGATTTAGCCGTTTTGTTGGACAAGACTTTCGAACCGGAAAAATATCTGGCGGAACGACTCAGGTTAATGGGTGAACTGTCGGTGATTCTTGGCTGTGATAGGTTTGATCTGGTTGTTCTTAATGAGGTTCCACCTAATTTAGCGTACCGTGTAATTAAGGATGGAGAGTCAGTATATGTCCGGGATGGGGCTGACGGCCAGTTGGTCGATTTTAAGGTGAGGACCTTGGATTGGTATTTCGATTTTCAACCTGTGCAGCGGCTGTTTTGTATATCAGAGTTTGAATCACCTACATGATTTTGGGGAATTTACCAAACATATTTATGAATTATTATAAATTGAGAACTCCTGATGAGCGAGTATTTCGAATAGGGCAGGGGGGACCGGAACATATAAAAAGACAACCGCAGAGACGCAGAGAGAGACTTCTGACAATAGGTTGGCTGCTTCTGTCCAAATATTGACATCGTCATTGTTATTACTAAATTATTCTATTGAATTCATTTAATCTATATAAAAAATGAAGTTTTCAATAAAAAATCGCTGATATGATTACAATAAACAGCCCCCTGTTATTGAGCTGATAAAGCGCTGCGACTCTGTGGTTACTTCTGAATTATGTAAACTATACCCATGTCTTTTTATCCGTGTTTTTCAGCGTTCATCCACAGCTCTACATTTCTCCGCGCTTCTGTGCTTTCTTGTCATTGCAATGACACCTCCGGCCCAATACAATATAAGGTTTATTGGCATTATACTTTTTGAAGTAAAAATCTTCTCAGATTTATAAATTACAGGTAAAGCCAGATCAAACGGAGGCAAAATGACTGAAAAAATTTCCGACATCTATCGCTTGCAGAAAGATAAGGCGTTAAAAAAACTGGCCGGCCTGCAGCAGCAAAACACCTTTTTTATGCTGCTGCGAATAGCTGCAGCCACGGCCCTGATTGGCTCCTTATTCAGCAGCTATCACCTTAAGCGGCCGGAACTGAGCTTCCTGGCAGTTCTTTTATTAATTCTTTTCGGGTTATTGGTCATAAAGCATAACCTGATTAAAGAAAAAATTAAATATTATCAAAACCTGATGCGAATTAACGAAAAATGCCTGCTTCGCTTAACCGGCAAATGGACTGGCTTCACCAACACGGGCAAGCAGTTCATTAGCCCGGAACATCCGTACTCAGTGGATTTAAATATCTTTGGGCAGGGCTCTCTTTTTCAATATATAGACGCCACTACCACTCTGCTGGGACGGGAAGCCTTATTTAAATACTTAACTACAAAACCTGACTTTACAGTAATTGGCATGCGTCAAAAAGCGGTCCGGGACCTGGCCGGCAGACTTGGCTGGCGGCAGCATTATGAAGCTTCCGGATTAATTAGTGATATTGCCGACAGAAGACCTGAAGGTCTTCTGGCCTGGGCAGAAGCCAGAGGATTTTCAGTCAGCGACAAATATAAATTTGGGCTTTGGTTTTTGCCGGTGTTGACTTTTGGGCTGCTGGGCCTGGCTTTTTTTCGGGCGGTGCCGCCATATCTTTGGCTGATTACGCTTTTTGGGCAGCTGGCAGTGGTATTATATACCGCATCCAGGGTTTATCAGGCTTTTGGCCAACTTGGACGGGCTGTTGCTGAATTGAGCAGTTTTTCCCTGCTGCTAAAATGCATCGAAGAGGAACCTTTTAAGGCTCCCCGCCTCAGGGAAATGCAGGCCCGGCTTTTTGTCGGCAGGCAGGAGGCGTCACAGCAAGTCCAAGCTTTAGCGAAAATCGCAGACAGGATGACCTTCCAGCATTCCCCGGTGGTTCATTTTATCCTGAATATTTGTGTGTTTTGGGACCTGCATACTTTGCAAAAAGTGGCGGCATGGAAAAACAAATCCGGAGTATTATTGAAAAACTGGCTGGCTGTCATTGGAGAATTTGATGCCTTGTCCAGTATAGCGGGAATGGCTCATGACAACCCTGACTGGATTTACCCGATTGTAGCGGAAACTTCTCCGGTTTTTACTGCGAAATCTTTGGGGCACCCGTTAATTAACAAAGAGACCAGGGTTTCCAATGATGTTTCTGTTACTGCACCTGGCACAACCTTAATTATCACAGGCTCCAATATGTCAGGCAAAAGCACTTTCCTGAGAACAATGGGTCTAAATCTGGTGCTCGCTTACTGTGGTGCTCCTGTTTGTGCGGCAGAGATGTGCTGTGGTTATATGAATATTTATACCAGCATCCAGGTTTTTGATAATCTGGAGCAGAATGTGTCTACTTTTTACGCCGAAATTAAAAGAATAAAGCAGATTATCGATGCCGCCGGGTCAGGTGAAAACCTTATTTTTATGATTGACGAGATTTTTAATGGAACAAACTCAAAAGATAGAATTTTTGGGGCGAAAACTGTTGTCAGGAAGCTGTCCAAGGCTGGGGCCATTGGTCTGGTGACAACTCATGACCTGGAAATAAGTGTTTTAGAGCAGGAAAATCCTTTAATTAAAAATTATCATTTTACCGATACTATCACGGATAACCAAATAAGTTTCGATTACCGCCTGAAGCCGGGTGTTTCCCAACATACCAACGCTCTGGCCCTGATGAAAATTATTGGCATTGAAGAATAAAAAGGCATTGATTTTTACAGCCAAGCCCCTTATAATGAATTGTAGTACTAAACTATGTAGTAGGGTGGTTGGGCGCTTGACAAAAGGGAAGGCTGAAAAGCTGATTTGCGAAGAATTATCCCGGCTGATGAAGCTTCACATGGGTAAAGGTCCTGAAGTAATTAAATGCAATATAGTGAAAGATTGCGTGTTAGTCAGAAAACAGGGTATTTTGACGCCGTCTGAACAGATTCTGGCCAGATCTGAACAAGGCTCCCAGCTGATTAAGGAAGCGCGCCAGGAAATCATGGGGTTAGTCAGAAATGAATTTGAGGATGTGATCACAAGAACTTTAGGCTGCAGGGTTTTAAGCCTGCATACCGATATAGATGTTCGTCGGGATGAGAGAGTGGAAGTATTTATATTGGATAAAGCCGTAGGCTTTGAAGAATAAGCAGTTTTTGGGCGCTAAAATCAAAAACTGTTGGCTGAGAGGGAACATAGTTGCTTTGAAGTTAACATTTAGGATCCAGTAGGTTAGCAGTGAATAGAACTCTGTTAATTAACCGGTTGCGTTTGACGTGACCGGTTTTTTATTTAAAAAATTACAAAGGGGAGATGAAAATTTGAAAAAGCTGTTGCGTTTCACGATTTTGGCAATGTTGGTAACTGTGCTGGTTTTAGGCGGTTTAGCCGGGACAGCTCACGCGACGGGTGGGGGAAATCCCCACAAAGATGAAGGGCCGCAGAAGCAGTCCCTAATCAAAAAGGACAGCGGCCGAGCTGAGGACAAAGCAAATGGGGAAACAAAGGAGGAGAGCAGCCTAAAGCCTGCGGAAAATGAGCCTGAAGATGAATTTCTTGTTGAACTCTTTATTGAACCAGATCCCCCTGTCAAAGGTCATGGTGAGTTAATTCTGGAAATAAAAGACGATGCTAGTGAAGCGGTAACTGATGCCACGGTGACGGTGACTATCAGTATGGACCCGCAGATGGATGGCCATGGAACCATGGAGTTTGAGCCTCAGGAAGTTGTTTTAGAGTTCGCAGAAGAGGCAGGCCATTATATAGGTGAAGTCAAATTAACTGAGGTTGGCGAGATTAAAGCCGATATCAATATTGAGTACTCTGACGGGCATAAAGAAACTTTAAACACTACTTTTGAAGTAATTTATAATGGGCCAAACCTGGTTTTCCTCTGGAGCATTTTCGGAATTATTGTTATTTGTATAATTATGGCTCGGGTTCTCAAAGGCGAAAAGCAACAGCCAAAAGGAGGGGAAGCAAATGTTGGAGCTAAATAAGAGACCAAATAACCTTTTGAAAAATCCATTAATTGGCGGTTTGTTTAAAAGCAGGCTTTTTCCCGGAGTTTTGCAGTGGATTACACTGGTAGTCTTTAGTTTTATAGTCTACCAAACCTTGTGGGGACCTTCGTCAGCTCATGACAATTTTGGCAGTGCCGCTACATGGATATTATGGTGGCCCTTAATACCACTGATTTTTCTCTTGCTGGGACGTTTTTGGTGTGCTATTTGCCCCTTTGCTACAGTAAGTGATGTATTCCAGAAATTATTTGGTGCTAACCTTGCCGTACCCCGTTTCCTCAAGAAATACGGCATTTGGATTATCGATATTTTGTTCGTGCTGATTACCTGGTCTGATCATGTATTTGGGGTTGTCGAATCACCGCGGGGTTCAGGATATTTGCTGATGCTGATCTTTACCGGGGTAGTGGTAGCTGCTTTGTTTTTTGAACGCCGGACCTGGTGCAGGTATCTTTGTTTCTTAGGAGGTTTATCCGGTAACTACTCCCGGGCTGCTGCCTTAGAACTCAGAGCCACCCCGGAAATCTGTGCCACCTGTAATACCCAGGCCTGCTTTAAAGGTGGAGAGAAGGCACCGGGATGCCCCATGTTTGAGTTCCCCAGGACAATGGATACAAATTCAAAATGTAATCTGTGCGGCTATTGTGTCAAAAACTGCCCCAATGATTCTTTAAGATTGTCGGTGCGCCCCTTTACCAAAGAACTTTGGTTTGTGCGCAGGCCCAAATTAGAAGAAGCAATTTTGGCAGTAATTATTATGGGTATCGTGTTTGTGCAGAACTTTACCATGCTTCAGACCTGGCCGCCGGTGCTGGCTTTCCTGGAGGCACTAACAGGCACCGACAGTTACTTCGTAACCTTTAGTATTACCTTTGCCATTGCCATGGCCTTACCAATCCTGGCCTTAACCATCACATCCGCTGTGGCCGGAAAATTGGTGAGCGAAAGTGTTTGGTCCACCCTGACCAAATTCGGTTATGCTATCATCCCCCTAGACCTTACGGCTCACATAGCCCACAACCTTTTTCACTTACTGGCCGAAGGGCTGACGGTTGTTTATACAGCCATGGGAGTGTTTGGGATGGAGGTTCATGATGCTTCACCGGCGATATTGGACAGTGCTGCCATCCAGGTTATGCAGTATGTGCTGATAATTGTGGGCACCCTGGGCTCAATTTATACAGCATACAGGATTGCCAAAAGTAACTACGGGGAGCCCCAGCAAAAGAAAGCGTTTGTCCCCTACGTAGTTCTCCTGGTAATTCTGGGAGCGGTGAATATATTGTTGTTCTATTTGCCTATGGCTATGAGAATGTAATAATAACAATGAGAAGCGGCCCATATGGGCCGTTTTTCAGCTTGTTGAGAAAGCCCAAAAGAAATTTCAGGAAGCGGGTTATAATATTAAGGTAGCAGTTTCTAATATAATGTCCGAAAGTCAGGCCGGGCAATCGACAATTTCCTGTCATTGACTGGAAGTAAATTAGTTGTTAGAATAAGGATGATTGAAGGAGGCAATAAAATGAAGAGCTTATTACAACTCGATAACAAAATAAAACTTCTGCCGCCCTTCTTTGCGGAGATGCCGGATGTACTCTCTGTTTTCTTGTTTGGTTCCTATGGCACAACGTATCAGACTACCTTAAGTGATATTGATTTTGCTGTTTTATTTGATAAACGAATTGGAATCACTGATGAAGCTGACTTTTTAGCTAAGTTATCTGCTTTTCTTGAAACCGATAAGGTAGATATGGTAAATCTCAACAAGGCACCCTTGAACCTTCAATTTCGAGTCATCCAGGCAGGAAATATTGTTTACGAAAAGGATTATGTAACCACTAGTGATTTTATTGAAAAAGTTACAGGCTTGTATCAGGATTTTGCCATCGACCTGAACTATTATTATAAGGAATATGACGAAGCCCTTAAGGAGGCCTGCTCCAATGGTAGATAGAGTAAAGATTAGAAGTAAAATTCAAGCCATTGAAAAGAATACTGCCAAACTTAGACAATTAGCCGGTTACAGTACAAAAGAATTTCTGCAGGATTTCCGCAATGTGGAGGCTGCTAAGCACCTGTTGCAGGTTAATGTTGAGGCAATGATTGATGTGGCTAATCATATAGCGGCCCGGAACAGGTGGAGGACACCGGAAACAAGTTCAGAAGCTTTAATGCTGTTAACGCAAAATGGCTATCTGGCAGAAGTAGATTTGGACACCTTCAATAAAATGATTAAATTTCGTAACAGATTAGTCCACTTGTATCATACCGTTGATGATCAGGAGATTTATAATATCCTTCAGGATAACTTGGGTGATTTTGGCATCTTTGTTAAGCAAATAGTTAATAAAGTTTTTTGATGACTATCCCGGAAATGACTAAAATCAACCCCGTCTCACCTGAGGTGGGGGTGCTAGGATTGGACTTTAAATTTGCCGGAGGTTTTAGCAATGATAGACAAAAATCAAGCAAGCTGCTGAGGCCCGAAAGACTTTCTGCCTGAGGCAGATACCGATGAGGCCTTGTATAATGATGAGGGTGTGCAGCATGAGTGGATTGAGGGGTTAATAGAAACCCCTGCCGGTAAGGTCCGGAAAATCAGCACCGTGTTGACTGCGCAGGATAATCATGGTAATTTTAAAGTGAGATGGGGCATTAACCGTTATACCCATACTGTCTCACCCGGGCTTTATGCTGTAGGGCATCCCGATGAGAGTGCGCCTGTTCTTGTTACAGCCAACTACAAACTAACCTTTGATACATTACGCAGGGAATTGGCCGGTCAAAACTTATGGGTTCTGGTCCTTGACACAAAAGGGATTAATGTTTGGTGTGCGGCCGGTAAAGGTACTTTTGGTACCGGCGAGCTTATCAACAGAATCAAAAAGACTAAGTTAGAACAGGTAGTATCCCATCGGAAAATTACCTTGCCCCAGCTTGGGGCAACTGGTGTGGCCAGCCAAAAAGTAACGCAAAGCACCGGTTTTAAAGTAATCTTTGGGCCCGTAAGAGCCAAGGATATTAATGAATTTCTGGTCAATGGCGGGAAGGTAACCGATGAAATGCGAAAGGTTAGATTTGATTTTAAAGACAGGCTTGTCCTGACTCCTATGGAGATAGTTCCTGGGCTGAAGTTCTTGTTAATACCGGTCATTCTTTTAGCAGTTTTTAATGTAGTTAATCACCATGGTTTTGACTTTAAAATTGTTACAGACACCTTTTTCAATCTCCTTCCATACCTTGTGGCATTACTCATGGGTGCCTTTTTTGTTCCGATCTTACTGCCATACCTTCCCTTTAGGTCCTTTGCTTTAAAGGGTTTATTTTTGGGGACCCTTTGGGCGCTGGTATATGTTAAGTTTCACAGCATATTTATGTTTTCCGGAAACAATCTGATATTGATAGGTAACTTTTTGCTGCTTCTTTCAATATCCACATATCTGGCCCTGAATTTTACCGGTTCCAGCACGTACACATCTTTCTCGGGCACCCTGAGAGAGACCATCATTGCAGTGCCTCTGGTGGTCGCAGCTTCCATTGCCGGGATCGGACTATTAGTGGCATACACTATATCAAATTTTGGGTAGGTGAAAAGTATGAGTCTTAAGTATTTAAAAGACGTAGTGACTTTAAAGTTAAACAAGGATAAATGCATTGGCTGCGGCATGTGCGTTCAGGTCTGCCCGCACCAGGTTTTTATGATTAAAGCAGGCAAAGCCAATATAATTGATAAGGATAATTGTATGGAATGTGGAGCCTGCGCCCAAAACTGTTCGCTTGATGCGATAACTGTCAGAGCGGGTGTGGGGTGAACTTACGCCATTGTTAAAGGCTGGCTCACTGGTAGTGAGCCCCATTGTGATTGTTAAGGCCAATGTGGTCAAAAAGAGGGGCTGCTGTTTCACAAACCACCAATTCGTGAAGCAGCAGACCCTTTGATAATCGGTGACTTTTACAATTTAACGAAAAGAATATCAAAGTAAAGGTTTGCAAAGAACTTGTTTAAGAACATCTACCTCTCCTGTAAAGACACCGGCTACCTGCAGCTGGGTTTGAGACGCAACAAGGGTCAGGGCTCCTGACCAGGTGTTATCACTCAACTTAGTAGCTGTCAGGATTGCGGCACCCTGGTTGGTTAACGTGGTTCCATCTCTCCTAATAGTCACGTTGTCAAACTTTACATGTGCGAACTGCAGATTTTGAGTCAAGACTGTTACAACGACAAAAGCATTGCTGGAATTAAATGTGAAATTACTGGTTCCCGGTCCGGTAAAAGTCCGGATATTTCCTTGAACACTTCCGGAGGGTTCCCCGCCAAAGCATGATGCACCTGCTGCAAAGGAAGCGGAAGTACCTCCTCCGACGATTGAACCGTTAATTGAGGCGTCTGGTAATGTAGGCATAATAATCTCCCCTTTCTAATTAACATAGTATGGGAGAATGCCGCTAATGTTACAAATTAACTCTGTCCGCCCATCTGGCAGCCAGGAAAGCACCGGTAAGCCCAAACAAAATATTTCCTGCCATTTCAGTTAAATTTGTGCCAATATCTTCAGGCAAAACATTAGCACTTCCAATGTCAAAGGCAAATCCGTATATTACCGTATACATGAAAAAAGTAGAAATAAGAATTCCCTTTAACCACCAAAAGTCTGTTCCTGTTTTAATTAAAAGAAATAATATTATTATACCCAGAACTGCTCCTGTGAGTTCCCAGATAAATCCACCCATCAAGAGGCCCAATGGCTCCCCTGCTAATGGTTTTGCCAAAATAATACCGGCTGACAATTGAAATGAAAAATATTGTGCGTAGCCCATTTTATAAGCAATGAGGCTTATCAAAATTTGTGGTATTGTGCCCGCCAATCCTACGATTGTTCCTAGAGTAATATTATCCTTAACCAATATTATAGCCTCCCAATTTATCTTAATTTTAAATATTCCCAAATTCCGTTTTTTTATTAACACATCGACGTCTTCTAAGGTTTTCCATAATTTATTTTCTAGACAACTTAGGAAAATTAATGTATAATACTTCTAAACAAGAATAATTCTGAAGTAAGTGATCCTGGTAAATGCCAGGATTGAAAAGGGAAGCCGGTTTAAATCCGGCGCGGTCCCGCCACTGTAAGAGGGAGCCTGTCTGCTTGAAACCACTGGGATTCCGGGAAGGTGCAGAACAGGCAATGATCTTGAGCCAGGAGACCTGCTTGCTTGAACTCGCCGTTAGACCCACGATGGATGGGGAGGAAGAGAACCTTAGTTTTCTTTACCCTCTGCACAATCGGGCAGAGGGTATTTTGATATCATAATTACATAATATGGAATAGGTGTTTTTGTCCTGAGGGATAAAACTTAAATGTTTTCCAAAGATGCTGGAATCCGATGAGTGAATGTAATCTGGGATACCTTTCACTTACATTCATATTGATTCGGTAACAAGCAGCCGGCCTGTTCTGACACCCAGCCAAATTATCAGGGAGGTGGTCAGATTAGGTATGTCTTTTTTGATTCCATCCCGGTCGATTGACCGGTTTTTTAATTACCGCTAAAAGTAGGCTCTCGAAATAGGGGCCGGCGAATCTGGCAAGGTATTGCTCCAGATTTCCCGGACATCTCCGAGAGCCTAAACTGAGAAAAGGTAGAGAAAAGACAAAAAATTCATGGCACTTAGCCTTGAAAAAAACGGCTACAATTTCCGGTAGGATACTAAAAATTGGGAGTGAATCTCATGAAGAACAAGGAAAAAACTATTCTAATAATAATGTACTTGGTTGGTGTAATGCTGATTATTCCGGAAAATGCTTATGCCATGCACATAATGGAAGGCTTTTTGCCCATGAGCTGGGCCGGGATCTGGTTTGCAGCTGCTATTCCTTTCGTATTCTTAGGTCTGCGTTCAATACAGAAGACCCTGCATCATCACCCAAATCTGAAAATGCTTCTGGGTCTGGCCGGGGCCTTTGCCTTTGTCTTGTCCTCATTAAAGCTTCCGTCGGTTACCGGTAGTTGTTCTCACCCCACAGGTGTCGGGCTGGGGGCAATTATGTTCGGACCCCTGGCCATGTCTGTGCTGGGCACCATCGTGCTTTTATTTCAGGCCCTGCTCCTTGCTCATGGCGGGATAACTACCTTGGGGGCCAATACCTTTTCCATGGGAGTGGTCGGACCAATTATCTCCTATGGAGTATACCGGATTGCCAAAAAACTGGGAGCACCCCTTTGGCTGGCCGTGTTTCTGGCTGCCGCTCTCGGCAACCTACTTACTTATGTGACTACCTCGATTCAGCTGGCTTTGGCCTTTCCGGACCCAGTCGGCGGCGTTATGGCATCCTTGACCAAGTTTATGGGTGTCTTTGCCGTGACCCAAATTCCCCTGGCTATTAGTGAAGGAATTTTGACTATAGTGGTTTTCAATATTTTAACGGCTTACAACAAACATGAACTCCGGGATTTGGCAGTTCTTAGTAAGGAGGTTTAATTCATGAAGAAAAATCTAATTCTGATTGGGATTGTTGTAATTTTGACCATAATACCCTTAGTCGTACAAAAAGGGGCTGAATTCGGGGGTGCTGATGGGAAGGCCCAGGAGTTAATCACACAGATAAACCCCGATTTTAAGCCATGGTTTTCCTACATTTGGGAGCCGCCCAGCGGTGAGATAGCGAGCCTCCTTTTTGCTTTACAGGCTGCCCTGGGAGCCGGTTTTGTCGGTTATTTCATCGGTTTTAGCAGGGGTAAGAAACATAAAGATAAAGAAGAAGGCAGCTCCCATGCTGAACATTGACGGCTTCGCCTATAACAACCGTTTACGCCGGGTTCATCCCATGGAAAAAGCCGCCTTTGCTTTTGTGACGATGTTTTTGTGCCTGGGTTTTTCCCAGCCGGTGCTCTCATGTCTCGTCATCCTTTTGATGGCATTTGCCATAGTGTGGCTTGCCGGTATTCCTTTGAAAATGTATTTCAAATTGCTTTGCCTCCCTTTCTCATTCTTGCTGATAAGTGTCCTGACCATCGCTGTTTCTATATCAACCCGAGGCCTGGCAACAGATCTGCTCACAGGCATCACCATCTCGGGAATAACCTTGGGCATTACCCAAAATGGTCTGACATCGGCGGGAGGGTTGTTTTTTAAATCATTGGGTGCTGTTTCCTGCCTCTATTTTCTCTCCCTTACCACTCCAGCTGTGGAAATTACATCTGTGATGAAGAAATTGAAGTTTCCGGCTCTTTTTATAGAATTGACTGACTTAATATACCGGTTTATTTTTGTCATGCTGACTGCGGCTGGTGATATTTACACCAGCCAGGCCTCCCGCTGGGGTTACGCTACGGTGGGAAATTCCATGAAATCTCTCGGACAATTGACGGCTGCCTTATTTGTCAAAGCCCTCCATCGTTCAGAGGCTCTATTCACGGCCTTGTCCTCCAGAGGTTATACAGGACAGTTGTATGTATTAACACCTGAATACTCTGTTTCAGTAAAAAACATTATCCTGATTGTTTTTGTAGAATCGTTTTTGGTTATCGCAGCTATCTTACTGGAGGTGGGGAAAATTGGCTGATTATATTATTGAGGCAGAAGATCTGAACTATTTTTATCCCGATGGCACCCAGGCTTTGCAAAACATGTGTTTGAAGATTCCCAAAAGCCGGAAAATAGCTATCCTGGGCTCCAATGGAGCGGGTAAGTCCACTCTTTTTTTACACTTGAATGGTATTTTGAAACCCAAAAGTGGTACAGTAAGATATAACGGGAAAGCTGTCAGTTATGACAAAAAAGCCCTGCAGGAATTGCGGAAAAATGTGGGGATTGTCTTTCAGGACCCGGACAGCCAGCTTTTTTCAGCCAGTGTTTACCAGGAGATTTCTTTTGGCCCGCTGAATATCGGCCTGTCTGAACAAACGGTCAGAGAACGGGTCGAGCAAGCCATGAAAGCCACCGGAATTACTGAACTGAAGGATAAACCTACCCATATGTTAAGCTATGGCCAGAAAAAAAGAGTGACCATTGCCGGAATCCTGGCCATGGAACCAGAGGTCCTGGTTTGTGACGAGCCGACTGCCTGGCTTGATCCGAAACATGCCAAACAGGCAGTGCGGTTGTTTGATGAAATCAGTCAGAATGGTACAACTGTGATTATGTCAACCCATGATGTGGATCTGGCCTACTCCTGGGCTGACTATGTTTTTGTCCTGAGCGGCGGCAGAGTAATTGGGGAAGGAACTCCGGCGAGTGTATTCCGGGATGATCTTCTGCTCCATAAAGCTGACCTTGACAGACCGTGGCTGGTTGATGTTTATGATGTATTTGCGAAAAAAGGGTGTTTGTCCAAGACAACACCGTTACCCCGTGATAAACAGGAACTTTTTGCTTTAATGCTTAATCATGAAGTACATGGAGGAGAACAGGAAGGCTATGATAATTGTACTATCAGGGACGCGAGAAGGGAGAGAAATAAGTTCCTTGCTTGCAGCAAAGGGTTTTGATGTATATGCTATGGGGTCAATGGAGAAATCCGGGGCCAGGGAGAATCTGGATAAGTTGTTCAACAGCAGGGTAGTCCAACTGCTGCTGGACGCTTCTCAGCCCTTTCCCGGCGGGGGCTCAAAACACGCCCAAAGTTTATGCCATGAGAACCAAATCCCATATATCAGGCTGGCCAGGCGGGAAGTTGAATTACCGGACAGCCCGCTGCTTTATCCTGTCTACTCATGGGAAGAAGCTGCTCTTAAAGCTGCTGAATTAGGTAACACAATTTTTTTAACAACGGGCAGCTATAATCTGGATTTATTTGTCAAGCATCCACATATGGGTGGTAAGCGCATAGTTGTCCGGGTCCTGCCTGACCCCCAGGTCATTGAAAAGGTGCAGGCCCTGGGGATAGCTCCCAAAAACATAGTGGCTATGCAGGGCCCCTTCTCCAGGGAAATAAACAAAGCCACATTTAAAATGTATAATGCCTCGGTAATTGTGACTAAAGACAGTGGGAATGCCGGCGGAACCGATAATAAAATTTCGGCTGCCTTAAATTTAAAGATTCCTGTTGTAATAATAAAAAGACCGGAAATCAAAGGTGATAATATTAATATTGCCTATACCTTTGACCAAGTGTTTGAGTTTATCCAAAATGTTTGTAATAATAGATGCTGTTAACAATGAAACCTTTTAAGTCCGACTTCACGGATCAAGATTTGCGCATCTGTCTTTACATAAGTGGCAAAATCAAATATAATAACTATGACTAGCCATTTTACTTGGACGGCTGGTTTTTTACCAGTAAAACAGAAAGGTAGATAACAGTGTCAAGAAATATTTTTATTACGGAAATTGATAAAAAAAGATTGCAGAAACTTATCGGTGAAGCGAAAGAGTTCGAAGTAGGCCCCAAAGGGTATCTGTTAAACCTAGAGCATGAACTTAATCGGGCCCAGGTAGTTACTTCCGCGGAAATTCCCGGTGATGTAATTACCATGAATTCGAAAGTTGTCTTGAAGGACTTGGACTCCGGGGAAGAAATGGTGTATTCGCTGGTTTATCCTGTGGATGCAGATTTAAGTGCAGATAAAATATCTGTCTTGGCCCCGGTAGGGACAGCAATCCTTGGCTATCGCCTGGGGGATGTTATTGATTGGCAGGTTCCTGACGGGATAGTGCGGTTAGAAGTAGTAAACCTTCTTTATCAGCCTGAAGCCGCCGGTGACTTTGAACTGTAATGGGGATGTCCTCACCAGAATACTTATATTTACATAAAGCCAGGCGCAAGTTTGCGTTCTGGTTTTTTGTTTTGATAGTTTTCCTAAAAAATACTTGACGTTCCTCTTATTGTAAATTATAATAATACCAGATTGAAAATGATTATCGGTTTCATGCGTTACAAGTGCCTGTCATATTACAGGCGATATTTTTGCCAGACAAATGATAATGATTATCGATCATGCTGGTAATCTAAGATAAGGACCGGAGGGAGGTGATCAGATGAAAAAAAATATGATTTTCATTATTTCTCTGATTCTATTTACTTTGCTGGCTTCACCTGTACTTGCAGCACAGAAGACCTGGAATGATGTGGTAAATGATATAGAAAAAGAATTAAATAAGGCCACAGAGGCTTATCGCCAAGGCGATGTAGCCAAAGCAAAAGAATTTGTAAATGAGGCCTACTTTGGGCCGTATGAAGGCGCCCAAATGGAGAAAGTTGTGCGTTTAAATGTATCCGCACAGGCTAACGCCCAGGTGGAAGGTAAATTCCGGGATATTAAAAAATCCATGAGTGAAGGAAAAGAAATTAAAGAAGTCCAGAGACAAAACCAGGAATTAATGAAACAGCTGCGACAGTTAGCTAACCAATTGGATGGAACCAACCAAAGCAGTTTCGGAGTATTTCTCTCTTCGTTTATGATTATTGTCCGGGAAGGTTTTGAAGCAATATTGATTCTTGGAGCAATAATTGCTTACCTGTATAAGTCAGGGAACAGAGATAAAATCCGGGTTATCTATCAGGGGGGAGCAATGGCGATTGTGGCAAGTCTGGCCACTGCTGCGGCTATCAAGTTTTTGTTCAACGTAAGCGGTGCCGGCCAGGAAATCTTAGAAGGGGTTACCATGCTGATTGCGGTTGGTGTACTGTTTTCGGTAAGTTTCTGGTTGATCAGCAAAGTGGAAGCCAAGAAATGGCAAAATTACATTGAAGGCAAAATCAAACAATCTCTAGGCACGGGAAGTATGCTGGCTTTATGGTTTACAGTGTTTTTGGCAGTCTACCGGGAAGGGGCTGAAACAGTATTATTTTATGTGGCCATGTTTTCAGGAGCAGAACAGGGGCACGCCAAAATGATTCTTACCGGGATGTTGGCCGGAACTATTGCTTTGATCATAATTTTCGCCTTAGTCCGCTACGGCTCTGTGAAAATCCCCACCAAACCATTCTTTATTGGTACCAGCTGTTTAATGTATTATCTGGCCTTTGTCTTCGCCGGACAGGGAATTAACGAACTTCAGGCCGGCGGGGCAGTAGGAATTACTCCTGTGAATATACCCACTGTCGGATTCCTCGGTATTTATCCTACGATAGAGTCGATAACTCTCCAGGGAGTACTGGTTTTGGCGGCTATAGGCGGATTAGTCTACCAAAAAGCCTTTCAGTCCAAAACCATTAAAATAAATTTATAAAATCAGGAGGTCAGACAATGAAAAAATACTTAATATTGATGTTGTTAGGATTGCTGTTTATCGGGGCTGTTGCAGGCTGCGGCACAACTAAGAACGAAGGAGAAAATGCCCAAAAAGAACAGGTACAAACTGAATCTAAAGATAGCGAAGCACCGGCAGCAGGTAATGCAAGTTTCCGTGAATATCCTATCGGAGATGAAGTGGATGCACCTGAAGGCGGTTTGAGGGTAGCAGCGGTTTACCTGAAACCTGTTATTATGGAGCCGACGCAAAAGGCCGGACTTAAAGCTGACCAATCCGATATTCACCTGGAAGCAGATATTTCTGCTTTGGAAAATAACCCGCTGGGTTTTGGGGTAGGAGAATTTGTGCCTTATCTGACAGTGAAATACAAGCTGGTTCATAAAGACAGCAATCAGGTCCAGGAAGGCAGCTTTATGCCAATGAATGCAGGTGACGGCTCTCATTATGGGGCAAACATTAAAATGATGGGCGCAGGTACATATCAACTTACCTACTACATTGACTCTCCTGAAAAACAGGATTTCCTAATCCACACAGACAAGGATACCGGAGTCCAGGGCACTTTTTGGAAGAAATCTATTGAGTTAACATGGGAATTCCCCTATGTGCCCAGAAAGTGGTAATATCGACCCGGCCGACATAAATCGGCCGGGTAATTTCCTGTTATTTGTTCCGGGGGAGGTGTCGAACAATGCTTGCCGCAATGGCAACAATCTTAAATAGTGCAGTGGAAGCGGGATTAATTTTGCTGCTGTTTGTGATGGGTCTAAATAGTGCGGGCTTAAACAAACAAAAGAAAACCGTATATTTTGGTCTTCTATTGGCAGCCATTTGTGCCTTTGTTTTAGTTTATGGTGTTGATTTTTTTGGTGACCGGGAAGTGTTTGAAGGATATTTATCCCTGGCAGTCTTATTGACTGCCGGTGGATGCTGGTTATGGATCTGGCGGAAGTTTCGGTCAGGACGGGTAAGTAAGGTCGCTGCACAAAATGAAGCTTCAATTTTTTCATATATGATTGTAACAATGGCAATAGGAATTCTTATTCTGGTGAAAGTGACAGAAATAATGCTGTTTATGAATTCAATTTTTCTGATGTCTGCAAATTTGCTCAATTCAGAAGCGGTTTTAAAAATAGCCGGGGTTATACTGGCTTTAACAATTACAGTTATTTTTGTGCTCATTTTTCTCCGCCTGCAGCAGAGAATTACCTTTAAGCAGTTTATGCTTTTTAGTCTGGCTGTTTCCATAGTCGTGATTTTGAGGCAGGCGATTACGAGTGTGCAGGTATTATTTGCCACTGGAGTACTTCCTTTGACCTCCTGGGCCGTTAATATAATTGCCCCTTTGATCAATAGCTATTATCCGATGTTTTTCTATGTGCTGGTGGGAATAACCGTTGTTCTTTGGAATTTGCTGTACAGAAGGGTAAAAAGGGACTATCCTGATACAGTTTCTACTGTAAATCCCGCACAAGGAAGAAAGCTGCTAGCCGCTTTTACTATCGAGAAACGATGGATAAAGGCTTTGGGTTTATGTCTGTTTGTAGTGGTGGTGATCTTAGGAGGAGATATGGCCTTTGCCAATAAAAATACCAAACTTGAACCACCCACACCAGTATCTGCACAGGGCAGCCAGATTATAATTTCATTGGAACAAGTTAATGACGGCAAACTGCATAGGTATTCTTACATGACTCCCCAGAATGTAGAAACCAGATTTATAGTCATCAGAAAAGGGGAGAACCTGTTTGGGACAGGTCTGGATGCATGCGATATCTGCGGCCAGGCTGGATATTACCAAAGGGGAAAAGAAGTAATATGTAAAAACTGTGATGTGGTGATTAACATACCTACCATTGGCTTTCCGGGCGGGTGTAATCCCATTCCCATCAAAAACAGTACAGATGGTAGTAATCTCGTAATCAGTACGGTCGATTTGGAACAAAAACAGGAAGTTTTCCAGGAGTAGGGGGTGCTTTTTCTTGTTTTTCAGCATGCTGCGTAAAGCTTTTACCAAAGGCCTCAGATCAAAGTTTCTGGCGATTATCACTATCGCCTTTGGTGCTTCCCTAGCCGGTGCTATGCTGACAGTAACACTGGATGTAGGTGATAAAGTTAATAAAGAATTAAAAACTTATGGGGCCAATTTGATGGTGGAACCTCAGCGGGAAACAATTCCGGTGGAAATCGGCGGAGTGGACTACAACCCGTTGACCGGCAATGAGCACATTAATGAAAGCAACCTGCAAAAGTTAAAGATGATTTTTTGGGCCAATAACATAGTGGCCTTTGCGCCTTACCTGGAAGTTACGGGTAGGGCCGAGAACGGCAGTGAGTTTCTTCTGGTCGGGACATGGTTTGATAAGCCCCTTCAGATTGATACCGGGGAAAAAGTGGCAACCGGGGTAAAACAAATGAAAACATGGTGGGAAGTAAAAGGGAGCTGGGTGGATGATCTAAATCCCAACAACGGAGTAATGGTTGGCAATAAAATTGCGCAAAACTTAAAATTAGCCCCCGGTGATACCTTCAATGTCGTACTCAATACAGACGGCGGGAAAGTATCCCAGGAAATGCTTGTAAGAGGAGTAATAGAGGGCGGCAATGAGGATGAGCAAAGAATTTATGCTCCTTTAAAGCTTGTTCAGGATTTAACCGGGCTTGAAGGTAAAGTTGCCAAAGTTGAGGTAAGCGCCCTGACTACACCTGAAAATGAGTTAGCCCGAAAAGCGGAGAGAGATAAGGATTCTCTTACTGCCGAAGAGTTTGAGAGATGGTACTGCACTGCATATGTAACTGCTATAGCTTATCAGATTGAGGAAGTTATACCAGGCGTAGTGGCCAAACCCATTCGTAAAGTAGCCAGTTCAGAAGGCGTAATTTTGAGCAAAATCCAACTTTTAATGGCTCTACTGACTTTAACGGCATTGATAAGTTCCGCTCTCGGCATTTCCAGTCTGATGACTACTAAAGTCCTGGAAAGAAGTAAGGAAATTGGACTAATGAAGGCTCTGGGGGCAGAAAACTGGCAGGTTGTTCTCCTTTTTTTGAGCGAAGCGTCGATAACCGGGCTGCTTGGAGGTATAGCAGGTTACGGAATCGGCTTAGGCTTTGCTCAGGTCATCGGGCGCAATGTCTTTGGCACAAGTCTTAGTTTTAATATGTTGGTCATCCCCATAGTCCTGATTCTATCGGTGGGTGTCGCTATGGCAGGCAGTTTTTCAGCTATGAGGATGATTATCGGGATGAGGCCGGCAGAAGTCCTGCACGGCGGCCGCTAGGAGGGATCACAGTTGCTCAGGTTTTCTATGTACATTAGAATGATTGCGAGGGCATTATTAAAGAGAAAATCACGGGTGATAATAGCTTTAGCCTCTCTGGTTATCGGGACCGGGGTTATTTCCGGGATGCTAAGTGTTTATTATGATATCAATAATAAAATGAGCAAAGAACTTCGTTCCTATGGAGCCAATTTCGTCATGACTCCGAAACAGGGGAATCTACTCGGTGAAAACAAAATTGAAGAGGTAGTTGCTGGTATTAATCCGGAAAAAATAGAAGGATACAGCCCTTATTTATACCATATAGGCACGGTGGGCAGCAAAAAGCTGGTAATAGTTGGCCTTTGGCTGGATCAGATCTGGAAAGTGACACCATACTGGCAGATTACCGGAACAGACCGATTGGCAAGAGATGACAGGAAATCTGTGCTAATAGGGGATAATGTTGCAGCTAAACTTAATCTGGCTGCCGGTGATACAGTTGCATTGAAAGATGAAATTTCAGGTAATGGAGTCGAGCTGACCGTAAAAGGCATTGTGAAAACCGGCAGCACTGAAGATAATCAGGTTTTTGTTAACCTCCCTGTTGCGCAGAATTTATTTGAGGTGAACAATCAGGCTAACCTGGTATATCTTAGTATCTTAGGTAAAAGTGATGAACTTAGCCAGAGTTTGGAAAAAATAAACCGTGTGATATCAGATGTAGAGTTCAGGCCTATTAAACAAATTGCCAAAAGCGAAGGGATTATTTTGGAGAAAATAAAATCCCTGGTCTATCTAGTTATTTTAATCATTCTGTTGTCAACCTTGTTATGTGTAGCCACTACTATGATGACTATGGTCTTAGAACGCCGCAAAGAAATAGGTTTAAGAAAGGCTCTGGGCGCCCAGAACCGCAGTATCATTTTTGAATTTTTAGGTGAAGGGCTGGCCCTTGGGTTAGTTGGAGGTTTGACCGGTACTGTTCTGGGAATAGGCTTAGCCCAGGTGATTGGCCAGAGTGTTTTTCAATCCTACATTTCATTCAGGATTGAAGTGACTTTATTTGTTATATTGATGTCATTGTTTGTGACGGCTATTGCAAGTCTTATACCTGTAAAAACAGCTGTACATGTAGAACCGGCGCTGGTACTTAAGGGCGAGTGAACTCGTTCAACTAAAGTTAAACATCGATACTTCGGTGGGGGAGTCAACCCCCACCGAAGCGGAGTACGGGGAGCCACTCCCACTTATAGAAGTGGGAGTTTTACGATAGGATAAGTTATTAATGCGTAACTGAAAGGGAGAGATTTATGAATATACTGGAGATGAAGGGAGTGTCCAAATCCTACGGGAGCGTCCATGCTCTCAGAGAATTTGACCTTGTGGTGAAGGCCGGAGAATGGGTTTCCATTATGGGACCTTCCGGCTCGGGGAAAAGCACTATGCTTAATCTGATCGGGTGTATGGATAAGCCAACTACAGGGTCAGTAATTGTTGACGGGACTGATACCAGTTGTCTGAATCAAAAACGGTTGACAGAAATCAGGCGGGATAAGATTGGTCTGGTTTTTCAGCAATTTCACCTGGTGCCTCACCTAACTGCCCTGGAAAATATATTATTAGCCCAGTATTATCACAGCATGCCAGATGAAAAAGAAGCAATGGAAGCCTTAAACCGGGTAAGACTTGAAAACAGAGCCCATCACTTGCCCGGTCAGCTGTCCGGAGGGGAACAGCAAAGGGTTTGTATTGCAAGGGCCCTGATAAACTATCCGGCTATTGTTTTGGCCGACGAACCGACAGGTAATCTGGATGAAGAAAACGAGCGGATTGTGACAGCGTTGTTTAAAGAACTCCATCAAGAAGGGCATACCATAATCGTAGTTACCCATGATCTGGAGGTGGGAATGTTGGCGGAGAGACAAATTAAACTGGATCACGGAAAAGTGAGTGAGAGTCAACACAACGCAAAAGACCGGCCACATTGAGTGTCCGGTCTTAATATACTGGATGACTATATTTTTGGGGCCAGGGGTTACCTACGGTCTTTTAAAGACCAACCGCCTTTTAAGCCGAGAACAAACCAACCCAGTGCCAGGGCACCGATAGCAAATATTGTATCACCGATGATTCTCAGCCAGTGGAAGGTTTTGACGATATCCCTTTGCAAAAACTCAGCAGAACGGGCATACCACATCCCGTGTTCCACACTGGCCCAGGTTTGCATAAAGCCAACTGGTAAGATACTCAACACAACCATTACGAAAAGGCCTATGTTAATAGCCCAGAAGGCAAATTTAATAGTCCCGTCTTTCCATTCTCTGTGATAAGCCAGACCTTTAAGGCAGAACAGCATCAAGCCGATGCCCAGCATACCGTAGACTCCGAACAAAGCCGTGTGGCCGTGAACCGGTGTGGTATTTAAACCTTGCATATAGTAAAGGGCTATGGGCGGGTTGATAAAGAAGCCAAATAATCCTGCCCCCACCAGGTTCCAGAAGGCTACAGCGATAAAACAGTAGATGGGCCATTTATAGGCTTTGACCCAATCTTTAGCTTTACTAAGACTCAAGTTATGATAGGCCTCAAAACCTATCAGGACCAGAGGCACAACTTCCAAGGCACTGAAGACCGCTCCCAAAGCCATTACTGCAATTGGGGTACCGGTAAAATACAAGTGGTGGAAGGTCCCGATGATACCGCCAAACAGGAAAATAGTTGTGGAAAACAACACCGACTTGGTGGCAGTATCATGCTTTAAGAGCCCCATTCTGGTAAACAAGAAGGCAATTGTAACAGTGGCAAAGACCTCGAAAAAGCCTTCAACCCACAAGTGGACCACCCACCAGCGGAAATATTCAACCATGGCATAATGAGGCTGGCGGCCCCACATCAGACCGGGGATATAAAATATTGGGATTGCCGCTATGGCAATAACAAATAGTAACAACAGGCTGCGATTCTCATTAGGTTTTTTAAAGACCGGCAGAATTGCCCGGAACATCATAATCAGCCAGAGGAAGAGGCCGACTGTCAGGAACAACTGCCAGAACCTGCCTAAGTCTACATATTCCCAGCCCTGGTGCCCTAACCAGAAGTTAGAGACATAATCCAAAGATTGATTTACTGCCAGCCACTGGCCTGCCAGTGAACCTACCACGATGATGAGGAGTGCGATGAATAAAAAGTTTACGCCAAATCTTTGGAATTTAGGCTCATGGCCGGAAACCGCAGGTGCCAGGAATAGGCCGGTAGCCAGCCAGGCCGTGGCTATCCAGAAGATAGCTAACTGGACGTGCCAGGTTCTGGAAACTGAATAAGGTAAAATTTGGTCAATTGGTATTCCGTAGAATGATGATCCCTCAACCGAATAATGGGCAGTAACTACCCCAACGATAATTTGGACCACAATCAGGGCTACCACAACCCAGAAATATTTCAGGGTAGCCGCCATGGACGGACTCGGTGTAATTGCTAACAGCGGATCCTTCTCCGGCCAGTGATCATTTTCGGCATTATTACCCTGTCTGGTAATATAATACCAAGTCAGGGCTCCGATGCCGGCCAGCAACAGGACAAAACTCAGCACAGACCAAATGATCAAAGGAGCAGTTGGGACATTATCGATCAATGGCTCCCCGGGCCAGTTTGAGGTATAGGTAATAACGTCATCAGGGCGATTTGTGGCACATGACCATGATGCCCAGAAGAAAAACTTGGTTATTTTTTCAAGCCTTTCGGGGTCTTTAATTGTATTCTCTTTAATAGCGTAGGCTTCCCGTAGATCTGCCAGGGCAGGATCATTTCCGAAAAGTGAAACATAGTGTTTACTCACATTTTCAATGGCCTGAGCCCGGATTGCAGAGACAGTTAAATTGCCTGATGAAGGATCATAGGTATTTGTCCTGATTTCTTTTTTTAACCGGGCCTTTAAAACAGCCTGCTCTTCGGCATCCAGATCTTCGTAGTTTTTGCTGTATTTTTCATTTGACCAGGCGTCCAAAATCCACGTTAATTCACGATGCAGCCAATCAGCAGACCAATCCGGAGCGATATATGCGCCGTGGCCCCATACACTTCCGACCTCCTGACCGCCAATAGATTGCCAGACATTTTGGCCATCCAAAATATCTTCCTTTGTAAAGAGTACCTTACCATCCTGGGTAACTACCTGCTGTGGAATGGGCGGTGCAACTTGATAAATGCGCCAGCCATAGTAACCTATAATTGCAAAGGCAATTATGATTACACTTATCAGTCCCGTCCAAAGTCTTGAATATCGCATTATATTTCTCCTTTCAATAGAAATAAGTTCGCCTTTATTATTTTTCCGCCAAAGACATATTATACCTAGTTGCTGCGATTGTTTGCCTTAAGATCATGATGGAAGAAGCAGCCTCCTTGACTGTGATTAATGTTCTATGCTAAACTAAAACTAATAAGAGTGATGAGAATGACTATCACTGGCTTGTACTTTTTCACCCGAATTTGAAGATATAATGCTAAAACAGAGAGGTGATAATTTGGTCAGGAAAATTTTTTTTATCTGCGGAATGTTATCACTAATCTTAGCTTTCCTGGGCGTTTTTCTGCCCCTCCTGCCCACTGTTCCTTTAGTATTATTAGCCAGTTTTTGCTTCTCTAAAAGTTCTGTCAGGTTTCATACCTGGTTATTAAACAATAAGACCTTAGGCCCCATGATTAAAGATTGGGAAGAAACAAAAAGTATCCCCCTGAAGGCCAAAATAATTTCGGTTTCTGTTTTAACATTGTCAGTAGCAATTTCGGTGATTTTTTTGTTGGACAATGTCCTGGTGAGAATCATCTTAATAATGATCGCCATAGCAGTCAGCGCATATATAACGCGGATACCAACAAGTGCCGGAGCTGCCGGGGGTATTGGCACAGAGAAAATATCCGGATAGCCCTCTGGAAAGAAATGATCACAAAAAGGAGCCTGGATCTGTGGAAAATATCAAAGCCGATGCATTTTTAGACATTACATCTGATGTTTGCCCTATTACTTTTGTTAAAGTCAAGCTAAAGCTGGAACAAATGAAAAAGGGCGAAATTTTGGAAGTTTTACTAAGCGATGGGGAACCGGTCCAAAACGTCCCCCGAAGTGTCCAGGGAGAAGGACACAAAATTCTCTCTGTGGAAAAGGCTGGTGAAAAATTTCAGCTTCTCATTGAAAGGGGGTAATAGTCTTGGAGTTTACGGAAGAGCAAATTGTCAGATACAGTCGGCATATTATCCTGCCTGAAGTTGGCGGCCTGGGACAGCAGAAAATCAGCCAAAGCAAGGTTTTGATAATCGGCACCGGCGGGCTGGGTTCCCCGGCGGCCTTTTACCTGGCGGCAGCCGGAGTTGGCACCCTTGGTATTGTAGATGATGATGTTGTTGATCTAAGCAATCTACAGAGACAGATCCTCCACAACACCGGGGATATTGGCCGCCCTAAGGTTGAATCGGCCAGGGACAAGCTGGCTGCCCTGAACCCTGAGTGTAATGTCATTACCTACAATGAAAGAATAATGTCCCACAATATTTTGGAGATCATTAAAGGTTATGATGTCATTGTTGACGGAACTGATAATTTTGCCACCCGGTTTCTGACCAATGATGCCTGTGTGCTGGCCCAAAAGCCTTTTGTGTACGGAGGGATTCTGCGCTTCGCCGGCCAGGTTTTAACTGTCGTGCCGGGGCAAGGCCCCTGTTTTCGCTGCATTTTCCGGGAACCACCCGCAGAGGGAGTTGTGCCATCCTGTGCCCAGGCCGGCGTCTTGGGTGTCCTGGCCGGGACAATAGGAGTGCTCCAGGCTACTGAAGTCTTAAAATATGTGTTAGGACAGGGGGAGCTTCTCATTGGCAGGTTAATGACCTATGATGCCTTGGCCATGAAGTTCAAAGAAATCGAAGTGAAAAAAAATCCTGCCTGCCCCGTTTGCGGCGAAAATCCGGCTATTACAGAACTGGCAGATTACGAACTTCCAGCATGCGTCATGCCGGACAATTTGCAAGTAAAATAAAGGAGGTTTGGTCTTATGGAAACCACTGATTCCTATGAAGGTGAAGAGCAGCTGATTTCCAGATTGAGTGAAGAAGCGATTAAAAGCAGTTTAATCGACCCCGCTCTGTTTGAAAAGTTTCAGGTCAAACGCGGGCTCCGCGATTTAGATGGGAAAGGCGTATTGGTTGGTTTGACTGAAATCGGGGAAGTCCATTCATATATAATTGATGAAGGTGAAACAATACCTGTGCCAGGCAGGCTGCTCTACAGAGGGATTGATATTAACGATTTGGTCTCAGGTTTTCTCACAGACGGTCGCTGCGGTTTTGAAGAAGCCTGCTATTTATTGCTTTTCGGTGACCTTCCCAACCGGGATGAGCTTGGAGATTTCAGGCGACTTCTGGCTGATAACCAGAAATTACCGGATGATTTTGCCCGTGATATAATTTTAAAGGCCCCTAGTAAAGATGTAATGAATACGTTGTCGCGGAGTGTATTGGCCTTATATAGTTTTGACAGGAATCCCGAAGATACATCTGTGGAAAATGTGTTAAGACAGTGCCTGCGCCTGATTGCCTGTTTCCCTGCAATGGCGGTTTACGGCTACCAGGCTTTGGCTCATTACCATGGGGATAACAGCCTGATTTTGCACAGCCCCAGGCCTGATTTAAGTATTGCGGAAAGTTTTTTATATATGCTGAGGCCTGACTGTTCCTATACAGAACTGGAGGCCACCCTGCTGGATCTGGCCCTTGTCCTGCATGCGGAACATGGGGGCGGGAATAATTCTTCATTTATCACTCATGTGGCTACATCTTCCGGCACCGATACTTACTCGGTGATTGCGGCTGCTTTGGGGTCACTGAAGGGGCCGCGGCATGGCGGCGCGAACATTAAGGTTGTGCAAATGTTTGAAGACATGAAGGAAAAGGTCAGGAACTGGGATGATGATGAAGAAATCAAGGGTTATTTGATAAAACTGCTGAACCGGGAAGCATTTGACCGGGCCGGCCTGATTTATGGGATTGGACATGCTGTTTACTCAATCTCTGACCCCAGGACTCTTGTTCTGAAGGATTATGTCTCTCAACTTGCCAGAGAAAAGGGATTTGAGGATGAGCTGGGGCTTTATCAGAAGGTGGAAAATCTGGCCCCCCAGGTTATCGCTGAGGTCCGCAAGATGTATAAGGGAGTAAGTGCCAATGTTGACTTTTACTCCGGCTTTGTATACAGGATGCTGGACATTCCGCCCGAATTATTCACTCCGGTATTTGCCGTCTCCAGAATAGTTGGTTGGAGTGCCCATCGGATTGAGGAAATAGTAAATGCCGGGAAGATTATCAGACCTGCCTATAAAAGCGTTGCCAAAAGGCGGGGTTATCTGAAGATGGATAATCGGTAAACAGATTTACTATTTTTGTGGAGGCATATTAAGCAGTGAAGTTATTACCTTTTAATGATAACCAGATTAGAAAACACGCCGGCAGTATGGCTGTATTTCTCCGTGGGAACACCTATTATCTGGAAAACAGGGTTCAAGACCTCCGTTTTGATGCTGAAGATTTAACCCTGTACGCGGCAGTTTCCGGCAGCACTTCTTATGATGTGGAAATTGTTTTCTCTCCCGGTGGCGAAGTCCGTGACTACGGGTGCGACTGCCAGGCATTCGGCAACTATGAGGGTGCGTGTAAACATATCGTGGCTGTCTTAATTGCCCTACAGCGAAATTTTGCTCATGGCGGGGTAAAATCCCAGGAAGTCAATGACAGAGTGGCGGGCGAGATCATAAATCTTTTCTCAGGTGTAATGAACCAGCCTAAAAGGCAGGCAGTTAATCTTGAAATCTGCCTGCAGGCAGCTAGGACAAGTTTTGGGATAAATGCTTCTGTAGAGTTTAAAATTGGGCTGGAACGGCTCTATGTACTGAAAAATGTAAGAGAGTTTCTAAGCTCCAGAGCTGCCGGTAAACCGGTGGAGTTTGGCAAAAATTTCGTTTTTGAACCGGAGAAACATACCTTTAATCCTGCTGACAGGCCGGTAATAGAGTTCCTGGAGGAGATACTGGCCCTGGAAAAGGCCTCAAACCCTTACGCTCAATATGTGGGCGGCAATATTTTTGATGGGAAAACCGTCAGGTTAAATGATTTTTATTTAAAGAAGTTCCTGGATACCTTAGGGGAACGGCCTTTTGACCTCCGTCTGCCCTCCGGTGCTGTGGTCCCCGGAATAACCATCAGTGACGGGCTGCCTTTAAGTTTTAAGGTGGCACCGGCGGGGGAGGGGTTAGCCCTGACCCTGAATACTGAAGAGAAACCAATTCCTTTGAATGCGGATGGGGATTACTTATATTTGCTGAACAATATTTACCGGGCGACAGAGGAGCAGAAAAGGCAGTTTGTGCCATTTCTCAAGCATTACCTGGGTGTGCACAACAAGCTTGTTTTTCCTGCGGCTTATACCGAGCGGTTTGTTTCCGAAGTCCTGCCTGGGATCAGAAACATAGGCCAGGTGTCTATAGATCCGGCTTTGGAACAAAGGTTATGCCAGGAAGAAATGGCTGCTAAAATATATTTTGACCGTACTTTAGACAGCCCTGATCACCCCCCCGGTGTTGCAGCCAGGCTTGAACTGCATTACGGTGAGCAGATTATCAATCCCTTTTCTGCCGTGACTGCAGATAAAGCAGGGCAGGACAACAGGATTATTGTCCGCGACAGCAGCAAAGAACACAAAATCTTCGACTTGTTGGAACGAGCCGGTTTTACTGTCAGCCAGGGGGAGATTCACCTGTATGAAGAAGAAAGGCTGTTCCAGTTTATTGAGGACATCCTGCCGGAACTTCAGGAACTGGCTGAAGTCTATTACTCCGAACAATTCGGCGGGCTGCGGATCAGGACGGCAAGTTCTTGTTCAGGAGCGGTACGTTTGGATAAAAGCCTTAATTTTCTGGAGTTTTCGGTGCAGTTTGATGAGGTGGATAACTCTGAGTTAGCCCAGATTTTTGGGTCCCTTAAGCTAAAAAAGAAATATTTCAGACTGAAAGACGGTTCTTTTCTCAGCCTGCAGCAGTCTGAGCTGGAATATATGGGAGCGCTTCTCGATCATCTGGGCCTGGATGCCGCAGACTTAGGCCGGGAGCTAATTCAACTGCCCACATACCGGGCGGTTTATATCGATAGTTTTTTAAGGCAGAAAGAGCTACAGGGCATTGGCCGTAACAGTGCCTTTAAGCACCTGGTGCAAAGCATCCAGGAACCCCAGGATGTGGAGTATCCGGTCCCTGATGAGCTGGCCGGGCGTCTCCGGGAATACCAGACGACAGGTTTCAGGTGGTTGAAAACCCTGGCTTTTTATGGCCTGGGCGGAATCCTGGCAGATGATATGGGACTGGGTAAAACAGTCCAGGTGATAGCCTTTATCTTATCGGAAAAGAAGCCGGATCAGCCCCCGGCCCTGGTAATTGCCCCCACCTCTCTGTTGTTTAATTGGGAAGCAGAAGTACAGAAATTTGCTCCATCGTTAAAAGTAGTGGTCATGTCCGGACCTGTCCGGGAGCGGCGGGAGAAATTCCAGCAATTTGCCGGAGCAGATATGGTTGTTACTTCTTATCCCTTAATCAGGCGGGATATAGAGTTGTATAAGGATATTGAATTTGCTTACTGTTTTCTGGATGAAGCCCAGCATATCAAAAACCCCAATACCATAAATGCCAAAGCAGTACAGCAGATCAAAGCCCGCAACTATTTTGCCCTGACCGGGACCCCTGTCGAAAATTCACTGACAGAACTCTGGTCAATATTTAATTTTATCATGCCCGGGTACCTGCACACCCACTCTGCTTTTCAGAAGAAATATGAATTGCCGATAGCCAGGGGTGAAGACCCGGCAAGTGCGGTGGAATTAGGCAGGCATGTCCGGCCTTTTGTCCTGCGCCGGCTGAAAAGGGATGTATTAAAGGAACTGCCGGAAAAAATTGAAACTAAATTGATGGCTGAGCTGACCAAGGAGCAGGAGAAAATATACCTGGCTTTCCTGAGACAGGCCCAGGGTGAAATTTTAAATGAAATAAGTGTATCGGGATTTGATAAAAGCCGGATTAAAATCCTGGCTGCTCTCACCAGGCTCCGTCAAATCTGCTGCCATCCGGGCCTTTTTATTGAAGATTATCAAGGTGAAAGCGGCAAGATGCAGCTCCTGCAGGAGCTGCTGGAAGATGCCCTGGCCGGCGGTCACCGCCTTTTGCTGTTTTCCCAGTTTACATCAATGCTGTCCCTGGTGCGGGAATACCTTGATCAGCAGGGTATCGGCTATTTCTACCTGGACGGGACTAGCCCGGCTCTGCAGAGACAGGAGATGGTCCAGGCTTTTAATAAAGGGGAAAACAGTGTCTTCCTGATCTCGTTGAAGGCAGGCGGGACCGGACTGAACCTGACAGGGGCCGATATGGTTATTCATGTTGACCCGTGGTGGAACCCGGCGGTGGAAGACCAGGCTACAGACCGGGCTCACCGGATTGGGCAGAAAAATGTAGTCCAGGTTTTTAAAATGATCACCAAAGGCACCATTGAAGAAAAGATATTCACCCTCCAGCAGAAGAAAAAAGAGTTGATCGAAGCTGTGATCAGGCCCGGGGAAACGTTTATCTCGAAGCTGACAGAAGAGGAGATAAAGGCTGTCTTTGATTTGTAGCGATAGATGTAGTGGGTATAGAGATTTACAACAGAGGAAGTTGAAAAAACGATGGAGCGAAGTAAACAACTATTGTTCTTTTGACAAAAGTAATGTAAAATAACTACATTACATAGTATTAAGCTATGTGGCAAGGACCGCTTGGAACGGTAGAACCAAAGCTAATTACTGTATAAAACCAAAAGACTTCGGGCTTTGGCCCGGAGTTTTCTTATATTGCTGATGATGTAGAGCGGGCTGTGCGCGAGTCGCTGGATTCGGGAGTTGATAAGTTTAAGTTACCGGAAACAGCCCGAAAAAATTTTGGAAGGTGATTTTGGATGAGTCTAACCCCAAAAGAGCGCCTGTATTTGGCGCTGCGCCAGGAACCGGTTGACAGGATACCCGTGGTTCAGCCTTTGCAGACTGGAACTGTCCCGCTGATGGAGTCGAGTGGGTCCTATTGGCCTTACGCCCACCGGGATGCCGGCAAAATGGCCAGTTTGTCTTACGAAGCTCACACGGTAGTCGGGTTTGAAGGTGTACGTGTCCCGTTTGATGTTAACGTTGAGAGCGAAGCAATGGGGTGTACCCTTGATTACGATAAAGGCCGGTATAAGGGCTTGGATATCCAGCCACTTGTCAGGGATATTCCGCTGGCTGACAAGGCAGCACTGTCTAAAATCCAGATTCCTGACCCACGCAAATCCGGGCGTATGCCGGTGGTGGTGGATGCCGTGAAGCGTCTGTCAGCCAAGCTTGGTCCTGACATCCCGGTATTGGCAGCAATTGTTGGCCCCTTTATGTTAGCCGGTCAGATTCGGGGAGTTGACAACCTAATGCGGGATTTAGCCAGAGACTGCGGGTTTTCCCACGAGCTTCTTGACAAATGCTATAGATCATGCAATACCTACGCTGAAGCACTGGTTGAGGCAGGAGCCGATGTCATAGTTTTTATTGATGCCACAGCCTCACCGGATCTGGTAAGCCCCAAATACTATCAGGAATATGCCATGCCATATGCCGGCAGGATTGCCCAGGAACTGCCTGTGCCCACCATTCTGCATATTTGCGGCCATGCCGGTGCCATTATCCACCATATGGCGGAGGTTGCTGACGGAGTTTCCTTTGATGCCTACGTCGACGTAGCTTTTGCCAAAGAAGCAGCGAACGGCAAAGCTGCACTCTGCGGCAATGTGGATGTAACCTCCACACTCTTGTTTGGCCCGGCTTCTAGGATTGAGGAAAATGTCAAAGACTGCCTTGAAAAGGGTACCAATGTTCTGACGACGGCCTGCGGAATTCCACCCAGGACACCTACTGAGCATTTAATTGCCATGGTAGAGGCCGGGAAAAAATATGGAGTGAAAAATTAAGAAAAATATAAAGAACGAACCTTCCCTATGTTGGGGAACGTTCGTTCTTTTGCGTTCTCGCTCCGGCTGGCTTACTACCGGGGCAAAGTTATTGAGATCATTATAACCCGTCCTTTATTTGATTACCAGCCGTAAACCCTTGTCTTTTATGGCTTTTTCTAACAGAGTATATTGCACGGTACCGATTCCCGGAATTGCGATGGTTTTACCCTGCAGATCAGAAATTGAATTTATCCCGCTGTCTGTTCGAACCACCAGTGCTGAGCCTTCGTCGTTCGCTCCAGCAATGGCGTAAACGGGGATATTATCATTAATTCTTTTCAAGATAGACGGAGCGCCGCCTACGTATGCCATATCGATATCTTTACTCTTAAAAGCCTGCATTATAGCAACGCCGTTAGCATAACCAACAGTTTCATATGTCTTCCCAGGAATCAACCCCACCGCCGCAAGGTAACCTTCTTTTTCGGCTATATAACGGGCCAACTGGTGCAGATCATTGTTAATATAGCCCAGTCGCAGCTTAGTATTGACCGAAACCGATGCCGGAACCCAATTGGGATTTTGGGTCAAATTATCGGAAACAGTTTTATAAACGGAGTTTTGCAGGAACCCCGAAAAAAACTGATCTGTATTGGAATACCCAATGTCCTTCACGGATTTTGTCAAAAGTTTACCTTGTTCCAGGTAGTTATAAAAATCTTCGAACTGGTTCTTGTCGGGATATTCAACGTAACTGATGTTTTGCAATGCCTGAGATACTGTAGCAGTATCCTTGCCGGAAAACTCGGCAGCATATTTGATAACTTTCTCTTTGTTATTGGGGTCATTAATAAACCTAATGGCCTTTACATGCGCCCAAGTAAAAGCCTCCACAGTTTTATTATCGTTGTAATTTTCACTCAATGCTACTACACAGCAGGGGTGGTCCTCCCAAACTTGCGGGGATTTAAACAAATATTTAGCTACGCCGCTCTCGACAGCAACAGTGTCAAACGGCTCCCAGACAATAAACCCATCAATTTCCTTCGCCTTCAGCTGATTCAACATATTAGGGGGAGTGGTCTGAACGACATTGATGACTGCTGCCTCAGTTTTTGGTTTAGACTGCTCCTGGGTTTGCTGTTTACTTTTAACTGTACAACCTCCTAAAAACAAAGCCAGGACTAATATTGAAAGTACGGGAAAAATAATCTTTTTCATCTAATAACCACCTTTATCTTAATTTGAATTTGTGGAATTATGGCTGGTCCACTCTGCATCAGGCTGTGTATCAGAGCTTTTCGCATCGGCTCTTAGTTTTCCCAGAGCATCCGTTTTTACAAACACTTTATTCAAGGAGGTTCTGCCTTTTCCTCGTCAGCTTTTAAATAGGTTGCCGACCACTGGCAAATGAAATGGAGCATTGGAAGAGCCGATGGGCCTTTAGGGGTTAAAAAATATGCTACTCTTAGCGGTATTTCATTATAATGCTTTATATCAATGATTTTATCAGCAAGCATGTTTAAGTACTGTCCCCCAAACGTCATCCGTGATATTGAATACTTCATTTCATATTTCACTGTGGCGCAGGTACCAATTTTCATAGCTATTAAAAATCTTATTAATAATTTTAACCATTATAGAACATTTGTATTTTTTAATCAAGCTAACAATTAAAATTTATAGCTACCAATAAAATTTATAGGGAGGGAGCTCTTTGTCAAGATGTCTTTTTTCACTTAGCTTGCCATATTTTTACTTATGTGATATAATGTCAAGGTAATATTGTTTTTTCAGGTGGCTGACTCCGACATCGATATGAAATATTTCGGGATTATCAAAGCGGGAAACTCAATTATTATGAGGGTGCCTGCTTTTTGCTTTGTATTCACTTGGAAAACGAATAAATAACTATTTATGAAATAGGCGGATTAGCAAAGTAACCCGCCCCTTCCCGAACCGTACGAGCGGCTTTCACCGCATACGGCTCTCCATATTCCAAATGAGTTATCGTCNCAGAGGCTTTCGCATGAGGTAAGTCGGTTGTCTTACATCGCATTGCAGGAGCGATGGTTTCTATGAAATATATATGAAGCGCACAACGTGCGCACAAAAAGAGGTAAAAAGAATGGCAAAAAAATGCATTTACAACAGGTACTCCCCATCTTTCGTCTATGTAGCCGAAAATGACAATCCTGCCTGGTTCTTTGTCTTTAATAAGGATAAGGTATTGGTGAAAATAAGTGCTGATGATCTAAGCGTGCCTGTCAAAACAACTGTCGGCGACTTAAAATTCAGGATACAGGCGAAGTATTATTTAGGTCAGCTGGACGGCACTGATTGTTATTGTATAGATACGGATGACACCGAAAATATGCCTGACGGCATGATTTTTAAAAGATTACTTTCACTGTTAGGCCGCATCGATGAAGAAATTTTTGCCCTGGCAGGCCGGGCCTGCCTACTTCTTAATTGGGATAAAAAAAACCGGTACTGCGGCACCTGTGGGTCTCCTACCGCAATGAAAGATGATGAATGGGCAAAGGTTTGCTCAAAATGTGGGAACATTATTTTCCCCAAAATTTCTCCTGCCATTATCGTTGGGGTGATAAAAGGCAACGAAATTCTTTTGGCTCATGCCAGGAATTTTAAAGATAATATGTTTAGCATCCTGGCCGGATTTGTGGAGCCTGGGGAAACCTTTGAAGATTGTGTCAAAAGAGAAGTCCTGGAGGAGGTGGGTATCAAGGTAAAAAACCTGAAATATTTCGGCAGTCAGCCCTGGCCCTTTCCAGACTCATTAATGGTGGGCTTTACTGCGGAATATGAGAGTGGTGAAATAACAGTTGACGGAAAAGAAATCACCGAGGCAGGGTGGTACACGGGAGATAATTTGCCGGCTAAACCGACCAATGCCAGTATCGCGGGGCAGATTATCAACTGGTTCCGGCTGAATTGCTCAAGTGGTATATAGGAAAATAGTTTTTGTGAAAGGACGTGTAAAACATGGAACATAAAATTGTTACATTTTCAGATTATGTTTGACCTTTTTGTTACATAGGCAAAGGTATTGTCGACAAACTTAAATTAGAATTCAATATATCAGACGAGTGGATAAACGTCGAATTACATCCGGAGACGCCAACCGATGGGGTTCCGATGACTAAACTGTTTCCAGCCAACCGGATTGCTGCCATGCGGCAGAACCTCAAGACATATGGGGAACGCTATGGAATCCAATTTGGGATAGCCAGCGATTTGCTGCCCAATACGCGCAATGCTTTACAGACAGGTGAATATGCCAGAACCTGTGGGAAGTTCGAGCTGTTCCATGAGAAGATTTTTTATGCTTATTTTGTGGAAGGCCAGGATATCGGAAATTTGCAGGTTTTACTTGAAATAGGCCGTGACTCAGGCCTGGATGCGGCAAAAATGCAGGATGTGCTTTCTACCGGCCAGTATCTGCCTGCGCTGGAGAAGGGCAGGGCAGAATGGCTTAAATATGGCACAACAGGCATCCCAACATTTGTAATTGATGAAAACACCGTAATTGTGGGGGCCCAGCCGATAGAAGAATTCCGTAAAGTGCTGGTAAAATAAAGAGGGGTGAAGGTATATTTACAAAACAGCGCCGGAATTTACCAGAAAAAATTTCAGAGATGTTCACAAAATGGTCACAAACCCTGCACATACTAACAATGTTGCAGCTAAATGGTTTTTTGAAAGGGGATAGCTCATGGAGGCTAAAAAAACATTAGTCAAAGCACTTGGCGGGATGCTGGTGGGCGGAATGCTGTTATCAGGCGGGATGGTATATGCTGAGGCACCTGGCATAAATGGCGGGAACTGTGACGGAAAGACTCCCATAGTCAATTCCCAAACTTTGCGCGCTAAAGGCCATCATAAAGCCGATGGGTACAAAATGTTCCAAGCCAACCTAGACCAGATGGTTAAGGATGGTGTGATTACCCAGGACAAAGCTGACCGGATTAAGGTTTTTATGGACGACAGGCGTAAGGAAAAACAGGCTCGCCGTGATCAGTGGAAAAAACTCAGCCCGGAAGAACGCAAAGACCTTATAGAGAAGTGGAAAAAGGACAAAGCAGGCCGGGAGCGCGGCAGCCTGTTGAGTGATTTGGTCAAAAACAACATTATCACCCAGCAAGAAGCAGATGCCATCAAGGCTAAGATGAAAGAGAAGTGCACCCGTCAGCATCAGTAAATCCCCGGACATTGCCCTGTAATGTAAACCATTACGGGGTATTTTTTTCCCGGAAAAAGGCTCCAGAAAAACAGACAGGGCAATAGCCCTGTCTCACTGACGATATCTGGGCGGGATAAAGGTAAAGCCTTTTTTATTGCCATATTCCAGAAACTTGTCCTGGAGGTCTATTTCTTCTAAAAGAAAAGCCTTAAATCGCTCCTTTACTTTTGGTAGTGTACTTTGAATGTAGGCTGAGGCATGAAAGGGGATGAAGGTTTGAATGCCCTTTAGTACCCTTCTATATATATAGCGATCTGTAATCGATTCAAAATTGGCGGTACTATTGACATTTAATGGAGGTCTTGAAGGCATAGGGATATTGTATTCTTTCATTAGAGCTTCCAAAGAATTAATCTGGGCCTGCAATACTTTCTCCCCCTGGCTGAGAATGAAAAGCAGATCAGGGCTCTTTGCATAGTTTCGCAAAATCTGGGTTGTTTCCAGAACATCATATCTCATTTTCAGGTGTGTGCTTAGATGAAACACCTCACTTATGCTTATTTCTTTTTGTTTTTCCTCACATGATTTAGTTAGATCCACAGCCTTTTGATATAACTCGAGCAGTTTCATATTTACACCTCACAAACGTTTTAAGGCATATACATAGGCAAGGGATCCAGATAACATTTGGCCTCACCATAGATTGTTAGATTATCAATTACGGTCATTTCTTCAATGATAAATTTTTTAAAAAGACTTACCACTCTTGGTGAATAAGAGTTGTTAAACCCATTGACCTGTATTGTTAAAATTTGTTTAAAGAGTTCAAGTACCCGGTTAAAGATATATTTATCAGTAATCGACTCCAGGTTAATAGTTGAATCTGCACTTTTCGGCGGCCTTGGCGGAAGCGGTATGGCGTATTCGAGAATTAGATTTTCCATTTCATTGATTGTTCTTTCTGCTACTTTTAATGCGCTAGCTACGACAATCTTGAGGTCTTTGTCATTTATGAAACCTGACAATATATTAGCGACTTCCATACTGTCATATTTCATTGTCAGGATGTCCCACAGGTACCAAGCATCACCGACACTGATACTGTTTTGTTTAGGTTTAGTTGATTTGACAGAATCCGCTATTTTTTGAATACTGGCATTAATATCTGTCAGATCCATGATGAGCACCTCGCTTAGCTATACTTGTATCTATTATTTTCAGATAACTGTTTAATTATTTGGTATTAATGGCAATAAAAAATATATTTTTATTAAGAAATAAAAAACAGGCCTTTTAACAGGCCTGCCACTCATGGCATCACCAGCCGAAACTCCTTCAGCATATGATAAAACCTGGCCCCATGGCCTTCGGCGGCCTCTCTGAAGTAATGTTCCCTGATGACACCGACTGTTCTGTTCCTTTGGTTAGGGCATCTTTTATTTTTTTACCAAGAAAATCATCCATGAAATGCACTCCTTTCTCTCTGTTTTGCCATTTGCGTTTTAAGTTTTCCTGTACCGCATCTGCCGCCCAGGCACTGTTTCTGGTAACGGCTGTGCCTGTTCTGAGGGCATATTCGGCGTACCTGTTATAGAGTTCAGCGAAGGCCCTGCCGTCTCCGTCCTTAATTTTCTCAATCAGCTCCGTTTCAATTACTATTTTAATCACCTCATTTCTTACTCAATCTATAGTATTTACCTGTTTTAACTCCAAAAAGTTTTCATAATCTTCAACTTTATCAATAAACTTGAAAGGGCGGCCTCTTTTGCAAGAAGCCGCCCCATTTACGAAAGGTGCTGCGTATCGCTTGTTGATTTATCCTTACTGCGTAGTAATACCATAATCACAGTAAAAACTGTAATTGCCAATCCAAAGGCAACGGCCATGACTTGGGCTGCTGCCAGGAGAGATACATAAAAAGGAAGGACAACACCCTCCCCGGTTTTAAAGCCTAAACCCAGCAGCACTGAATTAATACCGGGCAAATAGTGCAGCTGGTATACCACATAACCAGACAAGATTAGGGGAATAAAAGAGAAAAACAGCCTGATGCGCCGGGAAGCACCTTTGGTTTTGTAAGGCCGCGCAATGAGCCAGGTAATTGCACCGGCTATAGCTGCGGTTCCCCAGTAAAAAAGGCTGAAATACAAACGCCATTCATTGGGGGGCCAGGCCGAACGAAAGGTCTGGAAATAATAAATGGGCAGCAATGTGGCCAGAGATACACCAATAAAAACGACGAAACCCTGGTTGACCCGGACCAGGTGCCAGACTTCCTGAGCAGGTACCCGGAAATTGAATTTCACAGACCCGTTGGGGCAGTTACGGGCACACCGCAGGCAAAGCTTACAGTCAAGATTGTTGTCCACATAAGGCGCGTGCATGGACAGAGGACAGCCCATGATGTTTTTTGTACCGCGGTAACATTCGTAGGTTGTGCATTTATTAAGACATACTGCCGGATCTGAACGGACTTCGACCATCCCACCTATGGACGCCATTCCAACAAAGGCACCCAGGGGGCAGAGGTGGCGGCACCAGGTATGGCGGGTATAAATTATCCCGATAATTACGGCTGTCCCCACTATAGCCAGCAGCCACAGCCCTGTATAGACCGGGTTAAAGCGCATCCCGGTAATAAACTCAATCCAGAAGACAAACAGGAATAAAACAGTAAAAAACAGGTAGTTGTATTTTTTTAGGAAGTCAGGAACAGGACGGTCAAGGTGCAGGATTTTCTGTGCCCTTTCCATGACATAAGAGACAGGACAAATTGCGCACCAGAAACGGCCAAAGGGCGGGGACAGTACTGTCAGAGTCGGCCACCAGAGGCTCCAGACAACCAAGCACATGAAACCGGCTATTGCCGAAGAGGGTGCCAGCAGCTGCCAAAATATCGAAGCTATCAGGGAAAATCCCATGATATGTTGGGGCCAAAGGGGCAGGACTCCCTTCTTAATCAGCTTCTCCAGCAATGACCAGGAAAGCATATTGATGCTGCGCTTAGTTTTCTCGGCAGTTGGACCAAAAAATATGTGTTCCAGCCGGATAACGTCTCCATCTGTTAAAAAAAAGGCTCGCTCTATAACCTGGATCAATTCTGTCACATTCCCCTGCCGGTAATCGTGGCCCAGCAGAAGTTTGGTAGCCTCATGGTTAAGCTCCGGGGCATTCCTGTTATTACGTAAAGCTAATTTTTTCAAAAAGCCCTCGACAAGAACAGGAATATCTCTTTTTCGTTCGCGCAGAGGGGCAATCTTGTAAGTTTGGGTGAAACATTCCTGGAGTTGGGGGATTAGCCGTTCCGATAACATTTCCGGCTCGGCTTTCAGGCTGCCTACAATCCGGCATGGGGAGACCTCTGATTGCAGAGCTTCAGCCAGGTGCAGCTGGGCTCTCGGTGAAAGCAGGTTGATTTCCCGGATGAACAGGGTTCCGCCTTCTGCAATTTCCAGGACAGAGCTGTTTCTGAAGTTTGCTGTGGTCTGTTCCGGACCTTTGGTTTTGTACGGCAGATCGCCCCACTGCTGGTCAAATTGCTGACCGTCAATGACAATAAAAGGTGCAGTGTCACTAAACTGTTGTTTGTGCAGATACCAGGCTATCATTTGCCTGCCGGTGCCGCGCTCACCGATAAGGAGCAGGTGTTCTTTGGTCCGGGATAGTTGGGCCAGTCTATTTTCCACCTCTTTGGTGGTTTTACGGGAACCCCAGATACCGTAGAATTTATTCTCAAACTGGTTAAACTGCAGGCCGGCCCGCAAAAATTCCTTCTGCCTGGCTGCCCACAAGTCATCTCTGACTATACTCAATTCCGTTGACAAATTATCCAAAAAAGTCATGTACAGTTTTGGCCATCGCAGCAGCATATTATTGAAGTTTTTCGGGGCAATGGTAAGCACGCTGCAGTCTTCTGTTGTAATCACAGAGGCATTAGCCGGCCGCCCGGTGATTATCCCAATATCTCCGAAGAAATCGCCGGGAATAAAGCTTTCTACCTGAATGACTGCGTTATTTTTCTTGAGAACCTGCGCTTTGGCTTTACCTGAAATAAGCACACTGAACCGCTGTTTTAACTGGCCCTGCCGGATAATCTCTGTATCTTTGGGGTATTCAGCCCATTCAAAATCTTCAGCCAGTTCGGTAAGCTCCTGCAGAGTCAGTTCGGAGAGGACTTTCACTTTTGACAGGAAAAAAACTTTGTCGTTCATGGACACCTCCATGGGGTGAGCCGAATCTAATGCTTTCAATATATCAGTTTAGTCTTACTTTGCCAACAGTTCTTTTTCATTACCCATGTTTCAACCAGGTCAGTAATTTTATGGGTTTTGGAGGGTTAAAGAGAAGGACTATAAAAAAAATTTTAAATTTTCCAAATTATCCATAAAACAATCATTCAGGGGCGTTTTTAGCCGTTTCATCGTCATTTTCAGACATTTCTGGACTTTCTCGTTGGCTAAAATTTAGGTATAATATAAAATGGAATTTTACTTTGTCCTTCTCTATTCTATTGCATCTTACCTTTTCCACATTATTAAACACCAAACGAGTTTATACCCATAAACCAAAAGGAGTCGATGTGTAAAATGAAAAACCGTTTTAAAGAATCCTTGTTGGACAAGAGTCGTTTGTCCGTGACCTGGGAACTTGTGCCGGGGCGAGGCGCACGGGAAAAGGCCCAGGAAGATGCTATGGCTGCTGCCGATCAAGCAGTTAAAGGCGGCAAAGTTGATGCATTAACAATTACGGATATGCCTGGTGGAAATCCAGCAATTCTTGCCGACTATCTTGGTATGGAGTGCTTCCAGAAAGGCATCGAGCCTTTGGTCCACTTTACCTGCAAGGATAAAAACCGTAACCAGATCGAAGGACAGTTATATTCAATGGACCGGGCTAATGTCAGAAACCTCTTGGTTATGACCGGAGATTATGTTTATACAGGTTACCAGGGACGGCCAAAGCCAGTGTTTGACCTGGATGTTATGCATATTTTAGAGCTGATTAGTGAAATGAATCAGGGCTTGGAATACAAAGGGATGAAAGGTACCATTAAGCATCAGGCCAGTGACTTTTTTGCCGGGGCGGCCTGTTCTCCCTTCAAGAGGACCGAAGCTGAACAAATGGTCCAGTATTTTAAACTCAGGAAGAAAATCAAGTCAGGTGCCCAGTTTGTTGTCAGCCAGTTAGGCTATGATATGAGGAAAATTCACGAACTCCTGCAGTTTGTCAGATTAAGTGGTTTTAATGTTCCGGTGATGGGGAATATTTATCTTCTCCCCCTTGGTGCCTCCCGGTTGATGAATCGGAACGGCCTGCCGGGATGTGTGGCTCCGGACAAGTTAGTGGCTGACCTGGAAAAAGAATCAAAAGCCGAAGATAAGGGAGTGGGGGCAAGACTTCTCAGAGCTGCTAAGATGTATGCCATGATGAAAGGTATGGGTTATGACGGCGTGCATATCGGTGGTCATGGGATGAAATATGAGCAGGTAGAGTATATTATGGAAAAGGGTGAAGAACTCAGTAAGAACTGGATGGATTATGTCCATGAGTTTGATTACCCGATACCGGGCGGTTTCTACCTATATGAAAAAGATGAGAAAACCGGCTTAAACACTGAAAAGCTTACTGAACGCAAAGGACGTCCACTGGATACCAATGTGGAGTTTATCTATAAATTGTCAACCTTTATGCACGGCTTAATGTTAGAACCAGGTACTCCGTTCTGGGGAGTAATGAAGAGTATTGCCAAAGCTGTTGACGGCACTTCTGCTGAAAAGCCATATCATTACTTTGAGCATATGGCCAAAGTTGCCCTCTATGACTGCAAAGACTGTGGCGACTGCGCCCTGGGGGATGTCGCTTATGTTTGCCCCATGTCGAACTGCCCCAAAAATCAGAGAAACGGTGCCTGCGGCGGAAGCTGGGACGGCTGGTGCGAAGTTTACGGCAGTAAGAAAAAATGTGCTTATGTCCGGGCTTATGCCAGGTTGAAAAACTCCGGGAAAGAAGAAAATCTCAACGGGGATCGCGTTCCGCCGCCAAACTGGGATTTCTACCAGACACCGTCCTGGTGTAACCTGTACCTTGGCAGGGACCATAATGCGAAGACGTATAAGGTGGAGTATGTACCACCTAAAGAGAAGAAGTAGGTCGAAAACCCGGTCTGTCCGTGAGACAGACCGGGTTTTTAGCTTGGAGAAGGGTGCAGGGATTTTGATTTTTTCTTTTTTTTCTATGATACTCATTTTAATGGAAACCAGAGATATTTTAATAAAAATATTTGAAAATGATGTAACAAAAATACCAAGAGTCAACAAAATTAATACCAGCTGCCCATGACTTATCACCGATTACGCCAACATAAAGAGTATTCACATAACATCTCCTACCCTTGAACGTTTTTATAAACAACTAAATTATACCATGAATTCGCCAAAATTTGCGTATCCATATCCTTAAGTATTTTCGGGTACTTTATGCCTACTTCATCATGTTATTACCCAAACAGCATTAGTTTCAATTACTTTAGATGCTATTATTACTTTTTCACGAATTAAAAAATATTTAGACCCGTACCCTTTGTAACGAAAGCATTAATAATCGAGATTCGCATCGGTCATTCCTGCTGCGGCAGATTCTGTGCTATAATTATTTAAAATGCAAATTTCTTCAATTTTGATTTTGAAATTTGTTTCTCTGCGCCTCTGTGCTTCTGCGCACTCTGTGGTATGTTATATTTTCGATGTTACGACTATATTAATTTAAAAAGGAGGCTCCAATATGAAAGTAGTTGCTTTTAACGGCAGTCCGCGCCAGGAGGGGAACACTGCCCAGGCTCTGAAGATTGTTTTGGATGAACTGGCCGCGGAGGGGATTGAAACTGAGTTTGTACAGCTCGGCGGAACTAAGGTTTTTGGGTGTCTGGCCTGCCAAAAGTGCAAGGAAAATCAGGATAATCGCTGCGCCCGGCAGGATGACCGGATGAATGATTTTATCGCTAAAATACTAGAGGCTGATGGGATTATCATTGGTTCGCCTACATATTTCAGCAATGTGAGTTCAGAAGTGGCAGCACTTATCAGCCGCTGTGGGTACGTAAACGGTGCTAACGGCGGCCATATGCTGAGGCATAAAGTGGGGGCAGCGGTAGTTTCAGTAAGAAGGGCCGGCTCAAATTTTGTGTATTCCGCTATTAATTTCTTTTTTGGTAAAGCAGAAATGATTATCCCAGGTTCGAGCTATTGGAATATGACTCTGGCCAGAGATCCGGGAGACATTTTAAAAGATCGGGAAGGTATTGAGACCTTCCAGACCCTGGGCCGGAATATGGCCTGGCTGTTGAAGAAAATCAAAAATTAGCAAAATATCGAACAAAAGAAGTATTTTAAAGCAATTCCCTCAATATTATTGTTTTGATGATAATATTGGGGGAATGTTTTTTGAGGAAAACTGTTTTACTTTTTGCCCGGCCCAAGGCCATTTTAGTCCTGGCGGTAGTAACTCTGATGATATTTGGTGGAGCGGCTTTTGGCCTCGTTGCTGTTACCCAGGACGCGTTGGAAACACCAAATGGCCTTAAGAGTAGAAAATTTGTTGTTGATCCGGGTCACGGAGGGATTGATGGAGGCACAAATTCCCAGGACTTTTTGGAAAAAGAAGTTAATCTGGAAGTAGCCAAAAAGTTGCAGTCTGAGCTTATGGAGCGCGGCGCAAAAGTCGTTCTGACCAGGGAAGAGGATTTATCCCCCGGCAATACCGGTCCTGACGGGAAAGGCTACAACTACAGGAGATCATTAGCTACCCGGGTGGACATCATTGAAAAAAATAAGCCTGACGTTTTCCTGAGTATTCACGTCAATGCCAGTAACCGGCGGCCGGCTACCAGCGGAGCAATAGTTTATTACAACAAAGCTGTGCCTAATGCCGGTCTCCTGGCCGAGACAGTGCAGAAATACCTTAACATGGTGACCAAAAAAAACGGTTTTAAAGAGCATAAGACTCAAGCCACCAATTTCTATATCCTGCGCAATACAGCCCGCCCCGGGGCTGTGGTTGAGATTGGTTTTATGACAAATCCGCAGGAAAAAGCTATGCTGAAACAGGAGACATATCAGTGGGAATTGGCCAGGGCCATGGCGGACGCCCTTGCGGAGTATATGAGTAATGAAAATCTGTAGAGACCAGGCGATTAGCTATCAGTTAAAAAAAGTAATTCTGGAAGAAGGTTTTTTAGCTGAAACATAGAAAATGCTTTTTATAATGAGATTAAGTAATATAGTGTTGCGGTATGCAATTTGTGGTTTTTTGGTAAGACTATTCATCATTAAAAACAAAGTGAGGTGGTTAAATGGCGAAGGTATATTACAGTTCGGCCAGAGCAACGGATTTTGAGTATAATGTCAGTATGCCGGCCAAACTTGAGGAAATGCTGTCCAGGGTTAATTTGCAGAACTTTGTGGCCAAAGGTGATTATGTGGCAATTAAGATGCACTTTGGCTCTTATGGCGCAGTGCGCATAGTCAGACCTGCTTTTATCCGGAAAATTGTGGAGGCAGTTAAGGCATTGGGCGGCCAGCCTTTTGTGGCAGATACGGTACGTATTCCCGGCCTGGAATATCTGGAAGTGGCAAATGCCAATGGGATTAACCACTTATCTGTCGGAGCACCGGTAATTTTGGCCGATGGGTTATTCGGCAAGGATGTGGTCAACGTTCCGACCGGCGGGTTATTGGGGGAAATCGGTATTGCCGGCGGTATTTATGAGGCCCAGAGTATGATTGTCGTCACCCACTGCAAAGGACACGGAGCGGCGGGTTATGGCGGGGCCGTTAAAAACCTGGCCATGGGGGGAATTGCCGCCAGAAACAAAGATGGCCTCCCAGAGCGGGGCAGAATGCATTTTGCCCTAGATACACACCTGGAATGGAATGCCCATGAGTGCACGATGTGTGAACAATGTGTTGCAGTATGTCCGCATCAGGCCATCAACTTTGATGACCGGCAGATTTACCTTGACCAGGGCCGCTGTGCCAAATGTGCCAGGTGCGCCAAAGTCTGTCCGTCGGGTGCCTTAATCGCGCCCATCAGTGCGGAAGTTTTTCAGCGTACTCTGGCCGAAGCCGCAAAAGCTGTTATAGGTACTTTCAAACCTGGGAAAATCCTCTACATTAATTTTATTACTGAAGTGCAGCCGGAATGTGACTGCATGCCGCTGGCCGACGTCCCTATTGTGCAGGATCAGGGAATTCTGGTCAGTGATGATATTGTGGCAGTTGATATGGCCACTCTGGACATGATTGGCCGGGCCGCCCCGCTGCCAGGGTCCAGGGGCTCTGAAACACCCGGTGGTGAAGACCATATCTTCCAAAGGATTACGGGCAGGGACCCTTATTTATCGATAAGAGCAGCCGGCGAATTGGGATTGGGTGAAACGGAGTATGATTTAATCGAAATTGACCGGAAATCAGGGACAGCCAAAAGGCTTTTCACCCCATCTTCGGACAGAATTCCATTAAAACCCAAAGGCCATGGGTGGCACCGGGAATCAGAGCATAATCCTCATCCCTGCGGGGGATGAAGTGGGGAGTGAAGAGTGGAGAGTGAGGAGTGGAAGTGGCAGAAACCGTAGAAGGGTTGAATTTTATGTTAGTTGTTAATTGGGAGCAGGTATGACCGTTTATGGAGCATTCCATTGGTCGGTACCGTTACGAATCTTGCTGTAAAGCGGAGAGCAGCAAGGCGGGGAGTCCCCGTATGTCCGAAGACGGCGAAGGCCGCCGGGAAGTATCGCTGGCAGTAATAGCGAAATGTGAGGCGGCCATCTTAAAAGGAATGCCCACTGAGCCGCCGAGACAAACTAACTTGACACTACCCACTACCCACTATTTATGTTACAATCTATTTAAGAAAGTTTTTTATGTTGAGGTGAAGGAATGAAATATTTAATTCTTTTTCTTATTTTTGCCGCCTTATTTATGATGATGCGGTCTGGCGGGCGCAGGGGCGGCTGAGGCTGATCAACTGCCTTCGTGCAAGGTAATTAGGGATAAAGACGGTCAGGGTTTTCAAAAAAACCGGCTGTCTTTTTTTATTTTCATACATGCTGCTTCTGTGTTTTGGTAATCCTAAGACAGAAATCTTGATTAGGAGGAATGAAGTTTGCACAGAACACAAGGTAATTACGGTACCGCCCAGGGTATGGGCACCCCACAAAACCAGGTGGGTTATCAATGGGGACCACAGGCAGGAAGCCAATGGGGTCAACAGCAAGGGCAAACCGGCGCCCAGTGGGGACAGTCCGGTTTGGCAGGAGGTTTTCAAAGCCCTACGGGTCAAATGGCCGGGCAGCAAATGCTTCCGAAATTTGGTGCTGCTGAACTATTGATGGCTCGCGAAGTTGCATGCCAGCATATTGACGTGATTAATCATTTTGAGATTTACCGCCCGCTGGTTCGTGATCAAAGACTTCAACAGATTGTGGACAGCCAGACCAAGCATTTGTTCACTGGATATCAGAATCTGGTCAATTTCTTACACAATCAGGGTATGAGTTCTGCAGTACCTTACAGAGCACCCAAATCATTTAGTGCAAAGTACGGCCTGCGCCAACCTTCCCCGGTAGTGCCTAATGTGAGCAATACCGAGATGGATGACCGCGACATCGCTTTGGGTATGCTGTACCATGTTAAGGCAAGTGCAATGCAGTGTACTATTGCTGCTTTAGAGTGTATAAATCCTGATTTACGCAATATGATTACTAATTGCGCAGTATCTGCAATTAATCAGGCCTATGAAATACTCCAGTTTATGAATGAAAGAGGATTTTATCAGATCCCTACCCTGGCTGACCAGACTACCCAAACCATGATTAACACTTATCAGCCGGGAACTCAGCCCCAGTTTATCTAAATCTGAGAGAGCTGTCTTCATTCACCGAAGACAGCCCCTTTTAACCAAAAATTAATAGGAACCCTTAGAACTCATCTCCCGTAAAATGATTATAAACAACGTGGAGATGAGTTTTTCATGTCTGATTTGATAAAGTGGTTAAAACAGGGCAGTCATAAATTATCACCCCTTTTAGCTGAGCAATTAAAACAAAATTATCTAAAACCTGGTCAAGGTTCCTTGATCCGTCCCCTGAGCAGCCTTAAAAACCGCGTCCAGAAAAACCAGGTAGTTGTTGAGCTGGCTCCGGAACATTGGGTAAATGGTTTAAATAATGATAACCTGGGCGGAACTCTCGGCTGCAGCATAAACCAGCGGCTGGACTTCATTGGCAGTTTTTCAACGACGGTAAACTTGCATAATTTAAAATCGTTAACTGATCATGAGGCTGTTGCCATGATATGGCTTGACAGGGAAGTTAAAGCTGTGCTGGATATTGCTGCACCTGCCGTTAACGCTGCCCGGGCCTGGCGGAGCGGTTATTATGGAGAAGGAATCGGGATTGCCGTGCTTGACACAGGAGTTTATCCTCACCATGATCTGGTCACACCTAAAAACAGGATAGTTGCTTTCAAGGATTTTGTTAACGGCCGTGCTGCTGCCTATGATGACAATGGTCACGGTACTCACTGTGCCGGAGATGCAGCCGGCAATGGGCTGAGATCAAAAGGGAAGTATTGTGGTGCTGCCACAAAAGCGAATATTATTGGTGTAAAAGTCCTTAATGCCAATGGAGCCGGTACGATGTCAGCTATCCTGGCAGGAATACAATGGTGTATTAGTAATAAATCCAAGTATGGAATCCGCATTATTTCAATGTCCTTAGGCAGTCGGGCATCGGTGCCTTATACTATCGACCCGCTGTGCAGAGCAGTGGAGAAAGCCTGGCAGGCCGGCATTATAGTCTGTGTTGCTGCCGGAAATGAAGGTCCCGGAGCCAAAACCATCAACAGCCCCGGCAACGACCGGTTGGTTATTACTGTTGGGGCAGCAGATGATAAGAAAACACTTTCTCTCAGTGATGATATAATTGCTCCATTTTCCAGCCGTGGTCCGACGCTGGATGGGTTGACCAAACCTGATGTCATCTGTCCCGGGGTAAATATTGCCTCCCTAAGGTCACCCGGCTCTACCCTGGATAGGGTGCACCGAAGCCAAAGGGTTGGCAGCTACTATATTTCCATGTCCGGAACGTCTATGGCCACGCCAATTTGTGCCGGAGCTGTGGCTCAGCTCTTGAGTAAAAAACCAGCTTTAAAACCAAATGATGTTAAAAATATACTGGTGAGTACCTGCCGAAATATTAAATCAGACAAGAATTCCCAAGGTGCCGGGATGATTGATGTCCTGGCGGCATTAAATCGCCTTAAATAGAAAAGAGTTTACTAAACCCTAAAATTAGTGAAAAAAGGTACATTCCCTGGAGGGATATAGAGAGGCCTCGCGAATACTATTGAATAGAGGGAAAATGAGGGGAGATGGGAACGTGAGTTTTGGTAATCGGGATGGACCTTAATTCTAACTGACCGGTTGTATGTAAAAGAGAATAGGTGAGAGGTGGTAAGGGTGCAGTTCCTTGATGAAAGCGGCTCAACGGACGAGGAACTGGTCTTATTAGCCAAGGCCGGTGACGACAGAGCCTTTGAGGCACTACTTCTCAGATATGATAATTTACTCAGTAATATATCCAGAAAGTTTTTTATTCAGGGGCATGATAGCAACGATCTATTGCAAATCGCTCGAATTGGGATATGGGAAGCGGTACAGTGTTTTGAAAGCAGTAAAGGTTTGTTCAGACCTTTTATGGGTATGGTGGTTAAACGCAAATTCAAATCGGCAGTGCGCCAGTCTTTTAACTGCCAGAACATGTCGTGTATCAATTGCTTTTCACTGGATGCCATTTTATATGACGATACTGAGGAGCAGATGTATAACAAGATTATTGTGCAGGAAGATCCGTTAAAGGATTACGAGGACTCAGAATTTAAGGATGAATTCACTAAATTTATTCATACCGAACTTTCGGATACAGAATGTGCAATTGTTATTGAGATGATAAACAGAAGAAATTCTAAAACTGTCGATAAAGATCTTCGGGGAAGAGTTTCGATATACCGGGATATCAGTGCCAAGCTCCATATTCCGGAAAAGGGCGTAGACAACGCCTGGCAGAGAATTAAAAGAAAATATAAAGCCTGGTATGCAGAAAAATTCTGTTATACCGGGTGAAAAAGTATCTCTTTTTGGGATGTTGATGATATTTAGGTCCAAACTATGGTAGAATAGTAAGAAATGCTATTTTAGAGCGAAGGAGATGGACTATGGAGTTATGCAGTTTTTGGGCTATTAATCCTGCCGATGGCCAGGATAGTATACCTGAGCCTGTCAAATTAATTTTTGATGAAAATGGTGATATTACTATAATTAGTTTGTCAGAAGACCCGGAATTCCGTGGGGCATACAAGCTTCCGGTGGGGTTCTACTCTTACAGCGGGAATACGCTCTCTGTCAACGAAGAATCTCTTGGTAAAATTACCCCCTTGACTGCCCGGAGGGAAAATGAAAACCCTGATGAATTTCGCTCTGCCTTATACTCGCAGGGACTTATCAACGACCGGGAATGGGACCTTTTTTATGCCAATCCTACAGCCTGGAAATCACTGCGGATTGTTATTGTAACTTTTGGCGATGAGTAAAGGAAATCCACAAAGGGTCTGGGAAATCGATTTTTTCAGGGGTATTGCCCTGGTCCTGATGATAATTTTTCATTTTTTATATGATCTCAACGAATTTTATGGATTCTCAGTCCAATATAACAGCGGAATCTATTATTACATCGGGAAAGTTTCCGCCATCTCGTTTATGCTGATCTCTGCTGTCAGCTGTTCCTTCAGCTCCGGTAATTTTAAACGAGCTGTCAGGTTTCTAGGTGTTGCTTTGGTTATAACTATTGTTTCCCACCTTTATAATCCTGCCTTTGGAATTAAATTTGGAATTTTACATTTTTTAGGGACATGCATCTTGCTATACCCGTTATTTAAAGGCCTGCATAAATACATTTTGGTTGTTTTGGGGACTATGATAATAGTAACAGGCCGCTACTTCAGCGGATTACCGGTAGAGCATAATTATTTGTTCCTCTTTAGCCTGACCGGCAGTACATGGGTTTCTTCAGATTATTATCCCCTGTTTCCCTGGCTGGGTGTTTTCCTGTATGGGATAGCTTTGGGGAAAGTATTGTATCCCCGGCCGCGAAGTTTATTGAGATACTTTCGTTGGAGTAAGCCTTTGAGTTTTATCGGCCGGCATACCTTATCGATTTATTTAATTCATCAGCCTTTGCTGCTGCTTTTGATAGGAATCTATGTAAAATTGAAGGGAGAATAGACAACCCATGTCTGAGCTGGAACTGATTGCCACAGCAACTTTTGGATTAGAAGCAGTGGTGGCGCGTGAAATCAAGGAACTGGGATATGACCGGGTGGTTGTAGAAAACGGGCGGATTATTTTTCGGGCCGACGCAAGGGCAGTCTGCCGAGCTAACCTTTGGCTGCGGTCAGCAGACCGGGTCTTGATCAAAATAGGCAGCTTTAAAGCCTTTTCCTTTGAAGAGCTTTTTCAACAAACCAAAGCCCTGCCGTGGGCAGAGTGGCTGCCTGCTGATGCCAATTTCCCGGTTCAAGGCAAATCGGTTAATTCCAAACTCCACAGTGTCCCCGACTGTCAGGCCATCGTCAAAAAAGCCATTGTAGAAAATCTAAAGGGCAAATACCGCAAGGAATGGTTCCCAGAAGACGGTCCTAAGTATGCTGTGGAGGTTGCGCTCCTAAAAGATGAAGTCACACTTACGCTTGACACTTCGGGGCCGGGGCTGCACAAAAGGGGTTATCGTAAGCTTAGCAGTGAAGCTCCCCTCAAAGAAACGCTGGCAGCGGCGATGATTAATCTGGCCCATTGGTTTCCGGACAGGGTTTTGATGGACCCCTTCTGCGGGTCGGGTACGATCCCCATTGAGGCTGCCTTGCTTGGCTTAAACATTGCTCCCGGTATAAAGAGGAGCTTTGCTGCCGAACAGTGGCCGGCGGTGCCTGAGAAACTATGGCAGGAGGCGAGGGAAGAGGCCCTTTCGGCGGTAAAGACCGATTGTAATCTGCGGATTATCGGAACTGACATTGATGAGAAAGTATTAAGCATGGCCCGTTATCATGCTAAATTGGCGGAAGTGGAGAACCAGATTCATTTTCAGAAATTATCTTTGTCAAATGTGAAAACTAAGTCCAAATACGGGTATATTATTTGTAATCCGCCATATGGTGAACGGCTGGGGGAAGCAAAGGAAGTGGAAAAGCTGTATCGTGAAATGGGTCAGGTATTTAAGACTCTGGACACCTGGTCATACTTTATTCTGACTGCAAACCCCAGATTTGAGAAGCTGTTTGGCACCCCGGCCACTAAACGGAGGAAATTATACAATGGCCGGATAGAATGTCAGTACTATCAGTATATAGGTCCCAGGCCGCCACGCCGTCAGGAGCCTGCGCTGGCTACGGCCCAAATGGCGGCAGAAGAGAGTTAGACAAATCTTAATTAAGATAGATTATTGAAATTTCTGCAGGATAATGGGAAGACAGTATAGAATGTACAAGGCTTAAACCTGGAACGAAATCTTTTGAGATTTTCGACAGAATATGAACTGTTAGGGAGGTATTAAGTCTGAAATAATGAGTTAGAGGTACCAGCAAAGTAAAGTGGCAGAGCAAAGCAAGCCATCGGTTGATGACCAAAAAAATATGGATTTACAAGAACTNCCCTAGGAGTTTAGAATAATAAAAAATTCGCTCAATGCCAACGTATTTCATTACGTTTTGTGCCTTGAGCGAAGCGAAAGGAATGACTATAATTATGAACTTTGAACCAGGAATGCTGATTGCTTTTAGATGGAGTCAAACTACTTATGGTGTTTGTAAAGTATTGCAGATCACAGAAACCAGAAAAGAGCCAATTATTAATGTAGTTACCTATTCGAACACCTTAGAACAAATCCCGGAGAATATTGATGTAAGTGCTCTCAAGACTTTGGTAGTCCATATGCCCATGCTGCTGCCGGCTATGCTTATGTCTGAATGTACCCACATAGGCACAGCCCCGGTAACCCCTGAGGAACTGAGGGGTTATGAAAACTGGCTGGCGGCCTGGCAGGAAAGGCAGGCCGGTTATTTCGACAGGCCGATACCTGATTCTGTTGATCAAATCATGGAAGCTATGGCTCAGGTTGATGGTGGCGGAGCGGATCAGTCGGGGTATCGGGACCGGTTGATGAGAAAATGGCAGAGCAATAGATAGTACTTGTGGGGGCAATGCCCTTTGGTAGGTTGCGCGGTAGATATAGGTCTTGCTTGGCCTTCAAGAGTCGGTAGAATGCTTCCGGCTCTTTTTTTAGTGCTCTTTAAAAAGACGAAAAAGTTCACAAATAGTCCATACCTAATTCAAATTTGCTCCCTAAAATGAAGATGTTCTCAATCAAATGCGAAAACAGTTTGAATTGAGCTGCATATTACATTTTAAGGGGGCTTTTAGCATGAAAAAAGCAAGAAAACCATCAAAATTCCTTGTAATGCTGATAATGGCTATGGCAGTTATTATGGTATTACCTGGAATGGCCAGTGCCCACTGTGACACTATGGACGGGCCGACTGTGGCAGATGCCAAAAAAGCAATTGAGGAAAACAACGTTAACTATGTATTAAAATGGGTAACACCGGGAAATGCAGGGGAAATTACGGAGATATTTAAACTCACCATGAAAGTCAGGGGACTTAGTGCCGATGCAAAAGAGCTTGCAGACAGGTATTTCTTTGAGAATCTGGTCAGAATTCACAGAGCTGGAGAAGGCGCACCATATACAGGGGTAAAACCCGTAGGAACTCCCATTGATGAAAAGATTATGGCAGCAGATAAAAGCATCGAAACCGGCAGCTTGGCTCCATTGGAGAAATTCGTACCTGCTGATAAAATGCCGGAGTTGGAAAAACGATTTGCCAAGGTCATGTCTTTGAAGAATTTCGATGTCAATGACGTTGAGGCCGGCAGGGAATATATTGAAGCATATGTCCAATTCTTCCACTTCGCTGAAGGTGAAGAAGAAGGTCACGCAGGCCATGACAGTAAAGCAAACGAGGGCGCCCATGTTGATGCCAAGGACAATCATGCTACAGAGAATCACAGCGAAGAAAACCACGGTGAAAAAAACCACGGTCAAGAAAACCACAGAGATGAAGACCACGCAGCTAACCCTAAAACCGGTGATGCAGGGATAATCACATTGGCTGCCGGGTCTGTGATAGCAGGAATTGGTGCCATTGCCATAAGGTCGAAAAGAAAATCTAATTAATTTAAGTGAAACTTGCTTCAGATGGAGTGTTTTTCTCCATCTGAAGTTTAGTTGAACTTATCCAGGGGCTTAACGCCACTTATCACCCGCATATAGAAGCGGAAGTCTTAGTGGCGGTTAGCCATCGGATAAAGTTTAGTTGAACTTATCCAGGGGCTTAACGCCACTTATTACCCGCATATAGAAGCGGAAGTCTTAGTGGCGGTTAGCCATCGGATAAAGTGAATATTGTAGAGTGCCTTCCTTACTTATTCTCAAGGAAGGCACTTTTTTAGCAATGATCAAATACAAAAGCATGAAGCAAGAGGGTAAATTATGAGTTGGAAATCGAGGGTCAAGCACGTAATTTTTATCATTTTTCTTGGAATCTTTATTTATTCGACTGTAATGTTAGGTTATTGGCTGATAGATAAGACCCTAAATAATATATTAAATAAACAAGTAGTTTCAATTTATGACAAAAGCAAAATAGAGCAAAGAAATGCTGCCGGTAATGAAAAGTTAATCCCGGAGGAAGACAGAAGGCGACAAGTTATGGAGCCATTATTGAAAATTAACGGGGAAATTGTGGGCTGGCTCAATATAGCCAATACCCGGATTAACTATCCCGTGGTTCGGGGAAAAGATAATGAATTCTATTTAAATCATAATATTGAAAAAAAATCAAGTAAATATGGCAGTGTATTTATGGACTACCGTAATAGAGATTTTGCCGAATTTGCCGAATCTGGAAAAAATATTATTATTTATGGCCACAACATGAGGGATGGCAGCATGTTTGGTGATTTGAACCTGTACAAAAAGGAAAAATTCTTCAGGGAAAATCAATTTATCAACTTTGACATTTTGGGCAAACAGTATAAATGGCAAGTCTTTTCGGCTTACGTAACCAATCCAGGCTTCAACTATATAAAAACTGATTTTAAAAATAGCATTGAGTTTAATAAATTTCTAGAAAGCATAAGGCAAAAGAGCAGGTATACGAATGAAGTAATCGCAGATGCCAACGATATTATTCTTACACTGTCAACGTGCAGCTACGAATTTAAAGATGCCAGATTTGTAGTACACAGTAAATTAATTAAATAATTCCGCCTTCAGGTTAATTTCAGCTCTGGCAAGTATAATTAATCCTAGCGGGGTGGAGTTTCATCTTTTAGAATTCAGCACTGCAACTAATATTTTAGAAAGGGGATTTGTCTATGACAAATAAATACTCTTGGATTCCTATGGTATTAAAAACCGGAAGTGTAGCCGCCTTTGTTTTGGTACTTGGTAACTTAAAAGACCCTTCACCGCTGCCGACGGCAGATCCAGCCCCGGTATATTCTTCTCAGAGCAATAAAAATGGTCCTGGTAATCTTTATGAATTTGTATCGGGAGGAGACAATAGTACTGCCGGCAGCAAAAGCACCGCAAATAGCGGCGGTACTGCCAGTAACGAAGGTGCTGCAAATAATGAAAGCAGTGCTGACGAAAACACGGCCTTTTACGAGTACGTCGCTTATGATGATTACGACGAAGACGACGATGATGATGATCATCATGATGATGACGATAACCATGACGATGACGATGATCATGACGATGACGATGATCATGACGATGGTGATGATGATGATGATGACAGGGCAAAACCTTCAGCCGGTCCTTCTCAGGTTGGGGGAGGACAACAAGGCCCACAACAGGTTCAGTCGTTTACTCCTGCCGCTCCCAAAATCCAGGCACCTGCTCCTGCCACTCAAAAAACCCAGATTACTCCGCGGCAAACCCGGACCCGGGCTTCTTGAGGTAGGGATATGAAAAGGGTTCTGGGGACAACTTTTAGGGCTATGGATACAACTGTCGAGGCTAAAGTAATTACTACCCCCGCGCAGGTTCAGAAAGTAAAAACTGTGCTCAGTTCACTGCCGGCCTGGTTTCAGCGGGTGGAAGAGGCACTAAGCAGGTTTAATCCTGAGAGCGAATTGATGCGGATAAATTCCAGCGGAGGTTTATTCCTTGTTTCTGATTTGATGGCCGAGGTGGTTGACCAGGCCCTGCAAGCAGCCGAGGTAACTAACGGTATTTTTGATCCAACAATTTTAGGGGAGTTGGAACAGGCCGGTTATAGTCGTACGTTTCAGGATGTCATCAACATAGCCGGGGCGGGCTCCGGAACCGCCATAGATAAAGCGAGGCCGGTCAAACAAAAGGCGCGGCGGCAGGAGCTTAAACAATGCTGCCAGGATATTAAACTTGACCGTTTCCAGAGAATCCTCACAATCCCTCGGGGAGTAGGCCTGGATTTGGGCGGGATTGCCAAGGGTTGGGCCGTTGATCAGAGTTTTCTGAGATTAAGAGAATTAAGTGGAAAAGCGGAAATCTGTGTTAATGCCGGCGGTGACCTGCGGCTGGCTGCAGTTGGCGGAAAGCCCTGGTCTATTGTGATCGAGAATCCTCAGGATAATAGCAAAGACCTTCTTAGTTTAAGGCTAAGCGACGGGGCAGTGGCTACTTCCAGTGTGTTCAAGCGGCGTTGGTACCATCAAGGGCGGTGGCAGCATCACCTGATTGATCCCCGTCTGGGCTCTCCTGCGCAAAGCCCGGTCAGAGCGGCCACGGTAGCTGCCCCTACAGTTACAGAGGCTGAAGTGTGGGCCAAAACCCTGTGTATTCTGGGTCCTGAGGAGGGGCTTGGCCTGTTGAGTCAACAGGCAGCTTTTGGAGCCTTGATTGTCTTGAAGAACGGTAATATTATAGTAAATAAGGAAATGGAGAGGTTTGTTGATGTTGGAAATTCTGGGTCTACCATTTATATATATGCTTAAAGGGAATTACTGGTACTTATCTCGGGCTGCGGGAATAGTGGCTTACCTGCTGTTATGGTCGGCGTTATTCTCTGGCCTTTTGCTAAAGACAAAAATGTTAAATCCCATTAAATTATCCCCTCTTCTTCCTGGTTTACATCAATTAAGTACCAGTTGGAGTCTTTATTTTACAGTTTTCCACATCCTTCTGTTGCGGTATGATGAGTATATAAAGTTTAATTTCGAGGATTTGTTTGTGCCTTTTGCTTCAACTTACCAGACTTTTTATCTTAGCTTCGGTATTTTAGCATCCTATGGATTGGTGCTGGTCATTGCGGGAGCTTATTTGTTCAGGCGCAAGGCTTTTAAATTTTGGCACATTTTAACCTATCCGGCATTTTTTCTGGCGTGGTGGCATGGGTTTAAACTGGGGACAGACACTGATGCAGTCTGGATGCAGGCTATATATTGGTCAACAGGAGGTTTAACAGTGTATATCCTTATTTACCGGATCTTATATAAATTGAAATTTACTTTAAATGGAGTACGAACTTCATCTGAAGTTTAGCTGAAACTCTGTTGATCCGATAGCTAACCGCCGCTAAGACTCCCACCTCTTTAGTTGGGAGATAAGCGGCGCTAAGCCTTTGGACAAATTTTGGGAGCAAAAGATTAAGGGGGCGGGAAAGTGCGGATACTGCTGGTGGAAGACGACCTGCACCTGGGGCAAGTACTGGTTAACGGCTTGCGGGAAGAAGGCTTTCAGGTAGACCGGGCCGTAGATGGAGAGGAAGCGGAACATTTCTATCGCGACCGGACTTATGGCATAATTATCCTGGACCGCCTTTTGCCCGGATTGCCCGGTGAACAGCTGCTGCAGCGTTGGCGGCAGCAGGGGTGCAGTGTTCCGGTGCTGATGCTGACAGCTTTAGATGCAGTGGCTGATCGGGTTACCGGGCTGAAAGCCGGGGCAGATGACTACCTTTGCAAGCCTTTTGCCTTTGATGAACTGCTGGCTAGGATCGAAGCTTTACAACGGCGCGGCAGCCTCAATGCCACTTCTGTGATTAAAGCCGGCAGTCTGGAGTTATGCCCCCAGACCAGGCACCTAAATTTTCAAAAGCGTTCCATTATGCTAAGCAGGCGGGAGTATGATTTGATGGAATTATTTTTACGCAATCCGGGCCGGGTTTTAGGTAAAGAGACCCTGGCAGAACAGTGCTGGCAGGAACCGTGGGATGCATCGGATAACGCCATTGAAGCCCAAATCAAGAATCTGCGGAAAAAGCTCAAGCTATTAGGGGACAATGATTGGCTGAAAACCGTGCGTGGTGCAGGCTATCGTTTGGAGGTATTATGATGGGCCTATGGCGTAACAGCTTGCCCCTGCGTCTCGCTATAACAACAGGCGGCATATTTGCCTGTGTACTTATCACTATTGTCATAGCTGCCTATGCCACTACCGCCCATTTACTGCAAAACGGCACAGATTCGGCTTTGAGAACCCTGGCCCAGTCCACGGCTGCGGTTTGGCCGGCTGACAATAGGGTTGACGGAGGGCATGAGAAGTCTGATGAGGATGACGAGAATGACGAGGATAATTTACCTTTGGTGCAAGTGGTAGATTCATCCGGCAACAGTATTTACCGGTCTAATGAGCATCAGGCAATGCCGGTTGATCAAGAATTGCTGCGCCAAGCTTTGCACAAAGGAGAGGCTTTTACCTATGCAATACGGGAACACGACCGCCTTGCCGGCCAAAACCTGCCCGCCTGGCTGAGTCCTTTGTGGCCTGGCCAGGATGGAGTACGCATTATGTACGTTCCCTTCTCTGGAGGTGGGAACGAAAGCCGGGCAGGTATCTTGCAATTGGGCTTGCCGGTAAAGGAAAACGCTTCGCTCCTGCTTAGCTTGGGTAAAATCATGCTGATAATATCCCTGGCGGCATTGGCCCTAGTCTCGGCAATTTCAGTTTTACTGGCCTGGCGGGCCTTTCGTCCTTTGCGCAGAATCACAGCCATTGCCGAAGAGATTGACGGGAATACCCTGACTACCCGAATCCAGGTTGATGTCACCGATAAAACACTAAGCCGGCTGGTCCAGGTCTTAAATGCCATGTTAAAAAGGCTGGAATCGGCTTTTGCGGCCCAGGCCAGATTTGTTAATGATGCTGCCCACGATTTGCGTACTCCACTGAGTGCCCTCCGTTCCGAGCTGGAGGTAACCCTGCGCCAGACTCGCAGTGAAGTGGCTTATGTCGAAACTTTAAAGAGTTGTTTGGGCGAGGTGGAGCACCTGGGTTCGCTCACCAATAATCTTCTGACCATGGCCAAATTTGACAGTGGGCTGCGCCTGGAGATGGAACCGGCATTACCCTTGGCTGTGCTTTTACAAAGAGTGAACAGGGAGCTGGGGTCATTGGCGGTACAGAACGAGGTTGCGGTGACGTTAGAGGTTGAAAAAGATCTGAGTCTGGACTGTAATCCTTTGGCTCTTGAACGCCTTTTTGGGAATTTAATCCACAACAGCCTGCGCTATACCCCTGCCGGCGGCACCGTAGAATTGTGTGCCCGGGCCAAACTAAACCCGGGCGGTGGGGCCGGTGTCGAAATTACCGTCACTGATACCGGTATTGGCATCAGTTCCAAGGATTTGCCTTACATCTTTGATCGCTTTTACCGTGCCGATAGTGCCCGCAGCCGGGACCAGGGGGGAAGCGGGCTGGGGTTATCTATTTGCCGGTCCATTGTAGAAAGCCATGCAGGGACAATAGCTATAATCAGCGAGCAGCACAAGGGAACCTGTGTCAGGGTATGGCTGCCCTGTAAACAGTGAGCAATTTTCCCGATAGCTAACCGCCGCTAAGACTCCCACCTCTTTAGGTGGGAGTCTTAGCGGCGGTTAGCTCCTGGATAACGATTTCTTAGCGACAGATGGAGTCTAAAGTCCACCTGACGCTTAGAACTCTGTTTATAAAGAAAATTTAACATTTTGCTGAAACTTCTCTAAATTCTATTTAATAAAATGGTAATTACTAAGCTTTTTGTATTTTATCCGATGGCTAACTAAGATTCCGGCTTCTGCGAGTGGGAGATAAGTGGTGCTAAGCCCCTGGATAAGTTCAACTGAACTTCAGATGGAATTAAAATTCCACCTGAAGTAAGTTTCACTTTATAGTATAAAAAGATATAATATGTCAAAAATTTAGAGTTAAAGGAGCGGGTCAAGTTGCTCGAGCCGCTTGTAAAAATGAATGAGGTTACAAAAATTTATGAGGGTATAGGCGATGATCTCAAGGTCGTAGTTAACCGGGTAAGTTTTAGCATTAACAGGGGGGAGATATTCGGACTTCTTGGCCCTAACGGTGCCGGTAAAACTACCTTGCTTAAAATTCTTTTGGGACTTACCGAGCCAAGTTCAGGGCAGGTGCTAATTAATGGAATGGAGGTTAACCGGAGCCGGGAAGTGAAAAAACTAATTGCTTATGTGCCGGAAAAGGTCACGTTCTACTCTAACCTTAGTGCATTGGAAACCCTGCACTTTTACAGTGATTTAAAAGGCTTGCCCAGGTCCCAATGCCTGAAGGTCCTGGAACGGGTGGGCCTGGTGGATTTTGCCGGAGTCAGGGTCGGGACCTTTTCCAAAGGCATGTCTCAGCGTGTCGGGGTAGCCCAGGCACTGCTCGGCAAACCCCGGCTTTTGGTCTTGGATGAGCCGACCAGCGGACTTGATCCGGTGGGGGTAGTTGAGTTTAAACAGTTAATCCAGGAACTAAACCGGGAGGGAATTACAATTTTGTTTACCTCCCACATCATGAGCGAGGTAGAGGAACTGGCCCAGCGTATTGGAATTATGCAAAGCGGGAAAGTTCGGGCCATTGACAGCATCAGCGGCCTGAAGGCTCGGATGGGACTGCTCCCCAGGCTCGAAATTAAGCTTAAAGTCCCATCTCAGCAGTTAATTGCTGCCGTATTGGCAGCAGGTGCTGCAGATGCTGAGCTGGAAAACGAAATCTTACGGGTAATCTGTAGGCCTGAGCTAAAAGCGGAAGTCTTGGCAGCCGTAGGGGCAGCCGGAAGCCAGGTGATGGACCTGCGTACCTTTGAGCCTTCCTTAGAGGAAGTATTCATCAGGTTTCTCAGTGAACAGGAGAAAACTACTGCATAGTTTAAGGATGGCGGCTTTTGCTTATTGGGCTCAGGACAGCCAGTGAATAAACCAAATCCGGAGGGATACATCATGCAGGAAAACAATCGTATTTTAATAACTGATGACGATGCCCAAATGCGCAAGCTGCTCCGGGTTACCTTGGAACGGGAAAAATATTATGTTGATGAGGCTGTAGATGGTTATGAGTGCCTGGAAAAACTGGCAGGGAAGAAATTCGACCTGCTCATTCTCGACATTATGATGCCAAAATTGGAAGGATGGAGTGTCTGCCGGGAAATCCGTTATGATAATAATATCCCTATCATTATTTTGTCAGCCGGGGGGAAGAATTGGATAGGGTATTAGGGTTTGACCTGGGGGCTGACGATTACCTGGTAAAACCCTTTAGTCCGCGGGAACTGGTGGCCAGGGTTAAAGCTCTGCTGCGGCGGGCAGGCATGAGCAACAGCGAACGTTTTCTCAATTTCCCCGGTTTAACCGTGGATCTGGGTTCCCGGACTGTAATAGTAGATAGGCAGGAAGTTACATTAACTCTTAAAGAGTACGATTTGTTGGTCTTTTTGGCTTCAAATCCCGGACAAGCTTTTAAGCGTGAACAAATCCTTGATCAAGTATGGGGTTACCACTTTGCCGGAGGAATCCGTACGGTGGATACTCATATCAATACCCTGCGGGAAAAATTAAGCCGGGGTAAGGCGGGGACCCAGAATTTGCTGGCCACCGTCTGGGGTGTGGGGTATAAATTTGAGGCTGGTGGCGAATGAAGAGCATTAGCATTAAACTCTGGCTGGTGATTATCGGGTTTGCTTTGCTGATTCTAACCTTGGCCATTTTCGCAGGTTCTATATTGGTAAAAAATTATTATTACAATCTGATTACAGCCAAAATGGTCGAGGAAGGTAAAGCTATCGGCACTCTCTATTACCAGGCCGAAGACCGCGACGAATTTCTGCGGCAGGTGGAGCAGCTAAACAGCGTTCTGGAGGAAGATATCATTGTAACCAGCAATTCCAAGCTGTTGGCAGGATGTATCCCATTTGAGCAGGCCTCTTCCGATATGCTGATTACGGCGGAGGAAAGGAGCCGCCTGGTAAGAGGGGAAGTAGTTATCCATAGGGGGTTTCATCCCCGCTTCGGGAAACGCATTTTGGCTGTGGCAGTACCGCTGTTCCGGGATGGCCGGATGGTGGGTGCTGTGTTTTTATCTTCGCCATTGGCAACTGTGAGTGAAATAGTTGGACAAGTTCAGCATCTGGTGGCTTATGGCGGCATATTGGCCATAATAGCAGCCGTATTTATTGGTTTTTTAATTTCCCGTGGCTTGTCAGGTCCTCTGGTGCGCATGCAGCTGACAGCCGAAAAAATGGCTGCGGGAGATTTCCGGAATTTGCTGGAAGTCCGCAGTCAAGATGAAATTGGACGGTTAAGTCAAAGCCTCAATCACCTGTCAAAGGTTTTGGCTGAACAGGAACAATTGCGGCGGGATTTTGTTGCTAATGCATCCCATGAATTACGGACTCCTTTAAGCTTTTTGCAGGGGTACTCGGAGATTCTTTTGGATGGGGTGGATGATTTGCAGGATAAGAAGGAATATTTAACAATCATTCTCCAGGAAACCAAAAGATTAAGGCGTTTGGTGGATGACTTGCTAGAATTGTCCCAGTTGGAAGCGGGCCTGCCCAAAGTCAAAACTGCCGTAGATTGGGAGGGGCTTGTGGAGCGGGTAACCGGCAACCTGGCCCCTTTGGCCCAGGAAAAGGGAATTGTTCTGGTGCGTCGGACACCTTCAGGGCTACCAGCGGTATGGGGTAATGAGGATCAACTGGAAAGAGTATTGCTCAACTTACTGGATAATGCTCTGCGCTTTACCTCCCCGGGAGGAAAGATTGAAGTTCAAGTCGTGCACAGAAAAGGTTTTTTGTTAACCCAGGTGATAGATAATGGCGTTGGGAATACCGGAGAAATATTTGCCTAGGCTATGGGAACGTTTTTACAAGGTTGATAAGTCCCGGACAGGGAAAAGCGGTACCGGACTGGGACTGGCAATTGTCAAAAATATCATTCAGGATCACGATGGACAAATAGAAGTGAGCAGCAGAGAAAAAGGGGGTACCACTTTTACCTTTACCCTCCCAATCTGCCCGGAGAACCAAAGTGAATTGTCCTGTTGCCAAGATATTTCGGTTGAAGGGAATGAGGTCGTTGTTTAATCTGGTATGGAACAATTTAGTCAAGCGAAAATTCCATACAGTGGTTACACTGGTTATGGTGGCAGTGGCAACCTCTGTGCTTTTTTCTTCTGTTCAGGTTGTAACCGGGCTGAGCAAGGGCCTGAAAGTGGGGATGGATCGGCTGGGGGCCGATATTCTACTTTTACCCAAGGAAATCAGTACCAATGTAGAACAGACTCTGTTTACCGGTGTTCCTATGAACATCTATATGCCGGCTAAGGTATTGGCAGAGGCAAGGCAGGTCAAGGGGATAAAACAAGCCAGTCCCCAGCTGTTTAGCCAGACCTTGGACGAAAGCTGCTGTTCTTTAGGACAGGCCTATCGCTTGGTTGGTTTTGAGGAGGAAACGGATTTTGTTCTGCGTTCCTGGCTTGACCAACACCTGCAGCGGCCTTTGGCTAATGATGAACTGATTATTGGCGGAAACATTGACAGTTTTCTGGGGGACACGGCCACAATTCTGGGCAAAACCTTTACAGTGGCGGGTCGGTTGCAGCCTAACGGTTCAAGTATTGATAATACTATCTTCCTGCCCATTGATGAGGCCAGGGCACTGGCTGCGGAGAGCCCGTATCTTAAACAGCTTTGGCTGGAGTATAAAAACCCGCAGGAACTGATTTCGGCGGTCCTGATTAAAGTGGAAAACCCTCAGGATGTGCTTAAAGTATCGGAACATCTGAATAAAATCCCGGATGTCAATGTAGTGCTAGCTTCCAAGGTGCTACAGGGTACGAAACAGCAGTTGCAGCTCATCACCTGGCTGATCCTGGGTTTTAGTGGCATTTTGTGGGTTGTCAGCCTGGCGGCTCTATTGGCCAGGTATATCACTCTTATCATGGAGAGGAAAACCGAGGTAGGTATTTTCCGTGCCTTGGGTGCCAGCAAAACCGATATATTTAAGATGGTGGTACTGGAAGCCCTGGTCACCAGCCTGGCCGGAGGGGTGTTGGGGCTTATCGCCGGCTCGGTGTTGTACTGGCAAGCTAAAGATTTTTTGGCGGCCAATACAACCCTGCCTTTTTTGGGTTCAGGATTGGGTTCAAGTCTGATTTTCAGTCTGGAATGCCTGGCGGTAGCACTACTGGTAGGGATAGCCGCATCAGCTTACCCTGCTTACAAGTGTGCTGCCCTTGACCCGGCCCGGGCCATTGTCCAAGGAGAACTGGAATAAGGGCATGCCTTTGGAAAAGAAAGGAGATAGGGGCTATATGTTGGTAAGTGTGCGAAATATAGCAAAAAGTTATGAACGTTCTGGGCAAGAACCGGTAAAAGTGTTAGAAAAAGTAAATATGGAGATTAATGCCGGGGAATTCATCTCTATTGTAGGTCCTTCGGGCTGCGGCAAAACTACTTTGCTAAACTTAATTGGCTGCTTGCTTAAACCTAGCGCCGGGGAAGTAAGTATTGCCGGAATTGACGCAAACAAAATGGGTGAAAGGCAGTTAGCACAGCTGCGTAATGAGAAGATTGGTTTTATCTTTCAGGGTTCCCATTTGATTCCATATCTTAACGTATTTGATAATGTTTTGGCTCCGACCTATTTTAGCAGGGGTAAAGGTCAGGCTAGGAAATTAAAATTACCTCGTGCCCTGGAATTGATTGAAGAATTGGGACTCAGTGACAGAATCAATCACTTGCCCTACCAATTGAGCCTCGGTCAGAGAAGAAGGGTAGCCATTGCCAGAGCCTTAATCAATGATCCCTTAATTCTGCTTGCGGACGAACCTACCAATGATCTGGATCCGGAGCGATCTGCACAGATTGCTGATATTTTGAGTTCTTTAAACATTAAAGGTTTGACCTTATTAATTGTTACACATCAGCCGGAGTTGGCCGCCAGGGCCAAACGCCAATACCAGATGCATAACGGGGTGCTGGCTGCGCTATGAAGCAAGGTAATAATAATATAAGAGGAGAAAAATCATGAAATTTTTTAAAATAGCATTAATACTTGTTTTTATGCTGTTTGCTCTGGTTGGGTGTAAAACACCTGAGGATGAACAGGTTAAGGATAATCGTGCCAACAATGGGAAGCAAAATACTTCCCTGAGTGACGGACAGGATAAAAGCGAAGGAATTTCCGGCGACCTTAAAGAAGCCCTGTATGTAGTGAACATGAATGCCAATCAAGTAACGGTAATTGATCCCGCCACTAATCAGATAAAAGGGAGCATCAAGGTTGAACAGCGTCCCTTTGATGTGGTGGTGGACCCTGCTGGAAAATACGCTTATGTGACCGGTGCCTTCTCCAAAGATGTTTCGGTGATTGATATAGCGAAAAACCGGGTAATTCATAAAATTATTGTGGGCAACACCCCTACCCATCTGGATATCACCCCTGACGGGAGTTATATCTATGTAACCAACCTGGAATCCAAAAGTGTCTCAGTTATTGATGCCAGGATAAATTCAGTGATAGATTCGGTAAAGGTTGGGGATACCCCTTATGATGTAAAGGTTAGTCCTGATGGGAAAACTGTATTGGCAACCAACTACAGGGATAACAATATTTCTGTTATTGATGTCTCCAGCCGTAAAGTAGTCAATACCATTAAGGCCGGGCGTGGCGTGGCCGGTCTTGCTTTTACGGGAGACGGGAAATATGCATATACCGGAGCCCATGGGGACAACTCTGATTGGACCAGGATCTGGGTCCATGAACTTCCCAGCGGTAAAGTGATCAAGGAAATCGACACAGATAAAATGCCAACAGTGATGAGGCTGGCACCGGATGGCCGCTACTTGTATGTCCTGATCCATGAATCAGACAAGGTATTTGTTTTAGATACAAAAACAAACCAGGTGGTAACCAGTTTTGCTGCAGAGAAAAACCCCCAGGGTATTGTGTTCAGCAGTAATGGAAAATATGTCTATATTGCTAATACCGATTCCAATACCGTTTCTGTAGTGGAGACCGCAACCTATAAAAAAGTTGCTTCCATTCCAGTAGAATGGGGACCGATAGGTATGGCTTACAAGGGTCAGTAGAATAACAGCCGGCCTGTTTCTTTGCCGTATCAGCAGAGTTCTTAGCGTCAGTTAGCTATCGGATAAAGTGTCGGAAGATCGCCTTCCTTGATTTTTAATCAGGGAGGGTAATTTTTTTGCCGAGGCTGGAGTTAATCAGGAAAGCATAGGCCGAAAATTTTTAAAAATAATTTAACATTTTGCTGAAACTTCTCAAAACTCCACCCTGTACAATGTTAATTGTGTTTAATCACAAATTATGAGTTAGGGGGAATTAGAATGGGTCAAAAAATTTGGAATGGATTCGCTGTCGCTAGTTTAGTTTTGGGTGGATTGATTAGTTTAACCCCTTTAAAGCTGGCTCCCGTATGCAAGCATCTGTTAACACTTGCCAACGGTTCAAAAATTCACATGACTTGCTATTGGACGGGCCAGGCTGAAGTAATAATGGGTTTGCTAGTGATGGCCGGCAGCCTGTTGATGCTTCTTCTGAACAGAGAAGGGGGTAAAAGAGCCCTCGGAGTTATGCTGGGTATTTTGGGGGTTGCAATCATTATTATTCCTAGCAAGCTTGGCATCGGTATCTGCGGTAATTCACACATGGCTTGTCATACTACGGCAAAATTCCTTTATATCTGGGCCGCAGGATTGATTATCCTTGGAATCGTGGCATTGTTTAAAAGTGAGGAGAATAAGCGGCCAGGAACAATAAAGTCTTAAAAATGGATAAGGAGGACGGAGATGGTTAAGCTAACTAAATTTTTAACAGGTTTGATCTTAGGTGCAGTTAGTTTGGCCCTAGTAATTGGAGCCGGATATTATAAGAGTAGCGATAGTGTGGCCAATGAAGGTGGTTCCATAAAGTTAACCCTGCCGCAAACAAATAGCTCTAAGATTGCTCAACAGAAACCTGCCAAAATAACCCCTGTTATTGTTGATGTCAACTCAGCAGGGTTGCCAAAAAAATTGCTGCAGCCTTGGGTGGTCCGGGTAAGCAGCAAAGGGATTGTGAACAAAGATAATAAGGAACATACTCTGCAGTTTGAGCTCAGTGATAAATCCATCCCGGTAGAGTGGAGTGTCCGGGATGCCTCTTGGAATGACCGGGATAAGCTGTTGGCCAAGCCTTTGAAACCGGGCGGGAAAACCAGTATAACACTAGTTTTTAAGATTCCAAAGGAACTGCGTAATAAAACAGTTGTTTATGAAGGTGGCTTAAAAGTTGCCGATTACAAAACCAAAGAACAATTAGCTTATGTGCCAATTAAAATTCTCAATTCCGACCGAAAAAATAAGGGAGATAAGGAATGCTGTAAGGAATGATACTATTGGCTAACTCAGATATGCAGGAGGTAATTTTTGATGGCTGATTGCCATTCTACTAAAACGACAAAGCAGAAAAAACATTTTTATTTCAGGTTAAGTACTTATATTATGGGAATTTTCCTTTTTTACGCACCCTTTGCTCTCTACTCGCGGACTGTAAAGCTTATTACAAATGACCCATCAATGGCTGACGTTCATAATCTCTGCCTGCGGATGCAGATTAACTGGCTCTTTGATCCTGCGCAGTGGTTCCGCTTTACTGACAGTCCCATTTATCTCAGCTTTTTTGTGATTGTCGGCGTCGCCTTTTTATTTGGCCCTTTGTTCTGCGGCTGGTTATGTTCCGCCGGAGCGGTAACCGAATATCTGAGCAAACTTGTCCCGGACCGCTTTAAAATTGATCTTTCAGGTAAAGTCAATCCTACCCCTATCCGGTACGGCTTTCTGGCGGGTTATATCCTGACTCCTTTCGCAGGAGGGAGTATTGGTTGTGCTTTTTGTAACTACAGCGTTTTTCAAAAATTCATCAGCGGCTTGACCGGTGACTGGCAGCAGTTGACCTACTGGGGAACCACCATTATTATAACTACAATTCTTTGGTTTGTCCTTTTTGGCTTGTTCATGAAAGGGGGCCGGGGCTGGTGTAATTTCGGTTGTCCGATAGGAGCTGTGCAGTCAATGTTTTATGCCCTCGGAGCCAAGCTGGGTTTTACTTATAAACTTAAGTATAACAATGAGAAATGCGTTGGCTGTGGAGCTTGTGTTAAGGCCTGTTCCATGTGGTCTATAACGCCGGAAGATAAAGGAGTGTCTATCAGCAAGCATACCTGTAATGCCTGCCTGGATTGTACATTTGTATGTGGCAGTGGTGCTTTAACCTATGGTAAAGGTGCTACGGAGGAAAAGGTAATTATTCCGGAGACTGTAACATTTCCTGCTAAGTAATAGGGGGAGATTAACTTGCTTCAAATTATGAAAGAAAAATTCAAAAAACTAAGCAGCCGGGCCATGCAGAATATAACAGGGGCAGTGATCGGGTTGACTACAGCACTGGCTTCCGTCCAGCGTGCAGGGTGTAACGGTACTTGCCGCACTTGTCAGGCCTGTTCGGCAGCAGGCATAATGTTGATTTTAGCGCCGTTTATTCTAAAGTTTAAGGGCCAGACGCAAAAACTGGTCCTGGGGTTAAGCATAACTGCTCTGGTGGGCGTGGGTTGGTGGTTGTACACTATTATATTGTAAATAAAGGGGACTGGGAAATGGAACATGAAGGCGCCTAAGTACTATGAATAAACCTTGTTTATCCGATGGAGTTCAAACTTCGCCTTACGCTAAGAATTCTGTTGAATTGAAAGTGAAATAAAAAAACTTCCTCCCGGTTTCGGATTTTTTATCCTTGCCGGTCAGGAAGTTTTTGCGTTGTTGGCATCTCACGCTGTATTCAGGTGGTTGGCGGGCAGTTCATATTTCTTATTAAGTTTAAATAAGCGATCCAGCAGCACAATAAAGGGTGGGAGAATGACCAAGGTACTGATTAAACAGAAAATCATGCTCAGCACAGTCATAAAACCAAAGTCCCGCAAAATCACGAAGTTAGAAGCGATTAGGGCACTGAAACCTCCGATAACGGTTAGGGCAGAAGCCAGGACAGCTTTGCCGATCTGATGTGCGGCCACAAGCATGGATTCTTTTTCTTTATGACCTAGGCGGCGCTCCTCAAAGTAGCGTTCCATCAGCAAAACTGTGAACTCTGTGCCAATCCCGATAATTAAAGCACCCATAGTCGCGGTGAGGGGAGTATAAGCCATATTCAGCAGGTACATGGTACCGCCGGACCAGCCAATGATCAAGGCGATGGGTACTAGAGGAATCAGGGCTTTGACAGGATGGCGGTATATAACGAGCAGTCCAAGGAAGACCAGCCCCATGCCGGCCAGGGTCATTTCCTGGCGGCCCGAGGTCAGGGCTGAGATCATGGCCACATCAACTACCGACTTGCCGGTAACAGAGACCGAAATTCCTTCCGGGGGCTGGGACACATAGCCTTGCAAGTCTGTCAGGAACCGGTTAAGTTCTGATAACTCCAAATGTTTGATGTTAAGCTGAATAACAGCCTGCTTGTAGTCCGCGTGGATAAAGAGCTTTTGCTGTGCTGTGGGCAGGGAGGAGACGAAATCTTGGGCCTCCTGCTCGCCGGCATATATTTTACCATCGTGGGCCAGACGCATGATGCTGCTGACCGACTGGGTATCGGTGACCACCTGGGGGAATTTCTGTCTGGTTCCTTCGGTCATCTGGTCGATCCATTGGAGTGCAGCAGGTGAAATCAGGTTATCGCCATGGAGGAGCAGGATCACCTGATCTGTAGAGCCGAGGACGTCACGCAGGATATGGACATCCTGGAGTTCCGGAGTATTTTGCGGCATGAATTTTTCCACATCAGTTTGCACACCCACTTTTTCGTCGGCCCAGAGACCCATCCCGGTAATTATAAAGGCGATGAGAATGATTACCGAGCCCAGGCGCAGCACAATCCGGGTATTACCTTCGATGATCCGTTGCAGCAAATCCGGTCCTTTTGCGGATCTCTCCTGATGAGTTTTAATGGGAAAAAACCGGTCGCGGATAAACAGGATTGGCAGCAGCAGAAAGATGGATGCCAGGAAGCTGATGCCAACCCCGATGGCTAACATTTTGCCAAAATCAATAACCATCGGGACAGGGGAGAGAAAAAGGGCTATAAAGCCAAGAATAGTCACTGCCAGAGCGGTTCCAACGGCCGGTCCCATGGTGCGCAAGGTTTTGCAGAGCGCTTGCTCAGCATTGGTTAATGGTTTAGATTTCATTGACGCAGCCCCTTTCGATTTCTTCTTGATAACGGTTATGGAATTGAATGGCATAATCTACGCCAAGTCCAATCAGAATGGGAAAGACGGCCATGGAGACCATTGTCATCGGCACGCGGCTGTAACCCATAATGCCCATAGTTCCTAAGACTGCTGCCAAAATAACCGGCAGGGCCAGGATGCGCCAGCGCACCCGGAAGACAAAAGCCAAAACCAGCACCATGGTACTAACGGCTAGGAGAACCATCTTTTGCATACTTTTTTTCAACCCGTAAGGCGGTATCAAGAACAGATTTACCACTAACCATGACACTGGCACCTTCTACCGGGTGCTCCTGGACTAATTGCTCAACCCGGGCAATGGCGGCTTCTTTGGTCTCATCCTCCAGATTTCCCTCCAGGCGGACGATACTTAAAATGTGTTGATCATCGACGATAACATTTTTAAACATATCCCGCAGCTTGCCGTTATCATATAGGAGTTCATCAAGGTTTTCCTGAGTTTTGGGGACTCCGGGTTCAAGATTTGAGGCATGTTGGGAAATGGTATCCAGCCCGCTGCCAAGCTCCTTTAATTTATCGCTTAAATTGGAGAGTCCCTCCTCCTGTTTGCTCAATTGAGCGGGTAGTGCGGTCTGTTTTGCCTGAAGAGTGCCGAATTCCGTTTGCATTTTACCCAAGGCCGCAGACATTTGTTCCTGGCCTTGGGCTAAAGTGCCTAACGCCTCTGCGGGGTTTTTGCCGTTAGAGGAACCGGCGGAAGCGCCCAGGGATGTTTTTTGCCCGGCTGTACCATCCGCCATCTGACGGAGTTTGTCGGACATTTCCAGGAGGCCTGAACTCATGTTTGCTACACCCTCCTGCATCTTTTCCGATTGTTTTTTGGTCATCTGTTTAACTACGGTAGACGGTGTAATTACACTGTAAACCCCGGGAGTGTGTTGCAAAGCTGTTTCAATGGCGTTAAACTGTTGGAGATTGGCGGCTGAGAGTGTTTCTTTGGCATTATCGCTGGTATACATCAGCACAATAGACTCCCCGCCGAAAGAGTTTTCCAATTCAATGTTATCCTTGTAAACAGAAGTTGAGGGTTTAATCAGAGTCTCAATCCCAGTTGCCAGGTTGACCAAAGGAATTCCCGGCAGCAGCAGCAATAGGCAGAGCGCAGCAATTCCCAGCACGCGGACAGGTCGGCGGTGCATCAGGGTATAAAGGGCATTAAATAAATTAGTCATGCTCGTCCTCCTTTGCCAGCAGCTCGCTGATTTGGGTCTCCATGAGCTTGAAGGTTGCTTCTGAGGCACTATCGGTAAAGCCGGGAGCAAAAACTACGGTGAGGAAAAGCCCCATGATCAGGTTAATGATGACCTGGGCGGTTGTTTCACTAAGCCGCAAGCCGGTCAAAAGTTTGTGCAATTGACTGGAGACCCGGGCTACCGGGTTAAATTCTCCGGCCAATTCCGGCTGCAGTTGAGATTCAATGATGACTAAGCGGACCAGTTCTTTTTCCTGGCGGACGAAACGGAAGCGTTCATGGAACGAGGTCAATATTGAGTTTCTTGTCGGACTTTGCTCATTCGCGGGAGTTGCCTGAAACCAGTTTATTTCGATAAGGGGGGCTATTACAGCTCCAAATAGTTCCCGTTTAGTTGCAAAATAACGAAATAGGGTCATTTCAGCAATTCCTGCCTCCCGGGCGATCTGGGCAGTGGAAGTTGCTGCATAGCCGTGGCGGATAAACAAGGTCTTGGCCGTCTGTACAACATGGCGGATCCTCTCTTCTTTGCTGAGCCGCTCTTCCTTTACCATTGTTGAATCACTCCTTGTGCAAAATGCATGTTAGTACTAACTAACATTGAGTATAATGGCTCAAGGGGTATTTTGTCAATGCAATCAATGTATCTTTATGCTCATTGTATCTTTGCAACTTGAATTCGGAGAAACTGCTGATCATTATATGGGGACGATACAGGATGAAGAAAAAAATCGCTTTGGGAAAACGAAGGCGGCGGGCCGGGTTCCTACGAAAGAGGCGATTAATAGTTTTTTGCTGGAAGAGAAGTAGGAGGGAATTGGAATGGGAGAAAGGCTCGCTATGAGTCTGGAGATGTGATGTATTTCACATATTTGGCATGGATAATATCACGGTAATTTGTGACGATTAAAGGTAAAATGATATTGGACGTATAGTATATTACCAGGGGATCGGAGGTGCCGGAATGGTAGAGAAAACAATATTGATTGTTGATGATGAAGAACATGTGTCTGAACTGCTGGGGCTTTACTTGCAGCGGGAAGGATTTGCTGTTCAGGTTGCTGATGATGGGCTGGATGGTTTGCACAAGGCCCGTGAATTAAAGCCGGACCTGATTATTTTGGACATTATGCTCCCATATAAAGATGGATGGCAGGTAGCACGGGAGTTAAGGCAGGACGGGAGTACCGTACCAATTATCATGTTATCTGCGAAAAGTGAAGAGTGTGACAAAATTCTTGGTCTGGATTTAGGCGGAGATGATTATGTCACTAAGCCTTTTGCCCCCGGCGAGGTGGTGGCCCGGGTCAAAGCAATCCTGCGGCGGACCAGAACTGAAGGGCAGGAATCCAGTGTTTTGGAATTTCCTTGCCTGACCATCGATTTCTCCCGGTATGAGATAAAAATTAACGGGAAAAAAGTTGTTTGCACCCCAAAAGAGATAGAGTTACTATGGCTGCTGGCCATAAATCGAGGTCTGGTCTTTACCAGGGAACACCTGCTGGACAAAGTCTGGGGCTATGATTACCTTGGGGATTCCCGGACTGTTGACACTCATGTCAAACGCCTGCGTAAAAAGATCGAAAAGGATCACCCGTATGCTTATCTCCATACCGTATGGGGAGTGGGTTATAAATTTGAGGTGATGAAAAACAATGAAAAGTCTATTCAGTAAACTTTTGGGGACATATGTTTTAATTATTCTGCTCAGCCTGGGAACACTAGGCGTTTTTTTTCAGATTTTTTTTAGCAATTATTATTTTAATTTTAAAGAACAACAGCTTATTGCTCAGGGCCAGGAACTGTCAAAGCTATTAAGTCCATATCTGGCCGAAAAAAAGGAGGCCCAAATCGCCGATTTGGTGAATGTGTTTAATCGGGTTAACAAACAGAGTATTTGGGTAGTGGATAAAAATGGCTTGATTATCGGCAGTTCTCAGGGCTTAACCATCACAAACGGAATTTGCACGGAAAGCTCGGAATTACAAAAAGCCTTGCAAGGCAATGTGGTTACCAAGCAGGGGCATGTGGCACATCTCAGGGAGCCGGTACTCACGGCTGCCGTTCCTATCTATGTGGATAATTTTGTGGAAGGGGCAGTTTTTGTTTGTAATCCCATTTCCGAAATTACGGCCGGCATCAACCAGGCTCGGAAAATAGTATTTGGAGCGGGAATACTGGCTGTTTTGATTATAGCCTTTTTCAGTTATTTCTTATCCCGATCGATTTCCCGGCCTCTAAAGGAGATGACAGAAGTTGCCCAGGAGATTGCTAAGGGGAATTTTACCTCGAAGGTTCAAGTGCGATCAGCCGATGAAGTAGGTAAGCTGGCGGAGACCTTTAACTATATGGCGGTAACTTTGGATAGAACACTGCGGGACCTGGAAGAGGAGAAAAACAAAACCGCAAGTATGGAGAGATTGCAAAGGGAGTTTGTGGCTAATGTTTCCCATGAACTGCGCACCCCTCTAACCTCGGTTCGCGGCTTCCTGGAGGCCATTTTGGATGGGGTTGTGGAGGGCAGGGAACAGGTGGACAAGTATCTCAATATTATGCTCAAAGAAACGGTTCGGCTGCATAAAATGGTGACCAGCCTTCTGGATTTATCCAGGATTGAATCCGGACAAACTAAGGTAGATAAAAAGGAATTGGCTATAGGGCAAATCATTGAACGGACGGCGGCCAATCTGGAGCCGTTAATAGAGGATCACCAGCTATCTTTGAAACTAAATCTGCCAAAAGGGATTCCCTCTTCACTGGGTGATGAACATCTGGTGGAACAAGTGCTCATCAATTTCCTGACTAATGCCATCCGGTTTACCCCGGCGGGGGGAAAAATAACTGTCAGTGCGGGGTCTCAGCAGGGCGAAGTTTGTGTGCATGTGGCTGACACCGGGCTGGGAATTCCGGCAGACGAGCTGCCCCATGTCTGGAAGCGCTTTTATAAAGTTGATAAGGCCCGCACGTTGGCGAAGGGTGGAGCAGGTTTGGGGCTGGCCCTGGTTAAGGAAATCGTGGAACTTCTCGGTGGCAGGGTATGGGTGGAGAGTACCTTTGGCTGGGGATCGACTTTTAGTTTCAGCCTGCCGGTTAAAACAAAATAAAGAAGTAAACCTACAGGGGAGATATTACCGGTAACTCGACCGCATCCGCTGCGCGGCTGCGGGATTTTCAAATGTGGGCGCATAATGGTCTATATATCTCTTTGTTCTTTTAGGAGTTCTGATACAGTGACAAACTTGTACCCCATGCTTCTTAGCGAATTTACGACACCTTCAATAGATTTGACAGACTCGGTTCTGATGTCATACATGACGTGTAAAAGTATGATAGAACCGGGTTTTACTTTTTCGGTGACATAACTGGCGATGTTTTGGGCATCAGCTCCAATTTCGGGATCTGTCTCGGGTTCAATATCCCATGTGATGCTCGTTCGACGGTGTTTCTTCAGGTAGTATGGAAGTCCGACCAATTTCTTACCAAATGGGGGCCTGAAATAAATCTCTTCATTATAACCAGCCTCTTTAATTAACCGATCGGTTTCCTCGATTTCTTTTTTTATGAATGCCGGGGATTTGAATACCATTCGTGTATGGGAATAAGAGTGGTTTCCCAGTTCGTGTCCGGCAAGTACTATCATCCTGCCTTCGGTCGGATTCTTGGCCATTTCTGCGCCGGTGACAAAAAAGGTAGCCCGCACGTCTAGTTCCCGGAGAATATCAAGAACGGCCTTGGTATTTTTGGTTGGGCCATCATCAAAAGTTAATGCTACGATTTTTTTATCTGTTTCAACCCTTGATGTAATGCCGCCAAAAAACTGGAATGTCCTGGATTTGCTTATCTGCCATACTGTAAAGAAAACAATAACAAAAACGAGTAGGGATAATAACGTAATTTTAACTGCATTAATCAATTTTGCATCTTCTCCTTATTGATTTTCATAGTAAAGGTTATCCTTGCTTTCTTACTTTTCAACGCATAAAATCTACTAATTGGTCAGAAAATAGTAAAAAATTAAGGAGTTGATAAAAATAGAAACATATTATGTATACCCCATTTATACCGGGATTTTAGCACTTATCTTTGTTGTATTAGTGCCTAGAAACGACATCAAGCACTTGCTTATCTACGCAATTACTTTCGGTGGGGTTACGAACGTTGCGCTGATAGGATTAGTCGGAAAACTACTTGGCGTAGGAGGGCACATCAATTATGGCGCATTTGGAGCCTTTGGCATCCCTTTTTTTCCTCCCCTGGCCTGGACAATTTGGTTTGTTATTTTTTTCTACTTTTTACCAAATGGTTTGCTGTGGATAGTGATCTATGTTTTGACCGCAGCTTCGACTTCGGTCTTATTTGCCAACGTTTTGGTTAATTTACATGTTTTGAAATTCAATTACGGACTGATATTGGTACCTTTTCTTACCTACGTATTATGGTTTTCCCTGGTAACTTGGGCATTTAAACACTTAACGAGGCATATTCCGAATTAACCAGTGAATTTGGCATAAATAAGCATTTGTTTCAGTAGCAAAGGTTCAATAATTGCTAAAACGTTTGGAATAATAAAACAACCATAATAATGTTTAATACAAGCATTAATGGAATTCCTATCGTAAAAGAATAATGTTTAGTCTTATGTTTAAAGTACTTCATCCCAATAAAAATCCCGGCCGCACCGCCTAAAAAAGCGATCATAAATATTTCAAGCTCCGGAATGCGCCGCCTCGCATGTTTAGCCAATAGCTTGTCATACCCCATCAGAATAAAAGCCGAAAAATTAATAGCAATGAGAATTAAATTTAGTAATTTCATGAGGACCTCTCTTAAATTAGTACGATCAATTATTTTGCCTCAGCATACCTGAAACAATCAACGGTATGGTCGTTTACCAAGCCAACTGCCTGCATATAACGGATCTGCTGTTACCCATTCGCACCTATGCTGCATGAAAATTGCTCCTTATACAGATGTATTCCCCGCACTTACTTAATCAGGTTTATCAGAATCTTATTAGATATTTCAAAAGCAGGTGATAACTTTCTTTTGTTGAATTAACTGGTATAAGGAAGGAGATGTTATTCTGGATAATAACGAATTTACGAACAATTGGGATATTGATGTTTTTCAGTCACTAGCTAGAGCGTCTATTTTAGCAACGGCAAAAGCGAACAAGAAAATGGCTATCAAAACATCAATTAAAGTGCAAGCATGGATTAGTTACAAAGACATCTATTTTAAGGAAAAACCGTGTAATGGTCAACTAGGTTTTGGAATGTCGGTCGATAATTTAGTTAAACTCGAATACTTAGAGCGAAAAGGAAGCAGTTGTAGCTTAACCGACAAAGGATTAGAAAGGTATAATGAATTACTGGGAGCTTAAAAGCTCTCTTTTTTATGTTTCACAGCTTGATCTTATACTATGCTTTGTAGTATTATTACTTTTAGCTGTAGTACCATCAGAAACCTGAAATTTTAAGAGGAGGAACTTATAAAGTTCTACTATGACAGAAAATAGAGTTGCCAAGTTAGAGAAACAGAGATGAGAAGCGAAACATCGAGATTTCATTTTTGCTAACTTTATCTTAAGTGATGGTGCCTTAAGAAAATCCCCCGTATTTGTAATCAGTAACGATAACGATAATGACGATATCGTGGTCTGTAAATATACTAAACAACCCCAAAAACAGATTTTGACGTGAAGGTTTTCAAATTCAACATAATTTCCCAGAAGGCGAATATAAGAGTATTATATCAAAATTAAAACAAGCTTTAAAGCTAGAAGCCTAGACCTCACAACTGAGGTCTTTTTCTTTTTGCCCTAGGTGAAAGACATTTCGCATAACCATTATAGGCTAAACGAACTATGGCCGGCCAGGCGGCTGGCGCGCTTTTTGCTGCCAGGCCCCCTACTTCTAGCCCGCAAAAGTCATTGCATCTGCGTAATGATTCTACCCTAGTGCGAGACGTCTGTTTCCACTATGGTAACTACTCCAGCCAACATCGGGTGTAACTCGACCTCCCAAAGTAACCAATGGCAGCACTAGCCCGCGTCTCTTGCATTTGCCCGGACTAATCATTCCGATGGTGGGATGATTAGTCCGGCGCAAAATCTGATGCCGTTATCGCTTTAGCGATTACGGCATCGGATACCCCCTGTGGGTAAGCGTGACAGCCGAATGGGCGGGCAAAGTTGCGCCCGGCACAGAATTGCTACCCTTAAGACGGTCGTTTAGCCTGTTGCTAGACGATGTGTTTTTGTTACCCAGGTAAATCTTTTTTTACCGGGATGCCATCTTCCAAACAGTGAATACTATATATTGAATAAAAGGTTTGGAGGATATATAATGAAATTAAGGAAAGATATTAAAGGAGAATTCGCATTAAAAGGAGGGACCAAATTGAAATCTTTGGTTAGAGAGATTGAACCTCGAAAATTAACTTGTATGGCGGAAATGAAAAAAATGGTTAGAACAGTTCTTAAAGAAAGTGGTGCATCTAGAGAACAAGTAATTCGTTCTTTTGGTTTAAACAGACGAAATGGCAAATAAATTAAAAGTGGTAATTGATACAATGGATGGTTTGGAGACAACGTATTTTGCGACAAAATATTAGATTTAATTGATAATCGCAAATTGCAGCTTCTATTTGCTCAAGATACTATTGGTGAACTAATTTATGTAACAAAGAATTTTGTGAGACATAATCTAAAAAACATTTCAGATAGGCTAAATGCTTTACAATTAATCACGGTTTTATTTTATTATGGCACTTCCGTTAACACGATGAAAACAGATTACCAAAAATCTAATGATCAATATGATGATATGTTTTTAAAGTGTGCTATACAGGGCGAAGCAGACTACCTAATAACCGATGATATTGAAAGTGGAATGCATACCAACGATATTAAAAAACTTGGTGTAAAGGTTGTTACTTCAGAGGAATTTATAAAGATATATGAAAAATCTACCGAGGCTTCTGATTAGGAGGTCTTTTTCTTATCCCTAAATCTACAAAAACTTTTCGCATAATACATCCTCAAATAAACTAACTTCATATAAAATCAAATTATTCTCCATTACAGCACAAATTTCCTTTTATTGCCGCCTATTCCACTTCTCCCTCTGTGCCTCCGTGCCCTCTGGGGGTTTCTCGGTCAGTCCTTCTCAGGCAAAGAATTCGGCCAAGGCTTTATATGACTGTCAATGAAAAAGCCAGGGAGTTGAGGATAAAATTGTATAAAGGAATATTAAAAACATAGAACGAAACATCCTTGTTAAACATCTGTTTCTTTGTTCTTCCCGGTTTTCCTCTTAATTGGCATTAACTTTTCATATCTGTTACATCAGTTATAGGTTCCAATTTGGGACATAATTTTTCTGATGGGGAGATAATGTGGTCTTGAACAAGATGAATGTCCGGATATAGAACAGTGTGCCAAGAAGCTGTGTGTCCGTTTATGGTACACAAGATGCCGGAATGCGTGTTTCTATGGGTTTTCCAATTTGGCATAAAATTTGCTTAAGTAAGTTTATAGCATTAATGAGCAATTATTGGAGAAGGTGAGTGGTTTTATGGATTTTGAGTATATGCTTATCAATGTAGATGACGGGATAGCAACCATAACCATTAATCGGCCTGAAACTCTGAATGCCCTGAGTCCCGCAGTCTACCATGAAATAAGTGAAGGATTGACCATGTTGGCCTCTGATTCTGCAGTGAAGGCGGTAATTATCACAGGGGCAGGCGATAGGGCCTTTATTGCCGGAGCGGATATTGCCGCTATGAGTATCATGAGCGCTAATGATGCTCTTCTGTTTGGGGCGGCAGCCAAAGCTGCGTCAATGCGTATCGAATCTATGGCCCAGCCGGTTATTGCCGCCGTAAACGGATTGGCTCTGGGCGGTGGCTGTGAGTTAGCTTTGACTTGTGACTTCCGGGTGGCGGTGCGTTCTGCGAAATTTGGCCAGCCGGAAATCAATCTGGGAATTATCCCCGGGAATGGCGGTACTCAACGGCTGACCAGGCTGGTGGGCATAAGCAAAGCCAAGGAAATGATTATGCTGGGCGATATGATTACTGCCGAACAGGCCCTGCAGTTAGGCTTAGTGCATCAAGTGGTCGAAGCTGATGAACTTATGCCGGCGGCACTACAGTTAGCGAAAAAGTTGTCGCAGAAAGCCCCGATTGCTCTGGCCATGGCTAAACGGGCCATTCAGCGGGCCAGCGGCTCAGATATTCAAGATGGACTGGAATTTGAATTAAACTGTTTTGCTCATTGCTTCTCCACCCAGGATCAAAAAGAGGGCATGAAGGCCTTCCTGGAAAAAAGACCCCCGCAGTTTTCAGGCTCCTAAGAATTGCAGAGCAGGGCACCCCAAAGCAAAGAAACAAAAAGTATGTTATGAGATTAAAGGTGGTTAGTAGTTATGAATTTGAAAGATTTGTTCAACCTCTCCGGTAAAACAGCGGTAATCACCGGTGGTGCCACCGGGCTGGGTCGACAAATGGCCGATGCTTTGGCTGAGTTTGGGGCAAACGTAGTCCTTGCTGCCCGCAAGGTAGAACGCTGCGCAGAGGCAGCTTCTGAAATTAAGAAAACATATGGAATTGAAGCTATTCCTGTAAAATGTGATTTAGGTAAAGAGGAGGATATAGCTAATCTGGTCAAAGAGACCGAACGGAAATTTGGCCGATTGGATATTTTAGTCAATAACTCAGGTACCACATGGGGATCGCCTGCAGACGAATATCCAATTGACAGATGGCAGCAAGTGATTAATATTAACCTGACCGGAGGTTTTATCGCTGCGAGAGAGGCTTTTAAGGTTATGAAGAAGCAGGGCAGCGGAAAAATCATAAATATCTCATCGATATTTGGCCTGGTCGGGGCGAAAAACAATATTATGGAAGCTACCGCCTACAACGCAAGCAAAGGGGCGATGCTCAATCTAACCAGAGACCTGGCGGTAAAATGGGCTCCACATGGAGTGAATGTAAATGCCATTTCGCCCGGCTGGTTTCCGACTCATATTGCTGAGGCGCATATCGAGAAGCACCGCGCAGAATTCCTGGACTACATACCGGCGGGCCGTTTTGGTAATGAAGATGACCTCAAGGGTGCGGTTGTATACCTGGCATCAAAGGCCTCTGATTATGTCTATGGTCAGGTGCTGGTAGTTGATGGTGGATGGACCATACATTAAATTAATTGGAGGGATATAAATGAAAGAGGTTGTAATTGTCAGTGCTGCCAGAACCCCTTTTGGGAAATTTGGGGGCAGTCTGAAAGACTTTACGCCTGTCGACCTTGGTGCCCTGGTTATGCGCGAGGCCATTAACCGGAGCGGTTTTGAAGGGACAATAGATAATGTTTTCTGGGGTGTCGGTGATACAGTTACCTTTAAAGATGTTTATACCCCGGTAATTGCCAGGCAAACTCTGATCAAGGCCGGAATGCCCCCGGAAACACCGTCGGTATCCCTGGATACTGCCTGTACATCGGCGATGGAGGCAATGCGGTTAGGGGTTGCCAGCATTCAGGCCGGGGAATCAGATGTGGTCCTGGCCGGCGGGGTCACAACCTTCAGTCAGATGCCGCTGATTCTCAGAAAACTGCGATTTGCCGGGCACCGGATGGGCCCTGTGACCATGGAAGATCCCCTGTTTGAGTTAGGATACAAGGACTACGCGCCTGTAGCAGTTGATGCCGGCAATGTCGCTCTGGAGCATGGCGTCAGCCGTGAGGAGCAAGACGAGTGGGCACTCATAAGCCATCAGCGCTATGGTGCATCTCACGCTGCCGGGAAGTTTAAGCAAGAGATGATGCCTTTGGCTATTCCCCAGAAGAAGGGGGACCCCATCAGCCTGAATATTGACGAACAGTACCGCGCTGATATTTCCATGGAAAAACTGGCTAAACTGTCGCCGATTTATGGCAGCCCGACCTGTACGGCCGGTAACGCCCCTGGTCTGAATGACGGTGCAACCAGTGTCATCATTATGAGCAGGGAAAAAGCCGAGGCCGCAGGGGTACCTGTGATGGCGACGATAGTGGCCTCGAGCAGCATTGCCATGAAGCCGCATCTTTTGCCAGAAACTCCTGCCAATGCCATCCGGGCGGCATTGAAGAAGACATCATTGGGCATCGATGATATGAAACTGATTGAAATCAATGAAGCTTTTGCAGCTGTGACCCTGGTCAGCGCCAAAATGCTGGCCGGCGGAGACCCGGTAAATCTTAAAAATACCAAAGAAAAACTTAATGTTAACGGTGGCGCCATTGCCATCGGCCATCCCAATACTTCCAGCGGGGCCAGAATCGTCATGACCATGATTCATGAGCTTAGGCGCCGGGGCGGCGGGTATGGTGTAGCGGCAATCTGCGGCGGTTTGGCTCAGGGCACTGCCATGATTATCAAAGTTGATTAAAGCAAAAAGGGGGAGGACCTGTGGATTTTGAACTTGATGATGAACAGATAGAAATCCGAAAACTGGCACGGGATTTTGCCAAGAAAGAAATCATCCCTGTAGCCGCTGAGTATGACCGGAGTGCGCAAATGCCATGGCCGATCATAAACAAGGCCAATGAAATCGGGATGTGGAACATGAACATTCCTGAGCAATACGGCGGACAGGGCCTGGATCATTTTACCGAGTGTCTGGTTTTTGAAGAACTTGCCTATGGTTGTTTGGGAATTTACGGGGCCTTCGCCGGAACAGCCCTGGCGACGACACCGATTTTGATCGCCGGAAGTGAGGAGCAAAAGCAAAGGATTCTGCCGCCTTATGCGGAAACTGCCAAACTGGCTGCTTTTTGCTTAACAGAGCCTAATGCCGGGTCTGATGCCAGTGCTGTTAAAACTGTAGCCAAAAAAGTAGGTAATGACTACGTATTAAATGGCACTAAGTGTTTTATCACCCACGGCGGGATTGCCGATCTCTACACTATCTTCGCCAGCACGGACAGGGAAAAGGGCCTCAAAGGCTTATCAGCCTTCCTGGTCCCGGGGGATACTCCAGGTCTTTCCATGGGTAAGAAAGAAGACAAAATGGGCGACAGGGCCTCACATATTGGTGAAGTGATCATTGAAGATGTGAAAGTACCGGCTGAAAACCTTCTGGGCAAGGAGGGTGATGGATTTAAGATTGCCATGAAAACCCTGGACATTACACGGCCCACAATTGCTGCCGGGGCTGTCGGTGTTGCCCAGCGGGCCATTGATGAGGCAGTTGAATATGCCAAAATGCGGACTCAGTTCGGGAAGCCCATTGCTGAGCATCAGGCAATTCAATTTATGCTGGCAGATATGGTCATGGCCGTCCTGGCCTCCCGCTCTCTGGTCTGGCAGGCAGCTGCCAAAATCGATGCCGGGAAGGTCGACAGCATGCTGAGCGCAACTTGCAAATGTGTAGCCAGTGATACTGCCATGAAGGTAACGGTGGATGCCCTGCAAATCTTCGGCGGCTATGGCTATATGAAAGACTATCCCATGGAAAAGCTGATGCGGGATGCGAAAATTACCCAGATTTATGAAGGGACCAATCAGATTCAGCGTCAGGTCGTGGCAAATCTCCTGCTAAAGTAGACTGGGAGGAAGGAGACGAGATAAGGGAACTAAAAAAGGATTGCGTTAGTTTACAAAATATACTTTAATTAAACTAAGAAAAAATTATTTGGAGGGGATTTTTGTGATTAAAGGTGTTTATGGGATGAATATTGCTGTGAAGGATCTTGACGCTGCAGTTGAAAAATATACTGCTCTGCTGGGCCAAAAACCGGCTAAAATGCTGGGTGGGGGTGATTTTGCTTTTCCCGGACTGAAAGGGGCTGCTTTTGATCTCGATGGTTTTACTCTTCATTTAATAGCCGGTGAAGAGGATACCTCAGTTGGTAAATTTGTCGCATCCAAAGGTGAGGGTGTGTTCCTGCTGTCTCTGCGGTCAGACAATGTTGAAGAAGATATGGATAAAATGAAGGAAGGCGGAGCTGCCTTTGTCCTGGAAAAACCGCTGACAGGAAATTTTGGTGCTGCTAACTTTATTCACCCCAAGTCTACTCACGGTGTGCAAATCGAAGTATACAATCCGGATTTTAAAGAGTAAGTAGTGAACTCGTTCAACTAAAGTTGAACATCGAGACTTCGGTGGGGGAGTCAACCCCCACCGAAGCGGAGTGCGGGGAACCACTCCCACTTATAGAAGTGGGAGTCTTACGATAGGATAAACAGGCGTTTTTAACTCCTGAGAAAAGTGAGGTCTGGGCATGGGAGAAGAAAAAAGCAGGAGTTTTGCTGAGCTGGCAGTTGGCGATAAAGCCTCAGTAGAGAAAACGGTTACCGAACAGGATGTAAATCTTTTTGCTGAAGTGAGCGGTGATTATAATCCGGTGCATGTTGATGAGGCTTTTGCCCAAACCACACGTTTTAAAAAGCGAATAGCCCATGGGATGCTTGCTGCAAGCCTGGTATCAAGGGTGATTGGGACCAAACTGCCAGGTCCGGGGACAATTTATTTGTCCCAAACACTTAATTTTAAAGCTCCGGTGTATTTAGGCGATACCATTACGACTGAAGTTGAAATTACTGAGAAAATTACCGCGAGGAATTTTGTGAAGTTAAAAACTATTTGTTCAAATCAGGAAGGGACAGTAGTTTTAGATGGTGAAGCCTTAGTTCTGTACGGGAAATAACCTGCTGGGAAAAACCGGCACGTCAAGGGGGAGAAAGAAAAATGGATGATGTTGTAATTGTTGCGGCGACTCGTACTGCGATCGGGACTTATGGAGGAGTATTCAAGGAACTCAGAGCACCTGCGCTGACGGTGCCGGTAATGCAGGAATTAATCCGCCGGTCAGGTGTTGACCCTGCCATGATTGATGATGTTATTTGGGGGTGCTGCTACCAGCGCACCAAAGACGAGACCAACTTAGCCCGGGTAGCTTCGCTGCAGGCAGGCATTCCGGTGGAAGTGCCGGGCATAACTGTACACCGGACCTGCACATCCTCGATTGCAAGTATGGTCATGGGCGCGCAAGCTATTAAATGCGGTGATGCGGAAGTAATCTTAGCTGGGGGAACCGAAAGTATGAGTAATGTTCCCTACACCGTTGATGAAGTCAGATGGGGCGCCCGGATGGGGCACATCGAAATGCGGGACGCCATGTGGGACGGCCTAACCCAATTGGGTACAGGCATTGGTATGGGTCTTACTGCTGAAAACCTGGCCCAAAAATATGAAATCACCCGTGAAGAGCAGGATGAAATAGCGGTGCAAAGCCAGGCCCGGGCCATGGCCGCAATTAAAAGCGGCCGCTTCAAGGATGAAATAGTTCCGGTTGCTATTCCGCAGCGCAAAGGTGATCCGAAGATTGTTGATCAGGATGAATATCCAAAAGATAATGTAACGATGGAAAGCCTGGCCAAATTAAAGCCTTCTTTCCAGAAGGGTGGAACAGTTACTGCCGGAAATGCCTCCGGAATCAATGATGGTTCAGCAGGTGTAATGCTAATGGCCAAGAAAACTGCTGAAAGATTAGGGATTAAACCGCTGGCACGCTTAGTTTCTTATGCTGTAGCCGGGGTGGATCCCGATATTATGGGGATTGGCCCTGTTCCTTCAAGCCGCAAGGCCATGGAAAAAGCCGGTTTATCGATGGGCGATATTGATCTCTTTGAAGTCAATGAGGCTTTTGCTGCTCAGTATTTAGCTGTAGAAAAGGAATTGGGGCTGGACAGGAATATTACCAATGTTAATGGCAGCGGGATTGCCTTAGGGCATCCGGTTGGGTGTTCGGCCATCAGACTGGTTGTGACTTTGCTGCATGAGCTGCAGAAGCGTAGCTTAAAAACAGGATTGGCCACCCTGTGCTCAGGCGGTGGCATGGGAATGACTGTCATTATTGAAGCTATGTAAGAAACCTAAAGTAAGGGAGGAATTAACTTGAAAATAAATAAAGTTGTTGTTTTGGGTGCCGGGACGATGGGTAATGGCATTGTCCAGGTTACTGCGCAGGCCGGATATCAGGTGGTTATGCGCGATATTAATGATGAAGTATTGGCTAAGGGAATGAAAACCATTGAAAAAAGCTTATCCAAGCTGGTTGAAAAAAATAAAATCAGTGCCGAAGATAAGGACGCCATTCTTGGCCGTATTACTACCGCGACTTCAATGGATGTAGTATCTGATGCTGATTTAATTATTGAGGCTGTACCTGAGAGACTTGACCTGAAAGTTAAGATTTTTGAAGAACTCGATAAGCTGGCTCCGGCCCATGCAATTTTAGGGTCAAATACCTCTTCTCTCCCTATTACTGCAATTGCAGCCGCAACCAAGCGTCCTGAGCAAGTGATAGGTATTCATTTTATGAATCCTGTGCCAATTATGAAAGGTGTAGAATTGATTAAAGGCCGGGTCACATCTCAGGAAACCATTGATACGGCCCTTGAGTTTACCAGGAGCATTGGTAAAGTGCCGGTGGTTGCAGTGGATTACGCGGGATTTATTACCAGCCGGATCCTAAATGCTTATTTAAATGAAGCAGCTTACTGTGTCATGGATGGCAACAGCCCTAAAGATGTTGACGACGGAATGATCTACTGCACCAATATGCCACAGGGCCCTTGCGCCCTCATGGATTTAGTGGGTATTGATGTTATCGTATTTGTCCTCGGCATTCTGGAGGAAGAGTTTGGTCCTAAGTTTAAGGTCGCTCCTCTGCTGAAGCAAATGGTGCGAGCAGGCCATTTAGGCCGGAAGACAGGAGAGGGCTTCTATAAGTACTAGATCCGGTCCTGGTTGGCCCGTCACCCTAGGGTAGTTGAAATTGAGAATGACAAATACTTTTTTGAGCAGGCTGTTCAAAAACCTGTATAGCGCGAAGCCAGATTTGACAAGGCCGGAGGCGTACTAATCGTACGTTGAGGACCTTGTCAAATCTGAGCGACAAAGCTAGACGGGGATTTTCAGCAGCCTTCGGGCTTACCTCGCCAGTAATTGGCAGGTAAGCCTTATTGGTATAAGTCTTGACAAAGCTTTTGATTAAAGATATTTTTATAATAAGGTTTCCGTTTCTTTTGCTTCTCTGAAGTATTTAAAAAAAACTAAAAATCTGCCGCGGATAAATTTTATCTTTCATCATCTGATGGTGCCGCGCTAGCGGCATGGGGTCTGCTCAGGTGGTGGTTTACAGCCCTAGTGTTAGGAGGGAGCAGTTTGGAGGAACAATGGCTTAAGTTAAGATCATTCTGGAAGGCGGCCACTACCACCGGGGTTATTTCCGAGGAGCTGCCTCTGCCTATTGTCAGCTCATGGGCAAAGTGCATAGAAAAAGGGGTTGACCCTTTTCTGAAAACTAACCCCTATTTAGCTTCTCCGAGGGAGTTAAGAGAACGGAAGGCTCAACAGGCGGAATTGTTATCAATTGCCAGTCCGATGCTGGAAAGGATGGCAAAACTGGTGGCTGGCTCAGAGTTTCTGGTCGTTTTGGCTGATCAGGATGGTTATATTTTAGAAGCTCATGGGGATGAGGCGGCTTTTGAGTTTGGTAAATTATCAAACCTCACTGTTGAGGCCTGTTGGGCCGAAGATTTGTTAGGGACTAACGGGGTGGGGACACCTTTAGTGACAGGGGAGCCCATTCAGATTATCGGTCCTCAGCACTGGAGTCTGGCTGCTCATAATGCAACCTGCTCAGGCGCCCCCATTCGCGACCCGCAGGGACAGATTATCGGATGTTTGAATATGACAGGGAGTTATCGCAAAGCTCACCCGCACACCTTGGGAATGGTTATCTCCACCGCAAGTTCCATCGAAAAACAGCTGCGCTTACAGCAGGAAAGCAATTTTAAAGAGGCGATTATGGAGTCACTTTCCGAGGGCGTGATGGTTCTAGATAAAAATAACCGGATTACCCATATAAACAGTATTGCAGTAAAAATGTTTGGCTTAACAAATTCAGACTGGCTGTTAACAACCTTTGAAAGCCTGATTGAGAAAGTGCCTGGCATGGAGAGGGTACTGCCTCTGATTGGGAGGTCACAACCTGCTAATGATGAGTTTATCCAATTCAGGGTAAATCAGACTTGGATAAAATGTACGGTAACAGTTAGTACATTGCATGCTGTAACCGTCGGGCAGAAAGGCACGGTTCTAGTCTTTTCGGAAACCGACCGGGTTAACCGCCTGGTAAAACAGATTGGCGGTGCCAAGGCTCACCTGACATTTAAAGATATAATCGGCGCACACCCGGTTTTTACAAAAGTTATTTCTACTGCCAGAAAGGTCGCCCTTTCATCCAGTCATGTTTTGCTGACCGGTGAAAGCGGTACCGGTAAGGAAGTTTTTGCCCAGGCAATTCATAATGAAAGTTACCGGGCCAGGTTTCCCTTTGTAGCTATTAACTGTGCGGCTATACCGCGGGAATTGATGGGCAGCGAGTTATTTGGCTATGTGGAAGGTGCCTTTACCGGGGCGCGCCGGGGTGGGAATCCCGGGAAATTCGAATTTGCCGATGGCGGAACTATTTTCCTTGATGAAATCGGCGAAATGCCTTTGGAATTACAAGCACATTTGCTGAGGGTGATTGAGGAAAAAAAGGTGACCCGGCTTGGCGGTCAGGAGATTATCCCCGTTGATGTCCGGATAATCACTGCAACCAACCGGAATTTAAAGGAAGAAGTTAGCAAGGGGAATTTCCGGGAAGACTTGTTTTATCGCCTGAATGTTATCAATATAGCGTTACCGCCCCTGCGTCAGCGGACGAGTGATATTGTTTTATTGGCACTTCATTTTGCCAGGAACATTGGGCAGCGCCTGGGTAAGGGGCAGGTGACTATTGCCCCGGAAGCTTTAGAGATGTTGAAAAATTACTCATGGCCGGGGAATGTCAGGGAACTCCAGAACACCGTGGAAAGAGGCCTTAATCTGATTACCGGAACATCGGTCAAGCCGGAACATTTGCCTCAAAATGTAACCGAATCCTTAGCCCGGACATACACTAATAATTATGTGGGATCTTCTATCAAAGAAGCTGAAATCAATACAATCATCAATGCCTTGCAAAAACACGGCGGCAACCGTAAGCGGGCTGCGATGGAGCTGGGGATTGCCCGGAGTACTCTTTACCGAAAACTGGAGGAGTTCCGCATACCATTAGGCTAACAATGGTATTAACAATGAGAAATCGGAAGCGTTGTAGTAATATGAAACATCATTCCCTTGTAGCAGGAATATAAAAAGATCTGAGACACAAAGTGTTTAAAATTAGGACAGTCATCCTTTGAGGGGCTGTCCTTTTATAATACATACCATTTGAAGCTGGCGAAATTAGTGGTTTTGAGACTTGGCATAAAAATTGCAAGTACTCTGGTTGAGGGAGGAAGATGCATTATGGGAAATATTTTTGCTAACTTACAGTGGAAGAAGAAGCCTGGTTACATCCTTGACGAAATCAAACACCCTTGTAATATAGGCAAAGTGAAGAAAAGATTTTGTAAAAATGCTATTCTTTGGCTGCTGTCCAAGGCTTCCCATTCGGTTCGGGAAATTGCGGACCATTTTGACATATCACCGGAATTAGTGCAATGTTTAATTGTAGAACTTATCGCGGCCAAACGTGTTATGAAGCTTCCGGACTCCGACAGATATCAGGCTTTAAAAAAATCCAATTAAAATTAACTCGGTTAGTCACCGGGCAAATGCTACTAAAAAAGAGTTGCGGAATAACCGCAACTCTTTTTGACGTGGATTTATTGTCCGCTTTCGCCGGCCTCAAACTTCATTTGCACATCTTTGGGGACAGCACCTTTCAGCTCCACCTGAATAGCTTTAATAACAGCCATGGGCACTGGGCAGTCAGTGTGTTTAATTTTTTCATGGGCTGTTTTATAAATGATGGAATCACAAAAACGGTCAAAAACGCCATGCGTCCAATCAATAACTCCTAGTTCTTCATTATAGGATTGGAGCATTCGGCAAGCCGTTATGATATTTATGTGTATTTTTTTTCTGTCTAGGGCCTGGACTTTAATTACAGCTGTATAGCCGCAAGCTCCCGCATGAACGCGTACCTTTGTCACGCTACTCCCTCCGTGTTGAACCTGAATAAATTTAAGTTATTCATTTATTTCTGGTTAGCTTCAATTATTTTCACGGTATTTAAAAGCTGCTGAACAACTACCAGTGCTTTCTGGGCATCGGGTGCGTAGGCGTCAGCCTGCCATTTGATGGCGTGAAGTTTAGTCACCGGTGAACCGCCTATCATCACTTTCAGGCTAGGCTTCTTTTCTTTGAGTTTTTTGATTAAGCCTTTCATTTCATACATAGTGGTTGACATCATAGAGGACATGCAGACCAAATCAAAATCATTTTCCAGGGCAGTAGTTAAGAATACCCGCATAGGAACATCGCGGCCAAGGTCGGCCACCTCATAGCCTGAGATTTCAAACATCATCCTGACCAGGTTTTTGCCGACGTCATGCACATCGCCCTCAACTACACCGATCAGAATTTTACCTTGAGCGCTATGGATGTTTGAGGTCATGTGCGGTTGGAAAACTTCCAGACCTTTATATAAGGTTTCTGCACACATGAGCATTTCCGGAATGAAGTATACTTGCTCCTCATATCTTCGGCCCACCTCAATCATGCCGGGAATCAGGCCAACAAATACCGCTTTATTGGGATCATAGCCATGCTCAAGATAATCACAGCATATTTTGACAATGCTGTCTTCTTCAAAGTCAATTACTGCTTGTTTGATAGCGTTTAATAGAGAGGTTTGGTGCTCTTGCAACATTAGACTCCCTCCCAGTTAATTGATTAACACCTAGTTATGACAGGACATTCCGGTTTAACTTGAAAAACTCTAAAAATTTAAGGAGAAATTTTATTTCTCCTGGCCCCAGATCTCTAACTGCTGTCAAAACGGCCTGGACTTTTGGGTCAGTGAGAAGCGAGATCATTTCAGGGCTTAAACTGGACAGAAATTGGGTTGTACTGCCGGTGTCGACCAAAAAGTACGAAGTTTCCACATCCAGGCACTCGGCTATTCTGTCCAGAGTTTCTAATGAAGGGGTGGTGATATTGTTTTCGATCTGACTCACGAGACTTGCAGAAATGCTGGCCATACTGGCTAACTGAGCCTGGGACATTTCGACTTTTTCTCTGAGAGCTTTAATTTTATCACCTAGTTTTGAGTCCTGGGGGCTCCGACTGACAAAATATCGAATGGTAACATTTAAAGCGGCCGAAAGTTTTTCAAGGTGCTGTAAACTTGGAGCAATCGTGTTATTTTCAATATTCCTGATATCTTCAACCGGTATTTCACTCAGTTCGGCGAGGTCCTCGATGCTTAAGCCGCGGTCTTTTCGGGCACTTCTTAACTTTTCGCCGGTGGCGGTGTTTTCTTCGGGGCTTGTCATCAGGTATGATAAAGAAATGCTAAGGTGCGAACTGATCTTCTTAAGCATGATCAGTGATGGCTTTTTGATATCCCTTTCCACCGCGCTTAAAAAAGATGGCGAGACCTCCAGCTTTTTGGCCAGCTGAGTCAGCGTCATGCCCCGGTCAGTACGAAAATCTCTGATTTTAGTGCCTAAAGACATGTCATTCCACCCTTAAATGCCTAAGCAATTAGTTGTAAAGCGAATATTATCATCCCATTATCTTTACTTACATGTAATTTTAATTTTAACATATTTACTTTTGTATGGGAAGTATAAAGTGACCTATATGTAAAGTGAAAACCTGGTAGATGACTGCCGCTTTCCATACCTGAGAAATAGTTGGAGAGCATTAAACAGCTCAGCGATTATTCAAAATTAGTAAAAATAAGATAAACCAAGTAAACCATTCCGAGGCCGCATTTGACCGTTCAGGGTCAAAAGCATGCCATTCGGCAAAAAGTTTTTTTATTAATGGGTTAAAAGGTTTACAATGATTACAAGGACAGCAGCGAAATATCGACAATGGCTTCGATTTTTTTCTGCCGTATAGTTAAGTATAGGTGAAAAGAAATTTGAACCTACTTAACCAATCTAACGAGATTGCAACTAAATGTATATCTGCAGCAGAATAATAAAACATTATTAGGAGGTGAAAAAGTCACAGAATCGTTTTGGAACTCAGATCAAAAAATTGTGTGTTAGCGTTTCCAAATTAAAATACTAAGGAGGTTTTTTTAAGATGGCTACAGAAGAAAGAGCACAAGAATTATTTGGATTATTNAAGCAAAGTGTTATCGATTATGATGAGGATGCAGTGAAGGAAGCTGCCCAGGCTGTTGTTGACGAAGGTATAGATGCCTATAAAGCCGTGTTTGACGGTCTGGTTGAAGGCATGAACGAAGTTGGCAGGCTGTACGAAGAGCAGGAATATTTCGTGCCTGAAATGTTGATGTGTGCAGACGCGCTTTATGCCGGTCTGGACATCCTGAAGCCTCATATCGGCAAAAATGATATGGGTATTAAAGGTACAGTAGTAATGGGTGTTGTTCAGGGCGACGTACACGATATCGGTAAAAATATCGTTAAGATGATGTTTGACGTTGCAGGTTTCGATGTACATGACTTAGGTCGTGACGTTCCTATGGAGAAGTTCGTGGAAGAGCAGCTGAAAACCGATTCCGAGCTGGTTCTGCTGTCCGCTATGATGACAACCACCATGGTGGGGATGAAAGATATCATCGCTAAAATTAAGGAGAAAAACCCCAACTGCCGGATTATGATCGGTGGTGCGCCTGTATCTGATGACCTCGCTGACAAATGGGGTGCAGACGGCTTTGCCAAAGATGCTAACAACGCGTTAAAAGATGCCCTGAACATGGTTAAAGCTTTAAAAGATATGCAGCAGAACTAATAGACATACCAGGAAGAGGAGGTTTAATTCCATGGAGTATAATGTTATATTTCAGCCATCAGGCCGCCGGGGCAAGGTTGCAGAAGGCAAAACCATTCTGACAGCCTCCCACGAACTGGGGGTTGATATAGAAGCACCTTGTGGATCACATAAAGTTTGTGGCAAATGTAAAGTCAAAATTGAGACCGGATTTTTTGAAAAATTTGGGATCGATTCACAAATGGAACATTTATCCGGATTATCAGAAGAAGAGAAGAAACTTTTAAGGACTGAGGAAATTGCCGATAATTACAGGTTGGCTTGCTCCACCGAAGTCCGCGGTGACATTCTGGTATTTGTCCCCGAAGAAAGCCGCAAGGCAGATCAGGTAGTGCTTGATACCGGGAAAGAGCGGACATTTAAACTCGATCCTGCCGTAAAGAACTACTTTGTGGAAATGCCCAAAGCTACCCTGGAAGACCACCGGCCCGACCTTGGCCGGTTAAAGGATGCGTTAAAAGAACAGTATGGCTTAGATAACCTGAGCATGGACTATTTCACCCTTAGAGAGCTGCCTAATGTGATCAGAGATGGTGATTGGAAAGTAACTGCTTCAGTTTTGTATGATAATGAAATAATTGATGTCAGGTCAGGCTTTGTACAAAAATGGTATGGAATCGGGATTGATGTCGGAACCACCACAGTTGCGGCATACTTATGCGATTTGAGCACAGGGGCCATGCTGATTAAAGACGGCATGATGAACCCGCAGGTGCGTTATGGTGAAGATGTTTTGTCCCGTATCACCTACGCCATGATGAACGAAGATGGCCGTGATAAGCTTCATGATGCTATTATTGAAGGAATCAATACCCTGGCCAAGAGAATGACTGAAAAAGTCGGCCTGACACCTGAAGATGTATGTGAAATCACGGTAGTGTTTAACACCGCCATGCACCATTGCTTCTTAAACCTAGAGCCGAAGTATATGGGCCGTTCGCCCTTTGCGCCGGCCATCAGCACACCTTTTGATGTCAAAGCCCGCGACCTGGGAATTAAGATTGGCAAATCCGCAAACATCCACATTCTGCCTGTAGAGGCCGGCTTTGTTGGTCCGGATAACGTATCGGTGTTGATAGCGGAAGAACCGTACAAGCAAGATGAGGAGATTCGCCTGATTATAGATATTGGCACCAACGGTGAGATTGACCTGGGCAACAGAATCAAGCTGCTTTCAACTTCCTGTGCTACAGGCCCCGCGCTAGAAGGTGCGCAAATCAAGTTTGGGATGAGGGCTGCTCCGGGAGCTATTGAGAAAATCAAAATTGATCCGGAAACAAAAGAATGTTCCTATAAAGTTATCGGTGATGATAACTTCCACGGCCGCGGCAGCAAGGGTAATGCCAAGGGGATCTGCGGTTCCGGGATTATCGACATGGTGGCCGAAGTCTTTAAGGCTGGTATTATTAATAAGACAGGTCGTTTTAACAACAAGCTGGATACAGACAGGATTCGCAAGGATGAAACCGGCAAACCGGAATATATCATGGTATTTGCTGAAGACAGCGGTATCGGTAAAGATATTACCGTAACCCAGGGTGATATCCGGGCTGTGCAGTTAGCTAAGTCTGCGCTGTATGTAGGGGTCAAGATGCTGATGAGACATTTGGGTGTGGATAAAATTGACCGGGTTACCCTGGCTGGGGCCTTTGGCAGTTTCATTGACAAAGAGTCCTCACTGGTTATCGGACTGTTCCCAGATTGTGATCTGGATAAAGTTGCTGCTGTCGGTAACGCAGCCGGCGACGGGGCACAGGCAGCTCTGTTGGATCAAGGCAAGCGGATCGAAGCCAGGGATGTTGCAGCCAGTGTTCAGTTTGTAGAGACCGCCGTGGAGCATGACTTCCAGGAGCGCTTTGCAGAGGCCATGGCATTCCCCCATGCAATAGATGAGTTCCCGAGCATCCAGCATATTTTAGACAAAATTCCGGGCTATAAGAAGTAAGACGGCATAAGTAGTAGCTCTGTTAGGATTACTATTAAACGGAGGTGCGGCTAATGAAGCCGAAAGAATGTGTCCTTACAGCCTTTAGAAATGGAGTTCCGGAGCGTGTTCCCGCCATCATTTACGGTGGCGGGGTGTGGACCATGAAGCACACCGGAAACACCTTTGGGGGATTAGTTGGTAAACCTAAAGAAATGGCTGAGATGGTTATCAAGGTCAACGAAGAAATACATTCAGATATGGTTTATGTTGGTTCCGGTTATAACAATGTGCAGTTACAGGCCTTTGGCGGAGTGATAAAATATCGCCCCATAGGTGCTCCGGATGTCGAAGAGCCACTGGTTGATACAGAGGCAGATCTGGAAAAGTTTTCGGATATCCCCGGAAAGCTGGCCAAAGATCCTGTGATGCAAACCATATGGGAAGCTGCTCAACGTGTTCAGGAATCAATCGGTGATGAATACCTGGTTTCCGCCACAGCCTGGGGCCCTTTTTCTCTGGCCTGTCAGATGTATGGTGTGGAAAGAATGATGCAGGATATGTTCAAGATGCCTGATTTAGTGCAAAAAATAGTTGATGTGGCAGCCGACATAATATATCATTTTTACGAACCGATGATTAAAAACGGCTCCATTGAGGCTGTTGCCGTTGCGGACGCTACAGCTTCCGGTGATTTAATTTCACCGAGGATGTTTAAGAAATTTGCAGTCCCAGCCCTGAAAAAATTCAATGATAGAGTAGCTGCTCTGAATTGTGGTAGATTCCTGCACATATGCGGTGATACCACCAAGAGTATTCCGCAGATGCCGGAGACAGGCGCCCAGTGTATTGCCTTGGATATGAAGGTAGACCTGGCTGTGGCCAAAGCCCAAATAGGTGACAAGATGTGCATCGGCGGTAACACTCCTCCAGTATTTGTACTCAATAACAGTACTAAAGAAGACTGCCAAAAGTCTGCTCTGGAGTGTATTGAGAAAGCCGGGGCCAATGGGGGATTTGTGTTGTTGCCCGGGTGTGACATCCCACCGACAGTCAGCGTTGAGAACATTAATGCTTACCTGAGCACCGGTCGCAACTGGAAATACTAGAATTAACTAATAGTGAGGATGTGAAGCCCAATGTTTAAATTAGAAAACCCGCAAAAGGTCTGCCAGATTGGTAATTTTAAAGTTGGCGGACAATATGGTGAAAATCCCCCATTGTTGATTTCATCCATGTTCCATAATGGTGATAAAGTTCTGGAAAGCCGCAAAGAAGGTAAATGGGACAAGGCTAAAGCTGAAGAATATGTTAAGAGACAGGAAGAACTTGAAGATAAGACCGGTATTCCTGCAATCGTCGCCATGGTGGGTAACTCGGTAGAGGAAATGGCCAGGTATATTGACTGGTTTACCAGCATCAGTGACAGACCCTTTGGTATTGACATGTGGATGGAGAAGCCCCGTCTGGAGGCTGCTGAGTATGTAGCTAAAAAAGGCCTGCAGGATCGCTTGGTTTACAACAGTATCACTCCTTGGGACAAAGACATCCCTGGTCAGGTCAAGGCCCTGAAAGAATTAGGGATCAAACACGTTATAGTTCAGGCTTATGACGTAACTGACCCGTCACCGAAGGGTAGGTTAACATCTTTTAACTCAATGATGGAATCAATCAAAGATGGTGGTTTTGAGTCTATTTTGGTGGATACCTCGGTTATGAACTTACCAGCAATTGCATTTTCCGGTGAAGCCAACAGAATCATCAAAGAAGCTACCGGTTGGCCCAGTGGTGTGGCCAGTTCCAACGGAACTTATATGTGGAAGGCAGCCCGCGAGCTGTTTGGGAATGAAGGATTTGCTGCAATGAACGCTGCCGGCCAGGGATGTTCCGCTCTTTACTGGACAGACTTTATATTCTACGGACCAATCGTAGCGGCACCCAAAATGTTCCCGGCTGTTATCTCAGGTGCAGTTATGGCTGCTACAATGGCATTCCATGAAACTGGAAATCTTCCCACTAACGAAAATCATCCGCTTTATAAATTCTTTGGCGACTTTGCGGAAAAACTAAAAGCCGGAGACGAGCAGTCACTTCCGGTACATGAATAAAATGGAGGTATAAAAATGAACTCAAAAGAAAGAGTTATCAATCTGCTGTTAGGCAAAGAAGTTGACAGACCTGCTTGCTATAGCGGTATGGGTAACGTGACAACTGCAGGATTAGACCAATTTGGGTACAAATTTGCTAAGGTTCATGGAGATGCCAAAATGATGGCAGATACAGCTGCTTCTTCTTACAAGCTATTTGGCTACGAATGTGCCATTGTACCTTACGACCTCTGCCTGGAGGCCGAAGCGATCGGCTGTGTAATGAATCCATATGAAGAAGTAGACCAACTGCTCTACCCAACTATTAAGGAGAAGGTATGCCATTCCGAAGACGAAATGGAAACCTTCGTGATTCCCGACAACATTACTACCAAGGGCCGCGTTCCCATGGTCTGTGAAGCAATTAAAATGCTCCAGGCCGATATCGGCAGTGAAGTTGCCATCGGTACCTATGTCCTTGGACCCTTTACACTGGCAGGCCAATTGATGGATTTGAATGATCTGTTCAAATTATCCTTCAAAAAGCCCGATAAGGTTAATGCAATGCTGGACCGTCTGTCCAATGTAACTATAGAAGTTGCCAAAGCACTTAGGGCTGCCGGTGCAGACTATATCTGCATCCGTGAAATGGGCGCAACAACTGACGTATTAAGCCCGAAAGTATTCCGCAATGTAATTTTCCCTCACCTGAAGAAGGTTCGGGATGCTCTGGCAGATGTACCAACTGTTCTTCACATCTGTGGCGGCACTAACTCTATTATGAAGATTCTGGCTGAAGTAGGCTGTAATGCAATTTCCGTAGAAACCAAAAATGACCTGGCTAAGACCCGTGAAGATATTGGCAATGACCCACTGATTTTCGGTAATGTAGATGCCTACAATATCCTAGTTAACGGGACCCCGGAGAGCATTGAGAAGGCCGTTAAGGCTGCCCTTGACGGAAGTGTGGACGCTGTATGGCCAAGCTGTGATATTTGGCCGACTGCTCCTGTAGAAAATCTTAAAGCCATGGTAGAAGCCACCAAGAAGTACGGTGCTGCATCCTGGGCTCGCAAGAAGTAGTTTAAAGCTTGGCGTTAATTTACCCGATAGCTAACCGCCGCTAAGACTCCCGCCTCTATAGGTGGGAGATAAGCGGCGCTAAGCTCCTGGATAACGATTTCTAAGCGTCAGATGGAGTCCAAACTCCACCTGACGCTAAGAACTCTGTTGATGTGGAACGGTCCGGTCCGATGCAGGGCGGGCCGGACCATGTTCCACAATGAAATATGTCAGGGAGGTATCCTAGCTTGAAGAAAATCCTTTTTCCAGCACTCGCGTTATTAATCTTTGCTTTTTTTCTAGGCGGCTGTACGGGTAAAAGCGAGCCACAGCCTAAGGAGCTGACCCAAGAGCAGCCAAAAACTGAAGCAGCTGCTGTTAATGTAATTCAGACAACTCCCCCAAACATGTTAAGTCGGCTTAAAGCCAAGGAAATTGAAGGATTCATTGCCTGGGAGCCATTTAACACTGTCGCCATCGAGGGCGGCGAAAGCAAGTACTTATTTACTTCCGCTGAAATATGGAAAGATCACCCCTGCTGTGTTGTTGCATTAAGTGATAATTATAAAGATAGTAAAACTATTGAGGCTTTTACCTGGGCAAATGTAAAGGCCATTCAGTTTATCAATGACCCCCAAAACAAAGAAAAAGTTGTACAGTATGCCGCTGAGTTTACCGGCAAGGATACAGCTACTGTAACCAAGGCATTGCAAAATATTACTTATGTTGAATTTCCCGCCAAGGACAAATATGAAGATTTTTATAATACATTGGAGCAAAGTAAACTCCTCACCAAATCAGTTAAAGACATTGGGTTTGCTGATCGCGACAAGTTTTTTGCGGGGTTCCTGCAAAACTCCGCATATGAAACTATTGCAGCTAATTTAGCTAAAGATGCCAATTGGGTTCCTGCTTCTGTAACAGCGGAAACCAAGCTGCGCGTGGGCTTTATTACCAATGATTTACACCAGTTGGCTATTTATGTGGCAGAAAAAGAAGGATACCTGGGCAAAGTTGGGTTAACTGCCGGGAAGACCTTTGAAACCAAGGGCTTTGCTAATGGTGTGGCCGTAATGCAGGCTTTTGCCAGTAAAGACATTGACATGGGGTACTTGGGTGGCGCACCGGCTATCCTAAAGAGAATTAATGATAATATCCCCATTGAATTAATTGCCGGGGCCAACAATGAAGGATCAGGCCTGGTTGTTAGAAATGACAGCGGAATTAACTCTATTTCCGACCTGGCAGGCAAAACTATCGCAGTTCCCGGGATCGGGACCATGCAATACACTCTTTTGGAAAAGGCTATAAAAGACAAGGGGTTACGACTTGTTATCAAGTAAAGAATATTTGATGAAAATTGTTTCCGTTTTGACCGTATTGGCTCTTTGGCAGGTTACGGCCGGTTTGCACTGGCTGGATCTGCCTACTCCGGTATATACCCTGCTTGTTTTTTTTAACTTGTTGGTGCAGGGTGACTTATTGTATAATATGACATTACAGAGTATTGTCTGGGCCAGTCTGGTAATTGTTATCAAAGCCTGTCTGCTAAGTTTTATCGTCGCTGTTCCGTTGGGAATTTTGATGGGTTCTGTGGGCTGGGTGAAGGAATTTAGTGAAGGTATTTTAGAACTGTTGAGACCTGTGCCGCCCCTGGCCTGGATTCCCCTGGCTTACGTAGTATTTGCCAAGACCGAGAGACCAACTGAATATGTTCAATTATTTGTTGTTTTTGTGGGGGCTTTTTTTCCCGTACTGCTGGATACAATTCACGGAATTAATATGGTGAACCGGATTTATATCGAAGCTGCTCAGACAATGGGTGCCTCAAAATGGCAGATGCTGACCAGGATTATGTTCCCAGGTGCTTTACCTTCAATATTTAATGGCATGCGCGTAGGTATTGGGGTTGGCTGGATGTGCATTGTAGCCGCTGAGTTCGTTGGCGGGAAGATGGGTATTGGGTATTACATCTGGTCCTGTTACTCGGTAGGAGGCAGAACTGCCGAAATAATATGCGGGGTAGTAGCCATCGGTTTGGTCGGAATAGCTGTCAATAAATTGGTGCTGTTCCTGGAAAAGAGGTTGGTACCATGGCACTAGTATTAAACAATGTAACTCATGGATTCAGTGACAAGACTATATTCAGAGAACTGAACCTGACTGTAGAAGAAGGTTGTTTTTGTTGTATTGTAGGACCGAGCGGCTGTGGCAAGAGCACCCTGCTGAGAATAATTGCCGGCCTTTATCAGCCCCTTGACGGTGAGGTTAGCCTTGATAACAGGCAGGTGATACTCGATAATGGAGAAATCGGATTTGTCTTTCAGGAGGATGCTCTTTTTCCCTGGTTAACTGTGGAAGACAACATGAAATTTGGTCTTCGGGCCAGAAAAGTTGACAAGAGAAAATGGAATGAGATAATAGAATATAACCTGCAAAAAGTTGGTTTGACCAATTACAAAAAGTATTACCCCCGGCAGTTATCCGGCGGGATGAAGCAGCGGGTAGCCATAGCCAGGGTTCTGGCATATGGCCCCAGGCTGTTACTGATGGACGAACCTTTTGCAGCACTTGATGCAATTAACCGGAATCTGCTGCAAACTGAATTAGTGGATTTATGGATCAGGGAAAAGAAGACCATCGTATTTGTTACCCACAACATTGATGAGGCTGTTTTTTTAGCTGAAAAAGTAATAGTTATGGGGATAAAGCCTGGGGGAGTTAAAAAAACAGTGGAAATAAATCTTCCCAGACCCAGAATTAGGACTGCCACGGATTTTAACAGTTACCGGAGAACAATCCTTGATTTAGTTGAAGTATAATTAAAGTTTCCTGGGTGAAAAATCTACCTCGGAAGCCAATAAAAAATACTACCTTGGTAAGCCTCTTAATAAATTAATAGGGGGTGAGGCAGAAAATCTAAAACGGGTTGTTAAAGGTTTGTAGTCTAATTTTCCAAATTTGAAAGGAGCGATTCTACAATGAGTGACAAAAAGACATTTACCCCACAAGAAGCCGATCAGTACATGATGGATAAAATCAAGTTTGTACCCCGGATGTTCAAGATTATTAACCAGGTTAAACCAGCTTCAGGTGTTGCTTTCGCTGATTTTTATGATACATTATGGGAAGATGGTGCGTTAAGCCGGAAAGTCAAAGAACTGATGTTTATGTCCGGTGGTGTTGCCTACTGCTCACCCCGCTGCATTATCCATGTTCTGCCGGCAGTTAATTCTGGTGCTACTGTTGAAGAAGTTTTTGAAGCTGCAGCTATCGGTATGATACTGGGTGGTTTCGTGCCTGGTGGCCCTGGTATTCCGTACGCTTTCGAGTATGCATACAAGTGCGTGGAATTAGCACAAAAGATGATTGCTGGCGAGCCTTGGGAATACCTGCCGGCTCCGAAATGGGATCACGGCGTATTCTAAAAATATTTAGGGAGGGGTTTCACCCCTCCCAACTTTTAAAAAGGAAGCTAATGGAAAGAGGGTGCTATCATGCTAAACTTCCCGATGCAGCGGAGGGACAGACACATGAAATCCATAGATACAGAAGAGCTGCGGGCAAAAATTACTAACTGGGGAGCCACATTGGTAGGCTTCGGGGACGTAAGCGTTGGATTGGCACCTGAATTGCGGCTTTTACCAAAAGCAATTGCTTTAGCAGTTAAACATCCTGTGAACAGAGGCACTTATAAATGTGGTTCTCTGACTGCTTATTCAAATCAGCATGAAGATGTTGACCGGGTTTTGGAATCTGTACAAAAGAAAATAGTTACCAAGCTCAAATCGCAGGGCTGGAGGACTTTAGCCATTCCACCTGATTCCGATAAAATGTATGGCAGTTTTATTTCCAAACTGTATCCTTTATTTCCCCATAAGACCGCTGCAACTTGTGCAGGCTTGGGCTGGATTGGCAAAAGTGGTTTGCTGGTAAATCAGAAATTTGGCGCGCGGTTAAGTTGGGCAACCGTGTTAACCGATGCCCCCCTTGACATTTGTGATCAGCCTTACCTGGAGGGGAAATGCGGCAGCTGTATGAAATGTGTTAATGCGTGTCCTGCCTCTGCCATTAGAAATGTTAACTGGAAGCGGGGGCAAAAGGCAGAGCCTTTTATTAATATAGATACTTGTGCGGACTACATGACTTACACCGTTAAGGTGTTTCAGAAATATATTTGCGGGCTGTGTGTTTTGGCATGCCCGTTTGGGGGGATTACAAAATGAGTAAGGTAAAAGCTGTAGTCGAACCAGGGGCATGTGGGCTTAAGGTTTTAGTGGAAGCAGAATTGACTGAAGATAATTTGGTCAATATTAAATTCCATAGTGCGTGCAAGCTTGTCATGAACATGAATGGTGAATTAGATAATTTGAATTGGAAAAAAGGCATCTTTAGCAAGATGTCTGATTCATATATTTATCAGGTTAGTTCAAAACATCTGAAACATGTGGACTGTCCGGTTCCGAGTGCGATCTTAAAAGCAGTGGAAGTCCTGGTTGGAGCAGCAGTGGAACAGGAAGTCTCAATTAAAGTAACTAAGGTTGAATAAGGCGGGTGAAAACTTTGAAGGTACAAATTATTTGCGGGTTTCTAGGAGCAGGAAAAACCACTTTCCTGAAAAACCTTTTGAGTCAGGAGAATTCTGATACCGCGGTGCTGGTTAATGAATTCGGCGAGCTTGGCATTGACGGGGCTTTGATCTCTGAAGGAAATAACCTGAATGTGGTAGAGCTGCCGAGCGGTTGTATATGCTGTTCATTAAAAGCCAGCTTAGTCGGGGCTGTGCAAGACATAATGGTGAACTATAAGCCCAAGAGGCTGATCATTGAGCCTTCCGGGGTAGCCTCACCATCTTCAATCGTTTCGGCACTTCAGGGAGCCGAGTATTGGCCCCAAATTGAATTAGAGCCGGTTATTGGAATTCTTGATTTAACGTTTTTTGCAGATATCGAGGACCTTGAAGACTTAGGCGATTTTTTCCATGATCAAATTCAGAATTCTGATATCCTGCTCTTAAATAAAGCTGATTTGGTTTCCCCGGAAGATGCGGAAAAATGTCAGCAGAAAATTGCAGCAATGTATCCTGAAGTTATCCTGCTGCCCGCTTCCTATGGGCAGGTTCATTTACCTGATGTCAAGGCCAGGGGAGAAGTCAAGCATTTTCACTACTCTAACGAGTTTGTTTCTGAAGTATTCTCGTATCCCGGACTGTTTAACATCGAAAAACTGAAAAACATCCTGGAGTCTTTGAAAGAGCAAGGTTGTGGTGAAATATACAGGGCTAAGGGGATTGTAGATACAGCAGCCGGACCGGCAACATTTGATTATGTAAACGGTTTGACCAGCTTTGGGACCTTATCCAAAACCGGCGGCAGCAAGCTGGTATTCATCGGCCGGAATTTAGACAGGTCTAAATTAGAAGCAGTTATTGAAAAATGTTTATAAACGACACAAATAAAAGAGTCTATATAAAGATAAAAGGCGCAATGGACGCCTTTTTTTGTTTACTCGAAAATTCGCATTCAATTCTCAGTTCGCCGTATTTCACCGCAGGTATGACCGTTTACTCCAGTTTCCCTGGGCGGCATCTACTCATCTAAGCTGTCAAGCTCCGGCAGCAAACCGGCGTCCCCGAACTTGACGGCTCAGAAGGCATTCCTTACACGATGGCCGCCTCACGTTTCGCTTTTACTGCCTGCGAAACTTCCCGGCGGCCTTCGCCGTCTTCGGACATACGGGGACTCCCCGGTTTGTTGCTCTCCGCTTTACAGCTAGATTCGTGACGATGCCGCCCAAAGGAAACTTCCATAAACGGTCATACCTGCTATGATTCACTAACGAAGCTTAAAATGAAGGCTAGTTTACCGGAGAAACTTACAATATCTGCTTTATATATTTCCTTTTCGCAGGGTATTATATATTATAGTAAGAGTAGGTTTTCAAAATTAATGACTGCGGAGGCAACATGATACCCATTAGAGACAATATCCGATCACGGCGATTTCCGATTATCAGTATAGTCTTAATTATCATTAACATAGCCGTGTTCATCTACGAATTATCGTTAAACCAAGCTCAATTGAGTAATTTTATGTTAAATTACGGCATAATCCCAAGGAGGGTTGCCGCTTTAAGTACCGGACAGTTGGATTTTTCCGGGGCAGTGATTCCTCTGCTTTCTGGGATGTTTATTCATGGCGGTTGGCTGCATTTGCTGGGGAATATGCTGTATCTATGGATATTTGGGGATAATGTAGAGGACCGCCTGGGCCGGGGAAAATTTCTTTTGCTTTATTTAGGCACCGGAATAGTTGGGTCCCTTGCTCAGGTTTGGGCTAACCCCCAGGCGGCAGAACCGGTGATCGGAGCCAGTGGAGCTGTGGCCGGGATCTTGGGAGCATATTTTTTAACATATCCTAAAGCTAAAGTTCTCACTTTGGTGCCGATATTTATAATTATTTCTTTTATTGAAATACCGGCCTTTGCTTTCTTAATTATCTGGTTTATCCTACAGTCCCTGAACGGCTTTGCCAGTCTTGGAGTCACAGGCAACATGGTAGCCTGGTGGGCTCATATTGGCGGTTTTGTTACCGGTGCTATCGGCATAAAAATTCTGGCTTCAGCTACTAAACACCGAATACTGTATAAGTGATAAAAGAGAGGTGCCTTTTTTGGGGCACCTCTCTTTTATGCAGCTTTAATGCTGCAGTTTGTGTTATAACAAAAAACCCCCCAAGGGGGATTTTTTGACCAATTTAAAGCTGACTCATGGGTTGACCGCAGCAGTCGCCTGCAATTGCAGTTGAGGAACCACAGGACTTGCAGTAGAAGTTGCCTTTCTGCACCATGGTTCGGCCACAACAAAAGTCCGGCAGGCCGGAAGTACGTCCACATTGCCCACACACATATTTTGCTTTAGCCATATTCTTCGCCTCCTTAACAGCACAAGTTATATTTGTATTATTTTTACCAATTTATTGGCAAAATAACCAAAATTAATATTTTTAAACCAAAAAAACCCTGATTTGATATAATTTTATATAAATTGGACATTGAAATATTTCCAGTAATTATTTGGAGGCAACAATTTGAAGGAATATCGAAAGATTAGTAGAATAATTTATAATTATTAAGAAAATTGGGATTACGAAGATGCAGGATTACGAAGAAGTAAATTGCCGGGTCGATCTTTTGGTAAAATATAATTAGGGAGAGGTAATTATGCATTTATTGCGGGTAATCGCCGCCGCGCTGGGACTGACCCTGCTACAATTTATTCTTATTTTTCTAACAACTGATGTTACAGGCTACACATGGATTATTGCGCCCGTATTTTTAGGCTTCAACGCTTTAGGCTGCAATATGCTGTTAGGTTTTTCGAAGTCCCGGAAAGTTGTCACCTTTAGCATGGAAGACAGCGAGGAGCATCTGGATTCAACTCTGCAGATTGCTAACGAAACCCTGCCGATTTTAAGACAGGGGCTAAATGAGGACACTGCCCAAAAAGCAGCTGAGATTATCCTTAAAATCAGTGATGTGGCAGCTGTAGCTATTACTGACCGGGAGCGGGTTCTGGCTTATGTGGGGGCAGGCTGCGAACGCCACCAGCCCGGCCGGCTCATTCTCACCGAAGCTACCAAACAGGTGCTGCAAAATGGAGAACTGAAAATTGTTGATAACAAAGAAATGTTGAAATGTCCTGTTAAAGACTGTAATTGCCCCCTTGAAGCGGCTGTTATTGCTCCATTAAAATGCAGAGGACAGGTCGAGGGCTGTGTTAAGCTTTATCAGACCAGGGAGGGCCAGATGCCGCCGCATGTTGTGAAGCTGTCTGTAGGAATTGCCCAGCTTTTGGGTGTGCAGATGGAACTAGCCGAGCTTGACAGGCAGACCCAGCTAGTGACCAAAGCCGAACTACATGCTTTGCATGCTCAAATTAATCCCCATTTTCTTTTCAATACTCTAAATACGATTATTATGTTCAGCCGGACTAATCCGGAAACTGCCCGCCGGCTCCTGATTCGGCTGGCCACCTTCTTCCGCCAGACCCTGAAGAGGCACGGCCATTTTAACACCGTGAAGGAAGAATTAGAATATGTTAACACTTATTTAGTATTGGAAAAAGCCCGTTTCAGGGAAAGGCTGCGTATTTTGCGTGATATTGATCCAGATCTCATGAATTATCAGTTACCGGTACTGACTCTCCAACCCCTTGTTGAAAATGCCGTTAAACACGGTGTGTTGCCCAAAGGTGGGCCTGGTGCGGTTCAGATAGTGATTAAAAAAGAACATGGTGAACTGTGCATATTAGTTAAAGATGATGGTGTTGGCATCCCGCCGGAAAAAATTAATAAGGTCCTGCAGCCCGGATTTGGCTCAGGCAACGGGGTTGGCCTTACTAACGTCAATGAAAGACTTAAAAGTCTTTTTGGAGAAGAGTATGGTCTGAAGGTTACCAGCGAAACTGATCAAGGAACTTCAGTTCATATGAGAGTACCACTGATTTTAGATGTTCATGATGACGGGAGGGAACATATAAATGAAGCTTAAGGCCCTGATAGTTGATGATGAGTATCCGGCCAGGAAAGAACTAAGATTTCTTTTAAACAAATTTGACAACATTGAGGTTGTGGGTGAAGCTACCAATGCCCAGGAGGCACTTACTCTGATTAATGCCCTGGACTATTCCATTTTGTTTTTAGACATTGAAATGCCGGGCATGAACGGACTGGAGGTGGGTGCCAGGGTGCAGGAAATGCCTAATCCGCCGCATGTTGTTTTTGTTACCGCATATGACGAATATGCCGTGCGTGCCTTTGAAGTTAATGCAGTTGATTATATCCTGAAGCCCTTTGATGAAAAAAGGCTTACTCAGGCTATTAACAAAATAATCAAGATTACTCAACAACAGCAGCAGCAGGCAGGAGTTATGGCAGGCGGGCAATTACTGGCAGAATCCACCGATTCAAATCTTGAGGGGATCATTTCTGTCGGGCCAAAACCACAGCAGCAAATTAAAATTGACAGAATTCCGGCGGAAAAACAGGGAAAAACAATTTTAGTCAATGAATCAGATATCATTTTTGCTTTCACCGAACAAGACTATGTGTATGTAAAAAGTTTTACTGATAAACTATTTACCCGTTTTACCCTCAAAGAACTGGAAAGCCGCTTAAATCCAACGGTATTTTTCAGGACTCACCGCTGCTATCTTGTTAATTTACACAAGGTAAAAGAAATTATCCCGTTTTTTAACGGCACATATACCTTGATAGTAGAAGATAATGAGAAAAGTGAGGTACCGGTCAGCAGAGCCCAGGCCAAAAAACTACGGAAAATATTGGGCATGTAATAAAGGATTTTGCGTAATTTTGTCGAAGAAACTGGTAAGGTTTAAGCGACAAAGTTCGGAGGTGTCCATTATGCAAGAACAAACTACTGTTGGGGTTGAATATCAATTTGTGGTATTCAGGTTAGGCAGCGAGGAATATGGTGTGCCCATTACCCAAGTCAAAGAGATTAACAGGTTGACTGCAACTACCAAGGTACCTAGATCGCCCAAGTTTGTTGAAGGTATTATTAACCTTAGAGGCCAAATAATACCTATAATAGATATGAAAAAGCGTTTTGACCTTCCACTGACTGAATATACCGGAGATGCCAGAATTATAGTCATTCAGGTCTATGCAAATACCTTTGGTGTTGAAGTTGATTCGGTATCGGAGGTATTAAGGATTAACTCACAGAATATTGAGCCTGCCCCACAGATTGTATGCAGTATAGATTCCAAGTATATCACCGGAGTAGCCAAGGTTGGGGAACGACTGCTGATACTCCTCGACCTCGATAAAATGCTCAGTGATGAAGAAAAGGCCCAGCTTAGTGAGATGAATGAAGAAACTGCATAGTCTGTCAAGGATAAGCCCTGCATTTATTGCAGGGTTTTATGTTTTTATGCAGAATGAATATAGCGGAGAAATATGGTAAGAATTTATTTAGTGGGGAGTGAGGAGTGGGTAGTGAGGAGTGGAGAATAAAAAAATTTTCTACATCACTCACCACTCTCCACTCCCCACTACCGTTTAAGGAGTGAGCAAGAATTGCCCATCAAAGGGACTGGGGTCGATATTATTGAAATTGACCGGATTGAGAAGGCTTTTAAAGGTTCGGAGAAATTTGCCAAAAGGATATATACCTCCGGGGAGATTGCTTCTTGCGGTGGGGCCAAACCCAGGTGGGCTTCCCTGGCAGTTAGGTTTGCCGCTAAAGAAGCGGTTGCAAAGGCCCTTGGGACAGGCATTGGAGCCTTCAGGTGGACTGAGATCGAGATTGTCCGTGGACCCGAGGGAAAGCCTGAAATCGTGCTCCATGGCAATGCCAGAGAGGTAGCGCAGCGCCGGGGTGTTAATTCAATTAACCTGTCGCTCAGTCACAGCAAGGAATATGCTGTCGCTTTTGTTGTAGTTTGCTAAAGTGAGGTGTCCGTATTGTATTTGCTGACAGCTGAAGAAATGCAGTATCTTGATAAAACAGCGATAAACCAATTGGGTATACCTGGCGTGGTATTAATGGAGAATGCCGGGTTGCAGGTCATGGAGGAGATTCATCGTATTTTAGGTGACCTCAAAGGCAAAACCGTAACTGTATTTGCCGGGAAAGGCAATAACGGGGGAGACGGTTTTGTTGTGGCCAGGCATCTTCTTAATGCCGGGGCTCAGGTTAAAGTGATGTTGTTTTCAGACATCAACGATATTACGGGAGATGCCAGGACCAATTTGAACGTTTTGCAGGCTATGGGGCACAAAGTTTATTCTATCATTAACCCTAACAGCCTGAATATAGTTAAATTAGCAATGGTCTATACTGACTTAATCGTAGACGCCATTTTTGGTACAGGTTTTAAGGGTATTGTTTCCGAACACGTGGGCAGCGTGATCGAAATAATAAATTCTGCCGGTAAACCCGTAGTGGCCGTGGATATTCCTTCAGGGCTGGAGGCAAATACAGGTGAGGTTAAAGGGCCGTGTATAAAAGCAACCATTACCGTTACATTTGCCTATGCCAAAATCGGCCTGTTGATTCAAAAGGGGCCCGACTATGTGGGGAACTTAACGGTTGCCGATATTTCAATACCTCCCAATCTAATCTTGACACAAAATATTAAAAGGTTTCTGATTACACCTGAAATTGTCAGAAATATTATGCCTGTCAGGAAACCTGATGGACATAAGGGCACCTACGGACGTGTACTGGTTGTGGGAGGTTCCGGCGGGCTATCCGGGGCCGCTGCTTTGGCCAGCACGGCAGCCCTGAAAGCGGGTGCCGGTCTGGTCACTCTGGCAGTACCGGCCAGCCTGCATGATTTAATGGAAGTTAAATTGACAGAGGTGATGACTAAGCCCCTATCGGAAACAGAAGAAGTCAGCATAGCTCCGGAGGCTGTTCTGGAAGTGCAGGAATTGGCCCAGAATGCTGATGTGCTGGCATTGGGGCCTGGACTCTCGGCTAACCCGGGCACCGTCACTTTTGTACGGGAACTTCTGACTGGGATGGGGGTTCCCCTGGTTATTGATGCAGATGGCTTGAATGCTATAGCCGGAGAAGATAAACTTGTAGCAGGGTGTAAGGTTATGCCTGTTTTGACTCCTCATCCTGGTGAAATGGCCAGATTATTAGGGATAAAAACTGAGCAGGTACAAAACAATAGAGTAGAGGCTGCTCTGTCGGCAGCCCGGAAATATAATTCTGTTATAATTTTAAAGGGCAGCAGGACGGTAGTCTGCTCCCCTGACGGAACAACTTACATTAATCCTACCGGTAATCCAGGGATGGCATCCGGGGGTTCAGGTGATGTCCTGACCGGGGTGGTAGCCGGGCTGCTCGGACAGGGCTTATCCCCTCTGGAAGCTGCTGCAGCGGGCGCCTATTTCCATGGCCTGGCCGGAGACTTAGCAGCCGCTGAAAAAGGAATGTTATCCTTGATGGCGGGGGATATATTGGATTATTTACCCCAGGCTACGAGAAACTTTTGTTAATGAATAAAAAAATAAGGAGGCGGATTTTATGTTAGCTAAGGAGATTATGACAAGTGATGTGATTAAGGTGAATCCTGATAATGCGGTTGATGAAGTCATCAGGCTGCTGGTGGATAATAAAATCAGTGGGATTCCGGTGGTGGATGCTAATGATGCCGTAGTTGGGATAGTTACAGAAGCGGACCTGCTGGTTAGAAGTCAAAAGCCTCATGTACCGGCATTTCTGCAAATCCTTGGCGGGATTATTTATCTGGAAGATCCTCGGGAGCTTAAAGAAGAGCTGCGTAAAATGTCTGCAATAAAAGTTGTGGATATGATGACTAAAAATCCTGTCACTGTTGATGAAGACACCATGGTTGACGAAATTGCCACAATTATGTATGATAAAGGGATTAATCGTGTACCGGTGGTGAAAGAAGGGCGGTTAGTCGGAATTATTAGCAGAGCGGACATAATTAAATCACTGGCCGGGAAAGGACAGTAACGGCATGGACTTGAGGACATTTGAGAGGCCGGTCTGGGCAGAAATCGATCTGGCGGTCATCGCTCATAATGTGCGGGAACTGCGCAGCAAAACAGGCCCTAAGTCCAAATTTATGGCTGTCGTAAAAGCAGATGCGTACGGACACGGTGCTCTCCCGGTCAGCCAGGTAGCTTTGCAGCATGGGGCAGACTACCTGGGAGTCGCTATCCTGGAGGAAGCGCGACAGCTCCGGGAAGCCGGCATCAGTGCCCCAATCTTAATTTTGGGATATACTCCGGCAGAACAGGCATCTGATCTGGTTAAATTGAATATTACACAAACGATACATGATTTCGCTATGGCGGAGGTTATTTCCCAGGCTGCCGTGAGCCTGGGCAGAACCGCCAGGGTACATATAAAAGTAGATACCGGTATGGGCAGGATTGGATTTACAATTGCTGATGTCAATACACCGCTCGAGATTCTGAAACTTGCCGGACTACCGGGGATTGAAGTCGAGGGGTTATTCACCCATTTTGCGGTAGCTGAGGCTCAGGATAAAGAGTATACATATTGGCAATATAAACAATTTATTGAACTGGATTCCCGGTTAAAACAGCAGGGTCTGCATATCCCGCTCAAACATGCCGCCAATACTGCTGCTATCGTGGAGCTGCCAGATATGCATCTGGACATGGTCAGGGCAGGGATTTCAATTTACGGGTTAAATCCATTTGATGAAGAAAAACACGCCAAGATTGACCTGCAGCCGGCTTTGAGTCTTAAAGCCAGAATTGCGCAGGTTAAAGCTGTACCGGCGGGCGTAAGTATCAGCTACGGAAGAAGATATATAACTGAACGGGAATCTCTGATAGCCACAATTCCGCTGGGTTATGCTGACGGATACACCAGGCTTCTTTCAAACAAAACCACTGTTCTGGTACAAGGCCGGCGAGTGCCGCAAATTGGCACAATCTGCATGGATCAGTTTATGGTCGATGTCACTGATTTACCCGAAAGGATCAAGGCTGGGGATGAGGTGGTCCTGATTGGCCGGCAAAAGGACGGGCAAATAACTGCCGACGAACTCGCAGGATTAATCGGAACCATAAATTATGAAATTGTTTGTATGATCAGTGACCGGGTACCGCGGGTATATAAATAGTGAATTCAACGGAAGCGGGATGCAGAAAATGAGAGTTTTGTTAGCTGAAAAAGATACCTCGTTCCGCAAAAACTTGGCCGGAATGCTTACTCAGGCAGGTTATACCATAGTCGGTGAAGCAGGTGATGGGGCCACGGCTCTTAAAATGCTGAGAACTATGCAGCCTGAGGTGTTTATAACGGCTGCCAACCTGCCGGTAAGAAGCGGCCTGGAGTTAGCAAATATAATCGAAGACGGCCGGTTGTGCGCGGTAGTAGTAATGGTTGATTATGCGGAGAAGGACTTTGATTTCACCCGCCAACCCGGCCAGTCTTGGACATATCCTGTGCTGGTTAAGCCTTTTGATCAATTACATATGTTATCTGTGGTTGAGTACGCATATTCGGTTTTCAATAAAATGGTCAGCCTGGAGAGCGAAGTACGGCGCCTGAAAGATGATTTAGAGGCCAGAAAAACAATTGAAAAGGCCAAGGGTATTCTAATGAATGCTAATGGTTTATCAGAGGAAGAGGCCTTCCGAAGAATCAGGCAGCAGAGTATGAAGAAAAGGACATCTATGAAAACAATTGCCGAAGCTATAATCACTGCCTTTGAAATTTAATTGATACTGATTTTGTACTCCCTTAGCCATGTATCTACCTGAATCAGAAAAGCAAAGAGCTGTGGGCCTTTCATCAACTGTCCAAACCATGGCTTATCAAAAATGTCACTTTCAGCGCGGGTTATTTTTAAAACTGTTTCTTTATTTATCAGAGGGAGCAGCGGTGATGCCGGGTCATGGATGATTTCCCGCAGCTGTCTGGTAACAGCGGACAGGTAGGCTGGGTTATGTGTTTTGGGATAGGGACTCTTTTTCCTGTTCAGTACTTCCTTTGGTAATATCCCATGCAATGCTTCCCGTAAGATACCCTTTTCCCTGTTTCCGCAGCTTTTCATATGCCATGGAATATTCCACACATATTCTACCAGGCGGTGGTCACAAAAGGGCACTCTGACTTCCAGGCCGGCAGCCATACTCATGCGGTCTTTGCGCTCTAAAAGTTGGGGCATGAACCAGGTTAGATTTAAGTAAAATAACTCCCGACGACGGGCTTCAAGAGGATTTTCTCCTGGCAATTGCGGGACTTCGGCGATAGTTTCGGAATATCTCCTGGCTATGTAATCGTCAGGCTGAATATAATTCACCAGTTCGGATGAAAGCACCTGCTTACGCTGCTCTATAGAACGCAGCCAGGGAAATGTGCCGCAGGTTAGGGACTCTTCCTGCATATACCAGGGGTAACCCCCAAATACTTCATCGGCACATTCACCGGACTGGGCTACAGTGGCGAATTTCTTTATTTCTTTGCAGAACAGGTAGAGGGAAGAATCTATATCAGCCATTCCCGGCAGATCTCGGGCCCGCATAGCATCAATGAGGGCATCTGTCAACTGGGGGGTATCTATTTTGATAAAATGGTGGTGGGTGCCAAAGCATTCGGAAATGAGCTTCACCCATGGCTCGTCAGTTGTCGGCTCAAACTGAGTGGCCTGAAAATGCCGGTCATTATCGGCGTAGTCGACAGAAAAGGTGTGTAGGGGCTCCTGGCTTTGGGAGTGCAAGGAATTAGCCGCAATAGCTGTCAGGGCACTGGAATCCAAGCCACCTGAGAGCAGTGTGCAGACTGGTACATCGGCGACCAGTTGCCGGTACGCGGCATCATGCAGTAGCTGCCGGACCTTAATTATTGTGACAGCAAGGTCATCCGGATGTTCGGCACTCACAAGCTGCCAGTAACGACGAGTTTGGATGCCATTACAATTATAGATTAGAGAATGGCCGGCTTTGACCTCCCGGATATTTTTAAAGATCCCGTGGCCCGGTGAATGGGAGGGACCCAGGGCAAAAATTTCTGCTAGGCCTTCGCTATCTAACTCAGGCTTTACCAAAGGATGAGCCAGTAAGGCCTTCAATTCCGAACTGAAAAGAAAGGAATCGCCACAAAGGGTGTAAAAGAGGGGCTTTACCCCAAAACGGTCACGGGCCAGAAACAGTGACTGTTGTAGAACATCCCAGACCGCAAAGGCGAAAATCCCGTTAAAGCGTTCTACACACCCGGCACCCCATTCCATGTAGGAGGCCAGCAAAACTTCCGTGTCAGAATGCCCCTGGAACCTGTATCCAAGTCCTACTAAATCGTCCCGCAGCTCTGTTGTGTTGTACAATTCACCATTGTATACCAGAATGTATGTTTGGTTTCCTCGCTTGCGGACCATGGGCTGGCACCCCCCTGCGGGGTCTACAACGATAAGACGGCGGTGAGCCAGAACGGCAGACTCCGAGACCCAGATGCCTGCTTGGTCAGGCCCCCGTCGGGCAAGGGTTGCGGACATTTTTTCAACTAAGATCTTTTTTTTTGAAATATCGCTGTGTAAGTTAAGCCAACCTGCAATACCACACATGCAATCGTCCTCCTAAATTTAAAAATCTATTGCTGCCACCCCGGCCCGTCCCAATAGGGAAAGGCCACCGGGATGGATGTTCCCAGTGGCCTCATTGCCAACCGATACGTCATTGTATCGAAAACTATCTGTTTCGAAATCTATTTTATGAGATTTGTCAGCGAAAGTTGCTTGACTATTGAAAAAACATCAGTGTCAATTTTTTTCCACTAACATCTTGATATCTACCGTTCAACTAGGCAAGTTTATAATTGGGGAACAAACTGTTTGGAAAAGGTTCGATTTATAGTATGATATATATGTGTGTTTGAGCTTGAAAGGTGCAGTTTAAAAATGCTTTTAGGGGTGAGGGTATGGAGTGGTTAAACGTAATTAAAGAATTGATCAATGAGAGTTTACTTCTGCAGTTAGTCATTATTATTGGTGCAGTGAAAACGGCGGGGACTATTAGTGACAAACTCGGGCAGCCTACCGTTTTTGGCAAGCTTTTGGTTGGGATAATTATTGGTCCTTCGGTCCTTGGACTGCTTCATGAAACCGAAACATTAAAGCTCCTGGCTGAACTAGGGGTAATCGTCCTTATGTTTCTAGCCGGAATGGAGACCGATGTAGAGGAATTTAAAAAAGCCGGTTTTGCCTCAACCCTTACAGCAATTGGCGGAGTGGCCCTGCCAATGGGTGTCGGCACTTTATATGCCATGTTGGCAGGTTATTCCGGGTTTGTACCTTTGTTCATCGGGACAGTCTTGACAGCAACCAGTGTAAGTATTTCGGCCCAGACTTTGCGGGAATTAGGCCGGCTTAAAACTAAAGTTGGCATGACTATCCTGGGAGCGGCTGTAATCGATGATGTTCTTGGCATAATCGTCCTTACCCTTGTACTTGGACTGGCTGGAGCCGGGGGAGGCGGGGTGACCGGGGTTTCGCTCTTAATTGCTAAGATGGTATTATTCTTTGTTCTTGCTTCCTATATTGGGAAACTGGCTATACCGCCGTTCTTGAAGTGGGTGCGGCGCTCACCGGTTAACCAGGGCTTAACAGCGGCGGCCTTGATGCTCGTTTTCGTTTTTTCCGTATTAGCGGAAATGTCAGGGGTAGCCGATATAACCGGAGCTTATATAGCCGGAATCATTATAGGTACAACCAAATACAAGGATGAAATATTGGAAAGGTCGGAAGGGTTAGGATATTCTTTTTTGATACCTGTTTTTTTCGTCAGTATCGGTTTACAGGCTGAGGTCGGGGCCCTTGGCAGCGGATGGGTATTTGTAATAATATTATCTTTAATCGCTGTATTAACCAAGGTGATTGGTTGCGGTTTAGGAGCCAAGATATCCGGGTTTAATTGGGATAAGTCGATAGTTATAGGCGTCGGCATGATTTCCAGGGGTGAAATTGCCCTGATCATAGCAGCCATTGGCCTACAGGGGAACATTATTGATAATACGCTATACACTGGTATAGTTGTGATGGTATTGGTATCCACGATAGTCACACCTCCGCTCCTCAAGGTTACAAGCCACTTCAGTGACAAAAGAGCCAGCAACTCTGGGGAACACGCTGCAATAGGAGATAATGTGTCAGGCTAGGGTCTGCTGGTCGAATAATTTTTTGGCAGCGGGCTGTATACAATGTTCTTTTCCAGGTCTCCGTCAAAGTCAGTAAACAGAGATATCCAATTACTCAACTAATTTTTTAAAAAACGTCTCCGTTATAACCGAAAACGATAGGAGTTCTTGTNTATGATTTTTTTGACTCTATTTTACCAGTCCATAAAGAAAAAAGCCACTATTATTTCACAGATCGCGCTGTGTCTGGGTTAGGCATGACTTTGACGTGGTCCTGTGTTCTTTTCGAAACCCTATTGAAATCTACGAACATCTATGATAATATCAATTATAGATTAAATAGCGGTACGTTGATGTACCTATTAGGCAATGACGCTTTGGGAAGAATCTCTTCCGCAAAGCGTTTTTTTATTGTGCAAAGTCGGATGAAAATTATGGGTTGAGCAACGAAGCTCTCTATTGGGAATTGGCGCCGGTTCCTGATAGGGAGCTAGTTGTTTAATTAATAGAAATTTCTAGAAAGGGTGACACCGATGAAAACTGGTAAGATTGCTTTTGCTGTTTCTTTATTGTTGCTAATGGTATTTCCGGGTATAGCCTGGGGAGCCGAAACGTCACCGATTGATACGGGTGATACTGCATTTATGATAATTGCCGGTGCTCTGGTAATGCTGATGACACCGGGACTGGCCCTGTTTTACGGAGGGATGGTCCGCCGGAAAAATGTTTTAAGTACGTTCATGCAGAGTTTTATACTTATTGCTGTGATTTCTGTACAATGGGTATTGATTGGCTATACCCTGGCTTTTGGTCCAGATAAAGGCCACCTGATCGGCAGTCTCAACTGGCTTGGTTTTAAGGATGTGGGAATGGTCCCGAATCCGGATTATGCGGCAACCATTCCACATCAGATGTTTGCCATGTTCCAGTTAATGTTTGCTATAATTACTCCGGCCTTAATCACCGGATCAATTGCAGAAAGAATGAGATTTCCGGCTTTTCTGGCTTTTATGGTACTGTGGGCAACCCTAATTTATGACCCCTTGGCACACTGGGTATGGGGTGTTGATGGGTGGATCCGCAACCTGGGGGCCCTAGACTTTGCCGGAGGTACGGTGGTCCATATCAGTTCAGGGGTATCGGGCCTGGTCGCTGCTCTTGTTCTGGGCAAAAGGAAGGGCTATGGCAAAGAACCCATGCTGCCGCACCAGCTGCCGATGACAGTTTTGGGGGCAGGACTGCTCTGGTTTGGCTGGTTCGGCTTTAATGCAGGAAGTGCCCTGGCAGCCAACGGGCTGGCCACCAACGCTTTTGTAGTAACCAATACTTCTGCTGCCGCAGCGGCTTTGTCGTGGCTGCTGGCTGAATGGTTACATCATGGCAAGCCAACAGTGCTGGGTGCTGCCAGTGGTGCTGTAGCAGGTCTCGTAGCCATTACTCCGGCATCAGGTTTTGTCACACCTTTGGCTGCCCTGGTGATAGGCCTTGTCGGTGGAGTGGTTTGTTATCTCGGGGTTAGTGTTTTGAAATCAAAATTGGGCTATGATGATGCCCTCGATGCTTTTGGCTGTCACGGACTTGGCGGAACATGGGGAGCTATAGCTACCGGCCTCTTTGCTACCAAAGCAATTAACCCGGCCGGGGTGGACGGACTGTTCTACGGGAACCCCGGGTTAATGAAAGCCCAAATCATTAGTATCATTGCAACCTATGCAGTGGCAGCAATCGGGACTTTTGTAATACTTAAGCTTGTAGGTATCTTTACCAAATTAAGAGCTACAGCTGACGAGGAAATGACAGGACTTGATTTAACCATGCATGGCGAAGAGGCATATCGGGATCTGGTGATGTCGGCATCACTGAGTAAGGGCAAGATCCGGGAAAAGGTTGCCGACTCTTCCGCGGTGCGGGTAAATTGAAAACACCACGAAAGGGGAAATAATTATGAAAAAAATCGAAGCCATTATACGTCCGGCAAAATTGGATGATATTAAGGACGCCCTTGGTAAATTCGGTATCCATGGGATGACAGTGACCGAGGTTGTTGGTTGTGGCCTGCAAAAAGGCAAAAAAGAGGTTTACCGGGGTACTGAATACACTATTGATCTTATTGCTAAAATTAAGATAGAAATAGTCATCAGAGACAAATGGGTGGATGAGGTTATCCGGATACTAGTAAATACCGCCAGGACAGGCGAAATCGGTGATGGCAAAATATTTGTCTATCCTGTGGAAAATGCCGTCCGTATCAGAACCGGTGAAGGCGGAGAAGAAGCTATCTAATGCAAAAACCAGTTAATGGCATGATGATGATAACTACAAAATATATGATACTAGGATGTATTATACAGCGAGGACGCTTTTCCGGATGTTAAAATCCTGAAAAGCGTCTTTTTCTATCATGTCAGACTAATAAAAGGGGGGGGTAAGATGATGGCTAAAATAAAACCAAAGGTAATTTTATTAACTTTCGTGACAGGCATGCTGAGTTTTTTGTTTTTACTTACTGATAAAGCAATTAGCTATTCGGATAATGCCAAGTTTTGTCTCAACTGCCACACGATGCAGGAACCTTATGAGACATTACAAGACTCAGGTCACAAGCAGTTTAAGTGTACTGAGTGTCATGCCCCAAACTCATATATACCTAAGGTAGTTTTTAAAACCAAAGCTGGATTGCATGATCTCTATGTAACGACTCTGGGAGAAGTGCCCCAGGTATTACAGGCAACAGACGAGACTAAGAAAATAATTACTGCTAACTGCATCAGGTGTCATCAAACCACGGTAGAGCACACCGGTATAGGGCAGGATCAGATGTGTACGAACTGCCACAGGAATTTAGTTCATGACTAACATACAATTCGAGCTGAAGAAGGTGTTTAAGATATGAAAAAGGTATTGCGTGGATTGATTTTTATTATACTGAGCACAACATTGTTTCTTTTTGCCGGGTGTAGCGGAAAGACTGAAAATACCGCAAAAATCGTTGCAATTGATGAAAATGAACTGGATCCTGCGGTTTGGGGTAAATACTATCCATCACAATATAATAGCTACCTTAAGAATAGTGAGATGTCCAAAACTGATTTCGGCGGTTCGGTAAAAGAGTCGAAATATATTGTGGAGCCTGAGATATTGGAGCTTTTCAAAGGATATAGTTTTAGCAAAGAATATAATGAAGAACGGGGTCATACATATGCCCTGCAGGATATGTTAGCAAGCAAAAGGGTCAACGCCGCAACACCCGGCACCTGCCTTTCCTGTAAAACCCCTACTGCTCCAAAACTGATGAAGCAATTGGGTCCGGCATATTATACTACCCCTGTGGTAGAACTTGCTAAGCAGGCAAAGCATTCGATAGCGTGCGCTGATTGCCACGACCCGAAAACAATGGATCTTAAGGTCACCAGGCCAGCCTTTATAGAGGCTATGAAGACACGCGGGATTGATGTAAATAAAGCTACTCAGCAAGAGATGAGGTCTTATGTCTGCGGCCAGTGCCATGTTGAGTACTATTTCCAAAAAGGTTCCCAGGTGGTCACTTATCCGTGGAAGGACGGTATGGAGCCAACTCAAATCAGTGCTTATTATGACAAAATGAATTTTACAGATTGGGAGCATCCTGATTCAAAGGCTAAAATGAGAAAGGTGCAGCATCCGGAATTTGAGACCTGGAGCAATGGAACTCATGGTTCGGCCGGTGTAAGCTGTTCAGACTGCCATATGCCGTATATGCGTGAGGACGGTAAAAAAATTTCTTCTCACTGGTGGACCAGTCCTCTGAAAACCATTGATGTTTCCTGCCAAACCTGTCATAAACAGGGCACAACCTGGCTTAAAGACAGAGTTTTAAACACCCAGACCAAGACCTTCAAGATGCAGACAACGGCAGCCAAGGTTATCGCAGAAGCTCATCAAGCTATCAAAAAGGGACTCGAAAACTCCAATGCAGATAAAACAAAAATTAATGAAGCCCAAGAGCTGGTTGTAAAGGCTCAGTGGTATTGGGACTGGGTGGCCGCCGAAAACAGCCGGGGCTTCCATAACCCTGTGCAGGCTATGGATTCTCTGGGATTAGCCATTGATTATGCACATAAGGCTAAGGAGATGGTTCAGTAAAGAAGAAATTTGAAAAGATGACGCGGAGATTGAAAAGAGAGAGTAAAGTAAGAGTAAGTAAGAGTAAGTAAGAGTAAGTAAGAGTAAGTAAGAGTAAGTAAGAGGCGCAGAGGGTAAGGGCTGAACCGGAAATTGCTGGTGCTAATCAGTACCCCGATTAGATTGATCGAAAATGTGAATAGTAGTTAATTGCTCCCTGATTGCGGGGAGCAATTTTTTGTGAAAATGCAGCAAAGCCATTGGTGTGGGTGTACTGGTTTAAGTGTTCTTAATTTGACTTTCGGTGACTAAATGGCAGATTTTGTGGTACAATCAAGATAGTGACTTTATAATAAGCTTAAAGTGGGTGACGATATCTCTTTGGCTCCTATGCATATGGAACACCAACGGATGATAGTGATTTCGACCTTTATATAGTGATTCCCGATGGCGGCATTCGTCCGATTGAAGCAATGCAAATCATCGGCAGGGCCATTTACAACGAACAAAAGAAGCCCATTGATATCCTTGTAAGCAGAGCCAGACTTTGCACAATTCATTCAGGCGGAGCATCCTGACATCAAAGGTTTTTCGGCTTCAAACATCTGGCGTATGCGGCAGTTTTACGAGACGTACTGCGAAAACGAAAAACTCGCACCATTGGTGCGAGAAATTAGCTGGACGCAGAACCTGCTGATTATGTCGCGGGCTAAAACCGAAGAGGCGCGGGAGTTCTATTTGCTTCTTTGCAGTCGGAACAATTACACCAAGCGCGAATTGGAGCGGCAGATTGACAGTATGCTTTTCGAGCGCACGATGATTTCCGATGAGCGCAACAAACTTTTCCATGCTAAGAACACGGGGTTGACCGCGCTCCGCGACAGCTATGTTCTGGAATTCCTCGATGTTCCAGAGAACCACAAGGAAAAGGAACTGCGGAAGTCCATTGTGGCGAACATCCGCGACTTCATCTTGGAGTTTGGCAAGGACTTCACTTTTGTTGGGGAGGAATACCGAGTTCAGGTCGGCAACAAAGACTTCCATATCGACCTTCTGTTCTACAACCGCGAATTGTCATGCCTTGTGGCGATTGAACTGAAGGTAACCGACTTCAAGCCGGAGCATTTGGGGCAATTAGAATTCTACCTTGAAGCCCTCGACCGTGATGTCCGCAAGCCGAACGAGAATCCGAGCGTCGGTCTGATTCTCTGCGCCGGCAAGGACGATATGGTCGTAGAGTACGCTTTGAGCCGAAGCCTGTCGCCTGCGCTCGTCGCAGATTATCAACTCCATCTGCCGAATAAGACCTTGCTTACCGAAAAACTGCGTGAATTGAAGGAACTCGCCGATGTAGAGGCAGATGAGTACGATGAAGTATAATAGGGGTGTGTAAGACCTGAAATCGTTAAAAGTTGCACCGCCCCAAAATCGGCGGCGGTGTATTTTATCAATAGATAGTTACTTTGCCAAGATAAGGTGACAAACCTGTTTTTCAAGAAGCGGCTTGAAATTAGGGCTTGTCGCCTTTTTTGTATTTACCAGGGAAATTATGCTTTTACAGGAATTGTGGATAACTAAGGGGGGAGGGGATTGGGGCAAGCATAAAGTTTAGGATAAGTTTATCGGGAAATATAGACAACATATGACGGGATAACTTATAATATTTATTAGCTGGGAAAATTAGACAATGCAAGGGTTGCTTTGGGGATAAACGTAAGTTGTTCTGGTTGCTCTGTTTTGCTGGAGGAATTTGTACTTCGGGTAATGTTTATAACAAGAACCAACTGCCAAGTAGGCTAATAATGGGAAGTTGAAATATGTAACGTAATTTGTAGTGGGTTTAGGCTTGCAGAGCAAGGGTTACGGAGTTATACGCCAGTCTTAGTTTTAGGGTTCATGGTCTATGCCATCATTGGTTTAATACATGATATTACTGAAGTATTAGCGTTAAATCACAAGGAGGGGTTGCCTATGAAAACTAAAGCGATAATTTTTTCAGCGACTTGCGTCAATTCTTTATTATTATCGGTATGGACTATGGGTGCTAATCTTTTGGCTGGTGCTCTGCTAGCCTAAGCACATTAGCAAAGGAGATTTAGATATGGAGAAAAAAATCAAAGAACTCAAAGAAAAATTGCAGAAATTTGGGACTAGAGATTTACTCGGTATGATAGGCATTCATTTTTTGACTCTTGGAAATAACGCGGAAGATATTACGGACCAATCAGATATATTCAACAAAACCGATTTTATGTCCCCATTAAAACAATATGCTTATTTAGCCGGCTTATTGATGAGTACCGAAGATTTGAGTAACGGAGTTATATACGAAGAATTAGAATGTTATGATGAATTAGAGAAAGCCGTTCAGGAAATTACATTTGAGTATACACGAACATTTCTGGATTTTGGTGATGCTTCTGCAAGCACTGATTTAGAAGTGGTAAAAAGAAATTTAGTATCAATGGAGGCGTTTACTTCATATTTTGATACAGGCATATTACGATATGATAGGCAAACAGAAAATTTAATGCGAACTCTCTACTCACCATTTGACGAAGAATTAGAAAATTTGAAATCATTAAAAGTAGCAGACTTCATATCATTTTACCATCTAATTTGTGATGTTTTTGCCACTTTATGAAAACAAAACAGAAGCATTTATGATTAACGAAATATCTACCAAGCAAATACTGCCTTTCGTTTTGACTCTCAACCAATTTGGAAATATTGCGGTTAACACATCATTGTTGTTAGAAAAAGAGAATGATCAACCTTATCCGTGGATATGTAACTTGCACGATTTTGAGAATATTATTGAGATCAATAAGTATCTCAATAAAGGTACCCAGGATTTTATTGATTATATTGTTTGGAGAATAGAACGCCATAAAGACATAATATCTTCTGACGAACTAGATGTAATTGAGGGATATTATTTTGATAAAGGTATTAAGAATGCAACTAATCAGAGTCTTTTCTTTTGGCCTACGGGTTCGAGACTGATTGACAAAATTTATTTTGAAAAACAAGGAATACCATATTCATATCCGCCATTAGATAATGTTCCGGGAAAACATAAAAAGATTGGCCGAAATGATCCTTGCCCTTGTGGTAGTTGGAAAAAATATAAAAAATGTTGCGGTAGATTAACTTCCCATTATCCATATTTTTATATACAGAGCCCCCCTGCTTAAAGAAAAAAGTGATACGCTTGTCGCAAAATTTTACGGATCACCTTGAAAGAAACTGCCAATCTATGAAATTGCAGAGTATATCGGTTGTTCTGTTGATGATTTGGTTGATCATCATCCAGACAACAACCCTGAAATACAGTTTTCCAGCGACCGGCATTGGGCTGCAACCTGGGCCGGGTTCTGTCAAATATGTGGGGCACTTCCTTAACTTTTTATTGACCGGTACTGAATTTCTGCCTTATAATACGAGTATGGGTTCTCAAATTCATTAACTGGCGATGAAGCCGGTTGACTATCCTGACACACTGAAATGACAATTACTAGGGAGGTACGGGTGAAAAAGGTTGAGGCAATTATCAGACCTTCTAAGCTGGATGAGGTTAAAGAGGCTTTGGCTCTGATTGGAGTTCGCGGCATGACTGTCTCTCAGGTAGCCGGATGCGGCATCCAAAAGGGGCATGTTTCAGTTTACCGGGGGCAGGAGTATACCGTTAACTTACTTGATAAAATCAAAATTGAGATCGTTGTTGAAGATAAATTTGTAGAACAGGTTATTAATAGAATTGCCACGGCAGGAAAGACGGGAGAAGTCGGTGACGGCAAAATTTTCGTTTGCGCTGTGGAAAAAGCAATCCGAATCAGGACTGGGGAAAGTGGCGAAGATGCCATCTAAGCCCTAATTTAAAATAACATTGTAGTTAGAATAACAGGCGAAGATGCCAATCGGAAGGGGATGTTATGCCCTCGCGATAGGCATCTTTTTTTGTTGTCACTGATTTAAAAAAATACCCCCTAATGGGGGAGGGGAGGAAAAATCAATGCAGATTACGATTAATAATTTAGCTCAGGGGTTAGACACCGTATGGGTGCTTCTTTGTGCAGCTCTGGTGTTTTTTATGGAAGGCGGCTTTGCTGCTTTGGAAGCGGGTTTTATCAGGAGTAAAAATTCGCTGAATATTATCATGAAGGTCTTTGCCGATTGCACCATTGGCATGCTTGGATACTGGGCCTTCGGATTTGCAATCATGTACGGCCTGGACAGGGCGGGGCTGTTTGGCACCAGCGGTGTATTCTTAACCGGCAATTTTGGACACCTGAACCTGAGGATACCTATTTACGCTTATTGGATCTTTCAGGCTGCTTTCGCTGTTGCAGTGGCCACAATTGTTTCCGGCGCCGTGGCCGAAAGAATGAAATTTGGGCCATACATGATCTTCAGTTTGCTGGCCACAGCGCTAATTTATCCTGTAGCCGGACACTGGATCTGGAATCCTGAGGGCTGGCTGGCTAAGCTTGGGATGATGGATTTTGCCGGCTCGGCGGCGGTGCATTCTGTAGGGGGCTGGGCTTCCCTGGCAGCTGTGCTGGTATTAGGTCCGAGAAAAGGCAAATATAATAAAGACGGGAGTTTAAACGTAATCCCGGCTCATAACCTGCCTCTGGCGGCCTTAGGGGCCTTTATGCTCTGGTTTGGCTGGTTCGGTTTTAATCCGGGCAGTTCACTTTCCGGACTTGACTTAAATATTGCCCGCATAGCTGTGAATACAAACTTGGCCGCTGCCGCGGGTGGAACACTCAGCGCGTTATTTACAATGTGGAAATATAAAAAACCAGATGCCAGCATGATTATCAACGGCTCTTTGGCTGGTCTGGTGGCAATTACCGCCGGGTGTGCGTATGTTACACCGGCCAGTGCAGTTGTTATCGGTGGCAGTGCCGGGATACTGGTAGTTTTGGCAGTGCAGTTCTTCGACTGGCTAAAAGCTGATGACCCGGTTGGGGCGATAGCGGTTCACGGGGCATGTGGGACCTTCGGTACACTGGCTGTGGGCATCTTTGCCGAAAAGGGCGGTTTGATCTATACCGGCAGTCTCAAATTATTAGGCGTTCAGGCTCTGGGAGTAGGGGCGGTATCGTTATGGGCCTTCCTGGCGACGGCTGCAGTATTCTTAATTTTGAAATTTTCAGTCGGCATCAGGGTTACTGTGGAAGAGGAGTTGGAAGGCATGGATTATTGTGAACACGGTATTGCAGCTTATGCCGGTGTGGACTTTTCACATGTACGCCCCTTTACTCAGCTTTCCGAAGGAGCGGGCAATTTATCCGCCAAAGAGGAAGCGGTCAATACCTAAAAAATACTTTTTCAGAAAAAATTTTATATTGCAATCCCATAACTTTTTGATATAATTATACACATAAAATATATATCAGGCGATACAAAGGCGTATCCCATCCAAGGCGAAGAAGCCCTCAGGATTTTTGAGCTGATGCTCGTAATCCGAGGGCTTTTTATATTTTCGGGGGAAAGGAGAAGCTCAAAATGGCTGCTGAAACACGGGTAGTTATTGCAGATTCAGATGCACAATCCCGTAAATGTCTGAAGGCGATCTTGAATCAGGCGGGACACGTTGTTGTCGGTGAAGCTGATGATGGCTTGGAAGCCCTAAAGCTTGTCCGGACGAGACAACCCGATCTGGTTATTTTAGATGCCAAAATGGTAGTAATGGATGTCTCGGATTTTGCCTATATCATAGAAGATGACGGACTAGCACCTGTAATCCTGATGACACAAGGTGACCACCATACAATAAATGAACTGGTGGCTGAGGGGTATTCATTTGCTTATATAATTAAACCAGTTACAGAAAAGAGCCTTCTTCCTATAATTGATATAGTTCTGAAGGATTTTAGGAAAATCAGGTATCTTGAGCAGGAAGTTGATAAGCTTAAAAATCTGATTGAAACCAGAAAGCTTGTTGATAAAGCCAAGGGTATTTTAATGGATTCCCTTAAACTTTCCGAAGCTGAGGCCTTTAAACGCATTCAGAAACAAAGTATGAATAAGCGTGTTTCGATGAAATCGGTGGCTAAAGCTATTATCTTGGCTCACGAAGTCTAAAATATTTTTAGAAAGGGTGTTATGTGAGTATGGATAAATTACATGTACTTGAAAAAGCGAAGGAAATGAACGTAAAATTTGTCCGGCTGCAGTTTACTGATATTTACGGAGTCCTGAAAAACGTAGCGGTTACAGTTGAACAATTGGAAAAAGCACTTGACGGAGAATTAATGTTTGATGGTTCTTCAATCGAAGGGTTTACCCGCATTGAAGAATCTGATATGTACTTAAAGCCGGACCCCAATACTTTTCTGGTATTCCCCTGGAGACCGCAGGATGGTGCAGTGGCCCGGCTGATATGCGATATTTATAAACCGGACGGCAGCCCCTTTGAAGGAGACCCGCGTTTTGTGCTGAAAAGGACCCTGCAAAAAGCTGCGGATATGGGTTATACCATGTATGTGGGGCCTGAAGCTGAGTTCTTTCTATTTCAGGTTGATGACCAGGGCAGGCCTACTACTATTACCCATGATAAAGCAGGTTACTTTGATATGAGCCCCATTGATCTTGGTGAAAACGCCCGCCGGGATATGGTCCTGGCACTGGAGAAATTAGGCTTTGAAATTGAGGCTTCCCACCACGAAGTGGCCGCAGGCCAGCATGAAATTGACTTTAAATACTCTGATGCCCTTGATGTAGCTGACAAAGTAATGACCTTTAAATTTGTGGTCAGGACTATTGCCCAGCGCCATGGCCTGCATGCCACTTTTATGCCAAAGCCGATTTTTGGGATAAACGGCTCAGGAATGCATTTGAACCAGTCTTTGTATAAAAACGGGCAAAACGCTTTTTATGACCCTGCAGGCCCCAAGCAATTAAGTAAGGATGCTTACAACTATATAGCCGGTCTGTTAAAACATGCCCAGGCCATTGCAGCTGTAACCAACCCCACAGTGAACTCTTACAAACGGCTGGTTCCCGGTTACGAAGCTCCCGTTTATCTAGCCTGGTCTGCCGCTAACAGGAGCGCCCTGGTTCGAATTCCAGCTAAGCGCGGCCCCAGCACCAGGGTTGAACTGAGAAACCCGGATCCGGCCTGTAACCCCTACTTGGCAATAGCTGTCGCACTGGCCGCCGGACTTGATGGAATCAAGCATAAACTGCAGCCTCCTGCCGAAACAACTGCCAATATTTATCACATGGATGCCGGGCAAAGGGCAGCAGCCGGAATAGCCAGCCTCCCGGCCAGTCTCAAAGAGGCTATAGATGAAGCCAAAAATAGTGACCTTGTCAGAGAGACCTTGGGTGACCATGTGTTTTCCAAGTTTGTTGAAGGCAAATTGATGGAATGGGATGAGTACAGGACTAAAGTGTCGAAATGGGAAATTGAAAAATATCTGACTACATTTTAATTTTTTACAGAATGAAAGGGGATTCAATAAATGTGTAATAATGATTATCAAAAAGCTGTTCCAGATAGCCAAGGATTAGACCTGGTGTTTGGCTCTAACGTTTTTAGCGATGCGGTAATGAAGGAGCGCTTGCCCAAACAAATCTACAAAGCTCTGAAAAAAACCATCGATGAAGGGGTACAGTTGGATCTCAATGTAGCTGAAGTTGTAGCTAACGCTTTAAAGGATTGGGCAATCGAGAAAGGCGCGACCCATTTCACCCACTGGTTTCAACCCATGACCGGGCTTACTGCTGAGAAACATGATGCATTTATTTCACCTACTTCAGACGGCAGGGTGATTCTTGGGTTCTCAGGCAAGGAACTGATCAAAGGAGAACCGGATGCTTCTTCTTTCCCATCGGGAGGACTCAGGGCCACCTTTGAGGCCAGAGGTTATACGGCTTGGGATGTAACATCTCCTGCATTTTTGAAGGGTAAAACTTTATATATTCCTACCGTTTTTGTTTCTTACACCGGAGAGGTGCTGGATAAGAAAACTCCCCTGCTGCGGTCGATGGAGGTTTTATCAAAGCAGGCTCTCAGGGTTTTACGGGCCTTTGGCGATACCGCAGCCTCCAAGGTTATTGCTACCGTTGGCCCGGAACAGGAATATTTCCTTGTGGATAAAGACCTGTACCTTAAGCGCCGGGACATGGTTTTGACAGGCCGAACCCTTTTTGGTGCTCCATCTCCCAAGGGCCAGGAGTTGGAAGACCAGTACTTTGGAACCATCAAAGAACGTGTTGCCGATTTCATGCAGGAATTGGATCTTGAACTGTGGAAGCTTGGCGTTTCCTCTAAGACCAAGCATAACGAAGTGGCTCCTGCCCAGTACGAGATTGCCCCTGTTTTTGATAATGTAAATGTTGGCGCGGACCACAACCAGCTAATTATGGATACTCTGAAAAGAGTAGCTCTCCATCACAACCTGGTAGCACTTATCCATGAGAAACCTTATGCCGGGGTAAATGGGTCCGGAAAGCACAATAACTGGTCAATTAGTACCGATAGTGGGGAAAACCTCCTGGACCCCGGAGAAACTCCCCAGAGTAACGCCCAGTTTTTGGTGTTTCTGTCTGCAGTGATCAAAGCTGTTGATGTTTATGCAGACCTGCTCCGGGTTTCGGCCGCCAGCCCGGGCAACGACCACCGTCTCGGCGGCAATGAGGCACCACCTGCGATTATATCCATTTTCCTGGGTGACCAATTGACCGAAATTTTAGAAAAGCTGGCCAAAGGTGACGAAGCAGGGGCTAAAAATGGGGGAGAATTAAAACTTGGGGTTTCCACTCTGCCTATGCTGGCCAAAGATAATAGTGACCGCAACCGGACCTCCCCCTTTGCTTTTACCGGTAACAAATTTGAATTCCGGATGGTTGGTTCCACCCAATCTGTCTCAGGTCCCAATTTTGTACTGAATACAATTGTAGCAGAAATCCTCAGTGAAATTGCCGACCAATTGGAAGGCAAGGAGAATATCAATACTGAAGCCCAAAAAATTGTCCAGAAGATTGCTAGAGACCACAGCAGAATTATCTTCAATGGGAACGGTTACACCGGTGAGTGGGTGAAGCTGGCGGAAAAGCGCGGTCTGCCCAATATCCAATCCACTGTAGACGCCTGCCTTGTATTAACAGCCGAGAAGAATGTCGAATTGTTTGAAAAGCACGGGATTTTAAATAAAGCCGAACTGGAAGCCCGCCAGGAGATATTGCTGGAAAATTATATAAAAACTATTAATATTGAGGCTTTGACTGCCCTCGAGATGGCCAAACGGCAGATTTTACCCGCATGTATTGCATTTACCACTGAGTTGGCCCATTCTATCAACACCATCAAGGCAACCGGGGTGCAAGCGTTGACCGGTGCTCAGGAAGAACTGCTCACAGAAGTATCTGCTGCCCTGGTGTCACTGAAAAAACACATTACTGACCTGGAGCAGGTTCAGGCCAAGGCTGAGAAAATGCACAGCGCCACTTATCAACAGTCAATTTTCTACAGAGACTATGTATTTACTGCCATCAATGATCTCCGGGCAGATGCGGACAAGCTTGAAACTATTGTGGATAAGGAGCTTTGGCCGCTGCCTACCTACGCGGATCTTCTGTTTAACCTATAGTGGCGTCGAGACAGGATTAATCAACTTAATTTCAAGTTTAGATGCTGATGTTTCATCATCTAACCCCCACACTCAAGAAAATTGACTTCTTCAACTCAAATTAATGGAAGTCAATTTTCTTGTTCATAGGGGGCCAGCCCCCTATGACGTCGCTGCGCTCCTGTTACCCCCGAACAATAGGGGGCACACCCCCTATAACCCCCAATGTTAAGGAAATTATCTACAGAATGAGATAGGGCATAATTTCCTTAACATTACGAAAGCGGAGTGGCTGCTGCCACTCCGCTTTCTGTTTTTGTACTACAGGGTCGGCAAAGTATCCGGATACAGGGGCTAATTTCTTATTGACAGCCAAAGACCGTTGGAAATATAATTATGCATGGGCGGAAAAATTGCATTTAGTGCAAGTTTGCATAAAATGCAAAAGGTGGTATTTTTTTGGCTGATTTAAACATGCGTGAACGTAAAAAAGAGGCTACAAAATCAAAAATCCAGCAGGTGACAATTGCGCTGATACACGAATATGGCTATGCGGCAACTACCATGCAGCTGGTGGCTGAAAAAGCAGATGTCGCCTTAAGAACACTTTATAATTATTATCCTTCCAAGGAAGCTATTGTAGGTTCTTTTATGCGGGATGCGGTCAGGGTTCAGGAGGAGCAGCACTGGGAGGCATTGATGAGTTTGCAGACGACTTATGAACGCCTGGTCTTGGTGTGTAAGAAGACTGCCCAGTGGACAGTCGAGCATCCTGTTTTGAGCGAAATTTACGCTTCTGATCCGCGAAATTATTGTTATTCTGCAGCCAATGAAGTGCCCCGCAGTGGGCTTGAGGAGCTGGCTGCCAGGATTTTTGAAATGGGTCAGGAACAGGGAGAGATTGCGAAATCTTTTGCGGTAGGGGTTCTGGTCAGGCAGTTTATGGGCATTCTCTACCAGAGTATCCTTACTTGGCTGGGTAATCAGGCCTATGATTTATTCACCCTCTTCAGGGAAGGAATAGAAGTTTTATTTGATGGAATCAAAGTAAGGCAGGTCGAGACTCGGGGGAGGGAATCAGATGAAGTTAACTGAATTAGCAATTAAACGCCCTTCGGCAATGTCTATGATTATCATGTTTTTTATTGTCCTGGGCATTTTCGGTTATTCCAAAATTGGCTCAGATTTGTTTCCCAAAGCCAATATGCCTATTGTCACCATTGTTGCTCAATATCCGGGGGCCGGGCCGGAGGAAATGGAAGGTCAGGTCACTAATCAGATAGAAGAAGCTGTAGCATCATTAAGCGGGCTAAAAACCTCCAGATCTTATATTTATGAAGGGGTATCTTTTACGGTTTTGGAATTCACGATGAGCACTAATGCCGACTATGCCGCTATGGATGCCCAGAAAGCGGTTGACAAAGCCATGATGCAGCTGCCCCCGGATATTGAAAAACCCCTGGTCCAAAAGATTGATATGAACGCAGAGCCTATCATGGTTTTGGCAGTGACAGGGGAAAAGCCTTTAAGTGAGATTTACGAAACCGCCAATGATACTGTCAAAGCACGCCTGGAAACAGTGCCTGGGGTAGCCGGCATCAGTGTGGTCGGCGGTCAGAAGCAGCAAGTCCGGGTAGAAATTGACCGGACTAAAATGGAGTCCTACGGTGTTGCGGCGAACCAAATTATCCAACTGCTGAAGGCCGAAAATATCAATGTGCCCAGTGGTAATATTAACAATAACAGAATTCAATATGATGTCAGGTTAGTTGGGAAGTTTAAAACAGTTAAAGACATCGAAAATCTACCTGTGCATTTAGTGACTGGAACTACAGTTCCTTTGGGGGAAATGGCGAAAGTTGAAAATACCTTTGCCGAGGTTGAACAATACAGCCGCATGGACAAAGAGACCGCAGTCAGCTTAGTCATCCAGAAACAAAGTGATGCCAGCATAGTTGATACTGTCCGGAATGTCAGGGCAGAACTGGCCGATATCCAGAAGGGAATGCCCAATGGCGTTAAGCTGGTGGTCTCAGATGACCAGTCAATTTTTATTAACAATTCATTGGCCGATACTCAGCGCACCCTGTTCGAAGGGATAATCATGACGGGCATAGTCCTGTTGTTCTTTCTGCGTGAATGGCGTTCGGTGGTTATTGTTATGTTGGCGATACCGACATCAATTGTGGCCACTTTTATGATGATGTACCTGTTTGGCTACACCTTTAACATGCTTTCACTTATGGGTCTCTCTTTATGTGTTGGTATTCTGGTGGATGACTCAATAGTTGTTTTGGAAAATATTCACCGGCATATGCAGATGGGTAAGAACCCAGTGCAAGCAGCCATTGACGGTCGGCAGGAAATCGGGATGGCTGCGGTGGCTATTACCTTATCCGATGTGGTGGTCTTCGGCCCTATGGCATTTATGCAAGGCCTGGTTGGTCAGATGTTCCGCCAGTTTGGAATGACAGTTGTGGTGGCAACCCTATTCTCCTTATTCATTTCCTTCACCCTCACCCCAATGCTGGCTGCCAGGTTTTATAAAAACTCTCAGCCCGGTGGGGCCGGTGCCGCCTCCAAAAACAAGTATTGGGAATGGCTTGGGCAGACTTCAGGCCGACTTGGAGACGCAGTTCTGGAATTATACAGAAAGCTCCTGACCTGGTCTTTAAACCATAGATTGAAAATGCTGGCAATTATCTTGGGTGGAGTCCTGGCAGCTGGTTCCCTGATAAATGCCATAGGATTTGAATTTATGAGCCCAACCGATCAGGGCAAATTTAAGATAGAAGTGGAAATGCCGGCTGGAACTGCCCTCATTGTGACAGACGGGTTTGTCAGAAAATTGGAAGAGCGCATTGATCAAATTCCTGAGGTGGATCATGTGCTGGTCACGGTGGGCACCCAGGCCGGCAATCTGTTTGCTGTAAGTTCACCGGACCTGGCTAAGCTCGATGTTGTTTTGAGCACTAAGAACGACAGGGCAAAAACAGTCTGGCAGGTAGCTGATATTGTACGCGGCTGGTCTGATGATTACCCGGGTGTGAAATTAAGCATTACAGAAGCTCAAATGCCCGGCTTGAACAACTTTGAAGCCCCGATTATTCTGGAAGTTCGTGGGAGTGATAAAGATATTCTGGCCGACTATGCCCGGAAGATTGAGACGATAGTTCGGGAGGCCCCGGGTACGGCTGATGTAGATATGTCCTGGGAAGAAAATGTCAAACCGGAATACCAGGTAGTGGTTGACAGGGACAAAGCTGCCGGTTACGGGTTCACTGCAGCGGACATTGCCCAGGCTTTACGCGGGGCCCTGGCAGGGGATAAGGCTTCAAAAATCAGGCTCGATAACAAAGATGTGGATATTTGGGTGCAATTAAGTGATGTTGACAGGCGCAGTGTTGAGGATATAGGCAACATTACTGTGGCTAACCGGATGGGCCAGACCTTTTTAATTAAGCAGATGGCCGATATTTCTCCGGCCAAAGGGCCAACAGAAATCCGGCACAAGAACAGGGAACGGATGATTTCGATTCTGGCTAACTATAAGGATGTTTCTCTGTCAGCTTTGGTTCAGGATTTTGACACCAAAATTGCCGGGCTAAATTTGCCAAATGGCTATTCCTTTGGCTATGACGGGATGATTAAACAAATGAATGAATCCAATGCGGACTTAGGGACGGTTTTAGTGTTATCCCTGATTCTGGTGTATATGATCCTGGTCATCCTTTATGAATCATTCCTGACGCCCTTTATCAGGATGCTATCCCTGCCTGTAGGGATTATCGGAGCAATGCTGGCGTTGTTCCTGACTCACAACACCTTAAACATCATGTCTATCATTGGTATCATCATGCTGGACGGTTTGGCAGCTAAGAATGGAACCCTGCTTATCGATTATACCAATACCCTCATGCAGCGGGGCATGAATTTGCGGGAAGCCCTGATAGAAGCAGGTACTAAAAGGCTGCGGCCAATTTTTATGACTTCAACCACAATGATCTTCGGTATGCTGCCAACTGCCCTGGCTCTGGCCGATGGCGCAGAACTTCGCAAAGGTATGGGGATCGTTCTGGTTGGTGGATTAATTACATCCACTATTCTCACTCCAATCCTGATCCCAGTGGCATATACCCTGATTGACGACTTTAAAAAGTGGATTTTACGGAAAAGAACCGAAGCAGAAAAACAGATAACTGCCGCAAGTTAAAAGAGTCAAGAAAGTTGAGAGTCTCTTTCTTGTTAAATTTTTGAGAAAGCAGTAATGCTAAGCAGGTATGAGTGTTTACGGCGGTTTCATTGGGAGGTATCGTCACGAATCTTGCTGTAAAGCGGAGAGCAGCAAGGCGGGGAGTCCCCGTATGTCCGCAGACGGCGAAGGCCGCCGGGAAGTTTCGCTGGCAGCAATTGCGAAATGGAAGGCGGCCTTCTTGTAAGGAATGCCGTCTGAGCCGTCAAGTTCGGGGACGCCGGCTTGTTGCCGGAGCTTTGCAGCTAGATGAGTAGATGCCGCCCGGGGAAACCAGAGTAAACGCTCATACCTGCGGCAGCAATACGGTTTGCTAAATTTTTCTGTGCAAAGGCTGGGACTTTTGGTATAATTTTATAGTTGCAAGGGATACGTGGAGGACTGGTTTTGATGCGAAAAAACATTCTGAACATACCGTTGACGACATCGGTGTTTTTTGTCTGGTGTCTAATGATGCCCACAGCCGCGCTTATTTTTTCACTGGTTGTGTTATGGTTTTTTAACGATCAGAATATTCCGGGGACATTAACAGAAAACATGATTTACAGCTTTTTGCAGTATTATGATAATAACCGGCTTCATGAAGGAGTTCGGATATTTCTGAACAACTATCTGGCTGTTTTGGTTATTGTATATTTTACCCCTGTAGTGCTTTGGCTGCGGTATTTATGGCAGGTTTGCCGGAAAAAACAGGCCTCAATCTCTACTTTTGAAAAGTCAATTCTTTATTTATTTCCTGTCCTTTTCCTTATTCGGCAGGCTGTCAACATTGCAGTTGTAACAGATAATCTCTCACTTGAAATTGGCAAAAGTGTGATCCTCACACTGGTCGGGATAATTTTGCCCCACGGTTTGCCGGAGCTGCTGGTATTGAGTATCGCCGGTGCTGTCGGGATGGAAATTACCAGAAGGCTCCTGACCATGGAGGGCGGAACCAGGCTGTTTAATGCCAAACTAATGGGCCTATTGCTTTTCCTTACAGCTGGTTCAGCTTTTGTGGAAGTATATTTTACCCCCAAAGTTTTTGCTATGTTAATGAACTAGCAGATGCGTTGACATAGGTGATAATTAGTGCTAAAATATATACCGGGTGGGGGTATAATATTATGTGAGGAGTGATAGAAGATGGCCTTAGCCAAACTTGATGCTGCTCTATGTGAGAAATGTGCCGTATGTAATGCTCTGCTGGCATGCCCGATTGAAGCAATTGTGCATCATTGGACCGAAGACATGGTCCACAACGGGCCGGTGGAGATCGATCAAAAAAGGTGCCTGGGTTGTGGTAAATGTGAACGGATATGCAGGGGAAAAGCAATAAAAATGGTTTGATATAAAAAAGGGTCTGCCCAAAAAGATGGACAGACCCATTTTGCTTAATTACGTTAATTTGTAAACCACTGGGTCCAGTAGTGATGGTAGCTGCCGCCGGACCTGTATGCATAACCAACGCCGATTTTATTATATTTGGAACTCATGATATTGGCCCTGTGTCCCGGACTGTTCATCCAAGCTCTGACCACGGCTTCCGGGGTGCTTTGGCCGGACGCAATATTTTCACCGGCGTTTCTATAGCTGATACCGAAGGTTCGCATCATATTAAATGGTGAACCGTACTTTGGTGATGTGTGACCGAAATAGCCTGATTTGACAAAATCCTCCGATTTAGCCCGGGCACCTTTGCTAAGTGCTATGTCGGCGACCAGGGGCTTTAAACCGGCTTTTCTGCGTTCCACATTGACTAATTCGACTACCTTTAACTCACGGTCAGTGATAACATATCCCTGATTTGAAGGAGCCGGAGCCGGAGCCGGAGCCGGAGCCGGAGCCGGAGCTGGAGCTGGAGCCGGAGCTGGAGCTGGAGCCGGTGCCGGTGCTGGGGTTGGGGCCGGAGCTGGTTTTGGCGCAGGAGCAGGAGCAGGAGCAGGAGCAGGAGCTGGTTGCGTATTAGCAATCATGTTCTGCACTTGATTCCAAACAGACTGAAAATACGGCGAAGTACCACTTATTGTAGCTGCTTGGGCTGGGGAGAAGGCGGCAAACAAAAACATAATGACTAAGAGGATTTTGGAAATAAGCTTTTTTGTTTTCATGAGAAGACCCCTTTCGCGAATTAGTTTTTTTTACCGGTAAAAAACAAAATACACCCCCTTTTCAACGCTTACGAGGTTAGCTGTCGGGTTCGGACTGAAAAGTAGCCCGGCTACCATTTGGTAGCTTCACCCCACAAAGATTGGTTCCCCCGCTTCATTAAGAATTCAGCGATTTACCGGTGCGTAGTTAATATTTATTGATCTATACTTGCTATTCGCCTGTGGTTTTCGAAAACCTTTATGTAAATCTTGGCATTTTCGTTTTGGCAATCATCAATAAATAAGTATTGCATTTAATCTTGCCTGTGCTATAATAAAACATATATAAGTTTTGGATTCGACATTATAATTTAGATACAACGGGGTATCTATATCAATAAGAGCAATGGCGCTCACAGAAGACGGGTTTGGTATAACCTGCTTTTGGTGAGCGTTTTCTTTTGGTTGTCATCTATAAGGAAATTATATATGGCGATTTCTTAAAGGGGGGAAAAGAGAGAGAGGTTAGTCTATGTATTGCCGGCTGTAACAAATTTTAATTAAATTTACGAAAGGTTGTGTTAACAATGGCGTTAACCAAAGAAGATGTTTTAATTAAAGCGAAAGAAGCAGAAGTGAAATTTGTTCGTTTACAGTTTACAGATATATTTGGAGTACTCAAAAATGTAGCGATTACTGTTGAACAGCTGGAAAAAGCTTTGAATGGAGAAATGATGTTTGACGGGTCTTCAATCGAGGGATTTGTGAGGATTGAAGAGTCTGACATGTACTTAATTCCTGACCCTAACACTTTTGCAGTTTTCCCCTGGAGACCCCGTGAAGGGTCTGTTGCCCGCCTGATTTGTGACATTTACAATCATGACGGGACTCCTTTTGAGGGCTGTCCGCGGAATACTTTGAAAAGAGCCTTGGCGGAAGCTTCTGAATTAGGTTTTACTCTTAATGTCGGGCCAGAGGCAGAGTTTTTCTTATTTCATACTGATGCAGAAGGAAAACCCACTACAATTACCCACGATAAGGCCGGTTATTTCGATTTGACACCGGTTGATCTTGGCGAGAATGCCCGTCGTGATATGGTAATGACCTTAGAGGAGCTGGGCTTTGAAATCGAGGCCTCCCATCACGAAGTTGCCCCGGGGCAGCATGAGATAGATTTCAAATATGATGAAGCTCTTAATATTGCTGATAAAATAATGACCTTCAAATTTGTTGTACGGACTGTTGCCCAAAGACATGGACTGCACGCAACATTTATGCCCAAACCGATTTTTGGGATCGCAGGTTCAGGTATGCATATGAACCAGTCGTTGTTTAAAAACGGCCAGAACGCATTTTTTGATTCCAGTAAACCTAACCAGCTAAGTGATGATTGTATGCATTATATCGGTGGGTTAATAAAACATGCCAGGGCTATTGCGGCTATTACCAATCCCACCGTTAATTCCTATAAACGATTAGTTCCAGGCTATGAAGCACCGGTTTATATCGCCTGGTCAGCCCGGAACAGAAGCCCTCTGATCCGTATACCGGCCAAACGAGGCTCCAGTACCCGCATTGAATTAAGGAATCCGGACCCGGCCTGCAACCCTTACCTGGCTATTGCAGCAGCCTTGAAGGCAGGGCTTGACGGGATCAAAAATAAAATACAACCGCCGCCGCCAACAGACAAAAATATTTACGAAATGACTGAGGAAGAAAGGGCAGCTGAGGGAATCGCCAACCTGCCTGCCAGCATTTATGAGGCAATTCAGGAATTGTCAAAGGATGAAGTCATCAAAGCCGCCCTGGGAGACCATGCCTATAACCGCTTTATTGAAGCCAAGAAGATTGAGTGGGATAGGTTTAGGGTCATGGTTCATCAGTGGGAGATTGACGAATACCTGTCTGTTTTCTAAGATACCTGTCTGTTTTCTAGGATACCTATAACCAGTTGGTGACCGGCTAACCTTTATTAGCCGGTTTATTTTTCCTGTAAATAACAGAAAATGTAAAAAATACCTTAAATTGGGGACTGGCAGGCGGTTTGGTTTCTATATTCCAACATTAGACGGTAGGTGAAAAATAATGAATAAAGTATTTCCCAGAATTCCATCGGGCTGTGCTATCAGTGGAATTATGAACAAAAAGGGCCAGCGTTTTTCAGGCGAAGATATCATAAAGTCCATTGCCCTTATGCATGACCGTTCCAATGGTTTGGGCGGCGGGTTTGCCGCTTATGGTATTTATCCGGACCACAAGGACCACTACGCCCTCCATGTATTTTATGAAGGCCTGGCCAACAGGGTGGCTGCCGAAGAGTTTATCAACGAACATTTTGATGTTGATATCAGTGGGGTTATTAAGACCCGCAAGGTTAAAGTAATCATTAACCAACCGTTGATCTGGCGGTATTTTGTGCAGCCCAAGAAAAACAAGCTGGTCGATTCTGAACTGACAGAAGAAGAATTTGTCGCCCAGTGTGTAATGAAAATTAATTCCTGTTACGAAGGGGCTTATATTTTCTCCAGTGGTAAGAATATGGGTGCCTTCAAGGGTGTAGGATACCCCGAAGATATCGGTGAATTTTACCGTCTGGATGAGTACAAGGGTTATATTTGGACCGCTCATGGCCGTTTCCCGACTAATACCCCCGGCTGGTGGGGCGGTGCCCACCCCTTTACCCTTCTTGACTGGTCGATAGTGCACAATGGGGAAATTTCCTCCTATGGCGCCAATGCCAGGTTCCTCGAAATGTTTGGCTACAAGTGTACTCTGCAGACTGATACTGAAGCCATTACTTACATGTTTGACTACCTGATCAGGAAACAGGGACTGTCATTGGAAATGGCTGTGGCAGTGGTTGCTGCGCCGCTCTGGAAAGAAATTGAGCGGATGGATGATAACTCCAAAGAACTGGTCACGGCACTAAGAGCAGTTTATGGCAGTTTGTTAATGAATGGACCCTTCTCGATTATTTTGGGGACCAGAAATGGGATGATGGCCCTTAATGACAGACTCAAACTGCGCAACATGGTAGCTGCCACTAAAGGTGACTTCCTGTACCTGGCCAGTGAAGAATCAGCAATCAGGGAGATTTGTCCATCTCCCGCACACGTTTGGGTACCCAAAGCCGGGGAGCCGGTAATAGGGCTATTGGAAGGGGTGAGCAGTTTATGAGCCTGAATCTGATGATGCCGCGATTTCTGATTGAACGGAACAGGGACAGATGCATCGAATGTCAAGCATGTGTCAGCCAATGCGCCAATGAGGCACATACCTGGGATGAGGAAGAAGGCAGAGTGGTTTCCACTGACATCAAATGTGTCAACTGCCATAGATGTGTTGCCCTCTGTCCCACTACCGCCCTAAATATCAGAAAATACCCACTGGAATACAGGGAGCATGGTACATGGACGGCCCACGATATCAACGCCATCTACAGGCAGGCTGCCACCGGTGGGATGCTGACCACGGGAATGGGTACCGATAAGCCGTATCCCATTTACTGGGACCGCCTCCTGCTAAATGCCAGCCAGGTTACCAACCCCTCTATCGACCCTTTGCGGGAGCCCATGGAATTAAAGACCTTTTTGGGTCGTAAACCGGAAACCCTGAAGGTGGAGAACGGGCGGCTGGCGGAAAAGATGCCTCCCCAGTTGGAATTGGAAATACCAATGATGTTTTCCGCGATGTCCTTCGGTTCGGTCAGCCTCAATGTCCACAAATCCCTGGCCAGAGCGGCAGAGGAATTGGGGACCTATTATAACACCGGTGAAGGTGGTTTACACCGTGAACTTTACCGCTACGGAAACAATACCATAGTGCAGGTCGCATCGGGTCGTTTTGGGGTCCACGCTGATTACCTGAATGCGGGTAAAGCCATAGAAATAAAGATCGGTCAAGGCGCCAAGCCCGGTATCGGGGGGCATCTGCCCGGTGAAAAGGTAGACCTGGAAGTATCTTTAACCAGGATGATCCCCCAAGGCGCAGACGCCATTTCTCCTGCCCCTCACCACGATATTTATTCCATCGAAGATCTTGGCCAATTGATTTATTCCCTGAAAGAAGCCAGCAATTATGAAAAACCCGTCTCAGTAAAAATAGCGGCTGTGCACAATGTCGCGGCTATTGCCTCAGGAATTGCCAGGGCAGGTGCTGATATTATTGCTATTGACGGATTTAGGGGTGGGACAGGGGCTACCCCTGTGCGGACCCGGGACAATGTGGGTATCCCTATCGAATTGGCCCTGGCTGCAGTTGACAGCCGGTTGCGAAAAGAAGGCATCAGAAACCAGGTATCTCTGGTTATCGGGGGCAGTATCAGAAACAGCGCGGATATCGTGAAAGCCATCGCCCTCGGGGCCGATGCTGTTTATATCGCCTCTTCCGCTTTGATAGCCCTGGGCTGCCACATGTGCCAAACCTGTAATACAGGTAAATGCAATTGGGGTATCGCTACCCAAAACCCCAACCTGACTAAAAGGTTAAATCCCGAGATAGGGGCGAAAAGGGCTGCTAATTTGCTTAAAGCCTGGAGTCATGAAATAAAAGAACTGATCGGCGGGATGGGGATCAATGCCCTTGAGAGCCTCAGAGGTAACAGGCTGATGCTTAGGGGTATCGGCTTAAATCAGAAGGAACTTGAAATACTCGGTGTAGCTCACGCCGGGGAGTAAGGGAGGAGGGGACACAATGAAAAGAGTTTATGCTAGAGAAGAGGTCTGTGTCGGATGTAAGCTTTGCGAGGTTCACTGTATTGTTGCCCACTCCCAATATCCAAATGATATTGTGAAGGCCTTCAAAAAAGGTAACCGGCCTATGGCCAGGGTGATCGTTGAAGAAAATAAGCCATTATCCTTTGCCCTCCAGTGTCGGCACTGTGATGATGCTCCCTGCACCAAAGCCTGTATTACCGGGGCAATGCATAAGGACCCGGCCACGGGAATCGTGACCAATGAGGAAGCCCGCTGTGTGGGCTGCTGGACCTGTATCCTGGCCTGCCCTTTTGGGGCCATTTCCAGGGATGATTCGGGCCAAAAAGTGGCCTCCAAATGTGACCTCTGCAGTTCCGGAGATGGTGTGCCGGCATGTGTAGCCAACTGCCCAAATGAAGCCCTGGTCTTTGAAGAGAGGAAATAAACCCGTTTTGCAAGGAGGGGAAAATATGAACTACGTAATAATCGGTAATTCTGCAGCAGCTGTAGGTGCTGTGGAAGGAATCAGGCAAGTGGACAGGGAGGGCGGAATTACCGTAATATCAGACGAACCATACCATACTTATTCCAGGCCGCTGATTTCTTATTGGCTGGCGGGAAAAGTGACTGAAGATAAAATGATTTACCGGGGCCCCGGCTTTTATGAGGCTAATGGTGTCACTCCTTTACTTGGTAAGAGGGCTGAAAAGATTGATTTTTCATGCCGGAGCGTCTTACTGGCAGACGGTACAGGTATACCCTATGACAGACTTCTTATCGCCACAGGCGGCAAACCTATTGTCCCGCCTATGGCAGGTCTCCAAAAAAAAGGTATTTATACCTTTATTAAACTCGATGATGTAAAGGAAATTGAACAGGCCGCTGCTGCCGGGAGGAATAACGCCGTCGTGATTGGCGCCGGTCTGATTGGCTTAAAAGCAGCCGAAGCCCTGGCCAAATTAAAGATGAATGTTACCGTGGTCGAGTTAGCTAATCGTATATTGCCGGCTATCCTGGATGAACAGGCCGCCGCCATAGTTCAGGATTACCTGGAGAATCAGGGGCTGAAATTTGCATTGAATACAACGGCAGCTGAAATCCAGGGGACAGATGCCGTAAGTAGTGTCAAGCTGGCGGATGGCCAAGAAATAGCCTGTGATATGCTTGTTCTGGCTATCGGAGTGCAGCCTAATACAGATCTGGTGAAGAATACCGAGGTTCTTGTTAACCGGGGAATCCTGGTTAATGACAAAATGGAGACCTCTGCTGCCGGTGTATATGCAGCCGGAGATGTTTCCGAAGGTTTTGATATAGTGTATGGCACCAACAGGGTTTTACCCTTGCTGCCCAATGCCTATCATCAAGGCGAAGCTGCCGGACGTAATATGGCCGGGGCTGAAACATTATTTACCGGCGGTCTGGCTATGAATGCCATCGGTTTTGGCGAACTTCCGATGCTTACGGCGGGGATTATTAAGCCTGATTCCGACGAGTTTGAAGTGTTGGTAAGTGCTGAACCTGAGAAAAAAACTTACCGCAAGGTTATCTTACGGAACAATTCAATTGTAGGTTTCATCTGTCTCAACAAGGTAGACAGAGTGGGTATTTTGACGGGTTTAATCAAAGAAAAAAGCGATATCTCGGCTTTTAAAGACAGGCTGTTGAACCCTGACTTTGGGTATATTGATTTCCCTGCAGAACGCAGAAAAACCAGGTTGAGCGGGGGGGCGGCATAATGACCAGGACCATAGATGCCAAGGGGATTTATTACAGGCAGTTAAACGAAATGATTCAACAAGCTGTGAATGATGGGGCCACAAAAGTAGTCCTGAAAAATGTCAATGGACAGAGATATATCGGAACCCGTCTGAATAAACCGGTGGAATTTGAGATTGAAGGTGTTCCCGGCAACGACCTGGGAGCATATCTGAATGGTTCTAACATTATAGTCCGTGATAACGGGCAGGACGCCATCGGAAACACCATGAATGCCGGCAAAATTGTAGTTCATGGTCATGCCGGGGATGTTCTGGGGTATGCTATGCGGGGTGGCAAACTCTTTATAAAAAGTGATGTTGGTTACCGTGTGGGAATCCATATGAAAGAATACCAGGACCATGTACCGGTAATCGTCATCGGCGGCAGGGCCGGAAGTTTCCTGGGTGAATACATGGCCGGCGGAGTTTTAATAATCCTTGGCCTGAACCGTGCGGATGGTGAGCCGATAGCGGGAGATTATTTGGGAACCGGCATGCATGGTGGCGTTATTTATGTCAGGGGCGAAGTGGATGAGACGAGACTAGGCCGGGAAGTGTCAGTTTTTGAATTGGGCCGGGATGATGAAGAGAAACTTGAAAAATATCTGCGTGAATATTGTAATGATTTTGGTATAGACTATGATGATGTGAGGAAGGAAAAATTTTTCAAACTTGCCCCTGTATCCCATCGCCCTTATGGCAACCTTTACGCAGCATTTTAGGCCATTTGGTCCGGTTATTAAATACAGGGCCAAATGTATATTAAGAATCGACACAGATTTATTGACAGTGGTATATAGTGTGGTATATAATATGGTATATACGATTGCACGCTTTGCTTAGGAGGTGCCATTTGGTGGCGGAAGTTAAAAAGATTATGATCAGCCTCCCTGATAATTTATTGCGCGAAGTGGATGGTATTGTTGCGGCCGAGAAGCTCAACAGAAGCGAATTTATTCGCGAAGCCATGAAGCTTTATATTCAAGAACGGAAAAGGAGAACAATAAGAGAACAGATGAAAAAGGGATATATGGAAATGGCCAAAATCAATCTGGCTCTGGCCGGAGAAAACTTCGCCCTGGAGCATGAGGTCAGCAAACTTTATGATGGGCACCTGGTGGAGGATGAATAAAGAATGATGATTCGACGCGGGGATATATTTTTTGCCGACCTGAGTCCTGTCGTAGGTTCAGAACAGGGCGGGACGAGACCTGTTTTGGTGCTGCAAAATGATATCGGTAACCAGTATAGCCCAACCACCATAGTTGCAGCGGTAACCTCACAGATAAGCAAAGCGAAGCTTCCGACTCATGTAGAGGTCACTTCGAAAACCAGCGGCCTTGAAAAAGACTCGGTGATTCTCCTGGAACAGATCCGTACAATAGATAAGAGCCGGCTAAAGGAAAAAATAACTGTTTTAAATGAGGATTCGATGAATAGGGTCAATCAGGCGGTTGAAATTTCGCTGGGGTTGATTGATATTTAAGGAGTAGGTGGGAGACTTGGACCACCTGCTTTTCTTTTGGTAGAAAGAAATTCCCAGATTAAAGATAAGTCTAGTTTTGGAGATAATTGAGAAACATAAGTAATATGCGGGTTGAAAGACAGATAAGTTACAGTAATTTTTACTCTGGTGAGGGGGATTCTGGGATGCGGATTGATAGACGGAATAATAGTTTATTACATATTATTGCATACTTAGTGTCTTATCTTGAATGTAAACTGGGGACTTTTGGGCCTTTTTCCTATAAACTGGCATTCGGTCTGGCCCTTGGTTTGCTCTCTTTGTTGGGCTTTGCCAAACTCTCGGAAGACCTCCTAGCCAATGAACTGTTGGCTTTTGATACAACTGCGACAGGGTATATTCAGAATTTTAGCTCAGTTAAGATGACCTCAATTATGAAGGAAATATCCAATTTGGGGTCACCGGGTGTTTTGATTGGTATTGGGATAGTGGTTATGCTTTATACCGGATTAAGACGGCGGCATTTTTTTGACACGGCGCTGGTTCCGGTTTCCCTGTTAGGGGGAATAATCCTCAATGAGGCTCTAAAATTTCTGTTCCACCGGCAGCGGCCGGATTTGCCGCATCTCGTTGCAGTTACAGGTCTTAGTTTCCCAAGTGGACATTCCATGTTGAGTTATATTTTTTACGGATTATTAATTTATTTATTATGGTTGGATTTCCCGGGTAAACGGTTCAAGTGGCTTTTAACATTTTTCTTAGGTACAACCGTGTTAGCAATCGGGATTAGCCGGATTTACCTGGGTGTGCACTATCCAAGTGATGTGCTGGCCGGATTTGCCGCAGGCAGCTTTTGGCTGGTAGCCTGCATTCTCAGCTTGCGGGGAATTCGTTATTATAAGGCCCGCCAATGAAATTGCCGGGTTGTGTTCAGTAGGAGTGGCTGTTTTATGTCGGTACATATAAATTATTACAAGAAAGCATTGATGGGCAGTTTTTGGCTTGATAACAGGCTATTGCTTTTAATTTCCGCCGGGGCCCTGGTTCTCCGGCTATTGGTGCTTTTTACTGATGGCAGCCGCATGTTTCTAGGGACAGATGACGATAATTACCGGGAGACTGCGGAAACACTGCTGCGAAGTGGGATCCTTACTTATGGCGGGTGGAAGGAACTTACAGTTTTTATCATGCCGGGTTATCCATTACTCTTGGCTGGAATCTTTTGGCTGGTTGGGTCACCAAGTTGGCTGGCAGCCAGGTTGTTTCAGGCAGCAGTGAGCGTTATTGGTGTCTGGATAACCTTTAAGCTGGGCTTCCGCCTGGGCGGGCGAAGGGTAGGCTTTCTGGCCGCGGTTTTTACGGCTGTATATCCTCCCAACTTGACTGCCCCCTGTTTTTTGTTGACTGAGACGGTATTTACCTGCCTGTTGTTGTTAAGTTTGCTCGTTTTTATGCGTGCTGAAGACAGCAAAAACCTAAGGTGGTATCTGGTTACCGGTATAGTCCTGGCTTTAGCCACCTATTTTAGGCCGACCAGCGGTCTGCTGCCAATCGTCTTTGGTGTCTTTCTTATTTTGAGAGGATACTCCTTCAGAAAAGCCGGGGTGAGTGTTCTGGTCATGGGAGCCGTTATCGGTCTATGCCTTACTCCTTGGATAGTTAGAAACTATATAATTTATCATGAGTTTATACCTTTTACTGTTTCTGGCGGTAACCCGTTTTTACGGGGAACCTATGTAAATGACATAATCGACGAAAGGTTTCCCTGGGTAGAAGGAAACCGGATTTTATCAGACAGAGCTCAGATGGAATATGGAGAAAAACGCTTAATTACCGGTTTTCGGAATAATTTCCGTGTTTACCTGCACTGGTACACCATAGGGAAATTTGCAAATTTCTGGGGTGAGCCTTACTATTATAAAGAGTTGACTTATCTGTCTGGCAGGTGGGTTGACCTGTTTCATAGAATTATGCTGTTATTGGGCACCGGGGGTGTAATCGCCGGTTTATGGCGAAAAGGCTCGAGAGGCGTGACCTTGCTTTTTTTACTGGTCAGCGGTTATTTTACTGCCTTACACCTTGTATACCTGAGCGCACCGAGGTATTCATATCCCGTAGTGCAGCTGCTTATAATTCTGGCGGCTTACATGGTTGCTTTGCCGGGTATAAGTCAGCCAAATGACAAAAGGTAGGGACGGAAACTTAATGATGTTTACGAATATTATCATAAGTAATCTTTTTTGGGGGGAACGGGGCCTTAAAGAAAACGCAGAGAATCGGGCCGGGGAACTATAAAATATACCACAGAGAACACGGAGACACAGAGACATAGTTAGCTCTGTGGTATAATTATCTGCAAAGAATATTGATTTTTCAAGAGAGAACAACTATAAAGGGGGGATTAATCTGTCTGAGATTGAGTCGAAGCTTCAGGAGCTTGAGCTGCGGGTGGCGAGTCTGGAGGCGGAGAATAAAATGATCCTGGAACGCCTGCAAGCCGGGGAGGCAACAGGAACGCATGAGACGAAAGCCAGGTCAGGGGTATTAAAAGACACCCTTCGAAAAGAGCCGTCCGGAGTTAACCCCGTTGAACGGCTGAAGCAGGGTGTAAGGAAGCTGGCTGCTAACGGGCTGGCCGCAGAATTAAACGAAGCGAAGATTGGCGGGACCTGGCTTAACCGGATCGGTATTGTTGCTTTTATCTTTGGCTTGGGGTTTTTTCTGAAATATTCCTTTGACAATAATTGGATAGGTCCTGCTGGCCGTGTAATTATCGGCATTCTGGCGGGGCTGGGGCTGCTGGCCGGCGGGGAAAAAGCCCAGCGCAAGGAGCTTAAAATTTTCGCCCAGGGTTTGACCGGGGGTGGCATAGCAGCCCTATATTTTGCAATTTTTGCTGCTTTTTCTTTGTATCACCTTTTAGGCCAGTTACCGGCTTTTGGAATTATGATAATGATAACCATAACAGCGGTTTTGCTGGCAGTCAGGTATGATGCTTTCGCCATCGCTATTTTGGGCATAATCGGCGGCTTTTTGACCCCGTTTTTTCTCAGTACCGGGGTTCCTAATCAGATTGGGTTGTTCAGCTACATAGCATTATTGGATTGCGGCATCCTGGCCCTGGCTTATTTCAAAAAATGGCGTTCCATTAATATCATCAGCTTCGCCTTTACTATTCTGATTCTGCTTATCTGGATGGCCGGCCCATATTCTAACCAGGCTGTCTGGACCAATCAGGTTTTCTACACCTTGTTTTTTGCTATTTTCGCCTGTCTGGCTATCTTCTATAATGTTATGCATCGGATCAGGACTCAAAGAGATGACCTGTTCCTGATCATAGCTAATGCTTCGGTTTTCTTCTTCCTGAGCTATGTAAACCTCACTTCTCTTTATGACCGTTATATTGGCTTTCTGCCCTTTGCTATGGCCCTGATTTACTTTATCATGGGTTATTTGGCTTGGCTCCGCAACAGAGAAGACCGTTTCCTGGTATTGAGCCTGTGGGGTGTTGCGGTAGTTTTTCTGACCGTGACCATGCCGCTCCAACTGCACGGCACATGGATTACTGTGGCCTGGGCCATAGAAGCGGCAACCCTGCTGGCTCTGGGATGTTACAACAGGAGCCGTTCATTGAGGATATCCGCCCTGGCTGTATTGGGAATCGCTTTATACCGGTTAACTTTTGACGCCCAGGTGTATTTGAATGCTTACTATTACCAGCCTGTGAACCCATTTTGGCCCCTGGCCAATATCCATATGCTGCCCTTTGTAGCGTGTATTGCCGGTGTTTTTATCATCAGCTATTTGTATTACCGGGGCCGGGAAACTGTGCTGGAAGACGAAAAGACCTGGTGGCAGGGGTTTTTAGTCCTGGGGACGGCCTTGACAGCGGGCTATCTCAGCCTGGAGACCCTGTACTTCTGCGGACAATGGGGAACCTCATTGTTTGGCAGCCAATTTCCCGCCCAGGAGGCTAAGTCCCTGGCAGTGGCCGTAATTTGGTTTTTGACCGGAATAGTTCTAACCTGGCTGGCCGCGCGGAATAGTTCCACAGGCACGCGAGTTGTGGGCTTGATGAGTATTGTGTATGGTATTATCCTGGCCTACGGCCCCGGGGCAGCCATCTATTTTGACAGTGATTTGCGCTACTGGCCCATACTGAGCTGGCATTCTATCACATATTTTGCCGGAATTGCGGCGGCTCTTTATTTCGCTGGAAAATCCCCGCGTCCAGGGGGCCCTGCAGTATTTGCTGCCGCTGTTTCTGCTGGGGCTGCGGTTGTGGCAAATCTGATGGCTTTAGCTTACCTGAGTCTGGAAGCTGCCGGATTTTATAATTCCTGGGGAGAGAGCCTGGGGCTGGGTGTTGACACCGGCAATGCCATTCAGATGACCCTATCGGTAATCTGGACGCTGTATGCCATAGGTCTGATGGTTGCCGGGTTTATCCGGAAAAACCGCCCTTTGCGTCTGATGGCCATTGTTATTTTTGCAGTCACCATTGTCAAGGTCTTCCTTTTTGACCTGGCTAACCTGGATACTATTTACAGGATAATTTCCTTTATCGTTTTAGGTGCTCTGCTGGTGGTGGTTTCTTACCTGTACCAGAGCCACAAAGACCGCATCTTCGGTCAGCCGCCTGCGCAGCAGGATAAGGGGGCGTCACATTGAAAAAAGCACTTATTGGATTAGTCATGATTTGGGCCCTGCTCGGTGTTATGACGGTGCCGGCTTTGGCTGAGTTCACCGTGAGTCAGTGGCAGCAGTTTGGCGAAATTACAACTGGTGACACTGCCAAGGGCTATGCCCTGGTGGAAGTGACCGGACCGCTGGCGGAACAGGCTGCAGCTGATTTGCGAGATGTCAGGGTAGTAAAAACAAGCGGTGGCAGCCTGGAAGAAATACCTTATGATATCGTGACATCTACTGTTCAGCAACAGGAGAGGAGCCTGTCAGCCGCCGTGCTTAACCGCGGGACTGCAGGCAGGGATTCAACTGCCATCRTMRASYYRKRCRGYAKKAKGATGCCGCACAACCGCTTGAGAATACATACGGCAAGCCGGAATTTTATCAAAGAAGTCACTCTGGCAGGCAGCCAGAACCGGCANGACCTGGGTAGAAATCCGGAATTCCGGTAAGATCGCGGATTTTAGAACAACCGGCCAGGTTTTCCGGCAGACTGAGATTAGTTATGATTCCACTGATTTCAGGTANCCTGCGGATAGCACTGGCCGAGGGTACCGGTGATGCTGTGGTAATAGACGGTATTGATGTGCTGTATATTGAAAATGCACCTGAGAATGAGAAGCACCTGCCGATGAAGATTACCGAWCAGGAAACATCGGCTAAAGATAACTCGAGCATCATAACCATGACCGGGGGGTTCAGCAAACTTACCATTGATAAGCTGNCAATTTACTGTTGAGGATGTTAATTTCAGCAGACCGGCAGTTATCTTGGCAAGTTCAGATATGAAGAGTTGGGTCAGGGTGGGAGAAGGCACCCTGGCATCCTTTAAATTAACAAATTATACCGGAACCCAGTTGACCTTACCCCTCACCCCTACCANGTKACCGTTACCTGCGGGTAATCATAGAGAATGGCGATTCTGCACCGGTTAAAGTATTGGAGGTCAAAGGGCTATATAATCCCAGGTATATCCTGTTCCCGGTTGAAGCGGGCGGCAGTTACAGGGTTTATGTCGATAATAATGCAGCACAGGTCCCTAAGTATGACTTGGCTTCATTCTCGGACAGAGTCGTGGCTGCCGATCCCCCGATTTGGGGATTGGCTGAACTGCAAAAAAATCCGGAGTTTAAAGAAAACAAGGTAGTTCCAGCATCAGAAAAACACAAGTGGCTGCTGCCGGGTGTTCTGGCAGTTCTGGTAGCGGGACTGGGATTCTTTATTGTGCGGACTCTGCCAAAGGTGATGAATGATGGGAAATAATGATGATGGAATGACACCTTCGGATTCATGAACGGTTTGCCAAATGAAATAATTTTTTCATCCTGATGCCGAGAGTGAGTTTATTGCCGCAATCAACTATTATGAGGATTGTGAGCCGGGTATGCGAAGAGACCCTGAGTACTGGAAAGACAGAAGCAAATAGTATGCAGCATCGGCCCCCTTTTGTGAGGCGCTTTTCTGGAAGTCAAAGGAGTAGTATTTTGTGATAATTTCAAGAACAGAGGCTAATTTCTTAGTACTGCCTGGAGGAAACAAATTTCCGAGCAGTGCTTTTTATTTGTAAACCGGAGGTGACAGGAAAAATACAGTTTTCGTTTTACTTTTCGCTCCTTTCTTACTTGTGCATTATCAATGATGGCTTATTAATTATTTTTAATTTCAACAGAAATTTGGGGAGCATTTCGCCATTTATAAATATTTGTTATTACGCCTACAGCTAACATACTAAAGACAAATTGTGAACCCCCATAGCTTATAAAAGGTAATCCAACGCCAGATATAGGTGCTAAGCCTAAATTCATCAGTATATTCCAAAAAAACTGAACAGCAAAAATTGTCACAAAACCACTTACCAACAATTTCCCGTAATTATTTTTNGACTATCGTAGCTGTATGAGTCAGTTTCATTATGAATGTAATTATCAAAGCTGCCAGGATAACTCCTGCAATCCACCCAAAAGTATGGATAATATAAGTGAAAACAAAATCTGTATGTACTTCCGGTATCACTTTAGGAAAGTTAAAGCCTTGGCCAAGAAACCCTGCAGAGTGGGTTATTTTGTTTAATTGAACATTAATGTAACCGGCTCCAAGGGGGTCTTGGTTAGGATTAATAAAGGCCAGCAACCTCATAATCCTATAAGGTGCTGTTATACCGGCAAACAGAAACAATCCAAAACCGGAACCAGCTAATAATGGAATATACTTTACTTTTAGGCCTGAAACCACCATTAGGACTACAAAAGCAATTAAATATGTAACACCTGCGGAAAATGAAGGGGCATCCAAAATAAAGACAACCGGCACAATACTTAAAGCCAATCCATACAATACTTTCTTAGGATCATTCCAGTTCCAGTTGTCAAACAATCCTGCTAAAGCAATGATAAATAAAAAGGGGCTGATTTGCACAAAGTTAAAACGGATTTGCCCAATAGTCAACCATGCTTTTGCGCCATTAATCTGAGTACCGTAGTAAACAACATATAACAGAATCAGTAATGTTCCTATGTAAWTATATTTTGAATAGGGTTGTAATTTTCTGTAATCAAAAAAGTATAACCCACATATTACTGCAATACCTAACAGGGTTGAAAATAAACTTCTGTTAAATATTTGATAGCTAAGTAGTAATGCTCCTTTTGTCTCAATTAAATACATTGCAAATAGTCCAAGACCAGCCATTATTGCGGTTAGTATCAGGATACTCCAGTCAGGTTGAGTCTTATGGATTTCATTAAGTTGTATGCCTACAAGACCGGCTTCTCCCATTTGGATGATTGCCTTATTAACAGCTTCATCCTCTGTTGCACCGGTTGATAAGTGTTCCAACGCAATTTCTTCAATGTGTCCCAAAAGTTCTATTTGTATTTCCTGATGTACTTTGCGGTTTTTTNATATGTGAACAAACATTGCGAATATATTCCTGAACCTGATTGTTTTGATTTATGCTCATACTAGCCCCTCCCATAAAACCTTTTCCACAGCAGAGCGGTAAACAGACCATTCTTCCTGTTTTTCTTTCAAATGTAGTTTGCCTTTACTGGTAATCCTGTAATATTTCCTTTTACGGCTGCTTTCATTGTCGTCCCAATATGACTCAATTATATTTTCCGACTCCAGTGAATGCAGGATGGGGTAGAGGNTACCTTCCTTAAAAGAAAAGACCCCGTTTGACCTTTTTTCTATTTCTTTGATCATTTCATAACCATACATATCTTGGCGTTCAAGTAAGCTTAAAATAAGGATTGCGGTACTTCCTTTCAGAAGTTCCTTGTTAATTTTCATAAGACTCCCTCCTCAATCGCTACATAGAATTACTATGCATAGTATATCTATGCTTAATTATACAGGAATACCNATAAGTTATCAATAGAAATATGTAAATTATGGAGATGATTACTTTGTAATTTAAGGGTAAGGGGTCTCGGGTACAAAAGGCGCGCCAGCCGGGCGGTCGGCCAAAGTTCGTTTTCGCAGTAGCCTTAAGGAAATGGGGCTGGTATAATAAAGCATAGCAGTAAAGTTTGTATGAGACAATGGCTGGGGTAGCGGTACTTAAATCGCCTTAAGGGGAGAAGAAACTGGAGTTGTGACGGATGAATCGTTATATAAGAAACGAATTGTTATTGATTATTATTTGTTCTGCAGCCGCATTTTTTGGCCCGGTAATTTGNATTAATGCCAAAGTTAATGCCGGCTTCTTGTTAGCCGGGTTAGTTTACTCAATAGCATGTCTAATTATTTCGTCCCTGGTATCGGTTTTTGATGTTTTGATCTTAGAACGTATTAATGACAACACAAGGTGGCTTTGGGGGACTGCGTTTGGTTTAATACCTTTTTTCGTGTTGGTTTTAGGTCGGGGTGATTTCCGGGTCTTATTAGAGTTCCACAGAACAGCAGCTTWTCTGAACATGCCGGTAGTTTTGCTGCTGTTAATTATATTAGTAATATACCTAAATACCAGAGGTTTAACTTTTCGCTGGTCAGTTTACAAATCCGGTTTAGGATTTATTTTTCCCTTCTTTTTGATACTCCTGCTGATGCCCAGAATACCAAATTCGGAAGGGAAAGTGCTTATCGGAAATATTGGAATCATCTATTTCTTTTTAAAAACGTTGCTAAATAATCAGGTTAAAGGTCAGCAAGATTAACTGTAGAGAGGGAAGGGCTCTTGTGACCAACAWTGAACAGTAATAGAGTAAAGAGGGGTGTTCTTTTGAATAAAATCCTGATTCGAAACGGGCTAATCTTAACAATGGCTGCTGATGAGCCAAAATTTTCCGCAGATGACATTCTGATAGAAGGAAACCTTATAACACAGATCGGTGAAGTNTCCACCAACTGATGCCACCGTGATTAATGCATCCGGAATGGTAGTCATGCCGGGGTTGGTAAATTGCCACAATCACGCTTATATGTCACTGTTAAGAGGTTATTGTGACGACCTCCGGCTGTTAGAGTGGCTAAGAGAAAAAATGTGGCCTGCCGAAGAAAAAATGAATGGCGAAGATGTCTATTGGGGTACTCTTTTAGGAGTAACAGAAATGCTCAAGTCAGGTACTACGACATTTGCGGATATGTCTTTCTTTATGGATGAGGTTGCACAGGCAGTAGCAGACTCCGGCATCCGGGCTTCTTTATGTCAGGGCCTGCTGTTTCATGACAATGACGCAGTCCGGAGGATAGACTCTTCATACAAGCTGTTCTCCAACTGGCGCGGGAAGGCGAATGGCAGAATCAGCACAATGGTCGGTCCTCATGCACCTCAAACCTGTCCGCCGGATAAGATCAAGATCGCTATGGACATGGCCAGGGAATTAGACAGTGGGATTCATATTCACCTGGCGGAAACCACTGAGGAAGTGGAATACATAAACTCATCCTATGACAAAACCCCAACAGAGTATTTGGCTGATTTAGGGCTGTTCGAAGACTTTCACGTACTGTTGGCACATGCCGTACATTTGTCACAGAACGATATTCGACTTCTTCGCAATCTCAAAGGCGGCATATCGCATAATCCTGTCAGCAATCAAAAACTGGGATGTGGGGTTNGCCCCTATTATAGAGCTGATAAAAAGCGGGATAAATGTCGCGTTGGGGACTGACGGAGCAGCAAGTACTGTAACGTTAGATATGTTTGAGGAGATTAAANGCCGCTGCCTGGTTGCAGAAAAACCACCATTTTGACCCAACCGCAGTCAACTCATATCAGGTNACTGCAAATGGCCACTGTCAATGGTGCCAAGGCACTTGGCTTAGCTGAGGAAATTGGTACCATTGAAGTTGGCAAAAAAGCCGATTTGATTTTGATTGATGTTGAGAAACCGCATTTATACCCGCATAATGATATCTGTGCCTTGCTGGCTTATTCGGCAAATGGCGCCGATGTCGATACATNGATTATTGATGGAGAGATAGTTATGCAGAACCGGCACCTTAAAACNATTGATGAAAAACTTGTTTTACGTCAGGCAAAAAGATGTTCAGGCCGGATAACCCGGGAGACTGTGCAAAATAGTTGATATGATTTGAACTCACGAGGTTACTTTAATGAATTTACTATTAATAACTGCTTCATCCAGGCAGATTAAAAGAATTAGGAAATCCTGGGTTATCGGTTTTCAACAGATGACCATGTGACAGGAATCTATTCCGCCTCCCGGAGCCGCTCCACGATACTTTGCCTGTCAGTCATTATATATGACAACAAAGGAATAACCACTCCAAGTGCAAATAAGAATGGCAGTACGATTAAAAGTGGCCACAGGATAAATTGGTAGCTGAAGAACCATAGCAGATTGCCGAAGGGTTTAACAATCAGAAGCGAGAATACTGTGCCGAAAATAAGCGAAAGAATACAAGTGCCAAGAGCATAATAGAAACCTTCATACATCAGCATACTGCGCAATTGCTTCCGCGTCATGCCAATACTTTGTAGCATGGCAAATTCCTGACGGCGGGTCAAGATACTGGTGAGGAGGGTGTTGATGAAATTGAGTATGCCAATCAAACCAATAACGAAGCTGATTGCGCCACCAATTATTACGACTGTGCTGCGCATGCCGGAAAACTCTTTGAGCGAGGTAAACTTTGAGGTGTAATTCGTAATAGGCTCTACGGTATCAGTATAGCTCTGCAAAAATCGCTCCATCTCCGCTTCTTTACTTTCAGAAACATTAAAGGCATAATTCATTACGGCTGGCTGCTCCACCAAGGTTTTGTATANATCTGCCGGGAGGTAGAAGTTGTAGTCCCATCTTACGCGGTCGGAATTGGAATAGGTTTTNATGGCCACATGACTAAGCACTGTAAACTTCTTTGTATTATACTCCCTGTTGGCAAATTTGTCCGATGTTCCCTTGTAATTATGAAGCGTGACCGTTTCACCCACTGCAAAATGAGCGCTGCCAATTTGGGGTACGTTGTTATCATCCAGATGAACACCCTCCAGAATGTAATTGCCGGTGGCCAGCTTTTCGAGATCCAGTTCGCCGTCGATAAGCTCCAGGCGCTCAAGCNGGCAGCTCCTCAAGGCCATAGACCGCAGCCATGAAGTTACCGTGGGCGTTGATGTTATAGCGCTGTGTTGTGTTCTTTTNCGTCCTCTGCCGCAAACATTTCCGCTCTGCCCCCGTACAGACGCCCGCCCTCCTCAAATCCGGGCTGAGCTTCTACCGCTTGAATGAAGCTTTCGCTGGTTTGATTTTCGGAACNGCGGAAGTCACTTTGGAAGTAGTCGGCATGAGCAATCAAGAAATCGGTATCCACAAATTTGGAAAGGAACTTATCCAGATCAATGCTCTGAGACAGCGTAAACANCGTGTTCAGCAGTATAAGGCTTAGGGACATGCTGATGAACACCAGAACAGTGCGTTTTTTGCTGCGCCCTAAATTAGTCAGTGCCATGCGAGGCGTTTTCCCGCCATTGGCGGATATTTTCTGTTTTTGGGTCTGCTTTGTATTTCCATCTGTATACCTTACTGCCTCCACCGGTGATACAGCGGCGGCTTCGTCCAAATGGGCATCCACATAGGCGCGAGAGGCAAATATCTGACCTACATTAAAGGCTGGGTCGCTTTCCCACCAGCCGGCGAGGACAAAATCCCGCTGCACTTTCTCACCCCTGATTTCAATTGTCAGGGAAAGCGGTGCGCCGATTTCAAGGGGAACGCCCAGAAGCTGCAAGGTTTTTGTGTCTGCGATGACTTCGTTTTCAGCCACAGGTTTGTGTCCGCTTGTAGGTTCAGAGAATCCAAGCCTCAGCCCCACATCATCATAATACCAAAACTCCGTGCGGCGCTTTAAGAACTCTTCATTTGCCACACCATCGCTCAATGCGCGGTTATAGGCAATTTCTTTAATCAGCGGATGGGCTTTGACATTATTGAATTCCTCGTCGGTTATATATTTGAGCACAGCATGGCCGTCACCGCCAGCCTGCCGCATAGCAGCCTGCTGCAGGCTCTCTACCGTACCGATACCCAGAGTAAAAAGTGTAGTAAATGGCACCGCTGTTAGTGCAATGGCGATGATCGCAATCAGATTGCGGGTTCTGTTGGCCTGAAAGCTTTTGTCCGCCAGATTGCGGACAGCTTTTTTGTTTTTTACCGTAATCAACGGCCATCACCACCCATNAATTTTTCCATCCTCAATGCGGATGATACGGTCTGCCATCTGGGCGATTTCTTCATTGTGAGTAATCATCACGATGGTTTGCTTAAACTGCTGGCTTGTCACTTTGAGAAGCCCCATTACATCAAGGCTGGTCTTGCTGTCCAGGTTTCCTGTGGGTTCGTCGGCAAGAATAATAGCAGGCTTCGCCGCTAAAGCTCTGGCAATTGCCACACGCTGCTGCTGGCCGCCGGAAANTATATTATGGCCGCAGCCTGTTCCGAGATACTTGGGGAAAAACCGGGGACCGGCAACTGGACTTCGGGTAGAGACTGGTTCAACAGCCACCGTGGGGTACTGCCAGGGCTTTTACTAAGGAAAGGATTTGAGGATTACAGGCTTATCAAAGGTAAATCCGGCTTGCCGGTCTATAGACTTTTATGATTTTTCTTTTGGCCGGGACAGCGTTAGCCGGTGATACCCACAWGTCCATAAGGGAAGAAAGAGAACGAAAAGAACTGGAAGAGGCCACGAAACGGTTGCCAGAGCCAAATCAAAATGCCGTCCAGTCGNATAGAAATCAAAAAAAGAGNAAGATTTTCAGAGGTTTCTCATGATAGCTGCAGGGTGTGTGTTTTTGACGGGTATTGTATTTATTTTAAATAAAAAGACTCAACACTAATGGGGTATTTGGGCGATAAATTGTCTATTAATCAAAAATTGCGATGTTGAAGAGCATTAGTGAACGTTTCCCAGTATGTATTACTACTAATTAAGCCGGGGATTCAATGTCCTTGGTTTTTAGTTTGTTAATTGAATATTAGTAATAATCTTACAGATACTCGAATCTCAAAAGSCGGCTAGGTGTCGAATAACTGTATTTTTAGTATCAACATTTACCAAATTAAGTTATAATTGTATTAGACTAAAGACATTTCCTTAAGCAAGGGTTGAATCTTATGATTGATTACTACAAATCGCTGGGTACTAAACAATTTGCTACCGCAGCAGAAATTAAAAGAGCATACAGATCGTTAGCAAAAAAGTGGCATCCTGATTGCAATCAAGGGGATGTGAATGCTGCGGAAGTTTTTAAAAAGATTAACGAGGCTTATTACGTCTTATCGAAACCAGATTTAAAAGCAAGTTACGATTTTCACCTAAAAAGTTACCTTGATGCTCTTGAAAACGCAAAAAGATTCAATGAAACCCCAAAANGTTCAGACTCAGGTCGAAGTAAATAAACAATTTNGATATTCTTAAATCATTTGTGAATAAAATGAAAACGGCTTTTGAAGGTGTAATATTTGTTGAAGCAGACACAGTTAATAACAGGCCGGATGTTAAGAGAATTATGAACAGGATAATGATTTCTTTTGAAANCATGATTTTTGAAGACGAACAATCGCCAAAAAGGAAATCCCTGAAAAAACTCACAGCAAGACAAAAAATAAAGAGGTCTTTCGAAAATATTCTTCACCTTATGTATGAAGATGAGAAATAAGCTACAATNGTTTTGGGGAAAGATTGCTGTTTTAACTGGTATTATTGCGTTATTGGTGNGNTAAGTAAGTTTAAAGGGAATCCCCGGTTGCGAAATTTTATTTTGATTATTGACTTACTGGCCATATTCTTGCTGCAACTACCACCGCTTTTTCTGTGGTTATTGTTCAACGGAACAACGATAGGTGACGGTCCTGAAGGCCCTCTCGGCNACTGGCTCTGGTCAGCACCTCATATCTTTGTTGCATGGGCTGCCACCTATTCTCTTTATCACCTGCTTTTCAGAGAAACGACTTTGATGTCCCAAGTATGTTACATATTTATTTTATGAATGATATWCTTATTACGGTCTATTCCAATTAAGTCGTAGGGTCCATTATTAGGTTCAATAGTGTACCATAGCTTTAAATCGTTTTCTAAGTTTAATATCTTGGCAGAATTATTATTTACAAGTATTGAATCTATTCGATTATCATTTATTACTCCATAAAGTAACCTTTCTCCATGCTTAGACCAACCGGTATGTCCAGAATTTTTCGGAATAGAACTAAAATCAAANCATCCCAGTTATGTNAATCTAATCTCCAACCAAACATTGTATGATCTAATGATGCNCGCANCAACTTTATTGTTTTCAGTGATAAAAAGAGCATATATAAACTTTTNCAWCGTCGATTATTTCTAAAGATTGCTTAAACTTAGAGGAGTTAATTTTCGCATATTTTAATGCGTCTTGGGGTGTTGGATAGGAANGCTGAAGCAACACCTAACTGAATTAATACTAATGTCAAAATTACGCAAATACTCAACGCAATTATTTTATTTCGTTTCATTTTACACACCCTTAAATAAAAAAGTTCTATCTTGATTAATCATAAGTTANTAAGATAAAAATTTCCATAGAAATATTATCCTAAGACTTTTGCCCGATATCACTCTTAAATTACAAGGACTATTTGGGCTAAGAAAGCGATATTAAAGTTTTAAATGATAAATGGGTATTTGCGGAATTTGAAGATGGTCATATTGGTGGGGCACTGTTGTTAGAATACAAAGTTTTCAAGGATGGGACCATTACATGGAAAGTGCTTGAAAGCAGTTTGGCTAAAAACTGAGACCCTTGAGCAAAAACCATGTCAACGGATGAAGGTCAAAGTTTGTTTTGGAATATGAGCACTATGAAACCGACATTTCACAGAAGAAGGAGGAGGGGGNAAGCCATTATGAACGTTAGCCTAATAGAACTCATAGCGTTAACTTTAACTATTCATCTGGTCGATACCTTGGCTTTCTCCGTCCGATTAAACTCAGTCAAAAGCAAGCAATTCGCTTTATCAATTTCTTTATTTAATGTGTTTGTACTAATCTCCAGAACGGCAAATATGTTTCAGGGTCCATTAATCGGGGCCTTGATAGGNCAGTAGTATTGCCATCGGGGTTGACCCTTTATTAACTTCTTTAGCAAAATATACAACTAATATCTATGGTACCTGGNTTGTCTGGAAACGTCGTAGTAACTACAGATGGTACAAATTACTTTGTTAATACCGATAAAAAAGTTCAGGGTGTCCAAGGTTCTGCTCAGGATGGTCTGCAGACAACGGCTGGTATAGGGGTTTTTATTAAAANGCATTGACCTGGATAAGGAGATCGTTGTCATTGAAAANTACTTCAGGTCAGGACGTGAATTTAACAGGCTGGAAGTTGTTTAGCGTTGAGGGGAGTCAATCCTTTGATTTCCCAGCTGGATTTGTTATTAAGGCTGGGCAGAGCATTACGGTTGCAAGTTATACGTCAACTGGCACTTTAAAATGGAGTAACGGCTATATCTGGAATNATAATGGCGACCAGGGAATTTTGTATGATAGTTCGGGGAATGAGGTTTCGAGAAAATAAAGTGATTTTCAAACTTGTGAACTGAAAAAACAGAACCATAAAAATTAGTCCTAAATTGAGGTGCTTGTGTGGAGACCAGGACATATGAAAGAGAAAAGCTTTATAAAGAAGTCTGGGCAGAGCCTATGACAACAGTTTCCAAACGATATGGCATATCTGACGTTGCTTTACGAAAAAATGCAAGAAATTAGAAATACCACTTCCTGCAAATGGCCATTGGGCGAAAGTGAAAGCCGGGNTACAAAGCGAAAATTCCTCCTCTGCCTAAATAAATTTAAAGGTGCAGAACTGTCCCGTACTCATGATTGATAAACCAACACAACATNTTATTAAAGGAATTTAGCAAGTTGTAAAGAATTAGTTGGGTGAAATGGAAAGTTATAGAAGTTTCATACATAACTTAAAAATGGCAAGGCTTTGCCAAAAAATTGAAATAAAACTTTGACAGAAGATTTTAACGACAATAATATTAATATTTGTTGGNAGGATTAATATGGCTCACGATGTCTTTATTTCACATTCTTCTAAAGATAAAAATACGGCAGATGCTATNCTGCTCGATTCTTGAGCTGAATAAGATAAGATGTTGGATAGCCCCTAGAGATGTTACTCCTGGGAAAAAATATGCGACTTGTAWTATAGAAGCAATTANACAGAGTAAAGTCTTGGTTGTTGTTTTTTCTAGTAATTCCAACTCATCAGACNCTGTCAGTTCTGAACTAGAAAGCGCAATGAGGTATGGTGTGNTAATAATTCCATTTAGAATTGAAAACACGATACCAACTGAGGAAANGGAATTCTATTTGGCTTCCAGACACTGGTTAGATGCGATTACCCCACCTTTAGAAAAANCACATTTTAAGATTTCCGAAGATAGGATATTGTACATTCATGGAAAAGCATTGCGTGGAGATTCACTTATAATAGGTCACCACGATAATGAATATTTTTCACCGAAGCCTACGCCGAAATTTGAATCAGAAGAAGATTATGAAAGATACATTGATGATATTGGCAGTATAGATTTTCGTGAGCAAGANGCAGAAGAAAAAATCAAAACATATTGAGAATTAAAGGCGGTTGGTTTTATGGTTGAATGAATATGTTGAATGAATAAGTTCGGAGTGATGAAATCATGTTNTAATTATGCGAATTTAAACGATGTTGAATTTGAAGCTCTTTGTAAAGATGTGATGGAGAAAAAACTATCGACGAGTCTACGGCTATTTGCAAAGGGTAGGGATGGCGGTATTGATTTAACCGATAATATATGTACACATAACATTATTATTCAAGCAAAACATTATATTGGGAGTAAATTCTCAAATCTTCGTGCTACATTAAAAAAAGAAATTGAAAATGTTAGTAAATKGAATCCTAATCAATATTACGTATGTTGCGGGATGCAGCTTACAGATGCAAATATAAAAGAAATATACGATATGTTCTCTGATTTTATGGACACAGATAAAAACATTATCACATTAAAAGAAATAGATGAGTTTTTGCAAAAGCCCGAAAACTCTGATGTTGTCCGWAAACATTATAAATTATGGTTATATGCTTCAAATATACTAAATGAAATTTTTAATCAAGACATATWTATAGATTGTGAGACACTTCTTAGCGATATAGATGAAGATAGCAAATATTTTATCCAAACAGACATTTATGATCAAAGTATTGAACACCTGGACAAGCATGGGCTGCTAATGATAACCGGGGGGCCCGGTGTAGGAAAAACAATTACGTCTAAAATGTTGGTATTATATTATGCTACGCAAGGTTACAGGGTAAGGTACACAACTAATGGAGACATTACTGATATTAANAAGTCGTTGTCGAGNTGATAAGGAATGTAAAGAAATAKTGCTATTAGATGACTGCTTAGGCCAACATTACTTTAATATGAAGCATACTCAAGAAAACGAATTACTTTCGTTAATAAAATATGTGAAATTATCANAAAAATAAAAAGCTTATTCTTAATTCTAGAATTACTATTTTTATCTTGAAAACGGAAAGTAAACTGTAGAAACACAGTATTATCAAGGCTTTAAAGTTATTTTTTTGTGCAAAAATTTTGACAAAAAAAGAGGAAACACCAGTCCTTTTTGAGAATTGTTTAAGTGCAACCCAAAACATTCCAAAGGATGGTGACCCTCTGAAATGATGGTATCACAAAACATTACCACAAATCAACTGGAAACTCTGTCACGCCAACAAAACGTCAATTGTAACGAGAATATCAAAAGAAACTGAATTCACTACAACGCCGCATTCGTAATTGCAATCTTCCTGTCAGTTTTGATAATCTGACGGTTACTGCTTTCGGTAATTTCGGCATTTTAGAAGCTTTCAAACAGGCTATTGATTTTCGAAGTATGCTTAGTTGTATTCGTCTCAAACGCCATCATAACTGCAAATATACCGACACTGAGTTATTGGAACACTATGATTGATGCTATTTCATTAGGTTTACTGCGTTTTTTCCCATATGAATGTACTGCAAAACGATCCTGGATACCAGAAAATCAAAGAGATAACGCAGGTGCCGGATGAAAGTACTTTGAGGAACTTTTTAGGTCTGATATGTGACCAGAAAGCTTTGGACCAACTGTCACTGGTGAATCAGGAGTGTTTGTCACGTAAAGCCAAATCTGATAAACCCCGTGAAGTCTGGCTGGATATTGACGATAGTGTCCTTACAGTTTTCGGAACCAGGAAGGAGCCAAAAACGGGTACAATCCCCGTTATCATGGACGTCCTTCCTACAAAGTAAAGGTTAGCTTTTATCTCTGGAACCTGCGAATTGGTTCATGCTAGATTATATAGCGGAAACGTAGCCAGCAATGGTCAGTTTATGGAGTTCCTCAAAGAAACCCTGGACATTCTGGCTGCCCAGAATATCATTGTAAAAGGCATTCGCATGGATAAAGGCTTCTTTGATGAAGACAACTTCGCCTACCTGGAAGGGCTTTGTATTGAGTATGTTTGTAAAGCCAAAATCACCAGTACGATGCGTAAAATCATTAAATACCTGGATGAACAAGAACAGTGGCAACCTTTAAGCCAACACTATGCTGCAGCAGAAATCACCCTTCCTCTGCCGAAATGGTCAAAGGCTCGCAGGTTTGTGTTAATCAGGGAGACCCAGAAATCAAAGGTAATTAATGATCAACTTTGTTTTGATCTGGAAACCTATGATTACCAAGTGCATAGTTACTTCCAGTGACGAGTGCAGCCCGGAGGAGGGTATGGCACGAATACAATAAGCGCTGTAATATTGAGAACAAAATTGATGAACTTAAAGTGGGATTGGGTTTGAAAAAATGAGTCAGGAAGAAATGGACCGAAACATAGCCTTTATGTGGCTGAAAGTATTGTCCTACAACCTGCTCAACTGGTTTCGACTGGCTTTGTTGGATGGCAAGGATAGTCACGCTTGAAGTACCAACTATCCGGCGAAAAATCTTGAATGTACCAGGAAACATAGTTGGTAGCAACCGATATCGGCATATAAAACTAGCCCCCAACCCCTGGTTGCAAAAAGTCTTGAAAATCGCCAAAAAAAAGTTGCAAATATTCCTTTGCCAACAAGCCTGGATTGCTGTAAGTTCGGGCTAATGCTCAAATAAGGCCGAAAACCATATTATCTAAAACCACTTTCCCATTTCACTTATGGGTGAGGCTTAATAACTATACCCTAAATCCCGATGCTTTTGTAGGTAACGTAACCGTAATACCATTTACTTTGAAAAGTCAGGTGTTCACAAACCTCAAAACGCAATGCCATTGCTGGAATTTTATCTTTTTAAGCCTTTAAGCCAAATACGGAAAGTTACTTTCCGATTTCAAGTTTAATGAAGCAAAAGAACGTTCTCTAGAATTCAATATTTTCTTTCAAGAGAAGAAAATTAAGAATTTTACTATAAATATGGATGAAATAACTCCTTTGGAAAAAGCAAAGATTTTCTATAATCATATGATTTATAAGCGTATTCCAACAGATTACTACAATAACATTAAAAGAAACAAAAATTATATGAAAATAGTTCAGCATAGTAATTATACGCCCCGTATAATAGAGCATGTGACCTATGCTACAAATTATTTAAAAGTGGCCCCTACTGAATATTTTAACTATATAATTAAAAACTTATCTAATCCTAATGATATATGGAAAAATGAATTTGTGAGACGACTTCAAGAGGTAGACAGAGCTTTTATATCTACAATGTATTCTTTGACTGATACTAACGTGGAATATGGAGTTTTTAAAAAAATGTTTTGATAACCGATTATCGCAAATGAATAATATCGATTATACTATAGATAACTACGAATCGATATTATCACGTTTAAATCAGTCTATTATTAATATTATAGATAATAAAGGAAGCATGCATATTGGAGTAATAAATCCTTCTGTAAATGACTATATGAAATCAGTATTTGATCATAACAAATTGGAATTAAAATGAAGTACGGTGCTCAATTAGCAATTATAAGCAACTGGAGCGGTGTTATTCAGAAGAAGAATTACCCAATATTTTCTTACAACTTGTTGTTAGTGGTAAAGTAGACAAAATTGATATTGCGACTGAGGATGAAAAGAATTATTTTATAACAGCACAATATTTGTAAATATGACATAAAAGAGGTTCGCTACAAGAAGGTATATTTAATTACCTAAGTAATGCTTATGGATACTACTTCTCCCATAATAATTGGTTATCTCATGTGGATATTTTGGAATGTTTACTTAATAAAAAAATATATTCATATTATGATTAGAGTTGTCAAAAACCCCATTTATTGTGGAAACAATACTTACCTGCATCTGGTATATTCTTAAAAACCTAAAAAGAGCGAGTGGGATTCACAGTTAATAAACCCTTAAGGTTCAAAAGTAGTGCCACTCTTTAACACTCATTTTACATTGATTGCCCCTACCTTAAAGGAGAACCAGATTTTTGAGCGCACTAAACCCCTGACTGGGATTCGATCCACCTGATACCTTCTGCGTAATACTGAGGGTAGACCTTCTACTCCATTTCGTTTCTTGGCTAAGGCGCGGTATTCTTCTGTTGATAACTTCTTTAAATAGGTTGCCCGTTGCACCATTTTTTCGGATATCATCACAAAATGCGGATTTCTTTTGCAGCTTAGCGCCACATTTATCTCTTAGGGGGCATTGAACACAAGTTTTTTTGTTGAAGGAGGCCCGGTACATCCCGCATTTTTTCATAGTATCGCGTTTTATAGGGACTAAAACCGGCGGGACATTTTATGACTTCTTTGTTTTTATCGTCAAGCTGAAAGCCGGCCAGATTTCATCCGGTGATTTCCCAAGTAGGGCGGTCCGTTATTAGTTCGATGTTACATTCCGCGGCTAGCTCCATATTTTCAATACTGGAGTAGGCCCCGTCTGCCAGCAAAATCATGGACGTTTCCTGTTCGCCAAATTTTTCAATGGTCTCCTTGCAGAAGCTACTGTCACTATGACTGTTTTGTTGGTAATCATAGAAGGTAATCAGGGCGCACTGATCATCAAAGGTTTCTACCCAGATTGCCGACATATCCCTTGTTGCCCTTCCCAGCTTTGCTTCGATAGGTGGCATCCGGGTCAGAGGGGTTTTTGCAGGCTATTAGGGGAGAACTTGTTTTTTGTCTTTAAGAATGGTTTTACCTTCCGGTGTCTTTTCGGTTTGTTCACTAAGCACCCTTTGCAGGAGCTGGTATTCATTCAGGTCAAAGCAGCTTTTATCTAACTTGGAGATGAGTTCATTAGCATCGTCAATTACTTGCTGCAGCTGGAGGTGATTTCCTCACCCTTGCGATGATAGATCATTTCATTACGGTCTTCTTCTTTAAGGTAATGTATAAGCCGGTTGGAAGCAGTTTATCATCAGTAGTTTTATGGAAAAGCCTTTACCATGTTTGCTACACAGCTATAAAGAATCTCCAGCCGGGACATTTTCTTGCAGCTAGATGAGACCATCAAGCTATCCATCCGTTTCATGGAAGGGTTGATGTTTAAGTATTCGGCAAAACCTGGGCCATTGCTTCCATTTCTTCTTGTAAGAGATCAATACCGGTCTCCCGGGTATGATGATAGAGCCTTTCGCGAAAGCGGCTAAAAGTGCGGTCGCTAAAGGGCCTGCTCTTTTAAAACTAGTTGTGTGAAGAGCATATTGGAAGCCGCACATCACAAAGGATACTGGCATGAAGTTCATCATCAGTCAGGTTAAACAGCTCTTTTAAGATCAAAGAACCGATTACCGCATTTACCGGGCTGTTAGGGCGAGAGGCTACATTGTCGCTATATAAAACTGCAAAACGCTCTTCGTTAATGGCGGGAAAGATGATATCCGCAAATCCTTTTGCCCAAGAATTCATAACGAATTTTTTAGCGCGGTCATTAAGATGCAAAAAAGTTATCTTCAAGACTTATTTGGTTGATATTTATTCAGCTTAAATGCCATGGTAATCTGCCTTTCATTGGAAGTTTTATATGGTATTATTATATCATAAAAACGGACATATTTCCTTATATATCAAGGCTTTTCGGCATTTTTCGCTGAAGTTTTAACCTGGGAAATTAGATGGGTTTATATCACCTCGATTTTGGGTGGAAAATTTACTTTTGACACCCTAATCATATTATTCAATTAACAGGTTTATCTCGAAAGAAGATTGCATTCGTGATTTGTTTTTAGATTAGACATAGAAGATTTAATCAATTACAATAAATCTTTTGTCTAGATGCAATAATGAAAAAAAATAAAGATGTTTCATGGTTTAAGCCAATGTGGTAAAACAGCGATAAATAATGCTATTACTTCATATGTGGAAAACATAGATACTTCTGATTACTGTGACAACTATGATATTAATGATCTGATAAACCAGAATACAAAGACTTGGTACTATAGAGACGATGTAGAATTATGAATTAGATAAAGATGCAGCAACTCTGAAGAATTAAAGAAATGGGTAACAGAAGATATTGAAAATGAAATATTAGAAAAATTTATCCGAATTAGATGAAAATATTTACACTTACACAAATATGATGATTATCTCAAAGTGTCAATACAGATGGTATTGAAAGTGTCATTGATTCTTATCTTGAACCAGGAGATTCTGATTACGAAGATCATGGTCATAGTAGTTCAGAAGAAATATATATTTCTGAAATTGAAGCCATATTTGAACGATAAACTATGGAAATAGATTACTTTAAGTTTGACAAAAATGATTGCCCGCCAAGGCCCCTCCAGCCTCAAGCGGCATCTTTTTTGTATCCTCAAGGCACGTGGGAGAGTATAGTTCTGATGACGAATAGTGGTTTGAAGGGCAAATAAGGCAGTCCAACCACTATATGTAGTGGTTTTGGAGCAAAAAATGGGCAAAAAAAGGGGCCGAAAAGTGCAATTTTTTGGCCTCTTTTTTTAGGGGTTTTATAGATGACATTGGGGATTTCAGAGTCCATGCTTGAATTTCCCATAGCTGGACAAAAAAATGATAATGGACAGTATAGAACACATAAACAACCAGGAATTTGATGAGCTAAAGATCTTCAGAAATATTATTATTATAAATTTGCAAAACACACTTGACGGGGACATTTGTCTCCATGATGTATGATGCTTAATGAAAGGTGGCGATGAAAATAATGCAGACTAAAGAAGTTACAAAAATGCTCGGCATCAACAGGGATCGAATTAAATACTTCAAGAAGCATGGGGTATTTGTGTCTGAAAAAGCTATCACAGATAGCAAGAATGTCGAATTTACGGAGAGAGATGTTGCAACACTTAGAAAACTGGAGGTACTCACAAAGTCCGGTTTGACCTGTGGAGATATCAAAAGGTGTACAGGATGGTGAATGGACGCTCCAAAAGGCAATTATCGAACGCAGGAGTATAGTAGAGGAAAAAATGAAAAGAATGCGTGGTTCGCTGCTTCTTGCGGAAGAACTGTTTAGAAAACGATGTACAGTATGACTCTATGTCAACAGACTATTTCTGGAACAAGATAAAACAGAAAGAGCAGGAAGGCGATGCGTTCATGGATGTTAATGACTTGTATGATTATCGACCTGTCCCACTTATGCGTACTGTTAAGTGTCCTCACTGTAGTGCAGAGCAGGAAGTTGATTTAGAGGACTATCTGTGGGATGAAACATCAAACTGAGAGCAGTTTTGATGATGATATGGGGCCGGATATTGTGTATAGTTTTGATACTGAAGACAACTGTGAATGTGAAAAATGCGGTAAAGTATTTCGAGTTGAGGGCTGGATTAAAGAATATCCAATAGGCGCTTACGATTCGGAGCATATTGAAGTTCATCTTATGGAGGATTGTCTTATGAGGGAAAACTAATGAAGAAAAAGGGCTGCTCGCAAAATTGGCAAGTGGCATATTAGGACGGTGATGGTGAGGTGATGAGAAAACCTACAGCGGATATGAAGACGTATTCTGCGGTAAGTATATAAAAGACGGAGAGCCAGTCTCTTAAATCTGATAGAGTTGT
>JAVSMW010000002.1:368938-405277 GCA_032027005.1 Thermincola sp. | reverse complement strand
AACACCACGATGTTATGCGGTATTAGCACCCATTTCTAGGTGTTATCCCCCTCTTACGGGCAGATTGCCCACGCGTTACTCACCCGTCCGCCACTAAGTTAATTAAAAAGCAAGCTTCCTAATTAACTCCGTTCGACTTGCATGTGTTAAGCACGCCGCCAGCGTTCGTCCTGAGCCAGGATCAAACTCTCCAAAAATATTTAAAAAAATTTGATTAGCTCATTGTTTAAAGAATTACTCAATACTTATTTCAGACGAGGTCTGGTTTAAGTGTTGATAATTGTTCTTGTTTGTCAATACTGCTTAGCTCTCGGCTAACGTCTATTGACTCAATCACAACCATCTCTCTTACTGTTCAGTTTTCAAAGACCGCTGGCTGTTTTACAACAACCTTTGCTTTTTTCGTCCCGCCGTCTCTCGACCACGGAGCTTCATCTTACCACATTCACTCTCCCGAGTCAACTGGTAATTTGTTCTTTTTTCTTCGATTATCTTATGCTCATCACTCTGTCGAAAGAGTTCCGGCCAATCGGATATTCTGCGTCCCGCCGGCTGCTTTTCTCAACCGCGGAACTCTATCTTACCATGTTCATTCTCGTAAATCAACTGGTAAGTTTTGGCCTGTCCCTCCTGTGGTTGGTTTGCCCGACCACAGGATAATATCATACCATATACTCAGTTAGTAATCAACTGGTTTTTTGTGGTAATTGTTAAAAGCGCATACGCGCTATGGGGATTTTATTGTACCATGGACAAACCTAATTTGTCAAGCAAACAGAAAACAGCCGGATAATTAAATCCAGCTGTAATATGTGCATCTTATTCTCTGGGTTTCATTTGCGGGAAGAACAGTACGTCCCGTATAGATGAAGAATTGGTTAGCAACATAATCAGCCTGTCAATCCCAATACCCAATCCACCGGCTGGGGGCATACCATATTCCAGGGCGTTTACATAATCCTCATCCATTTGATGAGCCTCATCATCACCTGCCGCCCGTTTTTCAACCTGTTTACGGAATCGCTGTTCCTGGTCAATGGGGTCATTCAGCTCAGAAAAAGCATTTGCCATTTCCCGGGCGTAAATAAATGCCTCAAACCTATATGTATATCCAGGGTCATCACTTTTACGCTTAGCCAGCGGCGAAATTTCAATAGGATAGTCAGTGATAAAAGTGGGCTGAATCAGCTTAGGCTCTACAAATTCCTCAAACACCTCATTGATAATAGTCCCCCTGCTGCCACCGGTTTCAGTATTTAAGCCAAGTTTTTTGGCAGCTTCTCTGGCTTGACTGTCATTTTTAATCTCGGTGAAATCAACCCCTGTATGCTGTTTAATGGCTACCAACATCGGTATCCGGTTCCATGGCGGGGTCAGGTCAATTGCTTGTCCCTCATACTCAAATTTCATCGTACCCAATACTTCGCCGGCAACAGAAGAAATCAGTTCCTCGGCCAGTTTCATCATATCCTGATAATCAGCATAAGCCTGGTACAACTCCAGCATAGTAAATTCAGGGTTATGCTTGGTCGAGATCCCTTCATTTCTGAAAGTACGGTTAAGCTCATAAACCATTTCCAGACCGCCCACCAAGAGCCTTTTCAGGTATAGTTCCGGAGCTATGCGGAGATACAGGTCCATATCAAGAGTATTATGATGCGTGACAAAAGGCCGAGCCGCCGCCCCTCCTGCAATGGGATGCATCATGGGGGTCTCTACCTCCAGAAAACCGAGCTTGTCCAGGTGATTCCGAATGGCCCGGATTATTTTACTTCTAAGAATGAACACATCTTTGACTTCCGGATTTACAATAAGATCCACATATCTCTGACGATATCGTAATTCAACATCTTTAAGGCCATGCCATTTTTCCGGCAGTGGCCGCAGTGATTTTGATAAAATAGTGATTTCATTTGCCCAAACAGATACTTCGCCTCTCTGGGTTTTAAAAATTTTTCCCGCAACCCCAATAATATCACCAATGTCAAAATGAGTAAACAGTTCGTATTGTTCCTCCCCAACTTCATTTACCCTGACATATACCTGTATTTTACCGCTGACATCCTGTATATGGACAAAAGTTGCCTTGCCCATATTCCGTTTAGCCATAATTCTTCCGGCAATTGTCACCTTAGTATTTTCAAGTTCGGTAAACCCTGCTATGATTTCCTGAGCACGATGAGTTCGCTCAAATTTATCCCCAAAAGGGTCAATCCCGCAGTCTCTTAATTCATCAAGTTTTTTTCTTCGCACCATTAATAATTCATTTAGATCAAGTTCCTCGGTCATCACGCTACCTCCAAAAAATGTCCGGAATCCCAAGGGGGGTTCCGGACTTAGATTGAAATTTTACTTTCTGATATTCATAATCTGGTATCTTAATTTACCTGCCGGGACCGTAACCTCGACAATGCTTCCTGTCTTTTGGCCTAAAATAGCTTTACCTACAGGAGATTCGTTGGATATTCTGTTCTTGGACGGATCCGCCTCAGCAGAACCAACTATAGTGTAGTCTATTTCATCTTCCACTTCCAAATCCTTTAACAAAACAGTAGAGCCAACTGAGACTACATCAGTATGAATATCGCCTTCATCAATTACTCTGGCATTCCTCAGCATTTTTTCAAGAGTTAAAATCCGGCCTTCAATCATCGCCTGTTCGTTTTTAGCGTCTTCATATTCGGAGTTTTCACTGATATCCCCAAATGAAATAGCTTCCTTTATTCTCTCCGCAACTTCACGCCTTTTAACTGATTTATAATGTTCAAGCTCTTGTTCCAGTTTTTTAAGACCTTCCAGTGTAAGAATTACTTCTTTTTCAACCATTATCTCGCTCCCCTTTATGGTTTTGCAAACAAACGTCTAACCAGTGCAGTATATGCGCAGTAAGGCAATTTATGCAACTCAGGCACTAAAAGAGTGTCAAGAATAGCTTGACACCATAGTTGCCCGGGTGGTTTGGACTGGATAACCGTCTTTCTTTTATGGATATTATAAAGAGAATGCTCCCAATTGTCAAGGTGAGACCTTTGACTAAAATAAGTGAAACTTACTTCGGGTTCGGATCAACTCAGGCAGTCTCTGTAACCAGCATCTTATTAACCGCGTTTTTCTTAATGGCCATAATTTCAGAGTCTGTTACAGCCTTTTCAAAGCTCCGGAAACCGGCTACCTTAAAGCCATGCTTTTTAGCCAGCTTACTAATTTCTAACACCTGCTGGACATTTAGCTCCCGCCCCAGAGTATAACTCTCGTATTTCTGCTCTAAAGCCAGGATCATCGTTTCCGCCATACACGCATAGGCCATGCCCGGCGGAAAACCAAAGTTGAGATTAAAATCAACATCACCCGGAACCTCAACCAAACCCCCTTCAATAACTAAAACATCATTTCGCAGCTCTGCAACCTGCCTGGAAACATTGCGCGGCCGCGAAACATCACAGATAACTGCTCCTGGTTTAAGATCTTCAGGATTAATTAAAACATCAACGGAACTGGTCACACATATAACAATATCTGCTTCATTAACAGAACTTCTTACATCAGTGCCTATTTTGGCCACCAGGCCTGTTTCATATAAAATTTTATGAGCAAGTTTTTGCAGTTTAACTTCATCCTTGCCGACCAGTTTTAAGTGTCTGGCTTCACGCGCCAAAATATTAGCACAAACACTCCCTATTGAGCCATTGGCACCAATAATTGCGATATTAGCCGTATCCAAATTATGTCCCATCATAGCCGCAGCCATCTTGGCACCTTCCAGGGCAGTAGCCACAGTATAACTATTACCCGTTGTCACCGGTATTTTGAGGTGCTTTGCTACCGTAATGCCTGCATCTCCTATAACCGAAGTAAATGCTCCTAAGCCGAGTACTTTAGCACCTGCAGCTTCCGCGACCTTACCGGCTTTGATGATTTTATCCATGACAAAAGGTTCCGGCAATGTTGTCATCTGCCTGGCGGTCAGAGGACATGTCACAAAACACCCCGAAATCTCATTATGTTTGGATGCCACTCCCGTAATGTCTGATGCCTTAAAGGGCGGGATAAGTTTTAATATCTGTCTGACAACACAATCAGGCAGGTATTTAGCAACAGAAAACTTTCTTTCTACATCAGTTTCATCCAGGGGATGAATCATAAAAGCAAACGAATCCATACTTGATCACCTTACTTCGCTTGTTGGTCAATAAAACTCAAAATCCTCGGTTTAAAACCGATCTTTTCCAGCAACTCTGAATAGTCCGCCGGCGTCATTGAATCTGGCTTTTTGCCAGTCAAGGCAATTAAGACCCCTTCCATAACGTTAGTTCCAAAGGATCTGCCGTTTAATTCCGGTGTTGTCGTAACCAACATACTAACCCCCCGGGTGTTAAGAAGCTCAACATCCTTTGACGTAACCGTATTAGTGATAATAACTTTCCCCCGCAAATTATCAGGCATAAATCTTCTGATGAAATGAAAATCTCCGGCAATGATATCCGCTTTTTCATAATAACCGCCAAATTTGGGCTCAACTTTTTCCTGCTTTTCTCCGGTAGGATAAAGCATTTTAAAAGGTAATTTTACAACGATAGGTGCTATTATTCTGGCTATCCTTTCGAGGGTTTTTAGTGAAGAAAATGTAATGGGTATGCCTAATGAAAAAGCCAAATCTCCAAAGGTCATAGCCGCCCCTGCCTGGTCGAAACCCTGAGCCATGCCGAAACGGTCAACAGCGCAAACCATCAGAACTTTTTTGTCTGCGAATACCATTCCCATTTCATTTTGTAAGTATACCAAAACTTTGCGTTCCAGGGTATTTTTTAACCCGCTGCCATCAACAACAGGAGTCTTTACAGCTGACCTGACTATTCGCTCGGCATCCCTAAAAGTATAACGGGTGGTCCCGGAATATATGTAAAGATCTATCCCCCCGAGTCCGAAGGCATCAACTACCCCATCATACTTTTTTATTATATTCCCGGCTTCATCCAGATCGCCATCAGTGCCTATCCTTTCAATCAAGAATTTTTCTCCCAAAAACGAGGCTTCAACTGAGTGATTTCTGCTGGAAGAACCCAGGCTCACGCTCATTACGCGCTTCACTTTGCCGCCTCCTTATGACAAAGCCTGACTAAATTGATAATGTCCAATACTTTGCCGGGATCCACAAATTTATCTTCCTCAATAGGTGACTCCCCGATCTCCAAGCCGATTACTTCCTTGTCTAAAATTGCTTCAATCATTTTTATCCTTTTATTTGAACCAATTACTATAACAATATCAAATCCTCTGGCTTCAGCAAGCAATTCCATTATTTTGTTGAGCAGATCCACTCCATCGATCTTTTTAACAAAATCCCATCTCTCTACTTCAGTCATTATAAGAGTAAATTCAATACCTTCCCGGTGCAGCAGATCAAGAATTTCTTGTTTATTCTTAACAGGGAGCCCTACAACTGCAATACGGAATCCTTTTCGAACCTCCCCCAGGCTTTCCAGCCTTGACACAAAAGTTCTGTCCACACCAAGCCGATTGGCAATTTCCTGCTGAGCTGCCCCGGTACTGCGCATTTCAAAAATCTTGTCAATTAACCGGGTCACTTTGCGTCTGCTTATTATCTTGTCCCCAATCCTTATTAGATCCATCTCAGTCTCCCCACAATATTCTATCCAGTTTGCAGGAAAATTATGTGCACACTTTTGTGTACATAACCTTTTTATTATTTTACCAAGGTTCAACACTTAACTCAAGCACTAAAAATGTCGAAAACCTGCCAGGAAACTAAATAGCAGGTTGTGAAGCAATTAATGAATTTTTGTAGTTTTCTAAAATCCGGATCAGTTCGACAGCTGAATCGACTTTGTTCACAGTTTCGCGGACTTTGGCAGAATCCCGCAGGCCTTTCAGATACCAGGCGATATGTTTCCGCATTTCTCTGACTGCCCGGTTTTCTCCTTTAAATAAAACAACCATGTTTAAATGTCTGACTGCCATATTTATTTTGTCTTTAAAATCAGGTTCCGGCAGCAAAACACCTGTCGCCAAATAGGTGGCAGTTCTTTTAAAGAGCCAGGGATTTCCCATGCTGCCCCTGCCTATCATTATGGCATCGCAATTGGTCTGCCTGATCATTTCTGCCGCCCCGGCGGGGTCCAAAATATCTCCATTACCAATAACCGGGATGTTTACAGCACTTTTAACCCGGCCAATGATTTCCCAGTCCGCCGAACCTGTATAGAATTGGACTCTTGTCCTGCCGTGCACAGTTATAGCGGCAGCGCCGCCGGCTTCTGCTATTTTGGCAAGTTCAACGGCATTGACAGAATCATCATCCCACCCTTTCCGCATCTTAACAGTCACCGGCACATCAACAGCTTTTACAACTGCTTCGATGATTTGAGCAGCCAGCTTTAAGTCTGTCATCAATGCGCACCCCTCAAGGTTTTTGACAACCTTGGGGGCCGGACAGCCCATATTAATATCAACAATGTCGGCTCCGGCAGTCCCAACTTCATCGGCAGCTCTGGCCATTTTTTCCGGATCGCTGCCAAAAATCTGCACACTCGTAGGTCCTGCTTCACCGCCTAGGTCAAACATAAACTGGGTTCTGGCATTATCATAAGCCAAAGCATTAACACTGATCATCTCGGTACAGACTAAACCACAACCGGCTTCTTCGGCTAAAAGCCGAAATGCTTTGTCAGAAACTCCCGACATAGGTGCTGAAATTACCGGATTAGCCAGCTCTATTATACCGATTTTCATTTAATTTGCCTCCAAAGTAATTGTCTCATCAAAGGAGCGGCTGCGGAGCTAAGTCATTTTATCCGATAGCTAACCGCCGCTAAGATTTCCACCTCGTTAGGTGGGAGATAAGCGGCGCTAAGCTCCTGGATAACGATTTCTAAGCGTCAGATGGAGTCCAAACTCCATCTGACGCTAAGAACTCTGTTTATTGCGTTCATAAATAATCCTAAGGCCTTCCAAGGTAAGATTGGGATCAACTTTGTCAATATTGGAAGATTCCTTGCTGATCAGCTCTGCAAGCCCCCCGGTAGCCACAACGTAAGCTTGCCCGCCCATTTCCTGTTTCATGCGTGTAACTATGCCCTCGGTTTGTCCGACAAAACCAAAAATTATCCCAGCCTGCATACTGGACTCCGTGTTTTTGCCAATAACCTTTTTAGGTTTGCCAAGTTCAATCCGGGGCAGTTTCGCAGCCCTCGTATACAAAGCCTCAGTGGAAATCCCAATACCCGGAGCAATAGCCCCGCCAAGATATTCACCAGTCTTGGAAATGGCATCAAAAGTCGTTGCCGTACCAAAATCCACTACTATCAAAGGTCCCTCATACAGCTCATAGGCGGCAACAGCATTAACAATCCTATCCGCTCCAACTTCTTTAGGGTTATCATATCTTATCGGCATTGCAGTTTTGACACCGGGTCCCACTACCAAAGGTTTAATCCCAAAATATTTTTCAGCCATTCCCTCAAGGGCAGGCATCACCGGCGGAACAACCGAAGACAATACAATCGCTTCAATATTATCATATTTAATCCCGGAGTGTTCAAAAAGCACCCTTATCTGAATCCCGTATTCATCACTCGTTTTGTTTTTGTCTGTGGAAATCCGCCAACTTTTGACTAACTTTTTTCCCTGGTAAATCCCTAGCACAATATTGGTATTACCCACGTCCAGAACAAGTATCATCAGAAAAACACCCTCTCTCGATGGTTTGACCGTTAAACTAAATTATACCACATTGTACAAAAAATAACTCCCTCATTCAGGAGTTATTTAAGCTTTTCAATTTTAAATTTTCTTTCAGAGCTTATGCGCGTTTCTCTCTAAGGGCGACTCCCAGCTCAATATCTCCGAATTCGGTTTTGAGAGGAATTTGCAGCCTCTTGATATTTATTGTAGAAATAACCACTCCTCGCCCGGAAATCACCGTGGGAGGTGCCAGGGTCGACGTAAATCCGGCAGCTTCCAGCTCGGCACTGGCAATACCTGTTATTACATTGCTCATCTCGGCAATTGCACTCTCTACCATTTCATTATAAACGACTATTCTTTCATTAAGCAAAGTTGAAACGATATTCTTGGCTGTTCTTTCAGACATCCCATACATAACTATACCCTGAACAGCACCTATTACCCCGATTAGTACAGTCACATCCTGCCCTGTATATGAAGAGGATTCTATGGTTAATTGCCCTTTTTCAAATGGGACTGCGCGTCCAACCTCTGTTTCCAGAACTTTAATAGTTGCATTGACAAAAGGGCTTATAAATTCAACCTTCAACTACATTTCACTCCTCTCTATTTGTTGAAGGTTTCGACATATTTAGAGTTTTCCCTGCACAAAAATCAGAATCTTAAATTTTTTTTACTATTTTATAGCAAAATTACCGCTTAATTTCGACCGTGATTTTGCTGTCTACCGCACAGACACATCTCCGGAAAGTATTCTTTTGCGAGAACCGTCGCTCTTTAACAGCACTAAGGCCCCGTCCTCATCCAAATCAGAGGCCACACCTTCTTCAACCTCACTGCCTGAAATAACCTTAACCCGCCGGTTTAAGGTCACAGACATCTCTTTCCAGGAGTTAAGTATCTGCTTAAACTTGCCGGCCAGAAAATCCTCGTACAGTTTATCAAGATTATTCAACAGAGCTGCCAGCAACTCAACTCTTGTCACCTTGAGTTTATTTTCTGCTTCCAATGAAGTTGCTACATTGGCCAGTTCACCGGGAATTGATGTTCCATCAAGGCTAACATTGACCCCTATCCCGAGAACTAAATAATTGATTCTATCGATTTCAGCACTCATTTCAATCAAAATACCGGCAACTTTCCGCTGGTTGACCAGCACATCATTGGGCCATTTAATGCCTGCCGGAATGTCCGCAACTTCCCGGATTGTTTTAGCTACAGCAACTGCACTCACCAGGGTAAGCTTGCTGGCATCAACAGGCTTGATTACCGGTCTCAATATTGTCGAAAACCACAGACCCTGTCCAGGCGGCGAATACCATACCCTTTCCATTCGGCCTTTACCGCCCGTCTGTTCCTCCGCAATAACTACCGTACCTTCTTCGGCCTCTTTGCGCGCTAATTCTTTAGCCAGTTCATTTGTGGAGACTACCGTTTCCCGGTATATTACCTGCCGGCCAAAAACCATACCATTCAACAAAGATATCAATTCATGTCCATATAACCGATCAGGAGTTTCTATCAGCCGATAGCCAATTTTGGAATGGGATTCTATATTGTATCCCCCCTCTTTCAGACTACGGATGTGCTTCCATACAGCCGTACGCGAAATCCCCAGTCTGCGGCTGATCTCCTGCCCTGAGATAAAACCCAAGTCACTTTCCCTCAGCAAGGCCAAAATTTTGCTTTTCATAGGTTTTTCATCTTAATCTCGCCCACATCCAAACTGATGTCAAGGGCTTTTACAGAGTGAGTCAGGGCTCCTACCGAAACAATATCGACCCCGGCTTTGGCATAATCCAGGACATTACTTTCGTTAACCCCTCCCGAGACTTCGACGAGAGCCTTGCCGCCGATGGCCTTCACAGCTTCCCTGATGGTGTCCAAATTCATGTTATCCAACATAATAATATCAGCTTTAGCTGCTAAAGCTTCATTAACACCTTCCAGGTTTTCTACTTCAACTTCAATCTTTGCCGTATGAGGTGCATTGGCCTTGGCCAGAGCCACGGCTTTTTGGATTCCCCCGGCAACTTTAATATGGTTGTCCTTAATTAAAACCGCATCATACAACCCGAAGCGGTGATTTTTCCCGCCCCCCGCTACTACCGCATACTTCTCGAGTATACGTAAACCGGGGGTAGTTTTCCTGGTGTCAACAACAACTGTCTTGTAATCTTTGATGATTGCTGTAATTCCGGCTGTTCTGGTGGCAATCCCCGACATCCGCTGCAGCAGGTTAAGACAGACCCGTTCACCGGATAAAACGGCCTGTGCCGGTCCGGAAATAAGGGCCAGAATATCACCTTTAGCTATTCTGTCTCCGTCAGCTTTTTGAGCAACAAATCGTACTTCACTGTTTAAAATTTCAAAAACTCTTTTGGCAACTGCCAGCCCGGCCACTACGCCTGCAGCTTTAGCATAAATAAAACCGTCGGTAACAGACCCGACAGGAATGATACTTAATGTTGTCAGATCACCGGTCCCGATATCTTCCTGCAGGGCATTTCTAATGATATTATCAACTGAAATCACGTTCAACAGCACAAACCTCACCTCCAGGATTCCTATGTAACACCACGTGTTTTTTCCAATGAACGTCATCTCTTAAAAGAAAATCGCGTCTGAAATGACCGCCTCTGCTTTCGGTTCTGATTAAGGCGGCTTGGGCAATCAATCTGCCTGCAGTAAGAATATTATATGTTTCAATATCCTCGGGTCCGCAGGCTGCATAGCAGAGTATTTCATCCATCTGTTGGAGTTCCTGGGTAGCTTCAGACAGCTCCTTACCGTTCCTGACTATCCCTACCTTTTCCCACATTACTCTCTGCACCATTTCTTTAATACCCTCAGAAACACCGGGATTACAAGGTTCTAAACCGGAATAGCTAAAGTCTGCAGACAGTCTCTCTTGTTTTTCTGCAAACAAAGTTTTACTATGTTCCACGATTCGGTGCCCGAATACCAAACCATCCAACAGAGAGTTACTGGCTAAGCGGTTAGCCCCGTGCACCCCCTGGCATGCAGCTTCTCCGCAGGCATAAAGTCCTTTCACACCTGTTTCCCCGTTTAAATTGGTCTGCACGCCGCCCATCATATAATGGGCTACCGGTGCTACCGGAATCATTTGGCTGGCAATATCAATCCCATATTGAGCACAGGTCTTGGTAATGGTCGGGAAACGCATTTTTACCTTTTCTCCTGCCAGAGGTGCTAAATCCAAGTAAACATGAGTCGCACCCGTGACAGCCATTTCGCTGTTTATAGCGCGGGCGACAATATCTCTGGAGGCCAGCTCGGCACCGGGATGATATTTAGCCATAAACCGCTTACCATAGATATTGCGTAGAAGGGCCCCTTCGCCTCTAACAGCCTCAGAAATCAGAAAGCGCGGTGCGCCGGGAAGACATAGTGCTGTTGGGTGAAATTGCACAAACTCAACATCCGTTACTGCTGCTCCTGCCCGAAATGCCAAAGCAATCCCGTCGCCGGTAGCTACCTCCGGGTTAGTGGTATTGGCAAAGACCTGCCCGGCGCCTCCTGAGGCTAAAACTGTTACCTTCGCATAATATACAACCATTTCCGCTGCCCGGCTGTCCCAAACCAAGGCACCATAACACTCATTATCCCGGGTCAATAAATCCAGAACCAGGTGGTCCTCCAAAAACTCTGTTTGGCTTTTCTTAAGTACATGCTGGGCCAGGGTATTTTGAATTTTTTCACCCGTCCTGTCCCCGGCATGCAGGATTCTTCTGCGGCTATGGGCTGCTTCTCTGGTAAATGCCAGTTTTCCGTCCAAACGGTCAAAGTCAGCCCCCATTTCAATAAGTTCCCTGACCCTGTCAGGGCCTTCGTTCACCAATACTTCTACGGCCGCTATACTACATAACCCCGCCCCGGCCTCAAGAGTATCAGCACGGTGCAGGGCAGGCGAATCAGCCTGGTGAATCGCCGCAGCAATTCCACCCTGAGCCTTCTCGGTATTGGTATCACCCAGTTTCTTTTTGGTCAGAACAGTTACTTTGGCATAATCTGCGGCCCTAAGAGCAGTATATAAGCCCGCTATGCCACTGCCAATAACCAAGAAATCGGTGTACTTGTGTGATAGGTTCTTTGTATCAAAATTCATAAGGTATCTGGGGATCACATGTACACCCCTCTCTTATCTTATCGTAAGACTCCCACTTCTATAAGTGGGAGTGGTTCCCCATACTCCGCTTCGGTGGGGGTTGACTCCCCACCGAAGTCTCGATGTTCAACTTTAGTTGAACGAGTTCACTTGACGGCCATCATTTTATCAACGGCACCTAACGCTTTTTCCCTGATCGAATCTGACACCATTATTCTTGGCTGCATTTCCTCCAGAGCCCATTTAACTTTTTCCAGGGTCGTTGACTTCATATTAGGACATACTAACTTCCTTGAGGCCATAAAAAACTGCTTGTCCGGGCATTTCTGATGCAGCTGGTGGAGTATCCCCATCTCTGTGCCAATGATAAACTCTTTGGTTTTGCTTTCTGCGGCATATTTAATAATTCCGGAAGTGCTGAAAGCCTGGTCAGCCAATGCCACTACCTCGGGCTCACACTCCGGGTGAACCATAACTTCAGCTTGTGGATGCGCTGCTTTAGCCGCCCTGATATCATCTGCAGTTAGTTTACTGTGAGTATTGCAGTAACCTTCCCAAAGAATAATCTCCCGCCCAGCCTGCCGGCCCACAAAGTGTCCCAGATTTCGGTCAGGAACAAACAGAATTCTCTTATCGGCAGGAATAGACTGAATGACCTTTACCGCATTGGCAGAAGTGCAGCAAATATCTGATTCTGCCTTGACTTCGGCTGATGAATTTACATAACAGACCACAACCGCATCGGGATACTCTTTTTTCTTTTCCCGCAGGGCTTCCGCAGTTACCATGTCTGCCATTGGACATCCGGCATTAGCTTCAGGCAAAAGTACTGTTTTATCAGGAGATAAAATATAAGCTGTTTCTGCCATAAAATGCACTCCACAAAAAACAATCACATCAGCCTTTGTTGCAGCGGCCTGTTGAGACAAGCCCAGGGAGTCACCGGTAAAGTCTGCCACATCCTGAATTTCCGGCCTCTGATACAAATGGGCAAGAATTACAGCATTGTTTTTTTTCTTGAGGTCCAATATTTCTCTTGATAGCTCTGCAAATCCCCGTTCTGACAAAAGTTATCAGCTCCTAAAAGTTTTCTACTTTATTTCACCGGCTATTTCGTGAGAACATTCTTCAATGACCAGATTGTTGTCATCCAAAATCAAGACTCTTGGTTTGTGCTCAGCCGCTTCCCGGTTATCCACTATAGCATATGAGATAATAATAACTTTATCCCCGGGATGAACCAGGCGTGCTGCAGCACCGTTTAAACAGATGACCCCGGAATTTCGTTCGCCTTTGATTACATAGGTCTCAAAGCGAGAGCCATTATTATTGTTAACAATCTGAACTTTCTCGTTCTCGAGAATATCAGCTGCTTCCATTAGTGCTTCATCAACAGTAATACTGCCGACATAATTTAGATTCGCTTCCGTAACTGTTGCCCGGTGAATTTTAGACTTCATCATGTTGCGAAACACGGTTACACCTCCACTATCGCATTATCAATTAGTCGGGTCCTTCCAATAAATACTGCTAAAGCTATTATATTCTGACTATGCAGAATTTCGATTTCATCTAAGCCGGGAACAGATAAAATTTCCACATAGTCAATTCTGGCTAATGGCTCCTGACTAATAAACCCGATAATCTCATGCTTAATTGCGGAAATGTTCCTCTCGCCGGCAGCAATCATATCTCTAGCCTTATTCAGACTGCGGCTTAAGACCAAAGCAGCCTGGCGCTCGCTGGGGCTTAAGTAGGAATTCCTGGAACTCATAGCCAAACCGTCCTGCTCTCTGACAATAGGCACAACCTCAATCTCTAAATTCATATTCAGGTCAGCCACCATTTTCTTTAAGACCAGTGACTGCTGAGCATCCTTTTGGCCAAAAAAAGCGATATCTGGCTGCACAATATTAAACAATTTAGTTACAACCGTAGTCACACCCCGGAAGTGTCCAGGTCTGGACTTGCCGCAAAGCCTGTCTGTGAGTCCTTCTACTTCAACAAATGCCCCATAACCTTTAGGGTACATCTCTTTCACCATTGGAGCGAAAATAACATCCACACCTGCGGTCTCAGCCATAGCACTGTCCCGGCTGAGATCTCTCGGATATTCTGCAAAATCTTCTCCTACTCCAAATTGCAGTGGATTAACAAAAATACTGGCTACCACGAAATCAGTCTTCTGTTTGGCAGTCCGCATTAATGTCAGATGTCCATCATGCAGACATCCCATGGTAGGCACAAATCCAATGGTTTTACCCTGCCCACGCTGTTCCCTGATAACTTGTTTCATTTTGTTAATTTCACTAATTATACGCATAGTGCCCCCGCCCTTATCAATTATGCTTATTTTAATGAAATAAAGTTTCTAATATAACTTCCCTACCTCATTTTCTTCCAGACCAAAACTGTGTTCCGGTGCCGGAAAAGTTCCACTCTTCACTTCTGCCTTATAATCGGTCAAAGCCCGTCCGATAGACTCATGTAATGATGCATAACGTTTAACAAATTTCGGAGCCAAATCTGAATATAACCCAAGCATGTCATGGATTACCAGAACCTGGCCGTCACAATTTACTCCGGCCCCTATACCTATCGTAGGTATTTCGAGGCGCTCTGTTATCATTTTAGCCAAAGGCGCGGGAATACATTCCAGCACCAGGGCAAACACCCCGGCATCCTGCAAAGCTAACGCATTATTTAGGATTGATCTGGCAGCTGCTTCATCTTTCCCCTGAACCTTATACCCACCCAGTTTATTCACAGATTGAGGTGTTAACCCTAAATGCCCCATAACCGGAATACCCGCAGCGTTTATGGCCTGGATAGTAGCAGCAACCTCCCGGCCCCCTTCTAGCTTAACAGCGTTGGCACCGGCCTCCTGGAGAAACCTGCCGGCATTTCTGACACTTTCGGCTGTAGAAATATGATAGGATAAAAAGGGCATGTCCCCAACCACTAAGGCGTTTTTGGTTCCCCGGGATACTGCCTTGGTATAGATAATCATTTCATCCATAGTTACAGGAATCGTTGAATCATACCCCAGCATTACATTTCCCAGTGAATCACCGACCAGTAGTACTTCGATTCCCGCATGATCCAGCATTTTGGCCATGGAGTAATCATAACAGGTCAATACCGTTATTTTTTCTTTTCGCTGCTTCATCTCTTTTAGTTTTACAGTGGTGATTTTAGCTGACATCAGTTTTCCCCTCCTCCCGGAAAATGTGAATTAGCTTTTCCTTCGCACTATTATCAATGGACTCTTTTTCCCGGGCGACCCCGGTAGTATAGCATCCAAGGCTGCAGTAGAAATCTGTCAGATCAGTGTTTAACTTTTTTAAGGCTTCCAAATGTTTTTCCACAGTATTGAGATCACCTCTGGCCACCGGGCCGGTTAGGGCCTTGACAGGTCCTAATGTTTCTATATTAGCCAGAGTTCCCCGGATCAACGGCATTAAGGCATGGGTAGCATCTTCTTCAGACATGCCAATTTTTTTGTAAATGTTAACTGCATAGTGAATTGTCGATACCAGATAATTCGAAGCAACACAGGCTCCAAGATGATAAAGAGCTTTATCGGAACTCTTTAATATGAAGGGCCGGCCTGACAATTGTTCTACAAGGGCAAAAGCTGCCTCAACGGCTTTCTCCTCCCCCTGAATTGCAAAGTAAGAGCCTGGCAGATTATCGATGGCTTTGGTGACATTAGCAAAAGACTGAAGTGGATGGACCGAAGCGATAGTACCCCCTGCCTGACTTAATGGTAAAAGCACCTCCGCAGGTAAAGCTCCGCTCATCTGATAAAAGATCTGCTTAGCGGCAACCTGGCCTGAATTGGCCAGGAGTTCAGCTATCCCGCCGAGTTCCCGGTCAGGTGTAGTGATGAAAATAATTTCACTCTCTGTAAGTACATGTACAGGATCAGTACAATACCGGCACCCTAAAGATTGGGCTAAATCGACAGCTGAAACCCCTGTTTTCGAACATACTCCGGTTATTATGTGCCCATTGCGCTGCAGCAATATAGCCACTGCTGAACCCACTATCCCGGTTCCGATTATACCCACATTGTACATGTATGGCTGCTCCTTTACCTGAAAGTTATTCCCCAGGAAGGTGAGACCAAAAAATAAAAAACCCCGGACAAATCCGAAAGGTTTTAAATAAAGCCAAACTATACCTTCCGTCCTGGTCCTCACGGCTCCAAGCGGTCTATTGGAAAATCTGTTTTATCCAGAAACTAACCTCGGGCCGGTGAAGTTCCGGTGAACGGATACTCCCCGCAAAACAATTTTACCATATTTTCTGAAGAATGCAACAATTTTTTTCCCCACTTCTTATTCTCCTTGTTGCCTCCTGTACGGTTTCACCATCAGAAAGCAGCAGGCCAGGGGCAATTTCTGTCAGGGGTACCATCACAAATGCTCTTTCCTTCATCTGCGGGTGTGGAATTACCAATTTCTCATCATTTAACTGCAGGCCATTATAGAGCAAAATATCCAGATCTACAGTCCGCGGTCCCCACCTGATGGTTCTGACGCGGCCAAGTTGGTTTTCGATACCCTGCAGGACCTCCAACAGGGCAAATGGTCCCAAACCTGTTTCCAGTTCAGCCACACAGTTATGAAACCAGGGCTGATCTGCATAACCAACCGGCTCTGTCAAATAAACCGACGATACATTTATGACGGTAATATCAGGATTGTCATTCATTGATTTGAGAGCGGCTTTTAGATTTTCTACCGGGTCTCCCTGATTCGCACCTAAGCCAATATATGCCCGCGTCATTAGTCAGCAGCTCTCCTGACTATTTCACACCCCATGTAATCAAAAATCCCGCTGATAGGCGCCTGCGGTTTCTTCACCCTAACTACCACCTGCTCGACCTTGTATGAAGCCAAAATATCAAGAGCAATAGCTTCTGCCAAAGCCTCAATCAGGTTAAAACTTTTCTTTGTGGTAATATTCTTAACTATGGCGTAGACATCCGCATAATTAGGGGTAGCGGCAAGGTCATCGGTCAAGCCGGCATTTTTAAGGTCCAGGCTTAATTCCAGGTCAATAATAAATTTTTGGCCCATGGCTTTTTCCTCCGGGAAGACGCCATGCCTCCCATAAAACTGCATTCCTGAAAGAAATATTTTATCTGTACTCATTTTTTTGCCTCCTTACCATTGCATCAGTCATTCTGACCACACGGCCCATTTCTTTGATGTCATGGACCCGCACTATATCAATGCCCTGGGCTATCCCAAAAGCCACTGTAGCCGCAGTGCCTTCGAGCCTGTCTGTAACCGGCAGGTCCAATGTATTCCCAATCATAGACTTTCGGGATGTTCCCAATAATACTGGATAGCCAAGAGTTTTAAATTCCCACAACCTGTGCATAACCTCCAGATTCTGGTCAGTATCTTTACCGAAACCAATACCCGGGTCGAGAATAATGTTTTCCTTAGCAACTCCTGCGTCAAGAGCCCTTTGAGCACTCGCCTTAAGAAATGCCAAAATCTCGTCCATCATGCTCCGGTACTGAGTTCCGTTCTTGTTATGCATCAGTACAACAGGAACATCAGGATATTGAGCAACAACGTCAGCTATCTCAGGTTCGGCCGTAAACCCCCAGACATCATTAATGATGTGGGCGCCTTCAATTAGTGCCTGTCTGGCAACTTCAGCCTTATAAGTATCAATAGATATCGGCACATCTATTTCTTTGATTAGTTTTTGAAGAACTGGAATAACTCTGTCCAATTCTTCTTCCAGGGTCACAGGCGTGTGGCTCGGGCGGGTTGATTCGCCCCCTATGTCAATGATATCTGCCCCCAATTCCACCATCTCCTGAGCATGGCGCACAGCAATGTCAAAATCAAAGAATTTTCCCCCATCAGAAAAGGAATCCGGTGTAATATTAAGAATCCCCATGATTAAAGTTCTTTTTCCGAGAGGCAGGTTATAACCGCGGCAGTTAAGCCCTGTCCGCGACAGGCGGCTGTCCAGATTCATCAAAACCTGATTCAGCTGTTCCGCCAATTTCTTCAACCCGAAGGGCTGGGCTTTGAGTTTAGCGATGAGCCTGTAGAACTGTTTTACAGTCCCCATCAAAAGAACATCTGAACGCTCCACCGAAAAATCACCCACACCTCTGCTAACAGCAGCCTCGCCGCCTTTTGAGAGCATTTCCTGTTTTAAGATGACCGCAGCCTTGGCAGATACATTTTCAACCTTGATCACCCGGTGCACGGCTTTAGGTACCATCATAGTCACACCGGATTCATCGGCCCCAATCGCACTGATTTCCCTTTTAGCCTGGGCAGTATCATCTATTTTTATCGCTCTTACTCTGACCAATTTAGCCTACCTCCACTGAAAAAGTTAATATATTAAGCCCTTGCGGGCAGTTGCCATTTCCTCAAATTTATAACACTCAGCAGATGCGTCACAACGGCCACAAAGCCTGGAGAACTTATCTGCCTTAAATAAGTGTTGACCAAGCATAGACATGTTCTCAGTCCACCGGCGATGTTCTATAATGGCGGCTGTAATCAGGCCTGACTCGATCTGGCTGAAACCCGTTTCAGCCAGAATATCCACAGCCAGCTCTGCACTCATTACGGCGTGATCCTGCCCTGTCTCGTATTCCTGCCACCTGCCGATATCATGCAGAAAGGCAGCTGCGTAAATTAATTCCTTGACAGTTCGCCTGTTCAGGTCAAAGATTACTGCAAGTTTCTCGATATTCCCGTTTTCCAGCATTAGTATATAGGCTATCCGGGCTACATCAACCAGATGCTGAAAACCATGACGGCAAAACCTGCGAGTGGTCTCCTTTTCCTCATTCCTGGCCACGTAAGCCTGAAAATCCGGATGTGCCAGTAAAGCCTCCACCCTTTTCAAGGCGCACCCCCGCTGCATTAAAATAATACCCTTAGTTTGCTTAACAACTTCTTACTTTATTAGACATATTCCAAGAAAATCCTTCTAATGTTGAAGTTTATTAGAATAAGCCGCGGATGAACGCGGATAAATAATGGGAAGTGGTGAGTGTTCACAGGTGAAAAACTTAAATCGTCTCGCCACTCTCCACTACTATCAGCGTTAATCAGCGTTAATCCGCGGCTGTTTTTTCATTTTTTGGTTCTAAATAAAAAGAGAGACAGGTAATTCCCATCTCTCCTTAGTAACAATATTGTGTTTAATCTTAGACTTTTAGAACAATCCTACAATCTTACCGGAGTTGTCAACATCGATTTTTTCTGCTGAGGGAACTTTGGGGAGACCGGGCATGGTCATAATTGCCCCGGTAACAGCAACTATAAAGCCTGCCCCGGCAGATGCGCGAATTTCCCTTACGGTAATGCTAAAGCCGGTTGGGCGGCCCAGCTTGGTCATATCATCAGACAAAGAATACTGGGTTTTCGCCATTACCACTGCAAATTTATCGTAGCCAAGTTCGGTGAACTCCTTGATGGACTTTTCAGCCTCTGCCGTGTAGTTTACACCATCTGCGCCGTAAATATTTTTGGCAATCTTTTCGATTTTGGTTTTGATAGGATCATTCAGCTCATATACATAGTTGAAATTAGTGCCTTTTTCACAGGCTGCGATGACCTTTTCAGCCATCTCTACCCCGCCTTTGCCGCCATAAGCCCAGATTTCGGAGAGGGCAACTTCGGCACCGGCTTTTACGCAGAGTTCACGAATAAGTTTTAGTTCTGCTTCAGAATCTGTGGGGAACTTGTTAATAGCCACAACAACAGGCAGACCAAAGTTCTTCATGTTCTCAATGTGCTTCTGCAGGTTGACAAAGCCTTTTTCGAGAGCTTCCAGGTTCTCCGGTCCCAGATCAGTCTTGGGAACACCACCGTTATACTTCATAGCCTTGCAGGTAGCTACAATAACTACACAAGAAGGCTTGATTCCACCGTAACGGCATTTAATATCAAGGAATTTCTCAGCTCCCAGGTCAGCACCGAATCCGGCTTCTGTGATACAGTAGTCGCCCAGTTTAAGTCCATACCGGGTGGCAGTTAAAGTGTTACAGCCGTGCGCAATGTTGGCAAAAGGTCCGCCATGCACAAAGGCCGGGTTGTTTTCCAGAGTTTGCACCAGGTTAGGTTTAATGGCGTCCTTCATCAGAACAGCCATAGCCCCATGAGCCTTCAGTTCACGGGCGTATACCGGTTTGTTGTCATATGTATAGCCAATCAGGATATTGCCAAACCGGGTTTTCATATCTTCGATATCCTTGGACAGGCAGAGAATAGCCATAACTTCGGAGGCCACAGTGATGTCAAAACCGGTCTCACGGGGCACACCCTCCATCTTTCCGCCCAATCCAATGACCACCTTCCGCAGAGCGCGGTCATTGAGGTCAACAACCCTTCTCCACAGAATCCGGCGGGCGTCAAGATTTAGGGGGTTGCCTTGCTGTAAGTGGTTGTCAATCATAGCTGCCAAAAGGTTGTGAGCGGCAGTGATTGCATGCAGGTCACCGGTAAAATGCAAGTTTATATCTTCCATAGGTACAACTTGAGCGTAACCGCCGCCGGCGGCGCCGCCTTTAACACCGAAAACCGGGCCGGAGGAAGGTTCTCTTAAAGCCAGCATTGAGTTTTTGCCAAGATGGCGCATGGCATCATGCAGGCCCACAGAGGTAGTTGTCTTGCCTTCACCCATTGGTGTCGGGTTAATCGCTGTAACCAAAATCAGTTTGCCATCTGGATTGTCCTTAATTCTTTCCCATACATCAAGTGAAATTTTAGACTTATACTTGCCGTACAATTCCAAGTCATCGTCTTTCAGCCCAAGCTTCGCAGCTATTTCCACTATTGGCTTCAATGTAGCCTCTTGAGCTATTTCAATATCGGATTTCCATTCTGCCATTCGAATACCACTCCTTTTTCTACTTTTGCGTCCAGGCTCCATTGCAGATAAAGCGAAACTTACTTCAGGCGGAGTTTGAAACTCCATCTGAAGTATAGTTGAACTTATCCAGGGGCTAATCGCCACTTAACTCCCGTTACAAAAGCGGGAGTCTTAGTGGCGATTAGCCATCGGATAACCTGTGTCCAAATCATTATTCTGCCTTCTTTACAATTTTCCTGCTTGTTTCGGCATTTTTCTTTAATATTTTCTCTCTTATTTTGATGTAATTACCGGCTGATTATTCTAATATTTCCTCAACCACGCAAAAAGCAGAGAGAATTCAATTCTCTCTGCTTTATCACTCTAATTTGATTTAATTAGAACAAACCACTGACCTTGCCTGTTTTGGTGTCTACATCAATTCTTCTGTAAGCCGGGTCAGAAGCAGTACCAGGCATTAAGCTGATATCCCCGGCCATCGGGCAGAGGAACTTGGCACCACTATATACCAGAATATCTCTGATCGGGAGTGTCCAGCCCTTAGGCACACCCTTGACAGTAGGATCGTGGGAGAGACTTAAGTGAGTCTTAACCATCATGGTCTGGAAGTCCGCAAACTGCGGATCAGACTCGAATTTCTTAGCCTTAGCTTCCGCGACAGGTGAGAACTGCACACCATCAGCGCCGTAAACTTCCTTGGCAATAGTCTCCACGCGCTGGCGGAGCGGCATTTCCAGCGGATACAGCGGTTTGTAATTTGACTTCTCGTTGCAGGCATCAAGAACAACTTCAGCCAGCTCTGCCGCACCTTCGCCGCCATACATCCAGTGGTTGGAGGCGGCAACACGCACCCCAATTTCAGCGCATAGCTTGCGGACCAAATCCATCTCGCCCGGGGTATCAGTATAGAACTGGTTAATACAAACAACCGGCACAATACCTGATTTTTTCACCACACCAACCATGTGACGCAGGTTTTCAAAGCCCTTTTCAACAAGGCCAAGGTTTTCCTGGGTATACTCAACAGGCAGCGGGCGTCCGGGGGCAACAGTCGGGCCGCCGCCATGCATCTTAAGGGCGCGGATAGTCGCAACAATGACTGATACGTTAGGAATGTTGCCGCTCAGGCGGCACTTAACGTTCCAGAATTTCTCGAATCCGATATCAGCGGCAAAGCCGGACTCGGTGACCACATAGTCAAACAGCTTCAGACCTAAACGGTCAGAGATAATGGAGTTCTGACCAATAGCAATATTAGCAAAAGGCCCGGCATGAATCAAAACAGGCTGACCTTCTACTGAGTAGCAAAGGGTCGGGTTGATGGTGTTCCGCATCCAGGCGGTCATAGCACCTGCTACATCAAGATCAGAGGTAGTTACTGCCTTACCGGTCCTGTCATAAGCAACAGTTATTTTACCGAGCCGGTCTCTCAGGTCTGGCAGGTCCTTGGCAACGGCTAAAATAGCCATCAATTCGGAGCCAACTGCAATACCAAATCTGGAGGGCATGGGATAGCCGTCTTTCTTGCCGCCAAGGCCGATTATTATGTTCCGCATAGCCTGGGCCGCAAAGTCCATTACCCATCCCATTTCAACGTTCTTGGGGTCTATATCAAGACGCCTCAAACCGCGCTTAGTAAGTTCTTCGTCAGTGTAATTGCACTCATGCTGATAACGGGAGGTCAGAGCGACCATTGCCAGGTTATGAGCATTTGTAATATCATTAATGTCACCTGTCAGCCCCAGTGAAAACTCGGTCATCGGAATAAGCAGGGCATTTCCTCCACCGGCAGCGGTACCCTTGACGTTCATGGTAGGTCCGCCAGAAGGCTGCCTTAAAGCACCGCCTACGTTGTAGCCTTTAACTCCTAAACCTTGAATAAGTCCCATTGAAACAGTGGTCTTCCCTTCTCCCAGGGGTGTTGGTGTAATGGCTGTGACTTCGATATATTTTCCGTCGGGCTTATCCTTCAAACGGTCCATGATCTTAAGGAAATCAAGCTTAGGAGTCTTCCCATACGGAATCATCTCAGATTTTTCAATTCCCAGTTTTTCTATCCACTCATCCGGAGTTGGTAGAAACTTTTCGGCTTCTTCAGCAATTTGCCAGTCCTTGTTCTGGGTCGGGTCCATTGACCTAGGATTGTAAGGCATTCAATAATCTCTCCCTTCACTTCTTGAAATAGTTTTATATTAGGTTAACCACTTCAAAAATGGTACCTTGCAACAGTCCGGCAAGTTTTTTTATAATTTGCTTATCGGGTAAAATTGGCAATCTTTGGCTTCCTTATAAGCATTCGTCATATTTTTAAAATTACCTGCCATTAAAGTCCAAATATTATAAAAATTGGTAATATTGTTAATTCTAATAGCAGCGGGCACTACAATATAAATTATTTTAATTAATCTGTAAATAGACCAATCTATATCTCTTATATTTTCTTTTCTTCGGTTTTCTGCAGGAACTTCGCTTCATTGATAATGAAACGTTCGTGCGTACCTTCACCGATTTTTCCCTTGGAGTCAAAGGCTACAACTTTAAAGACCAGCCTTTTCCCAGCTATCTCTATGAGTTCAGATTTCGCCACAATCTCAACCCCAAGAGGCGATGCAGCCAAATGGGATGAGCTGATCATTGTGCCTACCGTAGTGTGCCCATCAGGAAGACAGCCCTGGACTGAAGATATGGCCGCGCTCTCCATGAGGGCAATCATCGCCGGAGTCGCAAACACCGGAACACTACCGCTGCCATAAGCAACTGCTGTATTTTTCTCTGACACAACTGTTTTGGCCTCACCGACAATCCCGATTTTCAAAGACAGGTCCATAATAATCCCTCCATATTTTTTTGATATACATATTTCGGTAATTCTGGGAAAAATCCTGCCCTCAGCCATTACATATCTTTAATATGGTTTCCATAAAAAAAGACAGCTGGCTTATCGCCAAACTGTCTTTATTGTTATAATAATCAAAGCAATTTATTCGTAAATCCAGCTATCAACGGCTTTTTTATATTCACGGAGTTCTCCTTCAGCAAAGTAAATAGCAATTTCTCTGGCGGCACTTTCAACTGAATCAGAAGCGTGGATAACATTCCTGCCCACTTCAATAGCGTAATCGCCTCTTATTGTACCAGGCCCTGCATTAGCTGGATTAGTTGACCCGTTCATAGCCCGTGCTGCAGCCACTACATCTTTTCCTTCCAGCACCATTGCAATAACCGGCCCGGAAGTGATATAAGAAGCCAGTGCTTCAAAAAAGGGTTTGCCGATATGTTCGGCGTAATGCTCTTCCGCTTTTGCCCGGTCGAGCTGAAGCATCTTTAAGCCAACAATTTTGTAGCCTTTTTTTTCAAAGCGGGAAATTATTTCACCTGCCAGGTTCCTCTGCACTCCGTCAGGTTTAACCATTACATAAGTTCTTTCCATAGAAATCGCCCCCGATAGTTCTAGTTATTCTTATTTGAATCATGTTCATCTTTTTCATCAGAATCTTTTTTGCTCTCGCGGCCAATATTGACTTCCGGTCCACGCGGTTTGCCTTCCTTCTCGACAGGCCCATCCTTTTCACCTGACCCTGCCAAAACGTCAATGTTTTTAGGCTGGGCATTGATTATGCTCTGCCCCTGATCCTGAGCTTCTTCCCTGGCTAAACGTTCCTTTCTTACCTCTTCAACAGGGCGGCTCTCTATCAGTGCAGTAAACTCGTCAGAGTCTAAGGTCTCTTTTTCCATCAGAGTACTGGCAATCAGATGAAGCTTTTCAATGCTGGAATTAAGCAGATTTTCAGCCTTGGCATAACTGTCATCAATGATTTTCCGAACTTCCTTATCAATTTTAAAGGCAACCTCTTCACTATAATTCCGGTCACGGGTGATGTCCCGGCCCAGGAACACCTGCTCAGATTTATGTCCCAAGGTCAATGGTCCTATCTCATCACTCATCCCGTATTCCATGATCATCTTCCGGGCTATACTTGTGGCTCTTTCCAGGTCATTCTGAGCACCGGTGCTGATGTCCCCAAGGACAAGGCTTTCAGCTACCCGGCCGCCCAGCAGGACCACTATTTCATCTAACAGCATGGACTTGGTCCGGTAATACCGGTCTTCCGTTGGCAGAATCAAAGTATATCCACCTGCCCGGCCCCGCGGGATAATTGACACCTTATGCACCGGATCTGTATCGGGCAGGAGAGTGCTTACCAGAGCATGACCTGCTTCATGGTAGGAGACCAGTCTCTTCTCTTTTTCGCTGATCACTTTGGACTTTTTCTCCGGTCCTGCTACCACCCGTTCGATGGATTCTTCCAATTCGAACATATTTATCAGCTTTTTATTTCGCCGGGCAGCCAGGAGGGCTGCTTCATTAACCAGGTTAGCCAAATCGGCTCCGGTGAAACCCGGGGTGCGGCGGGCTAATACGCCAAGATCGACATCCTCAGCCAACGGCTTACCCTTGATATGCACCTGCAATATTTCCTTCCGGCCTGTAATATCAGGAACATCCACAACTATCTGCCTGTCAAATCTGCCAGGACGCAGTAAAGCCGGATCAAGGATATCAGGACGGTTCGTTGCCGCTACGATGATAATTCCCTCATTGGGGTTGAACCCATCCATTTCAACCAAAAGTTGGTTCAGGGTTTGTTCTCTTTCATCATGTCCACCGCCTAACCCAGCTCCCCGCTGCCGTCCAACGGCGTCAATCTCGTCAATGAAAACGATGCACGGCGCGTTCTTTTTAGCCTGTTCAAACAAATCACGCACCCTTGAAGCACCGACACCTACGAACATTTCCACAAAATCCGAACCGCTGATACTAAAAAAGGGAACTCCGGCTTCTCCGGCAACTGCCCTTGCCAAAAGGGTTTTACCTGTTCCGGGAGGTCCGTACAAGAGGACACCCTTGGGTATCTTGGCCCCAAGCTCGTTAAACTTCTTGGGATGTTTGAGGAATTCCACAACTTCTTCCAGCTCCTGCTTGACTTCGTCAGCACCGGCTACATCCTCAAAGGTCACCCGTTTCTTTTCATCAGCATGCAGCTTGGCACGGCTTTTCCCAAAAGACATGACCCTGCTGCCCCCACCCTGCGTCTGATTTAACATGAAAAAAACTATCCCGATTAATAGTAAAATGGGTAGGAAGTTAATGAATAAATTGGTCCACCACGGTGCCTTGGGAGTTGGTTTAAACTCAAGGGTTATTTTGTTCTCCCTCAGGACTTGGGACAATTCATTGATTTCTTCGGTGGAACCGGTAGAGACAAACTGTTTGTTATCTGTAGTATAACCTGTGATATTGGTTATCTGCTCTTCAGGCTGGATGCTGATACTTTTGATCCTCTTTTCCTGAATTGCAGCATATAGCTGGTTATTGGTAAATTCCTGAACCTGTTGTTGTTGCGGGGTAGTGTATTTTATTATGGCAACTGCCAAAACTACAATCAACAGGTAAATACTTAGATTCTTAAAAATTCTGTTCAACCGCTTCACCCCTCTCTCTTCCAGGAAAAAGAAAAATTTTCATACTCCGTAATTGTATCATAAATTGGTTATCTTTTCAATTTTGTTTTTGATTTGTTTTGATTTTGTTTTCTACATTTCGAATTAATTTCAGCTTTAGAACTCTCTTTGTTTTGGGGTTAACACTCCACCTGTCATCGGCTCTGAGTCCGGCCAGCCAGATCACCTGATCATCAGCCGTCACCAAAACAGGCAGCCTGGCGCGTTCCTGCCGTGATACTTTGCAGTCAATCAGGAATCTTTTAACCTTTTTAGACCCCGTCTGCCCCCGCGGGCGGAAACGTTCGCCAGGTTTACGGGAGCGGACTGCGAGCGGCTGGGTAACCAGGTCAAGATCGATCACAATTTCATCAGGCCGGTTTAGGTCCTCCAGCCCCGAAACATTCTCGATGATCTCCGCTTCCAACGCATCACCGGTTTCCGGTATTAAAGTAAAGCCCGGCACACGAAGGTGATGGAAAAATTGTTGATCTACCGCAATAATACTAGAGGCCGCCGATAAATAAAACCCTCCATACGATTTAGTAAGTTGGATTTTATCCGGCAAATCCATTCGAGACCCGGTTTGCCCGGATTTAAGCAGGCTTAAAGCTTTGGAAATATGGACATAACCCAGATTGTATGCGGAACCGGTCAGCTTTTCCCAGGCATCACGCAATACCAAAGGCTGTAATGCAACAGGCAGTTTAAGAAAAGCTTCCAGGTCAAAAGTTATTTCAGTCTCTTCATGTTTTGTGCAAACCGTCGGCCAGACGGCAAGCACCTGAGCGGCCATGAACTCTTCCTGTTCTCGCATAATCTCGCTGGTCCTTAATAAAATTTCCACTAGATTAATATTATATTCCTGCTCTAATAAGGGAAATAACTGCAGCCTGATTTTGTTTCTGGTATAAACAGTTTTTAAGTTGCTTTGGTCGGTTCTCGTAGGCAAATCGTGGGAAATGCAGTATTGTTCAATCTCCCGCCGCCTGGTCTCAAGCAGGGGTCTGACTATCCAGCCATCCCTGACAGGCGGAATCCCAGCCAGCCCTGCTGCCCCGCTCCCGCGCAGGAACTGAAACAGTACTGTTTCGGCCTGGTCGTTGGCATTATGCCCGGTGGCAAGTTTACTGCACTCCAGTTGTTTGGCCGCCTCAACAAAAAAGCGGTAGCGGACCTCCCGGGCAGCCTCCTGAATTGAGAGGCTGTGTTCCCGGGCAAACCCCGCTACATCTTTGCATTCTATAACAACCTGATTTCCTGAGAGCCCGGCCAGCCTGCGGACAGCTTCGGCATCATCGGCAGCCGCCTGCCCTCTTAGGCTGTGATTTAAATGGGCCACAGCTATTCGAATCCCTAATTCGCCGGCCAAGGTATTGAGAATATGCAGCAGTGCCACTGAATCCGGCCCGCCTGAAACCCCTACCAGAACCCGGTCACCAGGTGTAAACATAGAATATTTGTGAATGGCGGCTTTGACCTTATCCAGCATAGATACACTTCTCTTTCCTTTGGGTACTGTTTCCATTTCGACAAAGGACTTCAATTTCCTTCCCCTTTGCCGAACATTTATTGATAGTAATAAGCCAGGCTTAGGATGAAGGCAGCAGCCGAAGCTGCTCCTACAAACCGTACAAACCAGGCAGTAGCCTTAGATCTCCCGGACAATTCTTCTTCAATTATTAATGAAAGGTTTTTCACAACAGTACAAGTATCGGTATTTTCCTGTTTTAAGATACTGGCAATGGTGTTCTTAAGCACAGGGTTGTAAATTCCTTCGGAAGCTTTGGCAATAAGAGACGGGAGATCTGTTTGATTCATACGGCTGCTTTTCCCCAGGATAAGTGTGGTAAGCAGCAGCCCTAAAGCAAAAATATCATACCTCTCATCAGCGGTTCTGCCTCCCGCGCCCCATGACAGCCTGTCATATCCAGGCGTGTACTGCTTTATCACCTGACCTTTCATGGTTACGCTGCCAAAATCAACAATATATACTGTATCGCTTTTGAAATCATAGATCAGGTTACCGGGTTTCAGATCACCAAAAACAAACCCCTGTTCGTGCAGACAAGAGAGAAATTGGGCGACCTGCCGCCCAATCACAGCTGCATGATAGAGGCTCACGCCGCCCGGATTCCTGCCCAGATTTGCACCCCGGCAATATTGAGTGATCATGTAGTGATATACCTGACTGCCCATCCGAAAATCGTCCAGTTCCATTACTTTGGGAACACTGGACAGATCTTTGATGGCACGGCAGTTATGCAGAAATCGCAGAATACGGTGTTCGTGAGTAATGCCGGCAACGTCGCTGCTGATTTTCATGGCCCAGGGCTTGCCCTTCAGGTCTTTGACCAAATAAACTACCCCGCTTCCGCCTCTGCCTATCAATCTGATAATGGTGTAGCTTTTGCGTTCCCAGCATCCCGTGATTATTTGGCCATGTTTAAGTTTTAGTTGAATTTCATTTAGTTTCACTTTAGACTCACCACCAAGTTACTGCCTTTGATATCTCTGCTGCCCGACAATACCCCTGCAGCCAGATCAATAGCCGGCCCGGTGGGGGTAAACCCTCCGTAAACCATCTGTTGCAAAACTTGAAGAGTCACTCCGTTATCTATATGAAGTGGTTTTATTAAAGCACCATCCCCGGAAATCCCGGGGTACTGAATAACAGCAAGTTTAACCGGCCCTCTCCGGTTGTCCAGGTTGAAGAGCAATTCCTTAATACTGTTTTCCAGCTCGGCTCTTTTCTCGAGCATACTCCCGCTGGTATCCACGACCAAGGCAAGGTGAACTTCCAATGCCTCTTCCTTTTGAGCAAGATATGGCAAAATTGTGCTTCTGACCGCCGGGGGGAGCTGATTAAGGCTTTTTCCCGCTAATTCCAGTAATTTTCTGTCGGCCAGCTGCCTGACAGCAGCTTGAGTGGCCTGAACAGTAATGCATGTAAGAGTATGTGCCAGGTCCCGAACTGTCACAAAGCTGTAACTTCCGCCCCCGGCTTTGGCAATCTGCTTTATTTCAGCAGCACCTTTGATCCCCAACTGACCGGAATCCAGGATCCCTACAGCACTAGCGGCTATCCCTGCCTTCCAGGCACGTTCGGCAGCCGCCACCGGGCTTCCGCCTTGATTGGAATGACCGTCTGTGATAACTATCATCTGCTTCATAATCCCTGAAAGCACAAAAACACCCCCTCGGGTGTATTAATTCCCATAATATGGTTTTGTTATACTTTGGCGTTCTACTGATAAAAAAAGCACTATTGGTTTGGCGATTATGAACAATGAAAAAACAGGACCTATAATGGATTAAGCAGGCCCTGTTTAACTTCTATGTAATCAAAAAGCTCACTTAAATTTATTTTGTCCATAGCAAAACCAAGACAAAAATACGCCTAATCTTCATGACAGACTAGGCGCATTTCTAAAATTATTCGGGTTATAAATATTTTTCTATTTAGTACTTCTCCGTGGAATTGGAGCTTCTACTGGAGGAAGAGGTATCTCGGAAAGGTAAGATTTTGAAATAGCTCGTGTAAAGGCTGCGAAAGGTTTACCTGCCTCATTGGTTCCTACCATCATATAATACGGTATGACATTCTGCTGGTCGTAGCCTATTGGGTCACTCATATACATAAGTTTAATTTCTTTAATTGTACCAGTATCGTTTGCACCAGCATCATAAATTATTGCATCGTTGGATTTAATTTGCTCTAATGCTAATGCTACAGATATGATTGGGTATTTATTAGCCACTTCTACTTCCCTCCATACAGAGGCAGCACCAATTATTTTTCCATTTTCCCCAAGGTATACTGATATTTTAGGACCAACTCCATCCCACTGTAAGTTATTTAAGTCTCTTCCAAAGCGAACCTCAATCATAAAAGGGTAATGCTTCTCCAGACCGTTTTCCAAAACAGTAACTGTATTTCCTTTGTTGACATCTTTAAAGATCGCTTCAGTTTTCATCAGACCTTTGTTATTTAGAAAGTCAGTGGCTAACTTTTTGTATTCTTCATCAGATAGAATGGTTTTAAGAGGTTCAGTTTGCAATTCAAAATCTTTGATGAGATAACTAAAAGAGCCAGTTTCTTTATCAACAATATAATCGCCCTCCGGTGTCAGTACTTTAAAGTCTATTGGGCTTTCTTTAACTGTACCGTTGGTTATACCTAGCTTTAACGCCTGTTGTTTAACTTGTTCGCCTGTTAAATCAGGCTTCTTGACTTTATATACTGCAAGTTCAGTAGGTAAGTTGGGTAATGGTGTTACTACATTCACATTAGCAAGATTTCCAGAGGAACCTGTTTTTGAGAGCGGCCTAATCTCTAACTTTGGTAGATTTTCAGCTCCCGCTTTTACTGAATTAGCCTTTGTTATAATAACAAAGCTTGTAACGGTTAAAGCAACAATAGAAAGGCTTATTAGCGATAAGAACATTTTTTTCATTATTTAACCCCCTCTTTTACCAGTTCAATTTATAATCCCAATAAGTATAGGCACTTGGATTAGTGGTATACGGTGATGGGTCACTAGAAACGGAGCCGTAACCCCAAAGATAATCATTGACCGAAGCACTTGCTCCAAACGTTCTCGCAGTGTTTTGCCAAGCTCCATTTTGGGTATCATAGCCGTATTTGTACCAAGCAACTCGAACTCCGTACGGAGCTGTTGCCCAGTAAGAAAATCTTTGTCCAGCGTTCGCCGTTATGGTCATATCAGTAGAGTAACCGTTTATTAAATGAATGCCATCCGCCGCTGGACCAAACTGTGACATCGTTCCGTTAAGGAAGTTACAAGTAAATGTAAGCAACCACTCGGCATCCCTATCCCCTAAATCTAAATCACTTATTGTCGTATACCAATCGTCATTCTGGTTATTAAAAGTAAAGTTCTGGCCTAATCCATGCCCTGAGAAAGCTACAAGATCAACATCATCAGCATAATATTCATCGTCACCACCTAAACGGCCAGTTGATTTCCAATCCAGCTCCCACGCAGAACTATTACCATAAGAAAAATCCCATAACCAATTTGTACTCGAATCACTTACTATGTCCGCCAAACCATTGACCGCATCATCCGATGTATTTAGATCACCATATTGTGCTGCCGGCCTGTCAGTTCCTTCATAATAATTTACATATTCAACTCCAATTGCCACATCGTTTCCATCATCATCGGCAAAAGCCATACCAGAAAAAGTCATACTAAAAATTAAAACTGATAGAAAAATACAGAACTTCTTTTTCACATTATTCCCCCCAATTTCGAAATTTTTTAAGCTTACCGTGGGACCCAATAATTGACTCCGATTGAATAACCATTTTAACTAATCTTTAAGTAGAAACTAGGATCAATACTCTGCGATTAATAAACTTCACCTTTGAATACGCTTAACGCCGCTTATTTAAGTCTACCCCGCCCCCTACTCATTTGGCGCAAATCCTAAATTCACAGTAGCACTCATAACCTGCCCCTTCACCTCGTCAGGCGTCTAATTCGAATTCTGCTCCAACAGCAAATCGGCGGTTCCTTTTGCCATCAGGGTTGCCATAGAAGCCCCCGACATGGTAATATAGAAATTGTAAATAGTGGTTTGTTAAGGTTTGCTCTGGGTTACTGCTTGCAACGCTTTGCCAGGTTTACCTCGCGAGCCACTATTTTTTATATTGTCCATTGGAATCACCCCCCTTCTTCAACGGCGCTTTCATCTATTGAATTTGCCGCTCACTTATTAAGATGATTTAGTTCATAAAAGGTTCCCAAAAATAAGGACTTTTTTTAGAATTTTTTTGAGGAACCTTTTCTCCCACGAATCGCCTACAATTAACAGGAAAAACTATCCAATACATCCGAATGCTAACTTAGCAAACTAATTTTTACATAAATTTATTAGGTTGTCTATAAAACACCGCTATAATGCATGTTTAGCGACATAAAATCTCTTATTAGCTGTATAACCGCCCCAAAAATTTAAGCCCGCCAAAATGGCGGGCTACTCGAAATAACTTCTCATATTTAGTTATAATTTACCGCTTTAATTATTATTCACAGATACCAGGCGAGCCACAATCACCGTTATGTCGTCTTCTACCGAGCCGTTTGACCGCAGGATTGCTTTGTTCAACAGCAGATCGGCCAGGTTCTGGGGATCAGTAGTAATCGTGTTTTGCAGCGCATCCAAGACCCAGGATTCATCGGTACCGCCATTTCTGGCACTGCCTAAAACCCCGTCAGATACCATCACCAGGATGTCATTATGACCCAAAGACTGCTGCAGGGCATCAATTTCAATATTGTTTAAGATCCCGATGGGCAGGCTGTTAGCCCGGACCATGCCGACCTGGTCGCCTCTTCTGAAAAAGCTCGGCGCCGAGCCAATCTTAATAAAATCAACTGTACCGGTCATCATATCAATGGTAGCCAGGTCAACAGTGGCAAAAGTCTCTTCGGGCGAGCCCAGAACCAAAATGGAGTTGACAGTCTTAACCGCCAGATTTTTTTGAAAACCTGTTTCCAGCAGTTTCTCAAGCAAGGTAATTGTCGCTTTACTTTCAACTGCCGCTTTTGGGCCAACCCCCATCCCATCACTCAAAATAATGGCAAATCTCCCGTCTTTTAAGTCAAAAGTAGAATAACTATCCCCCGAAATCATTGAACTATCTTTGGCAGTTCCGGCAAAACCCAGTTCAACCTTAAATGCTTTTGAGGGCAGCAGCTTAAACTCACAGATTGGCTCCCCGGTTTTTTGCGTGCAATAATTAGCATTCAGAACAGTCAAAGGCTGGGAGAGAATGCGGGATACCAGGGGGTTAATGCCATTGACGCATTCCATGCCACTACCGCAGGACGGACAGGAGATTGTCACCTCAAGCCCCTGATCACTATCCCCTACCACACCCAGGTTCAATATGTTATAGCCGGCTTTGGCCAACTCGGCACGCAGAATAATTTCAATGTCCTCTCTCATCCTGATATCTATTTTTACTTCATCAGCCAGGTTCTGCATCATGGAGCAAAGACCTTCTAACTGCCCGGCCACTATGTCCTTCCCGTCCGTGAGCTTCCGCTGCCAAAGCTGGGCCTGTTTATATGTTTCAAAAAGACAGTTAACGGTAATGGCCAGCTCTTTGAGTCTGGTACAGCGCTTTTGCACATCAAGCGAAATGTGTTCTTCTGTGAGCCTGCCATTGACCTCAATGTGTGCCAGCATGTCCATGATATTCCGGTAAGTCTTGTAGAATTCCTTTTCCCAGCAAATTCTGTGCAGGGAACACCCTTTGCATACCTTAGACGAAACTCCGTTAAACAGGCGATGCAGATTACTTTCTTCAAATTCGCGGATATCACATGATACCTCCCCGAAGGCTCTGGAAAGCTCCCGGAACACCCGGGAATACTCCCTGATCTTGGCCGCAGTCAATTCCCGGACCTTCCGCTCATCACCTGGCCTGGCATTAAGATTGAAGAAACTGTTTTTGACTACATACCTGGCCGCAAACAATTTTTTTGCAGGTACAGCGATAAACAAAATGACAGCCAGGGCGGTTTCCGTAAATGTGGTGATTAGCTTGGTATAATCATTCAGATAAATCGACAGCAGGATATTACCTAAAATAAATCCCACACATATTCCGACCCGGCCAAATCCGCGGAACACCCCAGCCAAAAGCCCTGAAAAGGAATAGACCGCAACCATCCCTGGTGCAACTGCTGTTGTAATACTTGGGATCATACCTACCAGAGTACCCATCGCAGCTCCAAACCCGCCCCCTCCCACGTAGGCAGCGAAGAGAACCAGGGCCCTGGCAACTACATTTTTAATTTCTATCCCGGTAATTGTCAATTCTGACAGCCCGGTAAGAAATACTACTATTAAGACAGCACCGCTGACCATTTCTTCTTTTTTAAGAGAACCCAGAGTCCCTTTTTTCCTTAAAGCCGGCAGCGATTTAGTCAGCAGGAAGGCAGCGCAGCCTGCCAGGACAGCTTCGAAGATCGATACAACGTAATTGTATAAATCCGGTTCAAAGTATGCATAAACCCCTATTTTCACCGCAGTCATGACAGCTGTCACCAGTACCGGAATTCCATACCACTTCTGACGCACCACCCCTCGGGTTCTTCCCAGAAGGATAAATAACAGCACCATGTAGGCTGCAGTTGCCCCCAGGGTATAGCCCGAAACTACAGTTAAAAGCCCCCCGATACCAGCTGCCAGCACCCAAATACCCATACTTGGCATAATAACCATGACCGCCGCCAGGATAGCCGCGGGAAACGGCACCAACCCCCCTGCCAGAATAGCCCGTCCGGCAAAAAATGATACTATAATCAGGAACACATTTTCCCAGGAAGCGGCCTCCTGAAACAATCTAAGCAAAGTTTTCTTCGGAAAGGTGGGCATGGTAAATCTTGCTTTGTTTTTGCGGCTACCCTTCCGGTAGTATGGGTAGACATCCGCTTTTTCGCTCATTGACAGCACCGCCTATATTTCCATTTCTTCCTATTATAGTACAAGCCCCGAAAAATCCTTGTCAGGATAAGTAGAACCCCCCAAAAATTATTTCGACCGATTTCGCAGCAAAAGAAGCAATGGCAACAAAATGCGATGAGGTTTTTAGAAAAATAAAAAGGCCAAAACCTTACCGTTACCTTTTTCTTATTGGTAACAGCCTTGGTTTTGACCTTTTGCATTTTACCGATGCCGGAGGCGGTTGGCCAGACCTAACACCAGTTCTCCCTTCAGGCTATTTTCCCCGGCAATTTCCAGGTTTGCGCTCTCAACAATTATGACCGGTCTAAATGACCTGGGTCTGCCGATAAACTCCAGGTCTATGAATGTATGAATCGGGCGGCTGAACTCTACCGTATAAAGTTCCCTGGTATCTGCACTCCCTTCGGATGAGCACTCCTCAGCGTCCTTTAAAAGGCCGTTTGCACAGAGCGTCATGTTGTCAAAAAACTCACATTGCAGTTTTCTAGGTTCTGTTACGGGAACCTTTAAATCAGACAGCATCTTAAAATACGACACCGTAATCTGATATCCACCTCGGATCTCCATTTCCTCTCGGCTAAAACGATATTCTGCAATTTGAGGAACTACTGAGAAATTTGAGATTTTCCCCAATTCCGGGTAACCGGCCGGGACCAAAAGGCTTAAGGGTATCCGCGGAAATGTATAGCTGGATTGGATTTCTTGAATCACCATGGGCAAACCTCCTAAAATACAGCCTTATAAGCTTTTTGACGAGGGCAATACTCAACTTGCCGGAAGTTCCGAAAATCCGGCTGTATACTGATTTGCCACCATACAGTATCGGGAATAGGCGGTTCAAAGGGCTCCACCATTTGAATTATAGGGTTTTTCTCCCAAGCTTCCCAGCTTGGTTTTTTTGCTGTCCCCTCCTTTTTAAATCCAACAATTCTGCTGTCCCTTAGTTCAACAGGAAGAGAAAAACCCCCTTGCATTACAGTTCCGCCTAAATCTGCTCCTGTGGCGGCTTGCCCTGCCACTACCCTGATCTGGTAAAAAAATGGATTGTCAGCCTGTTTTTCCGTTCCAGAGTAAGATGTGTTAAACTCCCAAATAAAACGCCGCTTACCAGCATCGGGGACGAGTTCCCCTGCGCATAACTTTTCCCTGGTGTATTCGTTTAAGACCACAGCAAAAAATTTTGCCCCCGGATGCGCTTGAAGCTTCTTGTTTACAGAATCGCTTGTCTGACAGAGCAACCTGCCTTTAGCCCCGTAGATAATCAGTTCTGCAGTTCCCCACGGCCCACATTCTGTACCCGGCGGGTTATGCGCAGAATATAAATATGCTTTATGGTAACGGTACCCCGGCACTTTGGAAACTTCCATTCCATACCTTCCTTTCCTATAAAGTGAAACTTACTTCAGATGGAATCTTTTCTCCATCTGAAGTTTAGTTGAACTTATCCAGGGGCTTAGCGCCACTTATCTCCACTTACAGAAGCGGAAGTCATAGTGGCGGTTAGCCATCGGATTAATTTATATATCTTTATGACTATGACTTTTAGTCAGTAACCTATTGCCAACCGAACATTTGTTTGGTATAATTTAACTACAAACATTTGTTCGGGAGGTTGTTGACTATGG
>JAVSMW010000002.1:290323-366021 GCA_032027005.1 Thermincola sp. | reverse complement strand
TCATCACTACCCACCGTCATTGACAACAAACATAAGTTTACTGATAACCGAATCTGGCGGTGACTATGTTACCGCCAAAGAGCGTGAATCGCTACAATAAGGGATAACATCTCCACTGAAATTAACGTATACCAACGAAAGGACAATTCCATTGTCCTGCTTCTAAAAGGCTTATTGAGGGGAGCTTGAGGCGCATAGCACCAGTATAAATAAACGGATATCACTATGATTCCAACCAAAACCAATTTTGGTAATAATCCAATTAAAGGATAGGCAGTTTTAATTGTGTAACCTAACGCAGTAAGTATTAGTACGCTTGTTACCATGCACCTATAATATGCAGAACAATGCGCTCCACCGGATAAGGTTCGAATTAGTCCGGTCACTGCAAGTAAAATTGTGACTTCACGGACGACATCCAGCATGTCTGCCATGAAAAAAAGAATGCTTAATTTTACAATACCTCCCAACAAAATTTCAGCGCCGTAGGCCAGGAATTCAACTTGGTCAAGTTTGGAAACTTTTTTTGCCACATATGATCCGACTGCTTGCCCTAGTTTATGTATTGAGATATCTGACATCTTTTGTCACCTCTTATTTTATCATACCACCCATACCAAATATTTCCTATAGCATGTGCGTAACCCGTAGAGAACACGTCGCAACTCGTAGAAATTGTAGCCTAAATCGTTAGTTTTAGGCATAAAGAAAATCAGCCCCTAAAAGAGCTGATTAAGGTTACCCTTATTTCAACTGCCGCATCGTATTGGCTTTAGAAAATAATTTTTCTAATTCTGGCTTTTATTTTTCAACTTTTCGGACAGCATCCGGATCATCTTTATTTATTGGTTCCACATTTTCATCAATATAGACTCCAAATGCTTCGCCACTCACAACTCGCAATTTTATTTAACAACTTCGCTGAACTTGCGCTCCAAGAGGGTCTTGGTGTCTTCTTGGTAACCGTCTTTCGTTTGCTCGAGCGGTTTTGTGTCGAGAGCGTTACTAGCTGCAAGGAATACATCGGAACGAAGGGCGGCCGCGTTGTAATCGGTTACGTTTACGCCATCATACAGACCGAGCTCGGTGGCTTTGCTGATTACGTTGGAAGGCCAGGAGCCCTCGAGTTTCGGGGTGTAGCCAAGAACGCCAACCAGCATAGCTGATAATTCAGCATAGGATACGTTATTGTCGGGCTTGTAGGTGCCATCGGTATAACCCTGGATGATGCCGGCACCTACTGCCAAGTTGATAAAGCTCGTAGCCCAGTGGGAAGAGGCAACATCCTTAAACTTGGTTGGGCCTTTAGCAGCATTAATAGCTTGTGCATTCAGTCCGAAAAGTTTAACCATTATTGCAGCGGCTTCTGCGCGGGTGAACGCCTTGTCATACAACGGGTCGCCTGATGTATCACCAACTGCTATGCCAAGAGCATTCAGTCTGGCGAATGCTTCTTCCTTTGTAGCAGCGAAAGAACCCGAAGCGGCCGCGCCGATCAAGAATATTGCCACGGTGAGTAGAGCAACGAATCTCTTTATTTTTCTCATTCTTCTAAAATCCCCCTATACCTTTTTTAGTCTTCTTTAAAACACAAAAGACCTATTCACTTACCTTTTTTCCGGGCAACACCACTTCGATTGGTAATTATTTATAACTTCATTCATTCCCTCATTATTTTCTATATTATAGCAAAAAAGGGGTTATGTTTCAATCATAACCCCCTTTTAACTATAACCCCATTCAAATATGCCCACCCCTAAACTTTATGGGTAATCAATTAAGATACCATAACTACCGGTCCCCCCCGTAGCATGAAAAACTTTAATATAGTAGAGCTGGTCTTTTGTAAGATTATACGTAATGCTAAAATTGAGATTATCACCAGAATCATCATCGTCCCATAAAAAATTTTGAGAACCATCAAATAAAACGCCGTATGTGTCTGTTTGTCCATAACTGTAAATGGTGTAAGTACCAGTTGCTTCAGCATAAAACTTAAAATAGTCCACATCGCCTGAACTAAAAGATGCTTGCATATAATCGTCTTCCCTCATATAGTTAGCAGAAGCAAATGAGTTATTAGATTCCACTTCCGTAAGTGCGTACATTGGAACGATAATCTGATCATCTGTTGTCGATTTTAATTCATTTTGAACCTCCTGACTTGCCTGGGCAGTTGCAGGAATTACCGTTATCACCGATAAACATAACCCCAAAATTGTGACTCCAACAATCAGTTTCCTTAATAAATTCATAATTTTACCTCCCTCGTGTTTTTTTAAGTCGACGGTTCTCGCTACATTGCCATCGAAGTCCCCGACATGGTAACATAGTCTTGAGGTCAACCGGGGTAATGGCTTGCAGGCTTTCCCTGGTTTTCCTCCCGGACCACTATTCTGCTTTGCGGGGCGGTTCACGTATAGCTTTTTTCGACAAAGTAAACATAACTTTCCCTCCTTCCAGTTTTGGAGTATTTTAATTTACTCAATTCTATTAATCCCCAGAATAAATTCGATAATCCTTATTTCTTTTGATTTTATCCTAACACACATTCCACAATTTTCCTATAGCATGTGCGTAACCCGTAGGAAACACGTCGCAACTCGTAGAAATTATGGTCTGAATCGTTGTTTTGTTTTTGTGTAATGACCAAATAATTACATAACAAAAGCACTGCCCAGGGATTTATCTATTCCAGGTAGTGCTTTAAATCAGCCACTGTTCTTGAAATTATCATATAATATACTACTCGCTCCTCGCCACTCACCAATCACAATTTTATTTAACAACTTCGCTGAACTTGCGCTCCATGAGGGTCTTGGTGTCTTCCTTATATCCGTTTTTCGTTTGTTCAAGCGGTTTGATGTCGAGAGCGTTATCAGCTGCAAGGAATACATTTGAACGAACTGTGGCTGCGTTGTAATCGGTTACGTTTACGCCATTGAGCAGACCGAGTTCATCGGCTTTGTTGATTACGTTGGAAGGCCAGGTTCCCCTCGATTTTTCTCAGTGATGAATTCTAAAGGAACTATTAAAATTATACTGTCAATTGAGCTAAAACTTTCACTGTCCCAATCCTTTTTTGTGATTTTCATTGAGCTTACTGAAAATAATAAAGTTTGTTGACTAAAGGTGACAGTATTTCCAGCAATTTTATTTAGTCCTTCTTTTGAATAGACATAAATTTCTTTTGTGAAAAGATTTTCTTTATTATAAATGTATCCAGCATTGTTTAGATTATTTTCAGGATAAATATTTAAAGAATAACGATCTCCTTTTTTTAGTGATTTAAGAATTAAATCATAGTTAATATTATCAAATACATCAAAAAAGGAATTTAAATTAATCTTGATGGTAGGATTTCCATACACATTCTTTTTCATATGTATTACGCCGCTATCATAAAATAATCGAAAAGAAATATCTTTATCCTTAGTTCCAAAAATGAAGTTGAATCTTTTTAAAGTCATATCCGGATTAAAAGAAAACCCAAAGAATTTTTCGTAAATATAAATGTCTTTGTTTGCATCCAACACACCTTTATTAACAACCTCTTTTAAAATACTATTAAAAGGCTTGTTCTCTAATTTTGTTATTTTTATTATTTTAATCCCATTTCCTCTGTTGAAAAATACAATAGCAATTATTAACACAATCGATAGAATTGATATTTTCATTAATTTATTTTCGGCTTTTATCATTTGACCTCACTATTCCTCACAATGTTTATTAGGCTATGTGGAAGATCCCCCCCACATAGCCTAATTTAAATTCATTGATTTTGTTATATCACATTTTTATTCATATATTGTAATATGATATGAACCACCACAAGAGGTAGTTAGAAAATCGGTAAAATATGCTGTATAGGTTTGATAAAATTCGCCTTGAGTGCCGGAATCTCTCTGAATAATGACACTTGAATCTTGAACATGGCCTCCCTCAGCATAGTCAGATCTGCCTTGATAATCAAAGGTTCCTTTAAAGGCTTCCGCTGTTACTGTATCGGTTCCAATTGTGTCATATTCCAATTCGTTCAATGTAATACTCCAACTTGCTCCTACTGATGTGCCTGAAGTCCCAGCATTTATATTAAAACTGAACGTACTGGAAGAAGGACTTGTATATGGAGCATATTTGAACAATTCATTAGTGGATTGATACATGTCAGCATCCGCTTGAACAATAAGTTTGTCAGCCCATCCTCCACCTAATGGTGACAAATGAAACTCACTTGCAATGGCATAGTAATCGTCATAGCCATCATTAAAATACAGCAATCTATACCACTCTTCAAGGTTACCATTTCCAGAAGAATGTTCTACATTTGTCCATCCCGATTTAGGAGTCCATGATGCACCCAAGTCATACGACTCACCGCCAGCAAAGGCTTTGGATATCTTTATTGCGCTACCAAGTTTTTCACGCAGGCTATTATCAATTTTTTCTTGTGTCGCTGGTCCAGTATAGGTAAGGTCATTACGTCTATTCCAAGAGGACGCCAACAAAGTTTCAAATTTTTGCTCTTTAGTTAAGTCATGGAAATAGCCCAGTCCAACAAAATATTCTCCATTTTTATTTTGAGTAATAAATTGATAATCTGGCGGACCATCTAACGACTCTTTTTTATACTTATCTGAGACAAATGTTTTACTTATTAGATTTGAATCTTCTAAACCAATGAAATAGAATGAAACTCCTTTGCTAAGCATCCGTTTCACTTCAGAAATATTTTTTAAAACATTTTTTGTTTCTTCTTTTGATATCCAAACCGTATTCATCCTATTGTTGTTTTCACTACCGACAAAGTCTTTTAGTTGGGTTATTTGTTTATTATTAGCAAGACTATCATTAAATTGAATGTTTAGGCTACCGATAGTATGGATATCCACTTTATCGGAATAACCTTGTAGTTTTTCTAATACTTCGTCTCTCGGAATATTATGTGAGAAATTTTCTGTCGCACCAACCATACCACCAAAACTTGTAACTAACATTGATAAAACAACCAATAATGTAATTAAATATCGTTTTCTTAACATTTGAACTCCCCCTCGTATAATTTTTATTAAGGCGACGGTTCTCTCTACATTGCCATAGAAGTCCCGACATGGTAACATAGTAATTAGGAATAGTGGTTTGCTGAGGTATGTCCAGGATAACGGCTGGCAAGGCTTCCCTGGTTTTCCTTCCGGATCACTATTCTACTTTTTGGGCGGTTCACGTTATAGTTCTTGTTAGCCAAGCAAACATGATTACTCCCTCCCTCATTTCTTTTGATTATCCTAACACACATTCCACAATTTTCCTATAGCAAATGCGCAACCCGTAGGAAACACGTCGCAACTCGTAGAAATTGTTGCTTGAATCGTTAATTTTGTGCATTTTAATTCGGAATATCATCATAACCTCCGAAACACAATGCGATTTGATGCACTTTAATGGGCTGAACGGTATCAGACTGTATATACGGTTTCTGCAAGTGCTCTACTTAACTGCTCCATGGTATATATATTTTAAATTCCACACCGGGATATTTTTCAGGTTCCTTTAATTCTAATATGCCACCATAGCGGTCTACAATTTGCTTGATTATAAAAAGCCCCAAACCACTATGCTGGTTCGTATCTTTGGTTGTATACCCCGCAGCAAAGATATTATGTCTAATATCCTGAGGAATAGGGTCACCGTTATTAGAGACTTTAAACTGCAAACCCAGTTTGTTGCAGTTGAGGGTCAAATCCACCTTGGGAAAGCAGTTGGCTTTTGCCGCCTCCAAGGCATTATCCAATAAGTTTCCGGCTAAATGGGTGATATCCTCTGGTGATAGTGGCAGGATATTGCTTTCCATATTCACCTGCCAATTAAATTCGATTAATCCGGCCTTAGCTTCCTCCAGTTTTACGCTTAAAATGGCAGCTAGTTCCGGCGGCTCAATCTTTAAGAGACTTTCAATATGGCAGACCGTTTGATACAAATTTTCGACATAACTTTCAGCCTGGGCGTAGTGACCAGCTTTTACATATCCATACATGGCTGAAAGATGATTATAGATGTCATGCCTTTCAATCTGTAATTGCAAATTTAATTTATGCCGCTCCCTGACATGATATAATTCTGTTTCTAACCTCGCTTCCCGCTCTGTGACACGCAATAAGTAACCGGCTACAAAAATGGTGGCTAAAGCAGAAATCAGTAGAACGGCACAACTAATTTCTATCAAAGCATCAAGAGTGAAGCTATTGTATACTCCTGAAGTATAAATGTTTAAGCTGATCTTCAATAATACCAGCATTAAAGCTTGTACAAGGCATAGTATTAAAAGATAGGATTGCCTAAACAACCGTCTATTTGTTCCTGTAACTGCCCTGCTATCTACTTGGATTAATCGTGTAACTAAAGGCACCTTCCATTGATGTTTATTAAAGATATGGGTTAAGGCTGTCAGGAAAAGTAAATGCGGTAAAGTAAATAATATTCGTAGTAAGGGATCAGATATAACTTTTTCAATATCCAAAGAAAAAACCCAGACTAATAAAGGAACGAAGATGCTCTCCGCCAATCCTAATACCACACTTGCCAGTATCATAACCGTCACCGCTGGACGCCAGGGTATTTTTAAAAAAAGGTTTAATAGAATAACCATCAATATTACTTGCAAAATGCTATGGATACCAAAAACCATTGGTATCGAACGAACAGTATAAGAAAACAGGGAAGTCAGTAAGGAAAGTACAATCACGTATATTGGATTAACCTTTTTCCCTACTATGGCAAGTGACATATTATACAAAACTAAGCTCTCTGGAAACGACACGCCTAAAAATGGTATTAACGGCAGAAAATCCATCCTCTTTTCCCCTTTCAGAGATTGTACTGCGAGTATGTCATTAGTTCTTGCATCCGGTCACGGCTAAGCAATGCCTTACCTTGACAATTTTTAAATTCAACCTCGTAATACGAGGTATTGGAATAATTGACTATTCGCTCAACCCGGTTCACATTAATAATCTAAGATTTGTGGGAACGGAAAAATCCCGCCCCTAAGTTTTGTTCAAGATCTTGCAGGGTTTCCCGAGTTTTAAATTTGCCATTAACACAGTAAATAAATGTATAACGACCTTTTTTCTCAATGTATAAGATTTCACCAAGATTCATAAAGACCCGTTCATTGCCTAGATTTATAGAAATTCTGGATGTCTGCGGCTTTGGGGTCGAATTGCTCTTCTCCGGTATTTTAAGCATTTGTTGAATACGCCAGAAAGTTGTTTTTACCCGTTCTCGGTCAATAGGTTTTAAAATATAATCGAAAGCATAAAGCTTAAAAGCATCAAGATAATATTCTTGATGTGCGGTAATAAAGACTATGGCTAAATCCGGCTTTTTCTCTCGTAGGTTTTCAGCTAACTGTATCCCTCTCATATCAAGCAGTTCGATATCCAAGAAAGCCAGATCCGGTTTCTGTTCTCTGACAAGCTTCATTGCATCAATGGCATTCTCGGCTGTTCCGACAACCAGAGCACCTTCAAGTTCATTAAGAATTGAGCCAAGCAATAACAATACTCCAGGTTCATCGTCTGCCATTATAATCTTAACCGGCAAAATTTATCACTTCCTTCCTTGGTATCAATCTTTTTGCCGTCAGCATCCATGACCACATCTACCTTTTCTCTTTCCCGTTATAATTCTTTTTCCATAACAGGATATCTTTTCCTTCTACCATTGCCCGAAATGCGGGTTTTGTGTCATAAAATATCGTTTTAGCTGCTTTTTAATAAATGCAGGTACGTCCTTAAACTTGGTTGGGCCTGTTGCATTATCGATAACTGACTTCATGCCTAAGAGGTTCCTATACAAATAATTATCCCCCCGTAATGCGGGGGGGTTTTAATTAAAACAAAAAAGCACCTTTTAAGGGTGCTTAATGTCTACTCTTAATATGATCTTTTCGAACCCCTGCCGCCCCTCTTGGCATCAGTTGCACGGCGGAATTCCTGTTGACGTTCGTCGCTTTCTTTCATAAATTTTGATAATCTATCTTCAAAATTAGGGGGTTCCTTTTTTTCGAAGCGATCATTTCTTCTGGAATGGGAATATGCGGGTTTCGGAGCAACCGGTGCAGCTGCAGCCGGCTGAGCCTGCTTAATAGATAAGCCGATTTTACCCTTGTCAACGGCAATAACCTTTACCATGACCCGGTCTTTGTCTTTAAGATAATCTTTGACGTCCCTAACATAGGCATCTGCTACTTCGGAAATATGCACTAAACCTGTAGCTCCACCGGGCAGTTCAATAAATGCCCCAAAGTTTGTAATGCCTGTAACTACACCCTCAACGATGCTCCCAACTTCAATTGACATAAACCCAAAAAATCCTCCTTAATGTCATTACACCCAGAATCGTTGTTAATCAATCAAATTATACCGAAACATAGTGAGGGTGTCAAGATGTCCATTAATGTTAATGAACTTCTATATTGTCAGCGTTTTTGGGGCGTGCAGGGATTCCAGACCCTGCAGCACCTGGTTTCGTCTCAAGAATTATTTTTTCTCCCGGTTTTACCAAACCAAGTTTTTCTCTGGCTTCCCTTTCTATATAAGCGTCAGAATTTAGTTGCTCTACCTGTTTGCGGAGTTCAACATTTTTATTCTGTAGCTCCTGCATTTGCGTTTTAATATTTTTCATTTCGTCCTGAACTGTATATAGCTCGAACATTTGTCCACCGAAAGAGTAAAAAATAAATCCCAGGATTACCAGAAATATTAATCCAGGCCCTCCCAGCTTAAATTTTAGTTTCCTTTTTGGATTTTGCTTCTTTTTTGTAATTGGGATGTCCACAATTTTATCAGCTTTTCTTATCTTGGCCGATAAAACCATCAGGAATCACCTTCCTCTTCTTCCGGTCCAAATAAGCCCAAGGCATTACCCGGTATAATAATTACGACTTCATAGCCTTTGCCCCTGGCACGGTTAAACAGGGTAGCCACCGTGCTGCTGGTTAACCCTAACTTCTTGGCAATCTTCTCGTTGGAAAAGCCCATTTCCTTTAATGTAACTACCTGGCGCTCCCTAAAGCTCAGCTTTTCCGCGCCTCTTATCTCTATTTTCATCGCCAACACCCACCGGGTCAACCTAATTATCCACAGGTGTGTACAACATGTGTACAATATGTGTACAACATTTGTACAAATTTAGTATTTTATTTGTTCTACACAGACATAGGATTTCCTCTTTTTAAAAAAAAGAAAACGGGAGTTTCTAAGATTTTTTAAATATTGACCGCCACCACCTCTTACCGCTATCTTTGACATTTTTGCCAAGCCGGTAAAAGGGGGCCGCTACGGTTCTGCCCAATAACCGGGCCAAAGCCTGCCTGAATTTGGCAAGCAACGTGCTCAGAAAACCGATGGGAATTACAACGATATTTCTCACTAAAATAAAAGGATATGTTATAGCTATCCAGACCATTCCAATTATTTTCAGACAGAACATGACAATTCGTTTTAAATAATGGAAAATGCCCCTAAAAACCCAGAGCACCCCGGAACTAAATAGTTTGAAATAGACTGCTGCTCCAATAATTACACCTATAACAACATATAACCGGATTTCCCCCCAATTGCCTATTAAAAGCAAAAAGTAAACAGTGAGGGTGGAAATCACCCAGAATAATAAATCAGTTATACCTCCCAATATCTTTCCGGGGCGGAAAATGCCTTTTGTGACCTTATAGAAATCAAAAAGCAGACCTATAGTAAGACCCATTACCAGCGTAGCAACGAAGGCATACAGCTGAGATGCCAGAGACTGCATCAATCCTCCCCCTTTTTGTAAAAAGGCCTTACTTCAGAATCCGTTGAATAAAGCCTTTACTCCGGCCTTTTAAACCATTGGCTGTTCTGTCATCTGCAAAGTCAAGGGATTTACAAAGTCCATCAACGACCAGGGTTCCCTCATCCAAGTTAAGCTGAACAATATGTAAATCTTGCCCTTTTAAAATCAAAAGACCCATTTTTGTGTTCAGCAAAATTTCGTGATCATCAAAATTTTCGACGTTTTCGACTCCTTCAATCACTGTGTGCCGTCTATTTGTCATCATGATCTTATATTCCTTCAAATCGTCTCGCCCCGTCACAACAATAATCCCTCCTCGTAAAATCATTTTTTCATTATTTCCATAAATATTCAGCTCCATGGCCGAATATGTGTCGGAGCAACTAATTCCAGCCAAAGAAAAAAGCCCCGAGGGGCTTTAATTTTCTAATTCCATATCTTATCAATACTTATGCCGTCAAAATAAAATTTAATAATTTCAGCAGTACTTTTGCCCTCCTGAGCCATTTTCCTGGCGCCCCACTGGCACATCCCGACACCGTGACCAAAACCCTTACCGCTTAAAACAAGATTTCCGCCCTGAACAGATAAACTATCGAGGTATATTGAACGCATTTTTTCGCTGCCCAAAGCCAGCCTCAGGGCCGGTCCACTGATGGTCGCCCGGCCGAGCTTGATTGTTTCCGCCCTGCCCGAAGGGCCTTTCTTGACAATTCCCACATTACCGGAATTTATTTCTCCGGGATCCCGGCCCGCTGCCTTCATTACTGCGGCACGCACGGTACTTAAGGGGAATGTAGCTGTCCAATGCTTGTTTTCCGGGGTTGTTATGGTTATACATCCGTCGTTGGCACCTGCCCTGATATACGGAGTTTTGTCTTTATGATAGGCCAGACCTTCTGCCGCAGACGCTACAGTCCCGCCGTCACAGGCACTGAACCAGGCATGGATATAATTATCATGGTATTTTACAACCTGCCCTCTGGTCAGCTGTACAGCCTTCCTCACATTATCATTAATTTTCCCGGCATTGTAAGCCTGAAACTCTTCCACACTTGTTGAAGCTTCTGTTCCATGAACCGGGACCCCGCCCTTGTCCTTGATCTGTTTTAAGGTAAAAGTCCTGGCTAGGATAGCCTGCGCAGCTAGAGCATTTATGGGCCAATCGGGAGCCATTTCCGCTGCTACCACACCTTGGATATATTCTTCCATCTTGATTTGCTTAACCTGTCCGGTTTCATTTAGATAGAGGCTGATGGTAGGTTCTGTCCTGATGTTTTTTTGAGGTGCCGGTTTCTTTTGTTTTTGCGTACACCCTCCCAAAACTCCAAGAACTAAAAATGCAATCAAGAAAAGTGAAATTCTTTTGAGCATTATCTTTTTCAACTTGATCCCTCCGGCTTTTTTGTCTCAGTTGCATTGTAACGTCAAAAAATTACAACTTCACCAATCAGTGTGTAGTATTATCCGGGGGCAATCAAGATATAAGTGGAAAAATGAGGTTTATCCTATCGTAAGACTCCCACTTCTATAAGTGGGAGTGGTTCCCCATACTCCGCTTCGGTGGGGGTTGACTCCCCCACCGAAGTCTCGGTGTTCAACTTTAGTTGAACGAGTTCACTCGCCCGTCAACACCCTGGTCTCTTCCAGAACCCGGTATATATCTTTAGCTTGGTCAGCCCTGACCGAGGCTGGCGTATCGACAATTTCCACTTTAACTTTTTTTGTGCCGAAGTCCAATTCAAGGATGTCACCGGCCTTCACCTCCGAGCTAGGCTTAGCTACTCTGCCGTTTATCGACACCCTCCCTCCGTCACAAACCTCTTTAGCCAGCGTCCTCCTTTTGATAACCCGGGAAACTTTTAAAAATTTGTCGAGACGCATATTTATCCTCCACAGCACGAAGCCTGTTTTGACGGAACGGCAACAAAATTATGTAACCGGCAGTATCCTCAAAACAGGCAGCTTATTTGAATATTTAACATGACAACAACCTACGGCAATTACTCCGCTATTTGAAAAACTTGTCGAACAACTACTTTGCCACTGAATCTTTCAGTGCTTTACCAGCCTTAAAAGCCGGTACATTAGCAGCAGAAATTTTGATTTCAGCACCGGTTTGCGGGTTACGACCCTTGCGGGCAGCACGCTCACGAACTTCAAAGGTACCAAAGCCAACCAGTTGAACTTTGTCGCCTTTAGCAAGAGATTGTTCGATACTGGCAAATACTGCGTTTACAGCTTTTTCGGAATCTTTCTTCGTTAAACCTGATTTTTCAGCAACGCTAGCTACTAATTCCTGTTTGTTCACAAAAAACCCCTCCTATTTTTATTATAAGTGGTTTGATTAAATTCCACTTATTGCTATTCGCTACAACCCTTGAAAATCCTGCTATTGATAGCAATATTTTCTTAAAAACCATCATTTTTTTTGCCTTCCAGACTCACTTTTGCCTCCTCCCATAATTTGTCAAGTTCTGTCAAATCCATTTTCTGTAAATTGACGCCAATTTGTAATGCCCTCTTTTCCATGTAGATAAAACGCTCTCTAAACTTACGGATAGTAGCCTCCAGAGCCTCTTCGGAATTTACTTTCAAAAGTCGGGCCAGATTCACGACAGCAAATATAAGGTCCCCTGTTTCATGGAAAATGCTCTTCTGCTCGCCTCTGGCGAGAGCCTCCTGAAGTTCGGCAATTTCTTCAAATACTTTGCTCAATGCACCATTATAGTCTGGCCAGTCAAATCCTACCTTGGCAGCTTTATGTTGAATTTTATCGGCTTTCATAAGAGCTGGCAAACTTAGGGGAATACCGTCCAATAGTGATTGCCGGACTTCACCTTTTTCCTCCAACTCCCCCTTTTTGATTTCATCCCAATTGGCAGATACTTCTGCACTGCCATTAACCTTCACGCCTCCGAAAACATGGGGGTGTCTCCGCACAAGTTTCCGGGAAATACCCTCGATAATGTCATTCATGTCAAAAGACCCGTCTTCCCTTGCTATCTGTGCGTGGAAGGCTACTTGTAATAATAAGTCTCCCAATTCTTCGCAAACTTTATACATATTGCCTTCATCAATTGCCTCAAGGGTTTCATAGGTTTCTTCAACTAAATATTTTTTTAACGATTCGTGGGTTTGCTCACGATCCCACGGACACCCTCCGACATCCCGCAGCCGCTCCATAATGTCCACCAGAGGGTCTGCCGGAAATCTACTGACCATAGCTTTGGCATCCCTGTGGGGCGGTAGATAAACACAAGTCAGATGGTCAATCCAGTCAAGCCTGTCTAACTCAAATAAGGGGATTTCCGCTATTTTTTCCTGTCCTGGAATTCCTGCCGCCCTAATCACTTTAATGGTATGTTCGTCAGGATAGTATTCCATCAGAGAAAGCTTCACTTCAGAAGCGACCCTGTGGTTGTATACCTGCATAACCAGATTAGGTACTAATGGATCAGGACGATATGCGGGATTTATGGCAGGCCCGGCCAGGCCTAAGCCATCTAAGAGCTTAAGACCGGTAGAAATGTCCAGACCAAGGCTTGTCTGCACCGGATCCAAAAAGCTCATGGCCGGCATCACTTCCCATGTAATTCCCGTCTCTCCGGCCAAACTGATAACTTGGCGTACAGACTCCTCCCCCACCAGGGGATGGCCCGGTACAGCATAAACAACGGGGCCGGAAATTGCGGCCTTTATGACACTACTGGCGATTTCCCGATAAATTTCCTGAAAGTCCTCACATTTTTCATATAAAAAGTCGAAGGTTTCGAATCTTACTCCCGCAGCCACCAATTCTTCCGCTGCCGGATGCTCACCCGTCCGGACCAGCAGTTTTGCGGCCGACTTCAGCCTGTCCCATGTGCCGATAGTAACACTATCGGCTCCACCTGGACCTAATCCCACAATAACAAGCCTCTTTATCAAAAAACATCACCGCTTCACTGAAATTTGTCTTTAAATACCCTACCTGTGCCGGAACCTGCGGAAAAAACCCAAGAGTGAGGAAATTCCTAACTCCCGGAAGGCACCGGTAAATTCCAGGGCTCCAAGATAAACGAGCGCACCGGCCAAAATTGAGACAGCGGTTGCCAGGTCCCCCCCAAGCACTAGTCTTAATTGGCTGTATGAAAAATATACCGCTACAGCCATAATTGTAGCAGCTAATGCAGGTCTTAGCAACAGCGACCTATAGTCAGGATTCCAACCATTATAATGGCGGATAAAGGCTATGTTCAAATAGGATGATACCAGAAATCCCATGACAGTTCCCGCGGCTGCTCCCAATATCCCTATGGACGGGATGGCTGTCAGAAAATAATTACAGATAAACTTGATAAGTGCCCCTATGGCCAGGTTGAGTACAGGCAATATAGTCTTGCCCATCCCCTGCAGAATTCCGGCGGAAGTCTGGTGCAAACCCAGGAATAATGCTGCCGGGGCCACAAAAGACAAAGGCATGCCGGCTTCGGGACAATCATACAGTAAATCGGAAATGGGGGCTGCCAAAACAGCTAATCCCACGGCAGCAGGAAGGCAAACAAGCACAGTTATTTGCATAGCTGAAGATGTCTGGCGTTGAATATCCCGATAACCGGCCCGCTCCAGATAACCCGATATGGCAGGAACCAGCGAAGCCGCCAGGGAAATGGTAATCACAGTTGGTAAATTAATTAATGTCACTGCCCCACCGGTCAGTTCCCCGTAGAGCTGAGTCGCCCGGCTCACAGAATATCCCGCCAATTGCAAACGGCCCGGCACCGTCAGGGCGTCAAGGGTCTGCATCACAGGCAATACAAGGCCGCCCAATGAGATAGGCAGGGCCAAGACAACAAGTTTCCGCAGAATCCGGATTGTCCCTTGAGAATCCCTGCCCGAGCTGCCAACATACCTGACATGGGTTACACTGTAATATGGTTTCAGGAAACAGAACCCGCCCAAAAATATCAGCCCGGCAGCAGAGCCTGTAACTGCCCCGAAGGTAGCAGCCGCGGCAGCGAATTCAACCCCTTGCGGCAGAAGCAGATATGCCCCCACCAGCACAGTTAAGACGCGTGTAAATTGTTCGATAACCTGCGAAACTGCCGTTGGCACCATTTGCTGAAACCCTTGGAAATATCCTCTGAAGACAGACATTACACCTACAAAAAACACCGCCGGGGCTATGGCAGTAATACTATAGTAGGCTCTGGCGTCATGTAAAATCTGTTCCGCTAGGTAATGGGCACTTTGCATTAGCAGCAGTGAAGTGATTCCTGAGCCGACGGCAAAAAAAATCAGGGAAACCCGAAACACTTTATTAATTCCGGCAAAATCCCGATGCGCCAGATTTTCGGCTACCAGTTTCGACACAGCGACCGGTATCCCGGCACTGGATAAAGCTAAAAGCATAGTATATATAGGATACGCCATTTGATACAGACCCATGCCCTCCGGTCCGACAACCCGGAAGAAGGGAATCCGGTATAAAGCTCCCAAAAGCTTACTGATTAGGCCGGCCGCTGTAAGAATGGCTGCTCCCTTAAGAAAGCTACTGGTTGTCACAAATCAACCCCCCAAATTTACTCCTTAAAAGTTTATTTGGGGGGTTGTTAATTTAATACCAGCCAACAGCAAAGAATTAAAATATAAACCGCCACATAAAGCGACAAAAAGGGTCGCGTTGAAATCTCACGCCACCCTTAAATAGTTACTGTTCCATTTGTTTTGCTAAAAATCCCGCTGCAGTTTCTGCCAGCTTTAATTCCATATCCCCCATCTGGGTTCCTTCTTCTTTAGAGAGAAGTATAACTGCACCGATGGGATCTCCTTCAGCAATTATGGGAGCAATAACTTCTGCCGTAAACTTACAGGGCTCATCTTCGTCACCTTCGAGAACGGGACAATTTTTACAATTGATATTAGTTCCACAGTCATTCAGAAGTACAGGTTTGCGTTCTTCCATTACCTTCTCAACTGCAGGACCGATGGATTTGTTTAAAAACTCTTTTTTGGGGGCACCGGAAACCGCAATTATGGTATCCCGGTCGGCTATGCAGGCAATATGTCCTATAGCCTCATACAAAGAATCGGCATATTCTTTGGCAAAATCACCCAGCTCACCAATGGGCGAGTATTTCTTGAGGATTACCTCACCTTCTCTATCTACAAAAATTTCTAGAGGGTCCCCTTCTCGTATCCTTAGGGTTCTTCTGATTTCTTTGGGAATAACTACGCGTCCTAGATCATCTATTCTGCGTACTATGCCAGTTGCCTTCATTAGTTTGTCTTCCCTCCTTTTTCTGCATTTTTTTACAATGCTCTTTCACTGATAGTATATAACACCTGCAAAGTAATTATTCATTTTTTTCCATTGATTTTATTAAATTGATAATTCCGCGCCAAGTACGGGTATCACTGCATCGGGAGGTCTTCTACCAAGCGAAAAAAAGCGCCCTGAATGTTTCTCAGGACGCCTGGCTGCTGTTGAATTTCTACTTTTGCGGAGCTGCCGAATCGGAATTGGATTCTGAGCCGGATACCGACGGATGGCCGGGCGGGAGCTGACCGTCACCCTGAGCCTGTGGGGTTTCCACAACCAGAGCATTTTTGACTTTGGCATTGTTCCTCATTTGGGTCAGGTAGGATGTAAATTTCTCCTGTTTGCGCTGGGCAGGAAGATCCTGCTGAATAATTGCCTTAGCTTCTTCAAAATTTTGCTGTCTCTCCTGAGTAAAGGCTTCCAGTTTAATGACAAAATATCCACCGGTTATTTTCACAGGAGTCTTGGTGTATGCCCCAACCTTCAGAGCAGCAACAGCATCATCAAACTCTGCCGGCATCAGGGTCCCCTTGACATAGGTATCACTGCCATTAGGATCTTTAATCAGGCCGCCGTCATTTTTAGTCCTGTCATCTTCTGATTTTTCTTTGGCCAGTTCTGCAAAATCCTTACCATTATCAAGTTCCTTGATAATATCTTCGGCCATTTTTTTGGCTTCAGTATCGGAACGGCCTATTTGGGCCAATGGTTGACCTGTCGCCTGGTCAATGGCACCGGGATCGTCAAATCTGATAAAAATTTCTCTGGCCTTGATTTTAGCCGGATCTTTGTACGTGTCCTTGTGGGTGTCATACCACTGCCTGATGTCGTCTTCAGAAACTTTTACATCAGCTGTAACTTTATCAACTAAATTGGCTCTGGCCATATTAAATGCTTTCATTTCTTCAATTTCAGTTTTGGTAAGGTTATAAGTTTTTAAGGCTTCATTAAATTTATCTTCTCCACCAAAGCTTGCTATTATCTCATCAACGGCTTTTTTAATGTCCTGCTTGGTCGGATAAACTTTCTGTTTCTTAGCATCCTGGGTAATTAAAGACTCGGTAATCATCTCATCAAGAGTCTGCTGTTCAAGAGATTTTAGCATCAGCTTGCCCTGTTCCCCGCTGAAAGCCACACCCTGCTGCTCCAAACTCAATTTTACCTTGGCCATTCTTTTATCGAGATCAGTCCTGGCAATTTTCTCACCATTGACCGTAGCAACAGGTTTACTGCCACATCCGGCAACTGTTATTGAGAAAATTAGAACAATCAATGCCACAATGACTCTGTTTAGACTCCGCATTAAACAGCCTCCCCTTATTTTGTCATAACCCTATTATAATGCCTGTCAATTTAATATTCAAGGTCTTAATTTTACTTAGGTTTACCTGCTTTCGAGCCTCTTTAAAAGTTCTTCCAGTTTCTCCAGTATTTCCATGTCTTTATACTTTTTGACTGAAAGAATGATTTGCAGGTTGGGGGTAACCGCAAAAGTTACCCGTTTATTAAACAGCGCAGTCACCGGCTCTAACTGTTCGGCTTTTAACTTTGATTCCCCATAAAATTTAATGTTTACGGTTTCTTTCTGCTGAATGATGCTTTGCACCCCGGCTTTAGCCGCCAAAGCCTTGATTCTGGCAACAGCAATTAAGTTTAAAGTGGGCTCCGGGATATCACCAAAGCGGTCAACCAGCTCCTCTTCCATTTCCTCAGAATCCTGCTTTGTTTCAATGTGCATGATTTTTTTATAAACCTCTATCTTCAAACCTGGGTCAGAAATATACTGATCACTGATAAAAGCATTAAGGTTGAGGTCAAGAGTAGGCTCAGGAAGCTGCTCCAGACTAATTCCCTGAAGTTCATGGACTGCTTCATCCAATAACCGGCAGTACATGTCAAACCCTACTGCCATCATGTGGCCATGCTGTTCAGGCCCAAGAATGTTACCGGCTCCGCGGATTTCCAGGTCTCTCATGGCAATCTTGAAACCGGCCCCAAATTCGGTAAATTCGCGGATTGCCTGAAGCCGTTTTTCCGCGATTTCAGTAAGGCTTTTGTCCTTCCGATAGGTAAAATAAGCATATGCCAGCCTGTGGGACCTGCCCACACGTCCCCTTAACTGGTGAAGCTGCGAGAGCCCCATTTTCTCTGCTTCATCAACTATCAGTGTATTTACATTTGGAATGTCAAGGCCGGTTTCGATAATGGTCGTACAGACTAGGACATCGAAATCTCCTGCGATAAAATCCAGCATCCGGCGTTCCAGCTGGTCTTCTCGCATCTGGCCGTGGGCCACGGTAATCCGCGCTTCAGGAATTACAGCTTTAATCAGGTGGGCCGTTTTGTCAATATCCATTACCCGGTTATGTACAAAGAAAACCTGTCCACCCCTGTCGATTTCCCGGCGAATGGCATCAGCAATTGTTTCCAGATTGAACTCCAAAACATAGGTCTGTACAGGAAATCTGTCTTCAGGCGGGGCCTCCAGGATACTCATATCACGGACGCCGGTCATAGCCATATGCAGGGTTCGCGGAATAGGAGTTGCGGTCAGAGTCAAAACATCTACAGTCTGCCTTATTTGTTTAAGTCTTTCTTTATGGATAACGCCAAATCTTTGTTCCTCGTCTGTCACAACAAGTCCCAGTTCTTTGAAAATGATATCTTTTTGCAGTAAACGATGGGTTCCGATAATTACATCAACTGTCCCCTTGTTAACCCTGTCAATTATGTCTTTCTGCTCCCTGGCCGATTTAAACCGGCTCAGCATCTCGGCCTGAATAGGATACCCCGTGAACCTTTCGGTAAAAGTATTGTAATGCTGCTGGGCCAAAATAGTTGTGGGCACCAAAACAGCTACCTGTTTTCCCTCCATCACAGCTTTAAAGGCGGCCCTTACTGCCACCTCGGTCTTCCCATAGCCAACATCACCGCACAGCAGCCGGTCCATGGGCCGCGGCTGTTCCATATCCCGCTTAATTTCTTCTATGGCCCGCAGTTGATCAGCCGTTTCCTCATACGGAAAAGCTTCCTCAAACTCCCGCTGCCAAACTGTATCCGGCATGAATTTGTATCCGGGAATGCTTTCCCTGGCTGCATACAAGGCTATCAAATCATTGGCCAGGTCTTTAATTGATTCCTTAACCTTCTGCTTCACCCGGTGCCACTCAGTGCCCCCGAGCTTGTAGAGCTTTGGTGCCGTACTATCGGCCCCGAGAAATTTCTGAATCAGGCCAATTTGGTCAGTGGGAACATAAAGCTTATCCTCTCCGGCATATTGCACAAAAAGGTAGTCTTTCCTCACACCGTCAACTTCGAGCTGTTTTATCCCAACATATTTGCCTATTCCATGATTGACATGCACAACATAGTCGCCCGGGCGCAAATCAGAAAAATGTCTGATTTTCGAGCCTTGCTGGGTCTGGGTCCGGACCGTCCGCGGCCGCTTGGGCTGACCATATATTTCCCAGTCCGTAATTACCGCCAGCTTGACTGGACTAAATTCGAAACCGGCTTCCAAAACACCACATGAAACGACAACCTGACCCGCGGCCAGATTCTCCGGCAGGACCCGTTCATAACGGGCAAAAACGTCATTATCTCTAAGCAGCTCATTAATCTTTTCAGCCCTGGACAATGTACTGGCCAGAATTACCACTTTGAATTCATTGGCACTAAGGGTCTTGATTTCATCTATCAATAAGTCAGTCTTACCTTTGAACATATGCATTGTTTTGGTAGTCATGTTAACAATGTTCTTAGGCCTGGCCTCCGTCTGCTTAGGCAGCAAAGAGAAGCCTACCCTGGTAAAACGATTAACAGCCTGGCTGAATTGGGCATAAGTAAAGGTATTCTTAGCCTGTAAGGGAATAGCCAAACCTTGCTCCAAAAGGTTGACATGCATTTCAGCCAATTCTCTCTCCCTGTTTTGCAGGGTTTCCCGCTGCCGGGACGGCTCTTCCAGAAAAACAATTGCTCCCTGGGGGAGATAGTCCAGCAGTGTTGCACTCTCTGGATAAAAAAAGGGCAGCAGTGTTTCCGTCCCCTCAGGAATAACACCCTGTTCCAGCTTTTCTATGACCTCTCCCATTTTCTGGTTAAGGCGGTTGTAGGCCTCATTTTTCCCTGACTTCAAAAGCATAGCCTTCTGAAAAGTAACTTCCTTTTGTATTTTAGGCAGGACGTTGGCAATTAATTCACCTGGAAAAATAGTCTCTTTGGCCGGATATATAGTTATGTGTTTGAGTTTATCCTTTGACCGCTGTGTGTCGACTGTAAACTCCCGGATGGAGTCCACTTCATCATCAAACAATTCCACTCTCACCGGGTTCTCCATGGCCAGAGGAAAAATATCCAGGATTCCGCCTCTGGAACTAAAATGGCCTGGTCCTTCGACCATATCAACACGTTCATACCCCTGCTCGACAAGAGTCTGAACGGTTTTGGCCAGATCCAGCCTCTCACCCCATTTAATATCAAAACAATACCCGCAGAAGGTCTCCACAGGTATCAGCTTTTTCAGAAGTGCCTCCGCAGGTGCCACGACTACTACATCGGCTGTGCCGAGCAGCGTCTGGATGGTCTTTAGCCGCTGGGCCATGATCTCCCTGCTCTGGGCAATGGCCCCAAAAGGAACCGGATCCAGATCAGGAAAAAGCAGCACCTCACGTCCTGGTAAAAGGGTCTTTAAGTCATTCACCTTTTTCTTGGCCGACTGTGAACCCGTTGTCAGAAACAGAACAGGATGCCGAAACCCGTCAGCCAATGCACCGGCAAGGTAGCTCACCTGTGAGGAAGCCAAGCCGTAGACCATCTGATACCCGAGCCTCTTTTGCATTCCTTTGGCTAAAGAGATATATTCTTCATTTTCCAGTAAAGGCCGGTAAAAGCCATGCATAGTGATGCTCTCCTTTTGTAAGAAACGCCAAAAACACCGGTTTTTCACCCGGTGACCAATAAAATTGACTTCTTCAACTCAACTTAATTGAAGTCAATTTTCTTGTTCAAAGGGGGCCCGCCCCCTTTGACGTCGCTGCGCTCCTGTTACCCCCGAACAATAGGGGGCACACCCCCTATAACCCCCAATGTTAAGGAAATTATCCACGGAATTAGATAAAGGCATAATTTCCTTAACATTTAAAAAAGCTTTAGCCAATATGGCTAAAGCGCAAATAGGCTTTCTTTTAGTGTAACAGGGGGGCCTTATATAATCTGATATGATCTTCTTCGAACCTGTATTCGTCAAGTTCCTGTCTGCATTCCCGGCAGGTCGAGGAAACAGCCACCTCAGAATCCTCCGGGTTCTGTAATATTATATCCCGACTTGTTTCACCAGTCAAGAAAAGGTCGTCTAACTCATCTTCCTTTTCATCCACGTCAAATTCCTCAAAAACACTGTCACAGCAGTCACAGACAAATTTTACCCGCACCAGTCAAACCCCTTTCCTCTCAACTAAAAATTTCATCACCGTAAAATTCCACAGTAAATGGACCATATACCCACCGGCCAGGGCTATGCCAAAACCGGCCAGGTGCTGCCAAATCAGATAAGTTATGTAGCCGTACAAGGTGTGACCAACCAGGCTTACTAAACCGGCACTGATCCCGCGCAAACCGGAACCCCAGGCATCATATATTCCTTCAATCAAACCAAAAACACCATGTGTCAGCACAAGAGAAGCCCCCATCGCCAAGGCTGCTCCCGTCTTGGCCGCCTCTTCAACAAAAGGAGCAGAGACTACAATAACCCTGGTCCCAATCACTTTAAGCACCGCCCGGTTCCCCACCCAGGAAACCGCGGCAGCCAATATTCCCGCTGCAATAAATGTCATCCTGCGCCTCCAGTATCCCTAGCTCCTTTTAGGATTGGCATTTGTTGGCACTTTTATTCAATATGTTCTCCTTTTCTCTAAAAAACGAAACATAGTTTATCGTTAATTATTACCGGGCATCGAAATCGTCATCTCCAAATTTATGCAGGAAAAAATATATTTTTGTCTAATAATCCCTTTATAATCACATAAAAAATGAGCAAGAATCGAGTGTGAATCGTAATGCCTAGATCCCAAGGTAAAGACTTATGTGAGATTTTCGGGTTCGCTCCTGATGATCTAACCACTCAGTGTAGAAATTATTGGGCAAGGGAACTCTGTCCCTTCATAGGCACAAAGTGCACAAAATTTAATCACGACAAATCAGTTGTTTACGGAGTATGTTCAGTAGTTACAGGTGCCGAAGAGGTAATAATTTGCCCCAAGCGTTTATATGCCGAAAGTTATAAGCCTCTCAGAGACGTGAGTGCTGATGCTTTTGGATTTCTTCCTCTTTATTTAGTAAATGAAGTAAAAACTCTTGAACTTGTTAAAGAAACACCAAACGAATTTGTAGTTGCATTAGGGCAAAATTCAGGAAGAGAAATTCAGGTCGGCTCTAGTAGAAATAAACTAAGTATGGATTGGGTTTTGGTAAGAGTAGTTGATGGCGAGGCCTTTGAAATTGCCGGAGTAGAAGTTCAGAGCATAGATATAACCAATAATTACAGACAAACCTGGGAAGCGTACAAAAGTTTAACTTTGGACCCGAATAAAGCCATACCTGGCTCGGTACATGGAATGAATTGGGCTAATGTACATAAACGTTTAATTCCTCAGATAATTAGGAAGGGGCAAATATATGCCGATTCTAAACTTGCCACAAAAGGCATGTATTTTATTTTACCAGATACGGTTTATTCTAGGTTTGAAGACATTGTGGGAGATATAGCTCCACAATCAGTGCCAGGCAAAGGAACATTAAGCGTCTTTACATATTCACTTAGTAAATCAGTGAACCCTGGTAAAATCCGGAATTTAGAAAGAACAAGAGTTATACGATTATCCCTTGAAGAATTTGCTCTCAACTTTATATCCGGTGGAAAAATACCGGGTACCTCTCTGGATGATATGGTAAAGCAGCAAGTTCAGACCCTTCTGAAAAGATAGTTGTAATTAAAACCACAATCGGGGTGAAAAGTATGCCAGAATTACTTGCCATTGACTTGTTCTGCGGAGCAGGGGGGTTATCTGAAGGTCTCTCTCAAGCAGGGTTTCAAATTAATTTTGCGAGTGATATTAATAAGACCTATACGCAAACCTATAAATATAATCATCCAAATAGTTACGTTTATACAGAAGACATAAGAAATCTAACTACTAATCAAGTATTGGAACTCTGTAATGTGCAACAAGGTGAATTAGATTTATTAGCTGGTGGGCCACCTTGTCAAGGTTTCTCTATCAATGCTCCAAATAGATCAATGAATGACGATAGAAATCATCTTTTTAAAGAATTTCTACGTATTGCAGAAATATTAAACCCTAAATATATTCTTATAGAAAATGTCCCAGGAATCGTTTCATTAGAAAAAGGTGCCGTTGTAAAAGCAATTTACTATTCGCTCAATAAATTGGGTTATAAAGTAAATCATATGATATTATTTGCCGCACATTATGGTGTTCCACAAATGAGATGGAGAACTTTTTTCATTGCAACTAGATTACCAAATGGTGAATGTGCTTTTCCTTTCCCTAGTTATTATGCACAAGGCACCGCAAATTTCACAGGCGGAAAAAACCTCTGTTTTAAATTAGAGTCCAAAGATAGTCTTTTCAGTACTCAACTAAAAGATCACACAACTGTCTGGGATGCAATGTCTGATCTGCCACCCGTGCCCAACGGCGGGGGTTTAGATGAAATGGATTATTTCTCCCCGCCACTTAGTGATTATCAACGGATATTACGAGCAAACTCAAAAACCCTATATAACCATAAAGCTCCTGCATTAGGAAAAATTAACCTCGAAAGATTAAAACACATACCTCAAGGAGGAAGTTGGAGAGATATACCGTTTGACCTACTACCGGCAGGTCTTAAAAGGGCGAGAAGAAGTGATCACACGAAAAGATATGGTCGTTTAAACCCCAATGGGATTTGCTCAACAATATTAACTAAATGTGACCCACACTGGGGCTCATTCTTCCATCCTACTCAAGAAAGAACACTTACAGTTAGAGAAGCTGCAAGAATACAATCGTTTTCTGATAACTTTAGATTTCTTGGTACACTGACTGAACAATATGAACAAGTAGGAAATGCTGTTCCACCTTTTCTTGGCAAAGCAATAGGAGAAATAATTGCTGAACAGATTATTAAATCTCACGATAACACTAAACTGAAAGCTGTATAAAAAATGCAGGGAGTGAAAAGGCTTACATCACTCCCCATTTTTCGCAATATATGACCCTTTACTTATTCGCCTAAGGAGGTTGGAGGTTTTAATGAGGGTTCCCTTGCACGACTATCGTTGGGAATCTGGCCCCGTTCCGCTAAGCAAAACCGCGGGCGCGGACTACACATTAACGTCATTCATAGCCTTTTCAACACCCTTATCGAGCACAGTCAGCACTGCTGCGGCAGCCTTAGCAACTGCTTCTGCCATAATCTTGGCCTCTTCCTCACTAAATTTCCCCAAGACATGGTTAACTGTCTCTATCTTTTCATTCTGCGGGCGCCCAATCCCAATCCGCAAACGGGGAAATTCATCTGACTGGATCAGGTAAATAATTGATTTCATACCGTTATGCCCGCCCGCACTGCCTTTCACCCGCAGCCTGAGCTTTCCCGCAGGAAGATCCAGGTCATCATAAATGACCAGAATGTCAGCCGGGTTCAATTTATACCACTGCACCATATCCAGCAGTGCTTCCCCACTTAAGTTCATATAAGTCTGGGGTTTGGCCAGCACAATCTTCTCCGTCCCGGCGAAACCCTCTCCTATCACACTTTTGAATTTAATTTTATCCACTTTGATATCCAGCTTTTCCGCCAGATAGTCAATAACCAGAAAACCAACATTGTGCCTGGTCGCCGCATACTGCTTGCCTGGATTACCTAGTCCAACGATGAGTTTCACAGCCATTCCCCTTTCTTTTATCCCCAGTAAAATTCGAGAAGACAGCTGTTTTTCCTGCCAAAGTGGTCACTCGGAAACAAAAAACTAAAAATCTGTCGCAGATAACCGCGGCTTAAATGCTACTCACTACTCACCCTCAGCTGCGTCCTCTTTCTCATCCTTAGCCGGGGCTGCGTCCGGGGCTGCCACTTCTGCAGTTTCCGCCGCATCCGTAGTTCGCGGTGCGACTACAGTTACCAGAACAGCTTCCGGATCAGTGGTAATTTTATAACCCTGGTTCTGGGGCAAATCAGCGACACACAAATGATCACCAATATCCAGCGCACTTACATCAATCATAATCTGCTCAGGAATATTGGCAGGCAGGCATTCGATATCAATATCACGAATTCCGTGCTGGACAATCCCCCCATTGATTAATCCTCTGGCTTCTCCTGAAAATACCACCGGAACCGTAGTATGAATTTTTTCATCTAACGAAATCTTGCACAGGTCAACATGCCTAATTTCACGCCTGATAGGGTCCCGCTGGATTTCTTTAACCATCACCACATATTTGTTATTATCCTTTTTCCCCTTTAAGCCAAGGTCAATCAAAGCATTTCGCCCTTTTTTACGAATAACCGATTCTAAATCTTTGACATCAACTTCAATTGCTTCACTGACTCCTTTACCGTATACAACTGCCGGAACTAGTCCCTGCTTGCGCAGTTGATGTTTGTAGCTCTTTGTTTTGCTGGATCTCAGACTGGCTGAAATTTTTACATTTACCATGATACGCCCCCCATTTCAGATATTTACTATAGTATTTCCTACAATTTGGCATAACAAACATACTGCATGAATAATATGGTAGCAAAGAAACTTTTGGGGGGTTTTTTCATGAAAAAGAGCCGTAAATTTCTCTCCATGCCAATAATAAGTCTGGCTGAAGGCCTCAAAATTGGTAGTGTCAGAAGTTTAGTCGTTGATCCAGTTAAGATGGAGGTAGCCGCTTTAATAGTTGACCAGCGCGGTTGGTTCAGGGAGCAGAAAATAATCCCCTTTTCCAAAGTCAAAAGCATCGGCAGTGATGCCGTAACTATTGACCAAACTTCCAATGTGCAAAAGCCCATTAGTTTGCCGGAACTGCTAAAACTCCTAAAAGAACGGACTAATCCGATAGGTAACAAAGTTATTGCCGAAAACGGCACAGAAATAGGTATTGTAGATGAATTCTATGTCGATGAGGCCACAGGCAAAATTACCGGACTGGAAGTGAGCGGCAAGCTGCTGGAAAGCCTCTACAAGGGCAAAGCCTTTTTGCCCATAGAAAATGTCAGCACCATTGGTGATGACATCATCGTAGTTACAAAAGATGCGCAGTCCAGTCTGGAGAAGCTTGACGGCGGACTGCAGGAAACTATTCACAATATCAAGGAAGGTACTACTTCCATTCTGGAGTCAACTATTCAGCGAACCAAGGAAATCAGCAAAACCATTAAAGAAAAATACGATAAAATAGAAAAATCCAAAGAAAAAAGTAGTCCGGGCAATAACGATTCTGCCCCGGAAGAAACAATTGTGGAACCGGACCCCAACCTTGATGTTACAGGTAAAGTAGAAATAAAGAATACAAATGTACTGCCTCAAGTCCTGGATGCCGACCCCGGCCCCGAAACTCAGCAAAGCGAGAGCCAGGCTGACGAAAACCCGGAAAACCAAAAATCTCCCGCGGAAAATTTAAACCCCGAACAGAAGTAAGGTTCACATAAATGTCCCACAAGAAAACTCTTGTGGGACACTTTTTTACTGTACCGATTCTTTTCGCCCGAGTTAATACACATAATTCTCATAAATAGTAACCTTTAATTCGCAAATTACATAATATGTTAGGGAAATAACCGAAAAAAGGAGGCTTAATAATGTCCAGAAATAAACGCCAGGAGACCTGTAATATCCATTATCATTATATGATGCCAATGGAAATGGCCCCTATGGGCTTGCCATACGGAATGAACCCAACGTCTGTAATGCCGGCAATGTACGATAATTTCGCCCCCATACCTGATTACCTATATGGGTCACAATATGGTTCGTGTATGAACGGCGATCCTCCCGGTGATCCGGCATTTGCCGGGGCCTTTGCAGGCGGGCCATTTTTCTCACCGTTTTTGTTCCCGTTTTTCTTCTCGCAGCGCTTCTTCCCCTTTTTCCCGCCTTTTTTCTTCCCCTTTTTTTAGTTGGGTGAGAGATTAGCATGAACCTAAACGACAAAGCCAAAGACTTTACTGACGCAATTAAGAAAACCAGGGAATATATTGAGCTAAAGCAGGCTCATTCTATAATAAACAAGAACTCCGGCCTAAAGAAAAAAGCAGATGAAATAAAAAAGAAACAGCATGAAATATTAGTCAATTATAAATCCGGACAAAAAAACCAGGACCCCAAAATCCTGGAATTAAGTGAAGAACTTAAAAGGGTTATGGAAATTCCTGAATTAAACAGGTACTTCATAGCCGGAAACAATTTTCATAATATGATGTCAAAAATATATATGCTGATAAACGAAGCCATCGAATCTGACCTAAAAAACAGCTGAAATTTGACGCCCCCGCACTGCGGGGGCATTTTAAATTGTTGCACCTTCTAATCGAACATCTCTTTGTATAACGAAGACAGAGCCATAAACCCGTCCTTATCACCTTTAATCAGAGCCTGATCGATTTCAAAAATCAGCTTTTTCTTCTGCTCCGCAATACCTCTGACTTTAAAATTAAGTTCCCGCTCCAAATCTTTTATAACCTGGTGATAAAACATTTTATCGTCAATTTCCGGCTTCACGCCTAAGACAATGTCACACATGGAACAAAGGTGTTCCCGGTTAAAGGACAGCCAGATCACCAGCTCTTCCGGCGGGTCATATTCCAGCACCGAAATAAATTCATCTATATCCTCATAATAGACATTGTTAAGCCGGCACAGAAAGGAAACAGTTTCAGCCCCCTGAGCCGAAATAATTACCGCACTGGGCATATTTCTGACATTTTCCACAAAATGCGTGCGCTGCAAAAGATCATCATCAGCAAGTACAGCTCCCAGTATCTTAGCGGCTTCCGGTGTTTTCAACCGGTATGTTTCCAAAAACCAGTTTATAAATTTTTTCTTTTTCATAAGTTGCACAATCTTTTTCATATAACCACCTACAGTTACCCTTTCTTATTGCCATTTGCATATAAGACAAATTAGACAAAAAGTTTGAAAAGCCTTTTGCCTAATGGGTGGTAATATGTGCCTATCCGGGCCGGAAGAGGCGAAAATAAAATGAGGGCGCGGTATAGCACCCTCATCGACTTTTTACGCCAATTTAATCCAGACCAAGTTTGGCCCTTTTTTTCAAGATGTGTTCTTCAATGCCTTTCGCTGCTTCAACAGGATCATCACCAAGACCCACCTTGCCCCCGGTGATGCCCTCCAGTTCGGATGTCAGTAATTTAACTAATTCCGAGCCTCCCGTCACAGGCGGAGTAGGCGAAAGATGAGTGTATAAACCATAAGCAAGAGCAAACATCCCGTCTATAGTAGCTTTTTGCTCCAGATACTGCGGTGCTGTTACGGCAATTGGCAAATCTGAGGAGTCTACTCCCAGGTGGTTGGCTAACGCTGTTGTCAGCATCGAAATCCGCCCCGTATCAGTACAGGTTCCAAAGCTGAGTACGGGAGGAACATGCAGGCTGCGGCAAATTTCCTGTAATCCGGGTCCGGCCATATTTATCGCATCCAGATTACACAGACCTGCTACTTCAAGCCCATGATTACCACAGCCGCCGGCTATAATAAGAATATCTTTTTTAATCAATTCTTTAGCCAGGTTAATTGTCATATAATCATGCGGGCCGGTCGACAGGGTAGTACAGTTAACCAGAGCAACAACGCCCTTAATTTTACCGGCTTTAATAGCTCCCACCAGGGGATCCGGGGACCCGCCAAGAGCCTGCAGCACAGCTTCCGTGGAGAATCCGGCGATTGCCTTGGTCACCTTGCGGGGAACTCGGGGGGTCACTTTCCCTTTGCGATTTATAAAGTTATCAATTGCCATTGCTATTAGCTGATTGGCAATATTAGCTGCTTCGGGCGGCTTATAATCAATATTTCGCTCGACACCCGGAATGCGCACCAGATCGTTGACACTGACCAGAGTTACTCCATACTTGTCCTCATATGGCTTAAGGTAAGGAGGTGAGCAGTTCTCATCCATGGCAAATACATCGATAGTGCCTGTGGCCAAAGCAGGTTCGATAGCCAGCCAGTTGCCGGTCAAGCCGCGAAATACATCATCGATTTGCAGCCTTTGCAGCATCTCCTGGCCGGTTTCAATAGAACCAATAATCCTAAGACCTTTGGCTCCGGCATGCTGGGCTCTTTGCTGGACCTGCGGATTTTTGGCTGCCAGATAAGTTGCCATCCCTACCCAAGGCTCATGACCGTTGAACACTATATTAATATAGTCGGGATCGAGAATACCCAGGTCGACCTCCACTTCATGTGGCATTGGAGTCCCAAAGAGGATATCCTGAACCATCTCCAGTCCCAGTTGGGCCCCGTATATAGTAGCAATACCCAGCCGCAGTGCCTTCTTGGCCATTGAAATATAGTCGCCGTCAACATTGGTCAGGCAGCTGGCCACAGCGTCTTTAATTTCGTTCAGCGTACCGGCAGGATATATGGCCAGATCCCGCCACAGCTTCTGACGCGGCGGCGGAGCAAATACTTCAATGATTTTGCTGGGCTCATCATAACCGCGATGCAGCTCGTACATCAGGAAATCTGCCAACCAGGCGGCAACCTGTTCGGGGGTGCCATTGATGTTTACCCCGCACTGGCCTGCGAAGGTCATCAGTTTTTGATGATCTGTAATGTGGAAGGGTGTTTTCCCCTCTACTGTGGATTTTAAAGTCCTAAAAGCTTCATAAGCATGATGGGCATATGTAGAAGCACCCATCGCATTTCTTAAGAGCATATCCCGCATAGCCATCGCATCAGGATCGATTCCGCAAACGCCCAGGTGTGCTCCAACTTTGTCGGAAATACGGCATGGTCCATTGGTGCAAAGCTGGCAGCTTACCCCGGCCGAACAGAAATTACACCTGATTTTTTCCTGAGGGTCAAATCGGTCAAAAGTGTTGCTTAATCCATCTTCATGAATTCTCTCATACATCTCCTGGACCGAATCATGGATACTGACCCGACCATCTAACTGATTTCGAATTCTTTCAGCCAATTATCCTGCCTCCCTTAACAATAATAATCTTTGTTTCAGGAATTAGTGTTCCTCTGTACCGTTAATTTATACTGCTATTATTAAAAGCTGAAGCCATAGGTTATAAGTAATCACTGCGGATTATATGGACAATTCGGGATATTTCAGTTATAATAATGTGGCTGGGAAATTTAGCCATTTGAGTTTTCGTGGGTAATTTAGGAGCATCCATGTTTTTTGTGGTGCTCTTTTTTATTTAGATGCAGATTAGGACTGAACTTTCTTACTATGGAATGTAGTCCGAATAACCTTAGGAGGAGAAGTCATGAAATTGCCTGACAGAAAAAGTGTGTTAATCTCAAATTTGGTCTTATTATTGTTATCTGCTGCCGCCTGTTTAATGATAGTAGTAAGGGCCGTTGTAACCGGAGAATTGTCCTATTTTTACTTGATCTGGAACCTCTTTTTGGCGTGGATCCCCCTGGTTTTCGCTTTGATAATGTTCTATAGATTAAAAACTGCTTTCAAAAAGAAATGGAAGTCAATACTACTGAGTTTATTGTGGTTGGTTTTTTATCCCAATGCACCGTATATGATTACAGATTTTATTCATATCAGACGGGGGGAGACTTTATTAGTCTGGTACGATTTCATCATTTTTTCGTTATTTATTATTACTGCTTTTATAATTGGCTTCCTTTCACTATATCTGGTGCACAGGATAGTTGCCTGGTTTACTGAAAACAACTTTGCAGGTTGGATATTTGCAGTGATTGTACAGTTTTGCAGCGGTTTCGGCATTTATTTAGGACGTGTCAGGCGATGGAACAGCTGGGATGCATTATTTAATCCCATAGTCCTCTTAAACGAAGTACTCGACAGCCTCCAATACAAACCATTAATCTTTTCTTTCCTTTTTGGACTGTTTCTGCTTTTAACCTACTCAGCAGTTTATAGTTTAACGATTTTAGGCTCGTCACAGACATATAAAAAGTCCCCCGCCTTTTCGGCAAGGGACAATTAATTACGAGAAGAGTTTGCTGACGGAAAGATCCTCATGTATCCTGATAATCGCCTCTCCCAACAAAGGAGCTACAGTAAGAATCTTAACTTTGTCAATGGCTTTATGCTCCGGCAGAGGGATCGAATTAGTAATCACCACTTCTTTAACGGCGGACTTCTGCAGTCTTTCAATAGCCGGCCCTGACAGGACGCCATGGGTACAGCAGCAGTATATTTCCTTTGCTCCCCGTTCCAACAAAGCATTGGCTCCCTGAGTAATTGTCCCGGCTGTATCAATTATGTCATCAATCATTATTACAGTCTTGTCTTTAACATCACCAATAATATTCATAATTTCAGCCACATTTGGCTCCGGTCTGCGCTTATCAATAATGGCAATAGAGGCCCCGATTCGTTCCGCCATATTCCGGGAACGGGTAACCCCTCCAAGGTCTGGTGATACAACAATCACATCATTTAAATTTTTATTAAGGAAGTATTCTGCCAGGATTGGCACTCCCGGTAAATGATCCACCGGGATATCGAAAAAGCCCTGGATTTGCCCGGCATGAAGATCCATGGTAATCACCCGTGTAGCCCCACTGGCAGTGATAATATTGGCCAGCAGCTTGGAAGTGATAGGGTCCCGGCCCCGGGCCTTGCGGTCCTGACGCGCGTACCCGTAATAAGGAATTACTGCGGTGATTCTGCGAGCTGATGCCCTTTTTAAAGCATCTATGAGGATGAGGAGTTCCATGATATTGTCATTAACCGGTTCGCAAGTGGGCTGAACAACAAATACATCAGCGCCCCTTACACTTTCATTGATATTCACCTGAATTTCGCCGTCACTAAACCGGGAAACTTTTGATTCCCCTACGGAAACCCCCAAATACTCGGCAATTTCTTCGGTCAGACGATAATTTGCATTTCCTGAAAAGATTTTTAGCTTCCTGTTGAATATTGGCATTGCTTGCAGAAACCTCCCGGCAAAAATTTTTCCATTATTTCTCCGATGGCTAACCGCCACTATCTCCCGCTTCTGTAAGCGGGAGATAAATGGCGCAAAGCCCCTGGATAAGTTCAACTAAACTTCAGATGGGGTCAAAACTCCACCTGAAGTAAGTTTCACTTTATTATATCACTTTTTATTATTTTTTCTAGCAACCCACTCAGGGTAAATAATCTGCTTGCTTCTTTCTACACAGAGTGCGCCATCAGGGACACTCTTTGTTACTGTCGAGCCGGCACCGATGATGGCATTTTCCCCAACTTCCACAGGCGCCACAAAATTTGTATTACTACCCACAAAGGAGTTGCTGCCAATGGTTGTTTTCCATTTCTTAACGCCGTCATAATTACAGGTGATAGTACCGGCCCCAATATTTACCTTCTCACCAATCTCTGCATCTCCCACATAGCTGAGATGCGGCACTTTGCTGCCTTTACCCACAACTGATTTTTTTATTTCTACAAAATCCCCGACTTTAACCGAATCCTCCAGAACCGTGCCCGGTCTGATATAAGCAAAAGGACCAATTGTCACCTCATCTCCGATGAGCGACTCGATGATTATTGAGTTTTGAATAATCGCCCGCCGGCCTACTTCTACATCCCTTAAACGGCTGTATGGTCCAATCTCGCACTCAGGGCCAATGGAGCACTTGCCTTCGATTACAGTTCCGGGATAAACCACAGAATCAGCCCCAATTGTGACACCTTCATCAATATAGGTATTAGCAGGGTCTACAATGGTTACCCCATCCATCATGAGGCGGTAAAGTATTTGGAGTCGCATAATTTTCTCGGCTTCAGCTAACTGCACCCGGTTATTGATGCCCAGAGTCTCCAGCGAGTCTCTGACTGCCGCAGCACCGATTTTCTGCCCCTGAGACTTTAGAATGGCCAATACATCGGTAAGATAATACTCCCCCTGAGCGTTTGCCGGGCTAATCTGCTTCAGACAGGCAAACAACCGGGCAGCATCGAAACAATAAATTCCGGTATTTATTTCTGTGATCTGGCGCTGTTCTGCTGTGGCATCTTTATGTTCAACAATCTCTTGCACAATTCCGTGACCATCTCTTACTATTCTGCCATAACCTGCCGGGTCGTCCATGACAGCTGTTAATACTGTAGCCGCATTACCTGCAGATTCGTGGTTTTGCATCAGCTGGGTCAGCGTTTCCGAAGTTATTAGCGGCGTATCTCCACATAAGATAAGAACATTCCCCTGAAAATCCGCAAGGCTTGTCTCGGCCTGCATCACAGCGTGACCGGTACCAAGCTGCTCAACCTGTTCCACCCACTCCACAGCTGATCCTATTTTCTGCCTGACCATCTCGGCCCCATGGCCAATAACTACGATATTTCTATGTACACCTGCAGCAGAAGCAGCAGATATTACATGAGACAACATTGGTTTTCCACAGATACCATGGAGGACTTTTGGCAGCCGGGATTTCATCCTGGTACCCTTGCCGGCTGCTAATATAATTGAAGCTACCTGTTTCAAAATTTATTTCCTCCTAAAAATCACTAGATGATGTTTTAACATTTTCCTACCAAATATTATTTTATTCAACAAAAATCTCACTTTTCCTGCGATTTAACCAAAAGTAAAAAAAAAACAGGAGTTTGCACTCCCGTTCACCAACTACTCCGAAATTTTACGCGATAGCATTTTGGTATGCTTCAAGCACTGCTGACTGAATTGTTTCCCGCGCGTTGGAAGTTATTGGGTGTGCAATATCCCTGAACTCCCCTTCTGGAGTCTTCCGGCTGGGCATAGCCACAAATAATCCGTTTTGTCCTTCGACGACCTTCACATCGTGAATTACGAACGCGTCATCTAAGGTCACAGATACAATGGCTTTCATTTTGCCATCCAGATTAATCTTTCTTACCCGCACATCTGTAACATTCACTTTCAGAACCCCCTTTTGCCCTGTCAATTACAGTTTATTAATTTCCATATTCTTCATCTAAAGGGGATTTCCTGCAAAAACCCTAAATTATGTTGTGAATGTTTTAAGTGAAACTTGCATCAGGTGGAGTTTTCCCCCCTGATGCTTAGTTGAACTTATCCAGGGGCTTAGTGCCACTTATCTCCCGCTTACGGAAGCGTGAATCTTAGTGGCGCTTAGCCATCGGATAATAACTTCCCAAATTAAGCCAATGCCACTGCTTCAATCTCAATCAGGACATCTTTGGGAAGCCGGGCTACTTCCACTGTTGACCGGGCCGGGGGGACATTTGGGAAAAATCTCGCGTAAACCTCATTGATAGCAGCAAAACTATTCATGTCTTTAATGAAAATAGTTGTTTTCACGACTTTCCCCAGAGAACTTCCGGCAGCCTCCAGAACTGCCTCTATGTTTTTTAAAACCTGCGCTGTTTGGTTTTCTACCCCGCCGGACACAATTTCACCCGTGGCCGGATCTATGGGTATTTGTCCGGAAGTAAATACCAGGGAATCAGTTTTAATCGCCTGAGAATACGGCCCAATTGCCGCCGGAGCATTAGTAGTGCTAACTGCTTCTCTCATCTTAAGTCCTCCTACTCATAAGTATCAATTGCTATTTTATAACCATTAAACTTCAACACGTCAGTGATTTCCCGAACATGCTCTTTATCCCTGGTCTCCAGGACCAGTTGAATTTCAGCTTTAGAGATTGGAATTCTGGGTAAAATCCGCTCATGGTGGATAGATACCACATTGGCCTTGGTGGTGGCCAGGATGGCAAGTAATTTTTGCAATACTCCCGGTTTGTCCATCACTACAGTCTTAACGCGCAGGTACCTGCCGATTTTTATCAGCCCTCGCTCAATGATAATACTGAGGGTGTGAACATCTATATTGCCTCCGCTGACTAAAATTACAGTTTTTCCTGCTGTTCTGATGTGCTTGTGCAGCATAGCCGCTGCTCCCGCCGCGCCTGCTCCTTCACACATCGTTTTAGCCCTCTCCAGCATCATTAAGATAGCTTCGGCGATTTCTTCGTCATTAACTAAGACAATATCATCAACATATTTCTGAACAATAGGAAAAGTCAAGCTGCCAGGGTGTTTTACAGCAATACCGTCTGCTATTGTGGAGGCCGAATCCAATTCCCTGATGGAGCCTTTGAGGACAGCGTTTTTCATGGCCGGGGCACCTTCTGCCTGCACACCAATGACCTTAATGCGTGGGTTTAGATGTTTAAGGGCTACAGCAGTTCCGGCAATTAACCCGCCGCCGCCAATTGGCACAAGCACAGTATCAGCATCACGCACATCTTCGAAGATCTCAAGGCCTACCGTACCCTGGCCGGCCATAACTTCAACGTCATTAAAGGCATGGATAAATGTGGCTTCTTTTTCTGCCTGTAATTTCTCAGCCGCTATGAAGGCCTCATCATAACTCTGTCCGCTTAAGACCACTTCAGCACCATAGCTCTTCGTAGCCATCAGCTTGGCAATAGTCACCCCTTCGGGCATAACAATGGTGGCGCGGCAGCCGGCCCTGGACGCTGCATATGCTACCCCCTGGGCATGGTTGCCTGCAGAGGCGGCAATCACTCCTCTTTGCCGGTCAGAATCTGTAAGCCCTAAAATTTTATTAAAGGCCCCCCTGATTTTAAAAGACCCGGTTTTTTGCAAGTTTTCATATTTAAAATAGACCTCTTCCCCCAGTATCGCACTGAAAGTTGTGGAAAAGTCAATCGGTGTCCGCCGCACAGCCTTATAAATCTTCTGCCGGGCTTCGGTAATATCCTCATATTTGAGCAGCTCTGGCACGTAACATCACCTTCTTCAAAGTTATACGCCATTAGCTTGCCCATGAACTGCCAAAAAAATATAGTGAAACTAAACTTCTGGTGGAGTTTAAAACTCCACCAGAAGTTTAGTTGAACTTATCCAGGGGCTAATTGCCACTAAGACTCCCGCGCACAAAAGCAGGAGTCTTAGTGGCAATTAGCCATCGGGTAAAAATACCCGTTTTAAGCGGGTTTACTAAGAAATTCGGAAACAATAGAATAATCACTGGGTTTATCTACATCTATACCGATTTCAGGGAACATAGTTACTACGGCTTTAACCCTGAGCCCCAGAACATCAGTTACTTTGGCCTCCAACTCGGGAATAGACAGGCTGCCAAACAATAGTTTAACCACAAATTTAAATCCCAAAAGCCTGGCCAGTTGCAGCGGGCTTTTTCTCAAGTTTACAAACTCCTGGGCTTTGGCTTTAACACTGCTGTTCAAGCCCTTATTTAAAATAAATATATTACCTCCGGTAAATTTACCTTCTTTGATTTTGGCCGATGTCCGTTTGACCCCGGGGAACTTCTTGTTGGCCTCTTCCATAGAGACAATGGGATAAAAGAAATCTGCATTTGCCCCTTGGCATAATTTGATTAAGTCTACCACAGCTTCGGCAGACAGTAACGGAATATCGCAGGTACTAATAATCACTGGTTTAGAAGTATCCACAAATTCCAGTGCTTTAGCGGCATTTCCGATAACAGTTCCCTCCGGCTCAACAACAACAACACAATCTTCCGGGAAATAACCAGCTAACTCTTTGGGTCCTGAAATGGCAATTTTGTTTATCAATTTAGAATCAAGCAGGGCATCGACAACATACCTGACCATAGGCTTATCACCAATTTTAATCATGGCCTCGTAACTTTCTGCACTGCATTCAGCGAGCGGTCCGGTATTAGGGCTGCCGGCAAGCACGATGGCATCATACATTAGAATGTACCCCTTTTACTTACTTTCCGTTTCTTTATTATTTAGTACGTCCAGCATTGCATTCTCAGCATTTTCAATATGGTCTCTGGCCAACATCTGCGCCAGTTCAACATTTCTTTCCGAAACTGCTTCGACTATCTTTTTATGTTCTTCCAGAGCGTACTTGGATCGGCCCGGCGTAGACAATGACGCTGTTCTGGCCCGCTGGATCTGTTCCCTGAGATTGCTGACTATCTGAACTAGACGTTCATTACGGCAGGCCTTATAAAGAGTATCGTGAAATTCAGTATCAACTTCAATCAGTTTTTCCAGGTCTTTGTTTTGTACACATTCACCAATTTTAACTAATATTCTTTCTAACTGCTCCAATTCTTCCTCGGTAATCCGCTCCGCAGCCAAGCCTGCGGCCAAGCCTTCCATGGCTGCGCGAATCTCAAAAACATCGGCGATATCTTTCATCGAAATGCCGGCTACATAGGCTCCTTTGCGGGGAACCATGACCACAAATCCTTCTAACTCAAGTTTACGGATAGCCTCCCTGACGGGCGTGCGGCTGACTCCCATCTCTTCAGCAAGTTGAATTTCCATCAATCTTTCACCTGGTTTCAGAACGGCATTAATGATGGCTTCTCTTAGGGTTTCAAAAACTATCTCACGCAAGGGTTTGTAATTATCCAAAGTCACCGGTACCAATCGTCTCTCCATCGATATCTTCCTTTCGCTAGCTGATCCTTATTAATTCTACTTCCTGCCAGCGGATTCCTGCCGGCCGGCAGGTGATGTCTTAGTTACCGTGATAAACATCCCTGGCAGCCTCTGCTCCAGAGCTTTGGCGCAGCCCTCAGCGACATCCCGGTTTTCAACTATGCCAAAAACAGTCGGACCGCTGCCGGACATTAAAACAGAGGATATGCCCACAGCTGACATGACCTCCTTAATCCGGGAAACTTCAGGATACATGGACAGCGTGACTGATTCCAGGACATTTACCAGGCTGTTCCGTATTCTTGCAGCGTCCCCGTCCCAAACTGCCCGGACAACTGCTGTCGTATCAGGGCGCTGTTTAACTTTTGCCTGATTAAAATTTTTATATACCTCTGCCGTAGAAACTTCAATCGCAGGCTTAACCAGGACCAGCCACATTTCAGGAAGTTCGGGCAGGGTGGTAAGCAGCTCTCCCCTGCCCCTGGCTAAGGCAGTACCTCCGAGCACACAAAAGGGCACATCAGACCCTATCTGCCCTCCCAGTTCGGCCAGGGTTTCTAAGGTCAGGCCCAACCCCCATAGTCTGTTCAATCCCAATAATACTGCAGCCGCATCGGTAGATCCTCCTGCCAGCCCGGCCGCAACGGGAATTCTTTTTGTGATATGAATCCTGACACCGGTTCTGACATCGAATTTTTCCTTGATTAAGCGAGCAGCCTTATAGGCGATATTTGATTCCCCTGCAACCAGCAGAGGATGGTCAGTTGTCACAAAGATATTTTGCGGGACCGCTTCTAAGCTCACTGAATCAGACAAATCAATAGTCTGCATAATCATTTCAACTTCATGATAGCCATCAGGCCTTTTGTGCAGCACATCCAAGGTAAGGTTTATTTTGGCCCGGGCCTTCAACTCACAGTGGTCCAATCGAACTCCCCCTCACTATTAAGTTTTTGCTGTCACACGGGGAAATTCCTCCCAGCTTCCAATTTTATTTAAATTTCAGGCTAACTGATGTACGCACAGATCTTATCACTGTTTTTATTTGTCATTGCTTCAACTTCGTCTACAGCTTGGCAGGCAGCCCGCAGTAAAGTCAATAGCGGCTCCAGTTTCTCATAAAAAATAACAATGATGTCTCCTTCGCGGGCTGAACCCATGGCAGCCTGCAGGGCGGCGGCCTCCGAAGGGATGACTCTTATTTTTGCTTCCTGAAAGCCACTCTCTAGGGCTGCTTTGCGAATCAGAGCAGCTGCTTCTCCGGCCGCCCGTCCCCGCAAATCGCTGTCTTCTTTAATGATAAGCTCGTCGCAATAGCTGGCCGCAATCCCGCCGACCAGTTCTATATCTTTGTTTTTGCGGTCACCCGGCATTCCGACAACACCCACAATCCGCTTAGGTTTTAGCTTTTTTATTGTCTGCAGGATATTTTTATAACCTTCCTCATTATGACCATAATCTAAAACCACCCTGCAGCCCTTTAATTCAAAAATATTAAACCTGCCCGGGTTAGAATAAGCGTCCGCGGCAAAACCCATTAACCCTTCCCTGATGTATTCCATTTCTGTTCCCAAGGCGACACACCCGGCTACAGCGGCCAGTACATTTAGCACATTATGCTGGGCAGCTCCGCCAATAGTACACGGCACATGCTTCACCGGCAGGACCTTTTGTATTTTAGTGCCCTTAGCCACAACGATAGCTCCATTTTTGACAAAAACGGCAGTTTCTCCGATCCCTAAATGCCGGCGTACAATAACGTTGTCAGAAGCCATACTGAAATAGATTATCCCGGATCTCACCCGTTCCGCAATAATAGCAGTATACATATCATCAGCATTTAGAACTGTATAACCATTTCTATGCACTGCTTCAGCTACTACAGATTTGACATAAGCCATGTCTTCCTGGGTATCAATACCATCCAAGCCCAAGTGGTCATTGCTGATATTGGTAATAATCCCCACATTGCTATAATCAAATCCCAATCCTGATTTGATAATGCCACCCCGGGCGGTTTCCAGCACCGCCACTTCTACAGTGGGATCCCGTAATATAACCTGAGCACTGCGCGGCCCAGCCGTGTCACCTTGCACTATTTTGTGCCCATTAATATAAATCCCGTCTGTTGTGGTAGCACCTACTGTGCAGCCCGTACCCTGCAGGATATGGCTGATAATTCTGGTCACTGTCGTCTTGCCGTTAGTTCCGGTAACTGCCACAATGGGAATCCGTGATTTGGAACCCGGTGGAAAAAGCATATCCACTATTGCCCCGGCTACATTTCTGGCTTTCCCCTTGGCCGGGTAATGATGCATTCTGATGCCCGGAGCAGCATTTATTTCGATTATAGCTCCGTTTTCATAATCCAGTGGCTTACCTGGATCAACAGCTACAAGGTCTACCCCCGCCACATCAAGCCCTACCAGCCGTACAGCCCTTAAAACCAGTTGAATGGTCTCGGGATGTATTCTCCCTGTTACATCAACCGCAATTCCCCCGGTACTAAGATTGGCATTTTCGCGCAGATAAATGATTTCACCTTTGGCAGGCACCGATTCAGGGGTCAAACCCTGTTTTGCCAGTACCAGCAGCACAATGGAATCAATAGTAATTTTGGTCAAGGGCTTCTCATGCTCTCCGCCCCGCAAAGGGTCCTGGTTCACTATTTCAACCAGCTGCACTATCGAACTGTAGTCGTCACCCACTACAAAAGCCGGGATTCGTTCCGATGCTGCCACTACCCGGTCACCAACAACTGTCACCCGGTAATGCTTTCCTTTAATGTATTTCTCAATAATGGCTTTGGGACTTAAAGCCAGGGCCATTTCCATGGCCCGGCTGACCTCCCGGGTGTTGGTCAGATTTAAAGAGACACCTTTACCCTGATTGCCGTCGTAAGGTTTAACCACAACGGCTTCACCTATTTGGGCTGCAATTTCCAAAGCCTCCTGCTCAGTCCTGGCAATACCGCCCCAAGGCACCGGAATTCCCGATTCGGCCAAAAGTTGCTTGACCAATACTTTATCTCCGGCGATATCAACACCAATACATTTGGTTCGTCCAGTGATAGTAGCCTCAACCTTTTGGTGGTATTTCCCATATCCCAGCTGCAGAATGCTGCCCTCGCCGAGTCTCATTACAGGAATGCCCCTCTTTTGGGCTTCCCGGGCAATAGCTGCAGTACTTGGTCCTAAGTTATATCTGGCACCTATCTCCCGGATTCTGCTTAATTCTTTCTGTATATCAGCCTGACGATTTTCCAGCAGGGCCGCCACAATTTCCAAGGCACTTCGCAGGGCCTGAACTCCGCCCTCTTTTGAATCATATTCTGTAATGACCTTGTAAACTCCCGGAACATCAGTACTTATCGTTTTACCGTAAAACACATCCATGCCAGCCAGGTGCTGCAGCTCGAGAGCTACATGTTCCACGACATGGCCCAGATAAGTGCCCTCGGCTAGCCTTTCGATGAAACCGCCCGGTTCGCCTCTGGAACAATAATGTTCCCTTAGAGATGGGAGGCAGCCTATCAGACTGTCACAAAAACCAGGAATCGATGCAGTAGAAACTTCAGCATAATCTCCGAGATCCAAAGTTGCTTCGATGACCGGCTTGTGACAGTAAATGTTGGCTCCTTCGATAGGTCTAATTTCAACGATTTTCATTGGTATCCCCTTTCCGAGTTTCCCCTTGCGAAGGCTTTCTGATAGTTAAATCAAACCTATATCCTTTAGGCAAAACATGAATAATCACTTTTTCTATGGCTAAAGCCTGGTCTGGCGAAAGTTCGGAAACATTGGAATAAGTAATTTGTCTGCCATCGATGAAAGTTACGGTCTGTGAACCTATTACTTCCAATGTGGCATCAGGGTAAACAACAACAGCTGTGTCCTCATCAATTCCCATTCCCAATATGTAAGGGTTATACGCAATAGCTGATAACAGGCGCCCAATCCTGCCCCTTTGGGCAAAATGCTGGTCCACCACCACATCCTCCAGTAACCCCAGCCCTGGTGCCAGCTTTATCGTATTGAGCTTAGGTGCTTCTTCACTGTCACCTTCCGCAATCATGGTATTTGTCATTACTGAAGCCCCGGCACTTGTACCGGCAATGACCGTCCCTTGAAGATATGCTTGGCGCAAGCCTTGATTTGCTATCGTTCCGCCCAGCATTGCAGTTATTCTGAGTTGATCGCCGCCCGTAAAGAAAATGCCTGTTGATTTTTCCAGCAATTTTTCAATATATGGCTGATTGGCTTTTTGGCGGGAATCCAGGTCCAGGACCTCGATTTGTCCAGCTTTCAGCCCTTTAAATATCCGGGCATACTCCTGCCCGGCCCTGGCAGAATCCTCAGTGGCCGTAGTGATCACTAATATTATGGAATTTTTACCACCGGATAACTCAACAAACTTACTAAGTATTTCACATTTACCTTTTTTATCTTCAGCTCCACCGACTATCAGAAGTGTTCCCTGCACCTTATTTCCCATATTTCCCTCCGTTTTACTCAATCAGACAATATTTTGCCCTTTTTTACCATCCGTTATACGAATTCTTCACTTAGTGCATATCATGTAAAAAAGGAGATTTCTAATGCAAGACGAAAAAACCTATTCGCAAATTCAAATCCAGGTGTTTACCAGTGACCGCCAGCTGCATTTTCTTAAAGGACAGCGAGACATTAAAGCATACCCTATCGCTGTTGGCAAACCGGCCACCCCCACCCCCTCAGGTACTTACCATGTAATAAACAAGGTTGTGAACCCCGGCGGGGTTCTCGGGACAAGGTGGATGGGGTTGGATATTCCTAACGGGCCCTATGGGATTCACGGTACCTTTCAGCCTGATTCCATCGGTCAAGCGGTGTCTAATGGGTGTATCCGAATGTATAACCACGATATTGAGAATCTTTTCAGTCAGGTTTCTATTGGCACTACAGTTGTAATTAACCCCGGTTCGCCCGGCCCTGTCTCTCCGGGGACAGGTGAAGGATATATCATTTATGTGGTTCAGCCCGGCGACACCCTCTGGCAGATTGCCATTCAGTACGGTCTGACCGTTGACCAAGTGGCAGCTTACAACAATATTGCCGACCCAAACAGCCTGCAAGTAGGGCAGGAATTGAGGATTCCCCGGTAAGGAAACTCCGCGGCTAAACTTTTTCTTTTACAATTTCATTTGTTTAACTTAAATAAAAAAATGGCCTGCCTTTATAATTCTAACAAGGCAAGCCATTATTTTTTATAAGCTTTAAGTTATATTAACGAGTGAGCGCGGCTCCAAGCCTTCTTTCTAATTAAAATCCTTGCCCCCGTCGGGGGGTCAACTTACCGCTTTTTATTAAAGCAAAATAAAGCTAAATTCAAGAAGGGAGAACGGCAAACCGCTCTCCCTTTTACATGCAATGCCTCATAATATTTCTGCCACGAAAAATATTAACGAAGTCTGATTTCTCTCAAAGCAACACTAATCTCAAGATCCCCATATTTCGTCAATAAGGGAATTTGCAAGCGCTTAATATTTATGGTAGAAATCATTACTCCGCGCCCCGTAATCACTGTCGGGGGCGCCAAAGTACATGGATACCCGGCCTTTTCCAATTCCCTGCTGGCAATACCGGTGATTACATTTCCCATTTCAGCAATTGCTGATTCCACCATTGAGTCCATTACCGGAACGGGTTGACCCAGCATCCCGGAAACGATATTTTTTGCGGTCCGCTCCGCCAGACCGAACATGACCAACCCCTGTACTGTACCTGTCACCCCGATCATTACTGTAATATCCCCTGAGGTATAATATGATTCCTGGAGAGCCAAGGGGCCCTTGTCTATTTTTAAATCCTTACCCAACTCCTGGCTCAAGACTTCTGTTGTCGCAACAATAAACGGATTAATAAAATCTGCCTTCAATCTACTCATCCTTTCAGGTTTGGGCTTTAATAATTTAACATAGAAACTAGTTCATCTGCTATCTTTTGGACCGGCAGTACTTTGTCTGCTTTTCCCATTTCCACAACAACTCTGGGCATCCCATAAACAACGCAGGTAGCCTCATCTTGAACCACCGTTCTCCCTCCGGCTTTTTTAACTGCCGCCATGCCCTTGGACCCGTCATAACCCATGCCTGTAAGAATTACCCCAATCATCCTGGAACCGTAGTAATCTACGGCTGATTCCATGGTAACATCGACAGCCGGTCTTACACTGTGAACAGGAGGATTCTGGTTAAGCCCGATAACCGTTTTAGAAAGCAGTACTAAATGTTGCCCGCCGGGAGCGATAAAGACCTTTCCGGTTTGCAGTATATCGCCTTCACTGGCTTCACACACCTCTAAAGGCGAACTGTCATTCAACCTATTTGCCAAAGAAGCAGTAAACCCCGGTGGCATATGCTGTACCACCAGAACTGCCGCCGGCAAATTCGCCGGCAGCCTAGGTATCAGTTGTTGTAATGCATTCGGTCCACCCGTTGAGCTGCCAATTACAATCAATTGCTTCGGGGCTATGCGGAGCCCCGCTCCTGACTTAACCACCGGTGCCGCCGGAGTGACGGCACTGTACAAAGAAGACCCGGAAGTCCGGAGATTTCTTAGTGATGCCCTGGCAGCTACCTTAATTTTAGTCACTAATTCTTCTTTGACCTTGTGCAGGTCAAAAGAGATTGCCCCCGACGGCTTGGGTACAAAATCAACTGCCCCCGCGGTCAGAGCTTTTATTGTTGTATCACTGCCCTCTTGTGTCAAACTGCTTAACATAACGACAGCAGTAGGGCATTCTTTCATAATGCGTTCTAGGGCTGACAAACCGTTGAGTTTTGGCATCTCCACGTCGAGAGTAACCACATCAGGCTTCCATTGCTTGATTTTATCCAAAGCATCCAGGCCGTCCCGTGCGGTGTCAACCACTGTAATATTATCCTCTGATTGCAGCAAATTGGAAATGACTTTTCGCATATAGGCAGAATCATCTACCACGAGAACCTTTATCTTTTTCGACATGGCTGTTCCTCCGGAAACGCGGTACTTTGATTAACCTATAAATCTTTTAATTGTTGTCAGTATTTTTTCGGGCTGGTAAGGCTTTACTATAAAGTCTTTAGCTCCGGCTTTAATAGCTGACATCACCGTATTCTGCTGCCCCAGGGCACTGCACATAACTATCTTGGCATCGGGGTCGACTTTTTTAATTTCTGCAACTGCAGTTAAGCCATCCATTACAGGCATAGTAATATCCATCAAAACCAAATCTGGTTTTATAGCGATATATTTATCCACAGCTTCCTGCCCATTCTCCGCCTCATCAACAGAATAACCGTTTTCAGTCAACAATTTTGCACAACGCATCCTCATGAATGCTGCATCATCAACAAGTAATACTTTTGGCATTTCGCCACTCCTTTCAATGATTTTCTACTTTTAAGAGGCGGCCTTTTTCACTAAAGTCGAAACATCAACAATTAAGGCCACATTTCCGTCTCCCAAAATCGTTGCACCTGAAATCCCCTGAACATCTCCAATGTATTTCCCCAAGCTCTTGATTACGATTTCCTGCTCTCCGACCAGAGAGTCCACCACGAAGCCCACTTGCTGCCCGGCCAGATTTACTACTACAATAAAGAGTTTTTCTTCTTCCTGGGTATCCGCATAATTGCCAAAAACTCTTTTCATCCTTACCAAAGGAAGCACCTTGCCTCTTACCACAATCACTTCCCGGTTATTTACATATTCAATTTGGTCTTTCCGCAGCCGAATAGTTTCCGTGACTGTCGAAAGGGGGATAGCATATACAGATGTATCTATAGAAACAAGTAAAGCCCTTATAATAGCCAGAGTCAGCGGAAGCTTAATTTTAAACTCAGTACCCTGACCAACAACAGAATTGATCTCAATAGCACCGTTGATTTTTTCTATATTGGTGCGCACCACATCCATCCCCACGCCACGTCCTGATACGTCTGTCACCTTGTTTACAGTGCTCAATCCCGACATAAATATCAGGTTGATAGCTTCTTTGTCAGTCATTCTCTTGGCTTGTTCTTCATTAATGAGACCTTTTTTGATACCGCTTTGTTTAACACTTTCCGGATCTATCCCCTTGCCATCATCGGTAATAGTAATTACGATATGGTTTTCTTCATGTGATGCCTGTAATTTCAACTCACCGATGCGGTTCTTGCCTTTGGCCTCCCTTTCCTCCGAAGACTCTATCCCATGATCTACTGCATTACGAAGCAGGTGAATCAGAGGATCACCGATTTCCTCAATGATTGAGCGATCTAGCTCAGTCTCCTGACCGATCATTACAAAATCGATTTCTTTGTTTGCTTTTTGCGAAAGGTCTCTGACCATTCTGGGAAATTTATTAAATAGATTTTCTACCGGCAGCATTCTAGCCTTCATGATTTGTTCCTGCAGCTGAGTGGTTACCCTGGCAATATGCACAGAAGTCCGGCCGAGATCCTGAGATACCTCGTCCATCTCATAATTCACTTCGATATTGCCAAGAATCTGAAACAGTCTGGTTCTGTCAATTACCAATTCTCCCACCAGATTCATTAAACTGTCCAGCAGGTCTACATCAACCCGTACTGTGCGGTTGGCTTTCTTGACGTTTATGCTCTTAACGGTACTGCCTGGTTTAGGGGAATTATTCACTGGTTTCTCTGCTTCCTTGACTTCAGTCTTCTCCTCCGTCGGATCAGGGGCCTGAATTTCAAAGACTTGCAGAGACTCATCACGGTAAGGCTGGACAACACATGAGGCGATATTGGGTAGTTCTGCCGCCAGTTTGTGGATGGCTTCCTGATTCAAATTACTCATAATTAATAAAACAAGAGTTTCAGTGACGTGCTCGCTTTCGATTTCTTCCTCTGACGGATTTGTTCTGATAATCTCACCAAACTCTTCAAAAGCCCTCACTGTAACAAAGGCTCGAACCGCCAGCATTTCATGTTCAACATCAAATCTGATTTGAATCAGGTAGGGTTTAAGACCCCGTTCCACAGCTTTATGGATTGTGTCTTTATCATCCCAATTTGTATCAATGAAGATCCTTGTTTCGGCTGCAGCCGGGACAGCACCTGACGCAGTTTCCTGTGAAACAGCCTCCCGGCCTGTGCCCTCTTCAGGTGCCTCGATTGATGAAAGCTTTTGAATAATACTTTCGAGATCCAGTTCTAATTCTTCATCATTGATGATTTCATCTCGCAAAACTCGCAGACCGTCCAAACACTCGAATAATACATCCACTAAATTACTGGATATAGACAGCTGCTTTTTGCGAAGCTTGTCCAGAACATTTTCCATCGCATGGGTCAGCTTTGCCATGCGGTGATGACCTATTGTAGCGGAGGAACCTTTTAGAGTATGAGATGCCCTGAATATTTCCTGCATCAGATCCTCATTAAATTCCGCTTCTTTCTCAAGGCGGACCAAATCTTCCTCCAAGGTCTGAAAATGTTCTTCCACTTCTTCCAAGAAAATTTTAAGTTCCTCTGGTGAAGCATCCAGGTTTAACCCCATTGTCCATCCTCCCTTAGAGCGTCAGCCAATATTTTCCAAAAGCGCATTGTCTTCTCTTTGCAGCACCTTAACCAAATCCAGCAAAATCACCAACTTTTCTTCCAGTTTGGCCACCCCTGCCAGGTATTCCTTGTCAATATCACTCAGAATGCTGGATGGCTTTTCAACAATATCCTTGGTGATTTTAACAACCTCCGAAACACCGTCAACCAGCATGCCAATGTTATGCCCCTCAACCTCAACAACGACGATGCGGGTTGAACGGGTTATCTCACCCTGAGCCAGTTCAAATTTTTTATGTAAATTAAAAACCGGAATAACCCGTCCCCGGAGGTTAATGACACCTTCTATATAGCCTTCTGTTCCCGGCACGGCAGTGATGGTTTGCATTGTAATGATTTCTAAGATCATGGATATTTCCAAACCGTAAGTTTCTTTCCCCAGCCGGAATACCACATATTGATTTTCGTTAGTCATTAAGTCCTCGGCCATGTTACTCCCTCCATCCGTACAATCCAGTTGGCTCTAGAAAAAATAGCCAGTTAAATCAGTATCTTCGACAAATTACCAAGAAATCCTTCATAGGAACTGCTCTTCCTGTTAAAATTTACAAAAATCCCAAGAAAAGAATTATTTCAGCAAGCTCTGCAAGATAAAGGCATCTGCCAAACCGCCAACTTTAGCTGCCGCCCATAACAACCCGGAAATAAAAACGGCAATAAAGAAAATCCCTCCACTTATGAGTGATTTGGCTGTTAAAATTCTATAAAACAAATATATCCCTCCTGCTTTTTGGCTAATTACTTAAATTTTATGCCTGAAGTCCTTTGCGTATGAAATCTGCATAACAAAACATATTGCGGAATACCAATGTACAGTAGAACTCTGCCAAATATGCGAGGAGGAGAATCATGGAATCCATTGTCGTTACCAGCCTGATAGCCGGCCTGGCGACCTGTCTCGGTTGTGTTTTTGTTATGCTGCTGGGCAGCCCAAAGGAGCGCACCGTTTCTGTTATGTTTGGCCTCGCAGCGGGTATCATGCTGGCTGTTGTCGTCTTAGACCTCATTCCGTCCTCTCTCGAACAGGGCAGCTTTCGGCAGACAGCCACGGGTTTCAGCCTGGGCATTATTCTCATGTTGGTTTTGGACCTCATTCTATCTCAAATTTTCACTACCCCGAGATCTCCCAATCACAACAAACAGTCTTATTTTTTAAAAATGGGCTACCTTGTAGCCATCGGGATTGCTCTGCATGATCTGCCGGAAGGAGTCGCTATTGCCGCCGGCTATTCAGCCCAGCAGCACCTGGGCCTGGTAATAGCTCTGGCTATCGGGCTCCACAATATTCCCGAAGGGATGGCTACAGCAACACCGCTTAAAATAGGCGGCGTGCGGCCTTACAAAATCCTGGCCCTGAATATTATTGTCAGTTTCTTTACACCGGCTGGCGCGATATTGGGCCTGATATTAGTCCAGATGTCACCTAACCTGATTGCCCTTTTACTGGCAGTTGCCGCCGGTGCCATGACCTTCATTGTAAAAAACGAACTATTACCCGAATCAAGGCGGAAGCATCCCAATTACTCAACCTTTGGCGGCATAATCGGCTTCATGTTCATCCTGGCGTTATCTATTGTTCATTAAAACAACGAGGGTGCTTCCTACGAAGCACCCTCTCGTTTTGCCTATTCCATTTCCATTGGTGTAAAAGTGTTGCAGGCAGTCCCATCGGTAGTTTCAACCTTCCTGTCACCCGATGAGGTTACTTCAATTGAGTCTGCATGGCACATCTTGCCTTGATTATAAGTGCACTCCTCGACTACACACTTGATTTCTTTTGGCATACCTCACACCTCCAACAACATTATATTTTCATACAAAATTAATTTTCCCTGATGGGTTGTATTTATACATTTACCCGACTGAGCCAACCCTTTACTTGCCAAAGAGAGATATATCACACAAATGTGTGACAATGGAAATATACTCCAAGCCTATAAATTAGGTTATTATTAACTAAAGTGAAATATCTTGTTGAGGAGGAAAAAAGAATGGCAAAACTAACAGATGAACTAAGGGCTCAGCATAAAGAGCTTACATCAAATCTGAATAAGGTCCGTGAGTTAGGAATTGGCTCAAAAGAAGGACAGCGGTTACTGCTTTCGGCCAAAAACGGCCTTTTGGCACACTTACAAAAAGAGGACAAGGAACTCTACCCGGTTCTTAAGAAACACGCTCAAACTGATGAACGTCTGAGAAAAACCATGGAAATATTCGCCAAAGACATGGAATCTATTTCAAAATCAGCTATGGACTTTTTCGCTAAATATGCCGGCGGCGGCTCAGGAATCGAATTCAGTAAAGATTTCGGCAGACTATTTGTTATTCTCGGGGGCAGAATTTCTAAAGAAGAGGATATTTTGTACAGGGCATACGATCAACTTGCTTAACAGCAAAAAATCCCTGTTATATATAGAGAGTAGGTGGAGATCCTTGACTCTCCACCCACTTCTCACCGTCTTGAAAAGTAATCAATAAACCCACTTATATAATGCCCTGTATAAACCTAATTTATGCAAATTTAATCACACAAATATCATCCCTTCATCTTCTGCTTTTTTAAACAAGAAGAGTGCCCTACAGGACACTCTCTATCTTCATGTTACTCCACTTCCCACAGCGGTCGCCCCAACGGGCGATTACCTGCTGATCCTGGAAAATCTCAATTACCTCACACAGGTTTGAGCAATCTTTACACTCAAAACTGCCGGCTCGATACTTAAAGCCGCCGGCATCAAAGCCTTTGAAATTGGTCTGCTTAGTCTTCTTAACGGCATCACGGGCTAAGATAGCCGCACCTATAGCCCCCATCACATTGAAATATTTGGGGATAATTACTTCCTGCCCCAGGGCCCTTTCAAAGGCCACTTTGATACCCACGTTAGCAGCCACGCCGCCCTGAAAAACGACAGGTGAGATTATTTCCTTGCCTTTGCCGACATTATTTAAATAGTTTCGCACTAAAGCTTCACAGAGCCCTGAAACTATATCTTCCAGATTATGTCCCAGTTGTTGCTTGTGAATCATATCAGACTCCGCAAACACAGAACATCTCCCGGCAATTCTCGTAGTAACCTGAGACTGTAGAGAAAGTCCGCCAAAATCCTCAATCGGAATATTCAGCCGCGCAGCCTGCTGGTCCAGGAACGATCCTGTTCCAGCCGCGCAAACTGTATTCATGGCAAAATCCGTTACTACACCCTGCCGCAGCAAAATAATTTTTGAATCCTGTCCTCCAATTTCCAATACAGTCTGAACGCCCGGCACCATCGCAGAGGCCGCAACAGCGTGAGCGGTAATCTCATTTTTTTCAGAATCAGCTCCCACCAGAACACTGGTCAGATGCCTGGCACTCCCTGTCGTGCCTACACCCAGGATCGAAAAAGATTCGCCAACCTCTGCGGCCACCTGCTTCAGACCATCCTGCACGGCTTTAATCGGCTGCCCTCTGGTGCGTATATACAGACTTACTAAAACTTCGTTATTTTCATCTATTACTACTAAATTTGTACTGACTGAACCAACATCAATTCCCAGAAATCCTTTCATATAGCAATACCCTCCAACTTATCTCGCTTTTGGGCCAATAAATCCACAAAGGCCTCAAGTCTGGTCTGCAGCCCCGCCTTACCTGTCTGTTCATCCAGAAAAATTGTCAGCACCGGAATTCCGTAGTCCTCAGTAACCTTAGCTAAAATTGGCTTAGCCACAATTTCCGGAATGCAGGTAAATGGCGCTAACTGGACCACCCCGTCAAACCCTTTTTTCGAATAGAGAACGCTGTGTCCCACACTGCAAATCCCATGTCCGCCAAATAGCTCATCAATGTACGGAGAAGCCGCCTCTTTGACCTTTTTCGTAGACTCATACCCCGTGCTTTCCCTCGTCCAGTCTGATAAGTAAATCGAACGGTGAGTTTGCACCCCCATCTCTCCCAGGGTTATTTCCAGATCATGGTTGGCAAAAGGCTCTAACACCACATAAATCTCACCAACAATGCCAACTTTTAAGACCCTCCGGTGACGGTCCTGAGACACCCCGTTCAGCATCTGCTGAGCCGCTTCTTTGGCTTCACGGATTTGGGGCATTGTAGATGCCTCATCAACTATTTCCAGACATTTCTTATATATTTTTGTAGTCTCTCCCCGGTTAACCTCAAATGGCCGGATTTCGTGGGAGAGAATTTCTATATCGTCCAGGACCTTGAGCTTTTCCCAGGCCTTATAGAAAACCTTGATAAATTTCCACCAGGAAACCCCTGAAGGAGCAATTACACTCCTAATTTTACCGAGAAAGTCCCGAACATTCTGGAAGGGTGACTCCATTACCATAATTTTTGTCTCATATCCCAGGTCCTCTAAAATTTTCTGGTGTAAAACACCATAATAGCCGGCTCTGCACGGTCCGGACCCACCGGAGGTAATGATAAGCTCGGCACCCTGTTCGATTGCTTCAAGGTAAGTTCCCATCAGAATTTTAAAGGGCAGGCAGGCGAATTCAGGTGAGTTTTTGGTGCCATAAGTGAGTGTCTTTTTACTGGGTTTGGGAGGTACAATGGGCTCATGACCGAGATCCCGGACCAGCATTTTGAAGGCGATATGGGATGTCCCCATATAAGGGAAAGATATTTTCATGACATTTCCCTCCGCAAAGTCAGCATATCGACAAAAGCTTCAATTCGGGTCATTAAACCGGCTTCTCCGGTATGTTCATCAATAGTGATAGACATAAAAGGCACCTTGCCCCGGTTCTTAGCTTCGAGTTCGATCATTTTATCCACCATGGCATCAGGCCCACAGCCAAACGCGGTGATATGTATGATTCCATCGACCTTATTGTTTTCCAGGTAATAAAGGGCGGCTCTAAGGACTTGATTACTGAAATTCCAAAAGAGGTTTTTCGGTACTTTTTTAGCCTGTTGGAGAAGAATGTGGGGCGGAACCATATCGGCCGTTAAAACCTTGATTCCTAATTTTCGCAGTTTATTCACGATATCAACATTGACAAATTTATCATAAATGGTATACGGAAAACCCAGTACGGCAAATTGAAGTTTCGGTTCGGATACCGCCGGCGGCTTTGCCTGGGCCCCGTCAATTATCTGCAGAGCTTCGATGGGTGTATATTGCTGATGGAGAAGTTCCTGATATTCAGCTTGGGATTTTTGCCCGCTCCTGAAGGCCTTATAGATACTCCAGGCTCCTGCCCCAAACTGCTTACCTACCCGGTAACAAATTTTTAAAAGCTCCCCCTTGCCCTTTTTCAAATCAACTCTGACGTCTATCAGAGGCGGAAGTCCGTCTATAGAAACTTTTATCATGTCGGGCAACCCTAGAAACTTAGGGCAAAAAGTAACTGTTTTTTCTTTGTCGACACTCACTAGTCTAGGTACAAATATGTAATCCACTTTGTCTTTCAGATCAAGCACATGCCCGTGAAACAGCTTAACCGGCACGCAAGCATCTGTAACAGCTTCTTTAATCCCCAGATCAAGTATCTGCTTGGATGTTACCTGGGAAACCACAATCTCAAGTCCCAGTTTTTCAAAAAACTCTTTCCAGAAAGGATAGTAGGCATAATATGCTAAGGCCCGGGGAATTCCAATTTTGACTGGCACTTCAGATTTAACCCTCCCCTCGAAATCATTACATGTTGTAAGCAGGTGTAATTTTTGCAGTATTATTTCTAAAGTACCATATTTCCTGATTATCGTCAACTCGAGCTGATTCGTCCTACAGTAAACATCTATACAATTAATCCTGCAAATATTCTAAAAATTAACAAATACTTTCCGCAAAAAAATTTTTTCGAATAGAGTGAAAAGAAACTCTTCCAAATCGGAAGAGTTCCCCCTCTTAAGCCTTTCGTGCAGCAGCTACCGGACAGATTTCAGCACATGACCCGCATTCGTTACATTTATCAGTATCGATAGCAAAACCTTTCTTATCGCCTTTTATCGCTCCTGCCGGACATTCACCGGCACATTCCCCGCAAGCGGTGCATTCCTCAGAAATACAGTAAGCCATTAACATCACCTCCCGGTTCTGGACTTTTGGTTTCTCCACCTTATTGTTACCTCAAGTAAAAACCAATTATACAGAACCGGGTAAAAATTATCTCAACCCCTTTAGAACGACTACCCCTTCGCTCCAGGAATCCCTAAGGGAATGCAGATAGTTGCACCTATCTGTAAATTCAGCGGATCTACATCCGGATTTGCGGCCGCAATAGAATCAACAGATGACCCATATCTCTTAGCCAATTTCCAGAATGTATCCCCCGCTTGAATCACGTGCATAACAGCATTTTCAGGGCATGGACCCTCAGGTTCTTCGGGCGGCTCAGGCATTTCCGGACACTCGGGCAATTCAGGTAATTCAGGTAATTCAGGCAGCTCCGGACATTCAGGTGGTTCGGGAATCTCCGGACATTCCGGTGGTTCAGGAATCTCCGGGCATTCGGGCATCTCGGGAACCTCCGGGCACTCGGGAAATTCCGGAAACTCCGGCAGTTTTGGGCATTCCGGTTCTTTTGGGTAATCCCTACAGTCTGATGGTCCGCTCTTAGGTGGACCAAACCATTCAGCCTGGGCTTCATCTGCAGTCTTCTTACTGTATCCGTCGTCCTTTAAAGACCGATCTGCTTTTTTTGGCGGAACATACTTAAAAAATAAAAATCTTTGATTCTCTTTTTGCCCTGCCAATAGTACTCCCCCTTTCGCAGTTCAAATAACACTTTCACAGTTTATATAATATATGATACCTTATCCAATTTATTGCTATTAATTTCGGATTAAATGTTCTGGACAATTTTATGCCACTTAATAGTGTTCGCCAAACCTTCTTCCAAGCTGTGCGCCGCCCACCAGCCCAACAATTCCTGAGCCTTTTGGGTCGCCAGCGGAAGTCCGCAATTTACTGTTTTCTCACATGGCAGTTTGATTATTTCTGAAGCGGAAAGGGTCAGATCTTTAATTAAATTTGCGAGTTTGGTAATTGAGAGCACCTGCCCGGTGGCGACATTTATTATCCTGCCCTCCAGGTCTTTTTGGCGACTTAGGGCTAATACCAATGCTTTGGCAGCATCTTTAACATAGAGAAAGTCCCTTTCCTGATCTCCTGACCCGTAAATAATCAGCGGTTCATTTTTTAAAGCCCGGTCAATAAATGTGGCAGTAACAGAAGTATACCCATAAATATTTTGATACTCCCCATAAGTGTTGGAAAACCTCAGAGAAGCTACTGGGTAATTACACCATTTGCCTACGGCCATAACATGCTGTTCTGCCGCCAGTTTGGTTACGGCATATATATTTTGCGGATTACATGGATGGTTTTCATCAACCGGTGTATAATCGGGTTTACCATAAATTTCGGCTGTAGAAACAAAAATAAAAAAGGGGCGGTTTTTTGTCCGGGACAGGGTTTGCACAAATTGAAATGTCCCGAACTCATTATTCAAAAAGTATTCCTCAGGCGTATTTCCTGATTCCCTTCCAGAATTGTACCCGGCCAGATGGATCACTGCTTCAATATTTAGTGAATTTAATTCCTTTACAGATAAGTCCTGGAAATTCCGTTTAATGAACTGGAATTTTCTGTTTTGCCGCCAAACTGGATCATCACCCTCACTGGGAAAACCACGGGAAAAATTGTCAAGGCCGATTATCTTAGTAAGATTCTGCTGTAACAAAAGCTCTTCCACCAAATGATGCCCGTATAATCCCGCCGCACCCGTGACTAAGACCCTCATTCCCTTCACCTCTCCGGCCAGATTCATTCCATTATATTTATCAGTCTGCTTATTTGTGACTCAATAAGGTGATTTAGGAAAGCCTTTTCTGTATTTTCCCCTGCTTTCTATCCCACCTAGGCCGTCGGTACCAGTGATGGTACTGTCAATAACCTCACTGATAGAAATTATTTCGTTAATAGGCGTAAAGGCAATTTTATCTACAATGAACACTGGGTCGAAGGCATGGATAAGTACCCGCTGAGGAGAACTGGCGTAGTTGGCCCCGGCCGCTAAAATAGCTTCGTAATGTGATTGGCAGGCCCCGGCAAAAATAATCAAATTATCCTTGTCACTTTCCAGTCTGCGAGCTGCCCTGACGCTTTCTACAAAGTATTTGGAGTTATGATAATTATTTAAATCTGAATATGCCTGATCTGACTTAACTAATCCATCATGGCCTGTCATGACAAGGATATCTGGTTTGTATTTCATTAATTGGTCCGGGACGGATACCGGCTGCTCATTTTCAGGAATGTGCAGTCCTTCTGCGATGATACCTAACTGCTCATATATGCCCATACAAAGATTTAAGTATTCCAAATTACCATCAATATGAAGCACCCGCCCCGGCATCTCAAAAAAATCTTTTGGCAAGGTTTGTACCATGTTGGTTATCTGGGCTTCACGTACTTTCTCTCTCCTGGTAAATATCTTTTTCAGGTTATCATTATTTTTTTTGATAAAATTTTTGCGGTATTCCCGCAAATGGTCACTTTTTACTTTTACTAGATCATCCAGATGCGAATCAGCCAGCAGCCTTACATCAAGCCCACGCAGCGTGGCCCTGACTTCACCTGTCCCGGTTTTCACAAAATCTACTACCTTAAAAAAAATATCCCGATTATAAGATTTGCGGGCTACGATGTCCCCAATGCCGGGTTTTGAATCCTGGTTCATTCCATTCACCTCCGCTAATTCTCATTCTGCTACATAATATGCTGAACGGGTGTACCTCGTTAATCAAAAAAGCCCTGCCTGAATTTTGGCAAAGGGCTGTAAAAAAATATATAAAGAGAAATAGTCCGTTACGCTTGCCCGCTTAACACGCTTTCTCTTTCTAGCCGCTTTGTGCCTTGGCAGATTACACTATACAACATCTGATTCGCATTTGGCAGTAAGGACTTTGCCTTGTACGGCAGGCTCGTCCAACGAATCCTAGCCTTATATGAGGTTCGTGTTCCTCTGACCGGAGGTTTGCCGCTGACTTCCTTCAGATTCCGCCTCACGGCGGACAACCTTGTCTTAAGCTATGGCTACTAGTGCCTTCAGCATTCGAGACTTTAACCTTATAGAGATAGCACCCATTCCGGGCGCACCGAAAAAACCTATCCCCGGTTTGTCCGAGGATAGGTTTTAAACACGAAATAATCCTTCTTTTAGATAGGTAACATTAGTTAGACCCGATAAACAACAGCTTGGTATAACCTTATTTGTTTATTTCAAGTTCCAATTTAGTTCCCATTTTTTTCTCTTCATTTTTTTTCAGAGTACCGTTACTAAATGTACTTTTCTTAAGTACATTAGTACCATCGGCTTCTTTATAACCAAATATAACCTCACTTCCATCATTCTTTATTAGAATAATTGGTTTTATGGAACCGATTGGTAGTTCAGCCCTATATGGATCGATAACTTCAGTTAAAATCTTGTCGATCATGACTTCATCTTGAATAATACTTTGTTTTTCCTTAAATTTCTGTAAATTAGAAAGCTCTAGTTGGAAATATTGAGAAGAATCTACATTAAAATCGGTTTTGATTTCATCCCAAACACCTTTTAGTTTTAAATCAAGTTCTTCTTTAAACTTCTTCTGTTCGGGTGTCATTTGTTGTTTAGGTGTCGGCAGGGTTGATAGATCTGATGAACCTATTGCAGAATTCACCATAAATAATAGGACAGATCCAATTACAAGTAATGCCATACAATAATGTTTTCTCTTCAATTTAAGTAACCCCCTTTATCTAATAATTGAATCGGAAGAATAAGTTATTTCGTCGCCAGTCCAATCTATTGCATCATGTCTAGTTACTGCTTCAACAAATCCAAAATAACTTTTAGGCATGTTAATATAAACGCTCGTTGAATTTACTTTAGAGTTGTAAATAGTTCCTTGATAGATATTATTTATATAGGTATCTGTAGAAACTTTAAGTAAATCAACGGTATCATCCGTCCATGACTGAGCAAATACATTAACACCACTTGATATCGACGTTAAAACAGTGTCGCCAAATGTAGCGATTCACGCTCTTTGGCGGTAACATAGTCACCGCCAGATTCGGTTATCAGTAAACTTATGTTTGTTGTCAATGACGGTGGGTAGTGATGATANTTTTCAGCATTTTCCTGCTATTTCTTCCTGTTTTCTTAAATCCTTTGTTCACCGCCTTCGGCGTTAATCCGTTACCGCCAATTTACTTGGGTGGTAACAGCCAAACAAGTCATAAAATACTGAAGCATATGCGGCTGTTGGAATTATACTAAATGAAGCAATCAAAATAAATATTAGTATTTTCTTTTTTAATTTCATGTAGCGCCTCCTCGTATAATGAATTTAGAGTCCTAATTTGAACGTTAATATAAACCGTTCATTTTTTCCAATAATTTGATCTTTAAAAACTGGAAATTATGACTTTATATTCGCTGCTGTTCCAAGCACAATGGAATCGTGAGATTGCATTACGGGTGGGTATTTTCCTCCTTGAGGCTATACCTCTTATAAAGACTGACCCCCACCCAGCCCACGGTTTGAACTTTTACCAAAAGCATAGCAGCGGTCGTACCACCATGGGGGTTGCCATAAAAGTCCCCGACATGGTAACATAGTTATCAGAAATAGTGGTCTGTTGAGGTTTGCTCTGGGTTATGCCTGCAACGCTTTACCAGGTTTACCTCCCGAGCCGCTATTTTTTTATGTAGTCCATTGGAATCACCCCCGTACTTCAACATGGCGTTTTCATCATTGTTTCGTCCGCTCACTTATTAAGATGATTTAATTAATAAAAGGTTCCCAAAAAGCTAGATCTTTTTAGAACTTTTTTTGAACCACTTCCACCGTAAGGATCTCCACAACAAAACCACGAAGCAACTCCAATAACAACTGCCTTAAATCCCCACCTTAACATTGTTAGTTTTACAATAATTAGCATAGAGTAAATAATCATACTTGTAAAGAAGAGTGGGTTATACTGCGGATTTAGGGTGCATAAAATGTCGTTTAGAGTGATATTGTAAACAACAATTTAAAAAATAAAACAGAAAAAATTAGCAGGTGGACTGTGAAAAGCTACCTGCTAATTTTTTATAGCATTGATTTACCAATTTGTGCTATTTCCTGTTCCCGATTTTGTCCATACATCCGAATACTAATACCTATACGTTAAAAAAGCAGACCTAGATCTGCTTCTGTTCTGTTATTTCTTGGTAAATTATATTTGCCAGTCGAGCAAATTCGGCTAAACTCAGAGTTTCTCCCCGGCGTCCGGAATCAATCCCGATCTGGTCCATCATTTCACCAATCATGTTTTTGTCTGTCCCCGGAACAACCCCTGCAACTGCATTTAACAAAGTTTTTCGCCGCTGCCCAAATGCCGCTTTAACAACTTTAAAAAAAGTTTGCTCATCTGCAACATGAACCGGTGGTTTTTCCCTGGCCATTAACTTAATCACAGCGGATTCAACTTCAGGCTGGGGCATAAATACTTTACTTGGTACCCTTAGTACCAATTGCGGGTCACTATAATAGTTTACCCCAATGGTTAGGGCCCCATATTCTTTTCCTCCCGGTTCAGCAGTTATTCTTTCAGCCACCTCTTTCTGAATCATAAATATCGCCATACTCATATTAAAATGGTTTTCCAGAGCATGCATGATTAATGGTGTTGTAATATAGTACGGCAGGTTGGCTACCACTTTGTACGGTTTTGCATCGGAACCGTATTGGCCGCCGGTGTGAAGACTTACTATCTTGTCAAAATCCACCTTTAAGGCATTTCCTATAACAACTTCAATATTATCGTAGCCGGCGAGGGTTTCCTGCAAAATTGGCTGAAGGTTATTGTCTATTTCTATTACGATAACTTTCCCGGCCCGCTCGGCCAAAGCACCCGTTAATGTACCGATGCCTGCTCCGATTTCCAAAACAACATCATTATTGTCCAGTTCAGCTGACTCAACAATTTTATTGACGATATTTCCGTCAATTAAAAAATTTTGTCCTAAGGTCTTTCGAAATCGAAACTTGTATTTTCCAATTATCTCCTTTACAACAGCCGGCGAATATAGTTTCATAAAACCTCCTAAACAAAAAGGGGATAAGGTATTTACCTCTCCCCTCTAATTTGCCATAAAAGGCATCTGTTCTATTCTAAAATGTACACTTTTACGGGACGCCGCCCCCATTTCCGAGCCTGGGTCTCGGTTTCAAAAAACAAATCGATTTTGTTCCCTTTAATTGCACTTCCGACATCAAGGGCCGTGCCGTATCCATAGCCATCTATGTATAATTTGGTACCCATGGGAATGATATTGGGGTCTACTGCCACTGCCCCTTTTTTAGGATAAATACCGCTGGCGGTATTTCTTCCTGTATGACTATATGCACTGGCATTCATCTGCAGTGCCTTTGAAAACTTAATAGTGCCATCGCGGGAAACTGTCTTTGTTTTAACTGTTCCCACGGCCACAATCTTATTAACCGGCTGGCGCACCACTTTTTCGCCAACAATTTCCCGGGAAACCTCTTTCCCGTTTCTCAGGGTAATTTTAACCGTCTTTTGGGCCAGACCTTCCTTGCCTTGCTGAACAACGCTTGTTGCCCCACGTTCCATAGAGTTGTCGTCACGGCGTACAGTTTTAAAGGGAATATTTACAGACTGTTCCAAATATTTACTGCTGAAACGGATAACCTCTATCTGGTCCCCTGATTTCAGCGTATTGGCAGTATCGGGAATCACCTGGTCGCCGGAATTCAATGAAACATTAAGCTTGTTTAAGGTATCACCGACAGTGCCGGGTAATACCCAATATTCCCCTGTATTGCCATCAGCAGTTAAGGTAACCCGGATCATCCTGGTGACTTGCACAGATATATCGCCGGTTAACTTTGTACCTACAGGAGGTTCGACAATATCTTTTTCACCAAGAGAGATACCCGCCGTGTTAAGAGCGTCGGCTACCGTACCGCCTCTCATAATCAGTTGAGTTTGTTTGCCATCTGAAAAAATCCTGGTTTCATGCCTGTTATAATAAAATCCCGTTAATAGTAGTCCAGCTGCTACAACGACCCCGAGGAACCAATAGACCAGCCGGTTTAAGCCCAAGAACTGTCTCGGGGAGGTGTATGACTGCATCCAACCACTCCTCTCTCTTTTTTTAGAAAGGGGTTGCAACTATTTTAACCCAAAACAGGAAGATTTGTCAATCAAAAAGTGACGAGTGGTCAGTGGCCAGTTGTCAGTGAAAAACACTAGCACTAGCCACTAGCCACTAGCCACTAATTATTGTTCTTCCAGAAAATAAATATCCACAGGGCGTCGTCCCCACTTTATGGCATCTTTACGGGTTTCAAAAAACAGGTCTACCTTCCGTCCTTTGATGGCTCCGCCGGTGTCGGCAGCGACAGCATAGCCGTATCCTTTGATAAACATATGGGTACCCTGGGGAATTACCTTAGGATCTACCGCTACTATCCCACGCCTGGTTTTAGCTCCTACGGCAGTACGGTAGCCTGTCGGGGCATAAGCGGTTGCTTCAAATTTCTGCGGTTTGCCGCTGTAGCTGACACCCTGCCGCGAAATTGCCGCATAGGAACCCGAAGCAATTATCCGTGTTAATGGTTCGATAACACGCCTGCTGTGAACCCGCTCTTTCCATTTTAATTCATCATCACGATAGAAATTCAGATAGGTATTTTGCAATAGACCGGCTTTCCCCGGGTCCACTACGCGCTCTTCACCTGCCGCCATAAAAATATCCCATTTCCTTTTTACGGGAATGGCTATAGCTTGGTTTTCCACAGACTTCTTAATGGTGTCCCGGTATATTTGAATCACCATATCATCCTGGACGCCCGTATCAAGGGGCTCTGACACACATAAATAGCTAATGGTCTCTCCCTCGGCAAGCAGGTCGGGATTCTTAGGCAAACCAAATGGTCCCTTTACCCCCGCTTCATCCAGTACATCCGCGACAGTAGGCGCAAATGTATAATAGGTGGAGGTTTTATCCCCCAACTGCACCGTGACTTTGTTAACCGATGCAATCATAAATAAAATTACAGCTATGACTATCAGGGTCAGGCAAATAAAGCCAGTCAAAGGTGAATCATTTTTTTGTCTGCTCCTTAATTTGACTGTGCCGTCTTTAAAACCGTTCATATACTTCCCTCCAATGCCAAGGTTGGACGAACCTGTCTGGTTAGACGACCTCTCTTGCTTAACATTTTAATACAGCCCCCGCCAGAAACTTGTCACTTCATGGACGGATAATAGCAAAATGATTGACGAAAAAAGGGAAATATTGGGCAAAAAAATAAAGCCCCGAACGGGGCTTATTAACTTATCCTGAATAATCTTTTTGCGTTGGCCGTCGCAGCCGCTGCCAGTTCTGCCACCGGTATTCCCCTAATTTCGGCAATACGCTGTCCTACATAGGCCACATATGCCGATTCATTTCGCTTACCGCGGTGGGGTTCGGGAGTTAAGTACGGGGCGTCTGTCTCTATTAGCAGCCTGTCTATAGGCACATTTGCCGCAACATCACGGAGTTTGTTAGCATTACTGAAGGTCACCGGTCCGGCGATAGAAAGATAGAAACCCATCTTAAGGCATTCCCTGGCCATTTCCATGCTGCCGGAGAAACAGTGCAAGACACCTTTGGCCGGTCCTATACCCTCATCTCTCAGGATAGTCATTACATCCCCATGGGCTTCCCGGTCATGAATAATAATCGGTTTTTCCAACTCCGCGGCCAGCCTGATCTGTTCCCGAAAAACCCGCTGCTGAGTTTCTTTGGGCGAAAGGTTCCGGTAGTAGTCCAGGCCCATTTCTCCAATCGCCACTACTTTGGGCCGGGATGCCATGATCCGGATTTCTGCCAGGTAATTTTCCCCGGCTTCTGCTGCATCATGAGGATGAATGCCTACAGCAGCATAGATAAAATCATATTTAGCAGCCAGCTCCAGGGAACGGCGAGACGATGGCAGATCATAGCCTACGTTAATGATCTTGGAAATTTTATTATTCCTGGCCCTCTGCAGCATTTCGTCCCTGTCACTGTCATACTTCAGGTCGTCTAAATGCGCGTGTGAATCTATAAACAATAACTTCACCACCAGATATCGATTTGTCTAATAAGAGTGCTATTTTACTTTAGACCCACTGGAGATGTGCTTGCCTGGATCTATCGTTAATATAGCCAGCCCTTCACTGTCGGAAGCAGCCAAAATCATACCCTCTGATAAGATACCCCGCAATTTGGTCGGCTGCAGGTTAGCTACAATGACTATTTTTTTCCCAACCAGCTCTTCCGCTGCATAATGGAGAGCAATCCCAGCGACAACTGTCCTCCGCTCGGCCCCAAGAGCGACCTCCAATTTCACAAGTTTATCAGCTTTTTCAACTTTTTCTGCCTTTACAATTTCGGCTAACCGCAGATCTATTTTGGCAAAATCGTCAATTGTAATATACTGCTTGTCTTCTTTAGCCGACTCCGGGCCTTTTGCCTCAGGTTTTTCTATTTTCTGACCGGTATCCACTTTATCATCTCCCTTGGCTCGCTTGGTTTCCAGTTCAATTCTGGGGAAAAGGGCTGCCCCTCTTTGGACCCGGGTTCCGGCCGGATATCCCCCCCAGTTTTGAATTGACTCCCAGGTAGTTACAGCTTCATTTATTGCTAAACCGGTTTGTTCCCAAATCCGCTCCGGCAGTTTCGGCATGAAAGGCGATATCATCACCGTGATCAGCCTGACTGCTTCCATCAAGTTATACATTACAGTGCCCAGCCTGGCTGTATTACTCTCATCTTTGGCCAAAATCCAGGGTGCTGTCTCATCTATATATTTGTTAGCCCTGCTGACAAACCGCCAGACTGCAGCCAGAGCGTTGCTTAACTCAAATTTCTCCATTAACAGTTCATAATCTTCGACTGTTTGCCCCGCAATTTTAATCAAATCCCAGTCAAGTTCGTCATAATCGGCAGGCTGGCGCACCTCCCCCGCAAAATACTTCTCAACCATGGCCACAGACCGGCTGACCAGGTTACCCAGATCGTTTGCCAGATCTGAATTTGTCCTTTGAATTAGCGCATCTTCCGAGTAGTACCCGTCAGCCCCAAAAGGCAGCTCTCGTAACAGGTAATACCTGATAGCATCAACCCCGTACTTTTCCACCAAAGCTACGGGATCAATCACATTGCCCTTTGATTTTGACATTTTCCCTCCGTCCAGAAGGAGCCAGCCATGCCCGACCACTTTTTTAGGCAGTTCAATCCCCGCAGCCATCAGGATGATAGGCCAAATAATTGTATGAAAACGCACGATATCTTTGCCCACCAGATGCACATCTGCCGGCCAGTACTTTTTCACCAGGCTGTCATCAGACCGGCCGCCTGCCAATGCCGAATAATAATTGGTCAGGGCATCAACCCACACATAAATGACATGTTTGGGATCAAAGGGGACGGGAATACCCCAGTCAAAAGTTGTTCTTGTTACGCAAAGGTCCTCCAGGCCCTGCTTGATAAAATTCACCATTTCATTGCGCCGGGCCACCGGCTGAATAAATTCCGGGCGGTCTTCAATATGTTTTAACAGCCTGTCCGCATATTTTGACATCCTGAAGAAGTAGCTTTCCTCCTTCACCAATTCCACAGGGCGGCCACAGTCAGGGCATAATTTGCCTTCTGCCTGGCGCTCCGTCCAGAACGCTTCACAGGGAGTACAATACCAGCCTTCGTACTCAGATTTGTAAATATCGCCCTGCTCATATAATTTCACAAAAATATCCTGAACTACTTTTTTATGCCGTTCCTCAGTCGTCCTAATGAAATCATCATAAGACACCTCAAGGGTTTTCCACAGATGTTGAAAACCTGCTACAATTTTATCAACATACTCCTTGGGCTGAACCCCTTCTGCCCTGGCTGCACGCTGAATTTTCTGGCCGTGTTCATCGGTCCCGGTTAAAAACCTGGCATCATACCCGACCATGCGCTTATAACGAACAATAGCATCTGCCGCAACAGTAGTGTAGGCATGCCCAATATGGGCATTGGCGCTCGGATAATATATCGGTGTGGTAATGTAAAAACTCCCTTTACTCAAACTATATCCTCCTCTGTTCTAACGGTATAAAAAAAACCTTCCTGTCCGTATATATAGACATACGTCTATACAAAGGGACGAAAGGTATTTCTCGTGGTACCACCCTTTTTCGCTCAGTCAAAAAGCATGAGCCTTAACCAGGCACGGATTCTCCTCGATGCCCGAAGCATGATAACGGGGCTTAACCGGCCCGGCTTAATCTTCAAAAATTTCAGCCTGCTGTTCAGGGGCCATGTTCAACACTCTTTCTCCGGCAGGGCTTGCACCTAACCCCTGCTCTCTGATCAGATACTGCAGTATTTACTCTTCCCCTTCATTACAATTGGATATATAGTAAGATGATAACTACAAAATATCCTTTTGTCAAGTTTTCCCTGAAACGAAGCAAAAAATTCAACCCGCTTTTCCAAGGAAAAATGTAAATTTGCCGTGTCGAAGAGTGAGAATTTTGTCGAAAAACCTGCAAACACCTTGGTATCATGCCATCTCCCGGCCGATCCGCGAAAACGGCCGATGACTAGACACATCAGGAAAATTGCCTTTTTTTTAAAAAAAAGGGATTGACTTTTACTGGAATCGCTGGTATCATTTACTTGTAATAAATTGTCGAAACTCAATGGAAGGGGAGAATAATTGATGAAATCTACAGGTATCGTTCGTAAGGTGGACGAGCTGGGTAGGGTAGTTATCCCTATAGAGCTTAGAAGAACGTTAGGTATCGATGAAAAAGATGCTTTGGAAATCTACGTTGATAGCGAAAAAATCGTTCTTAAAAAGTATGAACCAGCTTGTGTATTTTGCGGTAGTGCAGACGATATCCAAAATTATCGTGGAAAAAACGTTTGCAAAGAATGTTCCCATTCAATGGCTCGTGCTGCCGGAGAGTAAATTTTATTCTAAAAGGAAGATTGCTTTTCTCACGGTCCGTTCATAAAACCCGTCTGGCTTGAACTCAAGATTGGCAAGGCCGCCAGTGTACCACTAGTATACTTCCGGCCTTGCCAAATCAGCTTTCAGGCTAAACGGGCTTTTATGTTCTCTCCGGTCTCTTTTCCTCCGCTTTCAGAATGGTGTCATAAACTTCCCTTTTACTAACTCCCAGCAAACGGGCAGCATCTTTGATCGCATCTTTTTTGTTATACCCCTGGAGCACTAAATTGCTGACATATCCACTAACATCGACAGGCCCCTGGGGTGGGGCTTCGGTGTTTTTATTGGTACCCTGAATAATGACTGCGATTTCCCCTTTAGGTGAATTTTCCTTAAAGTACCGAAGGGCTTCAAGCAGCGTGCCCCTGACTACCTCTTCGTGAGCTTTCGTTAACTCCCTGGTGACAGCAATATTCCTTTCACCAAACTGCGCGCTTAACTCCTCAAGAGTCTTCACCAGGCGGTATGGGGATTCATAAAACACAATGGTTCTCTGTTCTCTCACCCACTGCTCAATCATAGTCCGCCGTTCTTTTTTGGTTCTGGGCAGAAAACCTTCAAAACAAAACCGATCAGTAGGCAGGCCTGAAATAACCAATGCCGAAACTACAGCCGAAGCACCCGGGATGGGCACAACTGCTATCCCTGCCTCTGCAGCCAGTCTGACCAAATCCTGTCCTGGATCGGAAATACCCGGGGTGCCGGCGTCAGATACCAGTGCAATATTTTTTCCCGTACTCAGCTCGCCGATAAGCTTTGGCCCTTTATCCCATTTGTTGTGTTCATGATAACTCGTCAGCGGAGTATGAATGTCATAAAAACTCAGAAGTTTTCTGGTATGACGCGTATCTTCTGCAGCGATTAAATCAACTTCCTGCAAGATTCTTTTGGCCCTCAACGTGATGTCCTCGAGGTTGCCTATTGGAGTGGCACAAACATATAAAATTCCCCTGGCAGTGTCATCATTCACTTTCGTCACCACTGATTAATTTTTCTTTTTCCGGCCTGGACAGTCTTTTAATTTTTATTTCCCTGGCCATGGCTTCTCCCCTGGTAGGGAACTCCTCAAAATAGACAAGGGCCACCGGTCCCCGCCCTCTGGTGAACTTGGCCCCCTTGTTCTCATTATGCTGAGCTATGCGTTTTACTAGATCATTGGTATAACCTGTGTACAAAATACCGTTTTTACACCTGATTATATATGTGAAATATCTTTTATTCATACAAATCGCCCCCTATCGAGGGTAAGGCATGCCTGGGTAATATGTATTCCAAAATTGCTGTGTATACATACCATTTTCGTTATAGACTACAAAGGGCTCCAGGATAACAAGCTCCGGTTTACTCCCATACTGAGCCTCTATCAATACCATATTCGGCCTCTTATCAGGCCTGGGATAAACCATCTGCAACCGCCTTGGAAATAACCGGCAATTATTCATTTCTAAAATAATATCTGTTAATCTGTCGGGACGGTGGACCATAGCAACCCGGCCGCCGTATTTCACCAGACGCGAAGCGGCATGAACAACTGTCGCCAAATTGCAGCAAACCTCATGCCTGGCAATGGCAATGGGATCCTCCCGGTTCTGCATACCACGGCCTACAGGCAGGTATGGCGGATTTGAGACTACCAGATCAATCCCCCCCACCCCAAGAACCGACTCGGCCTCACGGATATCAAGCTGGATTATTTCTATCAATTCTTCTAAGCCATTTCCGCGGACTGTTCGTTTAGCCCGTTCCACACTCTCTTCCTGAATTTCCAGGCCAACTATTTTAGAAGCCAGGTTGCGGGTGGAAATAAGTAAAGGGATGACAGCAGTACCTGTTCCCAGGTCAACAACCCTGTCCCCCTTCTTGACAGAAGTAAAATTGGCCAATAACACTGCATCCATAGAAAAACAAAAGGATTTAGAAGACTGAATAATGCGCAGACCTCCCCGGACAAGGTCATCTAACCGTTCATTATCATGAAGCATAAATTCTCTGTCATTATCACCATTCATGGGTACCACTCCGGATGTTACTTTTTTTCCAGGAAACCCATGCAGAACAGGCAGTCACCCTCCGCACGGAACTGCCCGAAATGCATGCTGCAGATATGAAATCCTTCGTTGTAAAGTCTGATCAGATTCTCAAAACCCTGCCCCTGCTTTTGAGCATGTTCAGTTTTGGTCTCTCCAGCATCTTTTAGGTAGTATTGGTAAACATCCATTATTTCATTGCGCAGTTTTTCATTTTCGTCTTCCAGGGCATAAGCCCTCATCTTCAGAAACTGCAATTCTTCCATAAGATGTTTAACTTTTTCTTCAAAATCTATTAACAGGCTGGTAAATTGTTTCACAGTATTCCACCTCCCGGCTTGACGGCAGCCGGTATCTAGCTGTTTTTAGTCTGCTGTTACTTCCGGTACCTCCACCGCATCTGATACCTCCGGCAGCATTTCACGGGAAGTCTGTTGCTCATTTGTTTGGTTGTTTCGCTGTTTTTTTTCTTTATTATCTTTTTCCCTGCTCAGAATCTGTAATTCATGTAACGGAAATTCAACCATCTGTCTAGTTTCCCGTAATTCAACAAGCAGAGTTTTCTTCAGGATATTGATTGAAATAATCTTGCCTTCCCCCACCGGAGTATTGACAGGAGTACCCTCAGATGGATAAAGGGCTTTTTCACTTTCATAGGCATCACTTTCATATTTCAGACAACACATCAACCTTCCACATATCCCGGAGATCTTTGTGGGATTAAGGGACAGGTTCTGATCTTTAGCCATTCTTATAGAGACCGGGTCAAATTCACCAAGGAAGCTTGCACAACAGAGGCCCCGGCCGCAGGTCCCAAGTCCCCCCAGCATTTTTGCTTCATCCCTGACACCAATCTGCCTAAGTTCTATTCTGGTCCGGAAAATAGCGGCCAAATCTTTGACTAACTCACGAAAATCTATCCGCCCATCAGCTGTGAAATAGAAAATGATTTTGTTTGCATCAAAAGTATATTCTACATCGACAAGTTTCATTGGCAAACCGTGTTCTTCAATCTTTTTCAGGCAGGTTCTGAAGGCCTCCTTTTCTTTGGCCTTGTTGATTTCAACCTGTTTGATATCAACGTCGGTAGCCTTCCTGATGATTTTTTTAAGAGGAGCAACTATTTCTTCTTCAGTTACCATTTTAGGTCTGACGACAACCTGGCCACATTCTATACCTCTGGTCGTCTCAAGAATTACACTGTTACCAACCTCAAGCTCTATCCCATCGGGGTCAAAATAGTATATTTTACCCGCCGGTTTAAACCTGACCCCTACTACTTCTATCATTTTTTCTTACCCTCCTCAACACTTTGCCATAATATTTTAAACAGTTTTAGCCAGTTTTAATAACAAAACTTCCAGAACCAGTCGCGGATTTACGTTCCTGTTAATCTGATTTTTTGCTTCCAGAATACTGTCTATGCTACTGACTAAATAGTTTTTGCTTAAGCTTACCGAGTTATTCTTCAGCTCACTGATTTTGTCGATGTTTATAATTAATTTCTCTTCGTTTGTCTGCAGCCAAACCAGCTTGTCCCTATACCATAGGAGAAGCTGTTCTAATATCTGAGGCAGTGAATCTTTTTTCTTTTCAAATTCTTCGGCAGTTTTGAATAAAGCCTGTACACTGCCGGCGGCAATTTGTTCATCTATTTTAAAAACCTGCTCCCTGATTTCCTTGCCGCCACCCGAAACAGCCAGTTCCCAGGCCGCCCCCGGCAAACCATCGGCCAGTGAAGCGTATAAGAAAGCTTCCTCAGGTTTAACCCCACACTTACTGACCAGCATCTCCCCAATTTCCGCCGCAGGCAATCGGCTCAACGGAATTGCTTGACAGCGGGAAATAATGGTCGGCAGGAGACTGTATTGGTTCACTGTGGTGAGCAGAAAGACCGTTTCTTTTGGCGGTTCCTCCAAAACTTTCAAAAGACAGTTGGCCGCTTCGGTAGTCATCGTTTCGGCCTGATTAATCAAATAAACTTTTCTGGCAGCCTCATATGGCTTCAGCTGGGCTTTTTTTTGGAGGTCCCTAATCTGTTCAACCTTGATATTACTGCCGGCAGGGTTCAGGACATAGAAATCCGGCAGCTGCTCGTCGGCCATCCGCCGGCACACAGAACACCCGCCGCATGAATCTTTTACAGCAGCTTCACATAAGAGGGCCCCCGCGAAAGCCTTAGCCAGGGTCTTTTTGCCCACTCCGGCCGGACCATGAAACAGGTATGCATGTGCTACTCTGCTGTCCCCAAGGGCATTTTGTAAAACCCGCTTAGCCTGGGCGTGGCCTATAACTTCATTCAACAGCATATATTTTTACCTCATCTAGCAGCACGTTCGCTATCCCTCTGTCAGGAAAATATATCTACCAGCAATCCACGAATATCATCCACCTTAGCAAGGATAGAAATTTTGTCCTGCTGCTCTGACAGCAGCATTGCGGTTAGTTTCTCCAGTTCTTTATTGACACTCTCAATTACTGTATAAATTTTATATCTCCCTTTTCGGTCCCATCCAGGCTGCTCTTTTAAATGATACATTTTATTGACAGCATAGTCCAGAAATTTTTGAATTAAATCCTTATATTTCTTTAAATCTTTCAAATTAAGTGAATTACCCAGTGCTCTTCCCTGTTTATCAATGTCGTTGAACAATTTTTCCAATTCCTGTTTAACCATGTCCCGCTGGACCTTATGCATTTGGTCACCAAAAGAAGTCAGCGTGTTATCACTAGTGATCCTGCCTTCCCGGTCGGTAATCCCCAGGCTGGCCAATGTCTCTTTGGAAACGTTGCGTATTTTCATCGTACCAGCACCTCGCTCACCAGCCTGTAAATTGCATGATGTATTTCATCCCGCCCCATTGCCGCATCAATAACCTGGCAGCGGGCCTTGTCCCTGCGAGCCAATTCAAGAAAGCCGGTTCTCACCCGGGAATGAAAACTTAGATTCTCCGATTCGATCCGGTCTTTGCCTTCACCGGTAACTGCAGCCCTTTTTTCACTGATTCTGTTTATCCCCTGACCTGGGTCAATGTCTAATATAAAGGTCAAATCGGGTACAATTCCGGCCGTTGCCATATTATTTAGTTCCTCCAGGAAGGCCAGATCTATACCCCGCCCATAGCCCTGATAGGCAATGGTTGAATCGATAAACCGGTCACACAATACAATCTTGCCTGCGGCCACTTCCGGCCTGATGAACTCTTCAACATGCTGAGCCCTGGCCGCGGCGTACAGCAGGGCCTCAGTTCTGGAGCCCATTTCCCGGTTGGCAGGATCAAGCAGCAGCTTCCTGATTTCTTCACTGATTCTGGTTCCCCCCGGTTCCCTGGTATATGAAACTAAAGCCCCCTGGGAGGCCAGTCTTTCCCCCAGCATCTTCATCTGAGTGGTTTTTCCCGCCCCGTCAGGACCCTCGAATGTAACAAATTTACCTGTCATCTAAGCCTCCTGTAAATGCTGAAAATTTAATTAGCTATCACTTCGACAGTTTCCAATGAAGGGTCTCCCGGACCATGGAAGGAACATGACTGGGCCTTCATGGAGATAATTATTTCAACAAGTTCCCTGGTTATTGCCTCACCGGGGCAGAGGAGCGGAATCCCAGGTGGATAGGGGGCAAAAATTTCAGCCGCCACCTGACCCACTGCCTCCCGCATGGGAATTCTTTTCCTGGGAGCAAACCAGGCCTCTCTTGGAGTCATTATTACCAAAGGGTTAAAACTAAAATTGAAGTTATGGTTTAACTTTAGCGGAGGCCTCTTAACGGCGGCCATTTCCACCAGCGCTCTTACCAGGGAGCCGGTATCATCAGCAGTATTGCCGTAAGACAACATACACAAAACATTATATAAGTCACTTAATTCAACCTGAATTTTATACTTCTTACGAAGTATCCGGGCTGCCTGATAACCTGTCAGACCAATACCTTTGAACGATATATACAGCTTGGTCGGGTCATAAACAAAACCGCCTTCATTTGCACCCACCTTTTCATCCAGGCATTGCAGACCCGGAATTCGCATAATCTCGCGGCGTACACGGATAGCATGATCTACGGTTTTCTCCATTAAAGTTTTTCCGGCTCGCTCCATCTGTCCAACAACAGCATCCAAAGATGCCATCAAAAGATAGGATGGGCTGGTAGACTGCAGAATCTTAAGATGCCTGAAGACTTCAGCCCCGCTGACCAGCCTGCTGTTAATGTGCAGCATGGACGCTTGGGTTAACGCCCCCAGAGTTTTATGAGTGCTCTGCACACTAATATCCGCGCCCTGCTTGAGAGCTGGGGCGGGCAATCTGCTGCTGAAAGCAAAATGGGCACCATGAGCCTCGTCAACTATTAAAGGAACTTTATGAGAATGAGCAAGGTCGGCAATCTCTTTTAGGTTACCGGCAATGCCATAATATGAAGGGTAAACCTGTAGTATCGCTTTCACTTTTTCATATTTCCCTAAAGCTTCCTTGACATCCTGTGCCGTCGGGGGAAGCGGGATGAAGAATTCTGAGGATACCCGGGCCGGTAAATATTCCGGCCGGGCACCTGATAAAATACAGGCTCCAATTACAGACCGGTGTACATCTCTTGGCAGCAGTATTACGTCATTTGGCTTGCAGATTGACATGATAGCTGCATGTATACCGACACTTGTCCCATTTACTAAAAAAAAGGTTTGCTCCGCCCCAAACAATCCGGCAGCGGCAGCCTGGGCCTCTTTTATGGGGCCACACGGATTGTGCAGATCATCCAAACCCGGAACTTCAGTCAAATCTAAAGAAAATGGGTCTGTTTTCATTAGCCGGGCAAAGCCCTTGCCGGCGCCTGTGCCTCTTTTGTGCCCCGGCATGTGAAAAGGTATAGACCTCAATTTTTGATTTTTATCTAAAGCCTTGATTAAGGGCGTTTTACCTGTCTCATTCATCATTATACCTCTAATGGAGAATTCGCTCTTATTTTATGAAACCCTTTTTCAGGGAACTTTGGTATGTAACAAAAAATCAGAGCCGATTGCCCTGATTAAGAAGACCAGATTCTTTTTATTTTATCTTTATAAAATTCGTACTGATGATCTCCCACCGGAAGCGTTAGCAATTCCCTTTCGCATTCCGCACACATAGCATGCTGCATTATTTCCACCATATCTTTTTCCGAGGTAATTTGTTTTTGGCAGAAAAAGCACTCCAGGGCCTTCATCATTAAAACACCTCCGCGCTCGCATTTGACCCGATGGCTAAGCGCCACTAAGACCTCCGCTTCCGTAAGTGAGAAAAAAGTGGCGCTAAGCCCCTGGATAAGTTCAACTAAACTTCAGGTGGAGAAAAAAGCACCACCTGAAGTAAGTTTCACTTTATTGCGTAATGAAGTTTCGCTTCATATTATATACAGATTTTTTGGATTTCAAACGCCGCTAATTTAGTCTATGCAGCAACAGTCGCAGGGGTTCTTTACAAATATTGAAAATAATATTATGATGTAATGAGATTGATAAAGTTCAACTAAACATCCGTTGGAGTTGGAGTTTTGTTAACATATCCAGGGGCTAGAGGAGGCGGTCAGGCAATGTGGAATTTGTTAGAAACATACTTTTTGATGAAATTTTCCGAAGCCCGGAGTGTTTTTGCGAACTGGAGACCTTTAGGTTCAGATGCTGCCAGATCTTCTCAGATCCCTGCAGGTAAGCCAACAATACTGACAGGCGATTTTAAGGCAATGATTTCCCAGGCCGCTGAGCGTTACCATCTAAGCCCACAATTGCTAAATGCGGTAATTAAAGCTGAGTCGGGTTTTGACCCCAAGGCGCGATCTTCTGCAGGTGCTCAGGGTCTGATGCAGTTGATGCCGGAAACAGCCAGGTCCCTGGGTGTTGACAATCCCTTTGACCCGGCTCAAAATATTGAAGGTGGCGCTAAATACCTCCGTCAAATGCTGGACCGCTTTGATGGAAATACTCAGCTAGCCCTGGCGGCATATAATGCAGGCCCCGGAAATGTTAAAAAATACGGAGGAATTCCACCTTTTCAGGAAACCCAAAACTATGTAAAGAAAGTTATGCGGGATTTAAATGTAGATCACTTAGCTTAAAACGGGCGGAGAGTTGTTACTCTCCGTCTTTTCTACATCCGGGTGGGCTATTCCTTTAATTAAAAAAAAACCGCCATTTAGGCGGATTCTTTCCTGATTAGTCTTAGCTATTATTTATTTAAAACTTTGTTAAGTTCTTCGATTACCTTCTCAGGGTCTTTGCCATGCATAGTGGCTCCAAATTCCAGGCTCTTAGTCTTTGAGTTCGGGCAGCTAAAACAGCCGGGTCCAAAAATACCATCCATAATTGCGTTAGCCTCCGGGCCTAAGGCACGGATTTCGCCAATGGTCATATCTTTTGTTACTTTTGTCATTTCCTGTTCTCTCCTTTAACTATTTATTAAACTTATTATAACCCATTTTGTTGAAGAAAAAGTATTTTAAATCACACAATTTAGTGTGATTTATATTACAACTTTAAGTTGGTATTTGGTGAGGTCCTAAAGGTGCCATCGCTCTTTTTTATACTTTTGCTCTATTAGGTCAAAGAATCTTCTTTGGCTATAGCCTTTGATTTTAATAAAAATGAAATAAGGATAATTACCAAGGATACCATTGCTAAAGCCATAATAGCGACGAAAAAATCCCCTTTTGTTTGGTCAAGGATCGACCCAAGCGCAGTTGGCCCCAATGTTGTACCTAAGTTTGAGGCGACTGTTAGTAGTCCTAAACCCATGCCTACCTGGTGCGGTTTAACTATTTCAGGGAGAAGGGAAAACACATAAACAGGTATGGGAGCAAAGCCTATCCCCAATGCAACAGCCCATAAAGGCAAGGCCAGGAAATTATTAGCTATAAAGACAAAAGAAATCAAGGTGATTATGCTTCCTAAAAGCAAAAAGGGTTTTTACGGCCAGTTTTATCAAAAATTACGCCAATGATCGGTGTTACGAAAATCGGGACAAGCATGATTAAGCTGCTCAGAAACCCAGCCTGTGGGGCTGATACATCTCTTGTAATTTGATCAAATAATGGCGGAAGCACTTGCAAGGACAAAGCAAATCCCATCATCATAAAAAAGGAAATAACTAAAACCACCCATTTATAAGAGTTATTTACCTGATAATTACCCAAATTTATTTCCCCTTTTTTTAATCTTAATCAAATAGTGGTTTGTTAACGGTTAACACTAAAGCTATAATGAAATTCGACCAACGATGCAGGATCAAATTATGAAGGCAGTACCCACAGATTAAGAGTTAAAGTACTAGTATGTTTACAAAATTCTATCATATGCCGCATCATAAGTATAGTGGCAAATCGCTAGTCAACAGAGAGAAGGACAACAAAGCGAAAATACTTTGGTTTTGATTATTTCATATAAAATCCGGCAAGGCTACTACGACCCAGGTGCCTGATTGGTCGGTACCCTTTCTACTCACATGTAAGCAAAGGATAGAGTTTGGAGATACTTACTCTCCCAGGACCCTACGGTCCGTATAGCTCGCATCTCTAAGCGGCCAGGCTTTGTGATTCACAGGAAGCATTGGCCGCTAAGAGCTGCGTAGTATACACTAGGCACCTTACGGTGCCGTCGCCAGGCCCACCTTAGGCTGATGGTACTTGGACCGCGGCGATTGGTCAGCCTGCTCGCCAACAAAGTAGAAAAGACTTTGGTTTTCACCAAAGTCTTTTCATATAAAATCCAGCAAGGTTTATTACGACGTTGGTGTGCGATTGGTCAGTACCCTTTCTACTCACATGTAAGCAAAGGATAAAGTTTGGAGATACTTACTCTCCCAGGACCCTCCAGTCCGTATAGCTCGCATCTCTAAGCGGCCCATGCTTTGGATTCATACTATGTATTTGGCCGCTAAGAGCTGCGTAGTATACACTAGGCACCTTATGGTGCCGTCGCCAGGCCCACCTTAGGCTGATGGTACTTGGACCGCGGCGATTGGTCGGCCTGCTCGCCAACAAAGTAGAAAAGACTTTGGTTTTCACCAAAGTCTTTTCATATAAAATCCGGCAACGACTTACTCTCCCAGGACCCTGCGGTCCAAGTACCATCAGCGCTGAGAGGCTTAACTGCCGTGTTCGGGATGGGAACGGGTGGGTCCCTCTCGCCATTGTCACCGGAAAATTAAACTGTTGAAAAGCTTCGCCTGGCGGCGTCAAAAGTTTCGTCGGAATCCTCTCGTACACTAGTACGCTCCGGTTCCTCCTCAACTTTTTCCTTGCC
>JAVSMW010000002.1:226445-287626 GCA_032027005.1 Thermincola sp. | reverse complement strand
CTCAATCACAACCATCTCTCTTACTGTTCAGTTTTCAAAGACCGCTGGCTGTTTTACAACAACCTTTGCTTTTTGCGTCCCGCCGTCTCTCGACCACGGAACCTCATCTTACCACATTCACTCTTGTGAGTCAACTGGTAATTTGTTCTTTTCTCGTCCCGCCGGCTGCTTCTCTCAACCGCAGAACTCTATCTTACCATGTTCATTCTCACAAATCAACTGGTAAGTTTTAGCTTGTCCCTCCAGCGGTCTATTGACCACCTTAGAGCGTTGTCTGCCACACACCTGCCAACTGGCTAGTTGTTCTTTGTGGAGCACCGACATTGACTAATATAGCATATTACCTATGCTGTTGTCAACCATCTCTGCCAACAACTTTTAACAAAATATCTACTAATTTTTACTTAACCAAATATATATTTTTGTAGTAAGAGTTTACGCCCTAATCTATTAATAATTCTGACCCTTGGTGGTGTAAAACTTCAATTAAATATCTGGAGTGCTATTACCCAATCTGCCGCCGGCGAGCTGAATATAGATGGTTAACGATGCTGGGTGCACCCAAAAACGGAGGACATATCGATCATGTCCTCCGTTTCCGGATTCTTTAAAGGGCTATCAGCCAACTTTACACTTGAGCTAACCTCTTGTAGAACTCGTATCTTTCCTTGGCATCTTCCTGTGTTTTCACAAAAAGCTGTTCTGCTTGCTCAGGGTACATCTTAGCCAAAGAGCTGTAGCGCACTTCGCCCATAATGAACTCTCTGAAGGAATTCAGGTCTGGCTCTTTAGAGTCGAGTATAAACGGATTCTTTCCTTCGTCCTTGAGTTGGGGATTAAATCTGTACAAGTGCCAGTAACCTGCTTTAACCGCCTTAGCCATTTCAACCTGGCTCTTGGCCATATTGATTCCATGGTTAATACATGAGGAATAAGCGATAATAAGGGACGGACCAGGGTATGCTTCAGCTTCCTTAAAAGCTTTAAGACATTGATTGGGGTCAGCTCCCATTGCAACCTGAGCTACATATACATAGCCATAGGTCATTGCCATGGCGCCGAGGTCTTTCTTCTTCGTTCTCTTTCCAGCAGACGCAAATTTGGCTATAGCTGCGGCAGGGGTGGCTTTGGAAGATTGGCCGCCTGTATTGGAATAAACCTCGGTATCCATGACCAGAATGTTAATATCTTCACCGGAGGCCAGCACGTGGTCCACACCGCCATAACCGATATCATAACCCCAACCGTCTCCGCCAAATGCCCAGTTTGATTTCTTAATCAAGAAATCTTTCCTGGCAGCAATTTCTTTCAGCACGGGATTGGTTTGCCCTTCCAACAGGGGCAGGATCTTGGCCGTGGCAGTCTTGGATGCTTCGCCATGATACATGCCATCCAGCCATTCCTGGAAGGCCGCTTTTAATTCAGGTGCAATATCCAGAAGCAAAGCTTCCTGCACCAGCTGAGCAACATGCTTTCTAATCTGATTAGTACCTAGATAAAGGCCAAGACCGAATTCTGCGCAGTCCTCGAACAGGGAATTGGACCAGGCCGGGCCCTTACCCTCCGCATTTGTCGTGTAAGGCATGGAAGGAGCAGCAGCAGCCCAGATGGAGGAGCAGCCTGTTGCGTTTGCTATCATCATCCTGTCCCCATATAGCTGGGTAAGCAGCTTGACATACGGTGTTTCGCCACAGCCGGCACAGGCACCGGAGAATTCCAGCAGGGGCTGACAGAACTGGCTGCCCTTAATGCTGAATTTATTCATTAGATTATCTTTTACAGGAATAGTCATCGCAAATTCCCAGTTTGCTGCTTCCACTGCCACCTGGCTTTCAATGTCTTCCATAACCAGGGCTTTTTCCTTGGCCAGACAAGCATTTACGCAAACTCCGCAGCCCATGCAGTCTAAAGGTGAAACCTGAATACGGAATTCCAACCCTTTTAATTGCGATCCATTGGCTGCCTTGGCTGCAAATTCAGCCGGAGCGTTCTTGCTTTCTGCTTCTGTCAGCAGAACAGGTCTGATGGAAGCATGCGGGCATACCAGTGAACATTGGTTGCATTGAATACAATTTTCCCTGATCCACTTAGGAACAAACGCCGCTACTCCGCGTTTTTCGTATTTGGCTGTACCACTCGGATAAGTGCCATCTTCCACACCCTTAAAGGCGCTAACAGGTAGAGAATCTCCCTCCTGCCTGGTCATCGGGCGCAGGATGTCAGTTATGAAAGCCGGCTCATCTTTGGTTGCGGCCACTTCATCAAGGATATCGGCCCACGCAGCCGGAATATCAATTTTAACTAATTGTCCGATACCGGCGTCAACTGCGGCATTGTTCATATTAACAATTTTATCACCTTTTTTACTGTAGGCCTTTTTAATCTGATCCTTCATGTAACCTACTGCTTCATCAATAGGAATAACTTGAGCCAGGTTAAAGAAGGCGGACTGCATAATCATATTGGTACGGTTGCCTAATCCTAGTTCTCTGGCAATAGCTACAGCGTTTATAGTATAAAAATTGATCTCATTTCGGGCAAGGTATCTTTTCATTTTTGCGGGCAATTTTTCGTCTAATTCTTCCGGTGTCCATGTACAGTTCAGAAGGAAAGTACCACCTTTATTCAGGCCCGCAGTCAAATCGTACATATTTACATATTGTTGGTTGCTGCAAGAAATAAAATTAGCAGAACTAATTAGATAAGGCGCTTTGATAGGTTTCTTGCCAAAACGCAGGTGTGAAATAGTGATCCCACCGGATTTCTTGGAATCGTAAGCAAAGTAAGCCTGTGCATAAAGATCTGTATGGTCCCCAATAATTTCAACCGCTTGCTTGTTGGCACCGACTGTACCGTCAGAACCGAGTCCAAAGAACTTGCACTGGATGGTTCCTTCCGGTGTAACGTTAATTTCTTCGCCTCTGGGGAGGGAAGTAAAACTAACGTCATCTACAATGCTGAGAGTAAACCCATTTTGGGGTTGTTCAGCTTTCAGGTTTTCATATACTGCCATGACGTCAGAAGGCAGAGTGTCTTTGGAACCGAGGCCATAACGTCCGCCAATGATTAGAGGATTCATATCAGTATTTACAAATAAATTGCAGATATCTTTATATAAAGGTTCTCCGGCGGCGCCAGGAGTTTTTATCCGATCAAGCACAGCAATCCTCTTTACTGTTTTCGGGAAAACATCAAAGAAGTATTTAGCCGAGAAAGGCCTGTAAAGGCGAACTTTAATAAGACCTACTTTTTCACCCTTAGCCATTAAATAATTGATGGTTTCTTCTGCGGTATCACAAACTGAACCCATTGCCACAATAATGTTTTCAGCGTCCGGTGCTCCATAATAATCAAAGGGCTTATATTCCCTGCCGGTGATTTTACCGATTTCCTTCATATATTCAGCTACGATTTCGGGTACATTTTCGTAGAAAGGACTGCATGCTTCTCTGGCCTGGAAGAAAATATCCGGGTTTTGGTTGGAACCTCTGATAACCGGGCGGTCAGGATTTAAGCTATTGTCTCTGAATGCTTTGACAGCGTCCATATCAACCAGCTTGGCAAAATCCTCGTAATCAATAGTTTCTATTTTCTGTTGTTCATGAGAGGTTCTGAAACCGTCATAAAAGTGCTGGAAGGGTATCCTGGATTTGATAGCGGCCAAGTGGGCTATGCCGCCCAGGTCCATAACTTCCTGAACACTGTTGGAACACAACTGCGCCCATCCCGTTTGGGAGGTAGACATAACATCGGAGTGGTCACCGAAAATATTCAGCGCATGGGTAGCCAGACTTCGAGCCGTCACATGCATTACACCGGGCAGAAGCTCTCCGGCTATTTTGTACATGTTAGGGATCATTAACAATAAACCCTGTGATGCGGTATATGTAGTCGACAACGCGCCAGCGCTTAGCGCACCGTGCAAGGCTCCGGCAGCGCCGGCTTCAGATTGCATTTCTGTAACGCTCACTGTTTGACCAAAAATGTTTTTCTTCCCCTGGGCACTCCACTCGTCAACATATTCAGCCATGGGTGAGGAAGGAGTAATTGGGAAAATACATGCACATTCGGTAAAAGCATACGACACGTAGGCCGCTGCCTTGGTTCCATCCATCGTTTTCATCTTGTTTTCTGCCATTAAATAAACCTCCGCTTAATTAAATAAATTTCAACCATTTTACGCCCAGGCAACTTCAACCTATACGATTTTCCGCATAATATCTTTTTGAGCCTGTTGACTGCTTATCTTTGGTTGTTAAACTGTAACCAGAATGATAATTGATTAATACCACCCGTCATTAATATGTACTTTTCAAGGATCTACAAAGAAATTTGTATAGTAATTGATACTATTGATTAAACTATATAATAGCATAATTATGTCTTACCCGGCAAGATAAATAGCAAAGATTATTCGCATTATTCGCATTACTCCCATACTCCCATCTGTTGCGATATTAAGCGGCTTGATGTTTATTCTACCATTGCTTTATTCCCCCATCCAATACATAAAAAATTAACAACAATTTCGCTAAAAAATAAGAAAATTGTTGTTAACTTCTATAATTCCTGGTGGTATTTTAAAGTCCTTCTAAGCAGAGGGCCTTAAGACTACTACTTCTTAGTAACTGCAATAGCACAATCGGGACAGACTGTCTTGCAAATTCCACAGGCATTGCACTTGTCCATATCTGCTTCAACAGTTGGCGTCCCGTAGAATCCCAGCTCTTTGGACCATTCAATAGCACTCCTGGGGCACTTTTCTATGCACAGGCCGCAGCCTTTGCACAAGGCGGGGAACACAGTCCAGGTACCCTTTTCTCCCTCATGGAAGAAGGTTTTATACGCAACATTCACTGTTATTACCTCCTCATTATCGGGCCATTTTAAACAAGCTCCATGCCCCGGGCAATAGCCTTAAAGTTTAACTCTCTAAGACTGGGATTTTGTTCGAATTTATACCCAAGCTTTTTCTCGAGAGCAGCTTTGGCATCTTCTTCAGAAATCACACTCGTTGCCTTTACAACTGCACCCATAATAATGATATTAAATACTCTGGGATGGAGTTCGTTTTTGGAAACCTCAATAGCAGGGATTCCCAAAACACGGGCTGCATTTTTAGGCAGAGCATCTTCAACACCTTCAATAGATGTATCATAAACAAAAATAGTATTTTCATCTACATATTGCAAAGTTCTTCTTACTGCTCTTTCGCTTAAGGCTACTACAATGTCGGCTTTCTGGAATTTAGGTGATCCGATGCGCTCATCTCCGATTTGCAAAAAGGCAATCGATACACCACCTCTTTGCTCAACCCCGAAATTAGGAATATAGAGTGCTTCTCTGCCTTCTTCATTAGCAGCTTCTGCAATAATTTCCGCAACTGATTGTACACCCTGACCACCCTCACCGGCAAGGGCAATTTTTACGGCGATTCCCATCTTATTCGCCCTCCTTAGCAGCCGGAGCTTTTATTTCCCCAACCTTAAAGTACTTCGGCATTTCTTTTTCCACAAAATCCCAAGTATCTTTAGCATTGGTTCTCCAGTTAGTGGGACAGGCAGACAATGCTTCGACAAAGGAAAATCCGTTACCTGCCATTTGGTTCTCGAGAGCTTTCTTAATGTACCCTTTTAACTGCTTTAAATTTGAAACAGTTCCTCTTGCTATATATGCACCTTCTCTGGTTATTGCAGCAACCATTTCCGGTCCCTGCGTCGGATAACCGGTCTGGTCAACATCACGTCCATAAGGAGTCGTCTCAGTTTTCATTCCGGGAAGGGTTGTAGGGGCCATTTGGCCGCCTGTCATAGCATAGTTGCAGTTGTTAACCAGAATTGCGGTGACCCGCTCATTTCTGCCTGCAGCGTTGACTAAATGTTGGGAACCGATGGCATAGCCGCCGCCATCACCCATATAAGCAATACATACTACATCCGGATTGGCCCGCTTGACACCGGTGACAACCGGAGTTGTCCGACCGTGATGGGTTTGGACAGTATCACAATTAAAGAAATCCACAGCCAGCAGCGAACATCCGATGTCGCAGCCAAATACTACTTTATCCTGAATCCCAAGCTCATCGATAGCTTCGCCCAGGGCTTTTAACACTAAACCGTGCCCACAGCCCGGACAGAATTTATGTGGTTTTGTTTGTACACGCCAGCTTTTTGGCATCTGTGGTATCATCGTCATTACATTTACGCCCCCTCTCCTTAAAGCATTCCCTTAACTTTTGCTACAATCTCTTCTGATGTTACCCCCAGCCCTGGCTTAAACATTGGTTCAAGGGCGGCGGTAGATCCATATATTGCAGCTTTAACCAGCTTGGCCATTTGCCCATTAGCTGACTCTACCAAAAGTAAAGTCTTGGTTTTGGCGGCAACAGCCTGCAACGCCTGATCAGGGAAAGGACGGAGGGTAATGGGCCTGAAATACCCGACTTTGAGACCGGCATTCCGCAGTTCCTGTACTGCACCCTTAGCTGCCCTGGAAACAACCCCATGGCTGACCACTACAATATCAGCGTCATCACAGTCAAATTTTTCGTGTTCCATAATTTCAGGAGCTACTTTTGTATACTCCTCATCATACCTGGTAACAATCTCGTAAAGCTCTTCTTCGGTGTTTAAAGTATTGCGCATGTGCACGGGTTCTTTAACACCATTTACAGGCTCCCCGCCAACAAATGCCACAGGCTCAATAAGTTTGATTCCTTTTTCTTCAGGATCATAGATAGTCAGAGACTCGCGCATTTTTGCCTGATAGCCGTCTCCCAGTACAAAGGCTGGGAACCGATACTTCCACGCAGTATTAAATGCTTTGATTGTATAATCGAATAATTCCTGATGAGTGGCAGTGGAATATACCACCCTAAAACCTTCACCGTTACCACCATATGTAGTCATGGTAACTTCCTGCTGTGAGTAGATAACTGTCGCTGTTGACGGACCTCCACGCTGTGTGACAACCACAACAGTAGGTATGCGCATCATTTCAGCCATTGATAAGGGTTCCTGCATCAGTGTATTACCTGGTCCGGCAGTTGCTGTAAATGCTTTACGTCCGGCCAATACCCCGCCTACCGTAGTGAACCCGGCAGACAGCTCATCCTCTGTCTGCAAAAATCTCTTTTGGAATTTAGGGGCCATCCGCGTCCAATAATGCATAATTTCGTTTTGCGGTGTAATAGGATACCCATACATGATATCGGCTTTTGCAGCCAGGGCAGCCCAGGCAACAACCTCATTCCCTGTCATAAAGACTCTTTTCTCTCCCTGAATAGGCTTTTCAGCCATCAGAACTAACACCTCCTGAATAATAGCAATGCTGTCTATTTAAATGGGTGAATCTACCGGGATTTTTACCAAAATGTCTTAGTCATGAGACGGTTCAAATACCGAATCTGATTGCCCTTGACATCGGTTGACCCAGTAACCTCAACGTTAAACCTTTTTTCCATATATGTAGCTATAACCGGTAAATTTAATAGTTCTGCAGCCTCAGAAATTACTTCAGCACCATTTTGAATAAATTCTAAAGTGGTGTCATCCCCCAGGTGAGAATTATTAATTAACCCGTGCACAACCCCAAGACTCCTAACATACTCAATAATATCGTTAACAGAAGCAGTCATTGGGCGGCCAATATTTAAAACTACATATATATGAAGATCTTTTTCACTGTTGGCCCCTTCTATTAAATTAAGGACCCTGGCTCCTTCAACACCATAGCCGATATCCAGAATAATGTCCCCCGGTCTTCTTAACACCCACCGCGCTTCAGGTTTTATAGTACTGCCTGCTTCCCCGAGGCCAAGCGTTTCGGTAGTCTCCCAGGCCACTACATAGAGACCCATTTCAGAAAGCTGATTTTTAATTGGGCGCAGGGTATAAAAAGGTTCGACCAGGTCTAGATCTACCAGGGTGACGGTCCTCTTCTCATTTAGAAGCTCAATGGCTCTGTTAACCGCAACCTCACTTTTTCCACTTGCATATTCACCTATGTATGCTTCAATAATACGTTGCTCGATGGGGATCCCCCCAGACTTTTTTTCTAAATTATTATTTACTAAAAACAATTAATTATTTATAAAAAAATAAAAGCTTTGGTCGTAGGCGGTAAAACACCCAAAAATGGGCTTCACCGTCACTAAAGCCTTTTTAATGATACTAGTATACTAAACGTTCTTATAGTAGTCAAGGAATTTCAGCCCGCAATTTCCTAAATTCAGCTAATATTCAGACTATTTAATTATCTGCTGGATTACTAAAAGCACTACTATTCCGGGAATGCCTAAAAACCCTACAGTCAATGCAGTAATAGGATTAAGCGGGATGTGAATCCCGAAGTAGGAACCGACATAATTGATCACCCATAATACCAAACCGCCAACTATAGCATTGATGATTAATTTGAAAACCATTCTTAACGGGAATAACATCACCTTACCAACCAGGAAGATTAACAATAAGCCTAATCCAAATGCTATAATGATGTTGATATCCAAGGCCAACGCCTCCTTTTATTGATTATCAAAGCTCGTTGCAAAATCGTTTCCATCAATTTTTAGATCCATCACAATATTCTCTTTCCGGGCCCTTTTAATTAAGTAGATATATTCCCTTTCCCTGGCATCAATGTTAAAAATTGAATAATCAACAAAGTCCGGGTCTGAGCTAAAGTTGTAGTTATTTAAAGCTATCTGCCATTCCCGGTGGGCTTCTTTGAGCTGTTCAAAAAAGTCCTGTTCTTGTTCAACAGGCTGCCCGAGGACCTGTCCGACTGCTTGTCCTACATTAATTAGGTCTAATATTTTGTTTTTTAACTTAATTATACTTCCCTTCATAAAAAATAACACCCCCTTCAGTTTATTAAAATATATTGAAGGGGGAGACAAGTTATTCATCTTTTTTCCTGCTTACTTACTACTTTGTTGTTTTTCCTGCAGGGTCACAAAATGGTCAAAAAACATCTGGTATACTTTTTCTATAAGTTCAGGGTCTACTCCCTTTTTGAGAGCATTTCTCCTGACCCGGGCCAAGACCTCTTCCTCCCGCCGATTATCTTTAATTGCTGCCTGCTTTTTTAGCGAACCGACTACCGAGACAAGCTGGGTTCTTTTAGCGAGCAGTTCCACAATCTGGTAATCTATAATATCAATATCTTGTCTGATGCCATCTAACGAAGGAGTGTTTTCAGAAACCTCCTGGCTTCCATCCCTTTCGCTCCAAACCTGGTAGGAACCTAGTATCCTTAATGATGCTGCGATATCCCGGACAGCATCCAGGCACTTTTCCACCACCGGATCATGGAGCGAGCCCAGAAAATCAACAAAAAACAAATAATCGCCCAAATTAGTTTTGGCAGGCCTTGATTCTATTCTGGTCAGGTTAATATTGGCCAGAGCAAATTCCCTGAGGATTTGGTAGAGTCCACCCGGACGGTCAGTAATAGAAATTATCAGGGAGGTTTTAGCCTGTTCCGGGGATGGCCCATCCTCTGTTGAAATGATTACAAATCTGGTTTGATTATCCTGGCAGTCCTGAATATCACTGTCAATTACCTCTAATGAATAATTTCTTGCCGCTCTCTCGTTGCCTATTGCCGCAACACTTCCATCACTCCGGCTGGCCATTAACGCAGCCTCAGCTGTGCTGTTAACCTCATTAACTTCCACGGAAGGGTACTTCTGAGTGATATATTTTCTACACTGGGCAATAGCCTGTGGATGGGAAACAATTAACTTTATTTTCTCTTTCAAGGCATCTTTTTTCACCAGGAGTTGATGCTTTATGGGAAGAATAACTTCCCCGACAATTTTCAGGTTTGTATTAGCTGTAAGTAAATCGATGGTGAGGTTAACCGTTCCTTCAATGGAATTCTCTATAGGCACTAATCCCCTTGCTATTTCACCCTCTGCCACTGCCCGAATAACCCGGTCAATGCTGGGATATATCACACATCCGGTAGGCTCCTTATTTAAAAATAGTTCAAGAGCCTCTTCTGAATAAGTACCTTTCGGTCCTAAATAACCATATTCCCCTTGCATCTATTGCACCCCCTATACATTTCGTCCAACGGCTTTGGCAACTAAGCCCAGGTCCTGCATTAAAGCAGAAAAGTTGTTGGGAGTCAATGACTGCGGGCCGTCACACAAAGCCTTGACCGGGTCTGGATGAACTTCGATTAAGAGACCGTCAGCACCTGCGGCAACGGCACCTTTGGCCAGCGGTGCCACCAACCGCCACTCCCCGGTGGCATGGCTGGGATCAACAATGACCGGCAGGTGGCTGAGCTGCTTAATTACAGGAACTGCGCTGAGGTCCAGCGTGTTTCTGGTGTATGTTTCGAAGGTCCTGATCCCACGTTCACACAAAATAACGTCGTAATTGCCACCTGACATAATATATTCAGCAGCCATAAGCCATTCTTCAATTGTTGCCGACAGACCCCTTTTTAAGACCACAGGTTTTTGAATCCTCCCGGCAGCTCTTAAGAGCTGAAAGTTCTGCATGTTTCTGGCTCCTATTTGAATAATATCTACATATTTCAAAGCAACCGCCAGGCTGGCCTCATCAATTACTTCCGTAATGGTGGCAAGCCCGGTGGTATTGCCGGCTTCTGCGAGAAGTTCCAGCCCCTCTTCCTCCATGCCCTGAAAACTATAGGGTGATGTTCTGGGTTTAAAAGTTCCTCCCCTGATAGCCTTAGCCCCAGCCTCTTTTACTAAATTGGCTGTCTCCATCAGCTGCTCGCGGCTTTCTACCGCACAAGGACCGGCAATTACAGCCAGATCGTTGCCGCCAATATCAAAATTCTTAATATGCACTACCGTATTCTCTGTTTTTCCTTCCCGGCTCACCAATTTAAAGGGCTTCATAATGGGTACAATTTTCTCTACTCCAGGCATTAATTCTATTCCTGAAGAGATAATTTCTTTACGGTCACCAATGGCACCAATAACTATTCTTTCCACACCCCTGATCAAGTGAGTCTTAAAACCGAGACTTTCCAATCTCTTCTTAACATTTTTTATTTGTTTCTCATCAGCCCTTAAATCCATAACAATAACCATTTAAATTTCCTCCTTATTATCTGTAAAAATTGTTTTTAAGAAACAAAAAAAACTTCCATCCCTCAGGGACGAAAGCTTAACTTCCGCGGTACCACCCATTTTAATTACAAAAGGAAAACAAAAGCTTCCGCCTGTAATTCACTCACTCAGAGTAAAATTATATACCCGCATATCCGGCAAATAAAAAAAGCTTTCATCCCTGTTCGGGACGAAAGCTCAATCACTTCCGCGTTACCACCCGGATTAGTTACATCATCTTAAACAAAATATGTAACTCCCTTATGCGCAGGTACTAACATACCCTCTGCCTGATAACGGTGGAGTTCCGGCCCAATCTACTCGGTAATCCTGTTACCTTTCAACCGGCAGCTCGGGAGGGAATTTCAACCGGCAGCTTCTTAGGGGACTCTCAGTCAACGGCCCCGCTTCCCTGTATAGAACAAACCAGCTTACTTATCTCCGTCAGTGCTGTTAAAAAAATAAGTTTAAGGGTATTTTAGCACAAAACATTTTATAAGTAAATATGTATTTTTAAATTTCCCGCCTGCCCTCAAATGCCTTGGACAGGGTAACCTCGTCGGCATATTCCAGGTCACCGCCTACAGGAAGGCCGTGCGCTATGCGGGTGACTTTAATTCCCAAGGGCTTTATCAGCCTGGCCAGGTACATAGCGGTTGCTTCACCCTCAATATTGGGGTTGGTGGCAGCGATGATTTCTTTAACCTGATTATCCTGAAGCCGGGCTAAAAGCTCTTTAATTTTGAGCTTATCCGGGCCTATTCCTTCCATAGGCGAAATTGCGCCCTGTAAAACATGATAAAGTCCCCGGTATTCTCTTGTCCGCTCAATGGCAACAACATCTCGAGGCTCTTCCACAACACATATAACGGACCTGTTACGGGTATCGTCCCGGCAGGTCTGACATGGATCTGTATCAGTAAGATTACTGCAGACAGAGCAGTACCTAATCTTTTCTTTCGCCTCTATAATCGCCCTGGCAAGGTCCCGGGCTTCTCCAATATCATTATTAAGTAAGTGAAAAGCCAGTCTTTGGGCTGTTTTGGGCCCAATACCGGGCAGCTTGCCCAACTCATCAATCAGTCTGGCGACAGGCTCCGCATAATAAAGCAACCATTTTCACCTGCCTAAAAAAGTCCCGGAATCTTCATCCCACCGGTTATTTTGCTCATTTCCTTAGCTACCATATCCTGTGACTGCCGCAGTGCTTCGTTTACAGCAGCAAGAATCATATCCTGCAGCATTTCTACGTCCTCTGGATCGACTGCCTCGGGGTTTATTTGAATAGACATTAATTCCTGCTTCCCGTTGGCCACAACCTTAACCATACCGCCTCCGGAAGTGGCTTCCACCGTTTTGTTAACCAGTTCCTCCTGCATTTTGGCCATGTCAGCCTGCATTTTTTGCACCTGTTTCATCATTTTACCCATATTACCCATCATAACTAATAATCTCCTCCTGAAACTTTTATTTTTAATTATAATTTAATCCAAAATTTCTATTACATCCGGCCCAAACACCCCGGCTGCTTTTTCCGCTAATGGGCTGTCTTTGGCGGCAGATGCCGCTTTAGACCCTCCGGTCTCCAACTCACTGGTAAATTTACACAGCAGCTTTAAATCTGCCCCGGTGACTTCTTTAAGCACTTGCTCAATGGCATGTTTGGTATCCGGCTGTTCAACCTTCTCTTTATGAAATCCATAATCCTCGGAAAAACACAGGATTAACTGTCCGTCCCTGATATCCACAGGTTTCCCTTCCAATAAAAAAGCTCTGGCAGACATCTGTACTTTTTTAATCCGCTCTAAGATATCGGGCCAACATCTCCTTATTGCTTCAATATCAAGCTTCATCTGCCCATCGCTCACCTGGCCCGCCTGCCCGGTATTTTCCGGCTGGTACGACTCAACCTCCCTATTTGGCTGATTCCTACACCCACTATTGAGTCCCGGCTTAACCTGAGCAGCCGACTTTTGGCCGCCCTGTCCGGGTCCAGCAGTTGCCGCCTGACCCATTTGAGATACCATTTGCTCAAGTCTGGCCACCCGTTCAAGTAACTCATCTAAGTCAAGGGCCACCGACTTTTCGCTCGCCTTTATGACTGCTAATTCCAAAATCAGTCTGGGCTGGGAAGTCCACTTCATTTCTCGTTCCGTTGATGTAAACAACTCAATGAGATTGATGATTCGCTTTTGTCCAAGCTCCCTGGCCTGTTTTAGCATTACCCCAAGCATCTCTGCCGAAACCGGCACCAGTTCTTCGGCCCCTTCGGCGACAGCCATAATCAGCAGATTTCTGAAATGCTCCGTCAAATCTTTGGCAAACTGGCGAACATCCTTGCCCTGATTAACCAGTTCGTCAACAAAATGCAAACCCCTGGTAACATCGTTTTTAATAAAGCAGTCGGTCATCTGCACAAAGAATTCGGCATTCACGGTGCCGAGTATGGCTTCCACATCACTAATCAACACACGGCTGCCGCTAAAAGAAATACATTGATCCAACACACTCAGGGCATCTCTCATGCCGCCCTCGGCGGTCCTGGCAATTAGATTAAGTGCGTCATCCTCGGCCTCTACTCCGACTTCTTTCACTACAGTCCTCAAGCGGTTAACAATTTCTGCAAGTCCAATCCGCCAAAAATCAAATCTCTGGCATCTGGAAAGAATCGTCATCGGTATCTTATGCGGCTCAGTGGTGGCCAGCACAAAAATCACGTGGGCCGGCGGCTCTTCCAGGGTCTTTAGCAGTGCATTGAATGCCTCTGTAGTCAGCATATGCACTTCATCTATGATATATATACGGTATTTACCCTGGGTTGGGGCAAATTTCACCTTTTCTCTGAGATCTCTGATTTCGTCTATACCCCTGTTGGATGCAGCGTCAATTTCCATTACATCCATCGAATTCCCCTCAGTCACCCGCAGACAGTTATCACATCTGTTACAGGGCTCAACTCCAGGTCCATTCAGGCAATTCAGGGCTTTAGCCAATACCTTGGCCGTTGTGGTTTTGCCGGTGCCTCTTGGTCCACAGAACAAATAGGCATGGGCAATCCTGTCATTTTGGATAGCGTTCTGCAAAGTTCTGCTGATATGTTCCTGTCCAACTATATCTGAAAACTGCTGCGGTCTCCATTCCCGGTAAAGAGCCACATAACCCATAGCTTACACCTCTTACATATCATCAACTTAGTATACCCTAATCGGCCATACAATTTAACATATAATTCGCCAAAGAATTCCGTAAATCCTTTATAAGTGAAACTTACTTCAGGTGGAGTTTTGACTCCATCTGAAGTTTAGTTGAACTTATCCAGTGGCTTAGCGCCACTTATCTCCCGCTGACAGAAGCGGGAGTCTTCGTGGCGGTTAGCCATCGGATAAAAAAGCACCAACATCTTTATCGATGTGGCGCTTTTTAAAAAATTAAGCCGTGCACCTGTCTTTGACAATTATCCCCCAAGCGTTACTGTTGCAGTTAACTCAGGCCAGGCACCCCTGCGGCACACGCGAGGGCCTGCTTACCGCTGCTTCCTTCCGGACCTGACGGGGTTCACAAGTTCACGTTGCGCAAGACCCGGTCTTCAACATCACTTACAGCAGTCAGACCTCACGGAATAAAGCCGGGGACAGGAATTCCACCCTGCTATAGCGGATTGCAGGTAAAGGGCACCGCTACCTCCCCGTCTAGCACGGCAAACTTATTATTAACCTCAAAAGAATATCAAAGCAGAATTATCTTAACATAATCTTATTTTAAATGCAAGTAACATAGGTTGGAAATTGGGCCAGTTATACGTGATTGCACTACAGCAAAACTAACTACCTTTTTCTACAATTTTTTTAATTCCTATTAGTTTCGCAAATAAAAATGCAATTAAAGCACTGCCAGCACTGAATAAGGCTCCCATTTTTGCCGCTCCTTGGATTTCAATCTTAGTAAAAGCTGCTCCAGCAACAAACAGAGCCACGGTCAAGCCCATGGCAGCAATGAGACCCGCCACGAAGACCTCTTTTCTACCCATTCCGTCCGGCAATGGAAATCCCAGCAGTTGGGCAATGTTGGCCAACAAATATATTCCACCGGTTTTTCCAACCAACAATGCTATAAATACCAGCCATGTTATGGTTCCTATGCCCGAAAATTGGACGCCTGCGTTGGTAAGCCCAAAGAAAAATAAGCCAAAGTCTACAACCGGGCTCCATTGATGTTCAAAATGGGCAAGAGTGGAAAATTTATCCTCATCTTTGCTTTCCTCAAACAAGTGTCCTGATTGTCTAACAGGATGTGGTAAAAACGGTATTACAAATATTAAGGCTAAAGCTGGATGAAGATGTGCATTATGCAATCCCACCCAACTTAGCGGCCCTGCCGTTAACAAATAAGGTAAATAGCTGCGTACTTTAAATTTCCTTGACAAATAGGCTATAACCAGGGCAGCAACATTTAATAACAGCCAAATCGGCTCAGTCGGATGCAACGGGTCAGGGTAAAAAATTGCGATGATTAAAAGCCCGATAGCATCATCAGCTACAGCAAGCAACAATAAAAACCTCACCGCAGGATGACCTGAACCAAAAACAAACCTGGCTGTCAGCCAAGCCAAAGCTATATCGGTGGCAGTAGGAATTCCCCATCCTTTGGTAAAAACAGGAGCCCCAAAGAAATGATTTAAACTAATGTACACCAGAGCAGGCCCTAACACCCCACCCAAAGTAGCTAACAGCGGGTTTACGGCTTTCCTCAGAGGGTTTAGATCACCTCCCGGCATTAAGCTCTGGGTAATTTCCACACCTGCTATGGCAAAGAAGAATACCATAAAAACGTCATTAACTAGAAAATGAAAATTTACACCAAAAAATAGTTCCTTTTCTATAAATTCACGATAACTCAAAGGGGATATATTGGCCCAAATTAAAGCTGCGAAAATGCCCACTATCAATGGAATTGAAAATTCTTGCAGCAAGTTCAGGGTTTTATTCTGGTGCATCTTAAAGTACCTCCAGTAAGGCCAACTGTGGGTAAACAAATCATTCTTGTTCTATGCTGCGCAAATTATTATTTTCCCCAATTGCAACCAGGATATCATTCTCTTGAATTGGCACATCAGGTGATGGAGAAACTATAATTTCCTTTCCTCGCCGAAGGGCTAAAATAGTTACCCCGAGCCGAGCCCTTAATCCCGACTCCTTAAGATTCTTACCAACTAAAGATTCCGGGGCAATAACCTCGAGAATGCTATAATCAGGCGAAATTTCAATATGATCGAGTACATTAGATGAAACCAGAGAATGAGCTACTCTGGCACCCATGTCCCGCTCTGGGTAGACAACCTTGTCAGCCCCTACTTTTGTCAATACCTTACCATGTAAATCATTCGTAGCTTTAGTCACAACATACTTTACCCCAAGTTCTTTAAGCAGAACTGTAACCAGGATACTGGCCTGAATATCCTGACCAATAGCCACAATTACCACGTCAAAGTTTCGGATGCCTATAGCTTTAAGAGTCTGCTCGTCCTTGGCATCAGCCTGAATAGCGTGGGTTACAATAGGTGCTATTTCCTGAATCCTACCCTGATCATCATCGATGGCTAATACCTCATAACCCTGTGCGGTAAGGGTCTTGGCCACACTGGATCCGAAACGCCCCAGACCAATAACAGCAAATTGCTTCATTAGTTAACACCTCTATCCTATCATTATCTTCTCTTCAGCCAATCTATAGAGCGTTTTTTGTTGTTTTTGGGCAACAGCGAAGGCTATCGTCAACGGCCCAACGCGCCCCGCAAACATAGTTAGAGCAATAAGAATCTTCCCTATTACCGTCAGCTTGGTCGTCAGGCCCATAGTTAATCCCACAGTGCCAAAGGCCGAGACTGTTTCAAAAAGAATCATTAGAAAATCAGCCGTCTCTGTAATCGTTAAGAGCATGGTTACCGCCAGGACAAGGGCAGTGGCAATAATGGTAATGGTCAGTGACCGGTAGACTAAATCCTGCGGCAGCCTCCGTTCATACAGTTCCACGTCCTGCCTGCCCCTGACCATTGAACTCACAGCGGTAATCAAGGACCTGAAGGTGGTTGTCTTAATCCCTCCCCCGGTGGATCCCGGTGATGCCCCAATAAACATCAGAATTATAATAAGAAGCTGGGTGGCATCCCTTAGTCCGGCAATGTCAAGGGTATTATATCCTGCTGTCCTGGGCGTCACTGATTGAAACCATGATGCCAAAATCTTGGCTGGCAGGCTTAATGGAGCCAGTGTCTTGCTATTGTTGTACTCCAACACGAAAACCGAAATTGCGCCTATTGCCAATAATGCTGCGGTGGTACTGAGGGCTATTTTGGTATGAAGAGAAAACCCCCGCCACCGTCTCTTATTTATCAAATCAACAATGACAGTAAATCCTATCCCGCCGAGAATTATCAGGATTGTGATGACTGTATTTACGGTTATATCGGAAACAAAACCCGTCAGGCTTCGAAATTCGCCAAAAAGATCAAATCCGGCATTATTAAAGGCTGATATTGAATGAAACAGCCCATAATAAAAGCCGCGGGCCAAACCAAGTTCGCCGGACCACCTGATGCCCAGGATCAGGGCACCAGTTCCTTCAATCAGGAAGGTAATTACCAGGACATGCCTGACCAGTTTTACTATCCCCTCCACAGTCAATTGGTTTAGGGCTTCCTGCATGAGCAGCCGTTCCTTAAGATTGATTCGTTTACCTAATAAAAGGGCGAAAAAGGTAGCCATGGTCATAAACCCCAGACCACCAATCTGGATAAGAGCCAGGATAACCACCTGCCCAAACGTGGAAAAATGAGTCCCCGTATCCTGGACAACCAACCCAGTCACGCAAACTGCCGAAGTAGCCGTAAAAAAAGCATCTAAAAAGTGTGTTGGCTGCCGCGAGGCACTCGCAACCGGCAGGGAAAGGAGTACCGAACCTAACAAAATCACCAAAGCAAAACCCAGCACCAGAATCTGGGCTGGTTTCATCCGCCGAAACAAATTAACATTTTTGAAGCCTGGTGTATCTTTAACCTTGCTTTCATAAATATCCAATTACTCCACCCTCCCCTTTCGCCTAACAATACGCCATTACAAAAAAAGCAGTTTTATTATATCCTTAAAACAGGTCAAATAGGCATAAATAATAAAACCTAAGACATAAAAAAAACATAAAAAAAATAGGAATTATAATTAATTCTTACAATAAACGATACCCTACTCCCGGTTCCGTAATAATATGCCGTGGATGTGATGGATCTGCCTCAATCTTGCGCCGCAGCTGCCCGGTATAAACCCGCAAATAATGGGTGTCATTTGTATATTCAGGGCCCCAAACGGCACTAAGCAGATGGCGGTGGGTTAAGACCTTACCGGCATGCAGGGCAAGATTTTTCAATAGGTCGTATTCTATGGGAGTTAGTTTGACTTCTTTCTCATTAATTACTACCTTTCGATGGGCCAGGTCAATCATCAAATCATCAAATTTAAGTATGGGATCTTGTATCACTTCAGCTCCATGGCGAAGGGCAGCCCGGATGCGAGCCAGGAGTTCCCCCATTCCAAAAGGCTTTGTAACGTAATCATCCGCCCCGGCATCCAGGGCAGCTATTTTCTCCCGTTCCTGGTCCTTAACGGAAAGAATAATGACTGGTATTTTGGACCATTCCCTCAGGCGGCGCACCACTTCCAGGCCCTCTATATCGGGAAGGCCCAAGTCTAAGATAATTAGGTCCGGCCTGAACACGGCGGCCTTATTAAGTCCATCCTGTCCGGTAGACGCATCTTCCACTTCATAGCCGTGCCCGGTCAAGGCGACTCGCAGGAGCTTGCGAATTGGCGCTTCATCATCAATATTCAATATGCGGACACCGTTACTTTCCATCTACATCACCTCTTTACCCATACCCGGTTGTTGATCACTCACAGGTAAATTAAAAGTCATTATTACACCCCCGCTGGGGTTATTCTCTGCCCATATTTTACCTCCGTGAGCTTCGACAAGTCCTTTACAAATTGATAGCCCTAAGCCGGTGCCGCTTACCTGGAGGCGAGAGCTCAGCCGGTAAAACTTATCAAAAATCTTTGCCAAATCCTCTTCCGGAATCTGGTGACCCCGGTCAGCTACCGATATTGTCAGGTGCTTCCCCGATTGACAGGCGGAAACAGCAATTTCACTTCCCCGTTTGGAATATTTAAGGGCATTATCCAGTAAATTAATGAGCACCTGTTCAATCAAGACAAAATCAGCCTGTATAAGTGGCAAATCCGGTTCAACATGTATTTTCAATGGACGGTTAGTCAAAGTTTCTCCCATCCGGCTGACAGCTACTCCGATAACATCCTGGATGTCACACCATTCTTTTTTCAGTTGCAGCATTCCACTCTCCAGCCTGGCCATGTCAAGGAGATTGTTTACAAACCTGTTCATCCGAATTGCTCCCTGATGAATGGTCTGCAGTAAGTCAACCCGAGCAGCGGGGCTGTATACGCATTCCCCCTCAAGGAGTCCGGTGACTGCCCCGATGATAGATGCCAGCGGGGTGCGTAAATCGTGAGAAAGAGAATTAAATAAAGCCGTTCGTAAACGTTCCGATTCAGCTAAAGTCACAGCTTTCGTGGCCTGTTCGCTTAATTTTACCCTATTTAGAGCCATTGCCGCTAAACCACTAAATGCCTCCAGCAACCGTATTTGTTCAGAATCAAAATTTCCCTTTAGATTTTTGGAACGGATACCCAAAATACCATGTGTAGCCCGCTCGGTGCGAAGAGGTATATAAAGTGCGGCAGCTGTGCCCAGAGTATCCGAACCTAGACCGGCTCTTTGGCCGTTTTCAAAGGACCAGGTAGCTGCTTCAAGCTCACTTTTATCAAAATAATTGTCGGCCTCCGGATCCGAAGTAGCCCTGACTTCTAACCTGCCGTCATTTCCTGGTAACAAAAATACGACCTGGGATTCAACAGTTTCAGCCACTTTCCGAACTATGCTGTCCAAAACGGAACTTAAATCAGCGACTGCGGCAATATCACGACTCAAAGAATATAGAGCTGACACCCTGGCTTCCCCCTGCCGTAATCGGTGGACCTGCTTTTTCACTTTAGTAGACAGACTTCCGGTAATCAGTGCCACTATGAGTAAGATAGCAAAACTAATTAAATATCGGATGTCGGCTACAGTAAAACTGAAGGCCGGTTCAACAAAAAATAAATCAAAGAACACAACTCCCATAAGTGCTGCAAGACAGCCAGGATATGTTCCCCACCGGGATGCAATCAATGAAACCATTAATAAATGAAGCATTGCGATATTTACAGGTCCCAAATAAGATTTAATGGGCGAAATTATCAACGCGAGCAATACCATCCCTAAAAAGCCCAAAACATAAGGTGGAAATAAGATGGGCCGCCGCTTATCAGTGGGTACATTTGATTGCTGTGCGTTTCTTGGTTGTCTTGAAACTTTTTCCCGAAAAACTTCTGATTTTCCGGGAATAACGTGGACACTGATACCCTGGCCCTGGCGAATTATTTTATCAACAACCGAACCCTGGAGTAATTCCCGTACCTTTAGGTGAAGCGGTCTGCCGATGATAATCTGCGATATGTTACGTTTTCTGGCCATCTCTAATATTTCTTGAGCCACGTCGTCGCCATATAGAGTGACCGTTTCTGCACCTAATTTCTCGGCTAAAATTAGATTTTTAGCCAGTTGGTCTTTAGCGGTTTCACTTGCCGGAAACCGCCGCGGTGTCTCAACATAAACGGCAAGCCATTCGGCCCTGTTGCTATCCGCTGTTCTCCGGCCTATTCTGACCAACTGAGCAGAAAAAGGACTGGGACTAACGCAAACCATTACCCGCTCTCCCGTGGGCCACGGCCCGTCAATGTGATGAACGCGCATATATGATTCCAGCTGGTGGTCTATTCGCAAAGCCGTAAAGCGCAGAGCCAGTTCCCGCAGGGCATTTATGTTCCCGGGGCGCAAGAATTTACGCATGGCTTCGGCAGCCTGTCCCGGGACATTAACTTTACCTTCTTTAAACCGCTGAATCAGTTCCTCCGGTGGAATGTCCACCAATTGGATCTGGGCATTTTCCAAAATGCGGTCGGGGACTGTTTCACGAACCCTAATTCCCGTGATTTGGGCCACAAGGTCGTTAAGGGACTCCAGATGCTGAATGTTAAACGTAGTGTAAACATTTATTCCTGCCGCCAAGAGCTCCTCAACATCAAGGTACCGTTTGGCATGCCGGGAACCTGGAATATTGGTATGGGCAAGTTCATCCACCAATGCTAGCCCCGGCCTGCGTTCAAGTAGGGCATCTAGGTCCATCTCGGCGAAGTGCTTTCCCTTGTACTCCCGCAATATAGACGGTAAAGCAGGGATCCCCTCAAGTATTGTTTCAGTTTCGGTTCTCCCTTGAGGTACTACAAGACCCACAATTACATCTACACCTTCGGCAAGCCTCTCTTTGCCGGCTTCCAGCATAGCATAGGTTTTCCCGACACCTGCTGCTGCCCCCAAAAAAACTGTAAGCTTTCCACGGCTTTCCTTTGTCTGGTTTGCTAATATTCTTTCGGGCTCAAGACGTTTCTCTGTTCCCATAATAACCACCTGTGAGTCATACTTCAATTGATGTTATCCAATTGAGCCATTTGAGACTATTACTAGATTTTTCCTAGATGCAGCTTTATTATAGCCTGAGTGCCAATCAAAATTCAACCACAAGAGAAATATATTCGCGGAGTAAAATGACAGCTGCCACTGCCTGCTACATACAAAAAAGCACCCCGCTCAACGCTTGGTGCTCTAAGTTTCATTATGGCGGAGAGTGAGGGATTCGAACCCTCGAGACAAGTTATCCCCGTCTACACGATTTCCAGTCGTGCTCCTTCGACCAGCTCGGACAACTCTCCATGGTCAAACAACTAAATGTTCTAAGATTTTCGCTTAATCATTATACAATTTATTTTGATCTGATGCAAGTATTTTTAATGACTTAAAACTATATTCCAACCACAAAAATAATCCCACAATTGGGACAAATATCCGCCCTGCTGACAAATGATTAGCAATCCGCTTAACTATTGGACAGCTGCAGAAATTCAATACTTTCCCCACTAGGCCCTGTAAAGAAGAAAATCTTCATACCCTTCATAACTTCCCTGGGCTGGTCTGAGCTTAAAGCTACCCCCAATTCTTTGAGTCGGCTGATTTCTTTCTCAATATCAGTAACCTTGAATGCAATATGGCTGATAACTCCTTCTTTTCTCTCCTTACCATCATGAGGAAATTTTAAAAGCTCAATTTCCTGATGACCTGATTTCAGTAAAGCAAACTGAATGGTTTCGTCCTGATGCCGGCTATGCACTTCACATCCTAAAACATTAGTGTAAAAATCAACAGCCTTATCCATGTCCTGGACAACAATTCCCACATGCGAAAACTTATACACCAGTTTAACCCCCCAATCATTTTTTTAAGCTTTGGTCAGTATAATTAAACTTTTCCTTTGCTTTAATCATTAAAGTAACCATTTCATTGACCGGCACTTTTACCCCGTATTCCCGCCCGAGACGGACAATAGCCCCATTTAAAGCATCAATCTCTGTTCTTTTTCCATTCTGGATATCCTGCAGCATTGATGCATGGTGTGCTGCGGTAGTCGGAATCAGTTTCTCAAAAAAGTCCTTTAAATATGCATCGGCATCTGGCCAAAAGGTCTCCTGCTCTGAAACAGCCAAAAGTTCAAATATTTCTCTGATTATCTTCTCGAGCAATAAGCGGCTTTCTTTAACTTCAGCCAGCTTTCCGTAATTTACTTTAAAAATAGCTCCAAGGGGATTGAGAGCGGAGTTATAAATTATTTTCCCCCATAAATTTTTCATGATTTCGGCTGAGGCCTTAGTGGGTATACCGGCCTCTGCAAAAACTCCGGCCAAGTGGGCCAGGATCTTGAAATCAATTTGGTTATTCGGGGCTCCTATGATCACATCGTCAGCAATCACCGTCACCTTTGACGCCCCCGGCGCCAGCGTTTCAGCCCCGAAAATAACTCTTCCTAATATTAACTGTGCAGGAGGAACATGTTTGACAGCAGCTTCATAGTTGCCATACCCATTTTGCAGCAGGACAACATATGTTGACGGTGAAACCAAGTGTTTGATTTGTCTGATGACTTGTTCAGTATCAAAGGATTTTACTGTTATTATAATCATGTCGATATCGGTGTCTCTGAGAATTCCGGCACCTGCAACCACATTATCCAGTTTGGCGTGGTGGTCTCCCCATATTCCCGTAACTTTAACACCCTGCTCCTGAACGACACTGACCAGTGATTCCCGGACAAGCCCCAGCACCTTGTGCCCATTTTCTTTCAGGAGGCAGGAATAAACCGTCCCCAGAGCGCCAAGTCCCATAATAAGTATTTTCAACTCTTTCACCTCAAAATTCTGATCCCAAAATATTAGTTTTTCTCTTTACCAGTTTACAAATTCGCCTTTGGATTCAAAAGGCCTCCTGCAGTATATATTTTTTACCGCAGGGCTGTCCTTTTATTGCTTCAATAGAATCTCTCAAGGCCGTGATTCTACTGTTAAATCCTTTTTGGTTGTCGACGCGAAAACATAGTCAAGGAAAACTCGATATCGGCTTTAGTATCTAACAAGCAGTTTGCGAACCTGAAATCGGGTTTGCGAGCCGCTTTTGTGATATAATATCCATAAACAGGCAGAGGAGGGGTAGAAAATAAAAAAGGTTTTGTGTTTAATAGCCTCCCAGCGCAAACTGGGCAATGGAGAGATATTGGCCAAAGAGGCGGTGTCCGCGGCAGGTGAGGACTGCCAGCTGGAATTATTAAGGATGGCTGATTTAAATCTGGGTCAATGCCGTGGGTGTTATACCTGCCTCATCCCCGGTAAACAATGCCCCATTGATGATAGGCTTTATTTCCTGGTGGATAAGCTAATAGCTGCAGACGGGATTATCCTGACCGCCCCCTGTTATGCCCTGGGGCCGGCGGCAGTGACCAAACTGCTGAGTGACCGGATTATCGCCCTGGCCAGGTTTCATCAAGAGTTTTGGGGTAAACCCTGTATAGTTATCGCCACCGCTGGAATTGCCGGCTGGGAGGGCTATACCCTTTCAGCCCTTAACACTACCGTTAGAATAATAGGCTTCAACCTTAAAGACATCCATATCTTCACAGGGGCTTTGCCCGGTGAAGGGATTCAGGGTAATGGCGCCCTTCAAAGAGTCCATGAAATGGGCCGGGCCCTCTTCGGCCAAGCCCGCCTGGCCAGAGAGGGTGAGTGCCCAGCCTGTTTGTCGGAAGCCTGGAAGTTTGCTGACTCCCAAACCATTATTTGCTCCGTCTGCGGTCAAAAAGCCGGCTTAGTTGTGACATCCGCCGGTATTCAGCGGGTGTACAGGGAATCCGGCGAAAACTTTCGCCTGGCCACCCTGGAACACCATTTTCAGCACTGGATGCCCGGCAAGGTGCAGGAGTTCATCGCCCGCCAGAAGGAATTAGCGGAAATCCGCGGCCGCTATAAAGAGCACGGAGTCTGGCTTAAGCCGGAACAAAACCGGCAAAGTTAACTGATTGGAGGATAAAAATGAAACTGCTTGCCGCAAGGAATGAACTAATAGAAGTTGCCAAAGGCATGCGTCCCGCCGACCTCTACATAAAAGGCGGAACCCTTATCAATGTTTACTCCGGGGAATTCCTAAAACAAAATGTTGCCGTCTATAAAGACAGCATCGCCTATGTGGGCGAAAGTGAAATATCTATCGGCAAAGATACTGAGGTCATTGATGCCAAAGGAATGTATGTTTCACCTGGCTTTATTGAATCTCATGCTCATCCCTGGGTTATCTATAACCCGTTAAGTTTTGCCGGTAAAATACTTACACTCGGCACCACAACTGCCGTCAATGATAATTTATTTTTCTTTCTCCATATGGGGGCACAGGGAGTAAAAGAGATGATTCAAGATCTAAAAGAACTCCCCAATACCTTCCTGTGGCTGGTCAGGCTTATGTCCCAGGCCGATTATCCGGGAGAAAAGGAGGATTTTAACCATCCTGATATCTGGTCCCTACTTGATCTTGATGAAGTGGTGGGTACAGCTGAACTGACCCGGTGGCCCCTTCTTTACAACACCGACCCCTTTCTCCTGGAGACACTGGACTATGTGAAACAATTGAAAAAAATTATAGATGGGCACGCTGCCGGCTGTTCTTTTGATAAGCTTAACTCCCTCGCAGCCGCCGGCCTTAATTCCTGTCATGAGGCCATTACCTCCAAAGAAGCCTTTGACCGCTTAAGATTAGGCCTTTGGACATTATTAAGGAACAGTTCCCTGCGTCCCGACCTCCCGGAGATTATTAAACTTATTACCGAGGGTAAAGTCTCTCCCAATCGTGTGCTCATAACTACCGACGGCCCCCACCCGTCTTTTATTGAGGAAGAAGGTTTCATCGACGGGCTTGTCAGAAAAGCTGTCTCCTTGGGTGTCCCTGTTATGCAGGCTGTTCAGATGGTAACTATCAATCCGGCCACATTTTTACGCCTGGATGATTATATCGGAGGAATTGCACCTGGCCGGCAGGCAGATATTCTGCTGCTGCCTGATCTTGTCAGCTTCCGCCCCGAAACGGTTATTGCCAAAGGCAAGGTTGCCGCGGTCAAAGGTGAGTTAACTGCCAAACTGCCCGAAATAAATTGGGATAGATACCCTAACAGAAAACCTTTCGCAATTGCCAAATCGCTGTTGGAAAATCCGAATTTTTATCACTACCCGCACTCCTCCGAAGCTGAGAGTGTGCCGGTGATTTATTCCCGTAGTACGGTGATCAGTAAACGCCAGGACATAGCCCTGCCCTCTGTCGACGGATTCGCTGATCTAACCGGGCACGAGGATTTAATATTTGGGGCCTTGATTAACAGGGAAGGAAAGTGGGTCAGCAGAGGCATTCTAAGCAATTTCGCCTCCCGGGTGGATGGACTTGCCACGACCTTTAATACAACTACAGAACTCCTTGTGCTGGGGAGGAACCCCCGCTCAATGGCTCGGGCTGCTGCCCGGGCTCACGAACTGAACGGAGGAATTGTGCTTGTTGACGGGGATAAAATTGTTTTGGAAATTCCTCTGCCCTTGACCGGAATGATGATACTGTCTCATTCTTTTGAGGAGGCCGTCGAATATCAGAACCTATTCTTACCGGCCATGGTCGACAGGGGCTACCCCTTCCATGATATTTTATATTCTCTGCTTTTTATCACAAGTGATTTTCTGCCCGGTTTACGCTTGACTCCCCGCGGGGTGTATGATGTGCAAACCCACACCATACTCAACCCTGCAGTTAATCTAAATCCGTGAAAACGGCAAAGTAAATTTATTAGCCGCGGATGAACACGGATGAACACTGATAACAGAGGATTGTGATGAGTGAGAAGCGGTGAGTAATCGCTGGTGAAAATCTAATCTTCTCCGCTCCCCGCTTCTATCTGCGTTAATCCGCGTTTATCGGCGGCAATTTTTTACTTTCGGGGTAGACACAGGGCTTTATTAATATGGGCTTGTGATCAAATCAGTTTATCCCACTTATTATATAACTCTACAATTTCTTTCTGTAGCTCACCATATTCACTGTATTTTTCCCTTGGAGTCGCCGCATCAAAGGAGCCTTCAATTTCTTTAAGTCTATCCTCAAGGCTGAATATTTGGGCCTCAATTTCCTGCCGTTCTTTGTCCGGATTTTGTTTTTTGGAGCTGTCAGGTTTTTTCTCCTTGTTAGTTTTCTTTGGGCTTGCTTCCGGCTGGGGTTTCTTTTCATCAAGCCCATCATCATCAACACCGTATTTTACCTTTTTGTAAAAATCATAATTTCCTTCATAGGTATTTATCTTCCCATTTTCGATTTCCAAAATTTTGCCCACGCAATGAGTTAAGAAATACCTGTCGTGAGTGACGGCAATAATCGTCCCCCTGAATTCTTTCAGGGCCGCCTCAACTGCGTCCCTGGCCGGCACATCCAGGTGGTTGGTGGGCTCATCAAGAATCAGGCAGTCGGCATCTTCCAGCATCACACAGGCGAGATAGACTCTTACACGTTCACCACCACTCAAAACCCGGATTAACTTATCTGCCTCATCACCATAAAACTGAAATCTGGCCAGATATTCCCGGGCTTCTCTGTCCTGCATTCCACCTTTTGACATGACAAGCTGAACTATTGTCACAGCCTCATTCTCGAAAAGCACTTCTTGCCCCATGTAAGAGTATTTCACCCATTCACCAAGCCTCAGAAAGCCTTCATAGTCACGGTCATTACCCAGCAGCATATTGATGAGTGTCGATTTGCCGCATCCGTTGGGTCCGATGATGCCAATTCTCTCTCCCCCCATAATATGAAAACCTGCACCTGAGAACAGGGTTACGCCCCCAAAGCTCTTGCATAGATTTTCTGCCCAGGCTATGTCTTTGCTGACATGCCTGATTTTTTTAAACCTTATCTTCGGGCCGCCGGTACCGTAAAGATACTCCTGTTGTTTAGCTGCTTCAAGGCCACCTTGCAGTTTATTGCCGAGCCTTTTGGCCTCCTTTTCCCTGCTTTTGGAGGCATTTGACCGACCTTTGGCTTTTAGCCCCTGGACCGTTTTATTTATGTTTCTGATACTCCACTTTAATCGCTTCCGCTCACTGGACACAAATTGTCTAAGCTGATTTTTCTGTTCCAGATAATTTGAATAATTGCCGCTTCTGATACAAAGACTCCCCTTTTCAAGCTCGGCAACTCTTGTTGCAAGTCTGTCCAGAAAATATCTGTCATGAGACACAAAAAGGATGCCGCCTTTAAATTTTCTGAGGAATCCTTCGAACCATTCAGTTGCCTGGATATCAAGATGGTTAGTAGGTTCGTCCAGAATCAGCAGGTCCGGCTCTTCCAAAAGCATCCTGGCTACGAAAACCCGCATCTTTTCTCCGCCGCTCAGTTTATCGAGCGGTGTCCTCAGGGTTTCCTGCCGCAAACCAAGGCCAATCAATATTTTCTTGATCTTGGTTTCAACAGTGTATCCATCCATACCTTCATATTGAGTAAGGAGTCTCGAATATTCATCCATTAACCTCTTATATAAAACCGACTCCGGCTCATGTCTCTGTTCAGTCATTTGCCTTTCAATTTCCCTTATTTTCAATTCAAGCCTGGAGACCTTTTCATAATGGAGTGCTGTTTCCGACTTTGTTTCAACAGACTCCACATCTTTTAAATCCTGACTTAAGTAGCCCACCTTTATATTCCTGGCTAAGGTTACACTTCCTAAATCACTGTTTTCCAGTCCCAGGGCAATTTTAAGAAGCGTACTTTTTCCAGCGCCGTTTGGGCCGGCCAGGGCTACCCGCTCCCCCCTCTCGACGCGTAGACTTACGCCATTTAAAACAACTTGATTCCTATATTCTTTAACTATATTTTCAAGTGTTACTAAACTCATTTTTATTCCTCTCTAGCCAATGTGGGTTTTTATAAATGCACAGATTTCGTCCATAGCTTGCCTGGCCTCAGGAATAAAAGGGGGTAGCAGAGGATAGCAGTGAACCATACTTTGCCCCACCTTTAATCTAACATCCGCCCCTGTAGTTTTGGCCTTTTCGGCAAATCGCACGGAGTCGTCCACAAGTTCATCATCATCACCGGCACAGATAAAAATGGGGGGCAGTCCGTGCAGCTCACCGTACAGAGGAGATATCCAGGGCAGACATGGGTCGTTGTCTCCTGCATAATACTTGCTGAAAACTGTCCAGGAGTTCAAAGGGGCCAAAGAAACCTTATTTCTGGTCCGGTAAGATTCCCCGGTACACTTCAGATCGGTCCATGGTGAAATTGCCACAGCTGCTGCCGGCAGGGGCATTCCCTGGTCCCGGAGGGCTAATAACATGGCCAGACATAAGCCTCCACCTGCAGATTCCCCAACAATCATAATATTTGCAGGTAAAGTGCCTTGGGCTAACAACCATCGATAAACCGCCACTGAGTCCTCAATGGCTGCAGGATAAGGGTGCTCAGGAGCTAAGCGATACTCAAACAGAAGGGTAGCAATTCCTGTGCCCCTGACTATGCTGTTGGCGACAATTGCCCGGTGGTCTGAGCATGATCCGGAAACATACCCGCCACCGTGTGTATAAAGAATCACTTTTTCTTTGCTTACTCCGGAAGGTAAAATCCACTCCGCAGGGATGCCCCCTATGGTGAGAGGCGATACTTCGATCCCAGTCGGCAGCTTGCCTAACATTCTTGCTCCTTTTTCACATTCTTCGCGAAAACTGTGTATAGATGTATTAAAGTCTATCACATCACGTCTTTTCAGTTGAAAACGCAATAAATGACGGTGTTTCATCACAAAACGGAAGATATTAGCTTGCAAACTTGGCATTTTAATTCCCCCTTACTTTGGCTCCATCCATAAACAGGTCTATACACTGTTCAATAACTTCGCTGGCATTGAATCGGTCCGGGTCAATATAGAACTGCTTTGCCACTTCAATAAAAGCAAACACAAACAAGTCGATCATTATCTCCAGAGGCAGATCCTGCCGGATTTCACTGCTCTCCTGACCGAGTTTGATTATTTCCGCCGCCAACAGTTCAATCCCGCTTTTCTCACCTGCGTCTTTATTGAAGGAAATTGTATTTTTCATCTGGTATACCAGGTAATTTTCAAAGATTTCTTTTTGCGCCTGCACTCCCCGAATTAACTCACCAAAGCTGGCAGTCAACCTGGAGCGGGTGTCAGGTAATTTGGCCAACCGGGAAATTCTGTCGGAATTCTTTTCCATTGAGAGCCTCTTTATGTATTCATCGATTATTGCTTCCTTAACGGGAAAATAGTTATATAGAGTGCCTTTGGCAATATCTGCCTCACGGGCTATCTGCTCCATTGTAGTTGCATTAACTCCCAACTGCTTAAACAAATCTATCGCTACATTTATTATTTTCTTTTTAGTTTCTTCCTTTTTTCGTTCAACCCGGCTGCCACTGGATACTTCTTCACGGCCCATCAATCCAACTCCCTTTTAAACGCAACCACACTTATGCACCGTCTTTTTTTATACTCAGTATCTTTTTGTACGCCGTTCAATTTTGCTAAGCATAATATATCATAGCTCCTTATTTTTGGCAATAAAATTTTAATAAAAAAACCGGGGAGCAAATCCTTTGGATTGCTCCCCCGTGGTTGGTTTTGTTTAGATTAGGTCAAACAGCCTGTTCAGCATTACTGCGGCTTCTGCTCTGATCGCAGTTGCACCGGGTGCAAAGTCGCCGGTGTTGCGGCCTTTGATAATGCCTTTGTCATAAACGGCTGCCACATCGGCTTCGGCCCAGTCTGATACTGCTTTCCCATCAATAAAGCGGTTAATGTTGTTACTAACTTGTTCCTGGTTCAATGTAACTGTTATTCCTTTGGCTCGCATCGCCCGGGCTATCATCGAAGCCATTTGTTCCCTGCTGATTTTGGCATTGGGAGCAAACGTTTCGGCATTATACCCGCTGATTATGCCGGCCTTAACGGCGGCAGCAACACTGCCATAATACCAGGCATCCTTTTGAATATCTTTAAAGCTGAGTTCCTGATCTGCGGCTGTTAAGCCTACGGCTTTAGCCAGCATTACTGCAAATTCGGCCCTGGTAACAACTTTGTCAGGTGCGAAACTGTTGGTGTTGATACCACTGACAAAGTGCCGTGCAGCGGCAACTTCGACATCGCTCTTGGCCCAATGTACCGCTACGTCTGCAAAAGTCTTGTCATAAGCGAGAATTGCGTACTTGCTGAAGTGAGAGAGTGAGACAGTTACGGTTTTACTGGCAGCATCCACTTTGCCGCCGACATATTCCCACTTCCCGCTTGCTTCATCCAGCCGGTATACGCCGAGTTTCTTGGGATCAACGTTATTTGCTTCAGCACCGTTAAATGACAGTTTAACCGATACTGGTTTCCCAAAGCTGCTTACAGCAGTAGATGTACCTGATTTTACAGTTAAGGCGTCAAATTCAAAGACGTTTCCAACCAGCTTAATCTCTGCCGGTTGAGTGGATTTTTTCAGTATCTCGTTGACAGCGGCAATGTCCAATTTATCAATAGTCACCTTGATTTGTTCTCCGCCTGCAGCAGTAAAAGTACCAGGGGCAATGGCCAATTCTACTGACCCGTCTGCTGTTTTGACATTGTTGGCACTGGCAGGGTCGCTGATAACCTTTTCAACTTCAGGTACGTCTGAAGCTTGAGGAGCAGGCGGGCTGATTCCGCCACCGCCACCATTACTGCTAGATGTAGTTGCACTTGCATTGGTTGATTTAGCCGATTCTCCAGCACCGTTAACTGCCGCTACCTTATAGTAATATGTTGTCGATGCCGTTAATCCGGTACTGCTGTATGAAGTTCCTGTAACCTGGGTGGTATTGATCTTGGTATATTCGCCATCAGCTGTTGCTGAACGGTAAATGTTATACTCTGTTGCTCCTGCCACAGCATTCCAGGTAAGATCAATCTGGCTGCTGCTTATCGCATCGGCATCAAGTCCCGTTGGAACGGCCGGTGGGGTGGGTACTACAGCAGCGGGCGTAGTAGTCGCACTTGCATTGTCTGAAGCAGCCGATTCACCGCCGGCATTTACTGCGGTTACTTTATAGTAGTAACTTGTCGATGCTGTCAAGTCTATATTGCTGTACGATGCAGCTGTAACCTGGGTTGTGTTGATCTTGGCATAATCACCATCAGCTGTTGCCGAGCGGTAAATGTTGTACTCTGTAGCTCCATCTGCAGCATTCCAGGTTAAATTAATCTGGCTACTGCTAACAGCTGTCGCTGCGAGTCCCGCTGGTGCGGCCGGTGCTGCCTCACCTGTCGCCACCAAAGGTGCAAAGGTGGTTAAGTGGTCAACTTTGCCCCTGAGGACATAATTGGTTGTATCATTGGTTGAGGCAATAAAGACCCAGTTCTTTGCTGTTTCGTCCCAATATCCCAGCTGCAGGGAATCAATTGGTGTTCCATCCACCAGTTTTGTGGCATCATCCGGATCCACCAGTTCGGCGTAGGTTATCACAATTTCTATATAATCATTTAGTTTGGTAATGGCACTTCCCGATGCATCGGCAGCCTTAATCTCCTTACCAACATTGCCGGCCGGCTTGGCCAGCGAAGTTGTGGGTATGCCGGTGGTTTCTTTAGCTGTGATCTGACCTGCATCTACCGAAGACCCGAGAGCGTTGGCAGGTACGATGATTTTCACATTGGATTGTGGATCATCAAGCACGCCGCCTACAGCAGGTGTAATCGGCTCAGCTTTGGGAGCTTTGATCTCGTAATCAACCCCATTAATCTTCAGCCGTGTCATGATAATATTGATGTCGGCTTCCGACTCCCCATCTAATGTCACTTTCTGCCTGTTCAGTACTGTTGTTTCATAGCCATCTCCCGCAGCCTGAACTGTCCAGGTGCCGTCAGTTACTTCAATAGAGAAGGTGCCGTCGGAATTTAAAACCCCATTGGCAAATTTTCCTGTTTCATCAATGGCCCACACTACAGCATTAGAGGTTACTTTGTTATCGGCTAAAACACTGTTCTTATACAGGGTTCCGCTGATAGTCAGTCCTGCTGAAGGGTCAAGGAAGAGGTTCTGTGTTGTATTCCCATTAACAGTAACAGTCACCGGCGGTTTTGACAGGTAATCTGGATGGTCAACCATCAGGACATATGTACCCTGAGGCAGGTTAAAGCTAAAGTTTCCACCTGCGTCTGTCTTCCTGAACCCGCCAAAGGGAGCGCCTTTTTGGGTAATGTGCACCCAGGCTTCGGAAATAGGAACGCCGTCTTCATTTTGTACTTTTACCGTACCCTGAAGGGTAATGTTATTCGGAACTGTGACCGCTACGACAGTGGCCGGAGCCTCAGCTGTAAGCGAAGCCGTCTTTGCTTTAAACTCATTAATAGTATTGGAATCGCCCATTCCAGGAACTGCAATGAACAATTGGTAAGTTGCCCCTCCGTCAGGTACAGGTAGAGGGATTTTAATTTTAGCCGCATCCGCTGCTTTTAGTTTGACAAAACCACCGTTTTGGAACCGGCCGTCTTCGCTCTTAGCCTGGACAAAAGCCTCAAATCCAGCTTGCTGGTTGCCAAAATCAATTGTAATGGAACCTTTTTGCGGGATATTCAGATCCTTGCTTAATGCTGCATTTGCTGTAACTGTGATGTTCCTTACTTCCGGGGCCAAGGGAACTTCACCGGTTTCCGGAGTCCACAGATGCAGTATATAGTTTCCTGCTTTCAGTTTTAAGTCATATTGTCCATTGGTGTTGGTGACGGCCTTGTTGCCAAAAGCCACATTGACACCTTCTGCCCAAATGGTGGCATTGGCTACGTTGTCTAACCCGGCCTTCACAGTGCCCTGAACAGTACCCATGATATTGCTGGCAGCAGTCAGCTGTTTACCACTGATATTTGAAGCTCCGACCTGTATAATCTGCTTCTGCAGTTCACCAAACTCCGGCGCGTAGCCTGAAAGCACCCAGAAGGAATCCGGCTTCACAAAGAGGGTAAAGTTACCGCTGCTGTCAGTAGTAGCATTAGCGAAACCCGGCAGCGGCTTGGCCGTATTGATATCCCCGGAGTCGACCCTATAGGCAACTACTGAAGCCTTGGCAATTGGCCTGTTGTCGGAGTCTGTTACAATACCTGAGATTGTCCTTTCAAGGGCCTCAAAGACAAAGTTAACATTATTTACGGTTAACCCATCACCTATTTTAATCCTCTTTTCGGGCAGCCACGGCATCCCGGGAGCATTAACCCCTACCGAGTATTCACCTGCTTTAACCTTCAGGGAGTATACCCCCTGTGAGTTGGTAACGGCCCCGGCACCCATACTGTTTCCGCTGGGACTGTAGGCATGCACGTTGGCATTGGGAATCGGGTTATTGCTGCTGTCTTTTACAGTACCTGTGATAGTTGCATTAGGTACATCAATGACAATATTCACCGTTTCATCTTTAGTGATCTCCTTGGGAGTAGGCATTGGCGGCATCCAGTCTATTATCGGTGCCGGCCCGGTAAAGCCTCCTTTGGGCATGGCAGGACCCACCCCGACCATATAATTACCTGGTTTTACCTTCAGAGTTGCCGAGCCTCTTCCATCAGCACCGAGTGTAAAGGTCTGCACGTAGAATGCGGTCGGGCTGCCGGCAAAGACATCAACTTCCTTGGATGCCGGACCAGAGGTGATATTAACCGTCAGGGAGTAATAAGTTATTGCTCCCCCAACAGTCGAATCCAGAATAATATCTCCGGCATTAATATTTGGGGAACCGAAAACATCAATGAAGAACTTCAGCGGCATTGTAAGCCCTACATAATTTCCGCTGTCAGGGGCAGGTTCAGTGGACAGGTAGTAGCCCCCCGGGGCCAAACCGGTAAAGTTAAATGAGCCGTTGTCTCCTGACAAACTTTCTTTTCTGCCGTTTGGGCCGTCAAGGTATAACCTGACATTGCCTATACCGGTACCTGCTTTGTTCTTGATATATCCGCCGATAGATCCTGACACCTCTTCAGATATCGGGAAAAGCATCGAATTCAGCGGACCCTCGACGACACTTCCGCCGGATTTGGTGGTAACTACGCTGTAATATCCGTCTGCCAGCAGGCCGGTATTCGGGTCAAAGGTAATTTGTTTGGTCGGCCCGTTAATAATTCCCTTCAGCTCAAACTGGATAAAGTCATGGTCACCTGTTTCGTTATTGAGGGTAACTGTAACCAGCCGGGAGATATTCTCAGCCGACACCGACCTGACTGTGACGGTACCAGGACCGGGACCGTTAATATCCTTGTTCATCGGGGAGCCGGAATCAAGGACAGCTGATGTTACGTTAAATCCAGCGGGGAATACGATTTCAATAGTATCACCTGCTGATAACTTTTGGTTAATCGGGAGTCTGATGAAATAATGCGACTCTGCATTGGCCGACGGGTTGGTAGGTTTAACCTCCACCGGTGAGAAGGCCATCTGGGTGTTGGTCATCGGTGCCCCGGCACCCATCTGGAAGCCCTGCACTGTTGCGTCAATGTTATATAGTGTCATCTCAGTACCGGTGGCACTGTGTATCCCCGATACCGTACCGGTAAGTTGGTCCCCCATTGCCAAATCGAAGCCCACTATTTTCACCATATTCATCATGGGATCATATTTAATCTTCGGAACACCGTCACCGGGAATTGGTCTGTCAGGCGTTCTGACAATATTGTAATTTGCCATCTGGGTAACTTCTTGTTCATTCAAAGGTTTATCAAACTGGAAAATAATCGCTCCATCAGTGGGAGACGGCATGATATCAACCTTAACAATGGAAGGAGCAGTATTATCCATTGTGCCGGTATTGAAATCCACCGAGTAAGTAGTGGATAAAGCCTGGGGATTTTCACCTGTTGAGATGAGAGATTCCTTTGCAATAGTCAGCCTGTAGACTGAAGACTCATCCAGAGGTGCACTCGGCTTAAATAACACAACATTTGCCTCCGGCGGTGGCGGGCTATCCGGCTGTACAGGCGGCATTGGCGGATTCGCCACAATACCGTTTACGGAAGCACCTGAAGGAACCCCATCGACCAGCTTCTGGATTTGGATAGCATTTTTAACTGTATTCCTGTTTTCATCACCGATCATAATCGGTCGGGTAAACCCAATCCCGATAAAACTTACTGCCGGGGATACAGTACCCATTTCCGCAACATTGGAACCGCCAACCATAAAGGGTACTTCTGCCCCGGGTCCACCGGTGCCTGGAGAGGACATGCCTGGCATTACTGTAAGGGCATTATCAATTACAACCGCTCCCGGCCCTGTCACTTCAATCCGTCTCGGGCCTATAGAAGCAACATCTTTAACAGTCATCATGACCTGGTAATGCTGGGTAGCTCCTCCGATATTACCCGGCTCTTGGATTATCTGACGGGTAGTATCGGCAAAAATAAAGTTGGGGTCAACATTCCACGTTCCGGAACCGTAAACTTTTACCACGACGCTGGACTCTTTTGTTAATCCCGGCGCCCAGATATCCAGGGGTATGTTCAGTGAGCCGGCCATTACCGTACTGGGGCCAACCCCCGGTTTCATATAGTGGGCCCGTCCGAGCATGGTGTGGTCTGTTATTCTGATTACTTCTATGGCGAAGTCTTTGGCAAATTGCAGCTCCGGTTTTAAGCTCAAGGGCACGATAATTTTACCGGCATTTATATTAAATCCGTTTGTTATTTCACCGGCGGGATATGGCCCACTGAACACCCTGAGTTTGATCTTTGATGGGTCATCTCCCACTTCATTGCCATTGGGGTCAATCACAATGTCATTGCCCGCAATTGTAGTAATCATCGGATACATGATACTGAACCTTTTGATGATTTCCACAGGGGACTTCCCGGCAGTTGTAACAGCAATCTTCCGGGGTCCGGCCGCCGCATCTGCGGCCACATTTACCGGGACTCTGATATGGTCATTGACCACCTCAACGGGACCAGGGCTAATAGCTGAATCATCCACCCAGGCTCCTAAAGAATAAACTTTAAAAGCTACCGTAGTAGTGCTGTCAAAATTGGGGCCAAAGAAAATGTCAATGGGTAAGCTTTCTCCCGGCGCAGCACTGCCCGGCATTACATTATACTGGGGCCCGGCACCGCCCTGGCCCAGGAACCCGTGGCTGACAAACTCCCACGGAGCATCCGGTGCTGACTTTTTGTCAAGTTGAACCATGAAGGAGGGGTAGTTGAAGTTGTCAGGCACATTGATAACTAAATTTCCCCCCTCAGAGGCCAAGCTATATTCGCTGTTATAAACACTTTCCTGAACAAGCATCTGATCAGCTATTATTGTTGCCCTGAGAAATGAGATATCATCACCGATATCGTTCCCGTTAGGCACTACAACAATCTTTTGCTTTGTTCCGTCAACAAAAATCCGGTCTATACCTAAAGGCGGCACAACCATAAAGTCACTCTGGCCGCCAACGATCCCACCCCCATAGACCAGCTGCGTAACATAAGGCCCTGGTGCCAGGGTATCCGGCAGATTCATTTCCAGAAAACCGGGATTACCCGGATTCCAGTTGAACATCCCCAATTGGGCAACCTTATTGGTACCCGAATAGACAGCCCCTGCCACCACTTGATCAAGGTTCTGCCCAATGGCACTTATGGAATTGGAACCAGAAACAATTTTATGGATTTGCTCAACAAATGGGACTGGAAAACCACCGGTTGGGGGTGCTGAATAAGGGCCAGAATTCATTACCCAGACTTCTTTTTGACCGGGCTGCGGCAAAGATACGGTGCTCACATCGGCAGAATTGCCATTGGTGAATTTAACCTGGTAATCAGGCTTGTTTGCCGTTATATAGTCAATAAAATCATTTGGATGACTATATAAAGTATGTGCCGGTATAATAACCTTTGGATTTATCTGGTCGATAAAGTATACGACCTTATCTACAGAGACCGTTTCACCGCCGGTCATAACGTTCACAATAAGCACATCAGGTTTCTTGGCTTTTAGTTCATTTAACTGTTTAACCATATCCGGTGTGGGATTAGGTTCGGAGATACCAAGGTAAGTTCCATCGGGATCGCCAACATGCATGATTTTGACACCGTTGACATCAAAGGTAAAGACGGAGTTTGCGTCATTCTCATGGTTAACAAAGTGATTGGTGTAAACATTGGAAACCACGATATCGCCGATATTTATATTTCTGGGAAAAAACATAGTGTTATCGGTAGCAAAATCACCGGTAACATTGGTGCCATAAACCACATTGGCGATGCCTGCCAGAGCACCGGGATTATAATGATCATTATGGCCGTGCGAAATAGTAGCTCCATTTGGAACCAGACCATTCAGATCGGAAGGATTGAAATAAGTACCAGGGTCCGTAAGAATAGTTGTTCCGGAATCACTTCTAATTACAAATGTTTCGTGAGACAAAAATTGAATGTTTGCTTTGGGTATCGGGAATAACCCCTCCGCTGCGGCCGGTACAATCCCGGCAAACTGGGTTAGTATCAAGGCCAAAATCAATATTAGGCTAATGGCTTTTGACCTTTTTACCCTGGTGATACTCATTTTATCACTCCTTCGTAAGTTAGATATATCTAAATATTAGTCAAACTACTTCCTGTTTCCTTAGGCACAAACAGGTTTACCAGGAAATAGGGAATGGAGGATATTTCGACAAAATTCTACTAATTCCTTCCTTGTTGTAGAAAATTCGCAAAAATAAAAAGCATCCCAAGCATTGATGGGATACTCCTCTTTAATACAACATTGAGTTACACTGAAAGTATTTTAAAAACTAAAAATCTGCCGCGGATTAACGATGAAAAATAGCAAAAAAATGTTCTTCATCTGATGGTGTCGCGCATGTGACATGGGGGTCTGCCCACTGCCCACTACCCACTACCCACTACTCACTACCCACTACAACATTTCCGACAATCCTCGAATATTCATTCCTCTGACAGTTCGCATAAATCCCTCATCTTGTGCATTTAAGGTAATTCTGCCTCCTGCCCCCAGGATAAGGTTAACTATCTCGGCAATTTTTTTCAGTAATTCATCAGGTAATACATCAATTTTCCCAAAATAGTGTTGGTACATTCTGCCAAAACATCTTCCAGGTATGCTTCTTCTTCAGCTTTAGTCAATTCACCCAACAAAAACTTCCCTGATACAACCCTTAATAGTTCCTCTGCCATGCTTAACACAAAAAATCCCTCAATGGCACCTTTTATTGTTATCAAGGCGGTAACCTGATTGAGCTGCAGTTTATCCACCTTGTTTACACCAAAACATTCAGTAGATTTAATTTCCAGCCCTATTTGGTTTTTGAGAAAACTAGTTGTCGTCTCTATAAAAGGGTAAATCATTTCACATTTTAGCATCAATTTTTCTTCGCCATACCCTGCGCCATTTCCTTCCAGAGTTTAAAAAAACATCTGAAGTCATTAATCAGTTCTGGTCTGTAAATACTTGCTTGGGAGAGTACGGCTCAGCAACTTTTGCGCCATCTGACTGCATTTGACCAACTGATCCAGGTTAATACCTGTTTCAATCCCCATGCCGTGGAGCATATAAACCAAATCTTCGGTGGCAATATTTCCGGAGGCCCCGGAAGTATAGGGACAAGTCCCCAAGCCGCCAAAGCTGCTGTCAATAGTAGTGATCCCGCACTGCAGGGAGGCTAAAACATTGGCTAAACCGCTGCCCCTGGTATCATGGAAATGGACCGCGATTTTCCCCAGATCAATTTCCCCCGCCAGTAAATTAATTACTTCAGCCACCTGCCTGGGGTTGGCCACTCCTATCGTATCACTGAGGGCCACCTCATAAACTCCCATGGCCAACAGTTCCCGGCAGATTTGCAGGACTTTTTGAGGATTTATAGGCCCGTCAAAAGGACACCCAAATACTGTTGACAGATTGACCCTGACCTTTATTCCGGCTGCAGAGGCCTCCTGGACTACCTCTTCACCGACCCGTAAAGCTTCTTTGACGGACTTATTGATGTTTTTCATACTGTGCCCTTCACTTGCTGACAGAAAGAAAACGACCTCTTTAATTCCCGCCGCCTTAGCACTCTCAAGACCCCTCTTGTTTGGCACCAGAGCCGTATAATTAATACCGTCTTTCCTTGCAATATTAAGTGCCACTTCCATGTTATCCGCCAACTGAGGCATCACCCTGGGGCTGACAAAAGAAGTTATTTCTATCTGGCATAATCCTGTTTCAGAAAGCTTATTAATCAAATTAATTTTTTCTTCTGTGGGGACAAAAACCTTTTCATTCTGCAGCCCATCACGCATACCTACTTCCACAACCCTGACTTTTTCAGGCAGCTTGTTAAACAATACCCTCACCTCGATCTGTATATTTCCACTGCATTTGCAAACTCAATATGGAAATATTGATATTGTTTCTACAGAATTTTTCTAATTCCTTGATTTTTTTCAAGTTTCATTGGTTGCTCCTGAAGTGAACTCGTCCAACTGAAGTTGAACATCGAGGCTTCGGTGGGGGAGTCTACCCCCACCGAAGCAAAACACGGGGAACCACTCCCACTTATAGAAGTCGGAGTCTTCCGTCGGATAAAGAGAAAAAAGCCCAGGGACCGAGTCCACTGGGCCGATTTTAGGAAGAAGCGGAATTTTTATTTGTATTTTTAGTCATATCTTTAACTAATTGGCCCAGGTCAATGCCTGAAACATTCTTCAGCATTTCCGGGGTAGTCGCCATCAAAGATGTTACATAATTACTCAGGCGGGCCGCGCCATCTCCGTTTCCGGTATCAACAACCGTCAATTTATCAATGGACTTAAGCGGTTCTGAAATCTTCCCAGCCAGTTCAGGCAGCATCTTCACAATAATGTCCAAAATGGCCGCTTCTCCGAACTTCTCAAAGGCTTGCGCCAGTTTTTCCTTGGCCTCTGCCTGGGCTAAGCCCTGTAAACGTATTACCTCGGCTTCTGCCGTCCCTTTGGCCTTTTCGGCGTCAGCCACAGCCATCCCTTCCAAGCGTTTCTGTTCAGCATTAGCCTTTGCTTCAGCTTCAATTCGGTATTGAATGGCATCAGCTTCCCGCATTCTTCTGGCTTTATCGGCCTCAGCCGCCTGCTCCACAGAATACCGGTCGGCATCGGCTTTTTTCTTAACCTCAGCATCATATTGTTTTTGCCGGCGCAAGATTTCTTTTTCCTGTAAGTCAATCTCCCGTTCTTTCCGCACAATTTCAACTTTCATCTGTTCCTCTGTGACTGTCTGCTGGGACCTGGCTTCCTGAATCTTATAGGCTTGGTCAGCCTCAGCCTTTGCTGTGTCCTGTTCCTTCTTGAAGGCTGCTACTTTAAGTTCTCTTTCCTTTTCAGCTTCAGCCACATTGGTGTCTCTTAGCAATTCAGCCTTTTGCCCTTCTTCTTCAGCCAGGGCCTTTCTAATCCGGGCATCTCTGATAGCTTCGGCTTCGGCAATTTCAGCGTCCCGTTTGACAGTGGCAATGCGCGGTTTCCCCAGGGCATCCAGGTATCCCTGCTTATCCCTGACGTCCTTTATTGTAAAAGATACAATTTGCAGGCCCATTTTCTTAAGGTCTCTGGCGGCAACCCCTTGCACTTCCTGGGCAAATTTGTCTCTGTTGCGGTATACTTCTTCTACAGTCATAGTGCCGAGTATAGAACGCAGATGACCTTCTAAAACCTCCTGGGCTTCCGCTTTTAGTGCTTCCGTTGGCTTGCCCAAAAACTGCTCTGCGGCAGTTGCCACATCTTCCACAGGACTCCCTACCTTAATAATCGCCACTCCGTCAGCCAAAACCGGGACCCCTTGTTCAGTGTATACCTCAGGGGTGGAAACATCCAGTTTATGAGACAAGAGTGAAAGAAACTCCGCTTGTTGAAAAACCGGCAGAATAAATGCTCCCCCGCCGCGGACAATTTTTATTTTGCGTCCTGACTCATCAGTAAAAACACTCCTGCTCCCCAGGAAAGACCCGGTCACCAACATGGCCTCATCAGGCCCGACAGTTTTATACCTGGCCCAAAAGGCCAGCCCCAAAACAACTATTACGACTACACTGATAAAGGGGATTAACAGTATACCAGATAATAGCCCCATCACATTTTTCCTCCTTTTAATAGTGGTAATCTCTCGGAAATTCGAGATTCTTAATGTTCAAGGCTTCACACCTTGGACTTCTTTGTTTTTCTCCAGTTCTTCATGCTAGGCTCTTGGAAATGTTCGGGAATCAGGTAAGGTGTTGCGGAAGATTTTCCTGGCGCCGGAGCCGTGAGGAGTCTTACCGAAGTCTCCGCAAAGCGAAGTCGCGGATGAGCCTTTAGTTATTCCTCATACTTAAACACATACAGAATTCTATCTCTGACCGCTCCAACCACAACTTTTGTGCCTGCTGAAATTTCAGTATTATCATAGCTGCCGGCTATCTGGTTGGTGTTACCTGCCCCAATTCGCAAGATTACTTCCCCAAGCTTTCCTTCCAGGTCCGCCAGGGAAAAGCCAATGGAGTTTTCCGCATTTTTCATCGGTCTTACATACACGAAATATACAAGCACCGATACTATAAAGGCAATAAATAAGGAAAGCAGAATAACCGCCACAGTCTGAAAGGGGGTGTATTTTGTGAGCATGATGCCGGCTCCGCCAAAAATAGTTATTCCGCCTACTGTTACCATCGGGGAGAAGATGTCCAGATGGTGGCCGCTTACGGCGTGAAAGATTCCGTCAAACATCCCGTCGAACATATGGCCCAAGAGGTCTCCAAAAATAATTGTCACTATAGCAAACAGGGCTCCGCCAATAAAACAAGCCCAATATACCTCGACCATCCCGACTCCCCCCTGTAACGCCCGCTTCTTTTCCAATTAGGGGCAATAGCAGTTGGTTATTCTTCACCCAGCTTGTTTCTGAGTTCTGCCAGCTCTGCCTCGATTTCGTCATTACTGAGTGCCGATAGTTCCGCATCCAGATCCTGCTTGGTTCCCTTCAGATCATCTGCAATATCTGCTTCAGCTTCCATTTGGAGAACTTTCTCCTCCATTTTTTCAAATCCCCGTCTGGCACTGTTCCTGCTCAGGCCTCCCATAATGCTATGAATATCCTTGCGGGCTTTCGCCGCCTGTGCCCTGGCAACCAGAGCATCCCGTTTAGCCTTCAGCTTGTCATACTCATCCTTCATTTCCCTTAGCTGCCTTTTCAATGCTTCCGCTAATTTGTTACTATTTTCGTATTGCTCCTGGTAATCGTCAGCTTTTACCTTATGTACCCTCTTATCTTCCAGGTCTTTTCTGGCCAGATCCTCTCTCTGCTTGGCCAGAGCTTCTAAGGCCTGGGCTTCCCTTTTAGCCACCATGTCGCTGGACTCTTTTAACTGGACCTGAAATTTGCGGACGAGAGCCAATTGCTTGGCGACCGCACCTTCTGCCTCTGTGATATCTTCTTCCATGTCTCTTAAATACTGGTCTAACATAATTACCGGATCTTCTGCTTTATCCAGCAAAGAATTAAGGTTGGCCCGGATGTTGTCACTGATTCGTTTGAACAAACCCATTTATCTCACTCCTTTGATAAATAACTACACAAAGGCTGGATTACTTATGCCTCCTATAAACAAAAAATACTATAATTAAAAACAGAAAAACCAGGGAGCTGTTAATTACTTCCTGGTTTTTCGCATCATTTTTTATATAGGACAATATTTTCTTGATAATGGGCAGGTGCTTCACTTAATCTGATTGACAGAATATGGCACCAGATGTATTATTACTAGCAAGCAGTCTCACTACAACATTTTGGGGGGTTATAATTTGCAGGGATCAAATAGAAATAGCAGTGAATCGTCCCACCTAACTAAAAAGCAGTATCCTTTTCATTACGCTTGGGTCGTTGCCGCTGTGACCTTCCTCACCATCCTGGTATCAGCCGGCATCCGTTCAACACCCGGAGTATTAATTGTCCCCCTTGAAGAATACTTCAGCTGGGACCGGACGCAAATAACCTTTGCTGTGGCGATAAATTTGCTGTTATACGGCCTGTTTGCCCCTTTTGCCGCAGCATTGATAGAGCGTTACGGAGCACGCCGGGTGATGCTGATATCTTTAGGGCTGCTTGCCGCAGCAACAGGTTTTTCGACCGGGATGAAGGCCCCCTGGCAGTTAATCTTAACATGGGGGCTCATGGTCGGTGCGGGAACAGGCTGTATCTCATCAATACTGGGTGCGGCTGTGGTTAACAAATGGTTTAAAGAGCGGAAGGGGCTGGTTGTCGGCCTCCTCACAGCAAGCATGGCTGCCGGCCAGCTTATTTTCTTGCCTGTGCTGGCCAAGGCCGTAGAAACCAACGGCTGGCAGCTGGCTGTCTGGATTACCACAGCCTCTACAGTGACAATCACTGTTTTAGTTTTTTTCTTGATGCGGGATAAGCCTTCCGATGTAGGGCTGTTTCTATATGGAGCATCGGCTCAGATTGAGATCGGGCCGGCTGGTAACCCTTTCAAGGCAGCCTTTGATGGTCTGAAAAAAGCGGTTAAAGTTAAAGAGTTTTGGCTGATGTCCGGCAGCTTTTTTGTTTGCGGAGCAACCACCAATGGTCTGATTAGCACACATTTTATCCCGGCTTCTATGGAAAAAGGGATCAGTGAAGTTACCGCTGCCAGTCTGCTGGCCCTGATGGGGGTTGTAAACATTATTGGCACAACTGCTTCCGGTTGGCTCACCGACCGGTACGATAACCGCTGGCTGTTATTTTGGTATTACGCATTGAGAGGGCTTTCTCTGGTCTTCTTACCTCATGTCTTAGGCTCCGGGTATTTTAGTTTCGGCCTGTTTATCCTTTTCTTTGGCCTGGACTGGCTTGCCACAGTACCGCCAACTGTCAGGCTGACAACTGAAATTTTTGGCTCCCATGGCGGCATTGTATATGGGTGGATTTTTGTATTTCACCAGTTAGGATCTGCCTTAGCTGCCGTCGCCGGGGGCGTAATGCACGGCTGGCTGGGCAGTTACACCGCTGCATTTATTACCGCAGGTGTTTTTTGTATGGTGGCATCAGGTTTAGTTATGAATATACGCCGGGCCATCGGCATCTCTGCCAGTAAATAATAGATTGAAAAATGAAAAAAGGAGGTCGCTTTCTACTAAAAAATAGTTAATGCGACACTCCTTTATTTTAAGTGCAACTCATTTTAACTCAGAAGAGTTATACAAACAACAAGTGTTACCTTAAGTTGTCACAGAGTCCCGGCAGGAAGAACGTTGTTTCTTAGAGAACTATTTAAAATTGAAGTAATTTTTATCTAGGAGGTCGCCCTTTGAGAACACACAGGCTGATATCACTCCTGCTCACCGCATTTCTGACCGGTAATTTGGCCGGATGTGCGGACCAGGCTGCTTATCAGACTCCACCGTCACCACCGCCGCATATCGAAGGCTATGATGACAGGTATTGGGTTTGGGATGAAGATGATGGCGAGTGGGAATATGATCCCCCCGGAGGAGGAGCCCCCTTATTCTTTTACGGCGGAAGACTGCACAAAACCTCGATCAGATCAACTCCGGGCTATCAGAGTTTTTCTAATAAATCGAGCAGTTCTTCCAAGCTCGGTGGATTTGGTTCAGGAACCAGGGGAGGAGGTTTCGGCGGTTAATGAATTCCCCGCAAGCCCATGCCCAAAGACGGGAAAATTTTTATGCTCCTTTAAGAGATAAATTCTGGCCCGAGCTCTATGATATGGAATACTCTTTACTGGATATTTACCTTTTGCCTCAGGAAGAAATTAATGAAATCCGCCTTGCCACAGAGCGGGTTGGCAGGATATTTGCCAAGACTGCCGCTATGCTGCGACAGGCGGACGACAAGGTTTTCTGGGAATTGGATTTTCCCGGAGAAACCTATAGATATATCCGGATGAAAACCATTAATCTGGAAAGTGTCATTGCCAGGGTTGATCTGGCCAGAACACCCACCGGGTATAAGGTCCTGGAAATCAATAGTGATACGCCTACTTTCATTAAGGAGTGCTTTAACATCAATGGCCTGGTCTGCCGGAAGTTTAGCGTAAAAGACCCTAACCAGGGTTTAGAAGCAGAGCTGGCTCATGCCGTCAGAGCGGCCATTATTGATTCCTATAAAAACATTGGCGGTTCCGGAATACCTTATGTAGTGTTTACTTCCCATGGCGATCATGTGGAAGACAAGTACACTGCTTTATATTTGTTGGAATTAAGCGGTTTGGTTAATGCCTCTTATTGTCCCCTGGACTGTTTAAAGATCGACGAAAAGGGGCTGTATGATGCCAATGACCGGAAAATAGATATACTCTACCGGCAGACTTATCCCATTGAACACCTCATCCATGATCAGGACAGCAAGACCGGTATCAATGTCGGCAGCTTCCTTTTGGACCATATTGTGAAAAGAAAAGTGGCTGTCATTAATCCCCCATCGGCTTTTCTGCTGCAGACCAAAGGAGTCCAGGTAGTTATCTGGGGCCTGCATGAAGAAGGAACCTTCTTTACCCCGGAAGAACATCAATGGATTGAAGACTATATGCTGCCAACTTATTTTGAAGAAGATTGGTTTATTGAAGACGGAGCAGCATATGTCAAAAAGCCTTGCTTTGGCAGGGAGGGTGACACAGTTGAGATATATCACCCCGACGGAACTCTCATGTATGCAGACAAAAACCGCAGTTACACTGACTCCGCACCTGTCTGCCAGAAGTTCGTGGAACTGCCCAAGTCCAGGATCAGGACTATCGAAGGCGAAAAAGAGGCCCATCTGCTCACCGGGTGTTTCCTGATTAACGGTAAAGCTTCAGCCTTAGGTTTAAGAGCCGGAAATATCATCACCGACAATGCCACCTACTACCTTCCGGTCGGTATTAAGGAATAAACACAGATACAAAAAAATAAAGGAGAAACATCGCATGTCACTGACAAGTTTATTAATTAATTACCTTATTTATTTTGGTTTAAGTACAGTGCTCATGGTTCTGGGAGTAGTCATATTTGTGTTGACAACAAAGACCAGGGAATTTGCATTGATTGGACAGGACAATAAAGCTGCAGGTATTGTAGTTGCCGGCCGGACTGTCGGATTAGCTATAATTCTGTATGCTGCCATTGCTAATTCCGTCTCCCCTCTGGATCTGGCCATCTGGGCAGGGATTGGGATAGTGACCCAGGTCATCGCTAACTTCCTGGCCGAGCTTTTGACCCCTAATTTTAACGTTGAAAAAGCCCTGGAACAGGAAAATGTAGCTGTAGCCATTGTTCTCCTGGGAATGTTCGTTTCCATCGGGCTGGTTATCGCCGGATGTATGACATATTAAAAAGAAACCTCTTCCAGACAGGGAGAGGTCTCTTTGCCGTTATATGGCATACCTACCTTCAAATATTTTGCAGCCAGATCAATGTATAGCTGTTTACCGTCTGTCCAAAACTTTTCATCTCTTTCCTGAACTTCACGCACTACTTTGGCAGGGTTCCCGGCTGCCACGACCTTTTCCGGAATTTCCTGGTTCATTTTAACTACAGCACCCTCAGCCACAATAGCCCAGGTACCAATTTTGGCCCTGATACTGGTGATTGCGCCCATGCCGATCACAGCCATATCACCGATTTCCTGTGAATGAATGATGGCCCCATGGCCAATAGTAACCTTAAGTCCAACTTTACAGGTCTTCCCAGGGGGAGCATGCATGACAACTCCCTCTTCCACGGCAGTTCCCGAACCGATTTCTATCCGGCCATAATCTCCCCGCAAAATAGCCCAGTGACCGATGTAGCAATTATCGCCAATATAAACATCCCCGATAACCATGGCAGTCTCACTGACATATGTATCTTTGCCGATACTGGGTTGCCTGCCATCAAATAAATACAGCACTCTTTCAACCTCCATTCATCTACCTATTTATGCAATCATTCGATAATGCATGCGTTTTTCCTTTATAAGAAAGAAAGCAGTGGCTCAAATAAAAGCCACTGCTTTTTAAGAATAATGCCTTTGTATTTTATGATTTTGATACCCCAAGGGAAGTTTTTAGTTTTACTACCACGTTAGCAGCGGGTTCAGCCACAAAGGAGATACAAATTATCCCTGCCACCATCAGGATCCCGTCCAAAGTAACGGGTGTCACCCAGCTTTGCGTAGCGTCCCTGAGTGCCCCGGAAACAACCGGTGATAAGATAGCTCCTATTTCGGCAATCAGGTTCCAAACCCCAAAGGCACTGGCCATTAAGGCCGGAGGTGCAAAATCTGCAGTGAGGGCAAAGGATACTGACCAGGTGCCGAACAGGAACACACCTGCCATAAAGACCAGGAATCCCAGAACGCTTATGGAATTTCCGCCAATGTACAGATAATAGGCCAAGGCAAAGATGAACACCGCATGCAGCGACATTGCCAGGATCAATGCCGGTTTACGGCCTTTACCTCGGCTATAGAACATATCGGCAATTTTACCCATCAGCGGCAGGCCAACCAGGGCTGCTAAACCGAACATGGCTGCGGTGGTACCAGCAACGGAAATTCCGGAAGAAGCGGCATCCTTGATTACCTTAACTGCCCAGAAACCGTAGAACCAGAGACTCCACAGAGTAGGCAGAGCAGCCCAGTAAACCAGCTGCAGGTTTTTATTAAAGAACACAGGACCTACCTGCTTACCCAGGCTGGTCATAATATAAAACATAATACCTACAGCCAGCAGCAGAATCATCACAGAAACTCCGATTTCACCGACGTTAAGAACACTTCCGGTATATGCCACACCCATAATCAGGACAAAGAAAACTGCTACATACTTGGAGATTGCCCAGAGTGTCTTCAGGTAGCCGGCATTTCCGGGTACAAAAGCCTCAGGATCACTCTTAGTTTTAGGTTCCTGCTTAGCTTGCGGCTTTTTAATCAGCACCATTAACAAAAAAGCTATTACCAGTGTCGGGATCGCCCAAATATAGAACGGAATATACCATCCTTTTTCAGGCCCAAAGGCGTCTACAGCCCACTTCAGAGTCCAGGCACCACCAACAGAAGCTCCAACCAGACCCATTCCAAGGCCTACAAAGGAAACCCCCATTCCAACACCAAGCTTCTCTTTTGGTGTAGTTTCGGTTATTAGCGCCCGGTCATTGGAATAATAGCAGCCTTCCCCAAGTCCGGTCAAGACCCGGGCTCCCAACAGGCCTAACATACTCTTTGCAAAAACAGCAGTAAGGACAGAGCCGATGGCGGCCCAAACCATACTCATAACCAAAATCGGCTTACGTCCCATGCGGTCACCAATATATCCTGCGGGAAACTGCATAGCCATATAACCGGCAAAAAACAGGGTGCTTAAGAGCCCGGCCAGGGCATGAGGAGATTCTACGTCTTTAAAAAAAGCAATTTCGTTTTCAATCATGTAAGTGACGATTGGTGACATAAGGTTTCGGTCTACATAAGCAATGAACCAACCTAAGAACAACATTACCCAAACGGTATGATAATATTTCCATTTCATTTTGCAGTCCTCCAATTGAATTTTACTAATTCCGGATTGTCAGTTACTCTGCACTATCAAGCTGGCGCAGCTTAAAGCGCTGAATCTTCCCGGTAGCCGTCTTCGGCAGTTCCGGCACAAATTTAATCCAGCGGGGGAATTTATATGGAGCAATTTTGTTCTTCACAAACTGAGATAATTCTTTGGCTAGTTCTGGCGTGGCCTCAAGACCCTCTCTGAGCACCACAAATGCCTTAGGCTTAATCAGCCCGTCATCGTCACCGCTGCCAATTACACCGGTCTCCAAAACAGAGGGATGTTCCAGCAGCGAGTTCTCCACTTCAAGGGGCGAAACCCATATCCCGCCAGCCTTAATCATGTCATCCCCGCGTCCTATATACCAGAAATAACCTTCATCATCCTGATAATATTGATCACCGGTAGATATCCAATCCCCTTTAAAAGTTTCTTTGGTTTTTTCGTGTTTGTTCCAGTAGCCGGTCGCAATACTGTCACCCTTGATCATTAAGGTCCCTGCCTCGTTAGCCTGGACCACATTCCCCTCCAAATCCACAATCTTGGCCTCATAGCCGGGCACAAGCTTGCCGGTACTTCCGGGTTTGATCTGTCCGGGCTGGTTACTGATAAAGATATGCAGAATTTCTGTAGAGCCTATGCCATCCAGAATCTCCATCCCAAATGTTTCCAGCCAACGTTCGAAAACTACTTTGGGGAGGGCTTCACCGGCTGAAGCAAAGTGTCTAATACCGCGCAAATCATATTTTTCTTTAGCCCCTTCTACCTGTAACATCGCGGTATACGAGGTCGGCACACCGAAAAATAATGTAGGCTTATACTTATTAATCACTTCAAAGACATGCTGCGGAGTAGGGCGCTGTGGTGAAAGAACTGTTGAAGCCCCTACAAAAAAGGAGAAGTAAAGGCCGTTGCCCAAGCCATAAGCAAAAAATAGTCTAGCCACGGAAAAGGTCCGGTCATTTTCGTTGATCCCAAGCACCCTTTTGGCGTAATACTCTGAGCTATAGGCCATATCATGGTGCAAGTGGATAGTCCCCTTGGGAAAACCAGTTGTACCTGAGCTGTAAAGCCAAAACGCCTGATCATCTTTGGAAGTTTCTGCAGCTTCCAGTTGGGTTGACTTCCCACTGATAAATTCTGCGAAACTAAAACAATTGTCTGTCGGTCGGCCAACTACAATGATATGCTGTAGATATTTCAAATTACCTCGGATTTCCAGGATGCTGCCCAGCAGTTCTTCACTTACCACCACGGCTTTAGACCTGCTGTCATTTAAGAGGTATTGGTAATCTGCCGGTTTAAGCATTGTATTCGTCGGAATTGGCACGGCACCAATCTTTATAGCCCCAAAAAAACTGTAAACAAATTCGGGGCAATCAAAGAGCAATAACAATACCCGGTCCTCCAAACCTATCCCCAGCTCTTTCAAGGCATTGCCAGTCTGATTGACCTTTTCCCGCACTTTCCTGTAGGTTATTTGTTGATCTTCATAATAGATAGCTACTTTTTCCCCCCGACCTTCCTGTTCATGACGGTCAACGAACAAGGTCGCTGCATTATAGGTGTCTGTTCCTAAAGTTTTGGCTGTTTCCATTATTTCAGTCCTCCTTACTTAAGTGTTAATAAATCCCCTATATAGAATCAAGCTAAACCTAATGAACATAAATGCAAAACCCAGTCCAATAATAGTTTTTTTAGACAAATTCACTGTAAACGGTCGTTTTTTCTCCCCCAACTGTCGTATACCGCCACCGGCGGGAGCGGTCACCCAGGTTTCGCCCAACAAGAACCCGGATAAAATAAAAAATGGTGCTCCATCGCACCATTTCGGTGTTTTGTCGCACCAATTCATTAGAGTATTTTGTCTGATCTACTTTGTTGCTCTGAAATACTCGTAAGTCATGGACTCAGCATCAGATTTTACTTCTCCGTTTGTTACCTCAACCAAAAACAAGGTATGGGTCCCGCAGTCCATTTTATTTGTTACTTTACCTTCCAGATAAGCTACACAGTCTTCCAATATCGGCGCACCATTTGCTCCATATTTATAATTCACTCCGGCAAATTTTTCAGTGTTCCGACCGGAGCTGTATCCAAACCTACGAACCAGGTCATGACCCTGTTTGCCAAGAATGGAAATGCCCACAACTCCACTTGCCTCAATAAATTCGTGAGTATAGTTGTTTTTGTTAATCCCGATAGCCACTGTGGCCGGCTCGGAAGTTATCTGAAAAGCCGTGTTGGCACATTGACCATTTATTTTATCACCATTTGCCGAAGTAATTACAAAGAGACCGTAACTAATTTTAAAGAGCGCAGGTTTCACTCCGGCGGGAATTTCCTGTTTCACCGGCGGGGCCTCCGGTGCTGTCTCGATCCCGGTTTCGGTTACAAGCACAAAGTAACTGGAGTCAACCCCGCAAAGAGGACACGTATCAGGAGGAGTATCCCCATTATGAATATAGCCGCAAACTTCGCATCTCCATTGTTTTCCGCTGGGTGTTTCCGCATTCCCTGCCGCAGATCCTGTTCCAAGTCCGGCTGCAAAAGCTTTGCCAAAGCTGAAGCAATTTTCCCTGGCCTCACTATCAGGATTCCAGAATGCCTTTAAGCCCTCATTTACAACAGTAAATCCGGCATCAGTCAGTCCGGCAGTCAAAAGCCCCACAGATTCGCCGCTCCAACCGTAAGTGCCGAAGGCCGCGGCTTTCTTGTTTTTAAAGCTCAATCCTTTTATTTCTTCCAACATCGCGGCTATTGAAGAGAGAATGCCCTTATTAATTGTGGGTGAGCCCAGCAGGATGGCTTTGGATTTGAAGATTTCGGTGATGACATCATTTCTGTCAGTACGTGCCAAATTGTATAATTTTACCATGACTTTACTGTCTGCAGATTTTATTCCTTCGGCTATGGCTTCAGCCATCCTGCGGGTGCCGCTCCACATGGTGTCATATATAATTGTGATCTGGTTTTCCTGGTAGTCCTGAGCCCATTCCATATATTTATTGACGATTTGCAAAGGATCTTTTCGCCAGATAATGCCATGACTAGGGCAAATCATATTAACAGGCAAGTTAAAAGATACTACTTCATTAATCTTTTTGACAACCAGTTTGTTAAAAGGAGTCACTATGTTCGCGTAATACTTGATTGCTTCAAAATAAAGCTCATCCTGGTCTACCAAATCGTTATACATAAGCTCTGAGGCATAATGCTGGCCAAAAGCATCATTACTGAAAAGGATGTTGTCCCCCGTCAGGTAGCAAAACATGCTGTCAGGCCAATGCAGCATCGGTGCTTCCACAAATATCAGCTCTGTTGAACCCAGGTTAAGCTTATCACCGGTTTTCACAATCTGGAAATTCCAGTCCTGATGGTATTGACCTTTTAAAGATTTGACCGCAGCGGCTGTACAATAAACCGGCGTACCGGGTATTTCTCTGAGCAGTTCAGACAAGGCCCCGGTATGATCAGATTCACCATGGTTGACGATAATATAATCTATCTTTGATAAATCAATTTCTTTTTTCAGATTATCCATAAATTCTTTGGTATAAGGTCCCCATACAGTATCAAGGAGAGCCGTTTTTTCATCTTTGATCAAATAGGAGTTATAAGAAGAACCACGGTGGGTAGATAGTTCTTCACCATGAAATTTCCGCAATTCCCAATCAATTTTCCCTACCCAGGAAACGTGTTCGCTGACTTTAAACGACATATTGATTCCCCCTCAATAAATTTTTGATATAGTGAAACTTACTTTCGGATAAACAGAGTTCTTAGCGGCGGTTAGCTATCGGATAAACTCCCTTTAGTATAATATACCACAAAAACTTTGAGCTTACCCATAGAATTAATCACACTTAAAGGTGATTAAATTGGGCAAGCTGGAATGCAGAATCTAAGATTTCTGCCTATCCGTCATCACTTTTGCAGCCCATACTTCGCTGCTTTCCGCAAAATATTGGAATGATCAATACCTAACGCCTCTGCCGCCTTTCTGATGGAAGGATATGTCTCAAAGGCCATACTGATTAGTTTTTTCTCAAGCATTTCCTTGGCCTCCTGAATAGGCATAAGTTCATTAACCGAGATGGGCGAAAGAGACCTGTTGCCGAATTTAGTTAGTTGCTTTTGGACCTGGTCGGCTTCAATGATGTCACCATCTGTCAGTACTAAAAGCCTCTCTAGAACATTTTGCAATTCCCGCACATTCCCCGGCCAGCTGTAAGACTCCAGTATCGGAAGACACGCAGGGTCAAGGCGCTTCTCCACCCTGTACTTTTCATTATAAAGTTGAATAAAGTGCATAGCCAGTGGGAGAATATCCTCTTTTCTTGCCCTTAGTGGCGGAACTTCAATGGGCAATACATTCAGCCGGTAAAAAAGGTCCTCGCGAAAAACCCCTTCCTGGACCCTCTCCCAAATGTTCTGGTTTGTGGCGGCAATTATCCTGACATCCAGCTTAATCGGTTTTGTGCCACCAATCCGGAACATTTCATGCTCCTGCAGAACCCTTAGCAATTTTACCTGAAGATTAGTCGGCAAATCCCCAATTTCATCTAAAAGCAAGGTTCCCCGGTCAGCAATCTCAAACATACCGGGTTTTCCTTCCCGGCTGGCTCCGGTAAAAGCACCCCCTTCATATCCAAAAAGTTCAGATTCCAGGAGATTTTCCGGAATGGCGCCACAGTTGATTTGCACGAAAGTGCCGATACCTGCCCTGGAACTGGCATTATGGATAACCCTGGAAAGCACTTCTTTCCCTACCCCTGATTCACCAAGGATCAGTACTGTAGCATCAGTTTGCGCAGCCCGGACTGCCAGATTAAATATCTCCATCATCCCAGGACTTTTAGCAATAACCTTTTCCTTCGAAAGTTGTTCCACGATTAACCGGGACAATTCAGTCTGGTAACGGCTGGCTAAAAGTTTAGACTCATGCAGCTCTTTATTGAGCCTGTTTAGCTCCGTCAGGTCCCGGACATTAGTTACCACCCTGGCAACTTTGCCATCAGCATCAAATATCGGATTCCCGGTGACAAACACTTCTTTGCCGGTGGTACTGACTTTTTGAATACTATTGACAGTTCGGCCTTCCCTGAGTGCTTTGACGGTGATAGATTCATATTCAAAAATTCCGGTTTCAAAAAGATTCTTAATAAATTTGCCTTCAAAATGAGAAGCATCTAAACCTGTCAGGCGGGCCAGGGCATTGTTGATTCTGATACCTCTCCCCTCGTGGTCGGTAATCATCACACCATCATATGACGATTCAATAATCGCATCCAGTTCCAGATTCAGCTGCTGCACAGAGGCTAGCTGGGAAGACAACTTTTCCAGTTCTGTGAGGTCCTGAAAGACGGCCAGGGCCCCTACGATTTTGTTGTTGCAGATAATTGGTGAGCGATTGGAAATCAAAGTTCGCCCATTGACCTCAAGTCTGTACCCGTACTGGATGTTCCCGGTTCTGTAAATTTCAGGTAGATTGCTGGTTGGAAACAATTCCCGAATAGGCTGGCCAATTGCATCTTTTTCTACCCCGAGCAGGCGGCATGCCTCCTCATTCAGGAAGATAATATTACCGAGATGATTGATGGCAATAATTCCATTGGGCATGCTCTCAAGTATCGAGCGGCCGGGCAGACTGTCAATATCTGAGTCATCACCTGCTGCGTAAGTTAAATCTGATTTTTCAATTCCCATACAATACCATCCTGTCTTAAACTGAGCCAAAGCCGCGTTATCTTAGTTTAAGTCTTTCGCGTTTTGAAAAGAATATTCCTGCAAATAACATGAAATGATATTGTTGCCTTAAATTCCCCACACCCCGGATAAAGTGAAACTTACTTCAGGTGGAGTTTTGACTCCATCTGAAGTTTAGTTGAAATACTTTTCCTGATGTTTTGGCATATAGATCATGGCTTTAAACAGATCACCATCTACTTGTATATAAAATTTCCCCTTCTGAATCTCGGTCAGACTTTTGGCAATTGACAGGCCTAATCCACTGCCCTGACTGCTTCTGGATTCATCGCCTCTTTTGAACCGCTCTATTAATTCATCTGCCGTGATATTCAGCTCATAAGCTGAAATATTTTTTATGGTAAGCAGGATGTCATGTTCCAAATCTTCGATATCTATATACACCCTTGAGCCTCTGAGGGCATATTTGAATATATTTGATAGCAGGTTCTCAATAGATCTCCATAATAATTTCCCATCGGCTGTAATATATATATTCTCTTTTGGGTGATTTATCTTAAATTCCAGATCTGAGGCTGCAATTTTATCATTTAGTTCGCCTAAGCCCTGGGTTATTAAAGAGACAATATTAATCCGCTCAAAACTTACCGGAACACTTCCACTGGAGGCTTTTGCCGCCTCAAAGAAATCATCTGTCAGGATCTTTAACTTTTGAGATTTCTGGTCCAGGACTTCAATATATTCTTCTGCCTTTGATGGGTCCTTTTCTCTTTTTAGCAAATCAACATAGGTGATAATGGATGTCAAGGGCGTTCTTATGTCATGAGATACATTGGTGATTAGTTCTGTTTTTAACCGCTCACTTTTGAGTTCATTATCAACCGCTTTTTTCAAACCATCAGTGATACTGTTTATGTCAGCAGCCAGTCGGCTAAACTCCCCATTTCCACCTACATTTATGGAATGATGGATATCTCCAGCCTTAATTTTTTCAACCCCTGCCTTTATGGCATGATATGACTTAACCTGCCTCATGGCTAACCAGGCCGCTATACCCATGGTTACCGGGAACAGGAAAAAGGATAAAGCAGTCAGTATGGGATATCCGATGACGACCACGACTACTTTTACGCCAACACTGCCGCTGTCATATACTTCTTTTACAAACTTAAATATCTTATAGAAAACACTGAAGACCAAGGTATGTTTTATAATAGTTTTGTTCTTAAAATGCCTCACCAGTAACAGTACCAGTACTAAAACTGCTGCTGCAAACGAAATAGTAATGGGAATTACCATTATAGGGATATTACGGCTTTCCACAGAATCCAGTAATGCTGCCCAGATTACTATTAGTGCTAAGCACAGCCCCAAATTAATATCATTGTATAATCTGTCAACTGCATTTAACTGTAACTCTTGATCCTGAAAGGATTTTCTCCCTGTCACAAGGGCGAGATATGTAAAAGACAAAATGAATACCAGCAAAAATCCGGCCAGTCTGTATGAACTATTTACAGCCAAAACCTTGCTTTCCTGCCAATCTTTTACCCTTGGATTTAAAAACTTCATACTCTTGATCTTAATCTTATGAATTTCTTAATGTACAAGAGAAAAGACACCCCCCAGGGTGCCTTTTCTCTTTAGGATGAACGCTTTTCCAGCTCTGCAATGGCAGTTCTTATTTCATCTGGTACACTTACTTTCCGGGATTTATTATAGTCGTACATCACCAGAACTCCTTCTCCGGTGGCGGCAATTCCCACCTTTTCGCTGACTATTAAATACTCCATAATAAAACTGGTGTTTCCTACAGAGGTCACTTTGGCCCCAACCACAAGGTTGTCCGGATATACAAGGGGCTGTAGGAATTTGCATTTTGACTCTGCCAATAAAGCAGATATCCCCATCTTCTTATTCAGTTCGTATATACCGACCTCGTCAAAATATTTAGCCCGGGCATCTTCAAAATAACGGTAGAAATTCACGTTATTGACATGATTAAACATGCCCATATCACAATATGATATAGGGAACCTAACCTGGACCGGAAACTCTTCTATATTTCTCAAATCTTATCCCTCCTGCGATTCTTTATATTTAATTAATAGTTAAACTATTGCTTCACTAATTCTCATTTAACCATTGATGGTCAATCTTCCTTCTCTTTACCCTGCTTGTTAGTTTTTTATATATCTAAAGATAAAACCCGGAACTAATTCACATTAGCCCGGGTTTTAGTTAATTACAGCCCCAATTGCCCCTTACAGCCCTAACCGGGGAAAAAGGATGTTATTCTCCAGGTGAACATGTTGAAAAATGTCAGACTCCAGCTCCTCCAGCTTTTGATAGGTCAGCCTGAAAGTCGTGCAGGCATCTCCGGGGGCAGCATATTGCTCAGTAATGCTCCGCAGCTCTTTTAAGATGTCTCCGACTGCGGTATGCTCACTTTCAATTTCAGTGACGGTTTCACGGATTCTTGGCAAACCGGCGGCTGATGGGTTTTTTTCATACTCCCTGATCATGGGGAATAATATTTCTTCCTCTTTGATAAGATGCTCCTCTAATTCCATCTTTAAGGTATGAAATAATTTATGAACCTTCGAAAGTACGGCCCCATGGTGAGCACCATGAACCCGCAAAATTTTCTTAACATCTTCACTTATTTGAGGAAGTTCCTGATTAAGAAAGGCGTGATGTGTATTCACAATATGATCGATGAGTTTGCCAAGAGGTGCCTGCCGCCAATCCACGGCCGCATCCTGTTTGACAGCCTGCACTTCCCGGAAGGCTTTATGCAGATCTTCCAAAATATCATTTCCGTTGAGGTCTTGTTCCTGGATAGCTGCCGACAGAGGTCTTTGCCCGCCACAGCAATAATCAATGTGGTAGCGTTTAAAAATCTCACTGGCTTTGGGAAATTTGGCAACAACGTCACCCAGCTTATCTGAGGTGGTAAATACAGTTTCCATTTCGCTTTAACCTCCATTCTAATTGTCCATACTTTTATTATCTAAGCTATAGTTCCCAATATTATGCCTTAACATAAAATAAAGTAAAATTTACTTCAGGTGGAGTTTATAAACAAGAGACTAAATAACTGGTTTATTCGAAGGGAGTGTAAAAATGACCAAGATGAGAACCCGTTACCCTAAATGATTCAGTCGGCCTGTCTTTTGGAAAGAGCCGGAGCTGAGAAGGAACTTGGCAGGGTAATTATATCAAACAAACTTAGTACTGACTTTATAATACCAGATTTGCCCTACGAATACAAATTTAACGGTAATCACTTGTTTCTGGGATCAGTGATCGGTTTTTTTGTCCTGCCATATTATTTTGCAAACCCCCACCGCCTGTCTCTGCGGTTTACAAATTACCATAAAATCAAAGGACTGATTGACCTGTTTGGCTCAAGCTCGGCTAACACCAATAAATTGAGTAGCCAAAAAGGGCAGTATTATTTCCAATTCAAAAAACAGGGAACAGATCGTTCCAGGCAAAAAAGCTCTGGCTAGCTTTTTGGGGAGTCCAGCTAAATTACGCAGGAGACATGAAAGCATTGAGGAGTGCGGACGAACGCCAGGTCTTGCCGGCCGTACTGCCTACACCTTTGGAATATGCCAGGCACTTGGCGGGGTTTTGAATTGTTTAGTGTTGTAGTTCAGCTATATAAAAAACCCTCCTATAGTAGTATTCCACCATAGGAGGGTTTTTTTCTATTGAACTAAATTACCAGACCTACTTCTGCAGAGCTTTGATGGATTCGTCTAACAGAGCCCTTGCATATTTCGGGTTGTGCGCACCTTTTGCGCCCTGCTCTAGTTCCCAGTGAATTATTGCATAGTTGTAAGCTCCTACTAAGGCTTCGACAGAAGTAACATTTTTGGCGTCAATACGCTGGCCATCTTTGTCAACTGCTGGAGCAGTTGCATTATCAACACCAACTTCAACTGCACCGGGGATTTTGGCCAGAATAAGCTTCTCAAGTGTGGCCATTTTTGTTTCAAGCTCTTTCTTCAGGCTGCCGCCCATGGTAAACTCGGTTTGGCCGGGATGGCACTTGTTGCAGGTAGCAATATTCGGCTTAAACTCGTGGGATACATAGCCCTCTTTAGTTTTACCCATATGGCAGCCAATACAGCCCAGAGACTGGTGAGTGGTAGACTGGGCATATGTAACACCGGGATATTCCATACCACCCTGACCGCTAACGAGTGAGCCCCAGCCATGATGCGGATATACGTTTGCGTTGCTAACTTTCGGATCTGTCCAATCTTTATAAATTTTGTCTACATCTCTTCTACCGTTGTGGCAGGTGAAGCACAAAGCGTTTTTGTTTCCTACTTTCAAATCAGCGGTGCCGCCGGAGAAAACGTTCAGTTTTGCAGGTATAACACCAGATTTCATGATCTCAGCGCCGGTGCCGGAGTGGCAGGCCGCACAGTCAATTGTCCTTGGCAGTTCAGCTGCATGAGGATCAAACATAAAGGTATAATTTTTATTATTAGGATCCTTTTCGAGATAGGCTTTGTCAGTAGCAATAGGATTGCTCACAATATTTTTGCTTGGGGTGAACGGTTTGTCAGTACCATATTGCTGTAAGCCGTTACCTGCGTGGCATGGCATACAGCCATCCCTTATACCGGAGTAGGCAAGGGGCTCAACTGTCTTGGCATGGCCGGCTGTTGACCATTCCTTACTAATTTTGGAAACCAAATCGAGGTTTGTCCCGGAAATTGTAACTGTTTTTGTCTTGTCATCCCAGCTTACTTCTTTGCCGAAATATTCGGCAATGGCTCTAATCGGAACCATAGTCCTGCCATTGATAATTTGAGCCGGAACGTCTGACTTTAATTCTGCGCCGTTAACATAGATCTTGATAACTTGTGCTGCTCCCACAGGAATAGCCAACACCAATAACAAGACCAAAGAAATCCACCAATACTTTTTCATTTTTGCTCACTCTCCTTCATTATGCCCAAGTATGTACTATCACAATAAACCCTCTGACTACCCCCCTTTCCTTCATTAATGCTAAGAAACTACGTGGAAACCCCCACGAGAACAGGATGAAGTTACCTGGAGTACCTGTTTCTGTCTTTTCTCAACTGCATGGTTGCACTATCTGGTACATGACTCATGGTAAATTATTCTATGTTTATCCAAAAATTCCTTCAAAGTACAACTAAATTTATTTATTTTTTTTCTATAAATTTTTAACTTTTCGTCACATAACTTTCTACACACACATAACTTTCTACACACACATAACTTTCTACCCCTTGACCCATCAGCTCTTGATAATACTCACCTTAAGAAAAACAAAAAAATCCAGCCGTATCTGTTGTTTCTGATAGGCTGAATTTATATGGTATTTTGAGGAAAGGCGATAGAGAGTGCAAGTACAATTTATTAATATTGACCATATAATCAAAATATACGTCGCGGCTTCCATCATAAACCAGAGCCGCTATATGTTCTGCACTTTGCGATTCCCCGGCACCTGGCCTTGTTTAAATTTTATCGTAAGAACGCTTATAAATTTTCTTTTGTTATTCTCTCTGCTTCCTTTAAATAATCCTGGCGGGTTTCATCAGATACATGCGGCACCGCACCAAAAAAGACATGTCTTACTTCTTCCATCCCGGTAAACTTAAAAATAGCTTCATCTGTGGTTTGTTTCATTGAATTGCTCATGCCGGTCTCATCGTTCATTTCACTTGGCGCGCCGGTAGTGCTGAGCAAAAGTGCTCTCTTTCCTTTCAACAAACCATTTGGGACTCCATCCACATACTCATACGCAAAGCCATAGGAAAAAACTCTATCTACATATCCCTTTAATATTGCTGGAAGTCCGGACCACCACACAGGATAAACAAAAGTAACAAGGTCAGCCCATTTAATTTGTTCTTGTTCAGCTGCAATATCTGCGGGAATTTGCCCACTCTGGAAGCTTTCAAAATCGCCAGGTTTTAAAACCGGGTTAAAATCTATTTGATAAAGATCTCTGACCCGAACATCCGCGTCTTTTTCTGCTGAGGCCTTAACAACAGCATCTACAATTCCTTTCCCGAAACTATTTGGATTTGGGTGTGCAAAAACAACTAAGTGGTTCATTCATATTCCTCCTGTTAATTATAATAGCCTCTCGGCATTCGCCGAGTCAGATGGTACAAGGCTTTGCTCGAACCATCGATATTGAATTCCTCCTACTTTTCAGTAGGGGGATTTCATTTTA
>JAVSMW010000002.1:153395-226324 GCA_032027005.1 Thermincola sp. | reverse complement strand
ATGTGGTATATACGCATTTACGGCATCATGATGTGCCAACATATGGACGCTTGGTATGCCCACAAAAAAGATGATTTAAAAAATCTTAAGCATCTTATCTTCTCCCAAGCCGCTTAACTAAAACTAATCCTGAAAAACTAATTCTGAAACCTGATCTTTTCAAATACTGTCAGGCTTTTTTGGCATGCCCATTTTCTCGGATAATTTAAAGAGAACAGTCGTTTAATCTTCACATTTCAAAATTTCCAGTTACTTTTTACCAAATCTAGCGATTTCCCCCTCTCAATTCCGAGAGGCTATTTATTAACGGTTCTTTTCCCGTCAAAGTATTTTCCTGAATATCAAGCATAAAACTTTGGTATCCAAGTATTTTATTAAAAAAATTTATACTAACCTAAGTTATCATAAATTTTATTTAACACTTTCTGAAAAGCTTCTCTTTCATCTACACTAATTCCTGCATATACATTAACATTGAGTTTTTGAGATATTTCCTGAAAATCCGGCTCAAGTTTTTTTCCTTTTTCCGTTAAAGATATTATCGTTGACCTGCTGTCATTGGGATCCTTATGAGGCGCAATATATCCCAAATTAATTAATTTATTTACCAGAGTTGTTACAGTCGACCTATCTCTATGGATGTTATTAGCAATTTGTGTCATAGTAAGTTCTTTATGCTGAAACAAGGCTGCCAAAATATCTCCATGGGATGGTGCCAAATCCGTAAAACCTATCCGGCTTAACTCTTTCAACAAGAAACTGTTGGCTCTTTCTCTGATTCTCCCAATTAAATAAATAGTATTATCTGTTTTCATATCCCCATTATACTTGGACATCAAAGTATTGTCAACGCATATTTGCCCTTGCTAATGGTGCGCTATGGCATTTTGCAATATTCATGCGTCAATTTTCTGCAATTCCAGATTATCTGTCTGTACCGACATTGTTAATTCTTTTCCACTGTTAATCCAGCAAAATCAAAAGGAAGCATAACTTTGCCAAAGCGGCAATTTATACTTCCTTTACGCTACGGATTGAAACTATTCGGTTGCAGTCAATGTTTATTTTTTCAATTATGCTAAATTCGCCTGTTTTTCGTCTGATAAGCCAAGGGTCTGCGCTGTATAAGTATAAATTTCGCGAATAAGCTCCGGGTTCTTCAATAGTGACACGCCATAAGAAGGAATCATTTCTTTTAATTTCGGCTCCCATGCTTTTACATGCTGCGGGAAGCATTTTTTCATTACCTCCAGCATGATGGAGACGACTGTTGAGGCACCGGGAGAAGCACCGAGCAAGGCAGCTATCGAGCCATCAGCGGAACTAAGCACTTCCGTACCAAATTGAAGCATTCCTTTGCCGGCAGCAGTATTTTTAATAATTTGCACACGCTGGCCAGCTATCACCAACTCCCAATCCTCGCTTTTGGCGTTCGGGACAAAATCCCGTAATGCTTCCATGCGCTCTTCTTTCGTTAACATGAGTTGATTAATCAGGTATTTTGTCAATGTAAAGTTCTTCAAGCCTGCAGCCGAAATAGTTAAAAGATTATGCGTTTTTATAGAAGTTAGAAGATCAAACATTGAACCAAATTTTAAAAACTTTGGCGAGAAACCGGCAAAGGGGCCAAAGAACAATGATTCTTTCCCCTCGATAACTCTTGTGTCAAGATGCGGAACCGACATTGGGGGAGCACCAATGGGTGCTTGGCCGTATACTTTTGCCTGATGCTGAGCCACAATATCAGGAGTTTCACACACCATAAACAGTCCGCTTACCGGAAATCCTCCATAACCTTTTGCTTCAGGAATACCGGCTTTTTGCAGCAAAGGCAGGCTTCCTCCCCCGGCACCGATAAAGACGAACTTTGCCGTATGGAATTCTATTGCACCGCTGTCGACATTCCGCACTTTCAATTCCCACGAGCCATCGCTGGTACGTTTAATATTATCAACATGATGTTTGAATTTTATGTTGACGTTTTTATTTTGTAAGTAGTCAAACAATATGCGGGTTAACGCGCCAAAGTTGACATCCGTTCCAGATTCTATTCTTGTTGCGGCCATAGGTTTGTTCAATTTCCGGTCACGCATCATAAGCGGGATCCATTCCATCAGTTTTCCGGAGTCATCAGAAAATTCCATCCCTTGAAACAGGGGATTGCCAGACATTATTTCAAAACGTTTTTTTAAGAACTTTACATTCTGTTCACCTTGTACAAAACTCATATGAGGCACTCGCACAATAAAGTCCTGAGGATTTTGTATCAGCTTGCTTTTTACAAGATAAGACCAAAATTGCTTTGAAACCTGATACTCTTCATTAACTCTTATTGCTTTGCTAATATCAACGGACCCATCCGGTTGTTCAGGGGTGTAGTTAAGCTCGCACAGTGAAGAATGCCCCGTTCCCGCATTATTCATTTCATTAGAGCTTTCCTCTCCTGCCTTTTCACGTCTTTCAAATGCAGTAATTTTCCAGTCCGGTACTAATTCTTTCAGCAGTGACCCCAAAGTGGCACTCATTATTCCGGCACCAATTAAGATGACATCCGATTTAGCTTGTTTATTGCTCATTTTCACCATCCTTACTCCCTATATTTACAGAAAGGATGTAGGTGCTCCTCCTTAGGGCTTACAGCAAGCCGGGGTGCGATCTGGTGATACATCTTTTCTGGTAAATTAACTTAATCATAGCGTAACTGTATTAAGGTTAGATTGAAGTACTAATCTTCACTATTATACAATGATTGCGTGCTATTTAAAAGAGGGTAATAGTTCAGCAGGCTATCCCTTTTATGAATGTAGTCTTAAGGTGAATCTGACTTAATTTTATTTTTTCCTTCAACTTCAAAATCCGCCAATGATTTCTTCAATCTCTCATTCTCTTCACGAAAATCCTCTGCTACTTCTCTCCATACCTGAGCAATTGCCTGGTACTTATTAATGTCGGATTGGTTTCTTTTCCGCCTCAGCAGCCTTTGCTCGAGCTTTTTCTTCTTTTTTCGCCTTCTTCCCTTTCCATAAATTGATATTCCTGACAAGAACTTCTGTTTTACCTAAAGATATCTCCTTGCCCATAAATTTGATAATGGTCATATCCGCCAACAACGGATGAGTTAAATGAATACGATAATATTTGCGTCGATTAACAAATTCGCGATGCAGTTCGTTTCGTTGTGCGCAAGCTTCAATTTGTCCATTACTTAGCATTTTTCTAAATTCTTCAACTTTTACGGGTCTGCTATAAATATATCCTTGAACCTGTTTGCAATTATGGTTACGTAGAAAATGCAATTGGTCTTCGGTCTCTACCCCTTCGGCAATCACATTAATGTTAAGACTTTGAATTCGACAATAACTTTGTATTGACTTTAATAGATAGCCATATTAACACCCCTGTAGTTAATCAGCAATAGTCACTTGATTTTTCCCTCTAGTTTTGGAGCTATACATAGCTTTATCAGCTTTGTCAATCAATCTGTAAGCTTCCTTTTCATTACTTAACTGTGTTACTCCAAGACTAACAGTAACTTTGATTTTCCTTCCTTCAATTTCAACACTGTTGTTTTCAATCTGTTGGCGAAGTCGCTCCGCAACCTTAATTGCTTGCTCTAATGAAGTATTAGGCAACGCAACAACAAACTCTTCCCCGCCATATCTACCGCAAAAATCTGAATCACGAAGACTTGACTCAATGACATTAACTACGTTGGTAAGAACTTGGTCTCCTATTAAGTGTCCATATACGTCATTTATAGATTTAAAATCATCAACATCCATTAGAATAACAGATAGCATTGTTCTGTATTTAATTGCCTTTTCAAACTCTGTTTTAAATAACTTCTCAAAAAACTGCCTGTTATTAGTTCCTGTGAGGCCATCTACTTGTGCTTCTTTTCTCAGTTGTTCGCCCTCAACTTTCTCCGTGACATCGATACAACTACCAATATATCCTGCAAAGTTTCCATTATCATTGTAAAATGGGACTCCTCTATCGTCTATCCATCGATACTCCCCGTCAAAACGTAGTAAGCGATATTCCATCTCAAACGGTTGCCGTTGACTGAATGATTCTAAATAAATTTTTAAACAACTTTCTAAATCGTCTGGATGTACACCTTCAGCCCAACCATTTCCCATCTCTTGCTCTAACGTTTTTCCAGTAAAACCCAACCACGTGTTGTTGAAATAGTCACACTTGCCATCTATACCAGATTTCCAAATCATATTAGGCGATGATTCAACTATTAGTTTATATAGCTTTAACTCCATAATAAACCTCCTTTCAAATATCAGAAACAAAAGGGAAGTTTCTAAGCATATTGGACACCTTAAATCTTATTGTAATCCATAATTTGACATGATTTGATGTTTTTCTATATAAACTGCAAAATTCCTGCAATTTCGCTAGCTATATTGTTGGTTACCACTTGTAAAACAAATAAAAAAGCCAGTTCAATCTTCTTGGGTTGACTGGCTTTAAATCAATAAAGTTGTAAAGTAAACTTTATTTGTGATACGGTTCACCCCGGTTAATCTTAAACGCCCTATAAATCTGCTCCGTCAAAATCAACCGCATCAGCTGGTGCGGGTATGTCAACTTCCCAAAGGACAGCCTCAGGTCAGCCCGCTCCATCACACTTTTGTGCAGGCCCAGCGACCCCCCGATCACAAAAGCGACCTCGCTTTTTCCCGCCAGACCCCAGGAGGCTATGGCCTGGGCCAGCTCAGGCGAGTCCAGCATCTGCCCTTCAATGGCCAGCACAACTACAACCTGCCCTGGTTTTACGTGCCGGAGAATGCGTTCTGCTTCTGCGGCCTTAACCAGTTCCTGCTCTTTTATACTGGCCCCTTCGGTGGTTTTTTCGTCTGCCACCTCACTGATGCTCACAGCGGCGTATGGCCTGAGTCTCTTTGAATATTCCCTGATACCTTCTTCCAGGTATCTTTCTTTGATCTTGCCTACAGCAATAATATTAATGTTCACGGCTGCCCTCCGAATTAAAAAACACGGAAAAACTGCAATTTACCCCATAATTCCTACATTATAACCCTTCTTGGAAGGATAATTAACTAAATATGTCAAAGAAAAAGACTATATATACCTTACAAAAAACGGAGGGGGTTAGTCTATCCATGTCCCGCAAACCAATCAGAATTTTAATCGCTGAGGATAAACCCGATGACAGTACACTTCTGCGCAGCCTCTTCGAAAACCGCAGCGACATTGAATTAATCGTAGAGGCTCGCAACGGGCTCGAGTTGTTAGCCCTCTCCCATAAACTTAAACCTCAGGCCGTGTTTATGACTATTGAGATGCCTGAGTTGGACGGCATGACGGCGGCCAAAAAACTGATGGAAAAAAACGATGATATCATCATCGTTTTCGTCACCGGCAGCCGGGACTTTGCTGCCGCAGCCTTCGAAATCTCTTCTTTTGACTATATTCTTAAACCATTCACTCAAGACCGGGTCGAAAAAGCTTTGGAGCGGATTCACGTCCGTCTGGCGGAACGTGAAATTGAGAGGCAGAATGTAGCAAATATTTTCAAATCAGCTGATAAGCTCTATATCAGGTCTGGCTATGAGCTTCATTTCATTGATTTCCATACCATTTTTTACGTTGAAAAAGACCGCAAAAAAACAGTTGTCCACACCATTGACAACAGGTATGAGACCCATGAGTCCATCAATGATATCGAGAGAAGGCTGGACAAGAATAACTTTTTCCGATCCCATAAATGTTATTTGATAAATTTAACAAAAATCGAGAAAATCATCCCCTGGGGAGATAATTCTCAGATGGTTAAATTCTTCGGCTCAGAAAAAGACGCTCTAATTGCCCGCTCAAAAGTAAAAGCCCTTTACAAGCTGCTCAAGGTCAGTTCAGACCCCTTTAGTAAATGAGCCGGATTTTGTCCGATGGCTAAGTTCAACTAAACTTCAGGTGGAGAAAAAAAGCTCCACCTGAAGCAAGTTTCACTTTATTCCGGCGGCATTTCACTTAGTTTCACACTCATACTTTTTTCATCCTTGCCCCGCATTACCAAAACCTCAACGGCATCTCCGATTTGCAGCTTTTCAATGATCTCCCGTAAATCACCGAAATCTTTGACTTGCTTTTTGTTCAAAGATACAATTACATCCCCAGCTTTCAAACCAGCTTTTTGAGCAGGCCCTCCGGGAACCAGTTCACTCACATATACACCTGTGTTTACCGCCAGCTTATATTGCTCAGCCAGAGCCTCATTAACATCGCCGCCGATCACACCTAAGTAAGGCCGAATAACTCTGCCGTTTTTGATAATGGAATCAACAATAGGCTTAACCGTATTGCTGGGAATAGCAAAGTTCAGGCCTTCCACATTCACGTCCACAATTTTTATACTGTTAATGCCAATTACTTCCCCGCGGGAGTTAACCAAAGCCCCGCCACTGTTGCCCGGGTTCACTGCGGCATCAGTCTGCAGGAGCCGGAACTGTCTTTCTTCAAGGTCGACAGTTCTGTTGAGGGCACTGATTACCCCGGCAGTTACGGTGCTGGCCAGTTTCTCGCCTAATGGATTGCCGATGGCTACGGCCAGTTCTCCTACTTTAACATTATCTGAATTTCCAAACACAGCAGGCTGTAAACCCTTTTCATCAACTTTAATTACAGCTAAATCTGAACGCTGATCCACACCAACTATTTTTGCGGGCTTCATTTTACTATTGGGAAGTGTTACTATTAATTGATCTGCATCTTTCATCACATGATAGTTGGTAACGATATACCCATCCTCACTTAAAACCACGCCGGAACCGAACCCGGTTTCCACCCGCCGGTTTGAAAAAAAGCCGGACACACTAACCCGGTTGCTTATACCCACAACTGTTGGCCCTACTTTTTCTGCAATTTCAATCACCGGAGAAACTAAACCGGCTGCCGCCGGTGGAGGAACAGTATTATTTTGCCTAATATCCTCTGCAGGCAGCTTTTTAATGAGCTGGGGAGTCAGGTAGACCACAAAGAGTCCACCGATTATAGCTCCCAATAAAGCTGCTGCTAAATATGAAAGTGAACTCGGGCGCCGGCCTCCGGAATAAAAATCCCGATCATTTGAATACACATTATTCCCCCCTTAATCCAGTTGCCATAAGGTTCCCGCCTCAAATCTAGGCGCCACTTCCAGGGCAAACTCCTTACCTGGAGACAGCCCTGCCTCTTCAAGTATCTCCGCCACTGTAGAATATGCGAGTTCAGGTAAATTATTCTCACTGCTTAAATGGGCCAGAATTACACCTTTAGTCTTCCCACAGGCCAATGATGCTAAACAATGGCCTGCCGCAATATTGGAGAGATGCCCTTTATCACTGGAGATTCTCTTTTTTAGCGCCCAGGGATAAGTGCCATTTCTCAACATATTTACATCATGATTTGCTTCGAAAATCAACAAATCAGAGTCCTCCAGGCATTTCCTGGCATTATTGGTCAAAAACCCTGTATCTGTAGAAACGCCAATTTTTGTATCACCAGAACAGAAAGCATAACCTACTGAATCAACAGCATCATGGGAAGATTTAAAATGCTCTACTTTTAAGTCCCCAATTTCCAAAACCTTTCCCTGTTCCAGAACACACTGGGTATAAGGAGGAACCTTACCCAGTACCGGGCTAATCTCATCCCATGTCTTTTCAGTGGCATATATTTTCAGATCATATTTCCTGGATACAATGCCGACACCCTTTATATGATCACTATGCTCATGTGTCACCAGGATCCCACGGAGTGTCAACGGGTTAATATTCAATGTGTCCAGCTGAGCTGTAATCATTTTTCCGCTCAGTCCCGCATCGACCAGAACTGCAGCCTCATCACCTGCTATATAAGTGGCATTTCCCGAACTCCCACTGGCTAAAGTACACGCCCGCATACTGTTCCCCCAGTCTATGGCTTTGGTTTAAGCAAATATAAAGAAACGTTTACCCTGCGCCCTGATTCAAATACCTTTTTCGTCACCTTTATGACATCCCAACCGGCCTTTTCCAGGCTCTCAATAAATCTTCCGGCATCATCCCGGCCTGGATCTGCCAGCAATATGCGACCGCCCTGATCCAGGTTTTCATTGAATATTTTTCTTAAGTATGGATGAACAGATGGGTCATAAAGGATATCAGAACCTAAAATCCAGTCAAACTTCTCACCAATCTGAAAATCACGCCAGTCAGCTAAAACCTGTGTCACTTTAGTTATTCCATTTTTCCCCGCATTTTCCTGCGCCAACTGCAGGGCCTCGGCAATAAAATCTGTCTGCACCACCTCACCCTGCTTAGCTGCCGCCACCAACCCAACTAAACCCAAACCGGCTCCGAGTTCCAGCACCCGTTGCCCTGTGAAATCAATGTTCTCCCAAATGTACTCGGACATCCCTATGGCTGCGGGCCATAAAACCGCCCAAAAAGGCACATCATCATCGGTTTTCACCAAACCAAGCAAATAATCAACATCTTCGACAATTTTTAGGTCAAAGCTCTTATTCTTAAAAACCACAGTTGTTTCATTTGTATGGCTCATTTCATCCCTCAGTTCAAATAAGTCGAAAAGCCATGGATTTCTCCATGGCTTTATGGCTCCCACATTTAACTAAACCTTGAACTTACTTATCCGTTCACGAAGTTGTTCCGCAAATTGAGCCATCCTAGACGCATTGGAACTTACCTGTTCATTTGTATTCATCTGCTGCTGCGCGGAGGCTGAAACCTGCTGGGTCGCTACAGAAACCTGGTGTGCAATATTGTTTACTTTATCGATAGACTGCACTACCTGAGTAATGCCATTGGACTGCTGTTGGGCGGCTGTTGTTATTTCCTGCACCATGCGGACAGTTTTGTTGACTGTCTCAACTATTTCGCTTAAAGCAGACTGGGCTTCAGACGCAATTACAACTCCCTCTTCTACTTCCTTGCTGCCAACTACCATTGAAACTACAGCCCTTGAGGTTTCCTCCTGAATCTCCTTAATTAATTCGCCAATTTGCTGGGCGGCCTTAGCCGAACCTTCGGCTAATTTTCTGACTTCATCTGCCACCACAGCAAAACCCCGCCCGTGTTCACCGGCCCGGGCTGCTTCAATCGCAGCGTTTAAGGCCAACAAGTTGGTCTGGTCAGCAATTGAGGTAATTACATTAACAATTTCTCCAATTTGCTCAGATCTTTCGTTCAGAGTTTTGACCACTTGTGCCGAATTACTAACAGTATCAGATATGGTATTCATTTTATGTACAGCCCGTTCAACTTCGATGGCCCCCTTAGAAGCCAGTTCTGAGGCATTTCTGGACGAACTGTAAGCAGCTTCCGAGTTAGCGGCAATCTGTTGTACCGCAGCGGAAAGTTCCCTGGTAATCTGAAGGGTTTCATTTAACTGCAGGGCCTGGCCCTGAGTACCGCCAACAATCTGCTGGATTGCCGCAGATATCTGCTGAATCGAAGCCGTAGCTTCCTCAATAGCTGTAGAAACCTGACCGGCTTCGGAAGCTACCATCTGCGCGGTGCCCATGTTTTGATGGATAGTCAGCCTGATATCTTCCAGCATTTTGTTGAATGCAATTGCCATTCGTCCAAACACATCTGAGGTTGGAAAATATATTTTCTGAGTCAGATCCTTCTCTGCAACTTTACTCAGTACTGTGAGAAAAATCTCAAATATTTTGGCCAACAATCTGTTAACCAAAAGCAGCATCAACAGCCCGAAGGCGAATCCTATAGGTGCTACTACTGTGATCAAAGGTGTGATTTGTTCCTTAGTTGCCTCCAGATAATATAGAAGAAACGCCGTCCAGACAAGGGCCCCGCCACCTGTAATGCTTATAAAAATTAACCCCAACTGCGCTAAAGGCTTCATTTTAAAAGTTTCTCTTTTCGACACAGAAACACACCCTTAGACAATTTTGATAACATATACTTCTTCTTAACACAGAAATTTCCTGCTTTTCTTAAAAAAATTTGGTAACAAAGCAAAAGTATCAAAGAAAAGGCTATTGTCTATAAATTTTCGCCCCAACTTCGATCAATTTATTTTCAATATTTTCATATCCCCTGTCAATATAATGAGTATTGCAAATCTCCGTGTCTCCGTCGGCGATCAGCCCGGCAATGATTAACGCGGCTCCGGCCCTTAAGTCAGAAGCCTTAACCTGTGCGCCCTGAAGCTTCTGGACACCCTGAATAATCGCTGTGCGCCCCTCGACTTTGATTCTGGCACCCATTCGCTTAAACTCATCTGCAACCTGCAGCCTGTTTTCAAAAACGTTTTCGACAATCACACTTGTCCCCTTAACCGCAGTCAGCATCGCCATCATTTGGGACTGCATGTCCGTAGGAAAGCCCGGGTACGGCAGGGTTTTTATATCAATAGGTTTTAGTGTATCCTTGTATCTGACCCTGATACTGTCATCTTCCTCCGTCACCTCAACATTTGCTTCTCGTAGTTTGGCAATCAGAGGTTCAACATGGGTCGGGATAACATGATCAATCAGCAAATCTCCTTTTGTTGCAGCTGCAGCTACCATAAAAGTCCCGGCCTCAATCCGGTCGGAAATTACCGAGTAGCGGCCGCCGCCCAATTGATCGACACCTTCGATTTTAATGACATCTGTACCTGCCCCTCTTATTTTTGCGCCTATACTATTTAGAAAATTTGCCAGATCAACTATTTCCGGTTCTTTGGCCACATTCTCCAGGATTGTCTGACCTTTGGCCAGGGCAGCTGCCATCATGATGTTTTCGGTAGCACCTACACTGGGAAAATCCAGGTACACCTTCGAACCACTCAGACGGTTGCAGGAACCCTTAATAAATCCGTGCTCCAGTCTGATATTTGCTCCCAGGGCCTCCAGGCCTTTAATATGCAGATCCATGGGACGGCTGCCGATATTGCATCCCCCGGGCAAAGCAATTTCAGCATTGAAAAATCTGGTGAGCAGAGGACCCAACAACAGATTCGAGGCTCTCAGCTTCTTTACTTCTTTATATGGAGTCTTTGTTTCAACCTTCCCGGATGCAGTGATAGTGACACTGTCTTTTCCTGTTTTTTCTACTTTAACACCCAAATTAGCGACAATATCTAACAGCACTTCAACATCCGTTATAAAGGGAATGTTCTCAAGATAAACCGGCTCACTGGCCAATAAAGCCGCTGATATAATGGTCAGTGCTGCATTTTTGGCACCACTGACTCTTACAGTTCCTACTAAAGGTTGACCACCTGTAATACACAACTTTTGCACCTTTTAACCTCCTCAGGAGTAAAACAGTCGAAAACTCATACTTATTGTATATTCTCGCTGGACTGTATTATTCCTGCCATATGAGAAAACTTGGCTTACGCCAAGTCTTCCCCTGACACCTCTCAAATTTTTTCTTTTGACTACTATATTTTCCAGAATCAATAGGAAATATAACTATTTTAGTGATTCTCCACTGTCCATTCTTTAAAATTAGTTTCAAATTGAACCAGAGAAATTCCAAAAACATTTTTAAAACTCTCATCCATAGTAAGACCGGAGCCTAATTGAGCCAATAGATCATATATGGCCTTTTCACCATAATGGTGTACCAGATAATTAACAGCCTGAAGAGATTCATAGTACGCCATATTCTGATTTGGCAAATTGTCAAACTCCCTGTCCATCCTGTCTAAAGGGTACATCTGATCTGCGGCTGTAATAACCGGGCGATCCATCTCATATCCTGTCAATTTGCCTTCCTCATATTGGGCAATCCCTTCAGTCAGCCACCTGGTGTAGTTGCCCCCCGAAGCATAATCAACCACTAAATGCGTAAATTCATGCACAACCGGCCCCTCGTCTGCAAAAATCCGAGCCTGGGCCTCGGGGTCCTCTCCTTCAATCCAATCATTAGGCGATAGTACCCTAATCACTCCAGCCCAATAGACACCCATGGCACTTTCATCAGCATCCCAGCCAAAACTCCTGTTCAGGGATTCTTTGGTAGGATAAACTACGATTATAGTTTGCTTGGTAGGCGCATAACCAAATTTTCGGCTAACAGGTTCATAACTATTTTCGGCAATCTCCAAAACCAATCCGGCCACATTATTATCCCTGGGTGTGTATTTGATAATAAAATGATTACCTCTAATTTCCTGCCAGCCGCGGGTTTGCCACATCATTTGCACCCGCGAAGCTTCCCTGATGATTTTGTAAAGATAAGATTTGGCCATGACCGGTTCCTTAATAAAAAAAGCCATGCATAGCAAGGCTAAGATAACCGCTATTTTTCCTATTTTGGACAATAGGAAACCATGGTCAACAGAAGCAAAAACAAGGCTGCCCATTGCACATCCCCCTTTAATATTCTCCCATTTCATTATACATAGGGAAGCCCCAGAAACCTACCGGTAATTAATGGGGCAAGGGGGGGACCCCTTAAATAGCGAAAAACCCTGTGAATTACGAATTACAGGGTTTTCGGCAACTCTTTATTTTGTAGTAGCAGAACCGTTGGAAGGAGCTAAGGGCCCTGGCGGCAGAGACTTGCTTTTGTTAATTTCAGTCATAAATTGCTGGGCAGCCGCGTAGTTGACATCACCTTTTTCAATCTGTTTTAATTCATTAAGAGCACCTAAAGCGTTATTTTTACCGTAAAACAGGTATCTTGCCAAATTGAGTCTGACATTTGTAAATTTTGGTTCTACAGCTAATGCCTTGTTAGCGGTCTCAATTGCTTTATCGGTTTGACCCAGATAAAAATACGATGTTGCCAAATCACCCAATGACTGGATATTCTTGGGTTCATTTTTGACTACCTCTTCAAAGCCTTTACGTGCTTCCTCAAAAAATTTGGCAGCCTCTTCGGTTTTTCCCTGCTGCAACAGACTCGAGCCATTTTGGAAGTTTTGAACAGCTACTGACTCCCCGGAACCGGTAATAGGGGCACTCGCATTAGGAACCACCGGGGTAGAGGTAAAACCTGTAAAGTAGCCGATTGATACCGAAGCGAGAAGACCTGCGGAAATCAATACTACCATAATTATTGTGGCAGTTTTATTGCGTTTTCTTGCATTCATAAATGCCAATGAAATCATCCCCTTATAAAATGTAATTTCATTCTCACATTGCAAACCCAAATGAAAAATGAGCAGCCTGTCCATAACCACACATCGTGACCCAATACCAGAATATAATTATAGCACAGGTTAGTTCTTATTTAAAGAAATAATCATCAGCAAAATATCCAATTATTCGACTATAAATAAAAAACCCCACAAGAATTCTTGTGGGGTGAAATTTCTATCTAAGCATTGTTATTGGGTTTTTGAAACTGCCACCGCTTAAGACCTCAAAGTGAAGATGGGGTCCGGTGCTGCGCCCTGTTGAACCGACCTTACCGATAAGGTCACCCTTATCAACATGCTGGCCTGTTGAAACTTCAATTTTGGACAGGTGCGCATAGCGTGTTACCAAGCCGTTACTATGCTTAATGGTAACCATATTGCCATAGGCGCCATCTCTTCCGGCGTCTGTAACCACACCGGCCGCAGCTGCCCCAACCGGCTGGCCGGTATACCCGTCAATATCAATTCCGGTATGCATTCTCCCCCATCGCTTACCATAGGAAGAGGTGATTTTACCGCCGACGGGCCAGTTCATTATGCCACCGCTGTTCCGGGAGGCCACAACCACTTTGGAACCTTTGGCCACAACCTGATCTTTGGCTGCCTGAAGGACTTTTTCATCCAGAACTTTTTTGCTGACTGCGGCACCGTTTTTATAGGTGATTTGGTAAGCTACTTCTTTTGTGCCATTTTGTCCTTTTGTCTTAACCTGTTGCTTACCCCGGTAAATACTTTTATCTGTTTGAACTACAATTTTGTAAGGGATAGTTTCCTTTACTGTCTCTCTGCCGGAAACTATTACATTAAGCATCGGCTCCGTAGCTGCGAGAGTGATTTCCTGTCCTAAGTCCAGATGCTCCCCTTTAATCGCGGGATTTATCTTTAATAAATCTTCTACATGCGTATCATAGTGACGGGCAATTGACCACAGGGAATCCCCTTCTGCAACCGTATGTGTTACTTTCTTTTCTTTTCCTTCTTTTAAAAGGGCCACGGCTTCCGGAGTGTCTAATACGTCCTCCAGGGAAACCGGAACTTGCACTAATTCAATTTCTTCCTGAAAATCCACTGAATCAACCTGCAGATTATTGTTTATGAAAGATTCTTTAAGTATTTGCAACACCTTGGCAGCCGCAGCTTCATCCTTAACCACAACTGCGACCTGGCCGTTCACCCTGATCCCGGTGGAAACAGCTACAAAAGTAAGGCTTTTATTTAACTCATCCTCAAGCATATTAAGACTGTCAACTTGAAATTCTTTAGCCTTGATATTTTTAAAATCAAGATTCTGCTGTACAGTAACATTACGGTTCCAGATTCTTGCTTTCTCAGCTTTCATGTCATTGAAAAGCTTTTCGGCATTGGTTTTATCCGTTATAACTGCGACTTGTTTCCCGTTAACTTCAACTGCAAAGGCATCAACACTGGTATTAACTTTAATCAAGACAAAACCTAAAGCAACCACCATTACCGCTGCCAGAGCAGTTTTCAGATACAGATATTTACTAAGGTCACCGGATACAAAAAGTTGAGAAAGCGAGAATTTGGGAAAGCTAATATTCTTTATATGTCGAAGAAGAGGTTTGCGTGGGGTTAAGCGCAATCTTGCATGACGGTACTTGGCTTTTAGTTTCTTTGTCTTATCTGTCGTTAGTCGAATTAGAGAAGCAGAAGGCCGGGGCAAAGTAAGCTTTATTTTGCGTGCTTTAATAAATACTGCGCTAAAACCGTCCTTTATCCTCACCAGAAGCTCGTTGATATTCTTCTTGGACGACTTCATGATCGCTCCTTTCCAGAACCAATATTACATTTTTTGATAAAAAAAGACATTCCAAAGACATGTCAAAAGGCAAATCTTCTTTAATTTCATTATAATTATAGCATAGGAAACCTTTACCGTAAACCCCATTTTTTCGACATTTGACAAAACCGCCCGGTTTAGCCTGACTTTTACAGTTAGCATAGCAAATTAGCTAGAGACAATTAAGTTAATTCTTTAAAAACGCGGAGTTCCGCGTTTTTTTACACTTTTTCTTGATGTNAGCATAACAAAATTTAACTACGGTTATAACAAGAAAAAGCCCACAGTTTCAACAACTAGGGGCTTCTCACATTTTTCAAACTGTAAAAGTCAGGTTATAGCATAGGAAACCTTTACCGTAAACCCCATTTTTTCGACATTTGACAAAACCGCCCGGTTTAGGGCGGTTTATGCAAATTACCTTCAATTATTTCCGGCAATATCTCTGAATATTCTCATATCTCGTTATATCCTGCTTTTATGACCTGGACATAAACCGCGCACTCAAGTCTCTTTTTTTCCAGTTCGCACCCCACCGAGTACGGTTCGGCAATATTCCCGTTAGCAAATTCCGCATTGGCATGACAACCGCCGCCACAGTGAAATTTGGCCCAGCAGCTCCGGCACTTTGTTTTGTTATACACGTGAGCACCGCGGAATTCATCCACTATAGCCTGGTTGATAACCCCCTCCCAAACTGTACCCAGCTTGAAATTTTCTCTGCCTACAAACTGATGGCAGGGGAATAAATCTCCTTCCGGGGTCACAGCCATATATTCATGGCCTGCGCCGCAACCTGACAATCTTTTCGGCAGACAGGGCCCATTATTTAAATCAAGGTTAAAGTGAAAAAATTCAAAAGGCTTGCCTGAATTTAATCTGCTTACATATTCCCGGACCAGATCGTCATACTCCTGGCATAGCTGGGGCAGGTCCTGTTCCCGCAGGGACCATTCCTCAGCAGGCGCCCCCACCACCGGTTCCACCGAAATATATTTGTATCCAAGATCAGCCAGATGCAGTACATCTTTTGAGAAGTCAAGGTTTTCTCTGGTATAAGTGCCTCTGACAAAATAGTTTTCGTTATTACGACTTTCGATTAACGAAGTAATTTTGGGTTTGATATGTTCATAGCTGCCTTTGATACCCCCAGCCAATGGCCGCATCACATCATTTACGGCCGGTCGGCCATCAAGACTCAGGACCACACTTATATTTTCCCTGTTCAAAAAATCACTGATTTTATCATTAAGCAGCAGCGCATTGGTGGTTAAAGTAAATTTTATCTCTTTGCTTTTTTGGGCGGCCCTGGAATTTCCATATGTGACAAGCCTTTTTACGGTCTCAATGTTCATTAAGGGCTCACCGCCAAAGAAATCCAGCTCACAATGCCGGCGTCCCGCTGAGGATTCCAGCAGGAAATCAATGGCCCGGCACCCTACCTCGTAGGACATTAAAGCCCGCGGACCGCCGAAATGGCCTTTGCCGGCAAAACAGTACCTGCATCCGAGGTTACAGTCATGAGAGACATTAAGACAAATAGATTTAACAATCGGCGGGGTGTTGGCACCTGTTAGCGGAACATATTTATCCTCTGAAAACAGTACACCCTGCTTTGTCAAACCATTAATTTCATCCAGGACCTCCAAGACCTCATCCCGGCTGCAGCGAGCCTGATATTTGGCAGCAACTTCTTCCCTGGACAGCACTTGCACATCATCAAGCATGTCCCAGGCCAGACCGTCCAGAATATGTACCGCTCCGCTGTTGACATCCAAAACAATCTTTAGACCGCCGATTTCGAATTTATGGATCATGTTCATTCCCCCAATGGCCCCTAATCGGTTTTTTACTCAAAAAATTAACCCAATCCCATTAGAGATCAGGTTTTTGTCTAAAAGCTTCAGGTATTTAGAAAATACGGAATCAAAAATTCTAAGCTTACTTGGTTATTTCGCGCAAACTTGGTTGCCTACGGTGCAGGAAGTCTTGCAAGCAGACTGGCAGGAAGCCTGGCATTCGCCACAGCCGCCATCTTTTACAGTTTCCTGAAGATTAATTTTATTCACAGTTTTAATATGTTTTCCCATTGGTTCAGACCCCCTATGTATTGGTTGCTTTTATAAATTTTGGAGCGGATGACGGGGCTCGAACCCGCAACCCTCGGCTTGGGAAGCCGATACTCTACCAATTGAGCTACATCCGCAGTTTTAGCAAGGGTTTTCAGTTTTTCTTCCCCTTTAAGTCTTTCGGACTGTTGATTCAATAATTGCCTTTAGTCCTTAGGGCACACTCTCTGTCAGTAAAATATATTATACGACTTCACGGATTATAAGTCAAATGGTGATTATTATAAATTTTTAGTGATAACTGCTTATTAGGTTATTATTTGCTTATTCTCGGCCTTTCAAAGGTTTTTTGGTTACTCCGGGTCTTATTATTGTTGTGGAAAAAAAGGCGGAACCTGAAACCAACCCTTAACCTTTCCATACTTACATAAATCATCGAAAATCTCTATTTTCTCCATTAACATCTTTACAAACATTTCTCTTAACTCATCATTAATTATGGTAGACTTGACAGAGATCGAACATATAGATAAAAACTCCTGCACATTGGTAAAAAGCCTTCTAAAGAGATAATGGTCTTTGATTGTTCCGCTATTTGCTTCAAACTCGACACTTTTGGATGGTCTCTTGGGTAAAGGCATGCGAAAATAATCAAACTGTTTCTCTAGGATATTAATCTGCTTTGCTAAGACGCCATTAAAATGTTGTTTAATTAAATAAGCAAATTCTTGATCATGGACATAATTTTCCATCAACTGGAGGAGTTCCTGGAGTTGATATCTGCCGATCAGGTTCTCCCATAGCACATATGCTTCGCTAACGGTAAGAGTACTTTTTATAGCAGTATCGGCGGTACCAATGTGGAAATTACCTATCTGAACCAATTTTAACACCTCCAGTTATCAAAAGTTTACCATTGGCGGCAATACTATCCACCCTTTTAGTTTGCCATATCTGCAAAGTTTATTGTACAAATCAAGTTCTTTATTGAGATACTTTATAAAAATTTTTCTTACAGGGTCATTAAAAACAGCTGTCCGTATGGCATTTATTTGGTTGTCTATAAACCCCTGAATACCTGTAAACAGCCTGTTAAAAACATATTCGTCACTTATTACATTGGTTTCAGGTTGAAACCTGACTGACTTGGGCGGCCGTTCCGGTAAAGGCAGACGATACCTATCCAATTCTTTTTCCAATTCATTAACCTGTTGTTCCAATACTTTTGTCAGCCCCTGCTCCAGAATAAATCTGAAATCAGGATCATGTACATAATTCAAGTAATGTTGTGTGGCCATAATAATATCGTATCTGGATACGAGGATATCCCATAGGAAATGCGTTGCTCCAACGCTCAAAACTGGCGGCTTGGCAGTTCGAGCCGAGCCGATATGAATATTTCCGATTTGCATTTTCTAAACACCTTCCGTATAGATTTAACTTTGTATACCCCAAGTTTATTATTTTCCAATATCAGCAAATATAATTCATGGTCCAAATAAATAACACTTTAAACCCAAGAAGAAAGGCTGCAGCATCGAAAAGATGCGCAGCCTATTTTTACCGCAGTGCTCATTTAATTTCAGCCATGACTTCCCCCATTTGGGAAATATCATATCCTCCCATTCCCTCTACTTCATTCCGGTATGACTCTGATTTCAGGACCGCCATCAGTGAAAGGAATTGAGGCTTATCAAAATCATCCTTTCGTATCACCAAATCATAGCGTTCCTTCTTGAGAGGAATAAATTCCGTCTCCTTTACTTGGGCAGAAGCCTTCTCAATTCCGAGTCCAACATCGGCATCACCACGGGCAACACAACTGGCTACAGCTAAATGGCTCATTTCTTCCTGTTTGTATCCATTAATATGTTCATGGGCGATATCCTGTTTACGCAGCTTCTCATCTAACAAAACCCTGGCTCCGGAACCTCTTTCACGATTTATAAAACGGATGTCGGCCCGGGTCAAATCATTCCAATCCTTAATTCCTTTAGGATTACCCTTGGCAACGTAAAAACCCTCGTTCCGGTATGCTAAATTGACAACCATCGTTTTGTGCCCAGGCAGTAATCTCCTGATATATGGGATATTATATTCGTCAGTATCACCATCCCATAGATGGGCTGTCACAACATTTGCCGTACCCCGATAAAGGGACAAGAGACCGTCAATACTGCCAATATATTGCCTTAAAAAACGGACATGGGGCGTCTTCTTTTCCAAATGCCTGGTCAAAATATCAAGAATAATATCCTGTCCACAAATTATCAATCCATCATCAACCGGCACGATACTCTCCGCATGCCTTGTCACGGGCTGCTCAATTGCCGAATTTATTCCTTTGCCCCTTTGTTTATAGGCTTCCAAGTCAGTTGGTTCAACTCTAACCTTCCTGCCTATTCGATAAGCTACTAAATCACCACGTTTAATTAGATCATAAACCGTAAAGCGTGAAATTTTCAGGATTTTGGCCACTTCCTCCGGGGTATAGGAAACCTCGTTACTCACTAAATTCACCTCGCTCTACGATGGGTGATTGTCTGAAACAATTATAGCACATCTATAGGTTGACTTAAACTGAATCGTTTTAATCCTTCATTAAAAAAAGATATTCTGGTGCTAAGTGAACTAGCCAGGGAAGAGGTCTTTGTTTCAAGGAGTCAAGGTATTTGTCTTTATTTAGCTTAACTTGGATGTGATATTGGTTGGAGTTTGCCGGGGGAGTATTCAAGCTTAAATAAAGAGTTGTTTGATATGGTGTTTCAGCAACATCAGCAACCCAGCACGGAAACGTGTTTTTAAGGCTTAAGTCCTTAACGAAATGTATCTGATGTGCCCTTATCCCGATATGCGTCGATTGTGGGGATACTGGTTGATCCACATCAAGACTGCAACCCCAATCTGCAGCCATAACTGCATTTGACGAGGAAACAGCCTTGCATTTTGAAATATTTTTACATCCTGTAAGTCGAGCAATGCTGACCTTTTGGGGATTTAAAAAAATATCCTCCTTAGAGCCACAGGTAACAGCTTGACCGGCTTCCATGACCGCTATTTTATCGCAAACTCTATAGCACTCTTCCAGATTATGAGTTACGAAAATCGTTATCCCTTTGTAGTTAGAAAGAGTTTCAATCAATTCTTTCTCCATTTGGCTTCGCAAATGATTGTCAAGTGCCGAAAATGGTTCATCCAGCAGCAAAACATCCGGCTCGATAGCTAAGGCCCTCGCAAGTGCTGTACGCTGTTGCTGACCGCCGGAAAGTTGATACGGGTATTTTGAGCCCAGCCCTTCTAATTGCGTCATTGTTAATTTCTCTTCCACTCTACGGACTTGTTCCTTTTTAGGCAGCTTTTGCAAGCCAAAGGCAATGTTTTGTGCAACAGTCAGGTGTGGAAAAAGCGCATAGTTCTGAAACAAGAAACCCACACTCCGCTTTTGGGCAGGTAAATTAATTCCCCTTTCCGAATCAAAAAGAACCCTGTCGTTTAATATAATTCTCCCCCTGGAAGGTGTTATAAGTCCGGCTATGCCCCGAAGTGTTAAACTTTTGCCTGATCCGGAAGCCCCCAAAAACCCAAGTGTTTCATTATTAACTTCGAAGCTGACAGCTAATTCGAAACCCTCAAATTTTTTAGAGATATCAACTAATAGTTCCATTTTTTGTCCTCCGAGACCTTTCGTTGAAGACGTACTGGTACTTTGACCAATAGTTTAAGGCAAGCACAACGCTCAATGATATGGCAATAATGATACCGGACCAGATTATAGCTTTATCCATTTCCCCGCTTTCAACGGCAAAGAAAATGGCTAGCGGAATTGTTTGGGTTTGTCCCGGTATATTCCCTGCTAACATCAATGTTGCGCCAAACTCGCCAAGGGCCCGGGCAAAAGAAAGCACAATTCCTGCCAGAATCCCTGGCATTGATAGGGGAAGCATTATCCGAGTGAAAATCTTCCACTCAGAAACGCCTAAAGTACGGGCCGCATCCAGGATGTCGGGGTCGATTTGCTCAAAAGCGCCGCGGGCAGTCTTGTACATCAAAGGAAAGGCAACTACTGTTGCTGTGATGACCGCAGCAAACCATGAAAAAACAACACTCACCCCGATATGCAGCAATGTTTGTCCAAGTATTCCGTTTTTGCCAAAAATCAAGAGTAAAATAAATCCAACCACAGTTGGCGGTAAAACCATAGGCATGAGTATCAGACCATCAATTAGCCCTTTTCCTTTGCCTTTAAACGACACCATCCAGCGTGCCGCAGCAATGCCTAAGAAAAAGGTTATAATTGTTGCCGTAAACGCAGTTTTGAGAGATACCCATAAAGGAGAAACAGCTGCTTCCATAAATTTTCCTTTCTATGTTATATCACTATTGGTTTGCAAGACTAGTAAACCCGTATTTTTCAAAAACTTGCGAGGCTATCTCACCAAATAAGAAATCGACAAATTCTTTGGAAGCCTCGGCTTGTTTGCTGTCTTTAAGCACAGCCACAGGGTATACTACCGGCGAATGGGAACCCTCCGGAGCAACTACAGCAATTTTAATTTTATCTGATATTTTAGCATCTGTCATGTACACAATGCCGGCATCAGCGTCACCAGATTCTACCCAACTCAAGACCTGATGAACATCTTTCGCCAGAACCAATTTAGATTGTACATTATCCCAAACCTTTACAGAAGTCAGAACATCTTTTCCATATTGCCCTGCAGGTACACTGGCAGGTTCACCTAAACCTATTTTTTTAACACTATCGGAAGTCAAAGACTGAAAATCGCTCACATTTACAGAATCTTTCGGAACTATTAAAACCACCGAGTTCTTCAGCAGATCTTTCTTAGTCTCATTGATAATTAGTGATTTCTCTTGCAAAGCTTTCATTTGCTTCGTGGCTGCTGAAACAAATACATCAACAGGGGCACCTTGTTCGATCTGCTGCTGCAGTGAACCGGAAGAACCGAAGTTATATTTAATAGAAACATTCGGTTTTGCATCTAAGTAACGCTTCTGAACTTCTTCCATAGCATCTTTTAAACTTGCAGCAACGGAAATTGTTAGGGTAACGGATTTTTCTGTTTCAGGCTGCTGACCTGTTTTGTTGTTTTCCGCCATTGTGCATCCTGTCATTAAAACCATTAATAGAGCAATTACCGTAAATATAGTAGTTTTGAAATATCTTTTCATCATTAAATCCTCCAACTCAATTTTTAACCTTCACCAACCACATGCAACATCAACCAACATAAACCAACAAGATGTATGTATATTATAAAAAATAGTTTCAACATAAGTCAATATAATTATGACGATTATCCGCTTCAAAATTTTTATGACGCTACAGCTCTACACGACAAAAAAGGAAGCACATTATATGCTTCCTCATCATTTCTTAAATGGTGACCCCTACGGGATTCGAACCCGTGTTACCGCCGTGAAAGGGCGGTGTCTTAAACCGCTTGACCAAGGGGCCGGATTTACTTAGCTCACGTTTTTAAATTATAGCACCTTGTCCCAACAAAAGCAACACCGAAAACAAAAATTTTCTATATTTTTTCAAAGATACTTTTGCCACCGGTGCCAGTATTACCCTTGGAGGGAAACTAATAGGATGCTAACAGGTCATTGGCTACATCCATGGCCCCGATGGCATCAGCAGCAAATCCATCGGCACCGATTTTACCGGCAAACTCAGGTGTAATTGGCGCTCCGCCGATTAAAACTTTTACACCAAGAGGCTTTAAATGTTTCATTATCCTTTTCATTTCAAGCATTGTTGTTGTCGTCAAAGCTGAAAGGGCAACAAGTTGTGGTTGATGCTCTTTTGCGGCTGCCGCAAATTCTTCGGCAGAAACATCAAAACCCAGATCAATCACTTTAAATCCTGAACCTTCCAGCATCATGATGACCAGGCTTTTGCCCACATCATGCAGGTCCCCTTCTACAGTCCCGATTATTACGGTACCTTTTTCCTTGATACCTTTACTGACTAACAGAGGTTTTACCACATTCATCCCGGCGGTCATAGCCTTCGCAGATACCAGTACATCAGGCACACAAAATTCATTATTTTTAAATTTGTCACCAACAATAATCATCCCAGCCAGAAGACCCTCATTGATTATAGATTCCGCGTCTATACCTTCAGCCACAGCCTTTTCGGACAACTCTTTTGCGATATAGGCATCACCAATGATAACTGCTTCTATGATAGCCTCCAGAGTTGACATTTTTTAACCTCCTCTTTAAATGAGTAAATTAAATTTTAATTATAATTTTACACTGTAGCTAACTTAAAAAATATAATCTATATCACGTTTTAATCAAAACGACAGATTTTTCATAAACTTGTCCCGAAACTTCGGGTGATTAGCTAACTCAATAAAACCGGCCTTCTTTGCAACCGCATAACATCTGTCCAGATGCCTCTTTGACAGTAGGGCTTTAACCGCACCGGCACCTGCCGCATTACCGACAGGGTGGACCACTGAGAGCTCGGTCTGAGGTATTAAACCAATGGCCAAAGCACTATCCAGATCAATATAATTTCCGAAAGCCCCGGCTATTAACACCTGCTGGACCTCATGCACAGCCACCCCGATATTTTCCATTAGTATTTCAGCACCCGTGCGTATTGATGACTTGACTAGCTGTATTTGTCTAATGTCCCCCTGACTTACAAAAACATCACCGCCTGTTGCACTTTCCCCGGCAAAGGTCAAAATGAAGACCTTCTGTCCGTCTTTTTCCTGAATCCGTTCCCTGAGCAGGGGTGGAAGTTCTGCCACTTTGCTGCTTTTAAGAAACCTGCCTGAACTGTCGATCACCCCGGCCTTTATTAGTTCCGCAATAGCCTTTATCACTCCAGAACCGCAGATTCCCCTGGGTTTTGCATTTTTTACCGTTGTTACATGCACATCATCTGTGATAATAACATTATCGATGGCACCTTCACCGGCCCTCATCCCACAGGCCAATTCAGCCCCCTCAAAAGCCGGGCCGGCGGCAGTAGAGCATACAACTATTTTATCTTGATTGCCAATAGCCAGTTCCCCATTAGTTCCAAGGTCTAACAGAAGGGTCATTTTATCAGTAAGGTCCTGGTCCTCTGCCGTAATTGCCGCTACAGTATCTGCCCCTACAAAACTGGCAATATTCGGAAGCAGCACAACCTTGGCACCGGGGTTGATGTTAAGCTTCAGATTTTCCGGAGATAAGGGAGGAATATAGTTAAATACCGGCGCATAAGGACTCTGGCAAAGATAAGACGGTGATATTCCCATCAACAGATGCTCCATTGTGGAATTACCGGCTATTGTCACCAGATAAATATCAGCAGCTGTAATCCCTGCTTGTCCACATAGATCTGAAATCAGGGTATTCAGACATTCCCTGATCAGGGAGGATAGCTTTTCGAGCCCCTCCCCGGTGCTGGCAGCTTTAATCCTGGAGACAACATCAGCCCCAAAAGCGGTCTGCGGGTTTGTCTCAGCCGCTGCCGCAATGACTTTTCCTTTATTGATATCCAGCAGCATCCCGGCAACTGTGGTACTGCCAATATCAAAAGCAACACCAAAAAGCCTGGCACTGGTATTGCCATTCTCAATACATGTTATTTCGTCAAAAATAACGGTGGCCGTTAATTCCCCAGGATTTGGCAGACTCACCACTGCTAAGTCTTTTAGGGCACTGATACTTGGTGGAAAAGCCAGGCCGGATTTTTTAATCATTTCCTCTAAGGAATAGTTATTTAACAAATCCGGATATTCTGGTTTAAAACATATCTTTTTAACCGGTGGGTTGATCTCAGATTTCTTCATGGCCATGCCGCCGATTTCCCCTTTGGCACTGACTCCATGAGTCTTTATAGTGTCTAAAACCAAGTCTTCCAGGGGATAAACCTGGCAGGCCAAATATTGACCATCTTCCTCCGGCGCAGTTGGTTTTCCATTCAGGTCTGCAACCCGGCCGCTGATGATTCTAACTTTACACTTACCACAAGTTCCAGCCCCTCCGCAAACAGATTCCAGAATGATTCCTGCAGCAGCTAAAGCACTGTGCAGGGTCTGATGGGTGAAAGCAACAATCTCACCGCCGCCTTTTACCTTTATTTTGACAATATTTTGTTCCAGGTCTCCGCTCATTTTCTAACACCCACTTTTAATTAAGTTTTTTCTCAGCTGTTGTATAATCATACTTTATACCATAGTTAATCGAAAAATCAAGGTTCTATGTTCATTATGTTCTGTGTTCAAAATGTAAAAACGCCCTCATTCTAATGAATAAGGGCGATAAATGATAAAATGGTGAGCCATCCGCGACTCGAACGCGGGACACCCTGATTAAAAGTCAGGTGCTCTACCGACTGAGCTAATGGCTCGAAAATGTTTCTCACAGATACTTATGTTACTACAAAGACATTAGGTTGTCAACCTGTTTTTTATTTGCATCAAAGGAGGATTTCACCTACCGGCCAACTGTTAGCCGGTTATAACTATCCATCAGCTTTTGAGTAATTGGTCCGGGAGAACCTGAGCCGACCGGCTTGTTATCCAGTTTAGTAACAGGCACTATCCCCGAACCCGAATTAGTGTAAAAAACTTCCTCAGCTTCTGTGACGTCCTGTTCATAAAGGATGGACTCCCGGCAGCTGATATCCAGCCTTTCAGCAATTTTTAAAACACAGCCGCGGGTTACCCCGGCCAGCAAACCAGCCTCCAGTGATGGCGTGAGGACTGTTTTGTTATTGACACAAAAAATGTTGCTGACTGCGCCTTCAGTTACTTGGCCCAGGTAATTTAACATGATACCTTCATGGGCTCCCGCTTTGATGACCTCCTGCTTGGCCAGAATATTGTTCAGAAAATTAAGGGACTTAACCTCAGGGAGGGTCGCCCCCTGTAGATTGCGCATGGTTTTGACAAAAATGGCACTGGCACCCCTATGATAGACCTGCTCATCAGCAGCCGGAACTTTTGAAGTAATAACAATTGTTGGGGCAGCACAAAGCCGCGGGTCTATCCCGACCGGACCGGCACCCCTGGAGACGGTCAGGCGAATATATAAATCAGGCCCGTTAAGCTCTATTAGCCGGACAAAAACGCTTTTCAGCTCTGTCTTAGACCAGGGGAGAACTAATTCCAGCAGTCCGGCTGAAGTATAAAGCCGGTTCAGATGTTCATCCAGCAAAAAAATCTCGCCCTGGTAGGACCGCATTGTTTCAAAAAGACCGTCTCCATACAGGAAGCCATGATCAAAAACAGATATTCTGGCTTCAGCAGCAGGGACAAATTCTCCGTTTAAATAAACAAAATCAGGCAATAGCCGCATCCTCCCCAATCTCCAATTCGCCTTTTTGTTCCGCCTCTGCGCTGCCCGAGCCTCTTGTCTGAACAATTTCTTCCGCGACCTCTAAAGCCCGCAGCAGTGCTTCCGCCTTTTTCAAAGACTCATAATACTCTTTTTCCGGCTCAGAATCAGCAACTATCCCGGCACCGGCCTGTACGTAAGCTTTACCGTTTTTCACCAGAAGGGTCCGGATAACAATATTCATTTCCATTTCACCGGCATAGCCAAAGAATCCGATAGAACCTGTATAAGGACCTCTCCGGGTGGGCTCCAGTTCTTCAATAATCTCCATGGACCGGATCTTAGGTGCCCCCGTAATAGTCCCCCCCGGAAAACAGGCCCGGAACAAATCAAACCTGTTTTTTCCCTCTGCCAGCTGTCCCCTGACATTGGAGACAATATGCATAACATGAGAATATTCCTCAATTACCATGAGTTCATTAACCTCTACAGTGCCAAAATGGCAGACCCTCCCCAGATCATTGCGCTCCAAGTCAACCAACATAATGTGTTCAGCCCGCTCTTTTTCATTGGTAATGAGTTCCCTGGCCAAAGCCAGATCTTCCTCCCGGTCTGTACCCCGCCGTCTGGTCCCGGCTATTGGCCGGGTCTCAGCCAAGTCATCGGTCAGCTTAACCAGCAGTTCCGGAGAAGAGCTGACAATGTGCATATCTCCGAAGTCAATAAAACTCATATAAGGTGAAGGGTTAATCTGGCGCAACACCTTGTAAAGGAAAAAAGGCGGCACTTCAGTGGACTTGCCAAGCCGTAAAGAGAGATTTGCCTGAAAAATATCCCCCGCCCTGATATATTCTTTACACTTGGTGACCATCTCTTCAAATCTCTCTTTTGTCACATTACATTCCGGTTCAAACTTATGTTGGACTGCCCTGTCAAAACCATTTAGAGTAATATCCCGACCGGCCTGTCCCTGTTCTAATCTACCCTTGATTTTTAAGACCTCACTGCAGGTTTCCCTGTAGGCCTCTCCCGGGTTAGCAAAACTTTCGGGTTCGGCAGTGACAATTATTTTAAAAGTTTTAGCCAGATGGTCAAAACATATAACTTTGTTAAAAAACATGAAATACGACTCAGGAACCTCTAAATCGTCTTCAGTAAGCTCCGGCAGCTTCTCAAAATGGCGGCCCATGTCATAACTAAAATAACCCATGGCTCCGCCCCAAAACTTGGGCAGCCCGGCAGGCCTTACGCCCTGGTAACCTTCAGTTATGTTTTGCAGGTGCTTATAGGGGTCTCCCTGCAAGACCTCCCTTGTTGCACCTCTCATTACTTCAGTGGATTTGCCGCTGCTTTTAACTATACAATAGGGATCAAAGCCTAAAAAGGAATAACGGTTCGCATTTTCGGTCCCTGCGCCGCTCTCCAGCAGACATATGCGCTGACCGACCAGATTTAGCTTTTCGATAACCGTCACCGGACTTTCTTCATTTGCAGGCAGTTCCAGCATCACCGGAACCTGCTTACCCGTTTTAAAGTATTGCTCAAACTGTTCTCTGTTCGGAGTAAACATAGTAATAATACCTCCTCATCAATTCTTGCAATTATACCACAGCACTATGTCTCTGTGTCTCCGTGTCCTCTGTGGTATATTTTTTATTTCCCTAAACCCCTCGAATGCAATAAAAAAACCGAATAGGAAATATCCTACTCGGTGGGATGCCTGCTAAATTAAATAACAGACCAGAACATACCGACAATATAGTTGTTGAACAACCTGTCAACGAAGTTTACTTTTGTCATACTCCATATTAGCAAAGGTTTTAAACAGTGTCAATGGCTTAAAATTGGTTATCCATAATGATAGTCTCGGTTCTTCTGGTGCCTACCCCGATGACCGAAACCGGTGCCCCGGCCAGTTCACTGATGCGGTTCAGGTAGTTTTGGGCAGCCTGGGGCAGGTCACTGACTTTTTTAGCAGAAGATATATCCTCCTGCCAACCCGGCATCTCTTCATAAACCGGCTCACACTCTGCCAAAGCTTTCAGGCTGGCCGGAAAATCCCGAATTACTTCATTTCCCCAGCGATACCCGGTACATATTTTCAATTTATCCATACCTGTCAGCACATCCAGTTTAGTCACCGCGAAACTGGTCAGTCCACTGACTCTTACGGCATAGCGGGCAATCACAGCATCAAACCAGCCACACCGCCGCGGACGTCCGGTGGTTGTACCAAATTCATGGCCTTTGTCCCGCAACTGTGCCCCAACCTCGTCAGCCAGTTCAGTCGGAAACGGACCCTCACCTACCCTGGTCGTATAAGCCTTGATAATCCCCAAGACCTTAGTGATCTCCGTGGGTCCCAGACCGGCCCCAACGCAGGCTGCCCCGGCAATAGGGTGAGAGGAAGTCACATAGGGATATGTCCCGTGATCCAAGTCCAATAAGGTTCCCTGCGCTCCCTCAAATAAGACATTTTTGCCAGCCTTGAGGGCATCATAAATAATTATTGATGTGTCTGCCGCATATTTCCGCAGACGGTCGGCATACTCCATATATTCATTCATGATGGCATCATGATCAAAGCCTTCAACGCCATATATTTTTGCCAAAAGGTTGTTCTTCTCCTTGAGGTTTCTTTCCAGTAGAGCCGAAAACTCCTCCCTGTCCAGGATATCCACAAACCTGATGCCCATGCGGGCAGCCTTATCCGTATACGCCGGACCGATGCCTCTTTTGGTGGTGCCGATTTTGTCCTGCCCTTTACTCTCTTCAATAGCCTCATCGAGTTTTTTGTGATATGGCATTATTATATGAGCCCGTAAACTGATTCTCAGGCTACCGGTATCAACACCCCTGCCGGCTAGATATTCAAGCTCTTCCAGCAGCACCGCGGGATCAATGACTACTCCATTCCCAATAATACAGGTTTTACCGGGATACAATATCCCGGACGGAATTAAATGAAGCTTAAACTCATCATCTCCGACAACCACCGTGTGACCGGCATTGTTACCGCCCTGGTAACGCACAATTATGTCAGCTTTTTCCGCTAGAAAATCCGTAACTTTACCTTTGCCCTCATCACCCCATTGGGCACCTATTAAAACAACTGACGGCATGTTTAGAGCACCTCCACATTTTACAAAACTCTATCTTAACTTTCCCTCTTGAGGATAGCCTTAGCAGCTACCACTCCTGCCGCTGACGCCTGGGCCAGGCCCCGGGTTACCCCGGCACCGTCCCCGGCAGCAAACAAGTTGGAAATTTTGGTCTCCAGTTCACTATTCAACTCAAGTCTTGAGGAGTAAAATTTAACTTCTACCCCGTATAACAGAGTATGTTTCGAATAAACACCAGGAGCTATCTTATCGAGAGCTTGCAGCATTTCCACAATCCCCATCAGATGGCGATATGGAAACACCAGGCTCAAATCACCGGGGGTAGCTTCCTTTAAAGTCGGTTCCACCATACATTTATTGAGCCTGCTGGCATCTGTTCGCTGTCCTTTGATCAGGTCCCCCAGGCGTTGCACGATAACACCCCCGCCAAGCAGGTTGGCCAGGCGTGATACATATTTCCCATAGGCGATAGGCTCTTTAAAGGGTTCAGTAAAAGTTTTGCTGACTAAAATCGCAAAGTTGGTGTTTTCAGTCTTTTTGTGAGCGTGACTGTGGCCATTAACAGTAATAAGCCCGCTGTTGTTTTCCGCAACAACTTCCCCATATGGATTCATACAAAAAGTGCGGACTTTATCATCAAAAGACCTGGAATAATATATAAATTTTGATTCATAAATAACATCTGTCAGGTGTTTCATTACAGCAGCCGGCAACTCAACTCTGACGCCGATGTCGACAGGATTAACCGCCGTCTTTATCCCAAGATTCTGGGCCTGATGGGTCAACCACTCGGCCCCCTCCCGTCCGGGTGCTACTATTACATATTTTCCAACGAGTGCCTGGCCGTCATCGGTTTCTACACCCTTAACTAGATTATTTTCAACAATGAGGTTGGTAATACCCTTCCCGGTGCAAATTTCCACGCCCTGGGACAGCAGGTAATCCCTCATCCGTTCCAGGATTTGCTGGCACCTGCCGGTACCAAGGTGGCGAATCGGAGCCGGAATCAGTTTTAACTCCGCAAAAGCTGCCTTTTGCCTGATTTCCCTGATTGCATCTTCCTCATCTAGGCCATAAACCTTCTCAGGCCCCCCATACTTTACGTACAGGCTGTCAACATAATTTATGTACTCATATAAAGCCTGGTCTCCTATGTAATTGCCCAGCATCCCGCCTACTTCCGTAGAGAGGGTAATTTTACCGTCACTAAAAGCCCCGGCACCTCCCCATCCGCATAGAATCGAACAGGGCGAACAATTAATGCAGCTGATGGCCTTTTCCTTGGAAGGACAATTTCTTCGGTCAATGTCCCGGCCTTTTTCTATAAGCAGGATTCTAAGATCGCTCTTTGCAGAAACCAGTTCCAATGCCGCAAAAATCCCGGCTGGGCCTGCACCAACGATGATCACATGGTATTGCCCCTTCATTTTCGCTGCCTCCTCATAAGTAAGAACTTACATCTGCATAAAAATAACCCATGCAGAATTCTGATGAGTTAACGCTATAAAATGATCTCTGATATCCCTCCATTAATTTAGAACAATCTAAATAGAGACAATGACCAACATTAATATTCTATCAAAGAGGGACCCTTTTGTCAAAAACTACTGCGAAGATTATTGTGACGATACCGCCCAATGAAACCTGCGCAAACGGTCATACCTGCTCTGCTTATATTGTTTAGCAGAAAATTAAGTTGGTTAACTTGTAAAAATTTTACAGTATCTAAGCAAAAAGAAGGGCCCTTTTATGGACCTTCCATAGATGTATTTATTCCACATGACTCCTGTCTAGTGTCACAAACTTGGTGAACTCCCGGAAAAAGCCCAGTTCGACTGTGCCTACAGGACCATTTCTCTGCTTGGCGATAATGATATCTGCCCTGCTGCGCCTGTCTGTATCAGGATTGTAGTACTCGTCCCGGTAAATGAACATTACCACATCAGCATCCTGCTCCAATGAACCGCTCTCCCGTAGGTCTGACATCATCGGCTTTTTGTCCTGCCGCTGTTCCACGGCACGGCTCAACTGGGAAAGGGCGATCACAGGCACCTGGAGTTCCCTGGCTAGAGATTTCATGGAGCGGGATATTTCCGAAATCTCCTGCTGCCGGTTCTCCGTTCTGCGGCCCCCCTGCATTAGCTGGAGGTAATCTATGACTATCATGGACAGGCCGTGCTCGGCTTTTAACCGCCTGCATTTAGCTCTCATCTCCACAACCGTAATGCCCGGCGTATCGTCAATAAAAATAGGAGCCTGAGCCAGGGGGGCTGCAGCATGAGATAGTTTTTGCCAGTCCTCATCTGTCAATTGGCCTGTCCTGACCTTTTGCTGATCAACCATGGCCTCTCCGCATAAGATTCTGGTCACCAGCTGTTCCCTGGACATTTCCAGACTAAAAATAGCTACCGGCAGCTTTTTCCGCACAGCGGCATTTTGGGCTATGTTTAAACAAAATGCCGTTTTGCCCATGGAAGGCCGAGCTGCCAAAATAATCAGGTCAGAGGGCTGAAAGCCGGAGGTCATTTTATCTAACTCTGTAAAACCACTGGGCACACCTGTCGTCGCTCCTTTGTGCCGGTGCAGGTATTCAATCCGGTCAAAGGTCTGCATCAACACTGTTTTGAAGGGTACAAAGGCAGAATGGGTCTTACGCTGAGCCAGTTCAAAAACCATCTGCTCAGCCCGGTCCAAAAGAACCTCAACCTCTTCTTCACCTTCAAAACCCAATTGAGCTATCCTGGTGGAAACACTGATTAGTCTCCGCAGCAGGCTTTTCTCTTCAACAATGCGGGCGTAATGCTCCACATTAGCCGAGGTTGGTACAGAATTAGCCAGTCCGGCTACATAAGAAACCCCGCCAACCTGATCCAGTAGCCCTGTCTGCCGCAATTCTTCAGATAAGGTAATTAAATCAACAGGCTCGCCCCGCTCAAAGAGATTTACAATTGCCTCAAAAACCCGCCCATTGGCGTCACGATAAAAGTCACGGGGCTGTAAAATCTCAACGGTTTTAACCACTGCCTCCGGATCAATCAGCATCGCACCCAGCACCGATTGTTCGGCATCCAGGTTTTGTGGTGGGATTTTTTCCATGGGAACGCTCATTTACCCACTCCCTTAGAATCAGAACTCATTAAGATACTTCAGACTGTTCCAGAACCGGCTCAAATATAGTCTCAATAACCTGTTCTGCGGTTTCTACAAGAATTACTTCAATGCCTCTGATGTCTGTCGGAACATCTTTAGCATTTTCTTTAGGAACTAAGACCTTGGTCATTCCGGCCTGTTTAGCCCCATAAATTTTTTCGAAAATCCCGCCGACAGCTTTGACCCGGCCCTGAATTGATATCTCGCCGGTCACGGCAATATCCTGGCGAATCGGCCGTACTTCCATGGCACTGAGGATCGCCGACAGAATCGCTACACCCGCCGACGGCCCATCAATACGCCCCCCGCCAACAATGTTGACATGAATATCATAATTACTGATTTCCTTCCCGGACAGTTTCCGAATGACAGAAGCTGCATTAAAAACTGAGTCTTTGGCCATACTGCCGGCCGTATCATTAAACCTGAGGGAGCCTTTACCCTCGGACTGGGCAGGGAATGCCACCGCTTCAATCTCCAACACAGACCCCACATAACCCAGTACGCCAAGACCAAAAATTTTACCGGTCTCATAAACAGGTGCACCCTTTAAAGTTACGAATGGCGATAACCTGCTCACCTGAACCACTTCCAGGACCTCTTCGGCCCCAATTCTGCCGGCTTGACCCGCACTTTCCATGGCCTGCTGCTTGTAGAGAGACAGGCCATAGGCGTCAGCCAGAATATTAATGGCTTTCCGGCCCTCAATAGTATATTCACTGATGATTTCAGCGACTTTATCATCAAGAGTTACGTTTAACTTTTGGGCTGCTTTTTCAACAATAGTTATAATATCGGTGGGAGAGAGGGGCTCGAAATATATCTCCGCACAGCGGGAACGAATAGCGGGGTTGATGTCAGATGGTTCTCTTGTAGTCGCCCCAATTAGAATAAAATCAGCCGGGGCCCCTTCTTCAAAAAGTTTTTTAATATATTGAGGTACATTTGCGTCATTGGGATCATAATAAGCCGAATCAAAAGAGACCCGCTTGTCCTCCAGTACCTTGAGCAGCTTATTTTGCAGCATCGGGTCCATTTCCCCGATTTCATCGATAAACAAAACTCCTCCATGAGCGTCAGTAACCAGGCCTGGTTTCGGCTCAGGCACCCCTGTATCTGCCAGGTCTCTCCTGGCACCCTGGTAAATCGGGTCGTGTACTGAACCCAGCAGGGGATTTGTAACATCCCGCGGGTCCCACCTCAGAGTGGCTCCGTCTACCTCAACAAAAGCAGCATCATCCTGAAAAGGAGCACCCTTGATTTTTTTGGCCACTTTTAAGGCCAGCCTGGCGGCAGTTGTTTTTCCGACACCCGGCGGTCCATACATTATAACATGCTGTGGGAAGGGACAGGCCAGCTTTGCCATTAGTGATTTGATGGCCCTTTCCTGGCCGACTGTCTCTTCAAAGGAGTCTGGCCTTAAGGCTTCAACGGCTGAGCGTGACAGCTTTTTATGTTCCAGCTTTTCCAGCACGGCGAGCTTTTTTAAAGTTGCCGCATTTTCAGGCCCGGCAGTTTCTTTAATTATCTGCATCTTAATTTCTTTCACATAGTCTTCATGACGCTGCTGCATTTTTTCCGCAATTTTTTTCTCCAGCCTGTCTTCCACTGACCGGCGGGCTATGATGTCAGCAATTTCGTCTTCAACATCCTCAATGATCCCGGGAATTTCCTGTTCTGATGGAAGTTTTTCAATAGTCGGGTCTTCAAAAACAATTTTTTGCAGGGCCAGAACCCTTTCCTCCAGATTATCAGATCTCATTAGATTCAAGGCTTCCAGCTTACCTGCTTTTAATACTACCTTATCCGAACCGTAAATGTTGGTAAGCAGGCTGTACAGAGCGTTTACCTGACGTTTTAAGTGTTCCGTTTCCGAAAACTTTTCTACCAGCTCAGGCTTATCGCTTCTGGTTATAAATTTTTCCAGAAAACTTTTCATAGTCTACCCCTTTCTAACCTTCAACGACTTGTACTTGGAATTGTGCTTGGACTTCCTGGTGCAGTTTTACGGTTACGGGATACACGCCTAGGGATTTAATAGGGTTCTCCAGTTCAATTTTTTTCTTGTCTATATCAAGCTTATGCTGTATTTTTATCGCATCAGCAATGTCTTTGCTGGTAATGGAACCAAAAAGCTTGCCTCCCTCACCTACTTTGGAGGTGATTTTTATACTCAACTTTTGCAGCCTTTCTGCCAACTGTTTGGCATCCTCTTTAATCTGGGCTTTTTTTCTGGCCTCAGAAGCCTTCTTCTGCTCAAGGTCCTTTAAGTGCCCTTGAGTGGCTTCAACGGCTAGCTTGCGGGGAAATAAATAGTTTCTGGCATACCCCTCAGCCACTTCTAAAATATCACCTTTATTGCCGACTTTTTTGACATCCTGTAAAAAAATTACTTTCATGATAATGGCCTCCTTGTCACTCCTTGGAACTGTTCCATTTCCGGAAAGATACCAGCGGGTCAAACATGCCTATCAGTGCAAATAGTACTAAAGTTGTACCGAAATTAATTAATCCTAGAAAGACCAGCAGGCCCTTTAACCAGGAAGGAATCCGCCAGGTCTTAAAGAATTTGGTCACCACAGCTATGCCTGTCACCATAAACAGGGGAATGAATATAAAAATCAGATTTTTCCCGATATCGCTCAATATTTTTATTTGATATTCGTCTCCGGCCAGGCTCATACCCAGACCCAGGATGATACTCCAGATGGAATACCAGGGCAGCCTCCAATCACTGAAGGGGGGAAGGGCTGCCACCCCATAATTCATTTTCCGCAGAACTTTAGCCGCCAGGATGTAAGTAAGAAAAGCCCGAAATATTGCCACAACAGCCAAAGTGCTGGGAATCAGCATCAAACTGAGCTTAACCGCAGAATCAACCAACTGCCTGGCTTGTTCAGCATCCATACCGAATTTTGTATAAAACTCGGCAAACTGCTGGGTCTGCATTCTGAGAGCCTCATCAGAGGGAATGATGGGGACCTGAGCCAGATACATATATCCCAGGAGAGTAACCAAATCTGATAACAGCGCCACAATGACCCCGCTTAAGAGGGTTACCCCGGGTCTGACTTCACCCTTAAACAACAGTGCATACACCAAAGCCAGGGGAGCCAGCTTAACTACCAAAAGCAGTGTCATTATCGGGTCAGTCAGCATCCACGTTATAAAAAACGTTGTTGCCAGTGTAAGTAATCCAATCCCCAGATTATATTTTTTAACTATTATAATCAGTGGAATCCCCCAAATATAATCAACTAAAAATTTTATGGGAAAAAAATAAATTGCCAGAGCACCCAGCCCTGCTATTATCAAAGCCAGAAATGCCCCTTCCACCAACGGACTTAGCCGCCGCTCAGTCAATGATTTCACCTCTTTTTGTCACCCAGGTACCTCAGGAAGGCGGATAAGTCTCCATACCAATCCTCAATTTCATGTTTTTCTTTAATGCCATTTCTGACTTTGCTTTCCACTCTGATATCAAGCTGTGCAAATCCAACACCCAACCGCCTTGCTGTAACATAGACCGTAACAATGATACTGGCCAGCGCATCCTCAATGGCTTCCTGGCTGTTTTTCATCATTGCTTTAAATAAAGCTGCCACTGTGCTGACGAGTTCTGTTTTCAACCATTCAATTACTCTGATGCTTCTGGCAATATCCACACCTTGCTTAGAAACAGACATACTAAACCCTCCAAACCACAAAACGTCTTTTTATTATTCTGCGCTCAGTTATGCTTTTCCTTCATAACAGGCGAATCAATTTATTCCAAAGAAAATGCTAAATAAGACGATTCTTCAAGATAAAGCCGGACATGGATAATTATTCCCCCAATCTAGGGAATCATCATCCGTATACACTTATTCAGCAACGATTGCACAACCGACCTACTGGGGGAAACTGACTTTTATCTAATCCAACATTAGGAAAAACCTGGCTAGGTACATCATTAGAGGCCTATTGGTGATACCCCAAACCGTATCATAAGTGACGAATAATTTTTTTGCATAATGTAAATCGTTGGAGCAAAAACAAATTGACCAGAGTGTTAACAACACCTTGGCCACATTTAGTCAATAAACGAACTACGTAACACGAAGATTAGAAGTATTCATTTGTTTTCTGTAAGCGTGAATTGGTCATAAAAGATTTATTTACTCAAAAAGTAATAGTTTGTGCGACAATTGCCTCAACGTCTTTACCAAAAGTATCTTTGCCTCTTTTCAATGATTTTACGAAAGCATCTATGTTAGAGATAATTTTTTCCTTATCAAATATGAACATAAAAAGGTGGCTAGCTTTATAATGAAAGGCATCCGCACCTAACTCTTCAGTTAAATCTCTCTCTTTCATATTTTCTCTCGAGCATTTAATTTCTATAGCTATATTGTATTCGTCAAGCCAAATATCATATCTTACAGCTTTATACCCTGCATCCTCTGTTACTTCTGTTCGTGTTTCGGGGAAAATAGGTCTTAAAAGTGCAAAGAGAATATGCTGCACATCATATTCGTTGCCAATTACAATTTTATTTAAATCCTCCTGTTTAATTTTAGCGCTGCCATGCATTTGTTGTTGATACATGGCCTGAATGTGTTTATAAAAATTATGAAGAATTCTTCTTAGGATGATTTTTGCTGTATCTTCGTTTATTTCATTATCAGTTTTTACTGGATCATGCAAACCAGTGGATATATCAGTTTCTAAATTTTTAAGAAACGATTGTGATAACGAATCGTCAGAAAAATTGCGGGTTAGAATTTTCCCAGTGGTAGATACCCAAGATTCATATTCGGCACTTGGAAAATCAACGGTATTTTGAGGTTGTGAATCTTTAAGAAGCTTTTCTCCAACTACTCTTTGGTTTTTTACCAATTCCATTATCATTTCTTTTTTGCCGTTAATGAAAGCCTCTGACATCTTTGACCCTCCAATCCATTAAAAAACATTATTTGCGAACCTGAAAACATGAATTCTTAGTAGATTCCCCACCTTAGATAAAATAGAAAAAGAGGATCCAATATATAAATTTCTTCATCTTTCCATTCAAAAACCTGATAAATTGATTCGCTTGAGCTAATGATTGTTTGGATTTGTTCTATTGCCGACTTAATTTTATTTTTATCTGGTTTATCAATAGCTTGACCGAGGAGTTCATCAATTCTTCTTTTTAGTTCCTCCAAGGAAATGCTTATTATTGGGGGATTTGAAGCAATTGCCTTAATTAAAATATGATATATGTCAGCTTCTTCATCTCCCAAATCATATGTTTTTCTTTTTTGACCTCTAGTTGGTGGTCCGGCTATCAGTTTTTTTACGACATCTTTATAGGGTAAATTCAGTGTGGTTACTTTATATGCTTCTTCTAATTTTGATTTATCATTTATTTTGTTCACATGTTCGTTTTCATCCAAATTAAGAATCAGTGCTAGATTTAAACATATTGCTTGCATCAACTGAGGAGATGTAAGGCTTTCTTTTGCAAGGTCTGATGCTAAATCGTCAGATATATTCACACCTAGGGTGTTATAACCTGTAACAGCAATTTCTTTAAGTGCTTCTTCTTGCCAGGGTTCTATATTAATCAGGTTTAATCTTCCACTTAGGTCTGTATTTTTTCGTATGGCATCGTCTGCTCTATGAGGCAAAGAAATAACAATAGCTTTAAATTCTTTTCTTATGGCGTCTTTTAACTGATACGCCATGTCAAACTGCATTTCCTCGGGTGCATAATGAAAGTCATCAAGAATTAAAACTAAGTCATGTGATTTAAAATAATCAATAACTTTATCTTTGCCAGTATGATACTTTTCTTTTATGGATGATGATTTAGATTCCATAATGCCCGATGAACCAAAACCATTGATTTCATCCGTATTTATTTGTTCTTCTTCCAGAGAGAGTCCCAATTTCTTGGCAATTGTACTCCAAAAACTATCCGCGTTTTTAAAATCGTTTCCTGTTAATGAAACGATTTTATCTAATCCTAGTACTTTCTCGCATAAAACAGTTTTTCCCGTTTTAGATGGTCCAACAATCGACGTCAAATAACCTACAGTGTTAAGAGCTTGCTCTAATCTAAACTCGTATGTATAAGGAAAATCAGAAGACATTCGGGAAACATATGTATGTTGTGGAAATGCGCCCGGCTTAAAAACTTCGTTGGAACGAAACTGTCTCATGTTAATCCCTCCTCGTATAATCAGCATTATACCCCTAAAGGTTAAATTTTAAAAGAGTTTTTAGGCCATTTTACACCTATTTAATCTTTAGAGCGCATTTCGACACTTACTTCGCCCTTTAAATAGTTTAATTGACCTAATATGTACTAAATAACTCGGATTCGAAACAATCCAATGCCTCAGGATTTTGGGCAAAAACCGTTGGTAACAAATTGACCGTTTAATCCGATACCCCGAACCGTATCAAAAGTAATGTGAGGGCTTTGTCCTCAATTTAAATATAGGACTAAGCCTTAATTATACAAAATCTTCCGGATTACCCCCAAACCATCCAGCGTTTGAAAATATCAGCTAGCTTGATGTACCTTCACACATGTGATGCCGTTGCCGTAAAGCGGTTACGCCCGAGCCACCAGGTACCCCTGCCAGACCTATCTTTTTCCTCAGCATCATTGGCCTAATCTCCGACCCAGAGGTGTGAAAATGCCAGCTGGCTAGGCGCTCGGGGGACCGCAACCGCACCCACACTTATTGATTCATGGGTACCCTCATCCGTACGCCGCTATCTCGGCTACGGCTGAGCTGGACGCGTACGACTGTTGAGGATTGCGGTCCCCCGAGCAACGACGCCAGATGGCATTTTCACCGGCATGCACGTAAACATAAACAGGGGAGCACGTTTTTTGTGCTCCCCCGACCTAAATTATTCTGCAGTAAATGGCAGCAGGGCCATATGCCTCGCCCTCTTAATAGCCATAGTCAGTTGCCTTTGATGCTTGGCGCAATTCCCGGAAATCCGACGCGGGAGAATTTTACCCCGTTCAGTAACGTATTTCCGAAGTTTTCCGCCTTCTTTGTAATCTATACTTTCAACTTTATCAATACAGAAAGCACAAACTCTCTTACGCGGCCTTCTGTTACGATCGCGTTTCATTATATCCCTCCTACGATCTAGAATTGTATTTGTGTTCACAATACTTTACTTCTAATACGTAAATTTTCTTTGCCTTATTGGGTTGTATCGTATTATAAATTAAAATGATTTCTAATGCGTTGTTGATTAGAATGTCTGCCAACTATTCAAGCTTCAGGGTGCACTTCGATTGTTTGTATTAAATTATCATAGATCATTTTAATTTGGTCAGGTCTACCACTTAATAGCATTCGAAAAATCTGACTTCGGTTCATGCTAAGCCTCTTACATAACTTATCAAGCTTTTCTATGTTTTCAGGCTCCAACATGATGTTTATTCTCTTCATCCACGCCCCCCTCACTCTGTCTCGTTGCCGGCTCCAAAGACTTTATTCCGGCAATCTATGAATTTCTCGCTGAGGATATTTTTGGTATCTTGCAGCTGATCATATTTCCATTTCAATAGACCCTTTGGGTGTATTATTTACACATTAATTATACACTATTTACACACGATTTGTCGGGTTCGTATGGTAAAATAACAAAAATTTATTTATTATTAGCACCCTGGTGTAGAGTAAAAATAAAGAATTAAACCAGCTCCTGCTTTGTTCTGAGCAAGAGCTTTTTATGTTTGTGTTGACTTTAAGTGCCGTATATAGTATTATTGAGTTAACAAATTTGTTAAGTTTAATCATGTGTTAAGTTAAATGTTATATTGTCTTGCGTATAACGTATATTTTCCTGCAAAGAAAGGAAGAATTTAGTTGTTACAATTCAATGTTGATGGTTTGTTAGACCCGGGTGATTACCCGATGACCTTAAATGACCTCAGACAGTCCCTGCTTGTCATAGGGCCTGGTGACGGTACGCCATGGAAAAGTGCGTGGCGGTCACAGCTGGTTAGCAATCTGGAAATCCTGGTTGAACAGCTTTATAAGGTTAGGATTGACGAAATCTTCATTGACGGTTCGTTTGTGGAGGATAAAGCCAACCCCAGTGACATTGATGGGTATTTTGTGACTGACCCGATTACGTTGATACAGACCGTGAGAAAACTAAACACCCTTGACCCACATAAGGTTTGGACTTGGGACCCGAATTCGCGCACCTTTGACCGCAATTCTGCAAAAATGCAGCTCCCGATGTGGCACAGGTATCGCGTGGAATTATATCCTCATTATGACCAGGACTGCGGCATTCTGGATGAATACGGCCATCAACAGAAATTTCCTGCTGCTTTTCGTAAAACAAGGGATACGTTCTTGCCGAAAGGCATTATAAAAATAATTAAGTAAAGGAGGGAGTACGGTGATCAAAAACGAATCTGCCTATCAGAAAGCCGTTGAAAAACTAGCGGAAGACCTGGAATACATTGAACAAGAAAAAGCCAGGTTAAAATCCCTGGGGCTTGATGGTGAGCAGATTGAAGCGGCAATTCAGCCTTTAGTCTGTTTTCACCAACAGTTGAAAGAGGAAGTTGCTTACTACGAGGCTATTAAAAGGGGTGTATTCAACCCCATCCACAGGCTTACCGATATCGGCAAAAGCCTAATCGCCTACAGAATATATATAAATATGACCCAGGCAGAGCTGGCCGACAAGCTGGAAGTTTCTGAGGCCCAGGTTTCTCGGGATGAACGGCATGAATATTACGGGGCTAGTATTGATAAAATTGAAAAGGTCATGGCGGCCATGGGCATGGTTACTACAATCAATATTGATATATCTGCCGGCAGGAGTGCTTAAAAACTCTAACAACTATCTTTCAACGAATACCGTTCTTTTATAGGGCGGTATTTTTGTTGTTATATTTATAAACGAGAGTACAGTGTCCCTAGTATAGAAATCGGGGCAAATATCTGTCCCATTTTTTCTTTTACGTCCTTAGCCGTAAGGTGAGCATATGTTCCAGTCATTATCCTGGATCTGTGATCCAGGATATCCATAACTGATTCTAGTCTCATGCCCCCCTTTAAGGCGTAAGTAACGAAAATATGCCGGAAAGTATGGCTTGTAATTTCAATGAGTTCTCCGTTTTCCTGAATATCCCACCGAGATACAAATGGCTTAATTTTATCACGATTCCAATTTCTTTTATCAAAGACCCTAATTTCAAGTTCTTCCTTCGTTTTTACCCCTTTAACAGCCTCACGGTAAATGAACAAGTACGGGAGACCGGACTCCTTACGAAGTTTCGCAGTTGCTCTTTCTAGTTCATCTATCACATCTTTAACGATCTGGTGGGCTGGCTTTTTTCGCTTGATTTGGTTTTTCTCGGTCTTACGAGCAATAGTATCAATCATCCAATTACCATTTTTATCCTTAGACATACACCCAGCTTTAAGTGAAAGTACTGCACCGATTCTCATGCCACATTGAGACTGTATTATAACATCTGCCTTTGTATATATATCAGTTTCATTCCTCGCACTATCGAGGATTTTCTTGATTGTCGCCTCATCTTTAGGAATTCCTTTTGGTGGTGTATCCCTGTTATTGTCTGTCCTGGGGGTATCTTGAATCATCTCTTGGTATAGAGTTCTTACCCAGGTAACATTTTCGGGGACTTCCCATCCACGCTTACTACCTTCTAGAAGAATGTCCTTAAGCATCTGCGCTCCCTTGAACAAACCTGTTCGGGATAGTGCTTTGCCAGTCTTTTTGCTTTTTCTGGTCAGCAAGTGTTGAAAATAACCCGAAATTATTATGTGGTTAACTTGTGTCAATGAAGAAATGGCAGGAAAAAATTCGTCCAAATAGTCTATAAAATTGCAAAACCCTTCATAATTGCGTTTGGTTGTATTAAACTTACCTTCGGTAAGGTCGAAAACAAGATATTTCTTTACCGTATGCTTAATTTCGGGGTGCTTGATGTTTGTCATCCGAATCTGGTAGTAAGCTGGAGACCCGCCCACATCTGGAATGAAACCCTTAAAATCCCAGATGTCATCTGACAGAAAATTACTGTTTCCCACCCTAAAATCGGTTGGTATCAAGATGATTATGATACAGCTCATATTCAGTAATTAGTTCGGGGTTAGTACTCATTGCTTCAATCAGGTTATCGACCATTTACTTCATACCCTCCAATCGTTGAATTATATCAATGAGCGCACCCTCGATTCTTTCAACCTTTTCCAGATTACAGATACACGTTTCCGCCATATAAGCAGTTTTGTTTTCCTGTAGCCTTGCAAGATGCTGCTTATGAACGTTTAAGTAGTCCAAGGTTGTGATAAACTTGGCACATAGTAGGCACTTATTGAAGTTTTTGCAACTTTTCTCTCCTTCAAATGCCTTGCGACAGTGGCCATCAGGCAATGCTCCTTCGGCAACCGTTTCGTCGGTTACTGGCAACCCCAAGCTCTTTTCGGACAGGCACTGAGCCACGTCACCGATAAAACCTATCTTCCTGTAATCCTCGATTACTGAATTGGCCCGCATTTTACCGTAAATCGATGCTGAGTGAGGAGAATCTTGACCTAGAAACTCCTGAACATCAAGAATGCTTCCGCCCTCATCGAGAATATCTCGTGCGGCTGTATGCCGAAACTGGTGAGGATGGAAGAAATATAAATTCCCGATTTCATCAGTAATGCGATGTCTTTTAACGAAGTTTGGAATTAAACCTTTTCGTACTTTATCTTGACTTAGGACTTTAACTTCCCCTTTTGGGCCGCTCTTTTTACAAGCCTCATACCAAAAAATACGGCGTTCGTCAGAGTCCCTGTATTGAGCAGACCACTCTAAAAGTTTGCGGATCTGCTTCTCTAGACTTTTTCTAATTGGAATTAGCCGACCCTTGCAGTTTTTTGAGCTATAAGTCCACATGAGTGGATCCCCGATAAAGTCTTGTTCTAAACACTCCTCCTCAGTGAACAGTATCTCAGAAATCCTAAGTCCTGTATCTTTGGCAATCATAAGAAAAGTCTTTGTAACGACATCAGACTCGTTTTTTAAAGCCTCCTCAATCTGCTTAATTACAAATTCAGGAATCTCCTCTGTCTCAAATGCATCGTCAACCCCGAACATTCTGGAGTTCTTTTCTGGAAACACATCGCTTTGGGGATAATCCTCCGGTTGGAAAACCTGACCTTGAAGAACAATACTCTTTAGCCCAGCATAGCTGGTATTTGCGGTGCGGCCGGTAAGTTTTTTGCCTGTACTCGTTTTTACCGTATTTTTAAGGTAAAAAGCATACTTAATACAGATATCAAAGGTTAAATGTCTGAAACTCTCTAGGACAATACCATGTTCTCTCATGAAATTTGAAAAATGCCTTAAACCATAGCAATAACGGTTTAACGTATCTATACTTAACGAATCGGTGTTTAAATTACGCCTAAAATACTCTTTAATTTGGGCTTTCAAAGTGTTTGATTTTATGTGGGTAAAATTAAAACTTAGATTATGTGCAAGCGATTTATTACCAGATGGAAGCAGCCAGATATCTTCCTCAAAATTAAGACTCATGGTCATCGCTTCCCCTCTTTTTGTACAATGTTCGCTCTAGCATAGCCTTAACGAATTGAGGCGAAAGATGAGTATAGATTCTTTTTGTGTACTCGGCACTATGCCCCAACAATAGGGATGAAATATAATCATCTACTCCAGCCTCTTTTAATTCAGTCGCATATGTATGACGCAGCCAATGAGGGGTACAGTAAACTCCGGTTTCTTGTGAACATCTAGCAAAAATTGCATGGATAGCACTTTTAGTAATTGACTTTCCCTTGTTCTGCTGCTTGTGTGCAACAAACAAGCTATTCTCTCCGCTCACATAAGGTCTATGTTTAGTGACATATTCTTCAATGTCACCTATCAAATCCATAGGAACTGGGATTGGAATTTTTCTTGACCCAGTTTTATGTCTTTTGTCCCTGCTCTCGTCCTCAGCGTCTCTATCCTCAACGTAAATTTCACCTACGTTTTGGCTTGGGTCATAATCGCTGTAGTCCTGCAGTCTTAAAGCAACTAACTCAGCTAAGCGTAAACCAGATTCATATAAGGTATCAAAAATAAGCTTATCTCTAAAATTCTTTAAGCCCGCTCTGAAGGGTTTTCCTACATGTTAGATTGTTGTTATTTTTATTCTTAAAAGATTAGGTGTATTTAGTACTCTTATAAAAAATTAAGGGAAATCCTATTAGGATCTCCCTTAATTAAAAATTGTTTATTCTGCAGTAAATGGCAGTAATGCCATGTGACGAGCTCGCTTGATTGCCATAGTCAGTTGGCGTTGGTGCTTGGCACAGTTACCTGAAATACGGCGGGGAAGAATTTTCCCTCTCTCGGTAACATATTTCCTAAGCTTTCCGCCTTCTTTATAGTCAATGCTCTCCACCTTATCAATGCAGAAAGCGCAAACTCGCTTGCGCGGCCTTCTGTTACGATCGCGTTTCACTTGAAAGCCTCCTTCCATTAATACCTCTAACTACACTCCTCATATTAGAATTATTTCTTTAATAATTCAGTGCAAGGTATGGTTTTGGTTCGCGCTAGAATGTTTTTGCTGTTATTCGCATAAGACCTTCTAACCCAACGTTAATTATACTTAATTATAGTTACGTGTTAGAAAGTCTATAACGCGTGTAATCCCTTTTGTTTATTGGTTTTTAACCTATTAGCGTAGTTAGAATTTACTTTCTTGTCAAAATGGTATGTCATCGTCTGAAAAGTCGACTTCACTGCCCATATTAGTGGGCTCGAAAGAATTATCCTGGCTGCCTTTGGGGCTCAGGAAGCGCACACTATCAGCTACAACTTCCGTTATCCACCGGCGCTGGCCGTCCTTATCGTCATAAGACCTAATCTGGAGACGACCGTCAACAGCAGCTAATTTACCCTTAGCAAGATAATTTGCACTGTTTTCACCTTGTGAACCCCAAACTACTACATTGATAAAATCGGCTTCGCGCTCGCCCCGCTGGTTTTTAAAGGGCCTGTCTACCGCCAGGGTGAAGCTTGCCACAGCTTTTCCGTTTGGGGTGTACCTTAATTCCGGATCTTTTGTTAACCTTCCTATAAGTACAATACGGTTTAGCACTATCTTACACCACCTTGGATATTCTATCCGGACCAACCAGGATTCTATATCTATTCTTCTTCACGAATGATAAGGTACTTCACCACTTCATCAGTAATGCGGAATACCCGGTCTAACTCAGCAGTGGTTGCAGCCTCTCCATTATACTCCATCAATATGTAAAACCCTTCCCGGTTTTTATTGATTTCGTATGCGAGTTTGCGTTTACCCCACTTATCGAGTTTGGCGATTTCACCGCCATTGTTCTCAATCAGGCTTTTAAATTTTTCGATTACTCCATTAGTCTGTTCTTCGTCCAAATCAGGCCTGATGATATACATAACCTCATAAGCTCGCATATCTATTCACCTCCTCCCTACGGACTAAGCGGCCCTACCACAAAGGGTAGAGCAGGGCTGTAAATCGAGACCAAAGCGGCCTCGATGAATTATTATAACATATGAAAGTATGTATGGCAAGAAATAGATGAGTGAAGAGCAGGTCTCCGTCAAAGTCAGTAAACAGAGATATCCAATTACTCAACTAATTTTTTAAAAAACGTCTCCGTTATAACCGAAAACGATAGGAGTTCTTGNTTTTTGACTCTATTTTACCAGTCCATAAAGAAAAAAGCCACTATTATTTCACAGATCGCGCTGTGTCTGGGTTAGGCATGACTTTGACGTGGCCCTGGAGTGAAGAGTGGGGAGTGGGAGTGAGGAGTGAAAAACACCTCCTTTTCACTCTCCACTCTCCACTCCCCACTCACCACTTCTATACCGCAGCTAATCCCTTTTCAATATCAGCAATTATATCGTTCACATTCTCAATTCCTACTGAAACTCTGATAAAATCAGGTGTTACTCCGGTAGCCACCTGCTCTTCCGGTGTCAACTGCTGATGGGTGGTCGATGCCGGGTGAATAACCAGTGACTTGGCGTCACCCACATTAGCCAGATGGGAAAGCAGCTCTAGATCGTTGATGAATTTTTTGCCGGCCTCCAGACCCCCTTTAATGCCAAAGCCCAGGATTCCGCCAAATAAACCTTTTTCATGGTATTTCCTAGCTAAATCGTATGCAGGGTGAGACGGCAAACCGGGGTAATTTACCCAGGTGACATTAGGATGCTGGGATAAAAATTCGGCTACTTTCAGAGCATTTTCACTGTGCCGCTCCATCCGTAGGTGCAGAGTTTCCAAACCCTGAAGCAAAAGAAAAGAATTAAATGGGCTCAAGGCAGGTCCAACATCCCTTAAGAGCTGAAGCCTTATTTTTATGATATAGGCTATTTTGCCCAAGGCCTCCCATAAATTTAGTCCATGATAACTTGGGTCCGGCTCCGCAATCTGTGGGAATTTGCCGTTGGCCCAGTTAAAATTCCCCGAGTCGACGATCACTCCACCAAGGGAGGTACCATGACCGCCAATGAATTTGGTGGCGGAGTGAACTACAATGTCTGCCCCGTGAGCAATAGGCTTAACCAGGTACGGTGATGGCAGGGTATTATCAATTACCAGGGGAATCCCATTTTCATGCGCAATTTGCGCGACCGCCTCTATGTCTAATGTATCAAGTTTGGGGTTACCCAAAGTCTCCGCATAGATTGCTTTGGTCTTAGGCGTGATGGCTTGTCTGAAATTTTCCGGGTCACTCGGGTCTACAAACTTGACCGTGATTCCCATCGTGGCAAATGTGTAGTGGAAAAGAGTGTATGTACCCCCATACAGGCTGGCTGCAGAAATTATTTCATCCCCTGAGTGAGCAAGGGTCAGCAGGGCCAGGGTAATTGCAGACTGACCGGATGCTGTGGCCAGGGCCCCCACTCCGCCTTCCAAAGCAGCTACACGTTGTTCAAAAACATCATTGGTAGGGTTCATCAATCTGGTATAAATGTTACCGAACTCTTCAATACCAAACAATCTTGCCGCATGTTCTGTGTCGTTGAATACATATGATGTGGTCTGGTAAATAGGTACTGCCCGCGAATTTGTTGTCGGGTCAGGTTTTTGTCCTGCGTGCAGGGCAAGAGTCTCCGGAGAATAATTCTTTTCCGTCATTTAGTGCCGCCCCCTAACATTTTAATAAGTATGTAGCTGAAGCAATTCCGACTATTCAGATGTGTTTTGTATATTTTGTTTTTTTCATTTTAGTTAATTGTGGCACTTTTGTCAATACTCTGATTCCTAATTTTTAAAATTTTGTCCATTCGTTAGTATGTTTCCGGAAGAAAGCTTAAATTCTATATTTTTTATGAAGCAGTGCTTCCAACACCTGGAAATGAGCTGATATTTTAAAAAAAGTCATACTAGCAGGAAATTTGGGTGTATCTATCGAAATAATATCGCGGATATTTCCAAAATATTGTAATGACAGGAAAGGGGTTGCGATATGTCAATTACTGATCTGTTACGGAGTGGATACACCCAGCCCGTTCCGAGAGGTGCCTTTATCTTCCATGAAAACGATCAGGGTGCAGAAATGTATATTGTCCTGAAAGGTTCTGTGGAAATTTTCATGAACTCAAATAACCAGAAAATCACCCTTGCGGAGATTACCCCGGGAGGCTTTTTCGGTGAAATGTCACTGCTTGAAGGTCAGTGCCGGACAGCATCAGCCTATACCACTTCCAACAGCATACTGCTAATTGTCACCAAGAAAAACTTTGATGAAGTAATATCCAAAGCACCCCAGGTAGCTTTACGAATAATGCAGGGCCTTTCCAGCCGCATCAGAGAACTAAACATGCGCCTCAAGCAGACGATAGCGGTAGAAGAGAGACAGGTCCTCACCGGAGAAGGTGAGTCCGGTGCCTTCAGCCAAGGCGGAACTGCAGTGGGAGTTACCCAACCGGTGCCAATAGAATGCGGGCCGGAGGTCATTAAAGAGAAACATTTCGATTTGCTGTTACACAAGGAATTCACCTGTCCGGTCTGCGGAAAAGTCTTTAAATCCTATATTGTAAAAGAAAGTAAATTAAAACAAGTCAGGCGTACAGAAGAGCTGAGGGTTATTTATGATGACATTGATCCTTTATTCTACACTTTAGTCATGTGCCCTGACTGCTATTACGCCAGAAAGCACGATGAATTCGCAGAAATTGATGAAATATCCAGGAAAAAACTGATTGCCACAATTAACGACAGGAAATCCGGGTTTTCCCTGGATCAAGCCTATTGGCGCACTCTAGGGTTTATTATTCAAACTTACCGGGTTGCCATTGAGTGTTATGAATGCCTTGGTAAACGGAACCTGGATGGTAAAATTGCCGGACTCTTGCTTAATTTAAGCTGGCTATATGATTTAATGGAAATAACCGGAGAGGCTGTTAAAGCTAAATCAGCAGCCCTGAATAAATATAAAAACGCCTATATCATGGGATCAGGCGGCGAAGAGCAAGACCATAAAATAGAATATCTGATTGGCAGGTTAAGCTGGGACCGGGCTGAGCTTAAAGAGGCCAGAGAATATACTTTTAAAGCAGCCACCCGGCAAAACGGACATTCCCTGTTAAAACAAATGGCTCAAGACTTGCTTGAAGAAATTAAAACTGCAGAATAGGAGCAGGTAAATGACATCAAAGTTTTCCGACATCACGACTGGTAGTCTCAGCAAGAGACGCTGGCTGCTTTCCCTGTTGGTCTTTGTCTTAATGCAAATCACGATAATGACCGGTGTATTCGACCGGTTGGAAATGAGTTTGTATGACTCCTGGTTTCGCCTTAACGGCACTACGAATCCCGGTCAGCAGGTTGTTATTGTTGCCATTGATGACAAGTCTATCAATTCCATCCAGCAAAAAACCGGGGAACAATTTCCATGGCCGAGGTCGGTTTACGGGGGGCTTCTGGAACAGTTAAAAGATGCCCAGGCAGTAGGAATTGACCTGGTTTTTGATGCCCCAACACAACCAGAAGAAGATATGGCTCTGGCTGAAGCCATCACAAAACACGGCCGGGTTGTACTGGCCGGTATGTTTGACTTTGAAGAAAATGAACAGGGTGAGATGGAACAGGTCTGGTATTTTCCGGCTCCAGAACTGGGCATGGCTGGGGTAGGTATGGTTAACACCCCGGAAGACTCCGACGCTGTGGTCAGGCAGTTTACTGTCGCCGACATCAGTGACCAAGAGCCTTTATTCTCCCTTGGAGTCATCACGGCCATGCTCGCTACAGGGTTTGACCCGGCAAAAGCCCGGCTAAGCTCAGGATCCCTGGAGATTGGAAGCAAAAAGATACCAATAAATGATTTAAACCAGGCCATGCCCAATTTTTATGGCCCGGCAGGAACCTTTAAAACATACAGCTTCGTGGATGTACTGGAGGGAAATATCCCGCCATCGGCTTTTAAAGATAAAATCGTTCTGATTGGTCCGACAGCCCCAAGCCTTCACGACGTAATGTCCACACCATTTACCACCTCCAACATGGTTTTGAGTGGAAACCCTAAATCACCGGGGGTAGAAATTCATGCCACAATAATCCAGAGTATTTTGGACCACCAGTGGTTTCGCAAAGTCTCCCCGGCAATCAATATTGCTTTTCTCCTGGCCGCTGGTCTGCTGACGACCTTGATTGTTTCAGGTAAGGGGCCTTTGCGCGGATTAGTTGGTGCGTTGATTTTAATTGGCACATTCGTTATAGTCGCTTACGTTATTTGGAAATATGCCCACCTCTGGTTGTATGCTGGAACACCGGTAGCCTTAATATTTGTTACATATGCTGTCACCACAGCAGCCGACTTTGTAGTGGCAGAATTGGGCCGTCGGCGTACCAGAGCGATGTTCAGCCGTTATGTTTCAGCAGCTGTCGCCGAAGAGTTGATGAGCGATCCGGACAGCGTTGGTCTGGGGGGCAGCCGCAAGGTAGTCACCATCATGTTTTGTGATATCAGAGGCTTTACTGCTTACAGTGAGAATAAAGATCCGGAGGAAGTGGTCAGTCGTTTAAATGAATACCTGACCGCCATGACCAATATCATCTTCCGGAACGGCGGTACCCTGGATAAATATTTGGGCGATGGTTTAATGGCCATTTTCGGTGCCCCTGTTTATTATCCAGACCATATTCAAAGGGCCGTGCAGACTGCTGTGGAAATCCAACACGAAATAAACGAACTTAACCGCAAATGGGCCGCCATCAACCAACCGCCGTTAAATATCGGGGTAGGTATTAACACCGGCACCGCCCTGGTCGGCAATGTCGGCAGCCCTGAAAGAATGGACTATACGGTCATCGGTGAGGATGTCAACCTGGCTTCCCGGGTAGAAGGGCTGACCAAAAATTTCGGCACTCTCATCGTCATAAGTGAGCGTTCTATTAGGCACCTGGGTGAAAAACCAAATCTCCCCTGGAATTTTAAATTCCTGGGGCACGCAGAAGTCAAAGGCTTTACCGACCCCATCGGGGTATTTACAGTGCCCTACGGGGAGGCAGCCCAGAAAGGATTATAATAATGAGTTCTTTTGATGTTCTTTTAATTGCACACCTGGTCGGGGATTACCTTCTGCAGCTTGGGTGGATGGCGGCCAATAAAACCAAAAGCTGGCTGGCCACCTTTACTCATGCTGCGGTTTATACCCTGACTGTTGCTGCCTTTGCTGTGTTATTTATAAAAGATTTTTCCGCCTGGGGGCTGGTCTTAGTCTTTGTTTCACATGCAATTATTGACCGCAGAGTCATAACTGCCTTCTGGGTTAAATCAGTCATGAGTGCTCCTGAGAGCGAAAGAGGCTGGCTGACAATTGTTGTTGACCAGATTTTCCATCTGATTATCCTCTTTATGGCCATTAATCTCTAAAAGGAGTTGGCTAAATGAATGAAAATAAATTTAAGATAAATTCGATAAATCTTAATTTCGCCGAGAACAAATCAACCGGCAAGCCTTTGCTTTTACTTCATGGCAGGACTGCCAACTAGCAGTCCTTTATGCCCATCATTCCCGAATTAGCCAAGACCTGGCACTTATACGCCCTTGACCTGAGGGGACATGGCAAGTCTGACCGGGCTGACGGGTACAGACTTTATGATTATGTACCTGATATAGCATCAGTCTTAAATAACTTGATTCAGAAGCCGGCTGTCCTTTTTGGTCATTCACTGGGTGGCATGATAAGTCTTATAGCAGCTGCCCGGCATCCGGAACTTATCGAAGCACTCATTATTGGTGATTCAATGCTGTCTTTGAAATTTATTAAAGAGTTTTCCGCACAGGAAAAAGAAAAGCTCATTTGGTGGCGCGAACTGGCCAGAACAGGAGATGTTGAATATATCACATCCCAGTTGAAACAGGAATTAATTCAACACCGTAAAACAGGTGAACTGGTACCTGCTTACCAGATTTTTGGTGAAAATCACCCTTCTTTCAGAGCTGCAGCAGAATGTTACAGTCAAACAGATCCGGAAGTCCTGACCGCAAATCTTGAAAATATTGAAGAGACTTTCGCAGAATACAAAATAGATCAATTACTGCCTCAAATTAAATGCCCTGTCCTGATCATTCAGGCGAATCCACGCCTGGGAGGACTGCTGCGAGACGAAGATATCGACAAAGCCTTAAACCTGCTGCCAAATGCTCAACACATCAGAATCGATCATGTCGGACACTTCCTCCATCTGCAGGATAAAGAAGCCGTATTGGAGGCAATAACTCCTTTTTTAAACTCATTGGCATAGAAAAGGGAGGCGGCAAAAACCACATCCCTAATAAATCATACATTAAAGCGGAAATACACCACATCCCCGTCATGCATTATATATTCTTTTCCCTCTAGCCGAACCAGACCCTTCTCCTTAGCAGCCAGTTGGGAACCACTTTCCATAAGATCGTTATAAGACACAACCTCGGCCCGGATAAAACCTCTTTCAATGTCACTATGGATTCTGCCGGCAGCCTGTGGTGCCTTGGTACCCCTGCGGATTGTCCAGGCCCTCACTTCCTGAACCCCGGCAGTGAAAAAGGTAATCAACCCCAAAAGGTGATATCCTGCCCTAATCAATCTATCCAGTCCGGATTCTGCCAAACCAAGATCAGCCAGAAACTCTGCTCTTTCTTCATTGGCCAGTTCCGCAATTTCTGCCTCAATTTTAGCACAGACAACAATGACCTCAGAGTTTTCCTCCTCAGCAATTTTTCTTACCTCATCAACCAGTAGATTGCCTGCGGCATCGGGCAGGTCATCTTCACTGACATTTGCGGCATAAAGGACCGGTTTGGCAGTCAAAAGATTAGTATCCTTTATCAGTGCTTCCTCCTCAGGTTCAAGACAAACACTGCGTGCAGGTCTCCCCTGGTCGAGGGCAATTTTGATTTTTTCCAGAACCTGAAGTTCTGCTTCATATTTTTTATCATGGGTTTTCGTCATCTTACGGGTTCTGTCAATGCGTTTATCCAGGGTTTCCATATCAGCCAGGATAAGTTCCATGTTAATTGTCTCAATATCCCTGGCAGGTCCCACATCCCCGTCAACATGGGTAATATTGCCGTCCTGAAAGCACCTGACAACATGGACTATGGCATCTACCTCCCGGATATGAGCTAAAAATTTGTTACCTAAACCTTCACCTTTGCTGGCACCTCTGACTAACCCTGCAATATCAACAAATTCCGTCACCGTCGGAACCACATTTTTCGGTTTGACCATGGCTGCAATTTCTTCCAGCCTGGGATCTGGAACTTCCACAACTCCGACGTTGGGGTCGATAGTGCAAAAAGGGTAGTTGGCGCACTCAGCACCGGCCTTAGTGATGGCATTAAACAAAGTCGATTTTCCAACATTAGGGAGTCCTACGATACCTAACTGCATCTATTTATCATCCTTTCATAATTATGCCGGAAAAGAGCCTAAACAAGCTATTCACCCTGAAAATTATACCTTATCCTACCTCTTGATGCAACACTGTGAAAAACCTATTGAATAAAAACTGAAAAACATACCACTGAGGCACAGACCGAGACTCAGAGGTGATAATGCTGAAAATGGCTTCTTAAAACAAAAAAGAGCGCAACCCGGTTCACGCTCTAGAATCAACTTGACTTTAATATTCGTTCTCCTTATAACTGGCTATCGACAGCCGCTGCCTTAATCACCTTCTTGACCCCTTTTTCAAATTTTGCCCTGGGCAGCATGACCTGGCGGCCGCAGCCCAGGCATTTGATGCGAAAATCCATTCCTGTGCGCATTACTTCCCACTCATCTCCGCCGCAGGGATGGGCTTTTTTCATTTTGACTATATCACCAACCATATATTTATGCATCTTTATACTCCTCCAAAGGTTTGTGGCTCGTTTCTGGTATCCTGGGCATTCTTCCGGTTCATCCCCGATTCCGGCGGACTGATAACCACTCTGCGATGGTAAGGTATTTCAATTCCTTGACGGTCAAAGGCCTCTTTAAACTCTTTGCGTAAAACCCTTTCGACCCTCCACTGTTCCATCGGTTTAGCCTTGGCCACAGCTCTAATGACTACTTCCGCCGGACCCAGATTGACAACTCCCAAAACTTCGGGCCCTTCCATAATAACGGAAGCCATCTCTTTTCTGACATCATTTGCGACCTGATTCATCACATTGATAGCCCGGTCAACATCCTGTTCATAAGCAATAGCCACATCGACCAGGGCTCTCATGTGACCCCTGCTCAAGTTGGTGACAGTTGTGATTTGACCATTGGGAATAATATGATACTCTCCACCCCAGTCACGCAGTTTAGTTACCCTGAGTTCCACTTCTTCCACAAAACCCGAAAAGTTCCCTGTAGTTATATATTCACCAACAGCATATTGATTTTCCAGTAAGATGAAAAATCCTGTAATCACATCTTTGACCAGACTCTGGGCCCCAAAACCTACTGCCAAACCAATAATGCCTGCACCGGCTAAAAAGCCCTTGAGTTCAGCAATACTTCCAGTTATTTGGACCAGAATAGTAAAGCCAACAATGAAATAAGTGGCATACCTTAAAATGCTTTTAACCAAAGTCCTTAAAGTAAGGACCCTTTTTTCATCAAAATAAAGGGCTTTTTCCCGCGGCTTAAAGACCCGGTCAATTATGGCATTTCCTATTTTTATGCCTATGTAGGCGATAACAAAAATACCGATAATAGTTCCCCCGGTTTTGATTAAACCCTGAACTATCTTTTCTGCCATTTCGCTGAAATCTAAAATCATTTAGTTCACCCTTCACCCAACCCATTGCAAACTAATTATATTTTATCACGACTTTTGCTTCGCGGTTACTGTCAGAAATGTTATGTAAAGCTTCTGATACAGCAAATTTGATAACCTTATCCTGAGCATTCAGATAGGGAGACAGGTACTGCACCGCCCGGGAGTCCCCAATCAGGCCCAAAGATCTTATCGCCTGAACCTTCACTTTAACTTCCTGGTCTTCCAAAAGACCAGCCAGCGGCTGAATCGAGCTGTCATGCCTGATCTTACCCAGAGACCTGGCTGCCTGGAGTCTTATATTGGCATTACTGTCCTGTAAAATATGATTTATTTGGCTGGCTGAACTCGGCTCGCCTATTTCACCCAGAATCTCAATGATGTACCCCTTAAGGGCTGGGTCATTGCTCTCCAAAGCCTGGTGTAAATCCGGGACTCCCGCCGGGCCAATTGCCACCAGCACCTCAGCTACCCGGGCCGGCAGCCATTTGTATGGGTCTTTCAGGGCCTCTACCAGGAATTTGGCTATAGAGGGGTCAGCCAGTGACTTCAAAGCGGCCGTAGCTGACATCCGAACTTCATCGTTTTTGTCAGACATGGCTCTAAACAATAATTCCGCTGTCTCACTGCCGCCAATCTTGCCAAGCCTTTCGGCACTAATTGCTCTGACCTTATAGTCCATGTCACCAAGTCCTGTTTGATAACGCCCAACAATTCCTTCTCTGATTACAAAATCTCTGATAACTTGTTGTTTTTCAGGTGGATACGCATCCAAACCGTCCACTACCTGATCAACCGCCTTAAGTTTACCCGCTGCCGCCAGCTTGGTCAGCTCTGCTTCAACCTCCGCAGCCAATTTGAGTGCATTGGTCCGGTCCGGCACCCTGCCGGCGGAGTGGGAGCTGATCCTCTTCGAGCCTCTGGTCATAAGAAAAAAGCCGCCAACCAATATTATCCCAATAATTAAGATACCCATGCCCAAAAGATCGGCCATCCAGATCAAACCCCCGTTTGAGAATGCTAACATAAAATTACTTTAAACTTCGACGGGATTGATGTAAATCCTTCCGGACAGCCAAGTAAAAAAGGGCTGCATAGCCCTTTCCTAGCTGTTTATAAAGGCCTCATAAGCCTTGAAGCACATGTAAATATCTCCTTTATGGGCAAGCTCTACAGGAGAATGCATACTGAGCAGGGCCGGACCACAATCCAAAACCTCCAGCCCATATCTGGCAATATACTGGGCGATAGTGCCACCGCCGCCCTGGTCAACTTTGCCCAGTTCACCGGTTTGCCATATGACCTTTTTTTCACCAAAAATCCTGCGGACTTCTGCCACAAATTCAGCATTTGCATCACTGGTTGAGTATTTTCCACCAGATCCGGTATACTTTGTCATAACTACACCATAGCCCAGCCTGGCGGCATTATGCTTATCAAAAACGCCTTCCCAGTTAGGGTCTACCGCGGCTCCAACATCTGCCGACAAGGCCCTTCCGTTGGCCAAGGCCTTACGGCAGTAAATTTCATCATAATCTCCGGCGGTCAAATGCAATAATTCAGCTACTGTATTTTCAAAAAAGCGTGATCTCATCCCGGTGTTACCGGTACTGCCGATTTCCTCTTTATCTACAAAGAGGGCCATCCCTGTTCGTAGAGGGTTTACACAGTTAAAAACAGCCCTCAGAGAGGTATAGGCGCAAATACGGTCATCCTGCCCATAAGCACCTACCAAACTCCGGTCAAAACCGATATCACAGGCATTGCCGGCCGGGACAAGTTCCAGCTCCGCGCTGGTCAAGTCCTCTTCATTGATGCCATATTTCATATTTATAATTTCCAGGAGAGCAAGTTTCACCCGTTCTTTGGCATCTTTTTCTTCCAGGGGCAGGGTACCGGCCAAAATATTCAGGGCTTCTCCGCTGACTGCATCAATTATTTTCTTCTGCATTTGATCCTTCGACAGGTGGGGCAGTAAATCTGTAATCACAAATTTGGGGTCTTTTTCATCATCCCCCAGACGAATATTAACTTTTTCTCCATTTTGTTTGATTACCACCCCGTGCAAAGAGAGTGGCTGTGAAAGCCACTGATATTTTTTAATCCCACCATAGTAATGGGTTTTTAACATTCCGATGCCCTGATCTTCATACAGGGGGAGGGGCTTTAAGTCAAGCCTGGGAGCATCAACATGAGAGCCCACCAGGTTAAAACCATGCCACAGCGGTTCTTTGCCTATAACTGCTAAAACCACATTTTTTTCTTTGCTTACTGTGTAGACTTTATTGCCCGGTCGCACCTTTTTGCCCCTGGCGGCTATCTCATCCAACGAGACAAAACCCTGCTCCTCAGCCATCCGCACAATTTCGCGAATTGATTCCCGCTCAGTTTTGGCATTGTTTAAAAATGTTTTATAATCCTCGGAAAATTTCATAGCTTCTTCTTTTTCCGCCACTGAAAGCCTATCCCAAACTAATTTTTGTTCAAAACATAGTTCTTCTTTAAGTTTTTTCCAGCGTTCTTTACTTTCCTTGTCCATTTAAAGCCTCCTATTTGTTGGTAACTCTTAACCCGATGGCTAATCGCCACTAAGACTCCCGCTTCTATTAGCAGGAAGTAAGTGGCGCTAAGCCCCTGGATAAGTTCAACTAAACTTCAGATGGAGTATGAAACTCCATCTGAAGTAAGTTTCACTTATATCTTATTATTTTATCCATTAAATATTATTAAAAACCTTACCAGCGCAAATCATTTCCAGCATAGCATTTAATTTTTTCGACAGTTATGGGGCAAACTCCTTTTTTAACTAAAAGAGTATATTTTAAATTCCCTCTACATATAAATATCTCGGAAAATACTTTTCCGGGAGGTATTATATGTCCTTCTTGTCTTCATTTAAGCGGAATACCTCACCCCCAACCAGAATTCATATCGAAGATCAGGACGCTACATGTAAATTTGCCAATGCTTTTTCTGATCGGTTATACAAAATGAATGTAGACCCAAACCGCACCCGGATATTGGTATGTATCGGCACTGACCGGTCTACAGGAGACAGTCTCGGTCCTATTGTGGGCACTAAACTTCAAGAGATTAATCATCAATATTTTAAAATCATGGGAACTCTTGAGAACCCGGTGCACGCCAGCAATCTGCCTCAGTATTTACACATTATCGAAGAGTTTAAGAACCCCTTTGTAATTGCCATCGATGCTTGTCTGGGCAATATTGATAATATTGGTTATATAAATATCGGGGAGGGCTCTTTAAAACCGGGAGCAGGAGTCAACAAACACCTGCCTGCGGTGGGGGATCTGCATATTACCGGGGTAGTCAATGTGGGCGGATTCATGGAATATTTTGTTCTGCAAAACACCAGGCTGCACATAGTCATGAAAATGGCGAAAATAATCAGTGATGGCATTCATCGTTGTCCTATGTGTTAGACACCCTTCGGGGTGTTTTTCAGTTTATTTTTAAGGATTCTGATTATGTGAACAGCCTTGATGAAGCACTGGCAGTCCTGGATGAAACCAACAGATTGGCTTCTGCCAGTAACTCGATGACTTCTTCATCTGTAGTCTGGTCAAAATCCGAATAGAATTGCCCTACGGCATAAAATACCTCGGGTGCATCCAGACAAACAAGATCATCTACCAGCTTATTCAGTTCCGCGATAGTTTCAGACGGGGCAACCGGGACTGCCAAAACCAGCCGGTTAGCCTCAGACTTTCGGACGGACTGAAGTGCCGCTTTGATTGTAAATCCGGTGGCAATTCCGTCATCAACGATGATTACTGTTTTATTACGCATCACAACGCCCGAGCGGCCGCCTCTGTATATTTTGACTCTGCGGGATATTTCGTGCTCAACCTGACCGGCCAGATCAAAAATCTCAGTATCTGTAATTCCCAAAAGTTTTATCAGAGCTTCATCTTTGATCAATGTGCCGTCCTGGGTTACTGCTCCTATAGCTACTTCAGGGTTATGAGGTGCACCGATTTTCCTGGGTATTATCACATCCAGAGAAGTTCTCAGGATTTTGGCAACCCGGGCGGCTACTACCACTCCGCCGCGAGGAATACCTATAACTACCAAATCTTCATTTTTGTACTTTTGTAAGGCTTGACCGAGTTCATTCCCAGCCTTCTGCCGATTTGCAAAAATCACCCTTGTCCCTCCATCCAAATAAAAAATCCCCCCGATTTTTACCTTAGTGTTTGCGGGAGGATTAGCTAATATTCCAGATCTGCTATTTAGTTACGCAATCTTCCATAGCTTTATTTATTGCTTCTTTTTCCTCATTGGATAAATTATAACTGGATACCCCTTGTTTGACGGGCTTAGCATAAGCATGACTCTCTTCCCGGCCAAATATACTACTCAGAACAATGCCATCTCCCTGGTAATCCAGCAAAGCTATGGCAAAACTCAAGTCACTGCCGGTATTATTAAAGGCGTTAAACCGTACCAGACCGACATGCTGAATTGATTTTTCCGCCATTTTTTTAAGGATCCTGTAATAACTTTCAACTTCCCGGGTTTTAGTCAGAGCTTTATTTACTGACTCCATATGGTCCGCTAATAACTGTTCAAAATTCCGGCCTTCCAGGCCATTCGTCAAAATTTTATACTTTTTCATGATTTTTCTGGTTCGCCAGAAATTAATTAGCCATAATAACAGTGTAACAACCGATAAAAGGACAGCTGTCAAGGTAATTTCTGTATTATAAGTATTAATAATTGTTAGGATTTGTTCCATTACTAAGCTCATGCCCCCTTAAAAAACTTGACCATATAGTTTTCAACATAATATGACAAAATCCTCTCACAGAAGTGTGATTTATTTACCGCCCAGAACCGGTTCATTTGCCGTTGGCTATATTGTTGACAATGTTTTCCCCGATATATTAAAATGAAACCACGATTAGACTTAGAGTTTGGAGGATAGCAATAAAAAATGACCTCAAAAAAATTGGAGCATTTAAAGCGAATTCTGACAGATATGAAATCAGTTTTAGTGGCGTACTCAGGGGGCATTGACAGTACCTTTTTAGTGAAGATTGCTTCTGATGTTTTAGGTCCGTCCAAAGTACTGGCAGTTACCGGCAGCTCTGAGACCTATACAGCAGAGGAAGCTGAAAGTGCTGCCATCATTGCCCAGTCTCTTGGTGCTAAACAGCGAGTTATAGAGACCAACGAATTAGAAAATGAATTATTTGTGCAAAATCCTCCTGACAGATGTTATCACTGTAAAATGGAGCTATTCACCCAGCTTTGGAATATTGCCAGGGAACAAAACCTGGCTTTCGTAGTTGATGGAGCTAATGCTGATGACCTCAGGGATTTCAGACCTGGCCTGAAGGCCAGCGAAGAATTGGCAGTCAGGCACCCCCTGCAGGAAGCAGAATTAACAAAAGAGGAAATTCGCCTCCTGGCCAGGGAATCTGGTTTGCCAAATTGGAACAAACCTAGTATGCCCTGCTTGTCCTCAAGATTTCCCTATGGCCATACTATTGAGCCCGCAAAGCTGCGACAGGTCGAAGAATCTGAGCGCTTCCTGCAATCCCTGGGTTTCTTTGAATGCCGGGTGCGCCATCATGGCGACATCGCCCGGATCGAAGTGCCGCAAAAGAATTTTGCTGAGATTATTTCTAATCCATTATGCCAGAAAATAACTGCCAAACTCAAATCACTGGGCTTCGCATACATAACTGTTGATCTGCAGGGATTTCGCAGTGGCAGCATGAATGAAGTGCTTGCAAAGGAGATAATTAATGGATAAGGATTCTCTGGCCAACCTGCTTGAACAGGTCAAGAACGGTTCTGTTGGCATCGATCAGGCCCTGGAAACTCTGATATCCCTTCCTTTCGAGGATCTCGGCTATGCCAAGATTGATCACCACCGCTCATTGCGTACCGGGTTCCCAGAAGTAGTGTTCTGCCAGGGTAAGCAGCCTGAGCACGTCGCAGCTATTATCGAAAAAATTAATTCTGCCCATAGAAACATTCTGGCCACCAGGGCAACGCCGGAACACTATAATGCCCTATTTGACATAAACCCGGCAGCAAAGTATCACCAGGTTGCCAGATGTATTACAATAGAAGGAGATCCGGGACCCAAGTTTCAGAGTCCGCTTTTAATTATCAGCGCCGGTACAGCCGATCTCCCTGTAGCCGAAGAAGCAGCAGTTACTGCCGAAATAATGGGCAATACTGTCACCAGACTCTATGATGTTGGTGTCGCAGGTATTCACCGGCTTTTGTCTTATAGACACCTTTTGGCCCAAGCTGCCGTGATTATTGTTGTTGCCGGCATGGAAGGGGCTTTGGCCAGTGTGGTCGGTGGACTTGTTGATGTCCCGGTCGTCGCAGTGCCAACCAGCATCGGTTATGGCGCCAGTTTTGGCGGCTTGGCTGCCCTGTTGGCCATGCTCAATTCTTGCGCCGCAGGGATAGCCGTAGTCAATATAGACAACGGTTTCGGTGCCGCAACAATGGCTGCCTCTATTATCAGGCTGAAAGAAGGTAGATTATGAAAACACTTTATCTTGACTGTTTTGCCGGGGTCAGTGGAGACATGCTCATGGGTGCTCTGCTGGACTTCGGGGTGACAGTGGAAACATTGTCTGAACATTTGTCAGGCCTCGGCTTAAATGGTTACCGTCTTACTTCCGACAAGACTGTGAAGGTTGGGATCACAGCTACTCAAGCCACAGTTGAACTTGATGACACAACACACTCTCATAGACACTTACCGGATATTTTAGATATTATTAATAGGAGTAATTTGTCCCCCGCAGTTAAAGAAAAAAGCATTAAAGTCTTTTACACTCTGGCCGTAGCCGAGGGAAAGATTCACGGGTTACCCCCGGAAAAAGTTCATTTTCATGAAGTGGGTGCTGTAGATGCAATTATAGACATTGTGGGAACTATCACTCTTTTGGATATTCTTGGCATTGAAAAAATAGTTTGTTCTACGCTCCCTTTGGGGTCAGGTTATGTCCAGTGCGCCCATGGTCTTCTACCACTGCCGGCTCCGGCAACTTTGGAAATCCTGCGGGGCGTCCCGTTAGTTTCTTGTGACATAAACGGAGAGACTGTTACCCCTACTGGTGCAGCTTTAGTTAAAACCTTATCCTCTGAGTTCGGTCCTATGCCTACTATAGAAGTACATGCCATTGGATATGGTGCCGGGTTGGCAGACCGCAAAATCCCTAATGTTCTGAGGGCTGTGCTGGGTAAGACGACTACTCCCAGACCTGGCTTTGGCTCTAAAGGGAAGGCTTTTCACGAGGATAATCTCAACATAATAGAGACCAATATTGATAACATGAACCCTGAATTTTACGAACACATTATGTCTCTCCTGCTGGCTTCCGGGGCAGTTGATGTTTATGTCACCCCAATAATCATGAAAAAAGGCCGCCCTGGCCAAATTTTGAGCTGCCTCGTTCCCATGTATAGTCAGGACACCATAATTAACCTCTTGCTCCGGGAGACTTCCTCCCTGGGTGTCCGCCTTTACCCCTGTGAACGATACAAATTAGACCGGGAGATTATATCTGTTCCAACAGCTTATGGTTTCATCTCAGTTAAAGTCGCCCGACATCCCGGCACTGGGTCTGTCATGAATGTTGCCCCCGAATGGGAAGACTGTAAAGCTGTGGCTTTGAAGCATAATGCACCGGTGAAAATTGTTTACGACCTGGCTAAAGCCGAGGCATATAAAGCAGTAAAACCGCAGTAGTCGCTGCGGTTTTACTTTAAGAAAATTCATCAATCACCTGGGCCAGAGCTTCTAAGACTTGGTCTATCTCTTCTGCCGTGTTGTACATCGATAGGCTGAATCTTACCGTTCCGCGGTCCAGGGTCCCTATGGTCTTATGAGCAGCAGGTGCGCAGTGCAGGCCACTTCGACAGGCTATTTGAAACACCCTGTCTAAGGCAAAGGCAACCTCTGAAGAATCCTGATCTTTAATATTAATTGAAACCACCGGGACTCGTTCTTTTGGCCTGGCTAACCCGTAGATTTCTGTTTTCTTCAACTGCTGCAAACCGTCAATAAAACGAGACATTAAGCCCTCTTCATGATCTCTGATTTTATCCAGGCCACGTGATCTGATATAACGAATTCCCGCACCCAGGCCTGCTATGCCCGGGGTATTCGGAGTGCCGCTTTCATATTTATCAGGCATGTCTTCGGGCTGTTCCAGCATTTCAGATTTACTTCCGGTACCACCCTGAAAAATCGGATTTAATTCTAATTTGGGCCTGATGTATAACCCGCCCGTACCCTGGGGTCCGTAAAGCCCTTTATGTCCTGTAAAGGCCAGTAAATCTATATTCATTTTTACCACATCAATATCCAGATACCCTGCAGTTTGGGCAGCATCAACCATAAATGCGACGCCGGCATCGCGGGCAATTCTTCCTATTTGTTCAACAGGCATGATTGTTCCTGTTACATTCGAGGCATGAACCACTGCAATAAGTCTGGTTGTGGTCTTAATTGCCTTGCGTATATTCTCCGGGTCAAGAACACCTTCTTTTGAACAGGGAACTTCTGTAATTTCAACCCCCTGCCGGGCCAGAACATACAGAGGCCTAACTGTTGCATTGTGCTCCATCGTGGTGGTGATGATATGTTCGCCCGGTTTGATAAATCCTTTCAGTGCTAAGTTGACTGCTTCCGTGGCATTTCCGCAAAAGACCACCTGGGCCGGATCTCCTATATTAAAAAGCTCAGCAACTGCTTCCCTGGCTTCTAAGATTATTCTGCCAGCCGCCAGAGACATTTGGTGTCCCCCTCGGCCTGGATTTGCTCCGGCAGTGCGGATGCATTCTTCTATCGCAGCTACCGTTTCCCTGGGTTTGGGCCAGGTTGTTGCCGCATTATCCAAATAAATCATCTTTATCCCCCCTGGTTGCCTCTAAATCCTCCACAGATTTATTATTTACCTCTCGGAAATACGAGATTCTATATGTTTAAGGTTTATCACCTTGAACTTTTTTGTTTTCCACCACTCCTTCTGGTCCAAAAGAAACGCAGAGGAAGCAGTGAACACAAAGGACACAGAGAAACATATTCGGAGCAAAAACAAAAGAATATAAAACATACCGCAGAGACGCAGAGAGACATTTCATTTTAAAATAATTGACTGTTTGTTATTCGTAACCTACACGTTTGTTTAAATACGTAATTTGAATATACTTTTAAAATTATGGAAGGCATTAACCTGTATCAGCACTCACTCTCTGCGTCTCTGTTCTATTCTCTCCTTTTTATCTCTGCGTCATATTTTAAACCGCTTCCGAGAGCCTACTTAATAGTTTTACCTAATGCTTTTAACTACTCCAATTTAGCTGTAATTTACTGAAAATGTTTCACGTGAAACATTACCCCTCCGGCCCGGGAATATGTTTCACGTGAAACAATTAGCAGATTTCTTCACCTAATAACACTTCCAGTAGTCGCTGCAGCTCTTCTGCCCCATAATATTCAATCTCGATCCGCCCGCTTTTCTTTCCTCTTTTTATATAAACTCTAGTGCTAAATTTCTTCTTTAATTTGTCCTCTAAATCAGTTACGTTAGGATCTGCCTTTAGACTTGCCTTGCTGCCTGCCTTCTTTTCGGTCAAAAAAGCTTTTACTTCCTTTTCAGTCTGCCTGACTGTCAAACCTTTTGAGGCTATCTTCTGGGCCACTGCTTCCTGGTCCCTGCTTTTGGAGATTGCTAAAAGGCTTCTGGCGTGTCCGGCTGAGATAGTTCCCTGGACAACCATTTTTTTTACTGTCTCCGGCAGTGCCAGGAGCCTGACTGTATTTGCAATAAAAGGCCTGCTTTTGCCTACTCTTTTAGATAATTCCTCCTGGGTTAATCCATACTCATCCATTAGAGTTTTATAAGCAGCACCCTCTTCAATCGGATTAAGGTTTTCCCTTTGAATATTTTCAATTAGCGCAATTTCCGAAGTCTCTTTCTGATTAAGTTTCCTGACTATAGCAGGAATCCTCGCCAAACCAACCATTTGACAAGCCCGCCATCGTCGCTCTCCGGCCACCAGTTCAAATTTACCTGTCTCGATAGGCCTTACAATAACGGGTTGGACAACCCCGTGTTCTTTGATGGAGAGGGCCAGTTCCTTAAGCTTTTCTTCGTCGAAAGTGCTTCTCGGCTGATTCTTATTAAGCTTTATATCACTCAACAATATTTCAATAATTTTCTCGTCAGTATCATTTTTATCTACTTTTTCAACAGTTGGTAAAAGTGCTTGCAGACCCCGTCCCAAACCCTTTTTACTCACTTTCAGTCACTTCCTTTGCCAGTTCTTGATAAACTTCGGCTCCTTTTGACTTGGGATCGTACAAAATGATGGGCTTTCCGTGACTGGGGGCTTCACTTAACCTTACGTTCCGTGGAATAATGGTTCGGTAGACCTTACCCTTGAAGTAAGATTTGACTTCTTCCACCACCTGAATAGAGAGATTCGTCCTGGCATCAAACATGGTCAGCACCACGCCCTCAACTTCTAAATCCGGATTTAAATGCTTTCTTACTAACTCTACAGTATTCATCAACTGACCAAGGCCTTCCAAAGCATAATATTCACATTGGATAGGAATGATAATGGAATCGGTGGCTGTCAATGCGTTTATGGTTAACAGGCCTAGTGAAGGAGGAGAATCAATAAAAATAAAATCATACTGATTTCTAACACTTTGGATAGCTTTCTTTAATTTAACCTCTCGCGAAATTGCAGTAACCAGTTCAATTTCCGCCCCTGCCAGCTGGATAGTTGCAGGCACCACATCCAGACTCTCGATTTCTCCCTTACAAATAACACTCTCAATAGGCAGACCATTGATTAATACATCGTAAACACAATAAGAGACATTATCTTTATCTATTCCCAAACCACTGCTGGCATTCCCCTGCGGGTCAATGTCAATCAATAAAACTTTTTTGCCTATAACCCCCAGACAGGCTGCCAAGTTAACAGCCGTAGTGGTTTTAGCCACTCCGCCTTTTTGATTGGCAACTGCGATAACTTTACCCATCTTAACACCACCTGTAAAACCAATTATCTATGAACAATTAATTTCCACAAAAACCTTTGAGTTCCTTTATTTTGAGGATATATATATTAATTTTTATGGTTTCCTCCGTCATTTCGGCAAACTTAAAAAAACTAGAAAGGCGCGCCTCGTTCAGTTCCCTCAAAGCGCGCCTTTTACCCCCTGGGTATCTATAGCCGTAACCAGCAAGCTGCTAACTGCTATAGATGTACAACACACCTTAGCCTTTTCCATAGCGGAGCTATTTCAACGTCAGCGGCTTACAGATCCGGCATGCCCCTCGCGGCTACAAATGTGGAAAAAATACTTTCCTGCAGTATAAAAAAATGGCACTTTTTGGCCATCTACTAAAAAACCATTATTTTTCCCTATAAACAGTTAACCCCCCATTTACATGAAAAGATATTGGTACTGTCATTTTAAAGCAATACAGCAGCATTTAGAGTGGGAACGTCTGTTCGAAAATGATAAGACCAAGGTTTATGAGCCAAATTTTTCACAGAGGTCTCTTTTCTGGGATACCTGCTTTTCTGGGATATTTCCCGGGAGTCTCGCCAACTTTTTTTATAAAGGTCAGATATCGGTCGTCACTTGTGCCTGGCAATTCTACCCTCATAAGTTTATCAACCTGACCACCAAGGAGGGTTAAAGCATTTTCAGCTTCCCTCAGTTCGTCCTCAGCTTTGGGGCCTTTATAAGCTACAAACAGTCCTCCTTTTCTGACAAAAGGCAGACAAAGCTCAGCTAATACAGCAAGTTTAGCCACAGCTCTTGACACTACAATATCAAAACCGGCCCTGTACTTTTCATCATGTCCGAAATCTTCAGCCCGTCCATGCAAAGCAGATATACTTTTTAATTTCAATTCATTAATCAAATAGTTTAAAAAAGACACCCTTTTATTTAAAGAGTCAAGTAATACTACATTTACATCCGGTGCTGCGATCTTCAACGGAATGCCTGGAAAACCAGCACCTGTCCCAACGTCCAGCAGAGAGCAGCCAGGTTTTAACGGTACAAATTGCAGTAATACCAAACTGTCCAAAAAATGTTTAACTACAACTTCATCTGGCTCCGTAATAGCTGTTAGATTAACTTTGTTATTCCACTCCAACAAAAGATCGAAATACTTCTGATAAAGTAACGCTTCATTTTTAGTCAGACTGACACCCAGGTCTGCGGCACCCTTTATCAACAAACACCCATCGATTTGGTCCACAAAATTCAATCCTCCCTGACTGCTTCCCGGTACTTTTGCTCCATATAAACAAGCAACATTGAAACATCTGCCGGAGAAACACCCGATATCCTTGAGGCCTGACCTACAGATGAAGGTCGCAGTTTGCTGAGTTTCTGTTTAGCCTCTGTAGACAATCCTGTCAATTCTTCATAATTGATCCAATCAGGAATGTTTTTGCTTTCTAGTTTTTGGAATCTTTCCACTTGTTCCATCTGTTTCTTAATATAACCCTGGTATTTTACCTGTACTTCAACTTGCTCAATCACTTCTTCCGGCAGGTTAGGGAAACTTTCGGTCATTTTGCTTAAGTCCGCATATGATATTTCCGGCCTTTTTAAAAGCTCCAGTAGAGCAGTATGCTGCCGAATTTCAGAGCTGTTTTTTTCTCTTAAAATCTGCTGTGTTACTTCATCTGGGGGGACATTCACCGAAGCCAAGCGGAATTTCTCATGGTCAACCATTTCGCATTTATCAGTAAACATTTGATAACGCTCAGCTGTGACTAATCCAATCAGATAACCTTTTTCTGTTAATCTCAGGTCGGCATTATCCTGCCGCAAGAGCAGCCTGTATTCAGCCCTGGAAGTCATGATTCTATATGGCTCATTAGTGCCCTTGGTGACCAGATCATCAATAAGAACCCCAATATAGGCATCAGATCTTTGCAAAATTAATGGTTCCTTTTCCTGTACCAACAGGGCTGCGTTTATACCGGCAATAATGCCTTGCGCGGCCGCTTCCTCATAGCCCGATGTACCATTGATTTGTCCGGCTGAAAACAAACCATCCACAGATTTTGCTTCCAGGGTCAGCTTTAATTGGGTGGGGTTAATATAGTCATATTCTATAGCGTAGCCGGTTCTCATCATTTCTACTTTTTCAAGACCGGGAATAGACCTCAGCATCTTGATTTGCACATCTTCCGGTAAGCTGGTGGAAAACCCCTGAACATACATTTCTTCTGTATTTAAGCCCTCTGGCTCTAAAAATATCTGATGACTGGGTTTATCGGCAAATCTGACCACTTTATCTTCTATGGAAGGGCAATAACGGGGTCCGACGCCCTCAATTAAGCCACTATATAGAGGAGAACGGTGAAGATTCTCCCTTATTATATTATGTGTCTCTTCAGACGTATAAGTAAGCCAGCAAGGCATTTGTTCATGGCTGGACGCCACATTGATATAAGAAAATCTATGTCTTTTGACATCACCCGGCTGAATTATCATTTTACTAAAGTCTACACTTCTCCGGTGAACTCTGGGAGGTGTGCCGGTTTTAAACCGGCCCAGATCCAGTCCAATTTCCCTCAGGCTTTGCGCCAGTCCGATAGATGGAGCCTGGCCATTAGGACCGCTGCTATATGCAATATCTCCAATAATTATCTTACCATGCAAAAAAGTTCCGGTTGTTAAAATTATTGCCTTTGTTTTATATATAGCTCCATTTTGGGTTACAATGCCGTCTACTTGCCGGCCTTTGACAATAATCCGTTCCACCAAAGCCTGTCTTAAATCCAACAATTCCTGGCTTTCCAGGACTTTTTTCATCCTATCCTGGTACATCCTCTTATCTGCCTGTGCCCTTAAAGCGTGGACAGCCGGCCCTTTGCCGGTATTCAGCATTCTGACCTGAATGTTGGTATAATCAGTATTTATTCCCATTTCCCCGCCAAGGGCATCAATCTCTCTCACCAGGTGTCCCTTGGCAGGACCGCCAACGGCAGGATTACAGGGCATAAATGCTACATTATCCATATTAAGAGTCAAAATTAAGGTTTTGCATCCCATTCTGGCGGCCGCCAAAGCCGCTTCACAGCCAGCGTGACCGGCACCGATAACTATAACATCATAATTACCAGCAAAATATTCCATGATTTCCTCCAAATCAGTATCAATTATATTACGACTATTTTCCTATACAAAACCTACTGAAAATTTGATCAACCAAATCTTCACCAACAGTTTCCCCCGTAATTTCACCTAAAGCTTCCCAGGCAGATTTTAAATCAATGGCAAAACAATCAGTAGGCAACTGCCCTTGAATGGCCGACAACGTGTTAGTTAAGCTTTCAGCAGCCCTGACTAAAGAATTTTTATGCCTTACATTTGTCACCATCAAATCATTATGACTTATTACCATCCCAGTATAAACCAAATTTTCAATTTTATTTTCTAATTGCAGAAGACCCTGTCCATTAACCAGGGAGGTCTCCACAAACTCATATTCTCCCAGAAACTGTGTTGAGTCTGGGAAAGCAAAGTTTTCTTTTAAATCAATCTTATTGAAGATAATCAGGCTCTTTTTCCCTTTAATTAAAGGCAGTAACTGCAAGTCATTTTCTGTAATGCCTGTTGAAGCATCTATCATTAGCAGGATTAAATCTGCCTCTTCAGATGCCTCCTTGGTTTTTTCTACACCGATTTTCTCTACTATATCGTCGGTTTCTCTTATTCCGGCAGTATCTACTAATTTTAACGGTATTCCTTTAATATTTATAATCACTTCAATAACATCTCTGGTTGTCCCTGGGATATCGGTCACGATAGCCCTTTTTTCTTTTAACAGGGCATTCAATAAAGAAGACTTTCCCACGTTTGGTTTGCCAATGATCACGGTCTTCAAACCTTCCCTAAATACCCTGCCGGTATCAGCCGAATCAATCATCCTGTTAATCTGCTGCAGTAATTCTTCAGTTTTATTTGCAATTTGAGCCCGGCTGAGCTTTTCAATATCGTGCTCAGGAAAATCAATTCCCGCCTCAATTTGCGCTATCAAACCCAGCAGTTCCCCATTAATTAATTTTATTTGTCCGGAAAGTTTTCCTTCAAGCTGATTTATTGCCACCTGTAGGCTCTTGTCAGTTTTTGCATTAATCAAATCTATGATTGATTCTGCCTGCGCTAAATCTATCCGACCATTTAAAAATGCACGTTTACTGAATTCTCCTGGTTCGGCCAAACGCGCCCCGGCATCTAAAACTACTTCTAAAATTTTTCTTACGGCCACAACTCCGCCATGACAGTTTATCTCAATCACATTTTCAGCAGTAAAACTATGCGGACCCAACATCACAGAAACCAAAACTTCATCAACGATTCCCTTATTTTTATCAATAATGTGGCCGTATATCATTGTATAATGACGTATTTCCAAAAGTCTTTTTTTGTTTTTACTTTGAAAAACCTTCTCAGCAATTGTCAGAGCATCTTTTCCACTTATTCTAACAATCCCTATTCCGGCTGCCCCTATCGGGGTAGCAATTGCAGCAATAGTATCTTCGAACACTTAAACCACCTCTTGAATATTGTTCCCCAATTTGCAAAAACCCAGTAATTTGTTAATATTACTGGGTTTTAAAATCATCTTTAATTTAGAGACAGCAGCAAAATCTACTTCTTGGGGGCAATAACTATTTTACGATATGGTTCTTCACCTTCACTATAAGTGAAAACCTCAGAGTGGTTCTGCAGTGCTGTATGAATTATCCGTCTTTCATGAGGGTTCATTGGTTCTAAAATAACATCCTTACCTTTTCTCTTAGCTTTTTCTGCAAGCCTGAAAGCAAGCTTGCTCAATGTCTCTTCACGTCTTTCTCTGTATCCTTCTATGTCTAAAACAAACCGCTCTCTTTTATCGGCGTTTTTATTTGCTGCTAAATTTATATAGTACTGTATGGCATCTAAAGTATCACCCCGGCGCCCGATTAAAACTCCTAAATCAGGTCCGGTCAAATTAACCTTTATGTATCCATCTTTTCTTTCGGTTTTAATTTCAACCTCAATTTTCATACAATTGAATAATTCATTGAGGATTCTAGCAGATTTACGTTCAGGATTAACTACTTCTGTAACTCTAACTTTGGCATCTTTAGCTCCCAGCAAGCCGAATAATCCCTTATTCGGTTCCGCCAAGACTTCAAATTCAATCTCTTCTCTGGCCAGCTCTAATTCTATCCTTGCCGCCTCAACTGCCTCTTCGATCGTTTTTGCGCTTTTTACGACTTCCCTCATTTTCGGATACTTCCTCCTTTATTACAACTGGTAAAGGCTGCTTATTAATAAAATATTGTTGTACTGCACCTACAATATTAGTAACAACCCAATACAGTCCCAAACCTGAAGGCATACTATATGTAATAAATCCAATAAATAAAGGCATTACATAAAGCATTGTTTTTTGTGTTTGATCCTGAACATTAGTTGTCATTTTTTGCAACGCAAAAGTTGTTATAACTGCCAGAATAGGCATTACAAGGTATTTATCCGGTTGCTTTAAATTTTCGATCCAAAAGCCAAGATTGGGATTATATAGAAAAGACGCATGTGCAGCTTCCGGAAATTTAAAATTATACAAAGTCTGATAAAGTGCAATCAGGATAGGCATTTGTACCAACAAAGGAAGGCAGCCTGATAAAGGATTGGCTCCATATTGCTTATAAATTTCCATCACAGCTGCCTGGGCCTTTTGGGGCTCATTTTTGTATTTTTCCTGTACAGCCTTAATCTTGGGCTGCAGCTGCTGCGTAATTTTCAATGATCTCATCTGTTTTACACTCAGCGGGAAAAGAGCCATCTTAATTAAAATGGTCAAGAAAATAATTGCTAACCCGTAACTGGGCACACCCATAGTTTTCGTGAGGTTATAAAAAAAATTAAGTATTTCAGTCATCGGGTTAACTAATAAATCAAAACTCAAACCTTTAACCCCCTCGAATTCTCAATATTTTTATACAGGGTCATACCCACCGGAATTAAAGGGGTGACACCGTAATATCCTGAAAAAAGCCTTCTTTAAACCTAAAAACAAGCCGTACTTTTGTAATGCTTGTACAGTATATTCCGAACATGTAGGGTAAAAACGGCAGCTGCTGGGTTTTAATGGAGAAATAAATTTCTGATAGAATCTAACGATTTTTATTATCAGATATTTCATTGGCATTGCTCTCTTTCTGAGCTAATTTTGCCTTGACCGCTAATTTCTTAAAGCTTTTCTCAATTTCAAGATAGCCTTCCCCTAAAATTCTAGGCCTTGCTATAATGACACAATCAAAACCCTGCTTAATTTGGGATTTGTTATGTCTGCTTATTTCTCTTAAAATTCTTTTATACCTGTTCCTAATTACAGCCTTCCCAACTTTCTTACCTACTGAATACCCAAATCTCGTAATATTCCTGTTATTAGGTACGGTATAAAGAACCAATAATCTGTCTGCTACAGACTTCCCATGGTTAAATACAAAACTAAATTCTTTATTTTTAGCCAACCCCGTTTTTTGATTCATCGTTGGTCTCCGCAGGTAATTTTACATACCACAAAATAATATACCCGAATCAGCTGCTTTTTATCCAATTTAAGGAAGTTCTAATAACAATCAAAAGGCCACTGAAAGCGGCCTTAAGCGGTTAATTTCTTTCTTCCTTTAAGACGACGTCTTTTAATTAAATTACGTCCTGCTTTAGAACTCATTCTGCTCAAAAAACCATGGACCCGCTTATGCTTACGGTTCTTCGGTTGATATGTCCTTTTCAAGTTTACTGCACCTCCTTCTAAATACCTACCTAACTATGTATAATAATCATTTCATGAGACATACACACAAAATTATATATTAATAAAATACTATCGTCAAGGGGAATAGCCATATTGCACAGGTCTCCGTCAAAGTCAGTAAACAGAGATATCCAATTACTCAACTAATTTTTTAAAAAACGTCTCCGTTATAACCGAAAACGATAGGAGTTCTTG
>JAVSMW010000002.1:145886-150852 GCA_032027005.1 Thermincola sp. | reverse complement strand
GGTTATAGGGGGTGTGCCCCCTATTGTTCGGGGGTAACAGGAGCGCAGCGACGTCATAGGGGGCTGGCCCCCTTTGAACAAGAAAATTGACTTCCATTAATTTGAGTTGATGAAGTCAATTTTCTTTCTGCTCTTGTTAATAACGGAATAATGTGGTAAACTATTTATTCAGAGATACATGAACGGAGGTTCGGTTAATGGAAGAAGTCACTCATAAAGAATATGGAGCAAACCAGATACAGGTTTTAGAAGGACTTGAAGCTGTAAGAAAAAGACCTGGGATGTATATTGGGAGCACCAGTTCTAAGGGTTTGCATCATCTGGTATATGAAGTAGTTGATAACAGTATTGATGAGGCTTTAGCCGGATTTTGTGATAAAATAGAGGTAAAAATACATCAGGATAATACCATTACTGTTACAGATAACGGGAGAGGTATTCCTGTCGGTATCCAGCCTCAAATTGGTAAACCAGCAGTAGAAGTAGTGTTAACAATACTACATGCCGGAGGAAAGTTTGGCGGTGAAGGGTATAAGGTATCAGGGGGCTTGCATGGTGTAGGTGTCTCTGTAGTAAATGCTTTGTCCCAATGGCTGCAGGTACAGGTTGCAAGAGATGGCTCAGTTTATCAGCAGGAATATGAAAGAGGCAAGCCGGTCACTGAGCTGCAAATTATAGATAAAACTGATTCAACTGGAACAATTATCTCTTTTAAACCAGATCCCGAAATTTTTGAAGAAACGGTTTATGACTTTAGTATTTTAGCTCAACGACTCCGTGAACTTTCTTTTCTGAATAAAGGGATAAGAATTATTATGACCGATGAAAGAGAAGGACAACAGCAGGAAAAAGAGTTTCAGCATGACGGAGGAATAGTAGATTTTGTTTTGCATCTAAATAAAAATAAAGATGTTTTGTTTGCCAAGCCAATATATTTTACCGGTGAAAGAGATGATGCGGCTGTAGAAATTGCCATACAGTACAATGACAGCTATTCAGAAAATATTTTTTCTTTTGCTAATAATATAAATACCCAAGAGGGCGGAACCCATGAAGCTGGGTTTAAAGCTGCCGTAACCCGGGTTATAAATGATTATGCCCGCAAACATAATATTCTCAAGGAAAGTGAAAACAACCTGTCCGGAGAAGACATCAGGGAAGGCATGACAGCTATTATCAGTGCCAAAGTAAGAGAACCACAGTTTGAAGGCCAGACCAAAACTAAACTTGGGAATAGTGAAGTCCGTGGAATAGTTGATTCCATCGTTGTGGAGGGAATGAGCACATTCCTGGAAGAAAACCCAGGTTTATCGAAAAAAATTATTGAAAAATCTGTTAACGCAGCCAGGGCCAGGGAAGCAGCCCGTAAAGCCAGGGAGCTGACAAGAAGGAAAAGTGCCCTGGAAAGCACTTCACTGCCGGGAAAATTGGCTGACTGTTCTGTAAATGACCCATCCATGAGTGAATTGTATCTGGTCGAGGGAGATTCTGCCGGCGGCTCAGCCAAGCAGGGTCGAGATAGGAGATTTCAGGCGATTCTGCCATTGCGGGGAAAAATTCTTAATGTGGAGAAGGCCAGATTGGACAAGATCCTCAACAATGAAGAAATCAGGGCCATGATTACAGCTTTGGGGACAGGCATTTCTGATGATTTTGATATAGGTAAGGCACGTTATCATAAATTGATTATCATGACCGATGCTGATGTGGACGGTGCCCATATCAGGACATTATTATTAACCTTCTTTTACAGGTATATGAAGCCTCTAATCGAAGCCGGGTATGTTTATATTGCCCAGCCGCCTCTGTATTTGGTTAAAAAGAGTAAGCAGGAACATTATTTATACAGTGATCATGAGCTAGAAAAGCTGTTTGAGAAAATTGGCCGGGATAGTACATCAATTCAGCGCTACAAAGGTCTTGGAGAGATGAATCCGGATCAACTTTGGGAAACCACCATGAATCCTGACACCAGAACAATTTTAAGGGTTGATCTGGAAGATGTGATTGAAGCTGATGAGACTTTTACAATTCTAATGGGTGACAAAGTTGAACCCAGACGTGAGTTTATTCAATCAAATGCGGCTGCAGTAAGGAATTTGGATATTTAGTTTTAAGTAAGGCAGCTTATTTTGAATGAAAATATTAGTGAAGGCAACTGTTATAAAAATACGGTTGCCATCATTTTTTTGTACCTTTTCGATCTATTAGAGAAAGATTAGGCAGCGGTGATTTATATCACCATAACGGTGATATAAATCACCGCATTTTTATTTGTATTTAAATTTATTAATTTCTATCTAAAAACGAATTACAATTACCTCTTTAAAAATAACATTTCAAGTTTGATATTCTACAATTCAATGTTATTTCTCTATTTTCCAATAAAATTGGCTTAATTATTGCTAATTTTGTAAAGGAAGGTTGAAAAGGTCTCTAAATAAATAATACGAGGGGGTTTTTATATGTTTACTGCTTTAGAAGAAAAATATATTAAAACTTTGAATGACAAGGGTCTGTCTGGCACAGAAATTATGAAAACAGTTAAAGAACTAGCTGCAAAGGGTAATGCCAAGTATCCTAAAAAGGATGTATTTCTCAAAGTAGATTAAATAAGTTTTTCCGAAAAATATGAAAGTAGGGTGGTAACAGTTGAAATACGATAGTATGACCAGTCAAGAGAGGATGCAAGCACTGATGAAAGGAGAAAGACCGGATAGAGTTCCTTGTATCCCGTTTATTGTTGGTCACGCGGCTGTTGTTTGTGGTAAACCTATTGCAAAGGTTTATGATTCTGCTGAAGAAAGTTTCATGTATCAACTTCATACCAAAAATTTGTATGGTCATGACGGCAACCCTAATTATGCATATGCTGATGCCGGTGGATGGGAATTCGGTGGTGATATTGAATTCCCCTATAAACAATACGCCGGTGCTCCAAATGTAATAAGAGTTCCAGTCGAAACAGAAGAAGATGCACTGAATTTAGAGGTGCCCTCGGTTATTCTAAAAGCTGGTTCAGTACCGATAATGCTAGAATTTGCTCGCCTGCAAGCGAAGTTTGGTATGCCGGCCACGGTAAGGATAGGTTCTTCTTTTTCATGGGCAAGTTCTATAATGGGAACGGACAGGATGCTGCGGTGGATGATTAAAAAGCCCGAACTTGTTCATCGCATTTTAGAAAAGGTTAATCAATTTATTCTCGATATGGTTAAATACTGGATAAATGAATTTGGTGCAGAAAAAATAATTGCCCATGATGGAGGACCTGTTGCGGATAATCGACTTATATCACCAAAACAGTTTGAAATTTTTGTACTTCCATATCTTAAAGAGGTGCATGAGAAAGTCACTGAAATGGGGATTCCGACTATTATCAGCCATATTTGTGGTGAACATAATAAAAACCTCAAATACTGGCAGCAAGTTCCATACGGAAAGAAAGGTATTCTTAGCTTTGGGCCGGAAGTTTCGTTAAAAAAAGCCAGTGAGATGTTTCCTGATCATGTGATTGCGGGGAATGTGGACCCAGTTGTTATTCAAGAGGGTACTCCAACTCAAGTTTTGGAACTTTGTCGTAGGGCAATAGAAGAGGGAAAAGATCATCCTGGAGGATATATACTTATGGCAGGCTGCGAAGTTCCGCCGGCAGCACCACCAGTAAATGTATCAATGATGGTAAAAGCTGTTCAGGAATATGGTGGATATTAAACATTGGAGGGATGCCTGTTCAAGCAAAGATTACCTAATTTACTAACAAAAGTTTAAGTTTACACGAGAGGAGGCAAAAACATATAGAACAAAATTTCATAAATATGAATGAATCTGCCCTAGATATGCATTAATATGGATGAATATAGGAGGTCTTAAAAATATGTATAATTTAAAGAAATTTAAAATCAAAAAGATTATAGCTGCATTTATAATTTTTAGTTTAATAATTTTTGTAGCAGGATGTGGTGATAACAGCGGTAAAACCACCGGCACCGGTGACAGTAATAGCAGTGACAGTGTTAATAATAACAGTGGTGGCACCAATGATGCATCAGATTCCTTTAAAATTGGATTAATCATACCAAAATCTAATGTTTATGCAGGCTTGGGCGAAAATTTAATAAATGGAATGACTTTATATTTTGACGAAATAGGTTGGAAGGCTGGCGGTCGAGACATTAAGTTACTTCAGGAGGATGAGGAAAATGATGCTCAGACCGGCTTGCGCAAGGCTAAAAAACTAGTCGAGTCCGACAAAGTTGATATGTTAACAGGAGTTGTTAATAGTTCAATTGCTTTAGCAATCAGGGATTATACAGATCAGAACAAAGTGCCGTTTTTGGTAGCGCATGCTGGTGCTGCCGATCTTACTAGATCCAAGAAGAGTGACTATCTTTACCGAACTTCCTTTACTACCGAACAATGTGTCTATCCTAACGGACAGTGGACTTATGAAAATCTCGGCAAAAAGGCTTTTGTAATTGCGCCAAACTATGCTGCAGGAAAAGAAACAATAAATGGATTCAAGAAAGGATTTATAGCTGCCGGTGGAACAATTGTAGGCGAAGCTTGGCCGGCATTAGCTACCAATGATTACGGTTCTTATTTGCAACAAATTTCTAAAGCAAAGCCTGATGTAGTATTTGCTTTTTTTGCCGGTACAGATGCAGTTCGTTTTGTTCAGCAATATACTGAATTTGGGCTGAAAAAAAGCATTCCGTTGAATGGTGCCGGATGGATAAATGGGGAGGATGTTCGCCCTGCTCAAGGAAATGCGGTTGAAGGAGTAAAGGGCAGCTTGTATTGGCAATTGACATTGGATACGCCGGAAAACAAAAAATTCGTCGAAGATTATAAGAAAAAGTTTGGTAAAGAGCCAAGCGGTGAAGCAGTTGAAGGTTACGATACCGCCCGGATTATTGCCGAAAGCCTGGAAGCTCTCAAAGGAGATACCTCTGACAAACTGAAACTG
>JAVSMW010000002.1:7084-145645 GCA_032027005.1 Thermincola sp. | reverse complement strand
CGAATTGAAGAACATGGGAGTCTCAGTCCTTTTGGTAGAACAAAATATCAATATGGCCCTGAAAATTGCGGACAATGTATTTGTCTTAAACAAAGGGCAAGTGGTATTTTCCGGCACCCCAAAGGAACTGGTTGATAATCCTGATGTTCAGCATCAATACCTGGGAGTCGGTCATTAAGAAGATAGAGTTCCTTGCATCCCGTTTATTATTGGTCACGTGACTGTTGTCTGGGGGAAGCCTATTGCAAAGGTTTATGACTCTGTAGAAGAGAGTTTCATGTATCAACCATCCAAAAGAAGTTTTAGAACTTTGCCGTAGGGCAATAGAAGAGGGAAAAGATCATCCGGGTGGATATAAAGCATTGGAGGGATGCCGGTTCAGCTAAAGACTACCTAAATTATCAACAAAAGTTTAAACAAAAAGGGAGGCGAATTTTAAAGGTGAAAAAAATAGTGCCTACAATATGTGGTGGTTGTCATAATAACTGTGGCATGTTGGTCCACGTTGAGGATGACCATATTAATTTCATCGAAGGAAATCCAGAACATCCATTTAGTAGGGGCACTTTATGTCCTAAAGGTGTTTCAATGGGGCAATTAGTAGATTCTCCCTATCGCATCAAGCGACCCCTAAAAAGAGTGGGAAAACGGGGAGAAGGGAAATGGCAGGACATTTCATGGGACGAAGCACTGGATATCCTAACTGAAAAACTAAGTGATATTAGGCAAAAATATGGCCCCGAAACAGTTCTATTCAGCACAGGGGCCCCTCTGATGAATTGTATAAGGAACGCATTTATGGAATTCTATGCCCAGTACGGAACACCTAACCAATGGGCTATTAATCATACATGTTATGTTCCCCGTGTAGCTGCTTTAATGCCAACTTATGGGTTTAGGGATGAAGAAGATTATGAGAAGACAAATCTTATTATAATTTGGGGAGCTAATCCCTTTGGTTCCCTTCGCCCTGGTTCTTATATGGCGTATAATAATATTAATGGATATTTAAGCCCAATTCTTGACGTTAAAAAGAAAGGGGCAAAACTGATCGTTATCGACCCTGTTTGTACAGAAACTGCAAGTAAAGCCGACCTATGGATTCCGATCCGTCCTGGAAGTGATGGAGCATTAGCACTGGCTATGCTCAATATTATCATTGAGAACAAAATGTTTGACACTGACTTTGTTGAAAAGTGGGTTACGGGCTTTGAAAAATTGAAGGAACATGTTCGCCAATATACTCCGGAATGGGCTTCAAAAGTAACAGCTATACCGGCACGACAAATAAGTGAGCTTGCTGAAATGTATGCAATGACAAAACCTGCGGTAATTCATGAAGGAAATGCTTTTGCCTATCATACCAATGTGGTGCAGGCTGTCAGGGCAATAGCCTGTCTAAAGGCAATAACCGGAAATCTGGATGTACCCGGTGGAAATGTTTGCTTCCCAAATGTTGTAGGATATCCAAAACCGGTAGAGCAGGGTGGCCCGACGGGTATTAAAACTACAGTTAAACCACAAATACCTCATTTGGCGATTGAAAAATTTCCGCTTTTACCGGTAGGGGCACCTGCCGGAATAGATGCAATGTTAGATGGAAAGCCTTTTCAGCCGCGTGCTTTGATGGTTTATCACTCCAACCCTCTATTATCCAATATGAATTACCATCGGGTCAAAAAAGCATTAGAAAAACTGGATTTCGTGGTTGCTTACGATATTTTTATGAGTCGTACTGTGGAGGAAGCAGCGGATTTGGTATTGCCTGATACAAGCTTTTTAGAGAATTATGATTACAGGACCTATCCTTCTGCGGATGGCACTGTAATTGCATTAAGACAGCCTGTTGTAAACCCCAGACATGAGGCCAAATCTTTTTACGAAGTCGAGCAAGAATTGGCAAAAAGAATGGGTTATAGCGATAAATACCCCTGGCATACGGTAGAAGAGTTTTTTAGTTATGCTTTAGTACCTAGTAAGCTTGATTTACATACCCTTATGGATAAGCCAATTTGCCTTGTAGGAATGCACGAGTACCGCAAATTTGAAAAAGGTTTGTTGCGAATAGACGGACAAACTGGTTTTAATACTCCATCGGGAAAAGTTGAAGTTTATTCTTCAACTTTCGAAAAACTTGGATATGAAGCTCTACCGACTTATCATGAACCGAATGAAAGCTCTCAATCTGATCAGCAGGGAGCTGCAGAATTTCCGTTGACAGGAGTTAACCGCCGTTCGCCGATCTATGTACATTTCAAGTATCGCAATCTACCTTTTTTAAGGGAAATAGAACCTGAGCCATATGTCTATTTGCATACTATTGACGCAGAAGCACGTCAAATTTCAGACAGTGAATTAGTTGAAATCACTTCTCCTCAGGGTTGTATTAGAATGAAAGTAAAGATTACTGAGAGGGTAAAGCCCGGTGTGGCACTGATAGATGGCGGGTGGGGCAATTCTTGGGACATTATTAATGCAAATATAAATATTTTAGTTGATGATGTTGAAAGAGACCCTATATCTCAGAGTAATGCGCTATCTTCATTTGCATGTGAGGTTAAAAAAATAGTTACCGATAATATGTAGAGGGGGAAACAGAATGGTGAAATATGTAATGGTTATAGATTCTGACAAATGTATAGGATGTCATGCCTGTACGATTGCATGTAAAACTAAAAATGCTACTCCTCCTGGGAGTCAGTGGTGCCAGATTCGTAGTGAAGAGTCGGGAATTTACCCAAATGTAGTAGTTACAAATCTGCCTATCCAATGCATGCACTGCGATCATCCTGCCTGCATGGAAGTCTGTTCAAGCGGGTCTTTCACTAAAAATTCGAATGGAATTGTAACGGTTGATCAGAGCAAGTGTACAGGTTGTGAGCAGTGTCTCCAGGCTTGTCCCTACAATGTATTGAGCATAATTAATATTAAGCCTTATAGTCCGGAGTTTGGTTTCAATCATTTTGAAGAGAAGAACTATACCAGACATAAAGACGGTGTGGTGGGAAAATGTGATTTTTGTCAAGACTTAACAACTCAAGGTAAAAAGCCAGCCTGTGTAAATATTTGTCCGTTACATGTAAGAGAATTTGGAGATCTAAGTGACCCTGACAGCGAAGTTTCCAGAATTATACAAGAACGTTCTGTATATCGTTTTCACTCAGAACACGGCACAGAGCCGTCAGTATATTATTTGCGTAATAAAAGTTAACATCTCTATATAAAAATATCCTAAATTTGGATCATAATTTGGGCAATAATTAGCTCGCAGCCTTGAAAATCAGGGTTTGCGAGCTATTTTATGCGAACACACGAATAATGTCAAATTTTAATATGAACCAAGGTAGGGTTTTGGGAAAAATAATCGAAATTATTATCTGAATGATATTATTTATGCCATTTTGCGCTACTAATGTAATGAAAGGGATGACTTACATTGACAGGAGGCAATGCCCCTAATGAGTTTTACCAATCCATTCTTGAAGCAATCCCTAATGGTATAATTATTATTGATAATAATGGGATAATTAATATGCTAAATGGGGCTGCCTGTAGTTTTTTGGCAATAACAAGGGATGTAGTTGGGAGACCTATTAAAAAAATTTTTACCGGTGGCGAACTTACAAAAATAAACAAAGGTCAATTCCAAGCAGGAGAAAAAATTGTTATAAACGGGCACTCTTTCTTTATTAACCGTTCTGATATTACTTTTGACAATTGCAATTTAGGAGCAGTTATCATCCTGCAAGATGCAACTGAGATAGAAGAAATATCAAAGAATCTGAATTCTGTAAAGAAACTCAACCAGGAGTTAGATGCTATTTTTGAATCATCCTTTGACGGGATAATGATCGGTGATGAAAAAGGAAATGGTGTAAAGTTTAACCGTTCCTTAGTTAGAATAACAGGATTGGAGCCCTGGCATTTTCTCGGTAGAATAGCCGATCTGGAGGAAAATGGAATTTTTTTATGCGAGTCAGTTACACTTAAAGGATTAAGAGAAAAACGCACTGTCACAGCAATCCAGAAAGTATTTAATGGTAAAGAAGTATTTTGTACTGCTAATCCAATTATTGATTCTGACGGGAAAGCTTCTGGGGTAGTCACAAATGTCAGGGATTTAACAGAACTTAATCAGCTCAAAGAAGAACTTGAAAAATCAAATTTATTAGCTACACGTTATCATGCAGAACTTTCTGAGCTAATGTATGAAAAGCTAAAAAAGGAGAAAATCATTGCAGAAAGTCCGGGGATGAGAAAAGTATTTTCTTTGATAATTCGTGCGGCCAGAACTGACTCAACAATCATGATTCTAGGCGAATCAGGTGTTGGAAAAGAAGTTTTAGCCAGGATTATTCACAAAACAAGCAATCGTTCTGAAAAAGGCAGCTTTATTCAGATAAATTGCGGAGCTATACCTGAAAATTTGTTAGAATCGGAATTGTTTGGTTATGAAGCAGGAGCTTTTACAGGAGCTAATCCGAAAGGCAAGGCAGGCTTATTTGAAATTGCGGATAATGGAACACTGTTATTGGACGAAATTGGAGATCTTTCCCTAAACCTGCAGGTTAAACTTTTACGAGTTCTGCAAGAACGGGAGTTCTACCGGATTGGCAGCACAATTGTAAGAAAACTGGATATTCGTATTATTTCCGCTACCAATGTAAACATTTGGGAAAAGGTACAGACAGGATCCTTTCGGGAAGACTTATATTATCGGTTAAATGTATTGCCTATTGAAGTTCCGCCATTGCGAGAGCGCAAGGAAGATATTTTGCCATTGGCCGTGCATTTTGTTCGGCTGCTTAATGAGAAATATGAATTTGAAAAACGTATTGCTCCAGAGTCGTTTTCTATTTTGGAATCATATAGTTGGCCGGGTAATGTAAGAGAACTTCAAAATGTACTGGAAAGACTTTGGATTCTATCAGATGGCGACCTAATTGAACCGGATAATGTTGATTTACAGTTAAATAATTTAAAATCAAGGCAAAAAAATCCATCAGTATTCGTAAGTGAGCTATTACCGATGAAAGAGGCAAAGGAACGGTTAGAAAAAGAGTTGATTAAAATGGCCTTTGATTGTTGTCCATCTGTTAGAAAAGCGGCCAGAATTTTGGACATGGATCACGCAGGTTTAATTCGTAAAGCAGAAAAATATGGTATAACCCTTAGTGGAAACAAAAATTTTATGTAGGAAAATAAAAATATTTATAGAAAAGCAAATGTTAAATATATTCATTATCGAAAAAGGCAAACCCGCTGAAAGGCGGGGACGCAAAGCTGCGGATCTACCACAGGGGTAACCCCCTGCCATGACCGCCGGGCTACCGAAGGATAGTATATACATCATTATTTTACATCTGTCCACATGTCGGCAGATGTTTTTTATTGGAAAAATATCGAATAATGTCAAATTTTTTAAACTGTTAATAAAAGATTGTAGGGTTTTAGTGAAAATAATCGAAATTAATATAAAACATAGTTAAATTTTCTAAGGATACGCCTAAAACGACATTTTATGTAGCTAAACCTGCATTATAACCCAGATGTCTTGTATTTTACAAATTTTATATTAAGATGAAAGAGGAAGAAGATTATGGATAAAGTTCCATTATGGTTTCTTATTTTTTATTCAATTCCTGAAAGCATTATTCTGATTTCATTTAGCGCAACTCTTTACGGATATCCAATCAAGAAAAACATTCACAGGCTTTTATTGTTAGGAGTAATGTTGGCAACATCTTCGATATTTGTGAGAGGGTTACCCATCAAAATGGGTGATCAGTTATTTATTGAAGTACCTCTTTTCACTGTTCTTACTGCAATAATTTTGCGACTCTCGATATTGAAAGCTATATTTTACATAATCACTTCTTTTGCAATTATTATAATTGGTGAATCTATTTCTTACCCTTTAATTTCTTTTATAACCGGATTGGGAACAAAATATCTTAGTGAAAACATATATTTGCGAATGGTTACAGGTTGGACACATTTAACCCTAATAATTTCGCTGACTGTTTTAATTTATAAGAAAAAAATAAAAATTTCCTGGGTCTCATGGAAAAATAAGACAGTAGAAGCTCGTAATCAATTTATTTTAACTTCTCTTTTGGTAGGACAAGTAGCCATAGCCGGGCTATTAACCTTTACAATTAATGCTTCCGTTTATAAAGGATGGCCTATCGATAATCAGGTTACTACAATGTTAGCCGGCAGTGCTTTATTGGCTATGTTAATTATATCCGGAATTTTAATAAAGCGGATATTTGCAGCCAGGGAACAAGCTGCTATTTTGGAAGGTTATGAAGCTTTTCTTGATAATATTAATAAACTTTTTACTACTGTCAGAGGTCAAAGGCATGATTTTGTTAACCACGTACAGGTAATATATTCAATGTATAAGACTAACCATTCAAAGGAATTAGATCAGTATCTTCATAATCTTCTTGAAGAAATACATATTGTCAACGAATCCATCAAAGTAAAAAATCCTGTATTAAATGCTATCTTAAATGCAAAGACGGCTGTCGCAGAGGGACGTAACATTAATTTTGACGTACAAATCCAAGATGAAGATTTAAATACTAGAGTTAAGCCGCTAGATATGGTAAAAATTTTAGGCAATTTGATCGACAATGCCATGGATGCGGTTGAAAATTATCCAGTTAACTTTAGAAAAGTAAAAGTAACATTCTCCAAGGTTCCCAAAGGACAAGCCTTTATAGTTTCAAACCTAAAACCGGTGTTAGATAAAGAAAAATTAGAAGACATTTTTAAGAGTGGCTTTACTACAAAGGAGAACCATAGTGGATTAGGATTAGCCATTGTCAAACAAATAGTAGAGTCATACGGAGGGACCATAAATATTAAGAGTACTGAAAAAGAAGGTACAGTGTTTACAGTAGTAATTTCTGATAGATAAATGGGCGGTGAGTAGATGTTGTCAGTTAAATTAATATCAAGTGCTTTGGCTGAGAAGTTAACCGGTATTACAGGACAAAAAGAATTATTACCTAAAATAACATACGGACTGGAAATGATCATAGGAGAAACGACCAAGCTTATTTGTATTTTACTGACAGCATATATTTTGGACCTGTTTCTGGCGACTCTTTTTTTGATGATAGCCATTATCCCTCTGCGGATTATAACAGGAGGAGGACATTGTACGTCAAGTCTTAGATGTTTGGTTACAGCAACTGTAAGTTACTTAATAATGGCGGTAACAAGTGCCTTTTTGGCCAAAAATATACCCCTTGTTTTCTTACTGGGTCTTTGTTTATTTAGTTATTCATTATTTACCGTAGTCGTTGATAGATTCGGCCCGGGAAACAGTGTAAATTACCCAAATCCTTCACACGAGGTAATAGAAAAAACTAAGCGCACGGTTTTTGGTGCCATGACTATTTACACCATAGTTATACTAAATACTTTCTATATTGCAAAAACAGAAATTTCTTCTTTATTCCTGGCATCAGCGGCAATAGGCGGGTTATGGCAATTGTTGATGGTGACAACCTTTGGGCAACGAATGATTGCTATAATTGATAAAAGCCTGTTGTTCGCTAAAATAAAATAGGAAGGTGTGGGTATGAGTGTTTAAGAAAATTGAAAAACTGGTGAAGAGGTACGGTTACCATGCTGCAACATTTGCAGCAGCAGCTCTTGTTGTTATTTCAAATACTGGAGCGGGAACGTTCAGTTGGGCGTATACCTACCAGCCAGAGCCCCCGAAGTAAGTTAATTATGCTAGAATGAAGAAGGGTGTATAGTACCCTTCTTGTTCTGCTTTCCCATACTGGAGGTAATAATATAATGAGCAGCACGAGCGGAAAAATAAGTTTAATTATTGCCGAAGATGATATATTCTGTAGGGCGTTAGTTAAGTCTATCCTTCAATCATATCCTGACATGGTTATTATTGGAGAAGCAGAAAATGGTAAAGAATTAGTCGAACTAACTGAAAAACTTAAACCTGACGCTGTTATGGTTGATGTGGAAATGCCTGAAATGAATGGAGTAGAAGCAATTAAAATTATTGCTGAGAAAAATATTGTGCCTGTAGTTGTTTTTATAACGGGGCATGCCGCCTTTGCAGCCGAAGCTTTTGAATTATCATCTTGTGATTATGTATTAAAGCCCTATACTGAGCAAAGAATTGAAGCGGCCATCGAAAAAATACGGATTGAAATAGAACGGCGCAAAAGGGATGCTGAAAAATCAGAAACTTTTAACCGTTTATTTAACAAGCTAAATGTTAAGACAAGAGCAGGATTGTTGTTTATAGAAATGACTGATATAATTTTTGTAGAGAGTGATGGCCGTAAATCAACAATTCATTGCATTGATGACAAAAATTATGAAATTCCAAGATATCTTTCTGATATTGAACGGAAATTGGACCCTAAGATGTTTTATAGGGCTCACCAAAGTTATTTGATTAACCTCAAAAATGTTGTCAGAATTGCTCCATGGGATGCCGGGACTTATGAAGTTTATTTTGATAAAACAAATAAAAAGGCTCTGATTTCACGAAAAAAAGTTAAGGAAATATGTGAAATTATGGATTTCATAAATGATTCCCAAACAAATGATTAGAGACATTTTTTTAAAACCTTAGGTAATATTCTATAGTGCCTAAGGTTTTTGATATTGCAGATAAATAATTCATAATGTAAAATTATATCAAAATAGGTATACTTTAAAGTACTAGATTTTATCCGATGGCTAACCGCCATTAAAACTCCCTCTTCTGTAAGCGGGAGATAAGTGGCGCTAAGCCCCTGGATAAGTTCAACTAAACTTCAGGCGGAGAAAAAAGCTCCACCTGAAGTAAGTTTCACTTATAATACTACTAATATTAGTAAGCATCAGAGGAAGGTGATTATATTGAACTACATTTACTTAGATTATAATTCCACGACACCTGTTGATGAGGAAGTACTTGAAGCAATGATGCCGTATTTTAGCAAAGTTTACGGTAACCCCTCGAGCGGCCATTGGTATGGGAAAGAGGCTAAGCAAGCTGTAAACAGGGCGCGCGAGCAGGTTGCAGAATTAATAGGGTCTTTGCCTGAAGAAATAGTATTTACTGCCGGGGGAAGTGAAAGTAACAACTTTGCTTTAAAAGGTGTAATGTATGCCAATTTATCTAGAGGAAAGCATTTGATAACATCATTAATTGAGCATCCAGCTATTATGAAACCGGCTCTGTATTTAGAGGAAATGGGTTTTGATATTTCTTACGCCGCATGTAACAGCTTTGGAGAGGTAGGACCGGAAGATGTCAGCAGGGAACTCAAAGATTCAACGGTAATGGTTAGTGTTATGTACGCCAATAATGAGGTCGGGACCATCCAGCCTATTGCTGAAATTGGCCAGTTGACAAGATCAAAAGGCATTTATCTGCATACTGATGCTTCCCAGGCAGTGGGAAAAATTCCGGTAAATGTGTCTGAAGCCAAAGTAGATTTATTGACTTTATGTGGTCATAAGTTCTACGGTCCCAAAGGAATCGGAGCTTTATATATTAGAAAAGGCACAAATATTGAAAGTTTTATTCATGGCTCCGGGCATGAATTTGGCATGAGGGCCGGAACTGAAAATGTTCCCAGTTTAGTTGGCCTGGGAAAAGCAGCAGAGATTGCCAGAATCAAAATGAATGAAGAAATCAAACGTCTTGAGGAATTAAGGGATTACTTCTTTAGCAGGTTGCAAAATGAAATTGGGCAAGTGGTGCTGAATGGACATCCTGCCAAAAGACTGCCAAATACCTTGCATGTGAGTTTTATTGGAATAGCAGGCCCGGATATATTGGACCAGGTGCCGGAAATTTGTGCAACAACAGGAGCGGCTTGTGCTGATCGGGCGCAGCAGTTGTCCGGCGTTATGAAAGCGATGGGAGTCAGTGAAGAAATAGGTATGGGCTCCATCCGGTTCAGTATTGGCCGAAAAACTACCAGAGATGAACTGGACAAGGCGGTATCTCTGCTCAAGACAGCTATCCAAAACCTCCGAGAAGGTAAGAAATAATCAAACAAATTAGCTAAAATTGCATCTTAGGCCACTTTCTGATATAATACCTTTATACGGAAAAAAGTCCTGTATATGTCTTAAACATGCTCTATTTGCATGTTTTTCTTTTGAGTGACCATGGAGTAACTAAGAGGTGAAAAAATTGGTTGATTTTGGGACAGGAAAAGTATTACCTATCAATATTAAGGATGAAATGAAAAATTCGTACTTGGATTATGCTATGAGCGTAATTGTTGGACGAGCATTGCCTGATGTCAGGGATGGTTTGAAGCCGGTACATAGGCGGATTCTCTATGCCATGAACGAGCTTGGGATGACACCTGACAAGCCTCACAAAAAATCGGCCAGGATTGTGGGCGAAGTTTTAGGTAAGTATCATCCCCATGGTGATACAGCAGTTTACGATGCAATGGTACGGATGGCCCAGAACTTTGCCTGTCGCTACCCCTTGATTGATGGCCATGGTAACTTTGGTTCTGTTGATGGAGATTCAGCAGCAGCTATGCGTTATACTGAAGCACGGATGTCAAAAATAGCTACTGAACTTTTAAGTGATATAGAAAAAGATACTGTTGATTTTATGCCCAACTTTGATGATACGTTAAAGGAACCGGTAGTCCTGCCGGCCAGGATTCCTAATCTTTTGATTAACGGGTCATCCGGCATTGCTGTGGGTATGGCCACAAACATACCTCCTCACAATATTGGCGAGGTCATTGACGGTGTCATTATGCTTATTGAAAATCCGGATTCTTCACCCAAGGAACTGATGATGGCTGTTAAAGGTCCGGATTTTCCCACCGGCGGCACTATTATGGGCCGTGAGGGGATCAGGGATGCCTATACTACCGGCCGTGGTGCTATCAGAGTGAGAGCCGAAGCGCGTATTGAAAGAATGTCTAATGGGAAAATGAGAATTCTTGTTAGTGAACTTCCCTATCAGGTCAATAAAGCACGCCTAATTGAAAAAATAGCCGAATTGGTCAGAGATAAAAAAATAGACGGCATTACAGACCTACGTGATGAGTCTGACAGGTCAGGTATGCAGATTGTTATTGAACTGAGGCGTGATGTAAATGCCAATGTTATTTTAAATCAACTTTATAAACATACGCAGATGCAGGAAACTTTTGGTGTCATTATGCTGGCTTTAGTCAACAACCAGCCAAAAGTATTAAATCTGCGGGAGATTCTTTTTTATTACCTGGAACACCAAAAAGATGTTATTACCCGCAGGACCAGATTTGAGTTAAACAGAGCGGAAGCCAGAGCCCATATAGTGGAAGGCTTGCGCATAGCTTTGAATAATCTTGATGCGGTAATTAAGACCATTCGGGAGTCGCAAACTGTTGACATCGCCCGGGATGCTTTAATGAAAAGGTTCAGTTTATCGGAAAAGCAGGCCCAGGCTATTCTGGATATGCGTCTGCAGAGACTTACCGGTTTAGAACGTGAGAAACTCGAGGAAGAGTACAAGCAGCTAATGGAAAAAATAGCTTATTACAAAGCTGTTCTGGCCAACGAACACATGGTTTTGGGTATAATTAAAGAAGAGCTTCTGGAGATTAAGAAGAAATATAATGACAACAGAAGAACTGTAATTTCCAATGATGACAGCAAAATGGATATCGAAGACCTGATTGCTGAAGAAGATATGGTTATTACTATTACCCATCATGGTTATATCAAGCGGATTACCCTTGACACGTACCGCAGTCAGAAAAGAGGCGGACGGGGCGTAACAGCCATGGGTACCAAGGAAGAAGATTTTGTCGAGCATCTTTTTATTACAACCACTCATCACTATATTTTGTTCTTTACAAGTAAAGGTAAGGTTTATAAGCTAAAAGTCCATGAAATTCCGGAAGCGGGCAGACAAGCCAAGGGCACAGCAATTGTCAATCTGCTGCAGATAATGGGTGACGAAAAAATTACTTCTGTAATTCCCGTCAAGTCTTTTGATTCTGAATTATACCTGTTTACAGCGACCAGAAATGGTGTGGTTAAGAAGACTCCTGTGCAGGAATACTCTTCTTCCAGGAGGGACGGATTAATAGCTTTAACTTTAGATGATGATGATGAACTGATGGCTGTAAAGTTGACCTCCGGCAAAGATGAACTCATCATTGGAACAAAACAGGGAATGGCGATCCGGTTCTCGGAAGAGCAGGTCAGGAGTATGGGCAGAACTGCCCGGGGGGTTAGAGGAATAACCCTGGCCCCACATGATCAGCTAATCGGATTGGAATTGGTGGAAAGCGGAAAATATCTACTGGTTGTTACGGCTAACGGCTTTGGCAAGCGGACTTCCCTTGATGAATACCGCAGTCAAAGCAGGGGTGGCAAGGGTATTATGACTATAAAACAATCCAAACGCAATGCGCCTTTGGTTGGAATCAAGATCATCAACGAAGATGATGAGTTAATGATGATAACTGCTGAAGGGATTATCATCCGTATGGCTGCCAAAGACATCTCTGCAATGGGCAGGACTACCCAGGGTGTCACTTTGATGCGGATCGATCAGAAGGATACAGTGGTAGCACTGGCAAAGGTTGTAGCAAAAGAAGAGGGTTAATGTCGAGATTTGATAGAAAAAGGATGAGTTTTCCAGGGGGGAAAAAGAAGGATTTTTGATTTGCCGTAGGAATACAATAAACGAGGACATAAAAGCTGCGCGGCATTTGTGAAATAAAACACAGATAAGTGAGATAAATTTCCTCATAAAGTATGGGGTCAAGGAGTAAAGATAATTTTGGACTTAAGAAAATTATAATGAGATCGATCTTATTGCAGGGACATTGTTGTCTAATTTAAGCTGTCTGATATCTCAGGCTTGGAGGTGGGGTTAATAGGTTAAATATAAAATACTTGGGAAGGTGATCATATGTTAGATATTAGGTGTGAGTGTGGTAAAATAGTTTGTCAGGCCGACCAGGAGTATATTGTTGTCAAATGTCGGCACTGTAAAAGATATATGTTTATCAAAAAAGACAGCAGTCAGCATATCACATCAGCCTTTTCACACTTTGCAAATAGAGTGCCACCACACATACATGGGCACATCCATAGTTACGGAAAACATTCGTAAGAAAGCCCGGAGACTGAGAGTCCAGAGGCCAGCATGAAAATGCTGGCCTTATTTAATTAAATAAAATCGGAGTTCCGGAGACTTATTATTGCTGATATTTCAGCAGAAGTCCAGAGACATTTTAGTCCAGAGGCCAGCTTAAAGAGCTGGCTTTTTATATTAATCTACAAGGGGGGGGAACTATGGAAAATATAAGGTGCAAATGTGGCAAAATTGTTTGTCAGTTACAAGGAAAAGTCGTGCTAATTAAATGCCGCCATTGTAAAAGGTTTGTAATCCTGGAATTTTCGGATCAGGAAGGAGCGGAAAGCGGTCAACCGGCCAAAGACGGACGACCGAAAATTGATTTTAAGTAACCTGGATTCATTGAAAGGAGTGTAAAAAAATGAAAGTTTTATTTGCCTTGGTTGCAGTGTTGATTCTGTTATTCAGCATGGGGCTAAGCGGGTATCTAGCATTTTTTAAGATCCCTCTGAAAAACGAGATAGCGAAAATTTTCACATTCATGTTGGTTAGTTTGGTCTCAACTGCAATTACTTTTATTATCTGTCTTGCCATCATCTGGCCGCCGGTCAGGATGTAGTCAGATCACTTAATGCGGAAGGGGGTAAGGGTAATGTCAGTTTTGTTTATCATTGGTGCTTTGTTAATAATTATTTTTGGATTTAGTGTCAGTGCCTATGTGACTTATTATAAGATCTCCATTCAGAGCTTTATTGGGAAATTGATGATTTTCCTGGTACTTGGCGCAGTTATCTCGGCGGTAACGTTTACTATCTCACTAACCCTGATATGGCCGCCGGTAATGTGAATAACCTAAAAGAACCGGTCTATGCCCAGAGACATACCAGTCCAGAGGCCAGCAGCCGATGCTGGCTTTTTTGTACTACAGGAAGCTATATCTTTTCCACATTTGTACCCGCAAGGGGCATGCCGGATCTGTAAGCCGCTAAAGCGGCAACAGCTCCGCTATGGAAAAGTCTAAGGTGTGTAGTACAGAAAGGCGCGCGCTAAGGGAACTGAACGGGGCGCGCCTTTCTAGAACAAGAAAGGGGTGAAATGCTCATGGGCACAAAGAAAAACCGTATCATAGTATGTTTAATTATATCTACAGTGCTTGCTCTAATTATACTTGCGTTTGCACCTGCTGCTTTTGCCGAAGACCTCCTGCAAAAGTCAGCGCGGATAAATGAAGGATGTTTACGCTGCCACGGAGCCCAGGGGTTAAAAACTGAGTTTGACGGGAAAACAGTTTCACTGTATGTGGATGAAGCAAAATACATGGCTTCTATGCATGGAACTATGCCCTGCATTTATTGCCACACTAATATCAAAGATTATCCGCATACCGGTGCTTTAAAAGAGGCAGCCCTGACAGCCCAGGTCAATAACGAATGCCGCAGGTGCCACAAAGATGTGACACCGGATTACAATCAAAGTGTTCACGGCAGACAGAATGGGCAGGAAGGCAGGTTGAATGCTTACTGCAGTGACTGTCATGGCATTCATACCATTTATAAAAAAGAAGCTGCGGCAGCTTCCATCAACCATAACCAGGTACCCAACACCTGTGCAAAATGCCATGAAAAAATAATGGCACAATATGAGCTTGATTTCCATGCTAAGTCGGTGCTTTTAGGCGGAAAAGAGGCTGCCAGCTGTGTTAGCTGTCACGGAAGTCACACTATTCTGGGTCCGGAAGAAAAAGCCTCAACGGTATCACCTGAAAACACCCCAAAGACCTGCGCTAAATGCCATCTCTTTCCACTGGAGAACTTTGCCAATGGCAAAATGCATTACGACCTGACACCAACCGGTGATGGAGCAGTCTCATTTTGGACCTTAATCTTCTTTACCTGGCTGACAATTGGTACTATTGCCTTTGTCTTGGTACTGATGTTAGTTGAGCTGCGTCGAAAATGGATTAATGTCAATAAGCCTGAAAAACACTAAAAATAAAAGCAATTTACAGAAAAAAAAGGAAGTAGGTGAGTAAATTGGCTGACATCAATGCTGATTCCCCACAAAACAAAGGTGTGTACCAGCGTTGGAACATCCACCACCGCATTATACATTTCGGGATTTACTCCATGTTTCTTCTGTGTGCCCTCACAGGGCTGCCCATCAAGTTTCACCATAAAGCTTGGGCAGTATCAGTTGCCGCCTTTTTTGGCGGTGGGGACGACCTTTTGCAATGGCATATATTCGGCGGTCTAATGCTGTTTACTGTGGCCTTCTACCACTTAGGCTATTCGGCCTATTGGGCTATAAAGAACCGGCACAATCTGACAGTGCCGATCCTCCCCTGGTCCAAAGGAACATGGACGGCTTTGAAACAATATTTTCGATTCCAGTTTGGCTTTAGTAATGAACATCCTAAATTTGGACGTTACCAGTGGAAAGAGATGTTTGACTACTGGGCAGTCTTTTGGGGGATGGCGGTAATTGGCGGGTCTGGGCTTTTGATGTGGTTCCCGGAATTCACCCTGCAGTATTTCCCCAAGTGGTTTGTGGATGCCTATCGCTGGGGACATAGTGACGAAGCAGTACTTGCTGTAATGTTTATTTTCACCTGGCACTTCTACAATGTACACTTCCAACCCGATTTCTTCCCTATGAGCTGGGTTTGGTGGAATGGCAATCTATCGGAAGAAGTAATGGAAATGGAACACGGATTGGAACTGGAAATGCTCAAAGAAAAACAGGAGGAGGCCATAACGGGAACTACCGTCACCCCGACCAAAGGCTTCCCCAGTTCGGGCTAGAAGGACGATCTGTGATATGAAAGGAGGAATTAAGATGGCTGGCCGTTTTTCTAAAAGTAAACCTTTGATTATTATCGAGTTTATATTTTATGCCGGTGTATTAATCAGTTTCATAGCTTGGTTTTTACCAATGGGATTTGGCAAACTTCACTGAGGGCACGCAAAATAAAGATGGTAATTCCAGCCTTTTTAACGAAAGGAGGTCGGTAATAAATGAAAATATTGAAATTTCTTGTGGCTATGTTCATAGTTGCGGTTATTGCAGCAATCCTCTTTAACTACCAATCTTTTGGGAATAAGCAAACCAAAAATGAGGCAGGGTTTTGCATTAATTGTCATGAAATGAGACCAAATTATTTTACATGGCTGATTACTTCACATAATAACTTTGGCTGCTTAAAATGCCATCCCGATATTAAGGTGACGACTTTTGCTTATAAACATATGAGAGGTGCCTTTGCTAATCCTATTGAGAAAAAGGATATTATTCCCGATTCGGTATGCACCTCCTGCCACACAGTGGCCAACAGAAATGTGTCACCCCCGGGCGACATTGTCTTCCCTCACCAACTGCATGTAGTCAAACAAATTGACTGTGTCGACTGCCACAGCAGTGTAACACACCTTCGGGTTTCTCAGTACATTAATAACGAATTTGCCAGTAAAAACAAAGAATTCATACCTGCAAGTTTTGATGAAAAGCAGGCTGAAAAGTTAATCATCAAAGGAAATCAAATTTTAATGCCGGCATGTATGCGCTGCCATAATGGTGAAATGGCCACCGATGCTTGTAATGCCTGCCATAAAAACATCAAGGCAGACGGGAAAATAGCCATTAAACAATAACAAATTAAGCAAAGCCATTATTTGCCCGATGGCTAAGCGCAACTGAGACTCCCGCTATTATAGCGGAAGTCTCAGTTGAAATTTATCCACGAAATCCGGTGTTTCGTGGATAAATTTTGTTTTTTTGGTCAACACTTGTCTCGGACTTAAAACTGTAGTAAAATGATTAAGGTATTATTATTACTATCGATTTAGTGGGAATTAGTATAACAAAGCTATTCAAAAAGCCGCAATGCTTATTCAACAGCGGGATACATAAAGTGAAACTTACTTCAGGTGGAGTTTTATACTCCATCTGAAGTTTAGCTGAACTTATCCAGGGGCTTACCGCCACTTATCGCCCGTTTACAGAAGCGGGAGTCTTAGTGGCGGTTAGCCATCGGATAAAGTGAAACATAGGAGGAGATCGTTAGGATGTCGGAACAAGGAACTTGGAGAGTAAAAAAGGGATTGGCGGAAATGCTCAAAGGTGGAGTAATCATGGATGTGACTACACCTGAACAGGCAAAGATTGCCGAGGAAGCCGGTGCATGCGCTGTTATGGCTTTAGAGCGCGTACCTGCTGATATTAGGGCTGCCGGTGGGGTGGCCAGAATGGCAGATCCCACAATTATTGTAAAAATTATGGATGCTGTGACAATTCCGGTTATGGCAAAATGCCGGATCGGTCATTTTGTGGAGGCCCAAATACTAGAGTCTCTTGGTGTTGACTATATTGATGAAAGTGAAGTATTAACACCGGCTGATGATAATTTCCATGTTAATAAGAACGATTTCAAGGTGCCCTTTGTATGTGGTGCCAGAAATCTAGGTGAAGCACTGCGAAGAATTCGCGAAGGTGCTGCCATGATTAGGACCAAGGGCGAACCTGGAACTGGGGATGTTATTGAAGCTGTACGTCATATGCGGATGGTCATGAGTGAGATTCGCAAACTTCAGAATATGCCTGAGGAAGAAATAATGACTGCTGCCAAGGAAATGGGTGCGCCTTACGACTTAGTTCTTGAAGTAGCCAAACTGGGGAGATTACCTGTTGTTAACTTTGCGGCCGGGGGTATTGCTACCCCTGCAGATGCAGCACTAATGATGCAGCTGGGCTGTGATGGGATTTTTGTAGGCTCCGGCATCTTCAAGTCCGGTGATCCGGTCAAAAGAGCCAAAGCAATTGTAGCAGCAACGACCCATTATAAAGATCCGCAGGTTTTGGCAGAAGTGTCTAAAGATTTGGGTGAGCCAATGGTGGGTATTAATATTTCGACCCTGGCAGATGTTGACCGGATGCAAGAACGGGGCTGGTAAACAAATGCGGGTTGGAGTTTTGGCCTTGCAGGGGGCTTTTATTGAACATGAGAAGGCACTTAATAACTTAGAGTGTTCAGCGGTTCAGGTTAGAAAACCCGAACATTTGGATGGTCTTGACGGGTTAATTATCCCTGGTGGGGAAAGCACTACAATCGGGAAACTGATGGTGGAGTTTAATCTCCTCGCTCCCATAAAGGAAAAAGCCGAAGCCGGTATGCACATTTTTGGCACTTGTGCCGGATTGATTCTGTTGGCCAAAGACATCGTCAACAGTGACCAGCCTCGCCTTGGCCTGATGAATATTGTTGCTCACCGTAATGCCTTTGGTCGTCAGGTCGACAGTTTTGAAACTGACCTAAAGGTTAAAGGTATAGAGGACGAGCCTGTCAGAGCGATTTTTATCAGAGCGCCATATATAGAACAGGCCCGGGAAAGTGTGGAAGTTCTGGCCCGGATAGATGATAAAATAGTTCTGGCCCGGGAAAAGAATTTCCTGGCGGCCGCCTTTCATCCTGAATTGACCCAGGATTCGAGAATACATCAATTATTTTTAGATGAAATTGGCAAGAGGAAAATTAGTTAAAATCATCACAAACTAATTGACAACGTATTATCTGCAGACTATAATATGGAATTGAACAATAAAAAATATACGCTGGATGATTGTTACAGAAGAAGGGCTTGACCCGCCGAAGGGGCAAGGCACGTATTCCCAACCGTGTCAAAACTCTCAGGTGTACATTATGTATAGTACTGTAACAGGACAGACCTCTGGAGAGACTTGATGAACAAGCGCCGAAGGAGCAAAACCGGTCACGGTAGAATCTCTCAGGCAAAAGGACAGAGGAAGGGGGTGTTTCTCTTGTTGTGCAAGGGAAGCAGTTCTTTCGTTGTCTTCAGAGGTTGACTGTAAAGTTAGCCTCTTTTTTGTTTGGTTTTTATCCAGGTCTAATTGAAAAGCCCCTAGATGAAAATACTAAGTCAAACAAAATTTTTAATTTGAAGGGAGACAACAAAATGAGTGAACGTAAATTTAATTTTAACCCAGGACCCGCAATGCTGCCATTGGAAGTATTGGAGAAAGCGCAGGCAGAATTTATTAATTATAAAGGCAGCGGCATGTCGATTCTGGAAACAAGTCACCGCCATAAGAATTTCGAAGAAGTTATTTTTGGAGCTGAGGCACTACTTAAAGAATTATTGAATGTTCCGGAAAATTACCGGGTGCTGTTTATAGGTATGGGCGCAACCGGTCAGTTTGACATGATTCCCATGAACTACACTGTGGACGGCAAAGTGGGCAATTATGTTGTTACCGGTAGTTTTGCCAGCAAAGCCTATAAAGAGGGTGCCAAGGTAGGGCCGGCCCATATTGCTGCGACATCAGAAGGTGATAAATATGCCCGGATTCCATCTAAGGATGAGATCAAATTAAGCGAGAACCCGGCATTTTTACACATAACATCGAACAACACGATTTACGGTACCCAGTGGAAAGAATTTTATGATTTCGGTGATCTTCCCCAAATAGCAGATATGTCCAGTGACATTCTTTCCAAAAAATTTGATGTTTCCAAGTTTGCTTTAATTTACGCCGGTGCCCAAAAGAACCTGGGTCCGTCTGGTGTAGCCATCATCATTATCAGGGATGATATGATTGAAGCATCCAATCAGAAGCTGCCGGTAATGTTGAAATACGATACTTATGCCAAGAATGATTCCCTGTATAACACTCCTTCCACCTTTACCATATATATGGTCAAACTTGTTTTGGAATGGGTTAAAGGCTTAGGCGGCTTAGATGCTGTGGAAAAAATCAACGAGAAAAAAGCCGCTATTATCTATGATACTATATATAACAGCAATGGTTTCTACAAAGGAAATGCCCAAAAGGAATTCCGTTCTTTGATGAATATTACTTATAAACTACCCACCGAAGACCTGGATAAACTTTTTGTGGCTCAGGCCGCTGAAATTGGTTTGGCCGGTCTGAAGGGTCACCGGGAAACCGGCGGAATCCGGGCTTCAGTTTATAACGCTATGCCGGTCGCGGGTTGCGAAAAGCTGGCTCAGTTTATGGTAGATTTCCAAAAGAAAAATGCCTAAGTTTAAATAGGAGGTAAATTTTTTATGAAAGTATTAGTGCTTGATAACGTGGCCGAAAAGGCTGTCAACATTTTGTCCGAGGGCGGCATTGAAGCTGTTGTGAATAATGATAAAATGACAGAGGAGCAGCTATGTGCCATCATCGGAGAATACGATGGTGTGATTGTTCGGAGTGCTACGAAAATTACGGCTCCTGTTATTGCTGCCGGCAAAAATTTAAAGATAATTGGCCGGGCCGGAGTTGGTGTAGACAATATAGATATTCCTGCTGCCACCAATGCCGGGGTTGTAGTGGTCAATGCGCCTGATGGCAATACAATTGCCGCTACGGAGCAGACCTTAACCTTAATGCTGGGTATGGCCAGGTATCTGCCCCAAGCGCATAAAGACCTCAAAGAAGGCAAGTGGAACCGTAAAGAATACACCGGGGTCGAGCTGAGAGGAAAAACCCTAGGCCTCATCGGCCTTGGCCGGATTGGGACCGCTGTGGCCAAGAGGGCGCAGGCTTTTGAAATGAAAACCATTGGCTTCGACCCGATGGTTTCACCTGATGTGGCTGCTGCTAACGGGATTGAGTTTAAACCCATGGCTGATGTGATTAAGGAAGCCGATTTCCTTACCTTGCATATCCCCAAAACCAAAGAATCCCTTAACCTGATCAATAAAGATACTATTGCCACCATGAAAGACGGGGCCAGGATCGTCAACGTGGCCCGGGGCGGAATAATTAATGAACAGGATCTATATGAAGCAGTCAAAAGCGGCAAGCTGGCCGGGGCAGCCCTTGATGTTTTTGCCGCTGAACCTACTACTGAGAGCCCGCTCTTTGAATTAAACAATGTGGTGGTAGCTCCGCACCTGGGCGCTTCAACAGAAGAAGCACAGGTTAATGTAGCCCTTGATGTGGCCGTAGAATTTGTAAACGTACTGGTCAATGGGGAGATGGCTAAAAATGCTGTTAACCTCGCTCCCATTAAGCCTGATGTATTGGCGGCCATTAAACCCTTCCTGACCTTGGCAGAAAAGCTTGGCAAACTGCAAACTCAACTGGCATCGGGAGCTATCAAAAATATCAAAATTACATATAGCGGCCAGTTAGCCAAGGTAGAAGTGGCACCACTGACAACTTCCTTTCTGAAAGGTTTCCTGGAACCGCTGATTCAAGATTCTGTAAACTTTGTTAATGCTCCGATTTTAGCAAAAGAGAGAGGCATTGTCGTTGAGGAAGCAAAATCTGCCGGAGAAAGCGATTACACTGAATTGATTTCAGTATCAGTTACTTCTGACAGCATGAAACAGGCTGCCGGAACTCTGTTTGGAAACGACGATCCCCGAATAGTTATGATTGATGATTACAGGATTGATGTAGTCCCTGAAGGAAATATTCTGGTTATTCCCCATGAAGATAAGCCCAAGATAATTGGTCCGGTGGCCAGCCTGGTCGGCGAAGAAAACATCAATATTGCCGGAATGCAGGTAGGCCGCAAGGAAATAGGCGGGCTTGCCATCATGATGCTGGCAGTTGATGCTGCTGTATCACAGGCAACTCTTGCTGAAATCGCCAAGGTATCCGGTGTTAAAGATGTAAAGATGGTCACACTGTAAACACTAACCCCCAAATATTTGAAAAATAATAATCGTTGTAGTATAATTGAGTTTGCGGACATTACTAAGATTAGACTGCAGCAAAGGTCTACCTCTCATCCCTGACGGCACTACTGTTAGGGATGAGAGGTTCGTTTCGCTTAAATGGTCAGGGGGCGCATTAATGTGTTGGATATAAAATTTGTCAGAAATAATCCGGAAAAGGTCAAAGAGGCCTTAAGCAAGCGTGGAGCTGTTGTTGGCTTGGACAACTTCCTGCGGCTGGAGGAACAACGGCGGCAAAAGCTTGTGGAAGCTGAGCAGTTAAAAAGCAAACGGAATACAGTTTCAGAAGAAATTGGCAAGCTAAAAAAACAGGGGATCGAAGCTGAGGATATGGTCTTGGAAATGAGGCAGGTATCCCAAAAAATAAAAGAAATGGATGAAGAGCTGCGTCAAATTGAACAGAATCTTTCTGCAACCATGCTGACCATTCCAAACATTCCCCATGAATCTGTACCTGTTGGGGCAAATGAGGCTGACAATCAGGAAGTCAGACGGTGGGGGGACCCAAGGAAGTTTAATTTCGAACCGAGGGCGCACTGGGAAATCGGTGAAGGCCTTGACATTATAGATTTTGAGAGAGCTGCCAAAGTTACCGGGGCCCGCTTTGTCTTCTATAAAGGCTTAGGTGCCCGTTTAGAGAGATCAGTCATTAATTTTTATCTTGATTTACATACCGGACAGCATGGATATACAGAGATTTTTCCACCTTTTATGGTCAACAGGGACAGTATGACAGGCACAGGCCAGCTGCCCAAATTTGAAGAAGAGGCTTTTCGCATTGAAGGTGTGGATTATTTCCTGATTCCCACAGCAGAGGTGCCGGTAACCAATCTATACAGGGAAGAAATCCTGGAAGGCGAGAAACTGCCGATATATCATACAGCCTATAGTGCCTGTTTCCGGGCTGAAGCCGGTGCAGCCGGCCGTGATACCAGGGGTTTGATCCGCCAACACCAGTTTAATAAAGTGGAATTGCTGAAGTTTGTGGCTCCTGATAACTCTTATGACGAGTTGGAAAAGCTGACCCAAAATGCGGAAAAGGCCCTGCAGATCCTGGAGCTGCCTTACCGGACGGTCTGCCTTTGCACCGGAGATCTTGGTTTTAGTTCAGCAAAGACCTACGATATAGAGGTTTGGCTGCCTAGTTTTAGTATGTATAGAGAAATATCTTCATGCAGTAATTTTGAGGACTATCAGGCGAGGCGCGCAAACATTCGCTTTCGCCGGGAACCTAAGGCCAAACCGGAGTATATACATACTCTGAACGGTTCAGGCCTGGCAGTCGGCAGAACAGTTGCGGCAATTCTGGAAAACTATCAGCAGGAAGATGGCAGTGTTTTGGTACCCAAAGCCCTGCAGCCATATATGGGTGTTGAAAAAATAGGAAAATAGAGGACTATTTAGGCTTAAAACATTTGTTGACAACGATTTTTATCTATGCTATACTCTTGTATGTATCGCAACGGAGGGGTGTCCGAGCGGTTGAAGGAGGCGGTCTTGAAAACCGTTGAACTCTTACGGGTTCCGTGGGTTCGAATCCCACCTCCTCCGCCATTAAAGCGAGCAATTGTATTACTATATGGCAGAGATTGTACAGTAAACAATTATAATTGAATATTGCATGAACAAATACAATTGATTGAATCTAACTTAAATTTAAAAATTAGTTAGGCTGTTCAAAAGCGAGCATAGCGCGGAAGTTGACTTGCTGGCACCGCAGGCGTACTGCCTGTACGTTGAGGATGACGGCAAGTCAACTGACAAAGCTAGGCGAAGCTTTTCAACAGCCGTCACGGAGAGCTGGCCGAGTAGGTTGAAGGCGATCGCCTGCTAAGCGATTATACGGGCTTAAACCTGTATCGAGGGTTCGAATCCCTCGCTCTCCGCCATCATGCGCCCGTAGCTCAGCTGGATAGAGTGTCTGACTACGAATCAGAAGGTCACAGGTTCGAATCCTGTCGGGCGCGCCATTTAATTCACTAAAAAGCTAGAAACATTTGCAGAACTCGAGGCTGCAAATTTTTAGTGCAAAGCACTTAAATTTGCGCCCTAAAAATCTAGGGCAGATTGACTAAAACGCTAAAGTGCGAACTGCTCCTAACTAAACAGCTCAAATAGGCTGTTCAAACACGAGTATAGCAAGGAAGCTGTGCTGATGGCACCGGAGACGTACTGGAAGTACTTCGAGGATGCCATCAGCACAGCTGACGCAGCTAGACGAAGTGTTTCAACAGCCGCAACGGGTCCTCATAGTACAATGGATAGTACGGCCGCCTCCTAAGCGGCAAATTCAGGTTCGACTCCTGATGAGGGCACCACTTTTATATTTAGGAAGATTAATTTGGCAAACCATCAATATTATATGGAAATAGCAATTAATGAAGCGCGTAAGGCTCTTGAATTTGACGAGGTGCCTATAGGCGCTGTTATTGTAATTGGGTCAAAAATAGTTGCCCAGGCCCATAATATGAAAGAACAGTGGAATGATGCCACCGCCCACGCGGAAATGGTGGCAATTCATAAAGCAGTGGAGGCCTTGGGGCACTGGCGGCATTTAAGAGATGGGGTTTTGTATGTGACCTTGGAGCCTTGTCCCATGTGTGCCGGTGCGATTGTGCAAAGCCGCATTAAAACTTTAGTTTACGGAGCGGCTGATCCAAAGGCAGGGGCAGTTGACTCTCTGATGAACCTGACCCAGGACCCGCGGCTTAATCACCGGGTGGAAGTGGTCTCCGGTGTTTTAGCTAAGGAATGTGGGGAGATGATGACGGGTTTTTTTAGAAAAATTCGTGAAACAAAATCAGGTGCAAAAAATAATTAGCGTTACACGTTGGAGATGGCTGAGTTTGGTCGATAGCGCTTGACTCGAAATCCACTCGGTCAGTTGCTTTGAAAATGCGGGAAACCCTTGAGTTTCCGCGGGTTTGCGGGATTTTGAAAATTTAGCTTTTTACCGATTTCTACGGTTTTTCTACACTTTGCCTTGACTTTTTCGAAAGGCTCGGTGTATTAAAATAGAATATGGAGGCGTATCGAAGTGGTCATAACGAGCCTGACTCGAAATCAGGTTGTCGAGCAATCGGCACGTGAGTTCGAATCTCACCGCCTCCGCCATGAGCCTGTTTGCGGTCAATGTCTGCAGCAGGCTCTTTCTTTTTTCGCTCTTTTCTACGCCCTCTTTCGAGGGCATTTTTTCTGCTTTTGTAGAAAACGGATGCTTATAAAATCCTTATTTTACAAGGCTTTGCCGTGTTCCGACTCAGCAGTCCGTAGAAAATCACTCAGCCATTTCAAGTCCGATAGGTTCTTCCCGCTTGGATTTTTCAAACATGCCATCCATAACCAGTCCGGATTCGATCTGCGCATGGAAGTCCAGATGCGAGTAAATATCCGCCGTGGTCGAGAACGTGCTATGTCCAAGCCATATCTGGATTTGCTTCATGGATATCCCGTTTGCAAGCAGTAAGCTGGCGCAGGAATGCCGTAAAAAATCCAAACGTTTGGATTTTTTTCGTTATCCAAACTCAAATAAAATCCAAACTATTAGCAAAAAAGCCAGAGTTCTTCCGCTTTCCTACTGAAAAAGGTTTGGATTTTATTTCATTCCNATGAAAAAGTGAAACAAAATCCAAACCTTTTATCGGTGTATATGTATGAAAACAAACATTTACATTAAAAGGTTTGGATTTTATTTAGGTTTGGATAACTTAAATCGTGGAACCTGATTTTCTTCAGGTTGTTTTTTTCGAGTATCCAGCTAAAATGCTCCGTTACATAGTTGGGACGCATCAGCTTTCCGGTTTGGTCGACGCAGATATAATCCAGATAGTCCCGGCAGTAAGAACGCTTGAACAATCTGCGGTACATTTCCTGCTTCTCTTTTTCCGCCCACAGAATTTTTTCAACGGATGGCAGCAGCGGAAGTGTGCGGAAGCTGGATTTGGTTTTGAGCACATCCTCGCCGACAGCCACTGCTTTGCCATCGACCGTGTCCTCAATGACCTTGTGCTTGATGGAGATGGTCTTTTGTTCAAGGTTGATCGCATCCCATTTCAAACCAAGGACTTCACTTCTCCGTAGCCCATAGTAAGCGGCCAGTTTTACACAGACTTCCAAGGGATCATCGGATACCGCATCGAACAGCGCCATCATTTCTTCCGCCGAATAAAACTGTGCCTGATACACATTCTTTTTCGGCCTGTCCACCCTGTCGGCAGGATTGCTGCTGATAATTCCCTTTTTCACAGCGTTCTGCAGCGCCCTGCGAAGCACCGCATGATAGTGAATCACCGTATTTGCCGTATACCCTTCATCGAAAATGGATTGATGAAAATCCTGTATATGCTGCGGCGTAACTTCCGCTAAGGTGATGTTCAGTTCTTTAAAGTACCGGCTGATTCGGCTGTCCAGCATGGTGCGGTAGCCTTTAAACGTGGTCTTGGATATGGTGGGTTTTGCTTGAATCAGCCATTTTTGAAGGTAATCCATAAAGGGAACATCCGCCTGAGGGTTCCTTTTTCCTTCAATCAGTTCCCTGGCCCGTTCTTCCGCTGCCCGACGCTCCTTTTCCTCCTGCTCCCGTTCATATTCCAAACGGATTTGGTCAAAGGCTTTTTTTGCTTTTCTTTCACTGGTTCCCTCTACCGGCAATCCGGTGGGAATCCACTTTGTCTTTCTTTTGCCGTCCACTTTTGTATAAAGGACAGCGTAATAAGTATTATTTTTTTGCTGTAGGCATCCTGTTATCATTGCTATCCTCCTTCGAAATAACAGCGTATTTGCCTACCATTGACAGCACCACAATACCACAGAAAGCTTAAGATAGCTATTGCTTTATGCGGAAATCATCCACATGATTTTTCTACGCCTTATTGTCAATGATAGACAAAAATCCGGATCAGCCGAGCTTGATGTGGCACATTTCTTCACCCAGCAGATATTCAATAACACATGCTTTTGGAATCTTATAGGTTCGTCCAACGCGAACACTATGTATCTCCTTTTCCGCAAGCAGTTTATAGGCCAGCTTACGGCTGATGCCGCCAAGCATTTCTCTTAATTGATTGACCTCGACTACATCGGGGTACTTTTCAAACATTGTGACTTTTTCGTTCATAATGACATCCCCTTTCATTAAAAAAACGCCGGGTCAAGCCCAACGCTGATCGAAAGTGCCTGATTAATTCTTTCCATTTCATGACAGGAAAGATTGCCGACCTTTTCTCTAAGGCGTATGCGGTCAATGGTGCGTATCTGCTCTAAGAGAGCAAAAGATTCTTTTGAGCCGCCGCAGGCAGTACCAATGGAAACATGGGTAGGAATATTGTTTTTCTCGGTTCTGCCGGTAATAGCGCAGACAATCACCGTAGGGCTGTGACGATTTCCGACATTGTTCTGCAGAATGAGCACCGGACGGACTCCGCCTTGTTCGGAGCCCACGACGGGACTTAAATCGGCATAGAAGATATCCCCACGCCGTATGTTTCTTTTATAATCTCTCAAAATTGCGATCCTCCTTTGCAATTCTTAATGGCACAAAAATAGGATCGCCCTTAGGCAGTTGCTTCACTGTGAGAGCAGCTGAAAACAGGGCGATCCCATTGCTTCTGACATTAAGTCATTTTCTGTAATAACGGTGCTTAATTCGACACTACTCCCCAAGCACAAAAGGCGATGGTCTGAACTGCGGCTGGCTTTACCGCATCATGGGAATTTCACCCCCGCCAGGATCTCTGCCGGCTGCCCTCATTGCGTGATCCCCATATGTGGGGGCTGTGACTGGACAGAAGTATCATGATAGGCTGACGGGGTCATTGCGAAACAGGCCGCCACAGCCTGTTTCCCGGTCGGATGGGTACCGCTTTGCACCTTATTGGGCCGTCTTTGATAGTCTGGGAAGAGAAACGTAATGAACAGAAAGAAAAAGCTGATTCATCTTGTTCTCATCACCATCCTACAGGTGGTCTTGGCGCATCCTCCGGAGTCGCTGTTCCTTTTGGGAGCCGTCAGCTAACGTATTCAGATCATCGGATATGAAATTTTCAAAGTACCCTTGAGGGAATAAAGAAACCCCTCACTACTAATCCAGTTTCGTGAGGGGGTCTACAAAAAGAATTTTTACTTCTCCATCATTTTTTTGAGTTTCATCCGAATCTGACGTTCCCGATAGCTGATGGTCTGTTGCTTAATTCCAGTTTCTTTTTCCAGTTCTACCTGCGTTTTTCTCTGAAAATACAGAGCGTAAATCAAATTTCGGTCATCCTTGGCAAGCTGAGCGAGACACTGATGCAGCTTTTCTGCCATAAGCTTGTTCATGACCATATCCTCCACACGGAGTGAAACGAGATCCGGAATCGCATCCTCACCGTTGGTTTCCTCGGTGTCCAGAGCGCTGTAGTAAAAAACGCCATGTGCTATGTCCTTTTCTTCCAGATGACGCTCATGGCGTCTCATGCGGTAATATGTCAGGTAGACTTCTTTACTGACTGGTACAAGCTGACCTTGTACCTTGATTTGATACTTCTTTTTTTCTGCCATATGGCTTGTCCTCCGTTTTCTGAAATCTTGATGGTGAGTCAAAATGTCAGAAGCGGAGGGGCTCGTCCATTTGCAAAGAAGAGGTGCAAGAGGTATGTAATCACGATGTTTGCTCCTTTTTATGGGAACCTCGCACCGTACATCATGGTAAATAGAAAAGACGACAGGCGAGGTTCACCCGGTTGGGGTGTTCCTCCGCACTGCCGTCTTGCGTTCTGGCGGATTTTAGGTATTAAGCTGTTCTTGGGGTGTGGCTATGCTACAGGTTCTACACGCTCGTGCGTTATGTTCAATGTGCCGTCGGGGGTTACTGTGATTCGAGTGACACAATCTTTTATTTTAATCACAAACAGACGCTCATCATCGCTCATATCGCCAATGCGCTTTTTATTCAGATTTCTGACTTCAGCCATAGAAATGCTTACCTCCTTTCGATTGATTTTTGAGTATTTGGGCATATAAAGCAAAAGCTGTTATTGTCTTGTACAATAACAGCATACTAATTTATGGGACAGGCTTGGAGGAGTGAGAGTAGTTTCATCATAGAGTGTGAGTAGCGAAATTCTAATGGTTTTTCAAATTACATATTGAAATTGCAATTTGTAAAGTCAATATCAGCAATAATAAAGGTAATCTTGATATTGGCGTTTAAATGTGATAAAATATTCCAAACAGATCGTTTTTGGCAAATACTCTTTGGAGGCGATACTATGGCATTCAGCTACAATAAGCTGTGGAAATTACTTATAGACAGAAAAATGATGAAGAAAGATTTGATGGCAGCAACCGGATTGACCACTACAACCATGGCTAAGCTGGGAAAGGAACTTCCGGTTAGTATGGATGTCTTAGCACGCATATGCAAAGCACTTCAATGCAATATCGGTGATATTGTGGATTATGTAGACGAAGGCAACGAATAAAATACTGATTCAATTTGAAATGGAGGGGCTCAGCATGAGGTTATGTTTTGGATCATACTTTGCCGTTCTTGTTTCGTGCAAGGCGGTTAATGTTGATAATAAGCAGTTGTGCGAAGTACTGCTTCATTCTGTTGCCCCCAATTTTGAATTTACATTTTCCGGTCAGGAAAATGCAGACCGGGTCAGAGAAGATGCTTCATCAAAATTGCTGAGGTGTGAACAAAATCTCTCCAAAGATGTTACAGACCCAGCTCGTAGCGCTGATCCACAAGAAGTAGCTGCTTACTTCAAAAATAACGTCCTCAAGCTGCTGGACAGTAATTTGTCAAAGCAGGTAATCCTTGCACTCAAGGACATTATTAGTAATGATGCTCCTGAAAAAGTTGGAAAGAAAATACAGGGTATTTACGATGATACGAAAGTTGAATTGGTCAGTGGCATAACCAAGAAGGAATTGGCGTCACAAACGGAATTCAGTTTTCATTCGTTCTTGGCGGGAGTCTTTCTATATGTTGTCACCAACACTGAGAATCGAAGCGGCAAAAAAACGATTAAGTCGATTACGCAAGAGTATGTTCTCTCCTTCACATCTCATGTTGAAGAAATAACACTCCTTGCGAATGACGGTTCTAACCGAGTCAATTTGGTTTCGGGCCTAACGGAAAACAGAACGGGCACAGAGTTTGCTGAGGATGTTGCGGGGAGCACCGTTTCCCCGAACAGGGCATAAAGACCCGCCAGAAGCAGGGCGCCAATGACAACCGCCAGCAAGATTTTGATGGCTGTGTCAATATAACCTTCTCCGGCATTACCTGAGAGAAGGTTCCTGCCACGGAAAGCGAGATTGGCTGCGGCATCCTTTGCCGCTGTAATCTTGTGTGAAGCTGTACTTTTCATTTTTTTGATAACCTGAACCATGTAGTTTTCCTCCGTTCTATTGTTTCTTTGGTCGAGAAAAGGCAGCCCCAGGCTGCCTACATACTCATTTTCATTGCTTGGGTTTGCTCTGAGCCCCCGAAGCTGATTTTCTGGAATCCAAAACGGTCGCAGTAGTGATATTCGCTGCCTTGGGCGTCATACAGCTCCACCACATCAGACATGGAAAGAGAGTGTCCGTTATAGCCGGGCGGGTGATTTACATTGCACCTTGTGTAGATGGCTTCGAGGTCGTTGGTGTCGAGCTGACCGTCATAGACGATGTTGTAATTTTCGAGAGATGGCTCTCCAAATTGCCGCACCATTTCTTCATAGGGTATAAATTTCATGTGCACATCCACGTCCGGCTTTAACTGCCAGACGCGAACATTTTTCAGCAGTACGCCTTCCATGCCATCCGCACGTTCGCCAGCAAGAAGCCGCTCCATCACGCCATCTGTCCACTTCGGCGTTAAGGAGCGGCTTTGGAGCCAGATGGTCAGCTCATCATTTTGAAAAATGCTGTCCACAATGGCTTTTTCTTTATCAGTATAACCGGCCGGGTTTCCATAGTAGGAAATAAGGCCGTTTTTCAGGGTAATCCCCGACATCTTCCCACCTCCCGGATAATGTCTTAAAGAATAAGGGCAGGTTATTTGCCATAGATGATGCTTTCCTGCATGATCAATTCATCCAATGCTGCAAGGCAGATACCGTTTTGCGCCAGCACCGAAATAATGCAGGCCGGTACATCGCGAATATCTTGCTGGATATCTGCCTTTACGACTGTAATTTCGCCGCTGTCCTCATCGGTATAGGCTTTTAATCTGGTACCCTTGGGAATACCCGCTTCCTCCAGCAGATAGTCGGGGATGCGGATGTCCTGGTTTTCGTCCAGCAGATCACGGCAAAGGGAGCAGTCTGCTACCCACTCAGCGGGGTTGTGATTGCAGCCGCCTTTCTTGTTTGTTTCCGGATTTTCATCCTCGCAGTTGTTGCACAGCGGCTCCGGCAAGGAGAACCGTCATATCGCTCGCCAACTCGCTGAGTGCGGCAATAACTCGAATAAGCTCCAGCGCCGTCATTTCACCCTTGTGAATGACGCATACGCCTTCGGCGGCTGTCACCGCAAGGGTTTCCACATCGGCAAAGCCGCAACGCTGCTGAATATCTATGGGGATTTGCAGGGCCTGCTCATTTTCCTTCTGATTGTTTTTCATGGATTCTATCCTCTCCTTTAAATATTTGCCCAGATAGGGACGGCGTTTCTGTTTTGGCTTTTGATTAGCAATCAATCCCTCCGTTGTCAAATAGATTAAGTTGCGCTGGAGCCTCCCGTGTCCGTTCCCCCATATCGTAATTGGCAATGAGAATTTCGGGGAACTGGGCTCCGTTGTCATACCGCTGCTTGATGTTATTGATGCGGGTATAGGAATCAATTTGGATACCAGGCGCATCATACAAATTGCGGATAAAATCGCAGTCATTGTAGGACAGCAGGAATTTACCCTCAATTCGCAGCAGAGCATCCCGCAGGCGGATGTGGTCTTTTTCGGTAAAGCCGTCCTCACCAACGTTTTTGTAGTAGCCTTCGGTTTCAAAGTACGGCGGGTCACAGTAGAAAAAGCTGACGGGACGGTCGTATTGCCCAATCAGCTTCTCGAAATCCTTGTTTTCGATCACCACTTTGGCAAGCCGTCTGTGGGCCTGTTCAATCAGTGGAAAATTGGACCACATATCATGGGGCTGACTGCCATAGCTGGTAAGTCCTGATGCGTAGCTGTAGCGGATAAGCTGATAAAACCAAGCTGCCTTTTGCACATCAGAAGCAGTACTATCACGGGCGAGGGTGTTTTTGACAAGGTCAAAGTCTGCGCGGGCATTGAGGACATAACGCAGTGCGTCTATAAGTTCCTCCGGCTTTTCCCGCACACAGCGGTACAGGTTGACCAGCAGTCCGTTGAAATCGTTATACACCTCAAAGTCGTTACCGGGCGGCTTGTGAAACAGTATCCAGCCGCCTCCGCCGAAAACTTCAATGTATCTTTCGTAGTAGAGGGGAAACAGTGTGACGATCAGCTCACGCAGGGATTTCTTGCCGCCGATCCATGACATAAAGCTGTTCAGAAATCATCACCTCCCTCCAGCGGCAGGCGTATCTGCGTATCGTCAAATGCCGTGAGGGAATGCCTGAGCCCTCCGATGGCGGCTCTGATTCCGCTGACGCGGCTTCTCATATGACGGATGGTCAGCCGGACTTCCGCTTCGGTTTTTGCGTAAAAATAACCGTTTTGATCGCTGGCAATAGGGATGCCTTCGCGACGCAGGCCGTTGACAATGTCGCGCAGTTCCTTACCGGAAACACAAAAGGTGTGTTCCAGTTCTCTGCTTGTGACGGCATTTTCCGCACCGTGATGATAGCGGTGCAGATATTCCGCAAGCTGTTCCTTGAGCATGTTTGGCTCCTTTCCGGCCGCTTCCCCGGAAAGAAAGGCAAGGCAAAAAAACGCAAAAACAGGGTCGCCTCCTGTTTGGGGAAACGGCCCTGTTTTGATTAGCTTTAGTATAAATTAACCGCTGGCTATGCCAGTGCGGATAAAAATCTTCAGATAGAAGAAAACCCCCTTTTGCTAAAATAAATGCAGGTTTGCCAACAGCACTAACAAGCAAAAGGAGGTTTTGTCGCATGAATGATATCAAAGTTTATCACATTAGGACATTGGGTTATACCTTACACTCCTTTTTTACATAACTCGAAAAATGTAATATTTTCTCTTATATTCAATTATAAAGCATGTTATAATTGAATACATGGAGGTGTCATTATGCCTATATATGAGATATTAAGAATGATACGTAAGGAATTAAATATATCACAAGAGTCTTTAGCACGAGAATTAAATGTTAGTTTCGCGACTATGAATCGATGGGAAAATAACAAAGCCAAACCAAGCAGGTTGGCAATTCTGCAAATTAAGAATTACGCCGCTAAGCAAAAAGTATCTTCTAAAATCATTAACGAACTTGACCAAATTCAGATCAATGCAAAGATATAAAGCACAGGAGGATTATTATATGGCTGTAATTGACGTGAATGCTAAAATTGAGGCTTGGAAGAATAAGTTGCTCGACTTAGGCAAACGTAATCGCCTGTTAAATTATCGAGAAACAAAACGTTCAAGTCTTAAGATACTCTCTCCTGAGTGCTTTGAATTATACCGCTCTTTTGTACAGGAAGAAAAACCGCTTATTTTCCCTAACATAACTGACATAAGTGAGTCGGACGAAGAGAACGAAGAAGAATACTACTATCCAATAAAAACAAATCAAAGCCCAAAAGAAACTCAAAGAACATTAAAATCCCTTCGAGATAAAGCAAAAACTGCCCTTGAAGAACAGGGAGTTAATATTCTCTATCTTTCGTTTGGTTTTTTAAAGTGGACTGAATCTCAAGACTCCGATTACTGGTTCAATTCACCTATTTTGCTTGTTCCGGCTTCGTTAACAATAGAATCAATTACTTCTCCATATGTTCTTAGCCTACACGAAGACGAAATCGTGGTTAATCCGACATTGTCATATAAGCTTGAAAATGATTTCGGCATTATACTTCCTAAATACAACGAGGGTGATGACCTTCGCTCTATTTTTGCAGAAGTTTCGAGATTAATTAAGGCAAATGGGTGGGAAGTAGTGTTTGAATCAAGCTTGAGTTTGCTCTCGTTCCTTAAGATCAACATGTATAACGATTTAAGCAAACATAAGGACTCCATAGCTTCAAATCCGATTGTCAGAACAATTAGTGGAGATGCATCTGCTTCTAACAAAATTCCAGAAGATCTATTGGATTTTGATTATGACAAAAATATTTCGCCTTTGGAGATGTGTCAGGTTGTCGATGCCGATTCCAGTCAGCAGGATGCAATATTATGCGCCAAGAAAGGTATTAGCTTTGTGCTTCAAGGACCTCCGGGAACTGGGAAAAGCCAAACTATTACAAATATCATTGCCGAATGCCTCGCTGACGGAAAGAAGGTTCTTTTTGTTTCCGAAAAGATGGCGGCGCTCGAAGTTGTACATAGGAGGCTTACAGGTGCTGGATTGGACGATTTTTGCCTAATATTGCACAGTTACAAAGCCAATAAACGAGATGTCCTCGATCAATTAGGGGCAACTCTTGCATTAGCGCAGAAAAAAGCCACCTTAAGTGATGAAGCGTTTCAAAAATTAGAATTATTGCAATCTGACATGAAACAACTTAACGAGTACGCTGCTCAAATTTTTGAAACAGTTATGCCCCTCGGTAAGTCTATTTATCAGGTTAACGGGATATTGGCACATCTCGAATCTTATGACTATGTTGGTTTCCAGATTGATAATGTCGGAAATATTGACTCAAAGCAATTCAATCGCCTTATCTGGTTGTTGAAACAGTTTACAACAACTATCGGAAAGATGACCGACGATTATAAAGAAAACCCATGGTATGGAGCGACAGTAGCATCCGTGTCACATGAGCTGCGCTATGACATAAATCAGAAGCTCGGATTATTGATCCCAAAAGTTTCAGATGCTCAACAAAAAGTATCTGATTTGTACAAATTTTTATCATTGGATTGGTGCACTACATATCAAGGTATTCTTGACATCATCCCTGTAATAAAAGTCGCTTCTGAGGCGTCGGTTGTTCCTACTTCATGGATTCTTGGTAACGAAATCGAACCACTTTTTGGTGAGGTGTCTGAATGTGAAACACTGAAGGCCCTGTTTTGTCAAAAACAGGGTGAGTTGTCGAAACAATATGATATTATTACTGCAAATGATGCTAATATTAAGGTGTCCAATCTTGATCAGCTTTTAAATGCTGACAAGATTGATAATGAGCTTAATACGATAGCATCCGTTCTTAAAAGTTCGTTTCCGTATTCAGGCATAGATCTTGATTTTCCCGCTGCCCATGCCTTGTTTAATTCCGCAAGGGATAAAGCTTGTCAATTAAGCGAACTTATTACGCAGCTATCTTCCGTGTATGAAACAACTGTATTTTCTATCGACTACAACGGAATCTTATCACGCTATAAAACCGAATATACATCTTTTTTGAAGGTGTTTAAGAAGAATTATAGGGCTGATAAAAAGCTGATACAGTCACAATATAAGAAAATTGTAAAGAAAATTTCTGATGAGCAAGTTCTTGAACTTATTACGCAGCTTCGGGCGGTTGAAGAGTTAAGGCAGTGGTTTTCGAATAACAGAGATAATTTTAATAAATTTTTCGGAAACTTGCTTGTAGACGAAAATTCGGACTTTTCGAAACTTGAAAAGCATTTAACTGTATATGGTGCGTTAATTAGCAGTACTCAGATATTGCAAGTAATGAAAGATACCGCTTTGCGATTGGAAGAATCCGAGAATACACTTATTGCCCACTATCAGTTTCTTTATAAGGGTTGGGACACGGAATGGGATGTTATCCGCAGCTCGTTGACCTGGGCCTCTAAGTTTAGAAAGCAAACTGAGGCGCTTAAGTTTAACACTGACTTTATTGAAGTTGTATGCTCAGGTAAAATCCAGTCTGAATTTTTGAAAAACGCTGTTTCGCAATTAGAAGAAATAATTGCAAACTTAAATATTGAATTCCTCTGGTTTATAGGTTTATTTGAAGATCAGGACTATTTCAAATTACTCACTTTTCCAGCACTTCAGGATCGTTTGGAGAATTGTTTAAATGGACTGTCTCTGCTGGAAGAGTGGATTGATTTCCGTACAGCCAGAGAACGATGCAAATCTGAAGGTCTTGCGGACTATATCGCTAAAATTGAAGAATTGCACATCGAGGCCTCAAAAATTATTCCTGTTTTTAAGAAGCGCTTTTTCAGGCTTTGGCTCGACGCAATTCTTCCAAATTATCCTGCCGTTTTGAACTTCAGGCGGCGTATGCACGAAAACACAATAGATGAGTTTGCCAGGTTGGATAAAATACAATTTGAGATAGCTAAGGCGCGTATCAGAAGCAAACTGATTAACGATTTGCCTTCGCTACAAAGATTTACAAGCGGCGTTGATGAAATTGGTATTTTAAAAAGAGAACTTGGAAAGCAAAGACGTATAATGCCTATCCGTAAGCTATTCCACGAGATACCAAATTTGCTTTTGACGCTCAAGCCATGCCTAATGATGTCTCCGCTGTCAGTTAGTTTATTTCTCGAAGCAGATACTTACCAGTTCGATACGGTTATCTTTGACGAAGCTTCACAGGTTTGCACAGAAAACGCAATCGGTGCCATTTCAAGAGGGAAACAGGTTATTATTGCTGGTGATAGCAAGCAATTGCCGCCGACAAACTTTTTCTCGGTCTCAACATCATCTGATAACGATTTCGATACAGACGATGATGAATATGATGACACTGGCGCATATGAGTCTATTCTTGATGAAGCCGGACTTTTACCTGAACGCACTTTGATTTGGCATTACAGGAGCCGACATGAGCATTTAATAGCTTTTTCTAATACAAAAATTTATAAGAATAGCCTTATAACTTTCCCGGCAAATATAGAGAAGGTGCCGGACAATGGTGTCGAGTATATATTTGTACGTGATGGATTTTATGACCGTGGTGGAAAAAAAGGAAATGTAAATGAAGCTCAGAAAGTAGCTGAATTGGTCTTTGAACATTTTCAAAAACATCCACAGCGGTCTCTTGGGGTTATTGCTTTCGGCGAAGTCCAACAATTGGCTATTGATACTGCCATTCGCGAAATGCGCCTTAGAAACCAAAATTTTGAATCTTTCTTTAAAGAAGATTCTGAGGAACCGTTTTTCATAAAAAATCTTGAAAATGTGCAAGGTGATGAGCGTGACACAATAATTTTTAGTATCGGATACGCCAAAGATGCCAACGGAGTATTTCGAATGAATTTTGGCCCCTTGAGTAAATCTGGGGGAGAACGTAGGCTTAATGTTGCTATTACTCGTGCAAAATATAATGTCAAACTCGTCGGATCAATCATTCCGACAGATATCGATATTGACAGGATATCGTCCGATGGTCCCAAGTTACTTCGGGCATATATTGATTTTGCCATAAACGGTGCGGAATCACTGGGGCGTGAAGTGACAGAACTTGATGTGACTGAATACGATTCTCCGTTTGAAGAAGCTGTTTACAAGTTTCTTGACAGAAAAGGCTATAAAGTAGCTACGCAAGTTGGATGCTCTGGTTATAGAATAGATATGGCTGTTAAACATCCCACGCTCAGTGGTGTATATGTGCTCGGCATTGAGTGTGATGGTGCTACCTACCATTCGGCAAGAACTGCTCGAGAAAGAGACCGGCTGCGTCAGGAAGTACTTGAAAATATGGGATGGCAAATTTATCGCATATGGTCTACTGACTGGATAAAAGACCCTATTTCTGAGGGCGAAAATCTTATTGCAGCGATCAATGATGCTATTGCTAATTACGATGACTCAATGAGTAATGAGCCAAGTAATGAAGCCCGAGAGGACGAGCCTGACGCAGAAGACTTTGTTTCCATTAATCGAAAAGAAACTAATATTACAGATTGTGGTAATCCATACGGTTTTGCGTCAGCAGTAATAACGGATTTGTCTGCTTTGCCACGAAACATATCTGGCTATCTTGACATTACTGATTGTATCTTGGCTCATGTGAACAATGAATTTCCCATACATTATGAATTACTGTGCCAACGTCTTGCGCCATTATACGGAAACGAAAAAGCAACTATAAAAGTCAGACGAGAAGTTGATTATGGCATAAATCAGTTGCACGGAAAAATCATTAGAAAGGGAGACTTTCTGTTTCCAAAAGGATGGGAAAAAATAACTGTTCGCGTTCCAAATAGCAGAAAAATTAACCATATTTCTATAGAAGAACTTGCTGAAGCTATGAACACTATTTTGAATACGGTTGTCGGTATTACTCGTGAAGGATTGTGTGTGGAAACTACGCGTGTGTACGGGTGGCAACGAATGACTCAGGGGATCGGTGCTTCAATGAACGCCGCCTGTGACTTGCTTATTCAAAAAGGTAGAGCGCAAGAACTGGATGGTAAAATAGTGCCAAAACAAAGTTAGAGTATGTTTCAACTCGCATATGAATCTAAAGTAGTGCAGGCATCATTGCCTGCGCTACTTGATTACGCCAAGCTCTCTCAAAACCGCCACACAGTCCTTGGCGCCTTGGATGTACAGATGTCGGCTGTATTCACCGAGCAAAAGCTGCATAGCTTCAAAATATGAGTCCACTATCTGCTTCAATTCGTTATCGTATTTCGGATGATCCTTTACCAGCACCGATGCATCCCGCTGCTGTTTGACAGCCTCCCGGACAGCAGGGTTGGATTCTGCCAATTCCGCAAACGCTGCGTCAAGACGTTCTTCTAATGCAGTTTGTAAGGTCTCTTTCCATAACTCCATTCTGTCCACCTCCTTCAATTACAACACAATGCCACACTTTTCATAGGAAAGCTATACCAAATACCAAAAGAAATTCTGCTATTCATCTCCGGTCAGAACGGTCAAGATATTATCCAAATCCAAGCTGCATTCCTCCCATCTGCTGGCTTTGCTCCAACTCATCCGGCGTCATGACGCTCCAGTCTTTATCACTGCTCCATAGGCTGACATAGATTTCACCATTGCCTGTTTTTATGGGATGCTGCTCAAAACCTTCACCAAAGCCGTCTGATGCCTGACCGGAAACATAATCCTTAAGCTGCTCCAGCTCTGAATCACTCAAACTCCCTTGTATGCGGCATTCGGCCACACCCATCAGCTTGCTGCCAATCTGTTCCACTGTGAAAAAGAAGGAATGGACCTTCTGATTGACGCTGTCATTTTTAGAATAGTATTTCATGAGTCCGCGTTCTGTTTCCTCAGGCCTTCGCTCTTTCACAATAGCTGCAAGGATAGAATCGTGATAGGAGAGGATAGTATCCTGATCCAGCTCCGAGGGATAATCCTCCCAATCGCCCCATTCGTTGCGCTCGTATTCCTTAACGGTAAGCGGCATATATAGCCTAAGAGTCTGGAGTGGAGGAGATATTTTTGAGAACGAGTCCTCCCCGGGAATGAGGGCAAGGGAGCGCCCGTTGTCCCATTGCATGTGAATTCCGCATGCATCGTCAATAAAATCCACCGTTCCTTCTGTACCGGGCGGTACGGGGGCATAGGGATCATTCATTTTTGTGAGACGGATTCGTGTGCCGGGGGGATACTGCTCCTTGAGCAATCTCAGAAATTCACTGTCATATCTCATATTGGTTCCTCCTTCATATGGGCTTTTGTTTTGTATTGGCTTTTTTGTTTATTTTTTGCATATCGGTTCTAAGGCAATCTCCCTCGGAACTGTAGCAGATAAAACCATGAGAGGGGTAGGGGCAGTTTCCGCAGCTTTTAAATGGTCCCTTAGGCCGTTCAGCTGCCGGTATCGGACCTGTTGTTACAAGGACATCAGAATCATAACAGGCAGGTTTCTTGTTTTTCTTATAGCGTACCAACATATTTTTCCTCCCTTCCAAAAAAGAAAAGCCGGGGAATCGAAGTGCATTTCTGCACTTCGATTCCCCGGCCAATAAATAAGGCTCCAATTTGCAATATTGGAGTCTTTAGTTCTAATTTTGCGTTATAAATTATGAAATGAGCGATAGGCGTTTTTATTTTTGCTTTGCCTGTATGTAAGCAGTAAAGTTTGCCGCCCCCAGTTTTCTTCGTTTAGATAGCATTTTAGTCCAAATAGTATTTCCCTGTGCTTCGGTGATGTATCCTCTTTCCAGTGCCGCAAGTAATATATCGCCAGTTGTTAGATGCTTAAGATCCATTTGAGCGATATATAAAGAAATATCCTTCAGATTATTACTTGCTACAATGCCGTCATACTGTTTTGCTAATGCGATGGATGCGGCTTCTCCTTTGCCGATAACCATATGCCCGGCTTTTGGTTTTTCGGTAAGCTGATAATATATATCATAGGCTTCCGTAGCCACATCAATGGACATTACCTGTGCTTGTCCCACCGAAAGGAGTGCATCTACTCTTGCCTTTAGGTGCGCAATCCCGGGATAGGACAGTTCGTCATAAACAGTTTTAGGAATAACGATCCTACCGGGATATAACTTAACCAATAAATTTTCATTCCCAACCCACAAAAAAGCCGAGATACAGTCGCTATCAAAAAAGAGCGAATCAGTCAAGCAATTCGCCCCCTTCGATTTCCTCCCCATAGACGAGGTCGGAACGGAAAGCAGATAGCAGCAATTCATCATATTTGCCGCTGGATATTAGCCCTTGTTCCAAAGCTTTTTCCGCCTGCTGAATATAGTAGCCGTATGTCCTGTATCGCTTATCTTCGGGTGTCGGTCTATAGAGTGTATCATCGTAGCCAAGATTAAGAGCAGATAAAATTACGTTTTGGCGCATTGAATCAGCTTCTTCACGGGTTAATTCATTTTCGCTGAGCAGCCGGTAAAGGATAGCTTGGCGGCTAACACGAAAGTATTGCTCCAAACGCACAACATCATGAATGGAAAGCTTGGCGGAGCTCGACTTTTTCAGCTGGTCAATTTTATCCGAAAGGGCATCCGGGGGCATAAGCAAATACGATGCAAACTGATCTGCTTGCTTTTCCTTTTCATTTCCCTCGCCGATTGTTTTTGCACACACCGCAGTGAGTTCGTCATCATCAAAATACAGGTGATATAGTTCATGAGCCATGGAAAAGCGCTGCCTTCCAAGGGTCATGGCTGAATTAATGGCGATGACATTGCTGCCGGTTCCCTTAATACAAATACCGCTAATGTGATTCCCCATCGGATAGTATACGATGGATAATTTATCGATTGTATGAACCAATGCCAATATATCGATCGGAGAAGTCGCATCTTCTCCAAGCTCTTTCCGTAAACTGAGAGCTTTTTTCCATAACTCTATTCTATCCATTGGCATGCTCACCCTCAAGCAATTGAGTCATAAAGTGGCTATTTAAAGCAATCCTGTTTATGGCGCTAATTGCGTCCAAGTCATCTTCTCCGATTTCGCTTGCACGAAGCGCAAAGGACAGCGGTTTAACCTTCATTTCCGGCTCCATGAGTGCAGATACCCGCGTACCAAACAAGGCTGCAAGCTTATCCAGCATATCCGCCGTCAGTGCCCGTTTGCCTTTCTCGACCATAGACACAAGGCTTTGATCGACATGAAGATAATTAGCCACATTGTTTTGTGTAAGGCCGCTATTTTCGCGCAGAGATTTTATCCTTGCTCCGATGATCTCCAGAGAGTTATTCATGATAATGCCTCCCTTCTATATTTATAGTATATGCCGCATTTGTCATATTGTCAATCAAATTTAAAACTTATTTTATGACAGCGCTTAGGCATTTATTATTCCCTGATTATTCTGCTTCTATACATTGATACTGAACTTAATGGGATTTTGTTTGAAACAACAAATTCAATGTGTTCAATTTTTATAAGATATATCTTTGATATTGTATTGTTATGGAAATAGGCAGAGGAAAGAGGTAAAGAGGTGTTTTGTTTATGATTAAACGAGAGTTATATATGAGTCATATTCGTCCCTTCATAGGAAACGATCTCATTAAGATTTTAACCGGCATCCGGTGTCTTATTTTCGATGCCAATTGCAGTCAGCGAAATTCAATTGATATTCTAAAGAAATTCGTGTATAATATCTTTAGAATTGTGTAAGGAGGTAAACGCAATGCCAAATATAAAGTCCAGCACTGACCTGCGGAATAACTATAATGAGATATCCACCTTCTGTCATGAAAGCCGTGAACCTGTTTTTATCACAAAAAACGGGCAGGGAGATTTGGCGGTTATGAGCATTGAAACCTATGAGGCACTCAGCGGCAAGCTTGAACTGTATCACCTGCTTGACGAAGGACGATCGGCCGTCAAAGCGGGTAAAAAGCGTCCGCTTCAAGATGTCATGAAGGATATTAAGCGGGGCATCGCCGATGGCGAAATATAGGGTAGATGTATCTGAACCAGCCGAAAACGATCTTAGGGACATTGTTCGGTATATTGATTCTCAACTGTCAGCTCCCATATCGGCAACTCGTATGATGGAGCTTCTTGAAGAGGCAATGCTAAGTCTGTCCGATATGCCGCAGCGCTGTCCGCTTGTCTCAGACGATCGTCTATCTCAAATGGGATACAGGAAACTAATTGTAAAAAATTACGTTGTGTTTTTTTCCATAGACGAGAAGAACAAGGTGGTTGACGTTGAAAGAATTCTGTACGGCAGACGCGACTGGATCAGATTTTTATAATCGATACAAGAACAGGGTGACACTATGCAAAGTAGTCCCCCTGTTTTCATGTAAATGGATGCGCCGAGCATTTAGGGATTTCGATACTGCTCCAGCAGCTCTATATGCTTTTTGGACTTCTGATGGATGCGGCAAGCTTCTGTTGCCATATAGTTTATCAAGCTGTCCTTTGGCACTAAATACTTGGTATAATACCATACCCCCGTTATCTTTTCTGCCTTGATCCATTCAGATACTGTGGTTTGGCAGTATCCCGTTAGCTTTGTGACATCATTTACCGTGAGGGCATCCGGAAAGGTGTGCCACTTGTTCTTAAGCATTGCCATAAACTTCTCGGAGTTGATTGCCTTCGCCGTTTGGCGCTTCGGTTTATATTTTATTCCGCTTGAAAATATCCCCGGTGGTGTCAGCAGGGTCTCAGGAGATTCTTCCAAGCGGGTAAGGTATGCAATAACGTCGGTTATTTGGATTTTAAACCTGCGGGTCTTTTTGCCGGTATCCTCGCAGGGGATATATCCGTTCTCCAAAAGCCATGTGGCTTTTCGTTTGCTTATGCGGCAAATTCTGTAAAGCTGGTCTTGACTTATCTTCTCCGGATATTCAGCCAGAAGGTAAGAGTAGTCGGTTGCCATCATCGTTCCTCCCATCACATTGATCCTTAGGACAGAGAATTATGCTCTGTCTGCTGCAGGATGTTCTGTTAAAAATCAATGTCAATGGTAGGATACGCTTGGTTTTGCTTTTTCAAATCGCCGGGAAACTAAAGTATCTTAAGGTTATTTCGCCGGTTGTTTTTCTACGGTTTTTCTACACTTTTTCTACACTTTGCCCTGAAAACCGCTAAATCAGGGCGGTGTGTTCATGCGCGGAAATATCAGCGTTTGTGCCTGAAAAGCCTTTATTTATGCGGGTTTGCGGGATTTTATCTTCTCCTAAAGTTACTCTCGTAAACTCATAAGAACTTGCCTTCAAATAACTCGAAATCGAGTGACCCGCCAAAAGTGGGTCCGTGGATTCGCATTGGCCACGGATGGCTAGGCTCCGCGGGCGCCAGGATGGCGCAGGAGCGGAGAATCCCACTCTCTCCGCCATATTTTTTGGTTACCGAGAAGCGATTTCATTGGAAATTAACCGGTTACTGACAAGAGTTGTAGGATCCGATGCGTACGGCATGCACCTTGCCATCTACAGTTATGCCCTACATTATACTTGATTTATTTAATTATGTTGGGCATAATAAAAGTAGAAATGAAATTGACGGTGATGTTATGGGATATGTCATAAATTTAATTGCTAACGAAGCAAATCGGATCAGGGTGTTAAAAGAAAGCTATGAACTGCAGCTATCATTGCTTCCGAAAGGTACTCTGCGAACACGCAGACGAGGAAAAAAGGAGTATTATTATTTGTCTTTTCGAGACTGCGAAAAGGTTATTACAGATTATGTTGGCAAGGATGAGAAAAAGATAAATGAACTCAGAGAGGGCTTGGAAAAGCGAAAGCACGTAGAAGATATTCTGCAGCAATTGAATCGGGAACTCAGTGTCGCCAAAAGAATTTTGGAGGGTGAAAAATGATCGTATATCACGGAAGCACCATTGTTGTAGATAAACCACGGATACTTCAGAGTGAACGGTTTCTTGATTTCGGTACGGGGTTCTACACAACAACAAACAAAGAGCAGGCAACCCGTTGGGCACTGAGAGTTGCAGCCCGCAGAAAGGCCGAAACGCAGTACATTTCCGTTTATGAATTTGATTACGAACGCGCTTAAAAGGAACTAAAAGTGATACATTTCGAGCGGGCGGATGAAGCATGGTTGAACTTTATTTGCGCCTGCCGAAGTGGAAAAAGCTTTACAGAGGAATATGACCTCGTGTTTGGGCCGGTGGCGGACGATAATGTTTACACTACGGTTCAACTGTTTGAACTGGGTGTGTTGGAAAAGGATGAGACGATAAAGCGGCTGAATGTAGTAAAACTTTATGATCAAGTGTTGTTCCATACCGAAAAAGCACTTAGCCTATGCAGTTACAAAGAATTCATCGTATTGGAAGGTGAAAAATGATGGATATTGAAAAGTTTTCTGCTATTCTCCCAATGATAGTGGCGGCTGTAACAGACAAGATTGCCACAGAATATCATCTGGATGAAAACGCAGCGATTGAAAAGTTATACTCAACTCAGTTGTATTCGTATCTGGAAGATGAAAAAACAAAGGTGTGGCACTATAGTGTGGATAAGATCTTTGACTTATACAAGATGGAAATAGAAACGGGAAAACTGGAAATTCCCGGATATTGAGGTGAACCATATGAGCAAGACAATGCAATTTAAGGTGTTCTGCATTGAGCAGTACAAAAAAAAGCATAACATGACCGGAGCCGAGACAGTGAAAAAGTTTAAAGAATTTGGTGTTTTCGATTATCTGGGTTCATTCTTTGATATACTGCACTCCACATGAGCAAAGTACATCGTTGAAGATATTGACATGTTTATAGCAGCAAGACAATAGGATTTTATTACTGTCAGGCATTTATATCTGTGTTCAATAAATTGGTTGCATTTTTTCATATTATTCAATACCTTTATGTCTCAAAGCGTCGTGTAATAATGAATTTCCATCACACTGATAGCAGTGATTTTCCGTGCCCGAAGGAATTCTATTATTATACACAATTTCCGCGGCCTCCGAAATCACTTCGAAATACCATTCTGACGAGGGCGCTCTATGACCTTCTAATTTTGAACCGGGATTTGGCGACCATACAAAAGGTACAATATTGGCACCCATAGCAGATAGTGTCTGAATTCCCTGTAAGAAATTCTCTTTCGGCTCTAGACCCATTACCAGAGCAACAAATACGTTTCCTTCTCCAAAGATCTTAACGGCTTTTTTAATCGAATCAACAAATTCTCCATGCGAAGTATGTTCAGACTTTCCTGGACATATTGCTTTGTACAGATTTTCATCCCATATTTCCATACTATAGCCAATTGCTTTGATACCGGTTTCAAAATAGCGCTTTATGTCATCTCCTTTAGCAGGAGAGGGTAGTATTACTCCTGGAATTCTCTCAAATCCGGTATGTTTTTTTATAGATACCATTATTTCAGAAATTAAAGCAACTTCTTTTTCGTGACTAAAACATCCACCAGTAAGCAATATGTGATTAACATTTCCCTCTGACCAGGCCGCTTTAGCTACCTCACCAATATCAATAATCTCCTTTTTCTTGATTACAGAATCGTAAACTTTTGATGTCGCCACAAGATTACAGAACGAACATTGCTTATTGCTGCTAAAATGGGAGCAATAATTTTGATAACAGAAAAACAAGCAGTCCTTACCACCAATTTGACCAATTCTAACCATATCATTGTTTTGGGTTGTTTGTTTATTATAAAAAGCTGGCCGTTCTATCCATTTTATCTCACAAATTTCATTATCGTTTTGATACAGTTTTAGTTTTCTTTGATACGTTTTTACATGATATTGTGATTTTGAATTAAAACGAAACTGAACAACTGTGCCATCCGGTAGACAAAAATCGTCGGGGAGTTTTGCTTCAATATGATTTTCAAAATCCCAACCAAATAACCCGTGATTCTGTTCTTTATATTTGATACCCACTCCTTTTAAGCTTTCGGTATCAGAACAGATTCCTTCTGTAAGAAGTGCTGCTTTCAACAAAAGATAATTGTCCAATTTAAGGCCTCCTTAAATAATTTTTTTGTATTTTTACACTTGGTTCATAGGCAAATAAAAGCTTTGCTTATCAGTACCTAAGACCAAGTTAGTATCAATTTTATGAACACCCGGGAACTCTAAAAGTGAATCCATAATAAAGTTGCGATAAGATGTAATATCATGAGCAATTACTTTTAATAAATAATCCCAGCTTCCAGTAATGTTATAACACTCCAGAATTTGAGATGTTTCTTTAACTTTTGCCAAAAAAGCATTTGCCGTCTTTCTATTATGTGGAGACAAATTTACGAAGGTAAAAGCAACAATTTCCAACCCGACCTTTTTTTCATCAATGATAGTAGCATACTGTTTTATTACCCCGATTTCTTTAAGGCGTTTTGTTCGACTGAGGCAAGCAGAAGCAGACAATCCAATTTTCTTAGATAAATCTATATTGGAAATTGAAGAATCATTTTGAAGTATGTCAAGTATTTCCTTATCATAATTATCCAAATCTATAATCATATTTTTAGGCCTCCTTCATTGCGATTACGCTCATTATAATATTTCGTATCATTGTAATTATACGGAATATTATGCATGTTTGTCAATAAAAACAAGAATAAAATAAATGCAGGAATAAAGGTTAAAGGATAGTCAGGAAATTTATTGGGGAGTCAGGTTCATGGCATTAGGAAAATGACCACAAGTACAGCTTGTGTGATGTGATCCCTTGTGTTGCTTCAGAACGCTGGTCAAACCTGGGCATAGCAAAGCAGCCGGGATGGTGCAGTTTGTTTAATTTACCCACTTGCATTTATGCCCGCATTTTTTTAAACTAGTAATAATTATAAATAATCGCGTGAGAATATCTTTATAAATCTTTACAGAAAGGGTGAGCTAATGCCCAGGCAGATTGGATTTTTGGTAGACCTCAGTAAATGTACTGGATGCCATAGTTGCGAGTTTGCCTGTAAAAATGAGAATCAGTTGGGTGATTTTAGGTACCGCAGAGTTATGGAATTCGGGCCGGAAAACATTTTGAGTTTTCTTTCTATGGCCTGTAATCATTGCGCTAATCCGGAATGTGTGCGAGTATGTCCGAACAAATGTTTCAATAAACGGAAAGACGGCATAGTGTTTCATGACCCTACCAATTGTGACAGTTGTAGCAGCTGTGTCTCGGCATGTCCATTTAAAGTACCCCAAATAAATCCATACACGAAAAAAGTCAGCAAATGTAATTTTTGTATGTCAAGAATACACCAGGGATTAGAGCCGGCATGTGTGTCCGCCTGCGCAAATGAAGCCCTGCAGGTCATTAATCTATCTGAGCCTCTGCCCCCGCAATATATAGAGGTAATAACATGTTTTCCTTCAGTGTATTTAACTAAACCATCCATTAGGTTTATTTTACCAAAGGTCACCGTCAGCTTTTGGCGAAATTCTTAAGGGGGCTGTTGTATGCAGAAGTCTTCAGGCACCAATTGTGTTACAGTACAGGAACTGTTGACTGTAGAACCCTTTGTAAATTGTACTATTCTGGGCGGTTGGTCGGGTAAGCATAAACCAATTGAGCACATAGTAGCACTACAGGAATACAAGGAAGGCCGGACAATTCAGAGAAAACATCTGAAGAATTGTCTGGTTACTGTAAGCGGCTGTGATAATGAGGATTATGGAGCCCTTGATTCGATGCTGTCCTCGAAATTATCAGGGATATTGTTTTATGGGGATAAATTACCCAGGTTGTCGGGAGAGTTTCTGGCTCAGGCCGACCAAAAAAATATCCCAGTAGTTTTTCTAGCTGAGCAGGACACCCAGCCCGACATTGAAGCAACACTTAAGTTCATCACAGACCTAAAGGTGAGTGGCCGGTTTTTGGATGTAGCCAAGGGTTCCTGCAGCGAACTTTTTCCGGGCAAAAGCAATAAAGAAATACTGGTCTGCCTGCAAAAACTGGTAAGTAATCCAGTATCACTGGTAAACAAGGTTTTTCAGGTTTTCGACAGCAGCAGCAGCGATCAGATTTTAGCCGGGATACAAAATACAAACCTAATCGGAATGGTTGCGCAAAAGGAAAAAGGTGCGGCTGCAAAAGAGGCCAAGAAAAAAATAACAGTCAAATGTGGTACCGTTAAAATTGATAATAGGACCACCAACTATATCTGTATACCACTTTGGCATGAAAATATATTATACGGGCACTTGTTGGGTTTTGAAGTGCAAAGTATTTTTTCTGATGTCGATAATCTGCTGCTGCGCCTGGCTGGCCGGGCCCTTTTGCAGGAGTTGATTAACATAAATAAAATACTTGATATTGAAAAAAAGTATAAAAACGACTTTATTCATGACCTGCTCTATTTTAATTTCGCTTCCAAAGAAGAAGTTGTTAACAGGGGCAAGCTGTGGGGTTATGATTTGCTGGTGCCTCATCAGTTGATGGTCATTGAACCTGACAGTACAAATCACGTTAGCAATCATAGTGAGGCAATAGCTAAGCTGCACCTAATTATCAATAAAACAGTCAATTCTTATCCGCTAAGTGCGCCGCCGATGATATCAGATATTTTGGACCAGGTCGTGGTTATAACCCCGGTCCAGTCTGCCAATATGACCAAAAACAATAAAAATATTGTTGACCTGGCCCAACGTATACAAAAGCAGATTTCTGAAAATCTTCTCAAGGTATCAGTTTCGGTCGGGATCGGAAAAAATTACGGGACCATCACTGACATAGGCAGGAGCTACCAGGAAGCCAAGATTGCCCTGCAATTAGGGCGGTTCATTGAGGGTCCAGGGCATATCACGCGTTTTGAAGACCTGGGAATAATAAATCTTTTGACAGCCATCAATTTTCAGCGGCTGGATGATTATTATAAGGAATATTTAGGCGGCTTAATCCAATATGACGAAAAGAATAAAGCCAACTTATTACAGACTCTGCAGATATTTTTTCAACAGAACGGGGATGTTAATATGACGGCGGATAAACTGTATCTGCACCCTAATACTTTGCGGTACCGTTTAAACAAGATTGAAGAGATTACCGAACTAAGCCTGCAAAAATATGATAATCTGTTCAATCTGTATGTGGCATGTAAAATTGCCAAAATGCGGTCCGGCGGTTTAGGTTCCCTGGGTTAAAAGAAGTCTGAAGTAAAGCGAATCCTGGTTTTTTAGCCAACCTGAGTGATATACACGAAGGTTGGTTTTGTTGTTCTCTACACAATTTGTAGTCAAGGTTCGTAATAGTCAACAAAGCCTAAATAAAGATTTTAGTGTATTATCAGGGATAACTAACGCCGAATCAACCTTAGCACGCGGCGAAACAGGTGAGGAAAGGATGGTGAAATGTGTGCGAAGCAAAAAAGTGTTTCTGTGTCTAGCCATATTCATCTTCGCAATCGTACTGGTTTCCGGTTGTGGAGCCGGGACCCAAACAGTAAGTGGCACCCGTTTGGAAAGCGGAGTTTTAGACGAGCAGTATCGTGGCGTGCCTAACCCAAAGCTTAATCAAGTATTGAAGGTTTCAGATGAAAAGCTCAAAATTGATTTAATGAAAAATGATAGCGATAGCACTGTTAACGCAGGGCAGGGAGGTGCAGATGAGGCAAAACCAAAGATTTAATAACCTATCCGGCATCGAAAGTCGTTTCAAATTTTATTTAGTCATTAGAAGCTATTATTTAGGTAACCTGTGGCATGATGCAGCTAAATGGTCAGAAGCCGTACAAATACTGTCAGAAATTGAAGACAACAAGCAAAGTCAGGATTACTGCTCCGGGTTGTCCCTTATTAAGACTCATGACAGTGACGCTATTTATGAATTCAACAAACTCTTTGTCGGGCCTGACCGGCTGCTGGCGCCTCCTTACGAAAGCGTATACCGTAACCCACAACGCCTGTTGATGCAGCAGGAAACCCTGGAAGTCAGGGAGTTTTATCATAAGATGGGTTTGGCAGTGGATAGGCAGAACTGCGAGCCTGATGATTACATCGGTTTTGAGTTGGAATTTATCTGCTATCTGCTTTACAAGTCGGCCGAAAGTTTGGAAATAGAAGATTTTGAAGATGTTGATATCCATTTAAACGCCTACGAAGATTTTTATATCAATCATTTGAGCAAATGGCTTCCAGAACATTGCCGGGATATCCTGGCCAATAGTCAAAATGATGTTTGCAGGGGAATGGCCATAATGATCAATGGGTTTATGGATTTAGAATCAAAATTAATGGCCAATAGACAAATGTAAGGAGGGGACATAATGGTCAGCAAGTTTACCAGAAGGACCTTTATTAAAGGAGCTGTCGCTGCGGGGGTTGCAGGTTCAGTCCTGGATTTTCACCTCACGGGGCTTAAAGCTGCAGCAGAGCAGGGTGCTTCAGGCACAGTAAAAACCTTTTTAAACGCTTGCCCGCGAAATTGCTATGACACTTGTTCAATAGTCTCCACAGTTAAGGATGGTGTGCTGGTCAAGGTTAACGGGAATCCTGCCAACACGTATACCAGGGGAAAACTTTGTGTTAAAGGCAACACATATACCAGGCGGGTATACAGCCCGGACAGGATCAAATATCCCATGCGGCAGAAAGGGCGCGGCAGCGGAAAATGGGAACGCATCAGCTGGGATGAGGCCTTTACAGAAATAGCCCAGAATATACTAAAAATTAAAAAAGAATATGGTTCGACACTGCCTATTTGTTTAAACAAATACTCAGGAAATTTCGATATCCTGCACTACGGCATAGAGGGTATGCTCTCCAGTATCGGCTACACCTCCCGGGCTACCGGTACTCCCTGCTGGCCTGCTGGTATTGATGCCCAGACCTTTGACTTTGGAACTATCTGGAATAACGATCCGGAAGACTTCGTAAACTCCAAGTATATGATTTTGTGGGGAGTTAACCCTGCCTGGTGCTCGGTGCATTCCATGTATTTCATTGAAGAAGCCCAAAGGCGGGGCTGCAAGATAGTAGCTATCGACCCCCTGCTAACCCAGACTTCTTCCAAGGCTGACTTGTATCTCCAGATTAAACCCAGTACCGATGGAGCTTTGGCCTTGGGTATGGCCAGGTATATTCTCGACAACGGTTTAGTGGATAACGAATGGCTGGCGAAGAATGCCAAGGGCTACCAGGAATTTTTCAATTACCTGAAAAAAGATATCACTGTGGAGTGGGCTGCGGAAAAAACCGGGCTTCCCAAGCAGGTAATCGAGAACCTGGCTTTCGAATATGCCACTACCAAACCGGCCAATATTTGGCTCGGATATGGTTTGCAGCGCCACACCAATGGTGGGCAAAACTGCAGAGCCATTGATGCCTTGGTGGCAATGACCGGAAACATCGGAATTTCCGGTGGTGGGGCTAATTACGCTCAATTGGAAACCTGGGGCTTTAACTATCATGCCATGATCCAGAAGGCCCCTGAGGGCAGTGCCGGCGGCGGAGATCGGGCTATTAACATAAATAACTTTGCAGCCCAAGTGTTGGCAGCTCAGGACCCACCAATTAAAATGCTTTGGATTGCCTGCAGAAATCCAATGACTCAGGACCCCGAGACATCAGTAATGAAAAAAGTCTTCGAGTCAATGGATTTTGTGGTTACCAGTGATCAATTTATGACACCGACAGTGGATATGTCTGACATCGTCCTGCCGGTCACCACACTTTTTGAGGGTGATGGGGTAAATGTCGGCTACTGGCACTTTTGGCTGTCTTTAAATCAGCAAGCTATTAAACCTCTACATGAATCAAAGAATGACGTGCATATCGCCATGGGGTTATCTAAAAAGCTGAATGAACTGGAGCCTGGTTCCTGTACCTACCCGACCTCCGGAACCCTGGAAGAATGGGTGGGCAAGGAATTTAACGATAATATCAAAGCCCAGTTCGGCATCAGCGACTGGACGGATCTCAAAAAAGGTCCTGCCAAAGCCAAAAAAGGGCTGATTGCCTGGCAGGATGGCAGCTTTCGGACGCCATCGGGCAAGTTCGAATTTTGGTCAGATGAAGCTAAGAAATTCGGTCATCCGGCACTTCCTGTATATATTGAGGAAATGGCCACACCGGACAAATTTCCCGTCCGCTGTATTTCGCCTCACTGGAAGCTGGGCCTGCACAGCCAGTTCCAGAATCTCGACTGGATGCAAGCCATAAATAATGAGCCGGTCTTGGAGATTCATCCGGCCCTGGCAGCTAAATATAGCATCAAAGATAAAGACAGCGTCAAAATTTTTAATGACCTGGGGTATGTAATTTTACCTGCCAAAATCACGGAAACGGTACCTCACGATACTGTGGCCGTATATGAGGCCTGGTATAAGGGTAAGGACTATAACATCAATTATACCCTTAAGGCTATTCCGGCGGACATGGGTAGAAAAGCTACCGGAATGCCTGGTCTCGCTTTCCATGATAATTTCGTGAATCTTGAAAGGGTGTAAGGGGGGATAACAATGAGCAGAAAAGGTTTTCTGGTTAACAGCGAGAGATGCATTGGCTGCCACTCCTGTGAGATGGCTTGCAAAAACGAATACCAGCAGGACCCGCCTGTGCGCTGGCGCAAAGTCAATCTACTGGATGAAACACAATTTACAATGCCCGAAAGAAACTTCATCTCACTGGGCTGCAATCATTGCGAGCAGCCGGAATGTATGCGGGTTTGCCCGGTCATGGCCTATTCCAAGCGGGACGATGGCATTGTAGTGCATGATCAAAACCGCTGCATTGGCTGCCGGATGTGCGTGATGGCCTGCCCCTACGGCACACCGCAGTATAACACGCGCTTAAAGAAAGTGGAAAAGTGCCATATGTGCTATGAGAAACAAGATAAGGGAGAACAACCGGCGTGTGTGGCGGGCTGTCCGATGGATGCCCTCAGTGTTATTGACCTGGACGATTTCCCCGACCATAAGGCAGTCAAGACCCTGCCCGGATTCCCCAACCCATCAATGACTAAGCCTACCACCAGGTTTATTAAACCAACTATCGGATTTCAGGTAAGGAGGGATAGGTAATGGAACTGCCGTTGGTATTTTTTACCGTTTTAACACAACTTGTCACCGGAGCCGTAATTACCCTGTGGCTGCTGGATGCTTTTACAGACAGGGTGCAAACCGCCGCCGGCAGGGCAGTCGCCAGAACTATTCCGGTTATAACTGCCGCTGCTTTACTGATATCTTTGCTGCACCTGGGTCATCCCTTAAACGCTTATCGGGCACTGGCTAATATTGGCAGTTCTTGGATTAGTAGGGAAGTCGCTTTATTCTCTTTATTTTTTCTCTTGTCTATAGTATACTTTCTTAAATGGAACGAGATCGATCAGGGTTCCAGGAAAACCATCGGAGGGATTACTGCCCTGGTCGCTTTCCTGGCGGTGACCAGTTCTGCTATGATTTACGTTATTCCTTCCCATCCTGCTTGGGATAATTTCAGTACTGTCGTTTTCTTTTGGCTCTCCACAGCCATCCTGGGCCCCTTGTATGTTAGTGCTGCCTTTAAATTTTACGGTCAGTCAGTTCCTGCATCCGCCGGTTTTACCGGTGCCGTACTGGTCACCAGTTTGATTACCTATATCGTCTATGCTTCTGTGTTGTTAACCGGCCAGCCGGAAAGTATCCTTACCGGACAGCAAATTTTTCAAAGCTGGGCCTTCTGGTTCAGGTTAGTGTTGGAGTGGTTGGTGCCTATTGCCATTTTAATCTTCTTGGCCAGCAAAAGGACCTTAGCGCAGAGTTCATTTATCACCTATATTTTTGTAATGGTCCTTGTAGGCGAAATTGTTGGCCGCGGGTTGTTTTTCAGCTCAGCAGTGGCTTACACGGTAGCCGCCTTTTAAAAAATTCTGTAGTTACCCGGTAATCAGGCAAAGTTAAGTTGTGCAGTGTTTCGGGTTTCCAAATTCTTTAAACAGGTGGTGGATGAGATGTATATTGATAATGAGGGGTGGCAGGTTACACGGCACATCTGCCCCCGGAACTGTTATGACACCTGTGGAATACTGGCCTATGTAAAAAACGGCAGGCTGGTTAAAGTGACGGGAGACCCGAAACATGGGCACACCAAAGGGAAGCTGTGTGCCAAAGGATACAGCTATGTAAGAAGTGTGTACAGCCCGGACCGGATCAAATATCCCATGCGGCAGACGCCGCGGGGCTCAGGGCAGTGGCAGCGCATAAGCTGGGACGAAGCAATGGGGTTGATTTGTGAGAAGATACTTGAAATCAAGGATCGCTACGGATCAACCCTGCCCCTTTGTTTGAACAAATATTCCGGGAACTTTGGTGTTCTTCATTATGCTGCGGAAGGTTTTTTTAACAGCCTAGGTCCAACCACCCAGGTTGTTGGCTCACCATGCTGGTCTGCCGGGCTGGATGCGCAATATTACGATATGGGCAATAATTTCGGCTCTGATCCGGAGGAAATAGCCAAGGCCAAACTCATTATTCTTTGGGGTACAAATCCTGTCTGGACATCGGTGCATTCTATGTCATATATTTATAAGGCTCAGGCTGCGGGGGCCAAGGTGGTCGTTATCGACCCGGTCTACACTCAGACCGCTCGTAAAGCGGATTTGTATATCCAGGTAAAGCCGGGAGGCGATGGGGCTCTTGCTTTGGCGATAGCCAAACTACTGATGGAAAGCGGAAATCTCCAACAGGGGTTCCTGGAGAAGCATACCTTGGGATGGGAACAGTTTGCTGAGTACCTGCGGGGATTGGATATGCAGGTCTTGACTGAACAATGCGGACAAAAAGCCGGACTTATTTCAGAGCTGGCCAATTTATTTACTAATTACTCCCCTGCCTTTATTTGGGTAGGCTTTGGCATGCAGCGCCACACAAACGGCGGTCAGAATGTCAGAGCTATCGATGCTTTGGCAGCTATGACCGGTAATATTGGCCGCAGCGGCGGAGGTGTACATTTTGCCAATCTTAGCGCGTGGAGGCTCTTAGAATACAATTTTTTGCAAACAAAACACCAAAACCGGTGTTTTAATATAAACAAATTTGCCACTCAATTAAAGGGGACAAAAGACCCGCCGGTAAAACTGCTGTGGGTCGCCTGCCGTAATTTAATCAGGCAGGATGCGGATATCGGGACACTTCTAAAAGTCCTGCAGGATATTGACTTAGTTGTGGCTGTTGATATGTTTATCACCGATACAGTCCGTTGTGCGGATTTGGTTTTACCGACAACCAGCCTTTTTGAGAGCCTTGATGTTGTCCCTAGTTACTGGCATCATTGGCTCGGGATTAGTGAAACGGCTATTTCCCCTTATTATGAATCCAAAAGTGACCTGGAGATAGTGCAAATGGCGGCCGAACGTCTGAACAAACTCAGACCGGGCAGTTGTTCTTTCCCAGCCAAAATTGCTCCGGAAGATATTCTAGACAAAGAATTTGGTCAAAGTGCCTATGAATTGTTGGGAGTCGACCACTGGACTGATTTGCTGGAGGAGCCGGTGCGTATTAATTTTCCGGTTATTGCCTGGGAAGATCACAAATTTACCACTCCATCAGGAAAATATGAGTTTTATTCTAAAAAGGCTGACTCCATGGGAGTACCCCCTTTGCCTGTACTCTATCCAGGGCGGCAGCCGGAAGGCAATTATCCATATTGGTTACTGACACCGCATACCCAGCACAGTCTCAATTCACAGTTTCAAAACCTGGATTGGATGGCAGAAGTCAGTGATGAACCGGTAGTTTATGTAAATCCGGAAACAGCTTCGGCCAGGGGAATTAAACCCGACGACTTGGTTCGTATATACAATGAATGCGGGGAAATGGTGATCAAAGCATGTACTTCTAAGGACACACCGCCAGATATCCTGGTATGTTACCCCGGACGAAAACCGGAAGCTGAAAAGAATCCCAATATCCTGATCATGGGAATAGCCAGCGATATGGGGGAATCCACTACCGGAGCACCGGGTATGGCTTTTTATGATGTCTTCGTAAATTTTGAAGTCCTTTAAAGGGGGGACATAATGAGTATTGAGTTATTAACATCCTTTATCGCCGGGATTTCTCCGCTGAAGGTTGACAGCAGCCTTTGTTCAAGACTTATTACCCCCAGATCAACCTGCCGCCGATGTCTGGAGGTTTGTCCCAGCAAGTGTATTTCTTTTAACTCAGACAATATTGAGATTGGCCAATGTAATTATTGCGGTCTCTGTGTGACCAACTGCCCAAACCATGTCTTCAGCCTTGACGAAGGTATTTTAATTAACAACAGCCTGCCTGATGCCCCGTTGATTATAAGCTGCCCTGTCTGCTTGGACATCTGCAGGGGCAGCGATAAATCAGCTGTCACCAAAATTAACTGTTTAGGGCAGCTATATCCCGAACTATTAATCAGATTGCTGGCCGGAAGCCGGTGTGTGGTCCTGTTGATAGACGGGGCACGATGTGCGGAATGTCTGGGTTTTGACCCAGGATTATTGCAGTCAAACCTCACGGCTTTTACCAAGTTTTTTGACAATTTGGGCCAGCTTCATATAGTCAGCAGCAGTGAGGAGCTTATACCTTTCCTTGCGCAGTCAGGTCATCAGAAGACCCTTGGTCTGGAACGGAGGCTGTTCTTCAAAGCCATTTGGACAGGAGCCCAGAATCTGCCTAAAAAGGTGCTTTCTTCGGCTTTGGAGAAGTTAGAATTAGAAGGAGAGGACAGGGCAGCGGGTTCTCCCGATGTGACTTCACTGGACCCAGCGGAAAGCCCGGCAGTTCGCAGCAGTAGTCCCATTAAGAGGAAACACCTTTTGGAGGCTTTCCGCGGCCGAGAGCTGCAAAATAATCATCTGGCTCTGCCCTATAGGAAGTTAAACAGTGCGGGATGCAGTTTTTGCGAGGCTTGTACCAGGCTTTGCCCGACTAAGGCCCTAAAGATAGACCTGGACGGAGATGCAAAACAGATGGGATTTATCCCCGGGCGTTGCACAGAATGCGGCATATGTCTCGATATATGTGTATTTCACAGTCTGTCATGGTCTGTCAACATCACTGCAGCCGAATTTTTAAATCAAGACCCGGTGCCTATTGCTTCTGCCCAAAAAAGGGTATGCACTCAATGCCAGCAGGAATTCTGGTTAGCCGAGACCGGGGACAGTAAACTTTGTTCCTGGTGCCTTAGAAGAACTATGAATAAAGAAGAGGGGGTATCTTAATGTTTGGACTTGGTTTGCCTGAACTGTTTCTTATTTTTTTGATAGGTTTATTAATTTTTGGACCCAAGAAAATTCCCGAGATGGCTAAATCTATGGGAAAGGGAATATCCGAGTTTAAAAAGGCCACCCGGGAAACCCAGCGTGAATTGAACGGCGTCCTGGAAGACCCTGAAAAACCTGTCACAGCAGCAGCATCACCGACAGCAGCATCAACAGAACAAAAATAAGCCGAACAGGCTCTCGGGAATAGTCTTAAAAGAAGCGCAGAGGGAAAAGAGATCACGGAGGTCTCAGTGCGTATTAATTAATATTGATATCCGCGTTTATCAGCGTTTATCCGCGGCGAGTCTTTTTCTGAGGGCTATATAAAAATTTGATAGTAAGTGAGATTTATCACAGGCAGATTGGTGAAATTATGTTAAAATAATACGATAGTAAAAATCTAAATAGAAGAGTGATGTCATGGCATTAAACTCAAAACTCGGTACATTACTTGTGCGCAGCACTACTCTTGTTTTAGTCCTGACCATGGCTACCGGAATAATCTGGAATATATATCGTGAAAAAAAGCAATCCCAGTTAGATCTTTTGGAGCAAAGCAGGATACTTGCTGCCCAGGTGGTGGCTTTGCGCCAGGTGACAGCTGACAACCAGGATCGAATTAATTATAATTCCAAAGGGGAATTTGAGTTTAAACATCTTAATCCTGCTGCCATGGTTCAGAAAGTCGCCGCTGTTTTTAATACCACTACCGATTATCACATCAAACAGACAAGTTTGCTCCCAAGATTGCCGGCCAATAGCCCTGACGATTTTGAGCAGGAAAAGCTGTTATCCTTCAAAGCGAACAAGGACAGCTCCGAATCATGGGGAGAATCCCAGATAAATGGTGAAAGTTACTTCCGCTATATGATTCCTCTGTATATTACCCCGTCCTGCCTGCCCTGTCACGGCGGCCCCAAGGGCGAAATTGATGTCAGCGGCTACCCCAAAGAGGGTTATGAAATTGGAGATCTGGCCGGTGCTCTTACTATTTCAATTCCTATGAAAATCAAAGAGCTGAGTCAAAGTGCCTTCATCAGGCAGAGCATCATTCTAACCATCATTGCAATTCTCTTTCCGGCCATTATGATTAATTTCCATACTAAATTATTTGTCTCTAAACCGGTGGCTAACCTGGCATCCTTTACCGAGGAATTGGCTGAGGGGAAACTCTCTGCCCGTCCGGGTTCCTTTAAGTCTTACGGTGAAATCCGGGACCTGACGGAGCGTTTTACGGAAATGGCCGGCCGGCTGCAGGAAATGTATGACGGGCTGGAACTAAAGGTAGCCGAACGGACCCAGGAACTTGCCCTGGCTAATAAAGAGCTGGCTAAAGCCAGCCAGTATAAATCAGAATTTTTAGCCAATATGAGCCATGAGTTAAGAACTCCCCTGACAGCAATCATAGCCTTTACCGGGGAACTCCTGGAGCAGCGGATTGGCCAGTTGACCTCAGATCAGGTTGATTATCTCAGTGAAATTCAGGATAGCGGACACCAGCTGCTGGGATTGATTAATGATCTTTTGGATCTTTCTAAAATTGAGTCAGGCAAGATGTTTCTTGATTTGGCTGAAGTCAATATTGGAGAAGTGACCGTAAGAATAGAAAAGCTGCTGCATCCTCTGGCTCAGCAAAAGGGTGTGCAGGTTGAATTAAATATTTCGGATGAGCAAAATGTGATTGCTGACCGTGAAAAGGTTGGGCATGTTATCAGAAATCTGTTAAGCAATGCTATTAAGTTTAGTGCTAAGAAGCAGAGAATTCTGGTATCTGTTACCGAAACTGCCGAACCCGAAGAGGGCACACTGTTTTCAGTAACTGACTACGGCACAGGGATTCCGGCAGAGCATCAGGCCAAGATATTTGATGCTTTTTACCAGGCAAATCAGGGTTTAAATAAAGAATTTGCGGGAACCGGGCTCGGGCTGGCCCTGGTGAAAAAAATTGTTGACCTGCACCTGGGCTGGATTAAAGTGGATTCGACTGTTGGGCGGGGGTCTACTTTCACTGTTTTTTGGCCTTCATTTCCACCTTTTGACAGTGGGATAGAATAGTGAGGGATGCCAATTGAATGGAAAAAGAATTTTGATAGCTGATGATGAACCAAAAATAATTAAATTTTTAGATGGTTTCCTGCAGCGGGAAGGTTTTCAGGTGTTCACTGCCTCCAATGGGCAAGAGGTGCTGGCAGTAGTTGACCGCATAAATCCAGACCTGATCATTTTGGATGTGATGATGCCCAAGCTCGATGGGTTTGAGGTCTGCCGGCGAATCAGGGAAGAAAGTAATGTCCCGATCATATTTTTAACAGCAAAAAATGAAGAATTGGATAAAATCATGGGACTAACCCTTGGCAGTGATGATTATCTGACCAAGCCCTTCAACAGTGCTGAACTGTTACTACGGGTCAAGGCAGTGCTTAGACGCACTAGTGAAGGTGTAAACGAGAACAACGACCAGGATATCATCCGGGTGCCGGGAATGGCTATTAACCGGAGGTCTATGGGGGTCGAAGTTGATGGCCATGAAGTAGAACTTACCCATAAAGAATTTGAACTCCTCTGGTTTTTAGCCAGCAGACCCAACCAGGTTTTTACACGGGACCGCTTAATATATCAGATTTGGAACACTGAGTACTTCGAAGACACGGGCATTGTCACCACTTTGGTAAAACGGCTGCGGGAGAAAATTGAGACTGATCCGGCTAACCCCAGGTTCATCAAAACCATCAGAGGAATCGGGTATAAGTTTGGGGTAAAACCAAGCTAGCCGTAATCTTGAGCTAAACCTTGCTAATTGCAAGGTTATTTTTTTGCCATAAAAAAACATGTCTTACCTGTGCTTTTTGTCACTTAAATGTCATATTAGCGACACCTAAATATCATCTGCAATATATATAATTAGTGACATTACACACTAATTTTCTTTGTCGAAAATTGTAGAAAAAATTAGAAACAGCAAAGGAGGGAAAAGGTTGGCAAGTTGCTATAGAGTTAAGCCGATGGATGCCTGTTGGCAGGAAGAAAATATTAAATGCCAGTTCACCTGTCCGGTTCATACCAATGCCGGAGGATATGTCAGTCTGCTGGCTCAGGGAGAGTTTGAAGAAGCATTTAAGTTAGCTGCTGAGCCTAACCCCCTGGTTAGCATATGTGGTCGTATTTGCGCTCATCCTTGTGAAACTTCATGCAGGCGTGGCAAAATCGATGAACCGGTAGCAATTCGCGCTTTAAAGCGTTTTGCCGTGGACGAGGGTAACAAGCTGAATAAGTCCAGTTTGCCTAAACCCGCAGTTAAGCGTATGGATAAAGTAGCCGTGATAGGGGCCGGGCCGGGTGGCCTTTCCTGTGCGCATGATCTGGCTTTGCTGGGCTATCAGGTAACTATCTTTGAAGCCCAGGCGGTACCGGGTGGCATGCTCTACCTTGGAATACCTGAATACCGCCTGCCCCGGGACATCATAGCCGGAGAGGCCCAGAAGATTGTTGATTTGGGAGTGGAACTCAAGCTTGGTGTGGTTGCCGGCCGGGATTTCACCCTGGCTAGCCTGCGGAAGCAAGGTTACAGTGCAATTTATCTCGGAGTAGGGTGCTGCCAGAGCCGTGCCTTAAACATTCCGGGTCATGACCTGGATGGAGTACTAAAAGGGGTAGATTTCCTGTTAGATGTAAATTTGGGCCGCCAAGTTAAAATTGGCCAGAGGGTGCTGGTCGTCGGCGGTGGTAATGTGGCTATTGACGTTGCCCGCAGTGCATTGCGCCTGGGAGTTGAGGAGGTTTCTCTGGTTTGTCTGGAATCACAGGAGGAGATGCCTGCTGCCGACGAAGAAATCGAAGAAGCCCTGGAGGAAGGCATTGTTTTCCGAACCTCCCGGGGACCCCAGAAGATTAATGGTGTGAATGGAAAAGTTACAGGTTTAACAACCTTGGACGTTGCTTCTGTCTTTGATGAACAGGGTAGATTCAACCCAACCTTTGTGCCCCAAAGTGAGCGCATACTGGTGGCCGATACGGTGATACTGGCTATTGGTCAGCAGGCCGATTTAAGCTTTCTAACAGCCGAGGACGGCGTAGAGGTATCCCCCCGGGGAACCATTACAGTTGATCCGGCGACCATGGCAACCAAAGCAGCCGGAATTTTCGCCGGCGGGGACGCAGCCTTCGGTCCGCGCATTGCCATCAATGCCATTGCAGACGGTAGAACGGCAGCACGCTCCATCCACCGGTATCTGTCAGTTGACGACGGTACCCCGGCAGCCGGTCCGGCCATAAGGGCGGTGGCCGGGAAAATTCCCCGCAGCACTGATGATGAGTATCTGAACATTCCCCGCCAACACGTACCTCTTTTAACTGTAGACAAGCGGGTTGGTGTTACTGCGGTGGAATTGGGTTATGACAGAAAAGCGGCTCAGCGCGAGGCACAGCGCTGTCTGCAGTGCTTTTTCAACCCCGCCGTGGACTCGGAAGAGTGCCTGTTATGCGGCGGCTGTGTAGATGTTTGTCCCTATGATTGTTTAAAGCTGGTTTCTCTTACCCGGATCCAGGCTGATCAGGAACTGCAAAGGGAAATTTCAGATAAACTGGGGTTGGATCAAAACGGGCTGGTGGCACTTTTCAAAGGTATTTCCGGCCAGAAAGATTTCTCCCTGATGATTAAAGATGAAGAGCGTTGTGTCCGTTGTGGTCTCTGTGCCGAACGCTGTCCTGCCCGGGCCATGAACCTGGTCAAGTTCGATTGGCAGGAAGGGCCGACCTGTTCAGTTAAGACTGTGGCGAAATGTTGACGTTTTGATCAGAAGGAGGTTATTATCGATGTCTCAGCAAGAGCAGAAGAAAAACCAGGTATCCAGACGGTTTTTTCTCTCCAGGTTTGGTTGGGGTTCTATGGGCCTGTTCGGTCTGGGTTTGAGCGGTGCCAGTTTCCGTTTTCTCATTCCCAATAAAAACGGCCCCAGCAAGAATGCCTTCAAAGTAGACGGACCTGATAGTTATTTGGAAAAAGTAACATATATCAATGGCCGCAGATGTTTTATAATCAGGGACGATAAGGGGCTGCGGGCGTTGTCCGCGGTTTGTACTCACCTGGGTTGTACCGTAAACTGGGTGCCGGATAACGACCGCATTGAGTGTCCATGTCACGGCAGTATTTTTGATGAACTAAATGGAAAGGTTTTAGGTGGGCCGGCGCCACGGCCTCTGGAGTGGTATCGTTTGAAATTACAGGATGACGGCAAGCTCCTGGTTGATCCCGACGACATCGTCGGACCTGAAATCTATTTATCATGATGGCGTTATTTGGGGGTGTATCATGAAAAAATTATTTAATTGGTTTCGCCAATCGAAATTGGGGTCTTCTGTTTTCCGGCACGGTTACCCCGACAACCCAAAGGATCAGTCCCAGGTAATGACGGCCCACTTTCTTACGCATCTACATCCTGTAAAGGTGAAAGAACATGGCCTGAAATTTACCTATACCTTTGGTCTTGGCGGATTGTCTCTGGCTCTGTTTCTCATTCTGACCTTTACCGGCCTCTTATTAATGATTTATTATGTTGCTTCTACAGATAGGGCCTTTGAAGACATGTTGTACCTTAGAAATACAGCATCCTTCGGCTGGCTCTTCAGGAACCTGCACCGCTGGTCGGCCCATTTAATGGTGGCAATGGTGTTTTTGCACATGTGCCGGGTCTTCGTTACCGGTTCATATAAGGGAAGCCGCAAATTTAACTGGGTCATAGGTGTCCTCTTGTTTGTGGTCACTATTGGGTTGAGTTACACAGGTTACCTCTTACCCTGGGACCAGCTGGCATACTGGGGCGTTAGCGTCGGGGTAACTCTGACGACTTATATACCTGTGATAGGAAAAGATATTCAGGAATTGCTGCTGGGGTCTGCTAAAATCGGTCAAGCGACCCTGACCCGTTTTTATTTACTCCACGTTATACTGTTGCCCGCGGTCGCGGTAATATTGATGGCGATGCATTTTTACCGGATCCGGAAGGACGGCGGAATCTCCGATCCCCCGGAACTGGATACGGGAGAGGAGGTTCATTATGGCAGTAAATAAAGCCGAAACGGAAAAGACTTACGGACTGATGGGTGTGATGCAGGGAACGTCTCCCCGGGTGGAGACCAAAGCCCAGGAAGTCAAATTGGTTAGAACCTGGCCCAATCTGCTGATGCGTGAAATTCTAGCCTTTATGGCGCTTTTTGCAGTGCTGACCATAATCTCCATCTTCTTTGATGCTCCTCTGGAAGGTGTTGCCAATCCATCCGTAACACCAAACCCGGCAAAAGCACCCTGGTATTTTCTGGGACTTCAGGAACTAATGCACTATTTCCATCCTCTCCTGGCCGGTGTAATCATGCCTGGGGTGGCGATAGGGGCTTTAATGGTACTTCCCTACTTAGACAAAAATCCCAGTCGGAAATTCCGGGACCGCAAATTGGCAATCACTATTTTTACAGTAATTGTGGTTATTAATATCATCTTAATTATCATCGGTGTGTATTTCCGGGGACCGGGCTGGGCTTGGGTCTGGCCTTGGGCGTCGACCTTGCAGGGGCATTAAGGAGGGGGAAAATTTGGAGAACGTATACAAAGGTTTTGCATTGGTTGGGCTAATTTTGGCAGCTTTGATGATCGTGGTCTTCGTCCGTGAATACACCCCGGTTTGGAAGGGTGAGCAGGAAGTATACCATAAGCCCTGGAGACAGGGGCTTTATGAAGAGAATTGTGCCAGTTGTCACGGGAAAGACGGCCAGGGTCGAGTTGCCAGCGGGGCACCGGCTATCGGCAACCCTGATTTTTTACAGAATGCTGATGAGGAATTTATTTTCAATATGGTCAAATACGGGCGTCCGGGTACTAACATGATGGCTTACGGCCGTCAGGACGGCGGGGTCCTGTCAGATGATTTAATCAGAGAAATTGTTGCCTATGTAAGAACCATGAGACCAGGAGACGGGGAACAAACTAAGAGTGAAAAACCGGGAACTGGAAAACCGGAGCAGATTATCGGCTCGGTCGGCAAAGGAAAGGACTTATTTAAAGCCAATTGTGCTGTTTGTCATGGTGTTAACGCCCAAGGAAAAGCTGGTCCAAATTTAATTAATCCAATTTTCCAGCAAGAGGCCAGTGACCGGTTTATTAAGACAACTATCAGTAAAGGCCGCCAGGGCACTCCGATGGGGGCTTATGGAGACGGTCGCAACAGCGTTAAAGAATTAACCGATCAAGAGATCAATGATTTGGTGGTCTACATTCGGAGTTTGAATGTGGAGGGGAGATAAATCAATGAAAAAATATTCGCGGCGTGAATTTTTAAAGGGTCTCGGTGTTACTTCTCTAGGCTTGCCCTTACTGGGAATCGAGCCAAAGCTGGACATGCTGCAGTCCGTCGACGACCCTCTGAAAGCATATGAATATCGCGGCTGGGAAGAGTTATACCGGCAGATGTGGGGCTGGGATAAAGTAGTCCGCACTACCCATTCGACAAACTGTACCGGCTCATGCGGCTGGAATGTCCAAATTAAAAATGGCATTGCTGTACGTTCTGAGCAATCGGCTGACTTCCCTGATCCGGAATATAATCCCAGAGGCTGCCAAAAGGGTGCCAGTTATGAGCGCTATGTTTACGGTCCACAACGCGTGAAGTATCCGCTGAAAAGAGTGGGCGAGCGGGGCGAAGGAAAATGGGAGCGCATCTCCTGGGATGAAGCTTATGACATGATAGCCGATAAATTCCTGGACATAGCGGAAAAAGACGGTACCGACCATGTTTTCCTGTTTTCACCCATCCCGGCTATGAGTATGGTGTCTGCAGGTGCCGGGTTCAGGTTTGGCAGTCTTTCCGGCTCTGTGGTGGGCAGTTTCTATGACTGGTATTGCGACCTACCGCCTGGGGAGCCTATGATATGGGGTTACATGACTGAGACCTGTGAGTCCTGGGATTGGACTAATTCGCGCTATATTATCCTTTGGGGGGCCAATGCGGTAGAATCCCGGATTCCTGACGCTCACTTTTTAACTGAGGCCCGCTATAAGGGTGCTAAAATAGTAGTGATTAGCCCTGATTACAACCCCACATGTCTTAAAGCCGATCAGTTTGTACCAATTGAGGACGGAACTGATGCTGCGTTGGGATTAGCGATGGCCCAGGTTATTATTTCAGAAAAGTTGTATGACACTGCTTATATTAAGGAGCAAACTGACCTGCCTTTCCTTGTATTTAAAAACACAGGCAAGTATTTACGCCAACGGGACCTTGATCCTGCCGGCAGTGAAGAAGTGTTCTATCGTTGGGATCTTGGGGCCGGGGCAGCCAAAGCAATTGTCGATAAGCATTCTCTCGCCTTAAACGGCGCAAACCTGGCACTCGAAGGAGAATTTCAGGTTAAATTGGCCAGTGGAAAACAGGCCGCGGTGACTACTGTGTTTGAGCTGCTTAAGAAAAAACTCAATGCTGACCACCGCCCCCAGCAGGCAGAAGATATCTGCAAGGTATCGGCACAGGTCATCACACAGTTGGCCCGGGAATTTGCCGCCGCCAAGCCTGCCATGATTATCGAGGGGGCAGGGACCAACCACTGGTATCATAATGATTTAAACAACCGGGCCCAAATGCTGCTGCCTATTCTGACCGGTAATGTTGGTAAAAACGGCGGTGGTTTCAATCACTATGTTGGTCAGGAAGGCTTAAAGGTTCCCAAGATGAATGAATGGTTCTGGCCGGTTAAGACCAAATGGCAAAACACTACACTTTGGACTTACTATCATACCACTGGTAAAAAGACCAGAGGTGTGGAAAAAGGCTGGATGCCGCTCTATCCTGAAAAAGGCGACAGTAACAAAATGATGATTATCTGGCGGGGAAACTTTCTAAACCAGGCCAAAGGTCAGGAAGCAATTTTGAAGGAGATCTGGCCAAAACAAGAATTAATTGTTGATTTCAATTACAGGATGGATACCACGGCATTGTATTCTGATTTGGTATTACCCGCGGCCAGTTACTTTGAAAAATTTGATTTGAATACCACCGATATGCACGAATATGTACATTCTTTCAATGAAGCTATTAAGCCCTTGTGGGAATCTAAACCGGATTTTGAAATTTGGAAGGGACTTGTCCAGCGGATTACTGCCAAAGCCAAGAGCCGCGGAATGACCCAGTTGGCGGATCTCTACGAGCGTTGGGCGGCCAATGGTGATACGCCGGAAAAAGTTGTCCAATGGGCTTTTGACAATGACCCTATGACCAAAGGCTATACTGTAGAGCAGGTAAAAAAGCAGCCTTTGCGCCTCAAGCGCTATGCCGGGGTGACAAATGACAGCCGACTTGGTGAAAGCGGGTTCAAGGTTAACAGAATGGCCTTCACTCCCTTTAAGGAGCATACGGAGCATCGCGAACCCTGGCCGACATTAACAGGCCGCCAGCAAATCTATTTAGATCATGATGTGTTCCTTGAAGAGAAAGAGCAACTCCCCACCTATAAGTCGCCGGTGTCCGGGAAATATCCGCTTAGGTATTTAAGCCCTCACGGCAGATGGAGTATTCACTCCACATGGCGGGATTTAGACTGGATGCTGCAGCTGCAACGAGGAGGTCCGATCATTGAACTTAACCCCGTGGATGCAAAAGAACGGGGGATTGCCGATAATGATTGGGTAGTGATGTTTAACGAACACGGTGAATCCCGTCTCAGGGCCAAACTGACATATCGCCTGCGTCCTGGTACGGTAATGGTTTACCATGGCTGGGAGCGGTATACCTTTGGCGAAGGCAGCGGGAACTGGCAGGCCGTTACTACCGTACGCGTTAAACCGACTCAGGAAGTGAATTACGGACACTTGAAATTTAAATTGAACTATTGGGGTCCTACGGGGAACAACAGAGACACATTACTTGATGTAAAAAAGGCTTAAGGAGGTGAGGGAAAGTGTCTAAGCGACAACGAGCCATGGTTTTAGATATCAACAAATGTTTGGGCTGCCATACCTGTACCATAGCTGATAAAAACATGTGGCTTAGGGATAAGGGTCAGGAATACATGTGCTGGAACAGTGTGGAAAGTCGTCCTGGCAGCGGTTACCCGCAAAATTGGGAGAAGCTTGGCGGGGGTTTTAAAAATGATGAGGTCCAACTTGGCAAACTTCCCACGGTAGAGCAGTATGGTGTACCATGGAAATGGGATTGGAACAAAATACCTCACATTGAACCTTCCCCGGCTCCAGCTTGGGGTCCCAACTGGGAGGAAGACGTAGGTGACGTGGAGTATCCTAACACTTGGTTTTTCTACCTTCCCAGGCCATGCAACCACTGTGCTAACCCTGCCTGTCTGGCAGCTTGTCCAAGAAAGGCTATCTATAAGCGGGAAGAAGACGGAATTGTGCTCATTGACCAGGAGCGCTGCCGGGGTTACCGCTATTGCGTAAGGGCCTGTCCCTATAAAAAACCATATTTCAACCTGGAATCACAGAAATCTCAGAAATGTATTTTCTGTTTTCCCAGGCTGGAGGATGGGGTGCCACCGGCATGTGTGGGCCAATGTCCCGGCCGAATCAGGTTTTTTGGCTATTTGGATGATGAGGAAGGTCCGGTTTATAAATTAGTTAATAAGTATAAGGTTGCTGTGCCCCTGCATCCGGAATTTGGTACAGAACCAAATGTCTACTATATTCCACCACTCTCCGCACCCAAGGTAGGTGCCAAAGGAGAAATCGAGCCTCCACCCCGGATTCCGCAGGAATATCTGGAAGGATTATTTGGACCCGAGGTGGGACGGATTTTAGATACTTTGCGCAAGGAAATTGAAAACGCCCGCAGTGGTCAAAAATCCGAATTGGTGGAGACCCTTCTCTCCAACCATCGCTGGCGGATTTAAGGGAGATGAGATTGGTGAAAAAGAAAATTATCTTATTTGCGTTATTGATATTTGTAACGGCAGTGCTGGCAGGTTGTAGTCTGACTGCCCCGGCGGTAACACCCAGATCTAATATTCTGGAGGTACCTATTGTGGCCGCAGGCAGCCTTAATCCGGCGGATAAAATTTGGCAGGACACGGTGCCTATAGCAGTTCCCTTAACGGCGATGGATATCAAGGGGGAGTGGTCCGTTAAAGTAACGCCTACTGTGGATGCCAGTGCCTTACGGGATGAGAATAATATTTATTTCAGGCTTTCCTGGTTAGATGCCACAAAGGATGATCAGGCCAAAAATATAGATTCCTTTATGGATGGTGCCGCTGTTCAACTCCCCGTTACATCCGCCGCTGAACCCAATATCTGCATGGGCCAGTTAAACGCCATGGTGAATATATTGTTCTGGCGAGCTGACCGGGGTAAGGGTGAGAGTATGCTGGCCGGGGGACAGGGAACACTAACCTCAAACGGCAAACCTGATTTACCGGTCCAGAGTATTTATGAAAATGGCCGCTGGTCTGTTGTTATAGTAAGACCACTGGCCCAGGAAGAAAAATCCGTCTTAACCGGTAAGCAGATTACGACAGCTTTTGCTGTCTGGAACGGTGCCGACCAGCAACGGGGCGGCCGTAAATCAACTTCCCAGTGGATAACTTTATCTTTTGGGCAATCTAAGGTGTAACAGTCGGGTTTAGTACAAAAACAGTTTGGGAAGGGGTCTGTCTGATGACACAGCAGTTAAGCCGAATTCAGGCCAGGGGTACTGTATACAAGTTGCTATCCTGGGGATTTCTGTATCCCCGGGAACCTTTCCTCAATCAACTGGTTTCCGGAGAATACCCGAGTGCACTGGTAAATGCGGTGCAAACGGCCTGGGATGGCTGTGCGGTTCCGGAAATACCAGTAGATCCAGGGATTGTTGGGCAATTACCCCCCGAATATATTTCCTACTTTGAGGTGGGAAAAAAGCAGCCACCCTGCGCTCCATATGCCGGGCTTTATCTTCAGGGTCAACAGCGGACTTATGTTTTGCTACATCTGAGCGAGGTTTATAAAAATTTTGGCCTGGCAATGGCCGAAGAGCCCAATGAGCTGCAGGACCACCTGGCAGTTGAACTGGAATTTATGCATTTTCTTTGTTTTAAAGAATATCAGGCTTTGGAGGAAAACGCACCCCAATTGTCAGGATATCGTCAGGCCCAAAAGGACTTTTTACAGCGCCATATGTTAGAATGGCTGCCGGCCTTTGCGGCATCAGTTAAGAAAAATTGTCGTAATGATTTCTACCTGAGCCTAACCGAGCTTTGCCAGCGATGTATTACCCTTGACAGTGAAAGCCTGTAGGGGGGTAACTTTGGGTGGGATTAAAGCGGACAATTGGATGCGTCTAACAATACCTGTATTGGTTTTTCTGGCCGCAAGCCATATGCTGTTTTCCCGGATTTTGTCCAGGGTCGGCATTTTTATTCCCAAGAGTGGAACTGTCCAAGCAGTTTTCGGGTGGCTGGTCTGGACCGGAAATTTGGCTGGGAATCTGCTAATGGTCCTGGCTATGATCCTGGTTGCCGGTGTGGCCCTGCGCTTGTGGCAAAGATCGGTTGGTCACCCGCTGCTGCCGTTGTCCATGCTGCTGCTCCCGCTGCTCGTTCTTTGGGCAGCACTGCATGGTGGTCAGCTTAACAATTACCTGTTTATAGCCCTGGCCGGTTTAACTCTGGTGATTGCCGGTCAGTTGAGTATCCGGGGCATACAAAGGGCAGGAGGATGGCGGGATTCCCTCTGGTTAGCGTCCCTGGCAGGTCTTGTTGCATTAAGTTTAATAGTCGGTTTTTTGACTGCCCTTGGGCAAAGCCTGGGCAGTGCAATCATGATTAATTTTGGTACACTTATAAGTAATGCCGCGCAAGTGTTATTAGTTGGCAGTGGTTTTATTATTTTTGTTTCCTATAGCGTTAAACCAGGGATGACCGGAGTACTCTCTTTTTTATGGAAAATAGGACTTGCCTTACCAGTAGCCGGCGCTTTTTTGTGGGTTTATTTGTTGGAGCGTTATACCGTGACCACACTGCTTCAATGGAGTCTGGGACTTCAAATAGTGCTACCGGTATGGTTTTATGCCGCATCCCTGGCTTTTTTTATTATTGGATTTTTCTCCCTGGCCAATGATGGCGAATTTGGGCGAACACGGGCCTGGGGTACACTTTTAGTGGTGTTGGCCGGTTATCAGATGCCTTATACCACTGACCTGCTGCTGGTCATCCTGGGGCTGTCCCTGTTGTCATTTCCGGGGGTTTTTCAGGATATCAGGATGGGCAATAAGAGCGAGCATACGTAAGAAAGAACAAACAATTAAACGGAGGGAGGGCTTCATTTATGGAGCCCTCCCTCCGTTTAATTTCAGTCTTTTGGTCTGCACATAGTAATATTACGCCCCTAACGACCGTTAAACATATAACCGACCCCTTTTAGGGTGGTGATATGCTTAGGACTACCGGGGTCTTCTCCAAGCTTTTTACGCAGGTTGCTGATGTGGGTCATCAAGGCCTTCTGGCTGATCGACCGTGGGTGTTTCCATACGGCCTCAATCAGTTGGTCGGAACTGAAATAACGGTTAGGGCTTTGGGCCAGGAAAACCAACAGATCATACTCCTTGATGGTTAGAAGAAGCGGCTCTCCATTCATCACCACGGTACGTTCGAAAAAATTGATCTGTAAATCACCAAAAACGAGGACTGCAGGCTCATCTTCCAGTAGGGCAGCCTGTTTCCGGCTGCGGCGCAGCAGGGCCCGCGTCCTGGCAACCACCTCCACGTGGTTGAAGGGCTTTTTGATATAATCATCCCCGCCGACGCCGAGCCCAAGTGCCACCTCATGGGGCGCATCTCTTGAAGTAATAAAGATAATAGGTACATTTGATTTTTTGCGAAGCTCCTGGCATAATTCCAAGCCGTCGAGCCCAGGCAAAAGAATATCCAGAAGAATCAGGTCGGGCTCGCTGGAGGCGGCTTTATCAAGGACATGGCTGCCGCTGTATACCGATAGCACCTCATAACCTTCCCTCTTGAGATAATGGGTAAGAAGTTCGTGTACAACCGCCTCGTCATCCACAATCATGATTTTTTCACCGGCCAAAGCATGTCCTCCTCTCAGCACATCCAGAATCAGTATATAAACAGAGTTCTTAGCGTCAGGTGGGGTTTGGACTCCATCTGACGCTTAGAAATCGTTATCCAGGAGCTTAGCGCCGCTTATCTCACACTTAAAGAGGTGAGAGTCTTAGCGGCGGTTAGCTATTGGATCAAAGATTAAAGAACCATCTCTGCCTAATTTCTGCTATAATGTCACTATATACTAGAAATTATAACATATTTCGACATTATGTTGCAATTTTAGGTAATTGGGGGGGAAGGTTCGTGAGAAATTCCGGCAAACTGAAAATAACCGCTTTTATTCTGTTAGCCGCGGCCATTTTGGGGGCTGGGTCTCTTTACATATCTAGCCATTTACTCTCTTCCGCCGAAAAGTCCCCGCAAGCCGTGCAGGGTTTACTTGACCTTGAAGCCTGGCACTTTAAGCAGAAGGGTATTGTGAGCCTGGAAGGCCAATGGGAATTTTATTGGCAGCAGCTCTTGACTCCTAAAGATTTTAAGGAGGGTCAGGCAACCGCCTCTCGAACCGGTTACATTACTGTCCCGGGTATCTGGAATGGCTATGTGCCATCAGAAGATGACGAAAAGCACAAGCTGCCGGGGGCAGGCTATGCCACTTACCGGCTAGTGATAAATACCAATACTGTAGAACCGGTGCTGGGGCTTAAAATCCTGGAGTTCGCTACCTCACACCGCCTATGGGTTAATGATGAGCTGCTTTCAGAAAACGGCAGAGTGGGGATAAATAAAGAAGAAACCACACCCCAGGCCTTTCCGCGCCTGATCAATTTTACGAATGACAGCGGAACCATTGAAATCATCCTGCAAATCGCCAACTTTACCCACCGAAAAGGTGGCGTTTGGACCGATATTAAAATGGGCACGCCCGATCAGCTTCAGCTGCTCCGGGAAAAACAGGCTTTCAGCACCCTTTTCCTGTGCGGCGGGCTTTTAATCATGGCCGTTTACCATTTTTGGCTTTACCTCTTACGCCGGAACGACAGAGCGCCCCTTTTCTGTGCCCTGCTTTGTATTTTAATTGCAGCAAGAGCCAGTGTGACAAGTGAAATTTTCATTTTAAGTTATCTCCCTAAAATAAGCTGGAATATGATCTATATCGTGCAGTACTTAGGATTCTATTTGGCGCTGCCAGTTTTTATCCAGTTTATCAGAATACTGTATCCCCTGGAGATGCCCGCAAAACCTGTCACTGCTGCCTGGGTCCTGGGCTGCCTGGCCAGCCTCACCGTGCTCCTGACCCCGCCCAAAATATACACCTGGTTGATGCTGCCTTATGAGGTATATGCCATTGCCCTGCTGCTTTTTGTTCTGGGTGCTGTTTTGGTCCGGGCACTGGTCAGAAGACGGGAAGGAGCGGCCCTCTTCCTACTGGGCACTATAGCCATTGTCCTGGTAGTCATCCATGACTCTTTGGTGTCTAATGAAATCCTGTGGGGCCCTTATATTGCCGACTACGGTGTATTTATTTTCATCTTCTGTCAGTGCTGCGTCCTATCGATGCGCTTTGCCCGCTCTTTTGCCACTGTGGAAAAGCTTTCAGAGGAAATGCTGGATAAAAACGACGAGCTTTTAAAGCTGGCTAATGAGAGAAATGAAGCCTTGGTCAGGCTTGAGGAATACAGCCAGAATCTGGAGAAAACCGTCCTGGAAAGAACCTCTGAATTGGCCAAAGCCAAGGAGGACGCAGATTTTGCCAGCCGGGCCAAAAGTGATTTTCTGGCCACTGTGAGTCATGAGATCCGCACCCCTATGAACGGTATGGTAGGAATGTTGGAGCTTCTGGAGGCCACTCCCCTCAATAAAGAACAAAAGGAGTGTTTTTCTGTCATCAAGGATTGCTCAGGCCTTTTACTATCATTAATAAATGATATTTTGGATCTCAGCCGGATAGAAAAGGGAGCCCTTTCTCTGGAAGAAAGGAATTTCGAGCCAAAAAACCTGGAGCACTACTTGGTCCACCTCATTGAGCCTATGGCCAGTAAAAGAGGTCTGGTTTTTGTCTCCGATTTTTCACCCGGCCTGCCCCCGGTGCTCAAGGGCGATCCTGTGCGTCTGCGGCAGGTACTTTTAAACTTGTTGAATAATGCCGTTAAATTCACCGAAAAAGGCAGTATTACCCTGCGGGTTCTTGTGGAACAAGCCGGGATGAAACAGGTGAATGTCACTTTTGAAGTGGAGGATACCGGACCAGGTATCCCGGAGAAAATAAAGGGCAGTATCTTCCAGCCCTTTACCCAGGGGCATGCCTGGGCTAACAGCAGCCATGGCGGCGCAGGTCTGGGGCTTTCCATCTGCAAAAGCCTGGTGGAACTGATGGGCGGACAAATTTATTTCACCAGTACAAAAGGTACAGGCACCCTTTTCGGTTTTACAATTCCTTTAAAGGATGCCGCTTCCGAGCCGGGCTCGCCGGAAAAGGATCCGGCCAATCCCGAAGCTGCGCTGTCCTACCATTTGGAAAACTCTCCGGGGACAATCCTGATTGTGGATGATTTTGAATTTAACCGCCGGGTACTGTCTATGCAGCTTAAAAAACTGGGATTGGAAGCTGAAACGGCGGCCCGGGGCCGGGAAGCAGTTGAGTTGCTTTCCCAAAAGCATTATGCAATGGTTTTAATGGACTGCCGGATACCCGGTCTGGATGGCTTTCAAACGACGGCGTTAATTCGTGAAATGGAAGCCGGGCAGAATATACACACCCCTATCGTTGCTATCACCGCCGGTGCCACATCCGGAGAGAAAGAAAGGTGTCTGGCTGCGGACATGGACGATTACCTTAGCAAACCGGTCCGGCTGAATGAACTCTCCGGAATGCTTGAGCGCTGGCTGCCTGGCACTGAGAACAGCGGGTGGGAGGCTCTGGAGGGTGCTTTGGCCGAATCTGCCGCCAGCAGGCAAATTGATCTCCCCTCCTTTGTAGCCGCGGAAAAAAGAGATGAACTGCTGCAAGCGGTGGGAGGAGACTATATGCTCCTTTCCCGGGTGCTGGCAGCTTTTCTGCGGGATATGCCTCAAAAATTTGCCGCTCTGGAAATCGCCCTTAAAGAAAAAGATGTTTCCAATGTCCGTGTTCTCTCCCATGGCATGAAATCCAGCGGATTATTTATCGGGGCTGCCTCCTTTGCCGCTTTTTGTAAAGCGTTGGAGGATTTGGTTGATAGCGGTACCCTGCAGGGGGCCGGAATATTGGTGGAAAAAATTCGCCAGGAGCTTCTGAAAATACAAAAAGAAATGGAACAAAAAAAGTTTTATCTTTACCTTTTCTAAAGGTGAAAAGGGATAGAGATTAAAGGTTGGTCTGTTATTATGTTTTGTATGAGTGAAGTTCAGATAGAAACCAAAGGGGGGCCAATATGCGGGACGTCGTTTTTGGATTATCCTTAAGCTATGGTGAGGGAGTTCAAACATCTGTTGCTATCAACAATAAGGGTAGAATTATCGAAGTCCATAAACCGCAGGGAGACAAAAAGCTTCAGTATCATACCGCAGAATTACGGCAAATGGATGTATTATGGGGCAGCAGTCGTGAATATGACGAAGGAGTAAATCCGTCAATTGCATTGAATGATCATGATCTTGTTGTTGAAATTCATAAGGCTCAATTTTGGCATGACTTGTGGTATCATGTCGGCCAGGTCAACGGCGATAAAGTTGATTGGGGTCCCAGTCAGAAATTTAATAGTGGTGATTTACCTTCCGTTGCGCTTACTAATGACAACTGGTGTGTAGAAGTTCATAAGTCGCAAGGCAATGCTGGACTTTGGTATCATGTGGGTAATGTAGACCAAAAAACTAAAGCTATTGCATGGGGAGATAGCCGCAAGTATGATGATGGCGACGAGCCAAAAGTGGCCATGAATAACAAAGGAGTAATTGTTGAAGTTCATAAATCAGCAGGGCTTAGCACCCTTTGGTATCATGTCGGTATCATTGAAAAGAGCAATAAAACAATTAATTGGGGACCTAGTCATCAGTATGATAATGGGGTTCAACCATCAGTTGCCATTACGGACGATGGGTTTGTGATTGAGGTGCATAAGAGTCAAAGTGTGGGAACTCTTTATCGACATGTTGGTGTTATAAATGTTGATAACAAAGTTATTGAATGGTCTGCGAGCGAGGATTATGATACAGGATCGAATCCCTCCGTGGCCGTAACGTTTAATGGATCTATGGCTATTCAAACCCATCAATCAGAATTGTCTTCAAATCTTTGGTTCTCAACATCACTTGTTATTGATCGAATGCGTTGGATGGAAAGCCAGTACGACACATTACGAACAAAGCCGCTATGGCAGGTGACATTACCTGGTAGTCATGACAGCGGTGCATATAACATGGGAACTGAGCGTGTGCATTCTAGCTGTTTTGATGCTCCGGAATGGCTTCCTGGTTCTGCCACACGTCTTTTTGCCACGGCACATAATCAAGACATTGCCGGTCAGTTGCAAAATGGTTGTCGTTTTTTTGATCTTCGCCCTTATTATAAAGATGAAAAATTTTATGCTTACCATGATGTTCTTGGTGCCAATTTCGAAGATATGCTGGATGATGTGGCCGATTTTTTAAATAACACTAGCCGTGAATTAGTAATTCTTAAGGTATCTCACTTTTGTAGCTATAACTTCACCGATACTGAAACGAAAAAGGATACTAAAACGCACGAGAAACTGGTTGGGCTGATCAAAAAGAAGCTCGGAGATAAAATGTATGCGAATATGTCTGCAAACCTGCTTACAACAAGTATCGGAGAATTTGTTGGACAGGGTTCTAAAGTGATTGTTTGGTATGATGACCACTATATCGAAGGGATGCAAGGTTTTTGGCGGGAAATTAGCATTTTTGACAGCTACTCAGATACAGATGAGTGCTGCAAAATGGAATGTGATCAGCTTAAGAAAATGATAAAACGCTCTGGGTCGTCTAATAAACTATTTCTCCTATCGTGGACATTAACATTCAAAGATCTGAACAGTCTTACGAAAGGAGCATCCTTGCAGACGATTGCAGCAAAAGCAAACCGAGGATTAGGCAGATTTTTAGCCGAATATGCCGATGACTGCCAAGTTAACGTACTTTATGTTGATTTTTTGCGTGATGCCCGAGTAACTGATTGTGCGATCATTTTGAATCGCTAGCGTATGAAGTTTTTTAAAAAATGAATTTCAGCAGTAACCTTTTGGTTACTGCTTTTTGCTGGGCCGAAAAATTCTGCTAAAAAACTTTTTTTGTCTTTACCTTCCCTAAAGGTAAAAAGGGATAGAGATTAAAGGTTGGTCTGCTATTATATTTTGCATGAAGGGAGCTTTTGCGAAATTTCATTTTTGAACCACCAGCTTATTAGTCACTAGTACCGGCTGCCAGCTACACTAGCCACTGGGGACTAACCACTAACCACTGGAGTGAAAGGAGCGGTTATTAAATATGAGACTTAACGGTAAAAAAGGAAGATGGCTGAAAGCCTTTATTTCTAGTATGCTCATCCTGGTTATGATGTCAGGGATGATAGTTAGCCCTATTTTTACTGCCAGGGCCAATGCTTCCCCAGTAGATGACATACTAAACGAAGTGCTTGATAAGGTCGGATTGAGGGAGGCCGCTGAAGATTTATCCGGATTTATGGGAGGCGATATGGAAGCACTCCAAAAAGCCTTTCAGAGCGTGACGGGCGGCCCCGCCGGGGACACTTCCGTATCCGAGTCAGCAGAGGGTACTGTTGAGGACATCTCGAAAATCCTGGAAATCCTGCAGGACTTGGCGGCCAAAGGTAACATCGGGGTGACACTTCTACGGGCTGTGCCCTTTAATTTCGGAGTTGAGACCGATTTGCCCGCGATTACGGTTGATGGCGTGAGGCTGGAAGCGAGGGCATGGGCCGATAAGCGCGATAATGGCACGGTTTCAGCCGCTATCCGCATAGATGGATCAGATGGGGGCCAGGCATTGCTCGGTATCGGTAACGATAGTCCTTTGGGCAGGGGAAATGCGGAGCATTTTTCAAATGAAAGCAATACGGCATACGCCTTTCTGGATCTTACCCGAAATGGCAAGTCTTATGTCCATTTAAGAATTCCGCTCGTATTCGGCACAGCGAGCTTTTCAGCTATGGACTATTTATCTGTTCCAGGCCTTGACAACAAATATGTTCAGGTTAAAATAGGCGCCATGGATGAATCGACGGTTGAGCTGGAATTTGAATTCAGTCTCAAAGGCACTATAGATGCAGGCATTACAGGCGATGTGGAAACAACGGCCACTCTGTCCTTTGAGGTATCCCAGCCTGCTGCCGATAAGCTCCTAAGGAATATGACCAGCCAGATTGCCAAGTCTACCATTGCGATTACGTCCAAGTATACCGATAGCAATGGCAATTTTATTAAGACCCCAACTTCTGCGGAGGCGGTGGATGACGCGGCAAGTATTATTAAAAGTACCATGGAGTGGTTGTACGGATACAGTCAGCGAGAACAAGAGGCGTTGGGGGAAATAAGTCTGGGCGTTGGTCTGAACGGTTCCGTCGGATTGGGTGCCGCAGACACAGTGTGGCCGGGGGTAAGTGCCAGTGCAGGCATGTCCGTATCTTTCCCGTCCGGCGGGCTAATAAGCGTTAGCGACTCAATGGTGAAGTCATTTATTGAATTTGGACCCTATATGTCGCAAGATTTGCAGAACGTCCTTTCCCGGATGATGTATGGGACTGCACTAAATGTCAGTGATTTCAGTGCCCTTAATACGATGTGGGAAGCCACCGGTCAACCGTTTATGAGCAGCATCATCACTGCCGTAGGCGCAGAAGATGTTTCTATGGATCTGAATGCTTCCCTGAATTTGGCAGGTAACGGAGGGAAGGATGAATCTGTAGAGCTTATGAGTGTCGGCGCCAATATTCCGGGCGGGGCGGTTATTCAGAGCAACTTCATTGGGCAAACTTTTCAGGCTGTTGGCGTTATTATAGGCGGAATGCTGAAGGGCTCATCTATGTCATATCTCATTCCTAAGACTGTGAACCCGATTATAGCCGAGGACGGTATAGCCGATAGTGTGCTGGAGGGCACCACCATCAGCCTGTGTACTTCGGTTGTCCCCACGGTACAGTTGACGGCAGAGTTCCCGGCCAAGCCTTTTGTACGCGCGCTGGTAGATTCGGGGGACCTGATCAATGCAAAATTAAATGAAGCAGCTTTCAGAACTTCTCTGAAACCCATCGAAGAAATGATGAATGGGTTAGAAGCTCAGTTGGGAGTGGCCTTTGAAGGACTGCGCAATTCCACTTTCGGTTTAAACTTGGGCGGCGGCACCAGTGCCGACCTGGGAGCAGAAGCGGTGGTCAGTCTGAGCGCGGGCATCAATGTATCCGCCTGGACCAATACCGAAATGCTGCTTTTTATGACTGGCTTTGATGATCTCGGCACAAGCGGCGCTGCCGGGATGAAGGCAACGGTTTCCGCAGGTGTAGGGGGAGGCTTGAGCTTGGGCGAGGGAGTGGAAGTCGGCGCCACAGGCACAATGACGGTTAATCAGGATCTGCTCGGCTTCGAATTTAACGAGGTAGATGGACCCATTGAACCGCTGTATTGGAAATATGATTCCAGCAATACCTATCTTATGGGTATTAAAGCATTGCCGGTATCAATGGGAGCACCTTTTGAGATGACGCCCGGATTACAGACTTCTGTTACTGATTATAATCTTTGGGTACCGTATAGCCGTGGAGGCCAGTCCTTTTATCTGAACTTTACCCAAGCCCACCCAGGTCAATACATTGAAGTTCAGGAGGACAACAACACTAAACAGGATTATGATCCCAACAAGGTTTACAATATAAGCGGTACCGGTGTAACCAAGAAGTTCAAGGTATTTGTGACATCTGGTAATAAGCGGGCCAATAGGCAATATAATTTGTTTGTACGGATGGAGCATTCCGATAAACTGGAAAGGCTGCAGGTGATGGAAGATAAGGGAGCCGGCGGAAAAGCGGACATTATGAGCTCCTCCTTTGACCCTTATGTTACCGCATATTCCCTGAATGTGGGCGAACATACCCAGTATGTGGAAATCAATATGTTAAAAGAAGATGTTAATGGCGCGAAGATTATGGTGAACGGCTCGGAGTGGGATCAGCAAAAACCCTACCGCTTTCCTTTAAAGCACGGCGACAACTCCGTCAACATAACTCTGACCGCGGAAGATGTCAGGGAGCCAAAGGCGGCAATGGAGAAAACTTATCGTGTGGCGGTCTACCGCGCCCTTTCCAGCAATGCCAACCTGAATTACTTTACGCTGTCCAAAGGCGGGGGTGAGGACAAGAAAACGCCTATTGACTTAGATTTTAACAATTTCGATAGCTACTTTGAAGTCGATGGGTCGGCGAGAACCGTGGAATTCCGCTTCAGCACCGTTGAGAAGAACGCCAAAGTCTGGATTAATGATGAGTTGTGTGTGCCGGATTCCGAGGATGGCCACTATTCCAAGGTTGTTTCGCTTAGGGTGAACAGAACGGATCTTCCGGAAAATCTATACCCTGGCAACAGCTTCTATGTTTATATCCAAGCGCCCGATGGGTTCAGCCGCAAGTTTTTTTGGGTGAACGTAGAACGCCCGCTGCCTGAATGGGGTGACAACCCCGGGCTGATATCCTTGGCAGCTGACGGCCAATACACTCTCTCCTCCCCTGCGGAGGGGGTTTACCGGTTGAACCTTGATCCGGCCAGTCCTTCTGTGCATATAACTGTCGAGACGGAACGGGTAGCGTCATTTAATGTGCTGGGTTCCAGCTCGTTTCATGTAAACAGTAGGGACGAGACTAATACTTTATGGGATATTACTTCAATTTTTGGCAACGGAATAGAGCATACTCTTCCCATTGAGGTAACCACCAATTCGGGCAAAAAAGCCAGGTATCTGCTGCTAGTGAACGGAAAAGACGATTGGATAGTCAAGCCGCATTTAACCGTTACCGATGATGAAGGCAAGCTGCTCAAGCTTACACCTAAAGATAAGCGTGTCCAATCCTACATCTTTGACTTCGACCAAAGTCTGACAGAATATGAGCTTACAGTTCCGGCTAACACCCAGGAGCTGACAGTCAACGCCTGGAGCGAGGGGGACAAAGCCTGGGTGACGGTGAACGGGCAGCTCAGTAAAATTCCAGTTATAGGCGAGAACATTATAACACCCGTCAAAGTGCCCCTGGACCAGGGCCTGAATCGTATCGAAATGACGCTGGGTGCCCCAAGCGGCCGTACTAAAACTTACACCGTCATGGTGAAGCGGGAATACCAGCCTGAAAGGAATCCGGAGGTACAAAGTATCGCATTATCCGCACCGGGAACCTTTGACTCCAAATCTCTGAATATTGCGGAGCCCAGTCACAATATTGATGTTACCAGCAGCACCGGGGAAATAACCATCACGGTTACTCCCGAAGCCCAGGCTACAGCTGTATTGAACTACAATAAGGGCGGGAGCGGGGCCCAGGCAATCAATGGGTATACAGGAACATTTCCGCTGCAAATAGGAGAAAACGTCATCGGCGTCGAGACGACTTCGGCCGACGGCCTGTTAAAGCAGGTCTATACTATTACAGTCAACCGGCCGCTATCCAGTGACGCATTTTTAGACTATGTGAAATTGGATGGGCAGACACTCAGAAATTTGGCGTGGTCATCGGGCGGCTCCGTATCTTTTCCATACACTACCGCGAGTATCATGCTGGAAGCCGCTCCCAAAGTGATGCCCGGCGATGGTCCGGGTGCCAGCCTGACCGTCAACGGCACACCCTATGAGATTGGCACACAAATGGAAATCCCTCTTGAGGAGAAATTCAATTATATCAAGATTCTGGTCACCGCCGAAGACAGCCGTACCACCTGGACGTACTCTATTGGCGCCACCAGGGATGATCCGCCCGATGTAACGCCTCCCAATCTGGCGCTGCAGGATATCACGGTGGAAGCCTCCTCCCCCCAAGGGGCCCATGTCACTTACTGGCCGATGGCTATGGACGAGAGGGATGGATGGACATCGGTCATCAGCACGCCGGGCTCAGGCTTCCTCTTCGGGCTTGGCGAAACCACGGTGACTGCTTGGTCTGAAGATCATTCCGGCAATAGGGCAACCGGAACCTTCAAGGTTACGGTGCAGGATACCACGCCTCCCGTGATTACGGTACCGGTTGATATCATCGTGCCCGTGGATGAAACCGGAAAAAGCGGGACGGCATACTTTGACGAAATCAGCGCCTTAGATGCCGTGGACGGACCTGTTGAGGTCATAACCACTTTCAGGTCAGGGGCCAAGTTCCCCTTGGGATCTACCAATGTAACCAGTATTGCAGAGGACAGCCGCGGCAATATCGCCATGAAAACATTTACTGTCCTGGTGACCAACGACTTGGGTGTGGCTTCTGCCAGCCCGGCGAAGAACCGGCAGGATGTGAGTCCGGGCAGTGTCATATCTCTGACCTTCAACAAGAATGCACAGTTGATGCCGGCAGCATTGGACATCAGCGTACGGGAGGATAGCTCGGTGTTGGCAAGCACCTTCAGCCTGTCCCAGGATGGGCGGACCCTGACAATAGTTCCGTCAGGAGGCCTTAACTACGGACGTGTTTACACCGTGACCCTGCCCGCAGGCGTGGCAGTGGACGCCGGTGACGCGGCGAAGCTTTCATTGCCTTATACCCTATCCTTTAGGACGGCTGAAGCTCCGCCCACAGCGGCGGAGACTGATGCCGCGGGCCGGACCGTTACCCTCACCTTCAGCAAGGCCATGGCCGATTCCGCCGGTAAACAGGCTCAATTCAAGGCTTATGTCAACGGGGCGGAACGCGGTTTCAGCGCGGCGGCTCGGGGAGAGAACAAAAAGCAGATCCTGCTTACTCTGGCAGGGCCTGCTCTCGCAGATTCCGACAATGTCACCATAAGTTATGGGCCTGGAGATGTCACTTCCGCAGATGGCGGCATCCTCGGTGCCTTCAGCTGGACGCCTGTAGTAAACAGGACTACCTTTGCCGGAGGTTCCGGCACCGCAGCCGACCCTTACCTCATCAGGAACTCCGGACAGCTTAATATGATGAGGAATAATTTAAGCGCCCATTACAAGCTCACAGCAAAGATAAACCTGTCTAACTACACCAACTGGACGCCTATCGGCGACAGTGCCGCGCCTTTTACGGGCAGCTTTGAAGGCGGCGGGTACACCATCGACGGTTTGAGCATCAGCCGGCCGGGCGATGATTATGTAGGCCTCTTTGGATATATCTCCGGCGGTGCGGTTAACAACCTCAAGCTGACGAATGTAAATGTTTGGGGACGCAACAATGTTGGCGCCCTGGCCGGGTTTATCTCCGGAACCGGCACTATAACCAATATCCACGCTGAAGGACAGATTTCGGCAGGCAATTCAACAGGCGAAAATGTGGGCGGTCTGTTTGGAGTATCATATACCGGCATATCCGGGGCTTCCTTTAAGGGCAGGGTGCTGGGCAAGCAAAATGTGGGCGGTATCGCCGGCGTATTGGCGAATTCCGGTATTTCCGGGTCATATGCCAGAGCCGAGGTCCAGGCCGTCGGCTCAGCCGGAGGATTGATCGGGCTGCTGTATGGGACGGAGCAAAGGGCGGAGGTCGCTGACTCCTACGCGCTGGGGCAAATAGTTTCCAGAAATGGGGAAACAGTGAGTACCGCCGGTTTCGGCGGGTTGGTGGGACGTATCGCAGGGGATTTTAAGGGTGGAATCGTAAATTCCTATACAATAGGGACGCTGTCTGTTCAGTCTTTGCCTGAACCCTTGATGGCAGGCGTGGTTGGCAACGGGGAAGAAGCAGGGATTTCGGTGGAAAGTTCTTTTTACAGCAATGACGCTCAGGGACTTTCCGGTAATCTCCACTACGGCACACCGATGGCGGGCCCCCTGTTTAAGGCGGCCGACAGCTTTTCCGGTGCCGGCTGGGACTTCATAGATGTGTGGGCCATTGGCGACGGCACATACCCCTATCTGAAGCAGCAGGGGTACAGCGATTTCGCCCCGCCAGCCGTAACGGCTTTCAACCCAGCGGACGGTGCCGAGGATGTGCCGGTGAACAGTACGCTGACTATTGCCTTTGATGAACCGGTGCAAGATTCCGGAGACATAACATTGACAATAGGAGGCCAGAACGTGCCTTTTACGGCTGTGTTGAGCGGCGACAGCAAGACAATTTCTGTCACGCCGACAGGCAACCTGCGCGGTTTTGGCAGATATACTCTGAAGGTGGCGGGAGTCGCCGACGCATATTATAATGAGATGACAGCGGCAGAAATTACTTTTCAGACGGGAAAACCTCCTGTGGAGAGTATTCTGGTGAAGTCGAGTACAGACACCCTGCAGGTGAATTCCGTCATGCTTATGTGGGCGGAGGTAGTTCCCGGTACAGCCGGCATGAACCTGACATGGAGCGTAGAGCCGGGAACGGGAACAGCCACCATCGATCAGGGTGGATGGCTGACGTGTACCGGGGTGGGGACTGTCACAGTAAGGGCGACGGCTAATGACGGTACCGGAGTGAGCGGGAGCAAGGTCATCACCATTAAAGGGAAGCCTGTCCTCCAGTCTGTAACCCTTAATCTTTCTGAAATACCCGAAGGGACGGCAGCTGATATCACGGTGACGGTTCTCACGGAACATGTGGCTGACGGTACAGTGGTAACCGCACAGTTGTTGAATAATTATGGACAGCTGGTGCCGGGAGTGGAGGCAAGCGGGACAATAACGGATAACCATGCTGAGCTGGTATTGAGCGTATCAAACGCGGTGTTTGGAAATTACCGTATTTACACGACGTTGGAAGACGTTCGACTATTTGATAGTAAGAACATATCAATACTGAAAGTATGGCCGCTGAATGCGCCTATATTTACCGGAAGCAGTTCGGGCGCAAATCTGAGCTGGTTTGCCGTACCAGAAGCCGGCAGCTATGAAGTTAATATTACTTCTGTTAGTCCAACTGAGGGTTTGATAAAAACAGTGACTGTTGAAGCCGTACCAGGACAAAATGAGTTCTCCCTGGATTTGTCCGACCCAGAGCTCGGGCTGTCGGTGATAGATAGCGTCTACAACCCTATCTTCAGCGTTACGATAACGGCTAAGCCGGCGCCGGACGATATACTGCATACTGTTTCCGCGCCTTCCGTGCCGTTCAAATATTCAACAGGGCTGGAGTCCATATCCTTAGTTGAAATACCGGACCACTATACAGAGTACACCTATTTTACAGGAGACAGCTTCAGACCGACAGGACTCGTCGTTCGGGCTAATTTTGGGGATGGCAGTTCGAAAGTACTGAATGACATAACCGAGGACAATATTGTTGGCTTTGACAGCAGTCAACCAGGATGGCAAACGCTTACCGTGACGTATGGAGGCAAAACAGCATTAGGCTCCTTTGATGTACTGTTTAAGGAACCGAATTTAGTGGGCCTCAACATAATCACACCTCCATCCAAGACACTCTATTATCTGGGGGAATCCCTTGATTTGACGGGCCTGGTGGTCAAAGCAGTTTATGAAAACGGTGCGGAAAAGGAGATTCCTGTCGAAGAGCTTACGATCGTTGGGTTTGACAACAGCAATGTCACACAAGGCAAGTCAATAAGGGTAGATTATGGCGGTCTCTTTGATTACTTCGACATAGCCGTCCATTTCTATACAAGCGCAAGCCTCAGTCCGAGTGATATCAATTTTGATATGAATGCCCCGGCTGATCTGGAGGTCGCCATTACTTGGAACCATGCGGCAAAAATTACAGAAGTTACTTTTTTCAGAGATGGTTTTAATAATGGCAGCGGCGGGATGGAACTGCGGTTGCAGGAGGGCCGGGATTATACCGTTAGCTCCAAGGACGGGCAAGACATCCTGACCATAAATAAGGCGTTATTTAACGGGGCTGAGGTAGAGGAATACTATGATTTCACGCTCGATTTTGACAAAGGAATGTTTCAGAATATTTCAGGGTTTGTTGTAGATAGCAGTAATATACTATATGATGCAAGTTTAAGCGGTCTGAAGGTTGGTAACGCCCTTGTGCCTGGGTTTGACCCTGGCAGATACAATTATGTTGTGGTATTGCCCAAAGGCACTGCTCCAGACGATGATTTAACGTGGGTAGATGCAGAAACATCCGATGGGCTGGCGGCAATAGATATTACGCAAACTATGGATCTTCCAGATATTGCAACAGTAAAAGTTACCTCTAGGTATGGTACAGTGCAGGTATATACTGTCAGATTGGTTCTAGAAGGTACCGTTATCTCCAATGATGCCACTCTAAGCCAGTTGAAGGTTGGGGATGCATCAATTGAAGGATTCGATTCTGGTTCATACAACTATGTCGTTCAATTAACTGCAGACACAAAACCGGGAGACGCAGCGACTTTGGTTACTGCGGAGGCAACCCATACCGAGGCGTTTGTAAAAATCACTCAGGCGGAAGCGATTCCCGGCACCGCTACAGTGGAAGTTACCGCCGAGGACGGGATGGCAAAGCAGACCTATAACATCAATTTTGAATTGCCAGGCCCCATTCTTTCCGGCGAAACCTCCCTTGATCAGTTGACTGTAGGTGGCGTGGCGGTTGCAGGGTTTGACCCTGGTGTTTATAGCTATGACGTACAATTGCCTACAGGTACAAAGGTTGGAAGTGCGGCTGCATTGGTTACTGCGACTGCTAATCATCCAAAAGCGGTTGTGACAGTTACCCAAGCAGGTATCGTTCCCGGCAGTGCCACGGTAGAAATCACAGCTGAGGACGGTATAGCCAAACAGATATACACAGTGAACTTAGTGACACCGGCAGTTCATAGTGTCGTCGTTTCAGCCAATCCATCCGCCAATGGCGTTGTTGTTGGCGGCAGTGCTTATAGCGAGGGAGCCGCTGTAACAGTAACTGCAATAGCTCAAAAAGGGTACAAATTCATCAACTGGACGGAAATTGGAGTTGAGATAAGCAAAAGCGCATCTTACACCTTCACCATGGGTACGGCGGATAGGAGCCTGACGGCAAACTTTGGGGCACTTCCCACCTATACCGTGACCTTCGACGCCCAGGGCGGCAGTCCGGTAGACAGTATCAGTGGTGTAGTTTCAGGAGCGAAAATAAGTGCACCGGCGGCCCCGACATTATCAGGCAATACCTTTGGCGGGTGGTACAAGGAAGCAGCGTTCACTAATGCCTGGGATTTCGGCAGAGATACTGTGACGGGTAATATTACACTATATGCCAAGTGGATAGCGAACCCACAGGCGACCTACACCGTCAGTGTATCTGCCAACCCCTCCGCAGGCGGCTCTGTTACCGGAGGCGGCATACACAGCGAAGGAGCATCTGTGACGGTGACGGCATCTGTCTACAGCGGTTACAGCTTCGTTAACTGGACTGAGGATGGTGCGCAGGTAAGCACAAATGCTACCTACACCTTTACATTGGGAACAGAGGGCAGGAGCCTGACGGCGAACTTTGAGCCAATTCCGACCTATAGTGTGACTTTTGACACGCAGGGCGGGAGTGTGGTAGCGGACATAAACAACGTAGTTTTAGGTACCAAAATAAGCGCACCAGCAGTCCCGACACGTTCTGGCCATATATTCGGCGGCTGGTATAAAGAAGCAGCGTTTACTACTGCCTGGGATTTCGGCACAGATACTGTGACGGGGAATGTAACTCTGTATGCCAAGTGGACGGCGAACCCATCGGTGACCTACACCGTCAGTGTATCTGCCGGCCCCTCCGCAGGCGGCTCTGTGACCGGAGGTGGCATATACAGCGAAGAAGCGTCTGTGACAGTGACGGCCGCTCCGCACAGTGGTTACAGCTTCGTCAACTGGACAGAAGGCGGTGTGGAGGTAAGCACAAATACTGCGTATACCTTTACGCTGGGAACAGCGGGCAGAAGCCTGACGGCGAACTTTGAGCCAATCCCAACCTACAGTGTGACCTTTGACGCCAAGGGCGGCAGTGCGGTAGCGGGCATAAGTGATGTTACATACGGCTCTGCTATAATCGAACCGGCAGCACCGGAACGGTCAGGCTACACCTTTGGCGGTTGGTATAAGGAAGGGGCTGGCGCCAATGGCTGGAATTTCGGCACAGATACAGTGACCGGTGATATCACTCTATATGCCAAGTGGATGGCGAACCCGCCGGTGACTTATAGTGTGGGAGTATCGGCCAGCTCGTCGGAGGGCGGTACGGTCAGCGGTGGCGGCACATTTGGCCAAGGGGCCGCGGTGACAGTGACGGCCGCGGCTACCAGCGGATACCGTTTCGTCAACTGGACGGAAAACGGCGGAGAAGTAAGCACGAATGCTGCTTACACCTTTACATTGGATGCCGGGGACAGGAACTTGACAGCGAACTTTGAGCTACTCTCAACCTATAATGTAATCTTTGATTCCCAAGGCGGCAGTGTGGTAGACGGTGTTTATGGCGTAATATCAGGGGATAAAATAAGTGTACCGGCAGCCCCAACCTGGACAGGCTATACCTTTGACGGCTGGTATAAGGAAGCGGCATGCACCACAGCCTGGGATTTCGGCACAGATACAGTGACTGGTGACATCACTCTGTATGCCAAGTGGACGGCGAACCCACAGGCGACCATGGAGAGCATAGCCATAACAGCTCCGGCAACAAAGCTGCAGTATACAGTAGGCGAAAGCTTAGATCTAAGCGGCATGGTGGTGACAGGCACTTACAGCGATAGCACGACCAAGGTGGAGACAGTAACTGAAGCCAATGTGAGCGGCTTTGATAGCAGTGCTCCAGCAGCGGACCAGGTGCTGACGGTGACCTTGGGCGGGAAAACGACCACCTATACTGTAACCATCAACGCGGCACCAGAGGCGACTTTGGAGAGTATAGCTATAACAACTCCTGCAACTAAGCTGCAGTATACAGTGGGCGAAAGCCTGGATCTAAGCGGCATGGTAGTGACCGGCAGCTATAGCGATAGCACGACCAAAACTGAGACAGTATCAGAAGCCAATGTGAGCGGGTTTGATAGCAGTGCTCCTGCGGCGAATCAGGTGCTGACTGTAACAGTTGACGGTAAGACGGCCACATATACTGTAGCTATCAACGCGGCGTCCAATAACAATGACGGAACAAGCAGCCCAACTGCCACACCTGTGGTGGAAGATACCAAAGTAGAAGCATCAATAACAGGAAAAACAGCAAAAGTCACAACCACCACTACAGCCGCTGTTGACGACAGCGGCAAGGCATCCGCAGAAGTTACCCAAACACAGGTAAGCGATGCCATCAGCAAAGCAGTGGAAGAAGCCGAAAAACTGAATGGGACGGCAGCTATTGTTGAAATCAAGGTAGAAGCACCAAAAGATACAAAAACCGTAGAAACCAGCATTCCAATAGCCGCGATAAAGTTGGCAGCAGAAGGCAAAACAAAGGCTCTTACACTTTCTATGCCTGTTGCCGCGATTACCTTTGATGCAAAGACACTTTCCACCATTTCCGGCGAAGCGGCAGAAGCTGTAAAAATATCAGCTTCCAAAGTGGAAACATCCTCACTATCAGCAGAAACACAGCAGCTTGTAGGCGACAGGCCGGTGTTCAACTTCAGCGTTACCAGCGGTGACCAGACCATCTCCAAGTTTGGAGGAAATGTATCGATCTCAGTGCCTTATACTCCCAAGGCGGGCGAAGATCCAAATGCTATAGTCATCTATTACATCAATGCAGAAGGCAAGCCGGAAATAATAAGTAATTGCAGCTATGACCCGACAACCGGCACTGTGAGCTTTAAGACAAACCATTTCTCACAGTATGCAGTAGGCTATAATAAAGTGAACTTCGAGGATGTAGTCGCAGACGCATGGTACAGCAAAGCTGTGGGCCTTATTGCAGCCAGAGGCATTACCACGGGCATAGGCAACGGCAACTATGGTCCTGAAGCAAAGCTGACCCGGGGACAATTTCTTGTAATGATGATGAGAGCTTACGGTATCGAAGCAGATGCTAATCCGACGAATAACTTCACTGACGCAGGCAGCACCTATTATACCGGTTATCTGGCGGCGGCAAAGTCCCTGGGCCTTTCCGGTGGTGTGGGCAACAATATGTTCGCACCAGACAAGGAAATCACAAGGCAGGAAATGTTCACTCTGCTGTACAATGCCTTGAAGATAATAGGCGAGTTGCCAGAGGGCAATTTAGGAAAACAGTTGTCGGCTTTCAATGATGCTGGGCAGATTGCACCATGGGCAGAGAACGCGATGGCATTGATGGTAAAAACAGCAACCATCAACGGCAGTGAAGGAAAGCTTTCTCCCACGGCCACCACCACTAGAGCGGAAATGGCCCAGGTTTTGTATAATCTGTTGTCAAAATAAATAGTTAGAAAAAAGGTGCCGCAATACTACTAAATAAGTAGCTGCGGCACCGGATGATTTCCGGCATTCTGGAAAACATCGTGATGCTGGAGATTGAACGGCGTGGATACCGGGTTTGTGTCGGCGAATTCGCCCCGTTGCTTGCCATCAAAGATCACTACCCGAAATATGTTGTCACGATGGATGATTTCTGGAATGATAACGTTGAGGGCGTGAGGCATAAGGATATTGCGGAATTCCTGCTGATGAAGGAATATTAATAGCTAGCTGGACCACTAGGCTTATGCCTGGTCAGTTCCATCCGCTGGAGCATGGCGTCAAACTTTTCAGCAACGGTGCTTTCAAGAGAATATGTACTGATTTCAGGCGGAGCAAAGGTATCAAGCTGGGGCGGGACGATTCGTTTTTCCGCTTTTGGTACGATGACATCTCCAATGCCGAAATCCACATTGAAAGGTGTTTTTGTATTCTGAATTTTGCCTGTAAGCTGAAAGCTGACGCCTTTATATTTTCTTTGCGGCGTGATTTCCTCAAAGCTGCTCATTTCAAAAGTAATGAAGTCGTTGCCGCTTGGAGTGTTAATGATTTCCGAAACGATCCGCCGTGCATCTTCAACGCTGCCAGGAATCTGCCGCAGAAGAAAGTCAACATCAATGGTAGCTCGGCTTTCAAATCCAGTCAGAACAAAAAGGAAAAGTCCGCCTTTTAATACCAGATTGTCAGCGTATTTTGAAAGAGAGAGCCTCCGCAAAAACTCTTCCTGACAGAACAAACGCAGATGAACCTGAAAGGACATCCCGGAAGTCTGCGCTTTATTTTTAAGCCTTGCAATTACTGAAGCACCTAAATCCATCACAGCCACACTCCTATCACATCATGCACCCGCTTGGTCGCTTTTCTGCGCTTGGCATAAGCCAGAAGGTTTTTTATATTTTTCTTCGGGTCGGCGAGGTATGCCTGAACCGCTTTGTTGAATGTTTCCTTGTCCATGTCGGATTCGTATTTGAGGCACTCACAAATGAGCCTGTCACGGTCAAGAATATTCATGGTACAACCGTCAATCTCTATAGTGGTTACACCATAGGCGAGCCGTTCCGGAATCACAAAAAACGGATTTATATGGGGATAATCAATCTCAAATCGGGAGCGGGAAGCGTTTTTACTGATGATGATATCCCATTGCATTGGCGTCCTGTCGCTGTATCCATAGTAAAAAAGAGCAGTATTAAGCCAGAGCACGCCATCAGGAAAGAGACGGGCGATGATGGCTGTTTCGCTTGTATCATCAGATAGAAGACGATAATATCCGGTCTTGATTTTTTCAATGACGCCATTTTTTATCAGACGTTTTATATCTGTGGAATCGATTTTGAGCGCAGCAAGCTGCGAGGTTTTAAGCACCCCGTTATTACTTGCAAATGCTTTTTCAAGGTCTTTTTTGTCCATTTGAATCTCCCCTAAATCACCGACACAAATTTAAAAACGTCGGTGTTTGCGGCCACACAGCGCACACAAGATGACACAAGCAGTAATGGCAGTGTCGGTGACAATAATCTTATTCATTTCGGTGCCATCCTTTGAAAACAATTGACGGTTGTCCGAATCAGCTCTTTGGCTGCAATCAGAACACCCATCATATAAAAAATAGATTCAGATTATTGGTCAAACTTAATTACATCTATAGATGCTTATTGATTACCAAGCCTTCTTGCACTCCGTTTGGGTATAAATAGATCAGCTTTTTTCTATCGAAAGCCGGATTTACCTCGTGGATAATACAGTGATGATTCGGACACACAATAAGTTGATTGCTCGCATCGTTATTTAAACTTTTTACAAAATAATCGATGTGATGCGCTTCTATGACATGTGCTCCATATCCTTCTCCGATAAGCTTTCCACAGATTTGACACCGATAATCGTAAAGCAGTTTGAGATTGTCGCCTATTTTTCTATTCAGCTTTCGAATTCTAACGACCCGTTCATCTTCAAGAATTTTAGAACCTTTATCTACGATATCAAAATTGAAATTGGATTCAAAGACCCGCTCTGATTTCTGCTCAACCGCCTGTTTCAGTAAGTAAATATCATCAGCCGTGATTGTTTCAAAAATGTAAGAGTCTTCATATTCGGTTGTATAGATAGCAAGATATTCCTTAAAATATTCAGGTGTTTTTATCATGGCGCGATTTCCTTTGGGACGCATTTCTCTCTGCCGTATGATAAAATTATAACTTTTTGAGAAACTGGCTTGCAATGCTCTTGCAAAGCTACCGTTACGAGGATATCGAATCTGAAGAGTGTCTTTGATTCTTTTAAATCGTGTATCAAAATTGACATTTCGTATCTGTGCTGTATATTTTCTTCCATTAAGGTAGATGTTTATTGGTTTAGATTCTCCTCGTTGCAGAAACTTTCCCATGTTTCTTGCGAAGATTACTTGATTTTCGACAGGCAAAGTAAGGCCTTCAGTTAGCAAAGACCAATTAACCTCAGTTTTATACACGTAATGTTCGAAGCTTTCCATAGCACCATCTACTTGAAACAATCTTATATACGCAATATCTTCTGTTTTTTAGTAACAACAAACCACTTACCGTATTCCTTAAAAATCCAATTACATTATACTTTTTTTGGCTCTGCAGTACAAGACAAAATCTCTAAAGAATCGCTGGCGGAATACCTCTATAGTCTTGAAGGCCAACGCATAGCAAGGCCTTCGCGGCAGCATCAAAAATTAATTGAAGCTTATATGGACAGAAAGCAAAACAGCGGCATGGCGTTTGGTTCCATGTCGCTGTGAAATGTCAAATGGCGGAGAAGGGGGGATTTGAACCCCCGCGCCGGTTTAGCCGACCTACCGCATTTCGAGTGCGGACCCTTCAGCCACTTGGGTACTTCTCCTTATATAGCTTAACCGCCGGAGCGGAAAACGCTTTTTAGAAAACTGTGAGCAAAGTGTTAGCATTTGCGAAGATTTTTCACTCATCAGGCGCTCACAAAGCCAGATGGTTACCGGGTTTCAGCCGAGCGATCTGGCATTTGACAGATCTGATTTCGAGTCGAGCGCTTTCGACCAGCTCAGCCATCTCTCCATGATTTAGTCAACTCGATAATTTTACATCTCGGATATATAATATACCACATGACGGAACAAAAATCAAAAGTAAATTGCTGTATTAACATTTTAGTAATATTTTATCACCTGTCGCGTAGATTCATTAAAGGCGGGACATAGAATAAAATGACAAAATAAGTCGAACCAAGTCGAAAGAAACTGTAACTTATATCACACTTTCCTGTGAGCACTGTTATTTTCGTTATTTCGTATCTGATTTATTATCAGGTTAAATATGGTAGTGTTCTCCATGAACCGCTAAAGCTCTAAGGAGGTGATGAATTTCAAAGAGCCGCAGCCCCATATAATTATTCTGACTAAAGGAGGATTGAGTAATGGAAAGCTCTATTTCGGGAAGATTAAAATGGTTCTTTATTATTTGCCTGTTTGGAGCGATGGCAGTCGCCCTAATTGGCGGCATAGCAACATTCGACGAAGCTCCACCCTATCCTGCCAAAGTCGTTTCTGAAAAAGGGGATCTGATCTTCGATAAAGACGATATTCTCCTTGGTCAAGCGTCTTATCAGGAATATGGATTGATGGATCTGGGTAGCGTTTGGGGTCACGGTACATACCGGGGACCGGATTTCTCTGCAGAAGCACTTCATAACATTGGCTTATCAATGCGTGAATTTTATGCAAAAAAGAATTTTAATAGTGACTACGAAAAATTGGGTACAGCTGAAAAATCAGCTGTTGACGGTTTAATGCTGGCAGATATAAAAACAAACCGTTATGATGCGGCATCTGAGACTCTCACTCTTACAGAAGCTCAGATCTATGCCTTAGAAGAAGTCAGAAAATACTATGATGAACTCTTCGATAAAGGCGACCCGCAAAAAGTAATCTATGCCGGGACCGTAAAAATTGCAGAAAAAAGGCAGGCCCTAGCTGATTTCTTTTACTGGACTGCCTGGTGTGCAGGGACCAATAGGCCTGGTTCGGAACTTACATATACTAATAACTGGCCGCCTGATGCAATGGTCGGCAATACACCCGCTGAACAGGCAGTAACCTGGACAGTGGCCTCCGTGCTTGCATTCATCGGTTTGCTTGGTCTCATAGCTTTTGTGTTCCACCGCTATGGCTTTGCCGGCAGCGAGAGACACGATTTGGAGATGTCGACTCAACTGGCCGAGGCTCCAATTTCCCCCAGCCAGATTAAAGTGGCTAAGTACTTCCTGGTGGTTGTAGCCCTCTTTTTATTGCAGACGTTAGCAGGAGGGTTTATGGCTCACTCCACAGTAAATCCTGAAACATTCTATGGGATGGATTCAGTTAAAGAAATTATTCCTTATAACTGGGCCAAAACCTGGCACCTTCAGCTGGCTGTATTCTGGATTGCAACAGCTTGGGTAGGATCAGCTATTTATTTCGCGCCAATTATCGGCGGTAAGGAACCTAAACTGCAGGGTCTGTTAGTAGACCTCTTGTTTGTCGCTGTTATTATTGTTGCAGTAGGCTCTCTGATTGGCGAGGTTGTTGGTCTGAAGGGCGGTCTCGGCGGCAGTGCCTGGTTCTGGCTAGGTCATCAGGGCTGGGAGTATTTAGAGCTGGGTCGTTTGTGGCAGATATTGCTGCTTGTAGGTTTGATCCTCTGGCTCATTATTGTCGCCCGTGCTGTCAAGAAACACCTGACTGCAGGTGCCGACAAATGGGATCTGCCCAACTTTTATGTCTATAGTGCCATTGGAATCGTTGGTTTCTGGTGCTTTGGGATGTTCTACGATCCCAAAACAAATTTGACTATCGCCGATTTCTGGCGCTGGTGGACTGTACACACCTGGGTAGAAGGGATGTTTGAGTTCTTTGCGGCAGCTGCTATGGCCTTCGTTGCTGTACGTACCGGCATGGCCACCAAAAAAGCCGCTTTGCGGGCAGGTTATCTTACAGCTTCTTTAGCCCTCGCAACCGGGATTATCGGTGTCGGTCATCACTACTACTACTTTGGCATGCCTACCTTCTGGATGGCTTTAGGTGGTGTGCTGTCAGCCATGGAACCTGTTCCTATCTTGCTGTTGTTAGGAGAGGCTTGGCAGCGTTCCAATACTCTGCGTAAAGCCGGTCCAGACTTCCCTTACCGGTGGCCGTTGAAATTCTTTATTGCTGCAGGTATTTGGAACTTCGTCGGAGCCGGAATTATGGGCTTTGCGATAACTACGCCGATCGTTAACTACTATGAGCATTCAACTTACCTTACCGTATCACACGGACATACCGCATTTTTCGGTACTTACGGTATGCTGGCCATTGGACTGCTCCTCTTTGCCTACAGGGGTATAGTACAGAAAAAAGCCTGGGATGCTAAGGCCAATTTACTCAAAGTTTCCTTCTGGGGTTTAAACATTGGCTTGGCAACAATGTTCGTTCTGACTCTGCTGCCTGTCGGTTTTTGGCAGCTGCAGGCTAGTTTCACAAAAGGTCTGTGGTATGCCAGGAGCCCTGAGTTTTATAGCAATCCCATGGTTCAGGCGGTTGGCGAATTCAGAATTCTCCCCGACTCCATCATTATTGTCCTGGGGGCAATACCGTTGGTGTTATTTATGGTTACTACAATTACCAAACTTAAGCCGGTAACTGTAAAGGAGAATCAGGAAATTACCTTTACCGAAGGCAAGAATATCAAAGGTTAATCTCGGAAAATAATCCAGCAGCGAGTCGTTGAACTGAACGATTCGCTGCTTTTTTTGTTTAAAGGATTTTTTAGCACACTATTTTGAGCGAAAATATCCATTGGATAAAGTGAAACTAAGCTTCAGGTGGAGTTTTGACTCCTTCTGAAGCTTAGTTTCACTTATCCAGAGGCTAACCGCCAATAAGACTCCAGCTTATAGAAGCAGGAGTCTTATTGGTGGAATAATCCAAAATATATATTCGTTATCGGCCAAGGCCCTCCACCTGACGGACAGGATATATTGACTTACTATAGGCTAGGCGAAGTGTTTCAACAGCCGGGCTATCTTTTCACCGGTGATTGGCAGCTCTCTGATGCGAACCCTAGCTGCATTGTAAACTGCATTTGCGATGGCCGGTGCCGGCGTATTAATGACGACTTCACCAATAGATTTCGCACCAAAAGGCCCGGAGGGCTCAAAGCTGCTTTCGAATTCTACTCTGATGGTACCCACATCTTCTCTCGTCGGAATTTTGTAGTTCAGGAAGGAATCATTGACCATGCGCCCTTTATTATCATGTGTGACGTCCTCATATAGAGCCATGCCGATACCCTGGGCAATACCTCCCTCGGCCTGGATGCGGGCCAGGTTTGGATTAATCACCATTCCGCAGTCTACCACAGCCACATAGTCAATGAGGTCCACTTTTCCGGTCAGCAGGTCAAGTTCTATCTCGGCGGCGCCTACCATGAAAGGCGGCGGAGAAGTGGCAGATGAATGAGACTCACTGGCCGTCAGAGCGCAATTGCTCCCTTCCATGATTTTGTTGGCCAGGTAGGATAATAACAGTCTATTATTATTTTTCACGGAAAAGACGGCTTTGCCGTCAAAAGCGGCTTCCTCCAGGGGGCAGCCCAGGATTCTGGCACCCTCTGCTATAATTTTTTCCCTGAGTGCGTCACAGGTCTTGACTACAGCCATCCCTGTTACATAGGTAGTACTGGAGGCATATGAGCCCGAATCGTACGGTGACTGATCAGTATCCACGCCCTGCACGATGATGTCATCAACACTGCATTCCAGCCGCTCAGCCGCCATTTGAGCCAAAACCGTGTCTGCACCGGTGCCCATGTCGGCAGCACCAATCATCAGTGTGTAGAATCCGCCGTCAGACAATCTGATGGTCGCAGAGCCCACATCCACACTGGAAATACCGGAGCCTTGCATAGCCATGGCGATGCCTACAGAGCGCACCTTATTGTCTCCCACCTTAATGTATGGATATTTCTGATCCCATCCAATCAATTCTTTGGCTTTTGCCAGACAGCGGTCAAGGGCGCAGCTGGTTGCGGTTTCGTAGTAATAGGCAGGCATAACCTGGCCTTCCCGGACCATGTTTTTCTCCCTCAGAACGGTGGGATCCATATCAAGCTTGGCAGCCAGTTCATCTATAGCTGACTCCAGGGCAAAAAAGCCCTGGGGAGCCCCATACCCCCTAAAGGCACCGGCAGCGACAGTGTTAGTATAGACGACTTCATATTGAAATTTAAATGCCTTAGCAGCATTATAGACCGGCATGGGCTTGTGGCCTGACAGACCTGCTGTTGTTGAGCCATGGGAGCCGTAAGCTCCGGTATTGGATAGGGTATAAATGGAAATTGCTTTTATATTTCCCTCTTCATCGGCTCCCAGGCGCACTGTAATTGCTGTTTCATGGCGCGGGCAGCCGGAGATAAAGGTTTCATTGCGCGTGAAAATAATTTTAGCCGGTTTTCCAGTCTTTAGGGTGACAATGGCTGGATAGATTTCGCTGACCACCGTCTGCTTTGCGCCGAAGCCGCCGCCGATCCGGGGCTTAATGACACGGATGCTTGATTTCGGAATCTGGAGCGCATTGGAGAGAATCCGCCGTACATGAAAAGGTATTTGTGTCGAAGAGATGACATTGAGCCTGCCATATACATCTAATTCCGTATAAGAACGGAAAGTTTCCATAGTCGCCTGGTGATTTGATTTCGTATGATAGGTCTCCTCTACAGTAACGGCACAGCGGCTGTATTCGTCATCGAAATCACCATGTGTAAAGCCGCCTGCTGCGCACAGATTTCTTTTATTATCAGCACCTACATCAGAGAGGGTAAAAAAGTCATCTTCAGGGTGAATAAGAATGGGATTGTCTTTGGCTTGTCTGAAATCCAGTACCGGTTCCAGAACATTATATTGTACTTTAATCAATTTCATAGCCCGGTCTACTGTTTTTTCATCAACACCGGCCACAATGGCAACCGAGTCACCCACATAGCGTAAGCGGGAGTCCAAGATTAAACTATCATAAGGACTCGGTTCGGGATAAGTTTGGCCGGCTGTCGTAAATCTTGATGTAGGAACATCATGATATGTTAGGACACACTCGATGCCCGGGAGGTTTTTAGCAGCAATTGTGTCAATGTCAGAAATTATTGCGCGGGCATGGGGACTTCTTAATACTTTAACGACCAGACAATTCTGTGGCGTTATATCGTCAGTATAAACCGGCTTACCTGTTACCAGTGCCATAGCATCCTTTTTTCTGAATCCCTGATTCACATTTTTCATGTGTTACACCTCCAATGAGCGGTGCAGGTATTTTTTTAATGCCCTTAAATGCCCCATATAACCGGTACACCGGCACAGATTGCCGACAAGGTATTTCTTAATTTCATCATCAGTAGGGTTCTTTAGTTCCCGCTTCATTGCCAGCACGGTCATCACAAAGCCGGGGCTGCAAAAGCCGCACTGATCGGCCCCTTCCTCAGCCAGAAAGGCGCCAATCTCGCCGGCCTCTTCCTGCAGGGCCTCCAGGGTTGTGATGTGCAGCCCGTTGGCCCGAACAGCCAGAGTCGAGCATGAAAGCACAGGCTTCCCCTCCACGTGAACGGTACATAAGCCGCAGTTTGAGGTTTCACAGCCGCGTTTTACGCTGTAAAAGCCCTTTTCTCTCAGATAATCAAGGAGCACCATGTCTGGTTTGATTTCATCGGTGAATTCCTGATTGTTGATCCAAACATTAATTTTCATAAGAACCTCCTGACGCGAGCAAAGCTATGCATCTTTTCATCATAACTCCTGCCAGGTGATGACGGTATTCCTTGCTTCCGCGGGAGTTAGAACCAAATTCGACTGTCTCATAGACCTGTGTTATCCATTGCTCGATGTCTGCTTTATCGGGGTATCCAGCCAATTTGAATTCTGTCAGCTTGGCTCGGCCTGGACGTGCTCCCAGCACGATTTTCCAAAGACCGTCGCCGTTGGAAACAGCACAGGTAATAACCGGAAGGTCGGTGGCACTGAGGCGGTGAGAAAGGCAAACCGCATTGCGGTGTTTTTTTTGGAGGATTATCCGGACGAGAATGTCTCTGTCCGGTGGTATGTCAACATACTGGGCAAGCGGAATGATTCCGCCCTGATAAAGCTCGACCTTTGTATCCAAAGCCAGCATCGCTGTAAGGACATCGGAAAATGCAAAGCGAGCATAGATACTGCCGCCAATGGTTGCCCCGTTGCGAAACTGCACCCCGACTATATGTTCAAAGGCCATGGAAAAGAAGTCATGGAAACAGTTCTTTATGCCAGGATGAGTTTCAAGGTCTCTTAGGGTAACCATGCAGCCAATTCTGAAGTAATCGTCGGTCTCCTCAATCCTATTAAGACCGAGACCAGATAGGTCTATGCCCGTATCAATGGTTCGGCCGCCCATTTTAAGCCACAGGATTCCTCCCAGGATAGCATTGGCCTTATTCTGATTCAGCTCGTAAGCCTGTTCCAGACTTTCGGCAATGAGATAATGATTCAATGTAAACATGGTCACTCTCCTTACTGTCCCTTAATAAAACGGTTAGTTAAATGAAATATAGCATTAATGGTGTGATATGACAACGGCTAAAACTGGAAAAAGCCCGCTTTCTCCACAAAGAATTAAGGGAGCGCCCCATATGAGTTTAATCTATGGGACACTCCCTTCAGCTTTTTAATGCTGGAAAAAATAACTTATATTCCATATTCTTAAGGCTCCATCTATGGACCTTGGGTGTAAATATAAAATGTTGCCTGTCTGGGCATTTAAAATACCTGCGATTTCCTTATCGGCCTCGTGAATCAACACTATTATATCTATCCCCTTGTAGTTTTCCATCACCCATACGGAATAAGTATTGCCGGCACTTGTTGTAAATTGACCCATTGTAACACCCTGACTGCGAACTTCTTCGTCAGTCAGATTATGTAAAAAGAAATATTTTTTGTACAAAATTTAATCCTCCCATCATCTTAGAGTTTAAACTCACCTAATTAAATTAATCTATTATTGTAATATATTACTACATAATAACGCTAGTAGCAACAAAAAATAACGCTATTAGAACATTAATAATATTTTAACCAGTATATATAGTAATTAAATAAGGGGATGTCGATAATGGATTATAAGAAGTTAGGCGAGCGGATGCGAAAAGAAAGGCTTGCTTTAGGGATGACACAAGAGGTTTTATCTGAAAAAGCCGGGATTTCCGTTTCGTTCCTTGGTCAAATTGAGCGGGGAGAACGAAAGCCCAGCCTTGAAACAGTTGTCAATATGGCAAATTCTTTAAGCGTAACGGTTGACTATTTATTAGCTGATAACTACCTCAAAGCTCCCAAGTCTCTAATCGACGAATTAGCTTTTTTGGTAAGAGAAACTCCGGAAAAAGACATAAGAACAGTGATAGAAGTAACTAAAACGATTTTAAGAGAAAAAAAGTAGTAGGTTTGCTATGCCATGCCATAATGTCGAAAAAGCTTCCCTATCAGGAAGCTTTTTCGGCATGTACGGATACATGAGGTTCGGCCTTTTCAGGTGTGGAGTCAGACTTTATCCGGGTGAAATAAGCCTGCCAGGGCAGTAAGCACCAACCCCCGCCCGAATTTGCGTATAAGCTCAAATTGGCAATAACGAACCACCTCACCTGCAATATTGAATATTTGCCCAGGCAAATCAGATGTGATATGCTTATATAGGATGTTTAGCCTTTTGAAGCCAAATTTGTAGTTAACAGGAAAGGTGAAATTAATGGAGACCAAACCAAGCTCATCAAATTTTATTAAAAACATTATTATTGATGATTTAAAATCAGGTAAACATAAAGAAATTATTACCCGTTTTCCGCCTGAACCCAATGGATATTTACATATTGGGCATGCTAAATCAATTGTCCTGAATTTCGATCTGGCTGATGAATTTAACGGACTGACCCATGTGCGCTTTGATGATACCAACCCCGTCAAAGAAGATACCGAGTACGTTGAGTCAATCAAGGAAGATGTCAGATGGCTGGGATATGAGTGGGACGGATTATATTTTGCTTCCAACTACTTTGATAAAATGTACAATTGGGCGGTAAGCCTGATAAAAAAGGGCAAGGCTTATGTTTGCGATTTATCCGCTGAGGAAATTCGCGCTACCCGCGGCACCCTGACCCAGCCGGGGCAGGAAAGCCCCTATCGCAACCGGAGTGTGGAAGAAAACCTTGATTTGTTCACCAGAATGCGTAATGGCGAATTTAAAGACGGGGAAAAGGTTTTGCGAGCCAGAATTGATATGGCTTCACCTAATTTAAATATGAGGGATCCCGTTATTTACCGGATTGCTCATGCCTCCCACCACAATACAGGGGATAAGTGGTGTATATATCCCATGTATGACTTTGCCCACCCCTTGGAAGATGTTATCGAAAACATTACTCATTCTATATGCACTCTGGAATTTGAGGACCATCGGCCCCTTTATGACTGGGTCATCAATGAATGCGAAGCAGAAGCCAAGCCCCAACAGATCGAATTTGCCAGGCTCAATATGACTAATACCGTCATGAGCAAAAGGAAGCTTAAACTGCTTGTGGACGAATTGGTTGTGGACGGCTGGGACGACCCCCGGATGCCGACTGTCTCCGGTCTGCGCCGCCGTGGTTATACTCCGGAGGCCATCCGGGCCTTTGTGCGGGAAATCGGGGTAGCTAAAAGCAACAGCATTGTAGATGCTCAGATGCTTGAACATTTTCTGCGGGAAGACTTAAAACTTAAAGCACCAAGAACAATGGCCGTTATCCGGCCCCTCAGGGTGGTCATTACCAACTATCCGGAAGGTCAGGTGGAATGGCTTGATGCTGAAAATAACCCGGAAAACCCTGAGATGGGAACCCGGAAAATTCCTTTTTCGAGAGAGATATATGTTGAACAAGATGATTTTATGGAAGAACCCCCCAAAAAATATTTCCGCCTGTATCCGGGTAATGAGGTGCGGTTAAAAAATGCTTACTTTATTAAATGTGAAGATGCTATTAAAGATGAACAAGGCAATGTGATTGAACTGCGCTGCACCTACGATCCGGCTACAAAGAGCGGCACTGATTTCACCGAACGAAAGGTGAAAGGCACTATTCACTGGGTTGAAGCATCCCAGGCCGTGCCGGCCGAGTTCAGGCTCTATGAACCGCTGATCCTGGATGAACAGGCTGACCAGACCGCTGAAGCAGAAGCCCGGGGTGAGGAAAATACAGAGACGGGCATGGATGAAAAGAAAACATTCCTAGACCATATCAATCCGGATTCTCTGGAAATACTGCAGGGTTTTGTCGAGCCCAATATGAAAGAGGCCAGGCAGCAGGACAAGTTCCAGTTCTTCCGGCATGGTTATTTTAATGTGGACAGTAAACTCTCTGCTCCCGGAAAAACGGTGTTTAACAGAATTGTATCTCTCAAGAGTTCTTTTAAATTATAAAAGCATCAATGCAATTAACTAAAACTTTTTCTATGAATATATATTCACTTTATGATATAATCTTGAAAAAGGATTGTTTGTTGTTGTGGAGGTAACGTAATGGCTAAGAAAAAAGGTGAAAAATACGAGGCTATCCTCAAAGCTGCCGTTAATGTAATAGCAGCTAATGGTTATAGAAACTCCCAGATAAATAAAATTGCCAAAGCGGCCGGGGTGGCTGATGGCACGGTATACCTGTATTTTGACAGCAAAGAAGAAATAATGGTTGATGTTTTTAACGAGTTCCTGGGTGGTTTTATTGAACAGATTAGACTTGAAATGGAGAGCATAAACGATACCCCCGGTAAACTCAGGAAATTGGTAGAAACCCATTTGACTATCCTTGAGAAGGATTATGATTTAGCTGTGGTGGTTATGGTAGAACTCAGGGTGCCCGATCCGGCTTTGCGGCGGCCAACATCAGATGTATTGAAAAGATACTTCCGCCTGATCGAAGCACTTATTGAAGAAGGTCAGGCCAATGGCTCCTTTGATCCTGATTTAAATAAATTCCTGGCCCGGAGAATGGTTTTTGGTACTTTGGACGAGATAGTCATCAGTTGGGTGTATAACCCTAATCGCAGTTTATCTGACCTGGTGCCTGAGGTGTATAAGATGTTACTTAACGGGTTAACCCGTAAATAACGCAAAAGAAGAGCCCTCCTTGTGGTTAGTATAAGCACCACAGGGAGGGGTTTTTCGTGTAAGCTGTAGTTTTTAGGCACTAAACGGTACAAATTACTGATTAAAAGGAAGTTTTGGTAAAAATTCCAATCATGTTAGGGCGTTGACTGATCATTCATTCCGATTTAAACGGGAAACAGCTTTGTAAATTACACATTAAATGGCTATCATAACCGTTCAGATTCAATTTTTATCTATTAAATGCTAAACTGTAGTCTTGGATTGACGGTCTATGTATACTGATATTAACCAAAAGCATCGGGAAGGGCAACAACCCGGACGAAAGGGGGCTCCGGTGATGACAGTACCGGATAAGTCACATACAGTAGAATGGACACCAGAAAAAGCATATCGCAAGGAAGATCAGGTGAGACTGTGGTTTCACGACTCGCTGCATAACAATCCTCCTATCAGCCCAATGGGGGCCTCGGTCTATCATTGGCCCAGGGGGACACAGGTGGCATCTGAATGGATTTCATTTCCGTATTCCCGCGGTTTTGACTATGTGTTGTATGATGGCAGGATCTATCCGGGGGTAACCCCGATTACTGACCCGGACGAAATTAAAGACCGAGAACCTATATTTGCAGAAAAACTGAAAAAAGCTCTGGATAATTGGCCTGAGTTTTACGCTGAAGGAGTAAAAGAATGGACCGGCATGCTGAGTTACCTAAGGGGCATGGACAAGCGGACTCTGCCTCTTGACCGGCTGTTGATTGTCCTGCGGGATGCCGTCAGGATTTCCAAACGCAGTTGGGAGCTGCACTTCATTTATATGTATCCATCAATTTTTGCATACATGACTTTTGAGGCAATCTGTAAAGAATATAACATCGAAGAAAAACAAATGCGCGTTTTCCTGCAAGGGTTTGAAACAAAAATGTTCGAGTTAGACCGGGCCATGTGGCGTCTGGCCGATTTAGCCAGCGAGATGAATCTTACAGCCGTCTTTGACCGTGCCGGCGAGCCGGATGGGGCCCAGCGCAGTAATGAAGAAAGGGCTCAGGCTGTCAGGCAGCTGCTTTGTGAAACGGAAATCGGCAAGGTATGGTGGGATCAATTCGAGCATTTATTAGCACAATTTGGCCGCCGAACTACCGCCTCGCTTTTTGATCCGGCCTATAAGACCTGGAACGAAGATCCTTATCCGGTGCTCTCCACAATTAAGACTTATATCCAAAAAGGCGGTTTTGATTATGAGGAGCATACCAAAAAGATCATTGCAGAAAGAGATAAGTTTATAGAGGAAACCATTGCCAGAATTCCCGATCATGACAAAGAGCGTTTCAAGCAGGCTTTACTGCATGCCCAGTATTCTTATCCCTTTAATGAGGACCATAATTACTATGTAGAGCAGTGGACTTATTCCGAGTTGAGGTATGTGATTCAGGAATGCGGCAGTCGGTTAGTAAAATTTGGGATGTTAGATCAAGTAGATGATGTTTTCTTCCTGACTATTTCCGAATTGGAAGAAATTCTGGAAGATGTGGTCCTGGACGAAAAGATCGGAGTTCAGGAACATCTTGCAAAGGTTAAAAATATGACCGATGCACGTAAACAGCACTGGCAAGACCTGCACGAAGTGAAAGCCCCGCCTTTTATCGGGATGATTCCTGAAGAAAGAGTTGATGACCCTGTATTTATCAAGATTTGGGGTATGACTGATGAGGTAATTAAGGGCAATGCCCTCACAAAAGACAGGGTGGAAGGACGGTTCGAAGGCTTCCCCGGTGCTCCCGGAGTGGTCGAAGGTGTAGCCAGGGTCATTTTTGGCTACGAAGGCTTCCAGGAAGTACAGCCGGATGAGATTTTAGTTGCCCCATTTACGACCCCGGCCTGGACTCCACTTTTCTCCAAGATCAAGGGTGTTGTTACAGACAGCGGCGGTATGCTGGCCCACGCTGCTATCTGTGCCAGAGAGTATAATATTCCTGCAGTGGTCGGCACTATTACCAGAGGTGCCAGAGTCACGGAGTATGTCAAGACAGGACAAAGAATCCGGATTGATGGTACTAATGGAGTTGCGGAGGTGATTGGGTAATGATTCGTACATTTAAAGATCTGTGTATTAACGACGTACCCTTGGTAGGTGGCAAATGCGCCAGTCTGGGTGAAATGGTCAGAGTTGGAAAGAACGTACCCTTTGGTTTTGCGGTGACAGTTAACGCTTACAAACAATTTATCACAGAAACAGGCATTAACCAAAAAATATATGACGCTATGCTTGAGCATAGTCTTGAGAATAAGAAAGATGCGGCATTCCATGAAGCGTCAAAGATTATTATGCCAATCGTAAAATCCACACCTATGCCGTCCAGTATTCGGGACGCCATACGGGCAGCTTATGAAGAATTATCTGAGAAGTACGGGACATCAGAAGTCATGGTAGCCGTCAGGTCGAGTGCCACTATGGAGGATGCTGCTGATGCCAGCTATGCAGGGCAGCATGAGACCTATCTCAATATTGTGGGGCTGGAAAATGTTTTGGAGAGAATTAAAGAATGCTGGGCCAGTCTTTTCTCAGCACCGGCCTTGCACTATCGCAGTTCCAAAAATATTGAACCGGAAGACGCCTTAATGGCCGTAGCGGTACAAAAAATGGTTAATTCGCGTTCGGCAGGAGTGGCCTTTACCATTGACCCAATCACCGGCGACGCAAATAAAATTGTTATTGAAGGAGCCTGGGGCCTGGGCGAGGGTGTAGTCAGCGGGAATGTGACACCTGACCATTTTGCCGTCAGAAGGGACACTTTTGAAATTATTGAGAGATGGATTTCTCCCAAGACCATGCAGTATATTAGGGATCCTGAATCCGGTGAAACTGTTGTTCGTGATGTCGAAGCCTTCAGACAGAATTTACCGTGTGTCAGTGATCAGGAAATTGTCCAATTGGCCAAAATGGCCCTGTCTATTGAACAGCACTATGGCCACCCTCAGGATATTGAATGGGCTATGGATACCGGTTTAGCTATACCAGAAGGCCTACTTATCCTGCAAAGCAGACCTGTAACGGTCTGGGGGGGAGTCAAGGCTGTGAATGGTTAGGTGAACAGCCATGGGAACGGAGTTAGTTCTAAGGGGTACGGTATCCAGCGGCTTTGGTGAGGGTAAATATTTTACACAACTTGACTGGGTTGTGGAAGCCTTTCGAACTGCCCTGGGTTTCGTACCCTATCCCGGCACACTAAATCTTGACATAACCACAAATGAATGGCAAAGCCTGGTAACGTTCGGGCGGGACAGCGGAGTAACAATTGCCCCCACCGACGGTGCATGCTGCTCCGCTGTTTGCTTTTCGGTTCAAATCAATGACCAGATTGATGGTGCCATTGTAATGCCGGAGGTCACTAAACACCCGGCCGGAAAATTGGAAATCATAGCACCGGTTCATATTAAAAAGACACTGGGTCTTGTGGATGGGGATGTTGTCACCCTGAAACTAAAGAAATCAGAAGTGGAGTGAAGAATATGAAAATAGTTGTTGGCATCTCCGGTGCTACCGGTGCAATATACGGCATTAGGACATTAGAGACTCTCCGGGACTGTAATGTGGAAACACATCTTGTCTTAACTGACAGTGCTAAAAGGACCATTGAAATGGAAACCACTTTTACTGTCAGGGAAGTGGAGAAGTTAGCCGATTATGTTCATGATAATAAGGACATTGGAGCTTCTATCTCCAGCGGTTCTTTTAAGACCGACGGAATGATAATCGCACCCTGTGCCATAAAGAGCCTCTCTGCACTGGCCAACTCATATAATGATTCACTTCTGGTGCGGGCAGCCGATGTGATGCTCAAAGAAAAGAGGAAACTTGTCGTAATCCCCAGGGAGACACCACTGCATACCGGGCATCTCAAATTGATGCTGGCCGTGGCAGAAATGGGAGCGGTGTTACTGCCGCCGATGCCGGCATATTACCACATGCCCAAAACCATTGATGACATAATCAACCAGACTGTGGGTAAGACCTTAGACCAGTTCAATATTGAACATAATCTGTTTACCCGCTGGGGGAGCGAAACCCGGCAAGAACCCCGCCAGGTTTTACGCACGGTGCAGGCCAATAATCCCTAATGATATAACTGATTAGACAGAATTTTTAGTGGCAGCATAAAATATTCTTCAGTGGAACTATCTCGGCAAACGTTGAGACCCCAAAAAGCAAATGGCAATGCCTGGTAACGTTCAGGCGGGCTGGCGGAGTAACTATGCCCAAATGAACAGGGCCTGTTGCTCCGCCTTTTTGCTTTACCTGAAAGGAGTTGATGCAAGGCCGGCAGCCTTGCTTAGGCGTTAACGATCCCATCAGTTATACCGGATAATAAATAAAAGGGGGACAAACAGTATGGACATGCGTGAGTTTATCAGAAAATGCGAAGAAATGGGTGAACTAAAAAGGGTTACCGCGGAAGTTGACTGGGATCTGGAAATTTCCCATATTTCCAAGATGAATGAAGAAAAAGGCGGACCGGCCCTACTCTTTGAGAATGTTAAAGGGCACACTTCACCGGTACTGACCGGAGCCTTTGGATCAAATAAAAGGCTGGCCACCATCCTGGGGATGCCTGTCGGCCTGTCCATGTGCGATTTGGCTCACCGATGGACGAAAACCATGTTAAAAGAGGTTATCCCACCTGTAGAATTAGCAACAGGTTCCGTCCTGGAGAATATCCAGGAAGGCGATGAGGTAAACCTGGAGAAATTCCCGGTGCCAAGATTTTTCCCCTTAGATGGCGGCCGTTATATTGGCACAACAGTATTCATCATCGTCCGTGACCCCGAAACCGGTGAAGTTAACCTTGGTACTTACAGGATGCAGATGCTGGACAGCAGGCGCTGCGGGGTGCAGATCCTGCCAGGCAAGCGTGGAGACAGGATCATGAAGAAATATAAGAAGTTAGGGCAAAAGATGCCTGCGGCGGCGGTTATCGGTTGTGACCCCCTTTTGATGCTCGCCGGTTCCCTGATGACCTCAAAGGCCAGCGAAATGGAAATAGCCGGCTCTATCCGCGGGGAAGCAGTCCAATATATCACCAGTTCTGTCACCGGTCTGCCAATCCCGGCCGATGCAGAAATCGTCCTGGAAGGCGAGATTGATCCGGAAAATCTTCAGCCTGAAGGCCCTTTTGGGGAATATACCGGGTACTATTCCGACGAGTTTCATAAGGTTATCAAAAAGCCATGCCTGGAAGTGAAAAGAGTACTGCACCGGAACAACCCGGTTCTCTGGCAATCTTCGGTGGGCAGACCGGTCACAGATATGCATATGCTGCTGGCCTTTGGGCGGACCGCTACTTTGTGGACGGATTTGGAAGCTATGCGCATCCCCGGCATCAAATCGGTCTATGTTCCACCCGAAGCAGCAGGCCGCTTCTGGGCTATCGTTTCCATCAAACAGGCCTATCCCGGCCATTCTTCTCAGGTGGGGGCCGCTGTACTTGCATCTACCACAGGTCAATACGGGACAAAAGGTGTAATTATCGTTGATGATGATATTAAAGCCGATGACTGGGGCAGGGTCATGTGGGCTCTGGGTGTCCGTTATGATCCGATGCGGGGCACTGAACTCATTAAGCGCGGCCGTTCCACAGTCCTTGACCCGGCTCTTGATCCTGATTCCTCCCGGATGATCAACTCCAGGATTATCATGGATGCAACCATCCCCGTAGAGTGGGGTGACAGGAGGCCTATTGAGATCAAGCTTGATGAGGCCATGGCAGAGAAAGTAAAAGCCCGCTGGGCAGAATATGGGATAGACTAGTCACAAAAAAAGGAGGATAAGAATATGACAGTTGAATTAAAAGTAGCTGAAGAAAAAGCCAAAAAAATAAAACTGATTATCCTGGATGTTCACGGTGTGCTTACCACCAATGATGTAATTTATGACAGCCAGGGAGGACGCTATCGTGTCTTCAACCATGAAGACGGTTTTGGGGCCAATGCCTTGATGGCATGCGGTATTGAAATTGCGGTAATCACCCGGAAATCCAAAGCAACAGAATCCAGAATGAACGATATTGGAATTAAACGCTTTTACCAGACTAAGGAGAAAGTGGCTAAATACCAGGAGCTGCTGGAAGAACTGAATATTACTGATGAAGAAGTTAGTTTTGTCGGAGATGAAATTATTGATATGGGGGTGATGAAACGGGTCGGTTTTGCAGTTGCTCCCTCTGATGCAAAACCCGATGTGCTGAAGATTTCTCACTTTATAACTGAAAAAGCAGGCGGCAGAGGTGTTCTGAGAGAGCTTGGCGAGTTTGTCCTCCGGGCTCAGGGAAAATGGGATGGTTTCTGTGACAAGATTATGAATAAAGGTTGGTAATGAAAGGGGCATTTAATATGAAGTATTACAAGGACAACAGAGAATATATCGCCGCCCTGGAGCAGAATAATGAGCTGGTCAGAATCAAGGATGAAATTGACTGGGACATGGAAGCAGGGGCTATTGTACGGAAAACCTGTGAAGAAAGTGGACCCGCACCGTTGATGGAAAATATTAAGGATTACCCCGGTCACCGTTATTTTGGCGCCCCTATCGCTACCTATTCACGTCTGGCCACAGTTTTCGGCCTTGATCCCAGAACCAGTATCCCGGAAATCTCCGCCGAGTACCTAAAGAGGACTGCCGGAAAAACTATCTCGCCCAAGATTATAGATAAATCCCAGGCCCCCTGTAAAGAGAATATTTTAATGGGGGACGACGCAGACCTATTGAGCCTGCCGGCTCCCATGGTGCACGAAGGGGATGGCGGGCGTTATCTGGGAACCTGGCACTTTGTGGTGACCAAAGACCCGGAAACCGCCGATGTTAACTGGGGCATGTACCGGACCATGGTTTATGATTCCAAGACGATGGTCGGACCGGTATTACCCTTCTCTGATATGGGGAAAATGCTCTATGGGAAATGTGCTCCTCAAGGCAAGACCCTGCCCTTCGCCATGGTCATTGGCCCTGATCCTCTTTCGGCAATTGCCTCCTGTGCGCCGTCTTCCATTCCTGAACCAGAACTGGCCGGTATGATGATGGGCGAACCGGTGGAATTGGTAAAATGCGAAACCTGTGACCTGGAAGTTCCAGCCCATGCCGAGATCATCATCGAAGGAGAAGTGCTACCCGATTTCCAGCTGGATGAAGCACCCTTTGGAGAATATACGGGCTACCGGACCTCCCCCAGGGAGCCCCGTACTGTATACCGGGTTAAATGCATAACTTACAGGAATAATCCCATTACCACTATTTCCAATATGGGTGTGCCCACTGATGAAGGTCAGTTACTGAGATCCTTCTCTCTGGGGCTGGAACTGGAAAAATTATTACGCAGCCAGGGTATTCCTGTCACCGGTGTATATATGCTGCCAGAGTCAACTCACCACGTGATGGTGGTAGGGGTGAAAACCATCTACTCCAATATTGCTGCCCAGATCGGCCAGCTGGCCTTTGGCAGTAAATTGGGACCATGGTTCCATATGGTTGTGGTCGTTGACGACAGTGTAAATATTTACAATTACAGGGAAGTCTTCCACGCCTTTACCACCCGCTGTCATCCGAAGAATGGCATTCATGTCTGGGATGGGGTTGGCACTCCTCTGAACCCCTTTGCCAGCAAATTTGAACGGACCTGGTCTAAAGGTTCTAAGGTAGTCTTTGACTGCACCTTCCCCTTGGATTGGGATAAGAATGACCGGCCGCTGTTGGTTTCATTCAAAACAGTATATCCTAAGGACCTGCAGGAAAAAGTTGCGTCCCGCTGGGCTGACTGGGGATTTAAACGATAGGAGGAGATGAACTTGTTCAACTACGATATTTTTGTTAACAGTCTGGATGAATTACGGGAAGACGCTGAATTGGAGCTTCAGGTGCGGGACCTGACACCGGGTATTCACAAATATGCCTATAAGTGGGTAAAGGCGCGTGTATCAGCAAAGGCCGATACCTACCCGCAAAAGCTGTTAATCAGATTTGGGCGCGGGCAGGCTTTTGAGAAACCTTATTCCATCGAGGTTTACGGGGAAATAAATAAGTTTCCGGCAAAATACCTTTAATAATTACTTCAGAATTACTCCAGGACGGACCTCGCTAAATATTAGTGTAGGTCTGTCCGTTCCTTAAAACATAAGGGGGTTACTGTTGTGGCATATCGTGATTTGAGACATTTTCTAAAGGATCTCGAAAATGAGGGAGAAATTAATAAAATACAAGTTGAACTAAACCCCCGCTATGAGATGTCGGCTGCCATGAAGTTAATCAATGACAGCAGGGTAGTGCAATTTGAAAATATCACCGGATACCCGGGGCAAAAAGCAGTTTGCAATGTTCTGGGAACCAGAGGCAGAGTAGCCCGGTTCATGGGCGTTCCGGAGGCAGCACTGACCCAAACCTTTATTGAGCGGAAAAACCGGCACATTGCTCCCAAATTAGTACAGGGGGGGCCGGTGAAAGAAGTTGTGATCAGAGAGAACATTGATCTGATATCCCTCATACCTGCTTTAACTTCTCATGAAAAAGACGTCAGTCCTTATCTGACCTCGGCCATTACCGTTGCCAAAGATCCGGTGAGCGGAGCCCAGAACATGGGAATGCACCGCATCCAGTTAAAAGGCGGCAACAGAGTGGGCATTAATCTGCAGAATCCCCCAATCGCCTCTTTTTGGCAGCGGGCTGAAGCAGCCGGTGAAGGGCTGGAAGTGGCCATAGTCATAGGTTTTGATCCTGCTATTATGCTCGGGGTGATGACTAAGGCTACTGTTGAAGGCCCCAATAAATTTGCCGTAGCCGGTGGTCTGAAAGGTGAAGCTATTGAGCTTACTCCTGCAGAATCATCAGATCTTCTGGTGCCGGCCCATGCCGAATTAATACTGGAGGGGCGGATTATCCCCCATTACCGGGAGCAGGAAGGACCCTTTGGCGAGAGTACAGGTTCTTATTTTCAGTTTCAAAGTCCGGTTGTGGAGGTTCATACTGTCACTCATCGGCATAACTTCATTTACCAGTACATGCAGGTCTGGGGGGTAGAAGCCGATGTGGTCTTATCGCAGGGGGTCAGTGCCGATAACATTTCTAATCTCCAGAGGCTGGTCCCGTCCTTAAGGGAAATTAACTTTGCGCCCGGTACATGTATGTTCAATGCCGTAGCTTCTGTTCACGGAGCTACCCCTACTGAGGTGCGCCAGTTTATGACCATGATTCTGAGTATGGACTCGCGGATAAAACAGATAGTTGTGGTGGATGATGATGTGGATATCTACGATATGCGGGAGGTCCAATGGGCTTTGGCCACCAGATTCCAGGCTGACCGTGATCTTCTTTTGCTGACCGGCCTTAAGGGCTATGTAATTGACCACTCCAAACATGCAGATGGCAGTGGCTCAAAAATTGGCCTGGATGCCACCAAGAAGGGCGGCAGCCCCGGCCAGTTTGAGAAAATCGCGGTACCCAGGGAAAGCTTAGAACGGGCCAGGGCGGCCTTAAAGGCTGCCGGGGAAACCGACTAGAAGGAGGAATTTGAATGGCATATCGTGATTTAAGGGAATTCTTACAGGATCTGGAGAACCAGGGGGAAGTCCTAAAAATAAAGGCGGAGTTAAATCCCCGTTTTGAGATGTCGGCTGTCATGAAGTTAATTAATGACCGGGCCGTGCAGTTTGAAAATATCACCGGTCATCCCGGGAAAAAAGCTGTAGCAAATATTTTGGGAACCAGGGGAAGAGTTGCCCGGCTCATGGGTGTACCGGAAGAAACACTGACCCCGGGCTTTATAGATCGGAAAAGCCAGCATATCGCTCCCCGCGTGGTTAATGGGGGGCCGGTCAAGGAAGTGGTGCTGAGAGAGAACATTGACCTGATATCCCTGCTGCCTGCCTTAACTTATCATGAAAAAGATGCTAGCCCCTATTTGACATCAGCTATCATTATTGCCGGAGATCCGGAGACCGGAGTACAGAATATAGGCCTGCACCGCATTCAGATAAAAGGCGGGAACAGGCTGGGGATTCTTCTGGCGAACCCCCCGGTGGCGACCTTTTGGCAAAAAGCAGAGGCGGCCGGCCAGGGGTTAGCGGTAGCCATAGCCCTTGGTGTGGATCCGGCTATCACTCTGGGGACCATGACCAAGGCTACGGCTGAAGGACCCAATAAGTTTGCGGTGGCCGGCGGGATCAAGGGTGAGGCCATTGAGCTGACCCCGGCTGAATCGTCAGACCTGCTGGTGCCCGCTCATGCCGAATTGATTCTGGAAGGCCGGATAATCCCTAATTACCGGGAACAGGAGGGGCCCTTCGGAGAAAGCTCAGGTTCTTATTTTGAGTTTCAAAGTCCTGTCATTGAGGTTCATACTGTCACCCACCGGCATGATTTCATCTATCAGTTCATGCAGGTCTGGGGAGCGGAACCTGATGTAATTTTGTCCCTGGGTGTCAGTGCCGATAATCTTTCTAATTTAAAGCGGCTGGTTCCGGCATTGCGGGAAATGAATTTTTCTCCTGGCACCTGTATGTTTAACGCCGTAGCCTCAGTTCATGGGGCCAGCCCCTTGGAGGTGCGCCAGCTGATGACCCTTATCCTGAGCATGGACCAGCGGATAAAACAAATAATTGTAGTGGATGATGATGTGAACATATACGATATGCGGGAGGTCCAATGGGCCCTGGCCACCAGATTCCAGGCTGACCGGGACATGCTGCTGCTGACCGGACTCAAGGGCTATGTCATCGACCATTCCAAGCATGCGGACGGCAGTACGTCTAAACTTGGCCTGGATGCTACCAAGAAAGGCGGCAGTCCGGATCAGTTCGAGAAGATTACGGTACCCGGGGAAAGCTTGGCCAGAGCCAGGCAGGCTTTAAAATAAGGAGGAATTTGGATGGCTTATCGTGATTTAAGGGAGTTTTTGCAGGTCCTTGAAGAGAATGGAGAACTCCTGAAGGTAAAACATGAGTTAAATCCACGTTTCGAGATGTCAGCTGCCCTTAAGCTGAATAATGACGGCAAAGCGGTGCAGTTTAACAACGTCGCCGGATACCCGGGGAAAACTGTAGTCGGCAATGTTTTGGGGACCAGGCGCAGGCTGGCTATGCTGTTTGGGGTGACAGAGGACACACTGACCCAGAGCTTTATTGATCGGAAAGAGCAGCCGATTCCCCCGCAGATTGTGGAAAGTGGCCCGGTGAAAGAAGTCATCATCAAAGACAACATCGATCTGGTTACCCTCCTGCCCGCCTTAACTTACCATGAAAAAGATGCGGGCCCGTATTTGACCTCTGCTGTCACCATGGCCAAAGATCCTGTTACCGGGGCGCAAAATATGGGTCTGCACCGGATCCAGCTGAAAGGAGGCAACAGGTTAGGCATTTTTCTAGCCAATCCTCCGGTAGCCACCTTTTTACAGAAGGCGGAACAGGCAGGTCAGGGCCTGGATGTGGCTATAGCTTTGGGTGTTGACCCGGCCATGCAGATAGGGGCAACAGTCAAAGCGACAGCCGAAGGGCCTGATAAGTTTGCTGTCACAGGTGGTTTAAAGGGTGATGCTGTTGAGTTGACACCGGCTGAATCGGTAGATTTGTTGGTCCCGGCCCGGGCCGAGATTGTGATGGAAGGGCGCATCATTCCCGGACTGAGGGAAAAAGAAGGTCCTTTTGGGGAAGCCACTGGACATTATTTTGCAGAAGAATCACCGGTTATCGAAATTCACACAGTCACCCACCGCCGGGATTTCATCCTCCCGGTCATTCAGGTCTGGGGGGCGGAAACTGACGTCCTGCTTGCCCTGGGCGGCAGCGCTGAAACCATCCGCCTTTTAAAAGGCATGTCCCCGTCTGTAAAGGATATAAATTTTGTGCCGGGTACCTGCAGTTTTCATGCTGTAATATCTGTGCATGGAACCACCCCTGCCGAAGTGCGCCGGGTCATGGGACTGCTTCTCAATATGGATCCGCGGATTAAACAAATTACTGTTGTTGATGATGATGTAAACATTTATGATATGCGGGAAGTTCAGTGGGCTCTGGCCACCAGATTTCAGGCCGACCGGGATGCGCTGCTGGTTACAGATCTGCCGGGCTATGTGATTGATCCTTCCGTAGGTGCTAGTGGGGTTACAGCCAAACTTGGCTTTGACGCCACCAAAAAGGGCCAAGACCCGAAAGCCTTTGAAAAAATCTCTTTACCTCCTGACATCGTGGCTCGCGTCCGAGAGGTTTTAAGATGATTAAACCCTGGCCCTTGATCAAAAGTGAGCCGGGTTCTTCCTACCGGGTTTTCTCAGTCCGGACCGACACCGCCCGTTCGCCGCGGACGGATCGGGATCACGATTTTTACATCATTGAAGCAGGAGAATGGGTTAACATTATTCCCCTGACCCCGGATGGCGAACTGGTTTTGGTCAGACAATACCGCCATGGAATCAGGGCGACCACCTTGGAATTACCAGGAGGTTTGGTTGATCCAGGGGATACACCTGAGGCAGCAGCAGTCAGGGAGTTAATGGAAGAAACCGGGTATAGCCCGCAAGAGGTTCAACTCTTGGGCAGTTACCACCCGCATCCGGCAATCATGAACAACCTTTGTTATACGTATCTGGCCCGCAATGTTCGCCTTGAGCAGGCCCAGAACCTTGATCAGGGAGAAGACATCGAAGTAGTCCTGGTTCCGCTAAAGGACATCCCGGAATTGATAAAATCCGGCCAAATAACTCATTCCTTGGTCATCACAGCCTTTTATTTCCTAAACTCTACTATGAATTCAGAGCAGGTATGACCGTTTACGGAAGGTTACCTTGGGCGGCATCGTCACGAATCTTGCAGTAATGCGGAGAGCAGCAAACCGGGGAGTCCCCGTATGTCCGCAGACGGCGAAGGCCGCCGGGAAGTTTCATGTTTTTCGAAACGTGAGGCGGCCATCATATAAGGAATGCCTTCTGAGCCGTCAAGTTCGGGGATGCCGGTTTGCTGCCGGAGCATTACAGCTTAGATGAGTAGATGCTGCCCTGGGAAACTGGAGTAAACGGTCATACCTGCGGCGGAATACGGCTGAGGAAAATTACAGCCGGAGTGGCCAGATAATCTTGAGAATGTATTTCTTGGGTTTGAGTAATAAATTATGTATAATAACAATAATAACAGAATTACAGTAAGAATAAAGTTCTAAAAGTTATTACTACAGGCTGAAGGGTGTGAGGTTTATCTATGACAAGGCAGCAGCGAAAAAAAGATCACCTCGAATACGCGTTGAAAACTGCGCAGCCTCCGGGCCGGCACGGTTTCGGAGATATTTACCTGGTTTATGAGGCCTTACCGGAATTAGACCTTGCAGAGGTTGATACTTCTCTGGTTTTTTTAAATAAGAAGTTAAAGGCCCCACTGCTCATCAACGCAATTACGGGTGGTCATGCCGATGTCAAACAAATTAACCGGAGTCTGGCCAGAACAGCAGCCCGGCACGGGATTGCCATGGCAGTCGGCTCGCAGACGGCCGGACTGGAAGATCCCGCTGTCCGGGACACCTACACTGTGGCCCGGGACGAGAATCCCGACGGGGTTCTGCTGGCAAATCTCAGTGCCCTCTCAGCATCGGAAAAGGTTAAAGAGGCTGTGGCGATGATTGAAGCCGACGGTATCCAGCTGCATTTAAATGTTGCCCAGGAACTTACTATGACTGAAGGTGACAGAAATTTCAGGGGAATTCTGGCAAATATTGCAAAGATCGCTGAACAATCCAGGGTACCGGTCATTGTGAAAGAAGTCGGCTCTGGTCTCTCCATGGAGGCAGTCCAAAGGCTGTATGATGTTGGGGTAAAGTATATTGATGTTGGCGGCAAAGGCGGAACAGATTTTGTTAAAATAGAGTACATGCGTTCAGGGCGGGATTACCAGGGAAGCTTTGAAAATATCGGGATACCCGCAGCGGCTAGCCTTATAGAGGCTTTAAACCTGGATTTGCCTATTTCCGTTGTAGCTTCCGGCGGTTTTACTGGCCGCAGTGATATGACTGCAGCCCTTACCTTAGGAGCAAAACTGATTGGCATGGCCGGCCACTTTCTGCAGGTACTGACTGACAGTGGTGAACAAGGGTTGATGGACCGCATTGGGGACATTATAGATGAACTGCGAAAAACAATGTTAATGGTCGGTGCCGGAAATCTGCCGGAACTGGCAGAAAAACCTGTGATAATTACAGGTTTTACGGCTGAATGGCTTATACGCAGGGGAGTAGACATCGCCAGATACTCACGGAGGGGTTAACAATGACTGACAAAGCCCAATTAATGCTCAATTACATTGCCAATCACAGTACAATGGTCCTTTCTACTCATGGTTCCAATGGCCCATGGGCGACACCGGTTTTCTTTGTAAACCGAGGGTATGACATATATTTTTTATCCGAACTGACATCTATCCATAGCCGTAATTTGTGTGAAAACCCTGCCGTTGCTGCCGCCATCACCGAAGATTATCAGGATTGGCGGGCTATTCAGGGGGTGCAGCTTAGAGGGGAGGCCTATCTCGTTGACAGCCTGAAAGAAAAGGCTTTGGTTCTGGCCACCTATTTAAAAAAATTTCCGGCGGTGAAACATATCCTAGAAACCCCGGGATCCTTTAAAGGAGTTTCGAAAAACCACTGGCACTGTATTAAACCGCACTATCTTAAGTTCACGGATAATACAACCAAATTTGGGGAGCATTTTGAGCTTGAATTAAAGGAGAAATAACAGGAGGAGAGAAGTGGCAAAGAAAAAAGGGGAAAAGTACCAGGCCATCATAGAAGCAGCGGTGAAAGTAATTTCAGCTAACGGTTACAGGCGTGCCCCAGTTAAAAAAATTGCCCGGGCGGCAGGAGTTGCCGGCGGTACAGTTTACCTATATTTTGACAGTAAAGAAGAAATGATGGTCGATGTATTTAAAGAATTTTTGGGTAATTTCATTGAAGAGATTAAATTGGAGATAGCTGAAGTCAAAGACTCGGCAAAAAAACTTCAAAAGCTTGTGGAGGCACATCTGACCAAGGTGGAAGCAAATTTTAATTTGGCAGTTGTTTGTCTGGTGGAACTGCGCCAACCGGACACGATGCTCCGTGTGGCAACAGGAAAAGTTTTAAGGCACTATTTTCAGCTAATTGAAGAGATTGTGGAAGAAGGCCAGAACAATGGTACTTTTAATCCACGGCTGAATATATTCCTGGTGCGCCAGATGATTTTTGGCACCCTGGATCAGATTGTCACCAGCTGGGTTTGGCACCGCCGCCCCGGCTTGGCGGACCAGGCACCTCAGGTTTATGAGATGCTGCTGGATGGTTTGACCGGTAGTGTTGAGAGAACAGGGTGTGTCGGCTTGATCAATTCTATTGGGTAAATCCATATTGCCGATTTTTTTGGTGTGGAAAAAAGTTAACTTAGTACCCTATTTGTTCTTTAAATGGCTGTTGTGAAACGAACTTAATAGTTCGTCGAGAAGCAGTTCCTTTTCTATTTATGTGGCACATTGATTATCTCCATTGACGGTATTTTATTGCACATCTTTCCCCAAAGATAGTTCTGAATACTTATATGCAGGCGGAATAGCCGGGGAGCCTACAGAAACTTTTAAAAGTAATATCACAGGCTTGACTTTGCCAGGCAATGCAGATATCATTATAGAAGGGTTCTCTTACCCTGATCAGACTGCTGAAGAAGGACCCTTTGGGGAGTTCCAGGGCTACTATGGACGCCCGGGCGGACCTACTCCCTTCATTAAAATCGAAGCAATCCGTTTCCGAAATAATCCTATTTTAACAAGTGCTCTAATGGCAGATTGGCCTTCCAATGAATGTGGCGTAATGTGGGGCTTGGCTAAAGCGGCTAAGGTTTGGTCAGACCTGGATGCTCTTGGTGTTCCTGGCCTCAACGGTGAATGTCCTGATATAGAGTTTTTTGATTAATCAAAATATACCCCGGGTTGCCGGAAATGTTCGGCAACCCGGGTAATTGTGCTCCCAAACAATTCCTCTTGCTAACATAATTTGCAAATTCTTAAGAGTTAAGACTCAGATTAAAACTTCACTAACAAAGTGAAACAATATTATGTTTAAGGAGGCGTCAAAAATGAGCGAGCCCACTTTTGATATCCCTGAGAAGCTCAACATAGCTGTTGAATTGGTTGACAAAAACCTGCAGCTTGGCAGAGGCCAAAAAGTTGCAATTTATTATCAGGATCAAAAGCTGACATATGAAGATGTATATAAGTCAGTAAATAAAGCTGGTAATGCTTTGAAAAATCTCGGTCTCGGTATGGAGGACCGGGTTTTGGTGCTGGTTTATGACTGTCCTGAGTTTGTTGCCGGCTTTTTTGGGGCTATCAAAATAGGAGCAGTCCCTATTCCCACCAACACTTTGTTAAAACCCAAAGACTACCGGTATCTCTTAAATGACAGCCGGGCTAAAGTCGCTGTAGTAAGTGAAGATCTGGCCCCGTTAATCGAAGAAGTCCGCAGTGAATTACTTTATCTGAAGCACCTGGTGGTTGTCGGAAATGCCGGTCCGGGTCAACTGTCCTTTGCTCAGTTGACCAGTGAAGCCTCTGATGAATTAACAGCTGCAGACACGGGCAAAGATGATCCCGCCTTTTGGCTGTATAGTTCAGGGACAACCGGTTTTCCCAAGGGAACTGTTCACCTGCAGCATGATATATTGGCAGCCTGTGAATTATATGGCAAAGGAATCCTTAACATAAATGAAAATGACATCACCTTTTCTATTGCCAAGCTCTTCTTCGCCTATGGTTTGGGGAACGGCTTATACTTCCCCTTCTATGTAGGTGGTTCAACTGTGCTTTATCCCGACCGGTTTATTCCCGACGTATATTTTGATTTAGTTAACAAATATAAGCCGACTTTGTTCTTCGGTGTTCCTACAGCCTATGGAGCAATGCTGCAGGCAGCCGGAACTACTACCGATATAGATGTCAGCTCTATAAGGTATTGTGTCTCAGCCGGAGAGGCGCTGCCGAAACCAATTTTTGATGCCTGGAAAAATAAATTTAACTTAATTATCTTGGATGGCATCGGCTCAACAGAAATAACCCATATTTTCATTTCCAATCGTCCTGATGATTACAAACCAGGTACTTCAGGTAAACCTGTACCGGGATATGAGGCTAAAATCGTGGATCAGGATGGCAGCAAGCTCCCTGAGGGAGAAGTTGGCACACTTATGATCAAAGGTGACAGTATTGCTGCCTACTACTGGAATAAACACGAAAAAACCAAAGAGACCTTCCATGGCCCCTGGATTAATACCGGTGATCAGTATTATGTTGATACCGAAGGTTATTATACTTACGTTGGTCGTGGAGACGATATGATTAAAGCCGGAGGCATCTGGGTATCGCCTGTTGAGGTCGAATCCACCATCATGGCGCATCCTGCTGTTCTGGAATGTGGGGTTGTCGGTGCTGTTGACCAGGATGACCTGGTTAAGCCAAAAGCCTATGTGGTATTGAAAGAAGGGATAAACCCTTCGGAAGAATTAACCGCAGAAATTAAGGCCTTTGTTAAAGAGCGGATAGCAATTTACAAATATCCCCGCTGGATCGAGTTTACACCACAACTGCCCAAAACCGCCACCGGCAAGATCATGAGATTTATGCTGAGAAAACTCAATGAATAATAACAATAATTAAGCAAATAAAGACCGCCAGGTTTAAAGACCTGGCGGTCTGTGCTTATCCTATCGGAAGACTCCCACTTCTATAAGTAGGAGTGATTCCCCGCACTCCGCTTTGGTGGGGGTTGACTCCCCCACCGAAGTCTCGATGTTCAACTTTAGTTGAACGAGCTCACTTAAAGGCTATCAAAATACGGCTTTATCTCTTGACATAAGTCTTCCGGAAAAACTCCACTGATTGATTCGCGAAGCATCAGCTGGAAGAAGTTTAAGTCCGGGGCAAAATCCCTGGTGTTCATAAAAGTTCTGGGGACTATTCGAAAGTGTGCGGGGAAATATTTTTGCTCAGGTGGTCCCCAAAACAGTGACGCATTGAAGCTGCAAATACCGGTATCCCAAAAGTAACGGAATACAGTTTGCAGACCGTTTACGAGGTCAGAAATGTCTGATTCCGTAAAATCATCAATACTAAATACGTTGGGGAAAACACACATTATTTCCCCGATAGTCCCTGAAGTTACAAAGGGCAGCATCCAGTGAGAGTTCCCTACCTGCCCGAGATATCTCTCACCTTGTTCCTGCTCTGTGATAATAAGTTCCGACCAGAAATTAGTGCGGTGTCTGTCATAAAACTCTTTGGAAGCCTTCATCTCATCAATGTATTGGTTGCCGGGATTAGCTGAGGTAAAATACTGCTGGTGCGGATGGACTAAGCCCCCACCCGAGGGCGGCATGTAGTTCCAGGTCATTATAGGATACGGCAGCGATGGGTCAATAGCCTTAATCCTTTGGAGAAACTTCAGGCCCACAGAAAAAGCGTCCCCTAAGATTTTGTGATTAAGTTTACCCAAAGGCACCACATGATCATCAGTCATAATCAAGACAGAGCTATATATATCATATGGATGCAGATTCGGCACCAGTAAGGCCTCTCCCTGGGCGAAGCGGCCTTCCGGGGTCACATCAGTACAAAACTTAGGGGTAATAGTTGTCTTATTTTCCCCACAGAATGGGCAGAAGCCTTTGATCTCGGGATCATTGTATTTTTCCAAATCTAATTTAAGCGGCTTAATTACTCCAAAATGCGAGAAGTGGCCCGTCCTTCCTGTAAGTGGGTCAACTCGCACCTGATACTCATTTAAGGTCGGCCTGAATTCCTGGCGGGGATCCAAAAATTTAGCTGCCAGTTGATGCTTTTCAAACTTAATTTTTTCTGACATTAAGATTACCTCCTTGCTCTCTGTGTCTCCGTGCCCTCTGTGGTATATTTTTCATGTCCTTTTCCGAGAGCCTACCAACTTATTTTAAATATAAAACAAACCGCAGAGGTGCAGAGAAAAGTATTCTTTTAATGAAATAAAAGCGAAATAAGACCCTGGATATACAAGGTCTAAGCTGGAGTAACTCCTTTTGCCTAATAAATTTCCTCCGGTTCCCCGAGAATGGCAAATCAGCAGCCTTTGCCAAAAGGACAAACAGGATAACGGCATTCCGGACAGTTTAGGCATAAACCCCCGTGGCCCAGATTAGTCAAATCCCGCCGGGTAACTTTTTCGCCGGACAGCACTCTGGGTAGAACCAGGTCGAAAACGCTGGCTTTATGATACATTACACAACCGGGCAGGCCCAGAATCGGGACCTGATTCAGGTAAGCCAGGAGAAACATGGCGCCTGGGAACAGGGGGGCGCCATAGGATACGATATCTGCCCCGGAGGCTTTAACTGCCCCGGGTGTAGCATCATCAGGGTCTACCGACATGCCGCCGGTAATGATGACCATTTCTGCGCCTTCGGAAACAACCTTTTTAATAGTTTCGGCAATTTGCGGCAGGTCGTCGGGGAGCAGCAAGTGACTGGTAACCGGACATTCAAACTCAGCAAGCTTAGCCTTGACAACAGGACTAAATCGGTCCTGTATCCGGCCGGAAAAAACTTCGCTGCCGGTGGTAATCAGACTGGTTTTCAGGGTCTGCAGGGGTTTTAACTCCACCAGAGGGCCCCTTTGGCGGCAAAGATCCTCAACCTGTTCAATTCTGTCCTTGTTAATAATCAGCGGAATCACCCGGGTGCCTGCGGCAACATCTCCTTTTTCCAGCATTTGATTATTGTGGCGCGTGGCTATCACCACTTCTTCAATGTAATTGGCATCAGACAGCGCTGCCACATTAACTTTTAATAATCCCCGGCAGGAAGCGATCAGATTAATCTTACCTTCCCGGGGTTCACTTAACTCCAAAAACTGTCCTGCCGCGGCCCGGGCAATGCGTTGGGCGGCATCGTTTTCGTGCAGGGACTGATCGTCTGATTCCCAGACATAAATATGTTCCTTACCCATTTTTAAAAGATCTCCGATGTCTTCCGGCCGGACGACGTGGCCTTTCTTAAAAGCAGCACCTTTAAATTCTCCCGGTACGATTTTAGTCAGGTCATGACATAGGACCATTCCGACAGCATCTTCTGTTCTAACTTTTTTCAAAATATTCACCAGCTTTCAAGCATCAGTGGTAATTTTTAAAGACTGGGCCTTGCCATCCCGGTGGACATTAATTAGTTCAGCCAAAATGCTCACAGCGATTTCTTCGGGAGTTTCTGCACCGATGTTCAGCCCAATAGGTGAATGAATTCTTTCCACTTGTCCGGCAGGAATTCCTTCCTCCAGAAGTTCTGCTAACAAAGCCTTAACCCTGCGGCGGCTGCCGATCATCCCTAAATATGCGGTTGGCTGGGAGACTACAGCTTTTAAGCAGACTTTGTCATGCCGGTGGCCTCTGGTAACTATAACTATGAAAGCGGTCGGGCCAATCTCCAGATCCTGCAGGGCGCGGCCAAAATCCTGGCAAATGACCCTGCTGGCACCGGGGAAGCGGGCACTATTGGCAAAAGCCGGCCGGTCATCAACTACTGTTACCCGGTAGCCGAGGATTGCAGCCATGGCAGCCAGCGGCTTGGCGATATGGCCTCCGCCGAGTATAAGTAATTCAACAGGTGCCGGTGCGGGTTCAAGCAGCAGTTCAAATTCAGGTTTGGCGGGCAGAGCCGTGGTTCTTACCAACCGGATTTTGCCGGCAGAACGGACCTGATCTGCCAATTCTCCAGCCAGATTGTTTAGGTCTTCATCACCCAGATCGCCGTAACGCTTGGCACCGGCGGTAAAGTAACACTTGCGGCCGAAAAGATGTGGATTTTCCGGAGAATGGGTAACTGTCACCAGGACGGGCTGCTCACTAGCTTCCAGGGAGTCCAGGTAACCGGACAGTAAAACTTTTTCGGGATTCGCCTGTGGCTTTATAATGTCGATAAAAACCTCCATTAAGCCTCCACAGACCATACCTTCTTCTTCGGCTATGTCATTGGTCATGTTAACCATATATTTTGTTGGGGTAAGCTCGGTCAGGGCGTTTAAGGCTTCCCGGCGGACATCTGCTTCGCCGCAGCCACCGCCAATTGTGCCATACACCTGACCGTCAGGGAGGACCAGCATTTTCGCCCCCGGCTTACGCGGCGTGGAACCTTTAACTGCCGTTATAGTTACCATAGCTGCGGCAGCTTCGCCCAGACAGACTTCCCTGAGTGTTGTGTTAAATTTAACATCCATGAACCTGCCTCCTTCCCAGCAGTGCAATCAATGCTTCTAAAGCCCCGCCGGCTACCGACCGGGCTTTGTCGGAAATGGTGAAACAGTGATCCCGGGTACAGCGAGGGTCAATATCCCCGACCTTGAATCCAGGGGTTACGGACAGCCCGCTGCGCAGTATGCCGCGCAGGACTCCGGGTATGGCAGCGTACAGAGGTGTTTCCCCCACCTTTGCGATCAGGTCGCCGGTCTTAACAATGTCACCGATTTCCCGGACCCCATGGAAAGGGCCTGCTGCGGGAGAACGCAGGAGGCGCTCGGTGCTGTAACCGCCAATTTCCCCGGGGACCCCGGTGTTAGGTTCAGCTGAGCCGGTATATATCACCCTGCCTAAATAATGACCTCTCTGGGTTTCCACTACGGCGTGCGCATCCACTCCGGCGGTGAATCCCGGTCCCAGGCCAATCACTACAGGAGCGTCAGCCAGTGAGGTGCCCAGATTCTTCTTGGCAATAATTGCGTCAATCACTGCGACCGGTTTTAGCAAACTGATGGCAGACCATGTCGGGTCCACCAGGACGGCGATTTTTCCGGCAGCCACGATTCCCGGAACATCTGCAGGCGCATCTGCCACTTTGGCAGTAATGCCCTCTACCTGGTATTCTTTTTGAAAAATTGCTTCTGCAAAGGAGACTGTCCGGCGAATCACGGTGGGCTCCGGTACTTCCAGCATAACTATCGGAAAACCGCAGCCGGCTAAACGGTGCGCGGTCCCGGTGGCCAAATCCCCGGCGCCTTTAATCAATATTAGATTATCGCTCATGTTGAAGAGCCTCCAAATCTTCCGGCGTATCCACATCGAGGAGAATACCCGGGTCTGTGACGTTAACTTGATGAAGTATCTCAGGATGTCTGAAAATTATTTCCCGGGCACCGGCATCGCCTTCCAAAGAGTCAAACTCGTCCCGCAAACATAAATCAAACAGGACCGGGTTGCCTCTTTTTCCCTGATAATAAGGGGCTACAATACCACCCAAGAGCAGGAATTTTTCTATCAACAGATTAATTGTTTCCGGCTTCAACAGAGGCTGATCGCCCAGGACGAACAGAACTCCGGCGCGGGCCTTTGACGCCTTAGGGCTAGAGTGGGGAGATGCTAAACTCTCCAGGCCGGTCTTGACAGACGAACTTTGGCCTGAAGTATAATTGTGATTCACAACTATCTGCAGGGGCAGGCCCTCCAGGGTTTTCGCCGCTTCCTCCCGGCGATGTCCAAGGACTACAATTATTTGGTCCACTGAGGACCGGCTGACAATATCTATGACATGGCGCAATAAAGGTCGGCCGCGGTAAGTCAGCAGCTGCTTCGGCCGGCCCATCCGGCTGGATGTTCCGGCAGCCAGCACTATGGCACTAATCATGTTCAGCACCTCCTAATAAGGGAACGGTGCCCAAATTTGGTTAGATATATAATAGCCTCAAAACTGGTTAAAGTCAAGCACCTCAATCACCGGGGGAGCTTGTGCCGATGCTCCGATAATGACCCGACAGGGTATAATTTCACCTGCCAGAGCGGCAACTTCCCGGGCCTGGGCCAACTCCTGCGGTGTTTCGATTTTGTTGATCAGGGGAATCCAGCGGCAATTGACCGGCACCCCTTTGCGGAAGCCTTGGGGATGGGTTAAAATCCTGGCGACAACTTGCGGGGTCACTATTTCACCTAAGCTTAAGCCGCTTAATGCTGCCACAATCTCAGGCCGATGGACATATTCCGGGAGCAGGGGTTTATTCAGGCAGTCTATGCCCACAACTGGTATAACGACTGTTGAAGCTGCAGGAATGACAGGTTCATGATCTGCCGGTGCCTTAAAAGGTTTGCGGGCTGCCCCGTCTGCTTCCACGACCACCAGGTCGGCGCCTGCTGCCAGTAATCCAGGCACCAATTGTGGGTCTAAACCTGTTAATTTATTGTCTGGCGCAATTTCCGCCCCGGCCACCACTGTGGAGAGCGCGGACAGTTTGTTCCGTACCCCGGAGAAAAGCGCGTCCGGACTATCTGTTGCAACAACGGCGAGTTTTTGGTCTTCTGGGCAGTAAATCCGGGTGGTGGTTGCCAAAACTGTTTTCAAACCCCGTTCTTTAGCCTCTCTGCTCAGGGTAAACATAGTAGTGGTTTTGCCACCGCCGCCCACCAGGCTGACAATACTGTTTTTTGAAAGATTGAGGGCGTCCCAAAGGTTCATGGCCATAACTCCTTACCGCTGTTAGTGTCCTAATTCCTGATTAATCTGCTCGGCAGCCTTCAGTGTAGCTTGAATAGCCTGTTCCAGCTTTTCACCGGCAAAGGAATGGCTGAAGCCAACCATCCAGAGGGCACCCGCCAGTCGGCCCCAGGGGTCAACGAGAGGAATGCCGATAGCATTTACCCCGCGCAGGTATTCTTCGTGGTCGGTGGCATAACCCTGCTTTTGCACCTTTTCAAGTTCTTTTAAATAATCGCTAACATTAGTAATAGAGTTTTCGGTATACTGGGGCAATGACTTTTCCTTTAGAAGCAGCTTTAGATTCTGCTTCTGCAGGCGGGACAGAAAAACTTTTCCTGTGACTCCGGCGAAAAGTGGCAGCCTGGTGCCGATAGGAGAGGTGATTTTCAGTTTTGCGGGGCTGTCGGCTTTATCCACGATTGTACTTACATATTGTTCATCATAAGTACCTAAAAATACTGTCTCCTGGTATTCAGAGCTAAGCTGCAGCATAAAAGGCTTTGCCACAGCCTGCAGGTTTACTCCTGAAAGGGCCTGGTTGCCTAACTTGACTAAAGCCGGACCCAGCCGATACTTTTTGGATACAGGGTCTTGGCGTAAAGCACCCAGATCAGCCAGGGCCTGAGTAATTCCGAAAATAGTACTTTTTGAAATATTCAGGCGGCGGGACAGGTCACTGACTCCCAGGACATCTTGGTTAGCGGCAACCTCCTCCAACAGGGAAAAGGTTTTGTAAATTAGGGGAGCATTGTATCTGCTGTTACTGGTTTTCTTCTCTGTCATGTTCTTCACCACCGTAAAATTAGCCTACATATAATACAATTCCACTGCTGAGCCTAAAAAACCTCTTACTTAGGTGATTTTAATCAGTAAGAGGGCACGGAATGCCCTCTTACTATAGTTTTATTATTTTTTCTTTAAACAATTTTATTTATTTTCTGCCTGTTCCTTTTCACGTTTTTCCTTGAGGGCTCTCCAGACCTTTTCAGGGGTCAGGGGCAGGCTGTTGACCCGTACACCCATGGCGTCATATATTGCGTTAGCGAAGCAGCCCATAGTGGGGTTAGTGGAACCTTCGCCAACCTCTTTTACACCCCAGGGTCCGGCTTCGTCATAGCTGTCAATGAGAGCGGAATGTACTTTCGGCATATCCAGGGCGGTAGGCAGCCGGTATTCAGCCAGGTTGGCGTTCACGATTTTACCTTTGTCATCAAAGAGAACCTGTTCCCAAATGGATTCACCTACACCCATGAAGAGGGCTCCGTGGACCTGGGCATGGAGCAGGCCAGGGTTAATTACCATCCCGCAGTCATGGCAATCCCAAACATCCAGGACATCAACCTGACCGGTTTCGTGGTCAATTTCCACTTCGCTGGCCTGGGCACAGAAGCTGTAGGCAGGCGAGGTTCCTACCGCAGCACCTTTGAAGGTTCCGCCTAGCTTGGGCGGAGCGTATGAACCTCTACCGACCAGAGGGCCTTTGCGGACGAAGAACGTCCTGGCTGCATCAGTGAAGGGTAGTGTGATTGAAGGGTCTGTTTTAGAGAAAATTTGCGCGTACTTAACATCCAAATCCTCCACATCGCGCTCTAACATCTCTGCTGCCATTTGCAGCAGTTGGGCTTTTACTTCTTCGCCTGCCTGTTTAACGGCTGCGCCGGACATTAAAGTCTGTCGGCTAGCATAGGCGCCAAAGTCATGGGGGGTGGTTAACGTGTCAGCGGCAACAATTTTCATCTGTTCGTAGACAAAGCCCATAGCCTCGGCTGCCATCTGGCAGAGTACGGTATCTGACCCCTGCCCAATGTCTACGGCACCTGTATAGAGAGTAGCGGCAGTACCATCTTCATGGAGTTTAATCATTGCGGAAGCGTGGGGAAGATCAGTGCGGTAAATGGGATATGCGGCTCCGGAAACGAAAGATCCGGTAGCGATACCAATACCTCTGCCCTGGGGCAGTTTACCTTTCTTCTCAACCCAGCCGGACATATCCCGGACTCTTTCCAGACAGGCCTTCATTTCACAGGAGTTGATCTTGAGATCGTTAAAAGTCATAGTATTGGGGCGTCGGGCATTGCGGATGCGGATTTCTACAGGGTCAATATTCAGGTCTTTGGCAATTTCATCAAGGTGGCATTCAAAAGCGTATTTTGGCTGAGGTGCACCATGACCGCGTTGGGCACCGCAGGCCGGCAGGTTGGTATACACCCGGAACATATCAAACTTATAGTTGTCAAACTCGTAGGTCAGGGAAAGCAGTGCTCCAGCATAGTATGCAGTGGCAATTCCCAAGCTGGTGTAGGCACCGCCGTCCATGAGGAAGTTAGTGTGGCAGCCTAAAATCTTGCCGTCTTTATCTACCCCGGTGGTTATTTCCATGTATTGGGCATGACGGCCCCGGTTATGGGCAAACATTTCATGACGGTCATAGAACATCCTGACTGGGCGCCCTGTAATTTTGGCCAGGGCAGCACCGGAAAATTCCAGGCCGGTAGGTTCAAGTTTACCGCCAAAGCCTCCGCCCACATAGGTCTTCAGGACACGCACATCCCCCATTTTCATCCCGAATTGGCGGGCGATATAGTATTGAAAATAATGAGGGGATTGAGTACTGGAGTAAATGGTCAGCTTATCGCCGTCCCACATTGAAATAGCAGAGTGGGGCTCAATAGGGGTGTGGTAAGTACGTTGACCTACGAAATAATCTTTACGGATATAGTGGGCATCTTTAAAAGCTTTTTCGATGTCACCGAACTCCTGGTGAATTTCGGTATTTATGTTTCTTGGGTATTCATCATGCACCTGGGGTTGGCCTTCGTCCATGGCGGTAAGGGGGTCCAGGACAGCAGGCAGAACTTCATATTCTACTTTAATCAGCTTCAGGGCCTTGTAGCAGGTTTCTTCATCAATACAAGCTACAGCAGCTACTTTGTCTCCCACAAAGCGGACTTTATCGATACAAAAGATATTTTCGTCCCAGCGGGCAGGGCTAAGTCCATATTTAAGAGAGGGTACATCTTTATGGGTGATAACAGCTTTTACTCCGGGCAGCTTTTCAGCCTCACTGGTATCGATACTTATAATTTTAGCGTGGGCATGGGGGCTGGTCAGGATTTTACCATAGAGCATGTTGGGGAATTTTAAATCACCATTATATTTAGCTGCCCCGGTAACCTTTTCCCGTCCGTCTATCCTGGGCACACTTTTGCCGATAACGGCATAGTCGTTGTTATGAATAGTTTTATTCTCGCTCATTATATCACTCCTCTCCTAGTCATGTTCTACTTCTTGGCCGGCAGCGGCCTGAATGGCCTTTACAATATTTACATAGCCGGTGCAGCGGCAAAGGTTGCCGGCAATGGCTGCGCGAATTTCATGTTCGGTGGGGTTGGGATTTTTAGTTAACAGGGCTTTGGCGGAGAGAATCATCCCCGGTGTGCAGTACCCGCACTGTACTGCGGAATGAGTTAAGAAGGACTCCTGGACTTTATCTAATTCACCGTTCTGGGAAACTCCTTCGATGGTGGTGATTTCCCGCCCGTCAACTTCAACAGCCAGAATAATGCAGGAGTCAACCGGTTTGCCATCCAAAAGGACGGTGCAGGAACCGCAGTCTCCCATTTCACAACCTTTTTTGGTTCCGGTCAGGTTAAGCTCTTCTCTCAGCAGATTTGACAGTGTGGTATTGGCTTTCACAATAGCAGTATAGGCATCTCCGTTAACTGTCACGTTGACCAGGAAGCGTTTAATGCCTTGTTTATCAACGATTGATTGCATAGTTCTATCCTCCTTCTTTAACAATGGCCTTTGGTTATAGATTCCTGCAGGGAACGCTTGGTGTACACTCTTACCATATCACGGCGGTATTCTTCAGAACCCCGGATGTCGGTGATGGGTGAACATTCAGCAGCAGCAGCCACACCGGCCTGTTCCAACAGCTCATCGGTATATTCTTTGCCGATCAGCAGTGCTTCGGCATTTTTTGCCCGCATAGGGGTAGGGGCCACAGCGCCAAGGGCTATCCGGGCATCTTTGATCACATTGCCCTCCATAGTAACCGCCGAAGCCACGCCAATAACAGCCAGAGCACCTGACTTGCGCAGGCCGAACTTCATATAATTGGATCCGGTGGCGGACTGGTCAGGGATCGTAATATAGGTAACAATTTCATTTTGCGCCAGTACTGACCGTCCCGGTCCGGTAAAGAATTCTTCAACGGGAATTGTCCGTTCACCATTAGGACCAACCATCGTTATAGTTGCGCCCAGGGCGATAAGAATGGGGGGCAGATCTGCAGAGGGAACCGCATTGACTAAATTGCCGCCAATAGTCCCAATGTTCCTGATTTGATTTGAGGCCATTTGGTGAGCGGCTTCGGAAACAGAGAGGTATTTTTCGTTTAAGAGTGGTGAATTAACCAGGTCATTGTGGGTAGCTCTGGACCCGATAATCACCCCTTGACCTTGCTGATAGCTGATTTCTTTTAGTTCGTTGAGTTCTTTCAGGGAAACAAGTGCTTCATAAGAAATAATGCCATGCTTGAATTTGACCATCAGGTCTGTTCCGCCGGAAAGTATTTTGGCTTTGTCGCCAAATTGGGTCAGCAGACTGCAGGTTTCCTGGATGGTCTGGGGAACATAGTAGTCAAAATCCGGTAAATACATTAAGCAAACCTCCTTAACAATTGGTACAAGCGGGAAATGGAGACCCTGGCGTTCTGCATAAAAAACGCCTGTTCTTTATAATAAATTATGGTCTTTTTTGAGCATGGTGTCAATAGGTTATGGGGCTAGATGGGGTTAATGGCGGAAAATACATTATAAATGGTAAATAAAAAGATTAAATGGTAAAATAACGCGGTATACAGAGCGGTAATTTGCCATAAACGGAATAACCTGATAATATGACCGCTTAACGCTGTTTTTGTGTTATTAAACTTCTTAATCTGTACCTGTAAGCATAACTTATGTATAGTAAAATTGATAGTATATGAACGGGGTTCGTTGTACTGAACATAGTCGCCTGGGGTCATCAGGATAACCTGCTCTGTCTTTAGAAGGGGGAATTGGGGAGACCATTGAGGTTTTTGACGTAAAGCCCAATTGCACAGGTACGGAGTTGCCAAGAAAATTTGATTAGTAAAAAGGAGTGGTATTATGAGTTTGGCTGAAACACCGCTGAATAATAAGGGAGAAGAAATTACTTATTATAACCAAGCAGAAGAGACCATGGACCGTGAAGAGTTAAAAAATCTGCAGCTCACTAAATTTAAAGCCGGGCTTAATGAAATTTGGGGTAAAAACAAGTTTTACACTGAAAAATATAAAGCCGCCGGCCTTACAAACCCTGATGATATTAATTCCTGGGAAGATTTTTATAAGCTGCCCTTTACCAAAAAGTCTGAGCTGGTGCAGGATCAGGAGCAGAATGGTCCTTATGGCAGCAATGTGACATATTCTTTGGATAAATATGTGCGGTTACACCAAACTTCCGGTACTACAGGCAAACCGTTGAAATGGATTGATACCGAAGAAAGCTGGTATGGTTTTTCCGAATGCTGGGCCTATGTTTTTAAAGGTGCCGGGGTAACTGAATGGGATAAGGTTTTCTTCCTTTTCACATTTGGACCCTTTGTTGGTTTCTGGTCAGCTTTTGAAGCAGCCCGCATAATTAAGGCCCTCTCCATCCCGGCCGGAGGCCAGGATACCAATACCCGCATCAATGCTATCCTGGACCACAAACCGACAGTGCTTGCCTGCACCCCTTCATATGCACTGCGGCTGGCTGAAGCAGCTGCCGAACAGGGGATCGATTTGTCCAAATCCAGTATCATCAAAACAATTCACGCCGGCGAGCCGGGTGCCAGTATTCCGGCCACCAAGAAAAAGCTGGAGGAGTCCTGGGGGGCTAAATGTTATGACCATCATGGGATGACTGAAATGGGTGCGGTAAGTTTCAGCTGCCAGCCTCAGTTTGAAGGTCCGCATATCATAGAAAGCAGATATATTGCTGAAGTCATTGACCCGGAAACAGGTAAACACTGTGCTGCCGGCGAATCCGGGGAGCTGGTGCTGACCAACCTGTGGCGCTGGGGCATGCCCAATCTTCGCTATCGTACCGGGGACCGGGTGATCCTGAATACCAAACGCTGTGAATGCGGCAGATCCTTTGCCCGGATTATGGGCGGGGTTATCGGCCGGGTAGATGACATGCTGATTATCCGAGGGGTCAATGTATTCCCGACGGCATTGGAGAATATCATTCGCAGCTACCCGGAAGTGGCTGAATTTATGATTGAAGTGCACAAAGTCAAGGAAATGGATGACTTGAAGCTAAAGCTGGAGATTGATGAAGCTCAGTATTCTCCTGAAAAGATCAAAGCAGTCATCAGAGCCATTGTTGAAGAAGTCAGGAACAAACTGCAGATTCGTGTCGAGACTGAGCATTGTGCTGCCGGAACCCTGCCGCGCTTTGAAATGAAAGCCAAGCGGGTGGTGCGGATATCGTAGCGGAGTCTGCAATTGGACTCGCTGCACTAACTAAAATATTTTCAGCTATTATGCACCGGCGGATTTCGTGCCGGTGCATTTTAGAGTGGTGAAACCGGGGTGTATATTTCCCGGCAAAAACTGTCCGGCTGCGCTGAACATCCATTCAACACCTGATTTATACCGTTAAACTTTTTTATATATGATTTGCAGGAAAGATTGCTTATATTTAAAGAAAGCCTGTCCGTGAACTGTGTTCTCTATCGGGAACAAAGTTGCCAACTTTTTCATTCAGGTGAACACGCATGGGTTCGGGTTAGCAGCAGCGTGCGTGCATAAAGAGAAAGAGAGAAAAAGAGGAAGAGGAGGAGGTTTTTGAGATGTTGAAAGTTTTTAAAGCAAAAGGGTATTATTTGTTAGGAATCGTGCTTGTGCTCACAATTCTGACGCTGGCCGGTTGTGGCGGCAGTGCCGACCAAAACACCACAGACAAGGGTGGTGCAGCCGGCGGGGATGCAAAACCGGTTTCCCTCACCTTGGCACATTTCTGGCCGGCAACCCATGAAATGGAAACCAAAATTGTTGCAGGGTATATTGCAGAGATTGATAAGGCTACCGGTGGGAAAGTTAAGATTACAAGTTATCCGGCAGGTACTTTGACGCCCTCAAATGAAACTTATGATGGCGTTACAAAAGGTGTTGCCGATATTGGGATATCAGCTTACTCGTATAACAGGGGACGATTTCCGGTAGTTGAAAGCTTCCTGCTGCCAGGTCTGGAGTATAACAACTCCAGCGCTGCCAGCGCAGCTCTGGTGGAAGGTATTGCGCAACTGAATCCGCAAGAACTTCAGGATACCCATCACATGTTCAGCTTTGCCGCAGGACCTGGGGACCTCTATACCAAAAAACCGGTTCGCTCACTGGAGGATCTCAAAGGTATGCAGGTAGGCGCAACAGCAGGATTGAGGGCAGATGCTGTTGGGCTGTTGGGAGCAACCCCGGTTGTTCAGCCCATGCCCGAATGGTATGAGTCTCTCAGCAAAGGTGTTATGGATGGCGGGGTCTCTCCGGTAGAAGTGCTTCAGGGCTTTAGGCTTGGTGAGGTTTCAGCGGATTACATAACCCTGACCCCTTTCCTTTATAACCAGGCTTTCTTTGTGGTAATGAACAATGACAAATGGAACTCCCTGCCCGCTGACCTGCAGCAAGCCATCACTGACGTAAACAAGAAGTATTTTACCGAAGTCATTGCCCCATGGTTTGACAGCATTGATGAAAAAGGCATGAAATGGGTGAAAGAAAAGAAAAAAGTAGAAGTCATTACGTTATCTGATGCTGAGAAAGCCAAATGGATGGAAAAACTTCAGCCCCTTGAAGCAACATATATTAAAACCCTGAATGAAAAGGGCCTTCCGGGCGAAGATATTATGAAGACTGTCCGGGAACTGACTGATAAAGCAAATGCCGAGTTCCCCGAAAAGGCTCCATATACTAAATAATAAAAACAGCTTCCTAATAAATTTCTGGAACCGGACCCTTGAGTAAAGTAAACAGCGCCTGTTGTTGTAATGCCGCAGGCGCTATTTTAATCTAAAGTATTTCAGAAAGGAGTGACAATTTAATGAACAATTTAGTGGAAAAAGCGAGCCGTTTCATGGATATCCTGGCCCGGGCTGCAGTGGCCGGCATCATGTTCACGACTACCCTGAATGTAATTTTGCGTCTCTTTGGCTCATCCCTGAGGGGTTCTGTGGAAATTGTCCAGTACCTGACCGCCCTGGGCATTGGCTTGGGCCTGGCTTACTGTGGTTTTCACGGCGGCCATATTGCAGTAACCTTTTTTACTGATAAGCTGCCCCTCAAGCTGCAGCAGTTTATCATTGTTTTAGTAGAAATATTGGTAGCAGGCTTCCTGGGAATGACAGCCTGGCAGATGCTTCTCTATGGGCAAGGGATGCAGGAAAAGAATGAAATTGCCTTAACTTTGGGCTTCCCTATTCACCCTATTGTCTATCTGGTGACTGCAGGCATCGTGGTGTTTCTCATAGTGGTGCTGAATAACCTGGGCAAAGCCCTGAAAGACCTTTTTTCTGCCACACCTGCAGTTAAGGCAGAAGACAATATTAGTGTCGATGACCTTATCAGCCAATAAGAGGAGGGACAATATATGGATCCGATAATCACAGGTTTATTGGGCATTGGGGGATTTCTGGCCCTGATGCTGTTCCGGATGCCCATCTCGGTCTCAATGGGGTTGGCCGGCCTGATCGGTTTTGCTTACATTAATTCCACAGAAGCTGCCTTTAAGGTGCTNGGGGGGCTATCGGGATTTTGATTCCACCCAGCGTAATCTTCGTTATTTACGGGATTGCCACTGAGCAGTCTATCAGCCGCCTCCTGATCTCAGGTGTGGTGCCCGGTATACTGCTGACCCTGGCGTATATGCTGACCATCTATATTATATGCAAGCGGAACCCGGAACTGGGCCCGAAGCGGCCGGGGCCCAGGGCGAGTTTTCAGGAAACCTTTGATGCCCTAAAGGGCGGTTTATTTGGAAGTCATTCTTATTTTTATCATTTCTCTTGGCGGGATGTTTGCCGGTTTCTTTACACCTACCGAGGCCGGTGGAGTGGGGGCCTTTGGGGTTCTTGTGGTCACCCTTTTGACCGGTAAAATGAACTGGCAGGCTTTTAACAATTCACTGAGAGATACCACCCGGTCTTGTGCCATGATTCTTTTCCTGGTGGCCGGGGCCATGATCTTCAGCCGCTTTCTGGCCCTCAGCCGGATGCCCTTCGAGCTGGCAGCCTGGGTGAGTGAGCTGGATATGCCGCGTTTTGCTGTGATGATGATAATTTTTGCGGTTTATCTGGTGGGCGGCTGTCTGGTAGAGATGATTCCTCTGATGCTCTTAACCATCCCGATTTTTTACCCCATTGTAGTTAATGTACTGCAATACGACCCGATTTGGTTTGGGGTTATCATCGTTATGGTTACCTGTATAGGAGTAATCACCCCGCCGGTAGGTATCAATGCTTATGTAATAAAAGGTGTAGTCAAAGATGTGCCTTTGGAAACAGTTTTCCGGGGAGTTTGGCCCTTTGTTATCGCCTCAAGTATTCTGACAGCCATATTAATTGCTTTTCCGGTCATCTCCACATTCCTGCCGGATTTGCTAATGGGTAAACAGTAAATTTCGAGTTAAACGGTCGAAAAACGGGCTTCAATTGCCAAAAAGAAGTGTCGAAAAAAGAGGAAATCTATTCAATCGTAAAAAAACTGTATTCTGGCATAATAAACCGTTAGAACAACTGGTGAATAACCTTTTGTCCAATATTTAAGCTGGTCAACCCTAATTTTTTCCCGTTTAGGCCTTAATCGTATTCTGGAAGGAGAATATTCGCTATATTAGAGGAGAGCCATTTTGTAAACGTGTTAGTTTCTACTCTAAAGAACGGGAGGGGTCATGGGAATTCTTATCTGAGTTAAGGTTTTACGACTATGAAGAGGAGGTTTTACATGATGAAAAATTTAAAAGCAAAGAATTTTATATTATTAGGAATCATTCTGACATTTACACTTTTATTACTGGCCGGCTGTGGTGGCGGCAAAACAGAATCCACAGATAAAACCGGAGCGGCTAACAATGAGCCGGCTAAAACTGAACCGGCTAAAGAAGACGCTAAACCGATTACCCTGACTCTGGCGCATTTCTTCCCGGCAACCCATGACATTGAGGCAAGAGTACTTAAGAATTTTATTGCCGATGTTGAAAAAGCCACCAATGGCAGAGTTAAGATCACAAGCTATCCTGCCGGTACCCTGACTCCTTCTACTGAAACATATGATGGAGTAGTCAAAGGTGTGGCAGATATGGGAATTTCCGCTTATTCCTATAATAGGGGGCGTTTCCCGGTAGTAGAGAGCTTCATCGTTCCCGGTCTCAACTATAACAACTCCAAGTCCGCAACTTATGCCTTAAACGAAGGTATTAAACAGCTTAATCCCAAGGAATTGCAGGATACTCACCACCTGTTAAGTTTTGCAACCGGCCCGGGAAGCATCTACACCACCAAAAAGGCGGTTCGGACGATGGCTGACATGAAAGGCCTGCAGCTTGGTGCTACAGCAGGGCTCAGGGCTGATGCCATAGGTCTTTTGGGAGGAGTTCCGGTTGTCCAGCCAATTCCTGAATGGTATGAATCCTTAAGTAAGGGCATTATGGACGGCGGGGTTGCACCAGTTGAGTCAGTTCAAGGCTTTAGGACCGGTGAAGTTTCGGCTAATTACCTGACTCTGGCACCCTTCGTTTATAATCAGGCCCTCTATCTGGTCATGAATAATGACAAGTGGAACTCACTGCCTGCTGATATCCAGCAAGCCCTTACTGAGGTGAGCAACAAATATATTGAAGGCGAGTTTGGTTCCTTCTTTGATGATATTGACATCAAAGGGATGAAGTGGTTAACAGAAAAGAAAAAGGTTGAAATTATCAGCCTGTCTGATGAAGAAACGGCAAAATGGGTAGAAAAGCTCAAGCCTCTGGAAGATAAATATATTAAGACCCTGAATGACGCGAGCTTACCTGGTGCCGATATCATGAAAACTGTTAAAGAATTGGCCGAAAAGGGTAATGCCAAGTTTCCCGAAAAAGATGTTTTTGTTCTAAAGTAAAGCAAAGTAATTTTTTCGCTAATGCATAAACAAAACAAGCGCCTGTGGTTTTTATCCTCAGGCGCTGGCTTATTGTAAAGTATTACTGGGGAGGAGTGATAATTTAATGAATAAGTTTGTGGAAAAAGCGAGCCACTTCATGGACATCCTGGCCCGGGCTGCAGTGGCGGCCATCATGTTCACAACTACCCTGAATGTAATTATGCGTCTCTTTGGCTCGTCCCTGAGGGGTTCTGTGGAAATTGTCCAGTACCTGACCGCCCTGGGCATTGGCCTGGCTCTGGCGTACTGTGGTTTTCACGGCGGTCACATTGCGGTGACATTTTTTACTGATAAGCTGCCCTTTAAAGCACAACAGTTCGTCATTGTTTTGGTAGAGATTTTGGTCGCAGGCTTCCTGGGAATGACGGCCTGGCAGATGCTTCTCTACGGGCAGGGGATGCAGGAGAAGAATGAAATAGCCTTAACTTTGGGCTTCCCTATTCACCCTATTGTCTACCTGGTGACTGTAGGTATTGTGGTGTTTTTGTTAGTGGTGCTGAACAATCTGGTTAAGGTCACAAAAGGCCTTTTCTCTGCCGCGCCTACTGTTAAGGCAGCAGACAATATCAGTGTTGATGATCTTATCAGCCAATAAGGGGGGGAGTTTATAAATGGATCCTATAATGACAGGTTTATTGGGCATTGGGGGATTTCTGGTCCTGATGCTGTTCCGGATGCCCATCTCGGTCTCAATGGGGTTGGCCGGCCTGATCGGTTTTGCTTACATTAATTCCACAGAAGCTGCCTTTAAGGTGCT
>JAVSMW010000002.1:0-6784 GCA_032027005.1 Thermincola sp. | reverse complement strand
TTCAACTAAAGTTGAACATCGAGACTTCGGTGGGGGAGTCAACCCCCACCGAAGCGGAGCACGGGGAACCACTCCCACTTATAGAAGTGGGAGTCTTACTAAAAATTGCTGCTGTAAAAAATCCTTTTTGATCAAGCCTTGAATCGAGGGCCTAAGGTTTAAAAATAAAACTTTTGGTCTCGGCAGGGAGTTTTGGCATATAAATTGCAAAAGAGATTGTAATGTATATTGTTAAAGATTTAACTAAGGGGGATTGAAAAATGGCAGCACCTATTATTGATGTGCCTGACCAGCTGAACATCGGCAGCTCTTTAATTGATGTTCCTATTCAACAGGGGCTTGGCAATAAAACTGCAATTATTTGCGAAGACCAGGTTTTAACTTACGAAGATGTTTACAATTCTGTGAACAAAACCGGAAATTTATTTATCAACCTAGGAGTCTTAAGAGAACAAAGGGTGCTCCTGCTGCTTCCTGACAGTGCTGAGTTTATCTTTAACTTAATTGGGGTTATGAAAATGGGAGCGGTAGCGGTACCTTTAAACACAATGCTGAAACCCAAGGATTACCTGTATTTCCTCAATGACAGCCGGGCTGCCGCCCTGGTGGTGGCGGCAGATTATCTGCCAATGGTTGAAGAAATTCTTGACCAGGCCCGTTACCTCAAAAATATTATTGTTGTTGGTAAGACAGATAATCCTAAACATATAAATTATTATAAAGAGATGTCCAAAGCTTCCCCGGAACTGGAGCCTGCCGACACCTCCAAAGATGATCCCGCCTTCTGGCTGTACAGTTCCGGAACCACAGGCCAGCCCAAAGGGACAATCCACTTACACCACGATATGCTCTTCGCAGCCAACTACTTTGACGCCTTCGTCACTAACTTAACCCCAGATGACAGGATATTTTCCGTGTCTAAATTGTTTTTTTCATATGGTAATGTAAATTCCCTTTATCTGCCTTTCCTGGCGGGGGCAACTGTGATCCTGAATCCCGAGAGACCGGAAGCGGGCAAGATTTTAGAAATTATCACAAAACATAAGCCGACAATTATGTTTGGAGTCCCCACTTCTTACTCATCAATACTTAAGGCTGTTGAGCAGGGAGACGGCTCTTATGATGTCAGTTCTATCCGCCTTTTTGTATCTGCCGGTGAAAATCTGCCGCCCAGCTTGTGGCAGAAGTGGAAAGACAGGTTTGGGGCTGAGATATGTGATGGCATTGGTTCAACTGAGGTAGGCTACATTTACATCTCTAACCGCCCGGGGCAAATCAAGCCTGGCAGCAGTGGCATGGCGCTGCCGGGATATGAGCTGAAAATAGTTGACGAAGATGGGGCTGAGGTCCCGCTGGGGCAAACAGGCACCCTGCTGGTTAAAGGGGATGGAATTGCTGCCGGGTACTGGAACAAACACCACAGAACTGTGAAGGCTTTTATTGGCGAATGGTACGTCACCGGAGACCGTTTCAGCCTTGATGAAGACGGATTCTACTGGTATACGGGGCGCGCCGATGACATGGTCAAAGTCGGTGGGATTTGGGTTTCGCCTATTGAAGTAGAGACTCTGTTGTTAGAACATACGCAAGTGGAAGAGTGTGCCGTTGTGGGACAGATGGACCAGAATGGCCTGTTAAAAACCGCAGCCTATGTAGTCCTTAAAAACGGTCTGGAGGGCAGCGAGGAAATAACCAACGAACTGCTGACTCACCTCAGGGCCAAGGCTGCCGCATACAAAGTCCCCAGGTGGATTCATTTCCACAAGGAACTGCCGAAAACTGCCACCGGAAAAGTCCAGAGGTTTAAACTCCGGCAGAGTCCGGCGGAAAAATAAGGAACTTATTTGATGTGTAAAGTGTGTAACGTTATGCTTTACATATTGTGTAAAGTTAACGTAATAATTTTTGAATGAAAAATGCCGGAGATTATTGGCTGAATTGTTAGAAATATTGATAAATAAAGGCTCAGGCGCATTGCTTTTAATTTTGGCACGAATATTGCATGAGTGAATATTTAAGTAAACTTTTACACCGTACTTAAAAGATTACAATAAGGAGGAATTAGGGTGTCAAAGACTATAGTGAACAGTGATTGCATGTTGTGTGTCTGGGACTGTGGGATAAAATGTCATCTTGAGGACGGACGCCTGGTTAAGGTAGAAGGACTGGCCGAGCATCCGGTTACCAAAGGTTTTATCTGTCCGCGGGGGGAAGCTCTGCCTGATTATGTTTATTCAGCTACCCGTCTCACATCACCGCTTCTGAAGGAAAAAGGCCGTTTCCAAAAGGTTAGCTGGGACACGGCTTTAGACTACTGTGCAGAAAAATTAACTGATATTAAGAATAAGTATGGGGCAAAAGGGCTTTGTATGTTTAGTGGTTCCATCGGGGTGGAGAACATCGAAGTAGCCCAGTTTGCCCGTCGTTTTAAAGGCTTATATGGTACCCCCAATCTCTTTTCTGTAGAAAACTTATGCTACCGGGCGAGGATTTTGGCCCGGATGATTACCTTTGGCCGTTACCCGCTGGATGATCCCGGGGATTCCAAAACCATCATTCTGTGGGGTCACAATCCTGACGGCTCCAGGGGCATGCTGGGTGACCAAATCAGAGAAAAGGTAGCCAAAGAAAACATCAATTTAATAGTTGTTAATCCCAAGCGGATTGCCTTATCCGAAAAAGCATATCACCTGACCATCCGCCCAGGCACAGATGCTGCACTGGGACTGGCCATGCTGAATGTGATCATCAATGAAGACCTGTATGATAAGGAATTTGTTGAAAATTATACTGTTGGTTTCCCGGAGCTGGTTGAGCATGTGCAGCAATACACTCCTGAATGGGCCCAGGAAGTTACCTGGATCCATGCCTCAGATATCAGAAATGTGGCCAGGATTTTTGCTGCCGCCAAACCAAGCTGTATCATTCAGGGCATCAATACTTTGGACCAGCACCAGAACGGCTTGCAGACCAACCGCCTTTTTGCGATTATGCAGTCGGTGATTGGGGGCTTTGCTGTTCCGGGGGGCTGGGTGGAAGGGCCCCGTATTCCATTGGCCAACCTAACCGTGCCCGATCAGGAAGATCCTATCGGTTTCAATGATTATCCTGTTTTTACCAATCTCTGGGGCCGCAAGGGGCCCTATGGGATTGCAAATATGTTCCCACAAGCTGTTATGGAAGGGACACCGTATCCTATCAAGGGAGCGATTGTAACTGCAGCTAACCCTGTTGTTACTTTCCCCGCAGCGCAAAAATATAAAGAGGCTTTCCAAAATCTTGAGTTTATGGCAGTAATGGATCCATTCATGACTGAGACTGCCGAACTGGCCCATGTAGTGCTGCCTGCCACCACCTTTTTGGAAAAGGGCGGACTTTCCTATGTTTACGGGATCGTCTTTGGTGAACCATATGCTACCATTCACCGCAAGGTCATTGATCCAGTGGGGGACAGCTGGCCTGACTGGAAGATCTGGAGTGAACTGGGCCGCCGGATGGGTATGGATTTCCCATGGCAGAATGACGATGAGGTGGTCGAGTCCCTACTGCAGCCCGGCGATTTAAAAGATAAGCTGATGGCCAACCCGGCGGGTGCTTTCTATGGTGAGAAGCAGTATTACATTTATGAGAAAAAGAAACTGGGCACCCCCAGCGGAAAAGTGGAAATCTTCTCCCAGACTTTAGCAGATCACGGGTATGATCCAATTCCGACATATATGGAGCCGGGTCAAAGCCCCGTAAGCACTCCGGAATTATACAAGAAATACCCGCTTATTTTAATCAGCGGGGAGCGTTCCAAACAATTCACCCATACTTCACAGCGCAATATTCCGGTGTTGCGTAATGAGAATCCGGAACCTATCGCCGAGATAAACTCGGCAACTGCAACTCAGTATGGTTTGACAGATGGTATTTTGGTCAAGATTGAGTCGAAAAACGGCGATATGCAAATGAGACTGCGCGTAAATGATAATTTAGCGACCGGGGTAGTAAGTGTACCGCACGGCTGGGGTAACGCCAATGTCAACTTACTGGCTGACCTGGATGTCGTTGATCCGGTAACAGCTTACCCTGATTTTAATCAGCTGCTTTGCAGAGTAGTGCCTGCATAAAAAGATGTATCATTTTGCTCCGGAGCAATTCAGAGGAGCTAATAAGACAAATAGAGGGGTTGTAAAATGAGGTACGCAGAGGCAGGGTATAATTTAGAAGTCGATTTATCAACAGGAAATATTGAAAGGGTAGAAACAGACCCAAAATTAACTGAGCTTCATCTCGGAGGTCAGGGTATAAATGCCAAAATAATTTGGGATCGGGTTGGTCCCGAAGTGGACCCCTTTTCTCCCGATAATTTACTGATCTTCAGCACCGGCCTGCTACATTCCACACCTGTTGTCGGAGCCAACCGGACTGTTGTCAATACCATTTCTCCCCAGACAAATTTGCTTGCCCATACCATGATGGGAGGCTGGTTCGGGCCCGAACTGAAATTTGCCGGCTATGACAGAATAGTCATCAGCGGCAAGGCCGACGATTTGGTCTATTTGTGGATTAACAATGACAAGGTGGAAATCCGGGACGCCCGGCATCTGCAGGGCAAAGGTGCTAATGAAACAGCTGACCTCATTAAAAAAGAGCTGAATGAACCCAACGCCCAGGTGGCTGCCATCGGCCTGGCCGGTGAAAACAGAGTTTACACCGCCAGCATCGAACACTGCTGGTCCAGCGCCGCCCGTGGAGCCGGCGTCGTTATGGGGGATAAAAGGTTAAAGGCCATTGCTGTGCGGGGCACTAAGGATGTAAATATCGCCCATGCAGAAGAACTCTTTAAGTTAACCATGCAGATGAGGACTGAAATGTATCACAGTGATGGTGTCGGCGACTGGATGGCTACTGATGAGGATGACAGCTTTCATCACAACAATTTTACCTGGGGTAATGCCCGGGTTCGGAGAAAAGACTTCTGGAGCGAGGAACTTGAAAAAAGATGGTATGATTTAAAATATGATAATATGGACCGGCAGGTGGGCTGTTATAACTGTCCCAAGGCCTGTATTAACGTAATTTCCTATCCCGGACGGAAAAGGTTTGGCTATAAATGCTTTGGCAAAGATACCTACCACATGGCTGCTTTTAAAGAACTGGATTTCACTTATGAAATACTTGGTGTTGCCCAGGAGTATGGACTGGACTCCTATTCAACACCACAATGTATTGCCCTGGGGATTGAACTTTACGATGAAGGCGTCTTAACAGACAAAGACATGCCGGATTTCCCGGCCGACCCAGGGGAAAGAACCTGGTACCTGCTGGAAAAAATAGCCCGCCGGGAAGGAATTGGCGATATCCTGGCCAATGGTACCTGGCTGGCGGCCCGCCAGATTCCCGGTGCCGAGAAATACGAGCATAATACCACCAAAAAATTTGAGCAGGTACCTATTAAGCTCTACAAGCTGAATCCCGCCTACTTCCTGATGATAGCCACCGGTGAGAAGATGAATATTACCCAGATCGAAGGGTCTTTCCCGCAGGACCCCCTGCCGACCAGGGAGGAGAGAGAGGAATTTGTTAAAAATTGGGATGCAGTACCTGATGAAAGATTTAAAAAATGGTTCGTGGAATGGGAAAAGCGGGACGTAATTTCCACTGAAGCAACCTGTGCCATCGTTGACTGGAATGAAGCGATGCACTACCTTGATGACGCCGCCGGACTCTGCGCTTTTGTATCATCCTTCCGGGGCCAGTTTGGCGGAGGTATCCCTTATCACATCAACAGCTTACCCCATATACTCACTCTTGCTACAGGCCTTGAGTTTGATAAAGAAAAACTGTGGAAGGTTTTCCAGCGGAACCGGAATCTTGTCCGGGCCATTAATAACAGAAGAGGCCTCAGAAAAGCTGACGAGAGGCCGCCTGAGGATCATTGGAAAATAAGAGATGAAGAGTTTGAACAACAGCTCCTCGGTGAATATTATGCATTCAAGGGCTGGAACTGGGACGGAATCCCCACCAAAGAGACCCTGGACAACCTGGAACTAAGCTATGTGGCCGAAGACTTGATACAGCGGGGGATCTTGACAGACAGCGATGGTACTCCCTCTATAGAGAAAAAAGATGAAGAATTAAAGTCAGGGGGTGCTAATGGTGAGTAGTGAAGTAGCAAAGAAAAAAGTCAGAAATATAAAAGTTGACCTTGATAAATGCAATGGCTGCCGGGCCTGTGAACTAGCCTGCTCTGCGTACCATGCCGAGCCGAAATACAGCAGCATAAACCCGGCCAGATCCCGGATCCGGGTTGTGATGGATTTGCTGAATGATGAGCAGGTGCCAATCCGGGCCACTGATTATTCCAAAGCAGGTTGTGACGGCAGACGCACTTATACCATTAAAGGCAAGGAATACAGTGAATGCAGCTTCTGCGGCACTGTCTGCCCGACCAGGGATTTATTTAAAGAACCCGATTCCGGTCTGCCCTTAAAATGCGACATGTGTGAAGACGAAGAAACACCTTTATGTGTGCAGGCGTGCCCGCGGGACTGCCTGGTTTACGAAGAGACGGAAGCTGCCGAAGAAATAGCAAGGCCCAATGAAGCAGAAATAGGCGTAAAATCACTGATAGATAGGTTTGGCTCTAAGAAAGTAGCAGATATTCTGGCCCGTATGTCACAAAAGGGCTAACGATAACTATGAAAGAAGGGGAGAGATAATCGTGGAGACTGTAACACCCTTCAAAGAGGTCATAGAAGAAATCAAACAGAACGGTGCCGATGCCGTCAAATTCTGT
>JAVSMW010000001.1:226597-412355 GCA_032027005.1 Thermincola sp. | reverse complement strand
CGGCTTTCGCATGAGGTTAGTCGGTTGTCTTACATCGCATCGCAGGAGCGATGATTTCTGTGAAATATATATGAAGCGCACAACGTGCGCACGAAAGGAAGTGTAAATATATGAAACCTCAGCAGAATTGTATAACCGCTTACGTCTTTCTGAAATTCATTTTTATGCTCCCGGATGGGCATCCGAGCAGACCCAAAATCGAGGAATATTTCAAAAAGAAAGGCATAAGGAAGCATCGGCTATGGGGCAGAAAAACCAAAAAGGAATCCCAGTACTACATCGAAACCGGCGTCTGGGGGAGTTACGAAACGGTAGGAATCAAGGACAAAACTCTTGACGGAAAACCGATTCCGCTGTTCGAGGATACGGAATTAATCGAACAGTCCGACAATATCTGCTTTGAGCGCTATATGGAGATAGCCGGAAAGAAATTTGCTGTGCGCTCGGTGTTCCCCAAGGCAGCCGCATCATTACCCACAGAAAAGCTCCTCTCCTTGATCGATAAGTAGCAGGAAAAATGAGCGTAATTCTTTTCCGGAATTCAGTAGACTTCTGGCAAACTCTTCGGTATGCTTGGGATTGCGGAGCAATCCGCATTCCCAACATTCCGTATCGGTTTGCCAATATGAAGGAGGTATTTATGATACAGGCAAACCAAAAATATACAATACTTTACGGCAGGCTGAGCCAGGAGGACGAGCGTGACGGCGAGTCCAACAGCATTCAAAATCAAAGGCTAATGCTGGAAAAATACGCCGCCGACAACGGCTTTGAGAACATTCTCTTCCTTTCTGATGATGGCTACAGCGGCACGAGTTTCAACCGCCCTGCGTGGAAAGAGTTGATGAAGATGGTGGAAAACGACGAAGTGGCGACGATTATCGTTAAGGACATGTCCCGCCTCGGCAGAGATTATTTACTGGTCGGGCAGTACACCGAGATGATATTCCCCAGTTATGGAGTCCGCTTCATCGCCGTCAATAACAACGTGGACAGTCTCTATGGCGACAACGATTTTACCCCGTTCGTTAACCTTTTCAACGATTTTTACGCCAAAGACACAAGCCGGAAAATCCGTGCGGTCGTTAAATTGAAAGCGGAACGAGGCGAGCGCGTGGCGACCAGAGCGCCCTATGGGTACAAAAAGGATGAGAACAATTCCAAAAGCAGGATTGTTCCCGATGAGGATGCCGCACCGATAGTACAGAGGATTTTCAGTCTGTGTGTCGGAGGGAAAGGCCCCACTCAGATTGCCAAGCAGCTAAAAAGTGAGCAGGTTTTCACACCCGGATATTATTATTACAGCAAGACCGGCGTCCTTTTGACCAACGTAGATGTAACCAGACCTTATGATTGGAACAGCAGATCTGTTGCAGACATTTTAGAGGATGAAGTCTATTTAGGGCATACCATCAGCCTGAAGTACACCACGGTATCCTACAAGAATAAGAAACGGATCAAACGTCCCGAATCCGACCAGCTTCGGTTTGAAAACACTCACGAACCGCTGGTGACGAAGGAAACATGGGACATCGTGCAGGACATCCGCAAGCGCAAAAGGCGCAGGGCAAACATGGCTGAGCAGGATATGTTCTCAGGATTGGTTCGATGCATCGATTGCGGTGAAAAGATGATTCTCCATCGGGCACATACCATGGCTGCCGTGAAAAACAACTTCATGTGCTCCACCTACAGAAAACGCGGCAAGGAAAAGTGCAGCGCGTATTATCTTCGGGAAGTCCATCTGGCAGCAATCGTTCTGGATGATTTGCTGAGAGTTACCCACTTCGCACGTCAGCAGGAGGCGTTATTTATCCAGTACATAAACCGGAAAAACAATGCCGAAACCCGACGTGAGATTGAGCGGCTTCAAAGGGAACTGGAATTGATGCGCCGGAGGGACACTGAACTCAGCACCCTGTTCAAACGGTTATATGAGGACAATGTGCTTGGCAAGGTGACCAACGAGCAGTTCCGGATGCTGTCAGGCGACTACAATGCAGAACAAAAAAGTCTGAAGGAAAGAATCCCTCAGACTGCGGAGCGGATCGAAGAACTGCATGCATCCATATCCAATGTCACCCGATTTATCGATAAAGCGAAACGGTATACCGAGATAAATGAGCTAAGCGGTGAGCTGCTGAACGTATTTATCGAGAAGATCGAGATCGGTGAGCGAGCAGAGCGGTACTCCAGAACTGCGGAGCAGGAAATAATAATTCACTACCGTGACATCGGCGTCGTTGGAGCATTCGCTGAAGAAGCCGAGAAAATAGCCGAACAACGGCAAAGGCAGACAGCTTGATTTGCTGTCTGCCTCACCCAATACCCACGGTTCACAAAATGTCCCTATAGGAATGCGCCTAAGGCTGCGCCGTTTTTTCTTATGCAAGCTAACCTGAACATTGCTGATATTCTACATATCCTGCCAAAATTATACACATTTTTTAATTGACTGGAAGGGGTTCCTTGTTTGAGGGAGAATCATAAATATTTAGGACAGCTTTTGACAAAAGAATTTTATATATGGGAGGGAACGGTCTTGGCTGCAGATGTCTTTTTTACTGATATGAGGACTAAACAAGGGCTCAGTTTGCTTGATAAAGTGGAAAAACTTTTTGAACTGGCCGGATTCGACCAATTTATTAAACCTAAAGACCTGGTGGCAGTAAAATTACACTTTGGGGAAAAAGGCAACACCGGTTATATCAGACCCCAGTTTGTCCGGCGGGTTATTGATCGAATTGCCTCCGCTGGAGGAAAGCCTTTTGTCACTGACGCTAACACCTTATATGTAGGCAGCAGGTCAAATGCCGTTGATCACTTTAGAACTTCAGTGGAAAATGGGTTCGCTTATTCTGTTATCGGTGCTCCGGTGATTATTGCTGATGGCTTAAATGGCAGGGATTATGTGAGTGTGGATGTTGGCCTCAAGCATTTTCAGTCAGTAAAGATAGCCAGTGCGGCCTATCATGCGGATGCCATGCTGGTGCTGACACATTTCAAAGGTCACGAGATATCAGGGTTCGGCGGGGCCATCAAAAATGTTGGCATGGGCTTAGGCAGCAGAAGCGGTAAGCAGCAGATGCATTCAGATGTACTGCCGGTCGTGACTGCGGAGAAATGTGTTGGGTGCGGCAAATGTACGGTGTGGTGCCCCGCCGGCTGCATTAAGGTTACCAAGAAAAAGGCCCGTATCAATGACAAGAAATGCATGGGATGTGGCGAATGTACAGTAACTTGTCCGGAACGTGCCATTGAGGTAAATTGGAAAAGCGACCCTGATACATTTCAGGAGAAAATGGTTGAATATATGGCCGGTGCCTTGAAAAATAAAAAAGGGAAGGTTGGCTATATTTCCTTTGTCATGAATGTCACACCTGACTGTGACTGTTGTGGTTGGAGTGATTCACCCATAGTAAGTGATGTGGGTATTCTTGCTTCAAGAGACCCGGTTGCTATTGACCAGGCTTCGGTGGACCTGGTAAACAAACAGCGGCCCTTGACCAACACCAGGCTGGATGGTTATGTTAATGTTACTGATAAATTTGCTGGAGTTCATCCCATGGTTGACTGGGGAATCCAGTTGGAATATGCTGAACAGGTGGGACTTGGAACCAGAGATTATAACCTGATTAAACTTTAAGGTTTCTGTTATTAACATGTATAAGATCCTCTTGACAGAACAAGCTACCCTGAGGTAGCTTGTTTGTCTTAAATAAGACATAAAAAGTTGGTGTTTCTACTCTTAACATTTTGATAGCAGCTTCGCTGCGCTGTGGTATATTTTTTAAGAAAGTGGCTATTCCAGTAGAAACCGCATTATTGCCCGATGATCAGGTGATACTAAAAAAAACACGGAAATCGGGGTGGCAAAATTTGAGAAACCTGTGGAAAGGCGCTATCAGTTTCGGTCTTGTCCATGTTCCTGTAAAACTCTATTCGGCTACTGAGAAAAAGGACTTAAAATTTAATTTTCTGCATGATAAATGTAAAACACCCATTCGCTATGAACGGGTTTGTCCCACATGTGAAACCGAAGTTCCCATGGAAGAAATAGTCAAGGGATATGAATATGAGAAAGGTAAGTATGTTATTTTAAAAGATGAAGATTTTGAAAACATTCCCTTGGAATCTGCGAAAACTGTTGAAATCCTTAACTTTATTAAACTCAGCGAAATTGACCCGATATTTTTTGATAAATCTTATTACTTAGCACCGGGTGACGGCGGTCAGAAGGCATATGAGCTGCTGAAACAAGCCATGGAGACCACAGGCAAGGTTGCGATTGCGAAGGTCGTAATCAGGTCCAAGGAGTCCCTGGCGGCCCTACGTATATATAAAAATGTTATTTTAATGGAGACTCTTTTTTACCCTGACGAAATCAGAGGGACGCATTTAATGCCGGAAATAGATTACAAGGTCAATATCCATGAAAATGAAATTAAAATGGCTAATAATTTAATAGACAGTCTGACTGAAACCTTTGATCCTGAAAAATACCATAACCAGTACAGGCAGGCTTTAACTGATTTAATTGAGTCAAAGATCACAGGTGAGGAGTTCGAATTTGTACCCCGCCCCGAAACCGGCAAAGTAGTCGATTTAATGGAAGCACTGAAAGCCAGTATCCAGTTGGCAAAAGATGAAAAAGAACGGTCCAAAGAAAAAGGCAAGGGCAAACGCAAAGCGGCCACTAAGAAGAAAGCTGCGGAAACTCTCACCTCATAAGGAGGTTAGTGGAGGAATTAATCATGGACTTAAAGCCAATTATTCCTTTTGAGCCGGTTAAGGTGAATAAGATCCCTGTGGGAGATAATTGGGTTGCCCAGGTTAAGTGGGATGGGGTGCGAATCTTAACTTATTTTGACGGCAGGGAAGTCCGCCTGTTTAATCGGAAGCTGAACGAGCGGACTTTGCAGTTTCCGGAGTTAGTTGATATTAAACGCTATTGTGCCGCTTCCTCAATTGTATTGGATGGTGAAGTAATTGCCCTGCAGGAAGGAAAGCCTTCTTTTCAAACAGTCATGAAACGGGATGGGGTCAGGCAGCCCGATAAAATCACCAGGGCAATGAAAGATACGCCCGTTATTTATATGATTTTTGATATTTTGTTTTATAATGGCAGATGGGTTTATGACTTATCGTTAAGACAAAGGCAGGAAATTTTAACGGAAAGTATCGAACCCTATAACGACATTCAATTAGTTGAAAATTTTGATGATGCCCAAGGCCTTTTTGACGTGGTCTCGGCTCAAGGTTTGGAGGGCATAGTATGTAAGGATTTAGCCAGTAAATATGGCATAAAAGCTAAAGACCGGCGGTGGCAAAAACTAAAAAATTATCTGGACCTGGTTGCAGTTGTGGGGGGAGTCACTTTTCGCGGAAACATCGTAAATGCTCTTCTTTTGGGTCTTTATGATCAGGCGGGCAGGTTCTGGTATATTGGTCATGCCGGCACCGGTAGACTCACCATGAGTGAATGGCGTCACCTGACAGAAGGCATTAAACCTCTAATTACAACGGAACGTCCCTTTGCGAATAAACCGGAACGAATAAAAACCGCCATCTGGCTTAAGCCATCTATTACCGTTAAAATTAAGTTTGTTGAGTGGACTTCGAGACAAACTTTACGGCAGCCCAGCATTCAGGCCTTCGTTGATATGCCGCCTGAGGACTGCCGTTTGCTTACCGGGGGCGATAGGTGATGAAAAAAGAAGTAGTAGTCGAGGGGAAAAAGGTTCGCTTGACAAATCTCGAGAAAATGATGTGGCCCGGTGACGGGATAACCAAAGCCCGGCTGATTAAATATTATGCCGATATGGCGGAAGTTCTGTTACCCCATCTCAAAGACCGGCTGTTTATTATGAGCCGTTATCCTGACGGCATTGACGGAGAAATGTTTTATCAAAAAGATTGTCCCGCTTATGCCCCGGAATGGTTAAACATATTTCCCGTTGATTCACCTGATGTGGGTAAGGTCGTCAACTACATTGTCTGCAATGATTTACCAACATTAATGTGGTTGGCCAATCAGGCCTGTATCGAGCTGCATATCTGGCTGGCCCGAATTCCACGCCTTAATTACCCTGATATAATGGTATTTGACCTTGATCCATTCCCACCGGCCGGTTTTGCCGATACGCTGGAAATCGCCCTGCTGGTAAAAGAGGCTTTGGCCCAATTTAATCTTGTGGGTTATCCCAAAACGTCCGGGGCCACCGGGATGCACATTTTTGTCCCCATCAAACCTGAGTATACCTATCTGGAAGTCCGTGATGCCGTGGACTTTATATGCCGCCAGATTCGCTCTGTTTTCCCCCAGAAAACTACCATGGAACGGCTTATTGCGGACAGGACAGGCAAAGTCTATTTAGATTACCTGCAAAATACCCGTGGGAAAACCATGACTTTCCAATACAGCTTACGGCCCCATCCCGGTGCGCCGGTTTCGACGCCAGTAACCTGGGACGAAGTGAAAAAAGGCCGGATCAGGCCGGAAGATTTCCGGATGGACAACTTCCAGGAGAGATTAAAGGAAGTGGGCGATTTATATAAAGATTTAATCAATCCCCGGCAGAGTATAAAGAAATTAGTTGAATTAACTCAAAGCCTCTTACCCAAAAAATGACGCAGAGAAAAAGTTAGGTTTGCAAAATTTTCCCGGTTTAGCAGGAAAAAGGTAAGCGACCCCGAAAAAGACTAAAGACAGTTTGGGCAGAGGACTGATAGACGCCCGGCTCAGAGGTGCATATTTGGAAACGAAATATTATCATGTATTATTGAGTATGGTTGATGGATTGGGGCCCAGATGGCGGGCGACGCTGACCGAAGCTTTTGGCAGTCCCGGCGCAGCCTGGAATGCTCCGGAAACGGAAATTAAGGCGATTCCGCGGATCCCCCGGAAGGTTGTGGCCGACCTGATCCATAAACGGGATACCCTGCAACCGGAGCAGGTTATCGCAAATTTAAAACAATCAGGAATTCAATTCATTTTTCGTGAGGACCCGGATTATCCCCCACTGCTTGAACAAATATTTGATCCCCCGCAGGTTCTTTATTTTAAAGGTGACCCCAGGTTATTTCAGCTGCCTATGGTGGCTGTAGTTGGGGCCCGCAAGGCGTCCCCATACGGCCTGGCTGCAGCTGAAAAAATCAGCCGGGAGCTGGCCAAAGCCGGTTTGTGTGTAGTTTCAGGCATGGCCCGCGGCATAGACTCAGCCGCCCATAAAGGCGCCCTGTCGGTAAATGGCCCTACTGTGGCTGTACTGGGGTGTGGAGTAGATGTAGTTTATCCCGCTGAAAACAGGCGGCTGATGTCCGAGCTTATTAACAGAGGTCTGGTCGTCAGTGAGTTTCCACCCGGTACAGGTCCGGCTGCCGGGAATTTTCCTGTCCGCAACAGGATCATCAGCGGCTTAGCTAAAGGTGTCTTAATCATCGAAGCCGCCGAGAAAAGCGGCTCACTGATCACCGCCGATTGTGCCCTGGAACAGGGCCGGGATGTTTTTGCCGTACCCGGCCAGATTACCAATCCACTGAACAAGGGGGCCCACAAACTGATCAAACAGGGGGCCAAACTGGTAGAGGATGTATCTGACATTTTGGTTGAGCTGGGAGGATTCAGTGATATCCCGGACAGCTCGAAAAATCACGATTCCAAGAAAATTAATTTGACCACAGATGAACAAACAATATATAATATTATCTCAGACGAGCCTGTTTGCAGTGAGGTAATTATTGAACAAGCCGGGCTGGACCCGGCCCAGGTGATTTCCATGCTGCTTTTCATGGAACTCAAGGGCCTGATCCGAAAACTGCCTGGTGAACTATACATACGAAGTTTTTAGTTCTAAAAGTTTTTTCAGAAATGTATGTTAAAATAAAAAACAGGGCCATAATAAGAAATATAAAGTCAGCGCGGGCCACCATGAGGTGATTATTTTGTCCAAATATTTAGTGATTGTCGAGTCTCCTGCCAAGGCTAAGACAATTGGCAAGTTTCTCGGGAAAAGATATACTGTCAAGGCTTCAATGGGGCATATCAGGGATTTGCCAAGGAGCCAGTTCGGTGTGGATGTGGAAAATGATTTTACACCGAAATACATTTCTATCAGGGGCAAAGGCGATCTAGTCAAGGAATTGCGGACTGCTGCCAAAAAAGCCTCCAAAATTTTACTGGCCACTGACCCTGACCGGGAAGGCGAAGCCATTGCCTGGCACCTCCAGCATTTGCTGGATATTAACCGGGAAGAAGAATGCCGCGTTGAGTTTAACGAAATCACCAAAGATGCTGTCCAAAACGCCATGCAGCATCCCCGCGCTATTGATGAGTCCAGGGTTGATGCTCAGCAAGCCCGGAGAATTTTGGACCGTTTGGTGGGCTATAAACTCAGTCCCCTTTTATGGCGGAAGGTCAAGAAAGGGCTCAGCGCAGGCCGGGTCCAGTCTGTTGCAGTCAGACTTATCTGTGACCGGGAAGAGGAAATCAATGCTTTTGAACAAGAGGAATACTGGTCTTTAACCGGTCTGTTCAGGAAGGAGAAAACCCGGACTGACATTGAGGCCAAACTAATTCAATATAATCAGAAAAAAATAGCGATCAGTAATGAAGAGGGTGCCCAGAGAATCATTAAGGAGCTGGATGGGTCCCAGTACACTGTGGCTGATGTTAAAAAGAGGCAGAAAACCAGAAATCCGGCGGCCCCTTTTACTACCAGTACATTACAGCAGGAGGCCTACCGCAAGCTGAATTTTGCTGCCCGGAAGACCATGCAGGTGGCCCAGCAGTTATATGAGGGCCTTGATATTGGACCTGAGGGTACGGTCGGTTTGGTCACATATATCAGGACTGACTCCACCAGAATAGCTGAAACGGCACAACAGGAAGCCGCTGAATATATAGAGCAGAATTTCGGCAGTGAGTATAAACCGGCAAAACCCAAACAATATTCGACTAAAGGTCGTGTCCAGAATGCCCATGAGGCTATCAGGCCATCCTCGTTAGGGCGGACTCCCGATAGTATAAAACAGTTTTTATCCAGAGACCAGTTTAGACTGTATAAACTTGTTTGGGATCGTTTTCTGGCCAGTCAGATGACCCCGGCAGTCCTCGATACGACTACTGTTGATATTGAGGCCAGGGATTATGTTTTCCGGGCCAATGGCTCAGTGGTGAAATTCCCTGGTTTTATGAAGGTTTATACAGAAAGCCAGGATAATTCAGATACTAAAGATAACAATGAAAGTGATGAAGAACGTACTTTTCCGGAATTGACCAAAGGGATGGTTTTGGAATTAAAAAGCCTTACCCCCAAACAGCATTTTACCCAGCCGCCGCCTCGTTTTACTGATGCAACTCTGGTCAAGGCTCTGGAGGAAAACGGCATTGGCCGGCCAAGTACTTATGCCCCTATTGTTGAGACTATTCAAAAAAGAGGTTATGTAATCAAAGAGGAAAAGCAGTTCCATCCCACTGAACTGGGTTTTGTTGTAGTTGCTTTACTTAAAGAACATTTCCCGGATATAATTAATATCCAATTTACAGCTGAGTTGGAAGATAAACTTGACCTGGTGGAAGAAGATGATGAGAACTGGGTCCAGATTGTCCGGGAATTTTATGAACCCTTCCAGGAAACTCTGGAAGAGGCCGAACAGAATATCGGTGTAGTGGAAATCGAAGAAGAGGTTAGTGACGAGGTTTGTGAAAAATGCGGCCGCAATTTAGTCGTTAAAATGGGCCGTTACGGAAAATTTCTGGCCTGCCCCGGATTTCCCGACTGCCGGAATACCAAACCAATTGTTGAATCGACAGGTGTTCCGTGCCCGGAATGCGGAGGAGATGTTGTCCTGAAAAGGAGCAAAAAGGGGAGAAAATTCTTCGGCTGTAACAATTATCCCAACTGCGGATTTGTTTCCTGGGATCTGCCTACCAACAAACACTGTCCTCAATGCAACAGTCTGCTGGTACAAAAATCCGGGGGCAGCAAAGGTACGGTTCTGGCCTGTACGGGAGCCGGATGTAAATATAGAGAAAAAGAGGAAACCGACGAGTAGCACTGCTTTGAAGGAGTAGAATCAGTAATGAAATATGTGACAGTGATCGGAGCAGGCTTGGCAGGTGCTGAGGCTGCCTGGCAAATAGCAAATCGGGGCGTATTCGTAAAACTTTATGAAATGAGACCGGCCAAAAACACTCCGGCTCACCATTCGGATTTTTTTGCCGAATTAGTATGCAGCAATTCCTTACGCAGTAATATGCTGGAAAACGCTGTTGGTCTGCTCAAGGAGGAAATGCGGCGGCTGGATTCAGTGATCATAAAATGTGCAGACACAACTGCTGTACCGGCCGGAGGTGCTCTGGCCGTTGACCGGACCAAATTTGCCCAATTGGTCACAGACACCGTGGCAGGGCATCAAAACATAGAAGTAATGAGGGAAGAAGTAACCCGGATTGATTTCAGTAACCCTGTGGTAATTGCCACAGGGCCTTTGACATCAGGGGCCATGGCGGATTTGATCAAAGATTTGACCGGTGAAGATTATTTTTATTTTTACGATGCGGCGGCTCCTATTGTCAGCTATGAATCCCTGGATCATTCCAAGGTATTTCGGGCCTCCAGGTATGACAAAGGGGAAGCGGCGTACCTGAATTGTTCCATGTCCAAAGATGAATATGAAATTTTTTATAATGCCCTGGTTTCGGCTGAACGGGTTCCTCTGCGGGAATTTGAAAAGGAAGTTTATTTTGAGGGCTGTATGCCTGTTGAAGAAATGGCTTCCCGGGGCAATAAAACCCTGTTGTTTGGTCCTTTAAAACCGGTAGGTCTGACAGACCCCCGGGCCGGGGGCCGTCCCTACGCGGTGGTCCAACTCAGACAGGATAATGCGGAAGGAACCTTGTATAATATTGTAGGATTTCAGACTCATTTGAAATGGGATGACCAAAAAAGGGTTTTTCAGTTAATTCCCGGCCTGGAGCAGGCTGAATTTGTTAGATTCGGGGTAATGCACCGGAATACTTTTATTAATTCGCCAAAAGTGTTAAAACCAACACTGCAGCTTATAAAAGAGCCCAACATATTTTTTGCCGGGCAGATAACAGGTGTGGAGGGTTATGTGGAATCCGCGGCCATGGGGCTGATTGCCGGCATTAATGCGGCCAGGACAGTATGTAATATTGAGCCCCTTGTTTTTCCGGCAGAAACTGCCCATGGGGCCTTAGTCAAATATATTACCACGGCAAATCCCAAGCATTTTCAACCCATGAATGTTAATTTCGGCATTCTGCCGCCATTAGCAGAAAAGATTCGCGATAAAAAGCTTAGATACGGGACTTTGTCCGAAAGGGCTCTAAAGAGTATGGAAGCGTTCGGCACCTTAGAAATTTTAAATTGATCAGGGGGATGATATGATGTATACATTCCTTGATAGTTTCATAATTTATCTTAAGGTAGAGAAAAATGCCTCTCCCAGAACTATTGAAAGTTACCAGCACGATCTGTGGCAGTTTATCGATTTTATGTCCCAGGAGCTAAAAGTTCCCGGAGCAGCCCTCGAGCCGCAGCAGGTCAGTCACCTGGCTATCCGCAAACATCTGGCCCGGCTTCAACTGAGCGGGTTAAAAAGAACCACAATTGCCCGGAAGATGGCCAGTTTACGCGCCTTTTTCCGTTATTTGAGCCGGGAAGAAGTGGTAACATCTAACCCCCTGACATATGTGTCTACACCTAAAACTGAGAAAAGACTGCCTGAAGTGCTCTCTCAGGATGGGGCCTGGGCCCTGGTCCAGGCTCCGGATGTGAAGACACCCTCGGGCTTGAGAGATAGGGCAATCCTGGAGATCTTATACGCCTGCGGCTTACGGGTAAGTGAGCTGGTTGGGCTGGATACCGGGGATGTTGACTTAAGCTTGGGCTATGCCCGGGTAATGGGCAAAGGTTCTAAAGAACGGGTGGTGCCTATTGGTTCATATGCTGTTAAAGCATTGCACGGCTATTTGTCTGGCGGGCGGCACCTGTTGGCCAAGTCGGCGGCAACGCAGGCTTTATTCCTGAATAAAAGCGGGGCCAGGCTCTCGGCCCGCAGTATTCGAAATATAGTTGAAAAATATGTTCAGATGGTCAGTATTAAATGCAAAGTGAGCCCGCACACCCTGAGGCATTCTTTTGCCACCCACCTGCTGGATGGCGGTGCCGATTTACGGTCAGTACAGGAGCTGCTGGGTCATGTTAAGATGTCTACAACACAGATTTATACCCATATTTCCCGGGAGCGGCTTTTGCAAGTCTACGAGAAGTCCCATCCCAGGGCTTAAGGAGGAATACATATGTTTCATGCGACGACAATTGTAGCTGTGAGACGCGATGGCAAAGTAGCTATAGCCGGAGATGGTCAGGTCACTTTTGGAGGGAATATGATCCTCAAGCACCAGGCCAAAAAAGTCCGGCGTTTACATAACGATAAAGTTATTGCCGGTTTTGCCGGGTCAGTTGCCGATGCTTTTACTTTGTTTGAGATGTTTGAGAAAAAGCTTGGGGAATTCCGGGGCAACCTGCCCCGGGCTGCCGTTGAGCTGGCTAAAGAATGGCGCATGGATAAAATCCTGCGCCGGCTGGAAGCCCTCTTAATCATTGCAGATGCCGAACACCTGCTGATTATTTCCGGTAATGGTGAAGTAATTGAACCTGATGACGAAGTTGCCGCTATCGGCTCCGGCGGCTCGTATGCCCTGGCAGCGGCCCGGGCCTTGGTCAAACATACAGCAATGAGCCCGACCGAAATCGCCAGGGAAGCCCTGGGTATCGCGGCAGATATTTGTGTTTATACCAATTCTAATATTGTAGTGGAGGAATTGTAAGCAGGCTCTTCCGCGGCTAATTATTTAACTGTGTTTTTTGGTCTAATGGTGCCTGGCCAGCGGCTTGGATTTAAAAAAGAGGAGGAATTTATTGTGCAAGATTTAACTCCGCGGCAGATAGTCGAAGAGTTGGATAAATACATAATCAGTCAGAACAGGGCCAAACGCTCTGTGGCTGTTGCTTTGCGCAACAGGTATCGCAGGAAGAAGCTGCCCCTGGAACTGAGAGATGAAATTGTGCCCAAAAACATTATCATGATTGGGGCTACTGGGGTGGGGAAAACCGAAATTGCCCGCCGCCTGGCAAAGCTTGTGAATGCCCCTTTTGTCAAGGTGGAAGCTACCAAGTTCACCGAAGTAGGCTATGTCGGCCGGGACGTCGAATCAATGATCCGGGACCTGGTCGAAACGGCTATCAGGATGGTCAAGGGTGAAAAAATGGCGGAAGTCGAAGGAAAGGCCAGGGACCTTGCCCAGCAGCGCATCATTGAGCTGCTGGCACCTTTGCCGGAAAAAGATGGAGGAGCGCGGAACCCCTTTGAAATGCTGTTCGGAGGCAGCCAGCAGAACCAGGCCAATGACGCAGAACATGAAGAAAAAGCCAAAAGGCTGCAGTGGGAGCGGGAACATATAAAAGATAGACTTGCCAGAGGCGAACTGGAAAATGAGTATATTGAAATTGAAGTAGAAGACGCTTCCCCTCCCATGGTTGAGGTTTTTTCCGGGGCAGGAGTCGAAGAAATGGGCATTAATATCCAGGATATGCTCGGGGGTATCTTCCCCAAACGAAAAAAAAGCCGCAAGCTGACTGTGGGTGAAGCCCGCAAAATTCTGATTCAGCAGGAAGCACAAAAACTCATTGATATGGATGAGGTGGTTTCCATTGCAATAGACAGGGCCGAGCAGTCAGGAATTATCTTTTTGGATGAAATAGATAAAATTGCCGCCAAAGAAAGCGGTTCAGGACCCGATGTCTCCAGAGGCGGGGTGCAGCGTGATATTCTGCCTATTGTGGAGGGTTCTACTGTGATGACGAAATATGGACCGGTCAAGACAGATTTTATCCTATTTATTGCTGCCGGTGCTTTTCATATATCCAAACCCTCAGACCTGATACCCGAACTGCAGGGTCGTTTTCCTATCAGGGTGGAGCTGGAAACTCTTACCGAAGATGACTTTAAACAGATTCTCACCGAGCCGCAGAATGCCCTGATTAAGCAGTACACTGCCCTGCTGGAGACTGAGGGGATTGAGCTTGAATTTACAGAAAATTCTCTTGATGAAATAGCCAAAATCGCTTATACTGTTAATGAGCAGACAGAAAATATTGGGGCTCGACGTCTTCATACAATTTTAGAGAAATTACTTGAGGACATTGCTTTTGATGCTCCTGAGCTGAACAGCGACAAAATAGTTATTGATGAACAGTATGTGCGTGCCCGGCTGAATGATGTCGTTAAGAATCAGGATTTAAGCCGATATATATTATAACTTCAAATTTTATGGGAGGGAAGTTATGGAGAACTTACTGGAGAAAACCAGAGCAATTAATAAGCTCCTGCAAAAAGCCGCCGGCCATCCTGTTGATTTTGAGGAAATGGCAGATGTACTTACTGAAAATATCGGGGCCAATACTTATATTGTAGGCAGACGGGGCAAGATTTTGGGCCACTCCTTTTTGGATAAGGACAAGTTTGTCTGTGACTCCATGAAAAATATTGTGGAGAATTCCGACAGTTTCCCGGAAGACTATAACACCGGACTGCTTAAGGTAAAAGAGACAAGAGCAAACTTTACCCAAAAAATGAACCACTGTGCCTTTCGCACAACTCAGCCTTGTGTTTATGCTGAAAAGATCATGACCCTGGTTCCTGTGGTTGGGGGCGGCGAGCGTCTTGGAACCTTGGTCCTGGCTAAATTTGGCCGACAGTTTACAAATGCTGATCTGGTTCTGGCTGAGTATGGGGCAACCGTTGTAGGGATAGAAATACTCAGAAGTAAAGCTGAACGGGTCGAAGAGGAAGCCAGAAAAAAAGCTGCAGTCCAAATTGCCTTAGGAACACTATCATACTCTGAACTGGAGGCTATCGAACATATCTTTGACGAACTGGAAGGTGACGAAGGACTTCTGGTAGCCAGCAAAATTGCCGACAGAGTGGGGATTACCAGATCGGTGATAGTCAACGCTTTGCGTAAATTTGAAAGTGCGGGGGTCATTGAATCAAAGTCCCTCGGCATGAAAGGTACTTATATCCGAATACTCAATGAACGTTTATTGGATGAACTGCAAAAGCTTAAAAAATAAAGTGATGAAATGTCAGACCACAGATGATTCTGTGGTCTTCTCCATTGGAGGCTGGTTTCGACATTTGGCCTGCTTATTTGTAACTTTCGCCAAAGGTTTTTATTCGCCCTGGCTATATTGAATATTGCCAAGATAATGTAATATACCAATAACCCTGTTGAGTTTATCATGGAACGCTTTATCCCACGAGTCTTGGGGGCTACTGCTGAAAAAGGCTCGGCCCGGGCGAATATGGCCTTTCTGAAAGGCGGTATGGCTCAGATGCAGGTGAACCAGATCATGCGCAACAGGGCAATCCACCTGCAGAATGTATGCGGTATGCCCCAGCCAATGACAGGGGCCTTTGTAGCGCCTTTTGACGTCCTCGGCGATGTTAGAGCTGCCCAAAGGTACGGTCCTTTGTGATATTGACGAACAAGGGGACGTTTTTAAAGCCAAAGCTGAAATTGGCCACCACCAGTGCCTGACCGGAGGAATTCCCAGCTCTATGTTTATTCTGGGCACTCCCCAGGAAATGCGGGCAAGGGTTAAATTGCTTTGCGAAACTGTAGCCAAAGACGGTGGATTCATGATCAACGGTGGCTGCCATATCCCCAGCGAAACCAAGCCCGAGAATTACCGGGCCATGATTGATGCTATTATTGAATTTGGTACCTATCACAAAAATCTGAGAAATACTCCCAAAACTGCACCCCAGGGTGCGGGCCGCAGGCCGGCCCAGCGAATGATCACGCCATGGGAGGTCAAAGTTCAGGAAATGGGTCAAGTGCAGGGAGACGTGGATTTAATCCGCCGTCCCTGGGAGATGTTTGAGACCATGGGCTATAACTGGCTTTGGCAGTGGGTAATGTAGAATTTTAGATCTAAGAAAGGATGATAAAGGTGAGAAATGAGCGTGACCGATTGAGGTCATGCTTTTTTGTACTACGGCATGTCAGTTTTTCCTACAAAAAGGTAATATAAAAGAGGATTTTATATAATTGTGGCGAAATATAGTACCAATGGAAAAATATGCACATCTTGCCACAGTTGGTTGAAAAAATCCAAAAAAATGTCTAAAAAAGTAGGATTTTTCAAAAAAATGCCGAATATAGTTTTAGAAAATTACATTAATTATCCTTTGTTTCATATTTATTCCTCAGCTTTGAACAGGGCAAATTTATCGAAAGATAAAGGCGCAAAGCTTTGGACCTACAGGCCGGACGGCATATTCACATATGCGTCCCGAGCTATGGTTGCCGGGCTACCGAAGGGAGGTTACTTCATTGTGCCAAACTTCGGGAGCGTAGTTTGGTTTTTTGATTTTGCCGGGAGGGTGATTCAGTGATAGGAAATCTCTTGTTCTCCAAATCCATGAGCCTGATGGGAAAAGGACTCGATGCCGCCTCGTTGAGAAACACCGTTATTTCCGATAACTTGGCTAATATTGAGACGCCTGGCTTTAAGAAATCTGATGTGGTGTTTGAAGACGAACTTAAGAAAGCACTCACCAGGACGGGGCCAATTCAGGGGATGATTACCAATGCCAAACATATCCCAATCGGGCAGCCGTCAGTGCCGCAAATTTCACCTGCCGTGGTCCGGCAAAATTCCACAACCATAAGAAATGACGGCAATAATGTGGATATCGACAGCGAAATGGCTGCCATGGCCAAAAACACTATAACATATTCGGCTTTGGCCCAATTGCTTAACGGCGAGTTTAGCAAACTAAAGTCAGCCATATCTGAAGGGAGAAGGTAATTCATGAGTATATTCAGTGCCATTGATATAAGTGCTTCGGGGTTGACTGCCCAAAGGCTCAGAATGGACACCATCTCTCAGAATATCGCTAATGTAAACACTACCAGAACTACTGGCGGCGGGCCGTACAGGAGAAAGCTCGTTGTGTTTGAAGCCCGGGAAGCTCAGGATGGTTTTGCCGGGATGTTCAGCCGGGCCCTGGAAAAGCAGCAGACAGGCCAAGGGGTCAGAGCTGTCGGCATTGTTGAAGATAATACTCCTCCTAAAATGATGTATGACCCCAATCACCCCGATGCCAATGACCAGGGCTATGTAATGCTGCCAAATGTAAATATTGTCACAGAAATGGTTGACATGATTTCTGCTACCAGGGCTTATGAGGCCAATACCGCCGCAGTGAGATCATCCAAGGACATAGCTTTGAAGGCCCTGGAAATCGGGCGATAGGAGGATATAGTAAATGGATATTCTGAAAACCGCTTTGGCACCCGTTAAGCCGGTCCTGGACCTGGGTACCGCCTCAGCAGTGAACAAAGAAGACCAGTCTGTCAGTTTTGGCGAAGTATTAAAAAAGGCCGTCGGAGAAGTCAATGCATTACAGCAGCAATCGACAGAACTGAAAACTCAGCTGCTTACAGGCCAGGCAGACAGTATTCATCAGGTGACTATTGCCGCCGAAAAGGCTGAGCTGGCTTTTCAACTCACCCTGCAGATCAGAAACAAAGTCATCGAAGCATATCAGGAAGTTATGCGGATGCAGGTGTAGTATAGTATTAGACGTTGAATGGAGTTAGCTACTACAGTTTTCCTCAAACGAGTGAGACGAGGTGACCGGACTTAATGAGAGATTATTTGTTGCAACTGAAAATGCAAACTGTAGAGTTGTGGCAAAGAATGACCGGAATACAGAAGTTTATTATTGGTTTTTCGGCAGTGGTGCTGATTGGTACCTTGGTTCTACTGGCCAGAGGTGCCACAAAGCCGGATTTTGGGGCTTTATTCACTCAATTGGATGACCAGTCTGCCGGACAAATCGTGGAAAAACTTAAAGAAATGAAAATATCCTATCAACTTTCTGATGGCGGAACTTCCGGTGCTGGGACATCAATCCTGGTTCCCACCAAAGATATTGACCAGACCCGGATTGACCTGGCCAATACGGGCCTGCCAACAGGCGGGGTTGTCGGGTTTGAAAGTTTTGATACTACCAAGTTCGGGGAAACGGACACTGATCGTCGTGCCAGATACCTTCGCGCCCTGCAGGGGGAACTTACGCGAACTATTGAGGGTATGGCTGAAGTCGATAAAGCCAGAGTCCATATAGTCCAACCCGAACCTTCTCTTTTTATGGACGAACAGAAAAATGCCACAGCAGCCGTGATGTTGAAACTGTCACCGAATCATGCTTTGGAAGAGGGGCAGGTTCAGGGCCTGGTTAAGCTTATAGCGAACAGTGTGGAAGGCTTAAAACCTGAAAACGTAACGATTGTAGATATGGCCGGCAATAACCTGACGGAAAATCTGCCTGCCGGCCCTGAGGCCAAAGGCAGAAAGCTGACCACAGACCAACTGGCTATGCAGCAGCAATTGCAAAAAGAAGTCCAGGCCAATGTCCAGAGCATGTTGGAACGAATTTTTGGACTTGGCAAAGCTGTGGTCCGCATGCAAATGCAGCTGGATTTTGATAAAATCCAGAAAAAGAGCCAGGAGTGGGGACCTAACAAGGTTGTCCGCAGCCAGTCAGTTAGTGAAAAAACCTCGAATAATACCTCGACCGGTTTTTTAGGTGTGCCGGGCACCACCAGCAATATCCCGGGATATACTACCCCGGATCAGACCGGGACCAGTGAAAGCACCGAGTCGGAAAAAATAACCAACAACGAAATAAATCTCTACGAAACACTCCAGGAGGTTGCTCCGGGCAGTGTGAAAAAACTTTCGGTGGCTGTTGTTATTGATAAGTCCCTGAACAGTCAGGAACAAAAGGTCATTGAAGATATGGTCAAAAGTGCAGTTGGTTTTGACACCGGCCGGGGGGATCAGATTTCTGTAGCCGGGATGCCGTTTAGTACAGCTGATGAAGATGCCATGAACGAGGCTATAGCCCAGGCGGAAAAACAAAGAATGATGATGATTTACGGCGGGATCGCAGTCCTGGCCATACTGGTAATTGGTATCGTGATTGGGAGCATTGTTGTCAGAAAACGCCGGTCAAAAGAGTTCGAGCTGCCCCTTACCGAAGAACAAATCAACCAGGAAGCTGCCACGATGATGCAAATTCCGATCGAGCGGGAGGAACCGGTGGCCGAACCGGAGATTTCCGCAGAGGCAAAAGAACTGATGCGAAGAAGAGAGCAAGTTGAGAAAGTCGCCAAGGAACATCCCGATGATGTTGCCCAGTTGCTTAGAACTTGGCTGGCTGAAGAATAGAGGTGAAATTGATGGTGGCCAGAGGCTTAACGGGAAAACAGAAAGCAGCAATCCTTCTTATTTCCCTGGGCCCCGAAGTTTCGGCACAGATTTTTAAACATCTTAAAGAAGATGAAATTGAACAAATGACTCTGGAAATCGCCAATATTCGGAAGGTCACCAGTCAGGATAAAGATGGAATTGTTTCTGAGTTTCATGAATTACTGGTGGCTAAAGAATATATATCCTCCGGTGGGATAGAGTATGCTAAGGAAGTTCTGGAAAAGGCTTTGGGAAACCAAAAGGCTATGGATATAATTCAGAGACTTACCGCTACCCTGCAGGTAAAGCCCTTTGACTTTGTGCGGAGAACTGACCCGTCTCAGTTGCTGAACTTTATCCAATCAGAGCATCCCCAAACTATTGCCTTGATTATTGCTTATCTGTCACCTGAACAGGCTGCGGCAATCTTGTCAGCCCTGCCGCCTGACCGCCAATCAGATGTAGCCCGGCGGATAGCTATTATGGATAGGACTTCACCTGAAGTAATTCGTGAAATTGAACGTCTTTTGGAGAGAAAATTATCATCTGTGGTTTCCGAAGACTTTACAAGTGCCGGTGGGGTTCAGAGTATTGTGGAAATATTGAACAGGGTTGACCGGACAACAGAAAAAACAATTATGGAAAGTATGGAGATTCAGGACCCCGAAATGGCTGAGGAAATCAAAAGACGGATGTTTGTCTTTGAAGATATTGTTCAGCTTGATGACCGCGCTATTCAGCAGATTTTGCGGGAAGTGGATTCCAAGGATTTATCCCTTGCGCTCAAAGGCTCCAGCGAAGAGGTCGGGGCCAAAATCGGCCGCAACATGTCTAAACGGGCCGCTGATATTTTAAAGGAAGATATGGAATATATGGGTCCTGTGAGGCTGCGTGATGTGGAAGATGCCCAACAGCGGATTGTTAACATCATCAGAAAACTGGAAGAAGCCGGTGAGATTATAGTTGCCCGCGGCGGAGGAGATGAGGTAATTGTCTAAGGTATATAAAGCCTTCTCCGTTATAATAGAATCCCCGTTATTAATCGAACATAGTTTAGAACCTGATGTCGATGACCTGTCAGGGGCGGCCGGTGCCGGTACGGATGAACCGGAGATTGATGAATTGGGGGGCCTTGAGCCCCAAGCATACTTAGCCCAGGTGCGGGTTCAGGCTGACGAAATATTACGGGAAACCGAGGATATGGTAAAAGACCTGCTCCAAACTGCCAGACAGGAAGCCGAAAAAATTATCATGACGGCCAATGATGAAGCTGCCGGGATTGTCACAAAGGGTCGTGAACAAGCGGCTCAAATTCAACAGGAGGCTCAGCAGCAAGGTTGGCAGGATGGATTTGACCAGGGGGCCCAGGTGGCTGCTGCTGAATACTCCGGCAAGCTTGCGGAGGCTGAGGATATAGTGAAAAAGGCTCACCTGGAGCGTCAGGAATTAATAGCCGGGTCAGAGGAGGAGATTGTTCAGCTCGCTATGGCCGTAGCCAGGAAGGTGATTTGTACTGAACTGCAAATAAACCCAGGGGCAATCATAGAAATAGTGAAACGCGCCCTCCTGAAAGTTTCTGACCGTGAGATGGTAACTGTACGGGTAAATCCTGAAGACCTGGATATTGCTATTTCAGCCCAGGAACAAATTTCACAGTCGGTTCAGGGTATTAAAAAATTTAAAGTTCTGGCCGATACGGGTGTGTCCCCGGGGGGCTGTGTTGTGGAAACGCCAAATGGTAATGTAGATGCCCGGATAGAAAGGCAGCTGAGTGAGCTGGAACACGCAGTGATGGAAGTGGGATCAAATGTTTGAGTTTGCAAAGTATTATCAGGCCATCGAAAAAACTGAACCCATTAAGACTAACGGCAAGGTAACCCAGGTTATCGGATTGATTATTGAGTCTCATGGCCCTGGTGCCAATCTGGGCGAATTGTGTTATATCTATCCAAATTACGGCTCACCCAGGCTGCAGGCCGAGGTTGTCGGATTTAAAGAAAATAAAATTCTGCTGATGCCTTTAGGTGAGCTAAAAGGGATTGGCCCCGGCTGCCAGGTTGTGGCAGCAGGTGACAGCTTCCGGGTAGGGGTAGGACCTAAGCTCTTAGGGCGTGTCATCGATGGCTTGGGAAATCCCCTGGATGGAAAGGGCCCCATCGAGTATAACGGTGACTATCCTGTTAATGGCAGCCCCTTAAACCCTCTGGAGCGGGAAAGGATAAGTGAGCGTTTGTCTCTGGGTGTTAAGGCTATTGACGGTTTATTGACTATAGGTAAAGGTCAGCGGGTTGGGATTTTTGCCGGCAGTGGTGTTGGCAAGAGTACGCTCTTGGGGATGGTGGCCCGTAATACTTCTGCTGATGTTAATATTATTTCACTGGTGGGTGAGCGCGGCCGGGAAGTCAGAGAGTTTATAGAAAAGGATCTGGGGGCCGAGGGGCTCGCCCGGTCAGTGGTAATCGTGGCCACATCGGATCAGCCAGCCTTGGTGAGACTGAAAGGAGCACTGGTGGCAACCACAATAGCCGAGTATTTCCGTGACCAGGGCTTGGATGTTATGCTGATGATGGATTCTGTCACCCGGTATGCCATGTCTCAGCGCGAGGTTGGCCTGGCAGTAGGAGAGCCGCCTGCCACCAGGGGATATACACCTTCAGTTTTTGCCCTGCTGCCGAAATTGCTGGAAAGGTCAGGGACAGCTGCCAAAGGGACAATTACCGGTCTCTATACGGTATTGGTGGAGGGTGATGATACCAACGAGCCTGTGGCTGATGCCGTCAGGGGAATCCTGGACGGCCACATCGTGCTGAACCGGGATCTGGCTATGCAGAACCATTACCCGGCCATTGACATCTTAGCCAGTGTCAGCCGCTTAATGAATGATATTGCTGACCAGAACCATCTTCACGCAGCCCGCGAAGTGAGAAGCATTATGGCCGCTTACAAGGATGCCAAAGACCTGATAGATATAGGGGCGTATGCTGCCGGAAGTAACCCCAGGGTTGATTATGCGATCTCCAAAATAAATTATGTCCATGAATTTTTGCAGCAAAATATTAATGAGCGGTTTTCTCTGGATGAGGCCGTTGCTATCCTTGAATCTGTTATGGGGATACCTTTGTCAGCATAAACAGGGGGATGGAGCAAAGTGAAACAATTTATCTTTAAATTACAGACATCACTGGATGTTAAGCATAAAAGGGAAGAATTACAGGAAGAGGCCCTGGCCGAAGCCACCAAAATTTTTCTGGAAAACACCAACGTCCTGACTTCCCTGCGTTTAAGGCTTCTGGACCTCCAGGAAACATTACGGGGGAAACAAAGTAACTTGATAAACATCTCCGATCTTTTGAATTATCAGGTTTATATACCGGTGCTGCTTGAACGCATCAGGCAGCAGGAAACCGTTACCGAAGAATCACGCCAGGCTATGGAAAAGGCAAGACAAAAACTGGTGCAGATTATACAGGAACGCAAAATTCTGGAGAACCTCAGGACCAAACATTACCGGGCCTATGTCCAGGAGTGCCTGTGGGAAGAGCAAAAACAGATTGATGAGATGGCCACTGTGAACTTTCTACGTAAGGATTCAGCAGTATAACAGGAGGTTATTGATTAATGTGGTTAAAACGGGTAATTTCTACGGTGTTCATAGTTTTCCTGAGCCTTGGGTTATTAGTAGGGACCCTTTGGGTTCTGGATTACCTGGCTGTCTGGAATATATATAAAAACGCTCAGCAACTGCCCGTTATTGGCAAGATCCTGCCGCCTAGTATGAATAATGATATCGGTACACCGGCGGGTACGAAAAATCCCCGGGAAGACGAAATCAATAAACTTGAGAGCGAAAACCGGAAACTTCAGAAAGAATTAGATTCATTGCGTACAGAAACAGGAGAACTGCAAAAGAAACTGGAAATTGCCAACCAGGAAAAAACGAGCTTAAATGAAGCCAAAAATACCATCCAGAAAAATTTGGATGCACTTCAACTGGAGATTAAGACACTTAAGACCCCTAAAGTTAATTACGATAGTCTGGGTAATTATTATGGGGAGATGAAACCAGATGCAGCTGTGAAAATAATGGAAGAACTGTCAGATGATGTTGTGATAGGAATTCTCGAAAAATTAGAAAATGACCAGGTCGCCAAGATATTAAGTGCAATGGAGCCTGGCCGGGCAGCAAAACTGACAGATAAGATGAAACAATAAGTCACAGGCATAGAAAGGAGGTGAAAATGTGCAAGCAGTACCTTTTATGGCATTTACAGCCAAACCGGTTGAAACAGGTAATTCTACTAAGCCTGTCCGGAGCAGTAGTTATGGTTCGCGCTCTCAAACCAGACAGCCTGCTTTTGCCCGAACATTTGAGCAGGCCGCCAGGGAATTAAAGCGGCCAAGTGGCACTGATCCCGGACAGCAAAAACCTGAAACTTTAAAGACCTTGGACAGTAATACAGCCCCTGCTTCTGTTATCGCGATCCACGACCTGACACAAGAGCGCGGGGATTTGCAGGAAATCATGGCCCAGCTCCAGGAAATTTTGCAGCAGTTGGGGCTGAACATCAATGCTGAAGTTGACTCACCAGGTCAGCTTAGTGAAATACTCAGTGTTATCCCTCAGGAATTATTGGCCGGCCTTAATCTGACAGGTCATAATATCCCTGTTGAACACGATTTCCTGAGCAAACTGGCCGATGCCCTGGCTAAACTGGATCCGGAGCAGAGTGCGGCTATTCTTGCAAAACTGCAGGCTGTAGTTGAGATTACAACAGCCGGTGAGACTTCAGCGACCGGTGAAACAGTTAAAAATCAGCATTTGACTTCAGAGCATGATCCGGGTTTGTCGGCTGAGGCCGGTGAACGGGCTAAAGCAGGCCGAAACAGTGTGGCAGGATCATTTGGTAAGTTTATTGGTCAAAGGGAAGTTAGGGCAGCCGGAGACAAACAGCCGGAGGCTGATTCACCAGACACTGGACCATTTGAACCTAACTTGGGTGAAGCTAAGATCACTGAAGCCACCCTGAATGAAGCCAGACAAGCTAAAACCGGAACATTCGAAGGTAAACTGCCGGAAAAAAGGCTAATTGAGTTTAAACAGGCTGAACTTGGTCCATCAGAAGCCAAATCTGTTGAGATCCAGCAGGGTAATCAAGGGGAAGGTTCTGAAAAGACTTTGCAGTTAAACATGAAAGGTCAGGTAGTCTTAGCAAATACCGAGGGGGAACCAGCCTGGGGCTCAAACACCAAGATACCGGAACCACCGGTCAGCGTCCCCAGGATAACCCAGGTTATCTTTAGCCAGATTACCCAAAAGGCCAGGCTGTTGGTCTCACCGGGGACCACTAAGCTGCAGATTCAGCTTAAACCTGACTTTTTAGGCAAGATGAATCTAAGCATAACCTCAGAAAACGGATTGGTGACCGCCAAATTTAATACTGAAAGCTATCGTGTCAAAGAAGTCATTGAAGCAAATCTTAATACCCTCAAAGATTCTTTGGCGCAGCAGGGAATTAAGGTAGACCAGCTGGTGGTAAATGTCAATACCCAAAAAGATTACTCTGGACATCAGCAGCAAAACCCCCAATATTATCGTAATTCCGGCAGGCAGGGTGAATCGGCCCGGGCTTTAAATGAGGCAGAATTTGAAAAAGTTTTCCTGACCGATCTGGAAGCCAGGAACACCCAGGCTTATTATGGTAATTCAGTGGATTTTAAGGCATAGGAGGTGAACCAAATGGCAGTAGATGGAGTTAGCGGTGGCAGCAGCAACGGCGGCACAGGCCAGGCCGCAACAAATGCCGTAAAAAACATTCTGGGTAAAGACGATTTTCTGAAGCTCTTGATTACACAGCTTAAATACCAGGACCCCATAGAACCAACAGATAATAAGGATTTTATTGCCCAAATGGCCCAGTTCAGTTCCCTGGAACAGATGAACAATATGGCCGGCGGCTTTGCAAAGCTGGTCGTCAATCAGGAATCTGCCTTAAGAGAAGCCACAATCAGCCAGGCTCTCAGCATGATTGGCCGCCAGGTCAGTGCTTTAACGCCTGTTGATCCGGAAGCAGGAACCGTCCCCGAAGCGATTTCAGGTGTGGTGACAGGGATGAAGCTTATTAACAATGTACCGCATGTGGTTGTCAACGGTAAAACCGTGCCAATCAGTTATATCTCAGAAGTAAAACTTTAACGGAATATGCACATGGAGGTGCAGTGCCATGGTCGATAAGATTTATTTTCCCCAGCCGATTATCCCCGTTGTTCCTTCCAAAGGCCCGGAAAAGCCGGGGAAAAATGAGGGAGCAGTTCAAATCCCCTTTAAAGACGTCCTGGGGCAGGCGGCAAAAAGCGAGCTGAAATTTTCAGCCCATGCTAAAGAGAGGCTGGCCCAAAGGAATATTCAACTGTCTACGGCTGATCTGGCAAAAATCGGCAGTGCTGTCGATAAGGCGGCTCAGAAAGGTTCCCGGGATTCCCTGATCATGATGGACAGGCTGGCCTTAGTAGTCAGCGTCAGGAACAAAACAGTTGTCACGGCTGTGGACAGCATAAGCATGAAGGATCATGTATTCACAAACATAGACAGTGCCGTGATAATTTAGGGGCTGGACCTCTTGAGGAAGCCCCAGACCGTTGAATGACAGATACGGTCCGCAATAAAAACTATATCTGGAGGTTGGGAAAATATGATGCGTTCCATGTTTGCCGGGGTTTCAGGTTTAAGAAATCATCAAACCCGGATGGATGTTATCGGTAATAACATCGCTAATGTTAATACAGTAGGGTACAAAAGAAGTAAAGTTATATTCCAGGATATGTTAAGCCAAAATATTCGCGGGGCATCTTCTCCCCAGGGCGGCAGAGGAGGTACCAACCCGCAGCAGGTCGGACTTGGTGTCACGGTGGGAAGTATAGATATTGTGCATACCCAGGGCAGTTCCGAAACAACAGGCAAAACCACAGATATGATGGTAGACGGAGACGGTTTGTTTATAGTGGCTAATGGGAGCAATAAATACTATACCAGAGGGGGAAATTTCGATTTTGACGCTGCCGGCAGCCTGATAAACGGAAATGGGCTTCAAGTCCAGGGGTGGAATGCTGACGCGACCACCGGAGCCATCGATACAACCCAGTTAATATCAGGAATAGTTGTTAGCAAAGGTGTTTCCATTTCCCAGCCTACTTCCGCAGTAGAGTTTAGCGGAAACCTTAATGCCAACACCGTAGTGTATAATGCAGGCCCCCCGACTGTGGGTGAAGTCGGTCTGACTGCCAATGTTTTTGACTCTCTGGGTAACAGCCACACAGCATATATTTATCTGCAGAATAATGGTGATAATACTTGGACTGTGTCTGATACCTCAGGTGATGCGGCTAATCCGACAAATCCTGCCTGGATGACAATTAACATTGGTCAGGATATTGCATTTAATCCTGATGGGACTTTCTTGACTGATCCGCAGGTTACTATTTCCGGTCAGCCGGTAAATCCCACAGCTCAGAATTTCTCCACCGCTACGCCTGTGCCAGCCGGTGACCTACCTGCCATTACTTTGGACTTTTCCGGGGCATCCCAGTTTGCCGGGGCTACCACTGTGCAGATGACTTATCAGGACGGTGCCGAAGCAGGCACCCTGACGGGATTTGCGGTTGATAAGACCGGTGTGATTACCGGCCAGTTTTCCAATGGGATATCTAAACAGTTAGCCCAGGTGGCTATAGCTAATTTCTCTAACCCTGGAGGGCTTTCCAAAGCAGGCGGTAATGTCTACTCCGAAACTAACAACTCCGGTGCTGCCCAGATTGGTACAGCCGGTACCGGCGGGCGGGGCGAGATTACTCCGGGGGCATTGGAAATGTCTAATGTAGACTTGTCCCAGGAATTTACCGACATGATCATTACTCAGCGGGGATTCCAGGCGAACTCCAGAATCATTACCACATCTGACGAAATGCTGCAGGAACTGGTCAATCTCAAACGTTAACAGATCTGTATTCAGAGGCAGACAGGGAGCAGGGGCGGGGGACAACCCCTCCTGCTTCCCCTTAAGAAAGAAGGGGTTGGGATGATCAGGGTGACCAGAATAAATGGTGTGGATTTTGTGATAAATGCCGAACTGATAGAATTTATTGATTGTACGCCTGATACAGTGATTACCTTGACCAATGGCGACAAATTTATTGTCAGGGATTCTCTGGATGAAGTGATAGATAAAGTGCTTGCCTACCGCCGGGCAATCGGGACTAAAATTATAGATCAAAGTGGTTTAGATACAGATATATAACTCAAATGACCAGTGTGACAAACAGGGGGGATATCATTTATGGTCGAAGAAACCAATGCGGCAGAGGGTGTTGAAAAACAGCCGAAATCTACCAGTACGCTAAAATTGATTATTGCGGGAGTTGTTATTATTATCCTTGCCGCCGGGATATCATTTGGGGTAGCCATGTTGGCATTTAAAACCTTGGACAAAGGCGAACCGGCCAAAGGTGATGGGTTTGGCAAGGTCAAAAGTGCGACTCTTGGGACAACTTTTGATGCCGGGGAATATATCACCAACCTGGCCAATGAAGGCGGCAGCCGCTTTATTAAAGTAAAAGTAGTGCTGGCCTTTCCTGATCCAAAAATGTCAGAGGAAATACAAAATAAGACTCCTGAGATCCAGCATACTATCAATATTGTTCTTAGGGGACATAAGGCAGAGGATCTGGCCAAACCCAAAGCCATGGAAAATCTGGCCGACTCTTTAAAAAAGGAGATTAATGGTTTATTGCTAAATGGTAATATTTCCAGTGTTTATTTTACAAGTTTTGTTGTTCAGTAAGCTGAAAACGGAGGTGAGAGCAAAGTGAGTGAGATTCTTTCACAGGAGGAAATAGATGCCCTGTTATCGGCCTTAGCCCCATCAGAGCCTGCTTTTGGCGGTAGTGGTATGCAGTCGTCTGCCAGGAAAAAGTCTGATGAGACCCCCAAAAAAATCAGGGTTTACGATTTCAAGAGGCCAAATAAATTTTCTAAAGAACAAATCCATACCCTGCAGGCAATTCACGAAAATTTTGCCCGTCTGCTGGCTACATATTTCTCCGCTCACCTGCGTACTGTTGTGCAGATTTCAGTTCATTCAGTTGAACAGCTGACTTATGACGAATTTATCCGTTCATTGCCTAACCCTACTCTAATGAACATTTTCCAGATGACTCCCCTGGAAGGGAACGCCATTATGGAAATACAACCGTCAATTATTTTTACAATTATTGACCGGTTATTCGGGGGACCAGGCGAGGCCCCGGAAAAAATCCGTGACCTGACTGATATTGAACGGGTAGTTATTGAAAAAAGTTTATCCCGAACTCTCGACATCCTGAGAGAAGCGTGGGATAACGTAATCCAGTTCAAGCCCAAGCTGGAGATGATGGAATCAAATCCATTATTCACCCAAATTGTCTCACCTTCCGAAATGGTTGTTTTGATATCCTTCAAAACCCAGTTCGGAGATAATGAGGGGCTGATAAACTTATGTATACCTTTTATTGTCTTAGAACCAATTATTAGTAAGCTTTCTGCTCACTATTGGTTTGCCGGCACAGGTAAAGAGTCGACTAACGAAAGTATCCAGCGGATCAAAAGCCGCATTGAGAAAGCGGCGGTCAACCTTTCTGTGGTATTAGGCAAGGCCACCATTCAGGTCGGGGAACTTTTGGAACTGCAGACCGGGGACGTAATCATGCTGGATAGTAAAGTTGATCAAATGGTGGAGCTGCTTGTGGGAAGTAAACGTAAATTTTACGGGCGGCCGGGTATTGTTGGCAGTAAAACGGCAGTTCAGATTGTTTCTGTTTTAGCGGAAGGAGATGAAGAGGATGAGTGATGGGATTCTGTCTCAGGAAGAAATAGATGCTTTGTTGAGGTCAGATAAGGTGCCTTCAGAAGAGCCCCCTGTACAGAGGCAGAGAACAATGACAGAGGAATATGGGCTGACTCCTGCGGGTGGTCTTAGTGATATGGAAAAAGACGCTGTTGGCGAAGTTGCCAATATTGTAATGGGTTCTGCAGCTACAGCACTGTCAATTCTGCTTGGCAAGAAAGTGGAGATAACTACACCGGTTGTCCAGTTAACAGACCCTGACCGGTTCAGACAGGACTATCCTTTGCCATATGTATTGGTAGATGTGGAGTATGTAGTTGGGCTCGCCGGTTCCAATGTGCTTATTATCAAGGATCGAGATGCCTCGGTAATGGTTGATCTGATGATGGGCGGAGACGGGTATGTGCCGCCCTCTGAATTAGGTGAAATTCACCTGAGTGCCATCAGTGAGGCCATGAATCAGATGATGGGTTCAGCCTCCACTGCTATGTCTACAATTCTCAAGGAAAGAGTTGAAATTTCACCTCCGGCCGTGGAAATGGTCAACTTTTCTACTGATGAACTTAAGGGCGCTGTCGGACAAAAGGGCCAGACCCTGGTCAAGGTTTCTTTTCGCGTGACTATCGAAGATCTGATTGACAGTGAAATAATGCAGTTGATTCCGTTAGATCTGGCCAAGAGCATGGTGAAGAACCTAATGGATGAAATGACAGATTCGGAGCCGGTTACTGCAAGTTTTGATCTACCAGACATTCCGGAGATGCCCATGCCAGAGTTTCCCCCACAGGTGATGCAGCAGCCTGTATCACCTGCTCCGGCGCAGGTTGCAGCTGCCTCCGAGCCAATGATGGGTCAGACATATAACATGTTTGGCTCGTCGGCTGCCCAGCCCGGCCAGGTCAGAAATACTGCCCCAGGACCCGGAGTTCCTGTACAGCCGGTGCATTTTGCCCCCCTGCAGACCAATTATCAGCCTAAAGAGATGGCCAATATAGATTTGATTATGGATGTCCCGCTGCAAATAACTGTCGAACTTGGCAAATCCAGAAAAACCATCAGGGAAGTCTTGGCATTAGGACCTGGCTCGGTGGTAGAGCTGGACAAACTGGCCGGAGAGCCGGTTGATCTGCTGGTAAATGGCAAACTACTGGCCAAAGGTGAGGTTGTCGTTATTGATGAGAACTTCGGAATCCGGATCACGGATATCATTTCACCAATTGAACGAGTAGCTAACCTACAATAAATCAGAAGGAGGCCAACCATGGGAGCCCGTATTCTCGTTGTTGATGATGCAGCCTTTATGCGCATGATGATCAAAGATATTCTCACTAAAAATGGCTACCAGATTGTCGGTGAAGCTGAAAATGGCCGGATTGCTTTGCAAAAATACCAGGAACTGCGACCAGATTTAACAACTATGGATATAACTATGCCTGAAATGGATGGGATTACCGCAGTTAAGGAGATTAAAAAAGTTGATTCCAGGGCCAATATTATTATGTGCAGTGCAATGGGCCAGCAGGCCATGGTCATTGATGCCATTCAAGCCGGAGCTAAAGATTTTATCGTTAAGCCCTTTCAACCCGACCGTGTACTGGAAGCTATTCGTAAAGCTCTGGCTTAACCCGCCCGGAGGATGAAAGGGGTTAATTTGTTGATGCAAAAATTTGCCAGGTTGTGGTCTTTACCGGCAGCTGGGCTATGGTTGTATTTTACCTATCCGGCTCATCAGGTGATGGCAGCAGTACAGGTATTAAACCTTGACCCAGTCAGTGATCCCCAGGTTCCTCCCATGCCCAGTATGACTTCTCTGTTTTTCAGGTTGTTGGTAAGTCTGATTATTATTGTTGGCCTAACTTACCTGACGATGAAACTATTAAGGAAAAACATGAAGGTTCTAACAAAGGCAGCCAGCATCAATGTTTTGGATCAGTATGCTTTCAGCATTAATAAAGGAATTTATATCACTCAGATAGCTGGTAAGGTCTATGTGCTGGGTGTAACCGACCACAATATAAGTCTTATTACTGAAATTACCGATGAAGCCGAAATTGAAGAAATTTCAGCCAGAGCCAGGGAAAGGGATGCTGAACCGATTATTCCATCAAGTATTCTGAAAAGAATTATACCTGGTTTTTCCAGCCCAAATGTCTCTCATGGCTCTTTTAATTCCCATATTCAAAAACAGATAGAAAAACTCCAGAAAATTGTTGACAACCGCGGTGGTTATTCCCGAGAGGATGACAAAGATGAATAGGTCATATAAAACATTTTTTGCGGTGGCTTCAGTGGGAATTCTCACGGCAGCCGCTTTGCTGCTGGTTTCCGCTATGGCTGCAGCAGCTCCCGCCATTCCCCTGCCGACTGTAAATATCGGGGTGGGTGATGCCAATAGTCCGGAAGATATATCAGCCAGCCTGCAAATTATTTTTCTGTTAACAGTACTGTCTTTGGCTCCCTCTATTCTGATTATGATGACTTCTTTTACAAGAATTGTAGTGGTTCTTTCCTTTATGCGGAGTGCCCTGGCGACCCAGCAGGCCCCGCCAAATCAGGTGGTTATCGGACTGGCCCTTTTTCTTACTGTTTTTGTCATGGCCCCGACCTGGTCGCAAATTAACAGAGACGCTCTAGAGCCATACATGGAGGCTAAAATTACCCAGGAAGAGGCTTTTACCAAAGCGATGGCTCCGATGCGGGAGTTTATGTTCAAACAGACCAGAGAGGCAGACCTGGCCCTGTTTGTTAAATTATCAAATTTAGAACAGCCTAAAACCCGTGCTGATGTGCCCTCTTTTGTATTAATTCCGGCCTTTGTAATCAGTGAGCTGAAAACAGCTTTTCAAATAGGTTTAATCCTTTTTATTCCCTTTGTGGTAATTGACATGATTGTGGCAAGTTCCCTGATGTCTATGGGGATGCTGATGCTTCCCCCGATGATGATATCCCTGCCTTTTAAATTATTGCTTTTTGTCATGGTGGACGGCTGGAATCTGTTGGTCCGCTCCCTGGTTATGAGTTTCCGGTGAGAGGTGTTTAAATATGAATGGTGATGCAGTACTATATTTGGGTCAGGAAGCCTTATTCACGGTGCTCCTTGTTTCGGCGCCGATTCTGGGGAGCAGCTTGCTCATAGGGATATTAATCAGCCTTTTCCAGGCCACAACCCACCTTCAGGAACAAACCATGACTTTTGTTCCCAAAATTATCGGTGTATTGTTCGTTGTGGTACTTTTTGGTTCATGGATGATGAATATCATGTTGTCATATACGTCCAACCTTTTTATTAATGTCAATCAATTTATCCAATAAATTAATAAATCCGAAAGTAGGGCATATTTGTGGATTTCTTTAATCAAATTGCCTCACAAATAGATGTTTTTCTCTTAATTCTGGCCAGAGTCAGCGGGATTTTTTTGGTTAGTCCGGTTTTCTCCAACAGGATTGTGCCGATGCAGGTAAAGGCCTTGTTGACTGTGATTTTATCTATGGTCTTATTTCAGGGGCTGCATTTAAAAGTCACGGATATCCCTGATCAATTGGGACCCTTTGCTGTATATCTGGTCAGTGAAGTAATGATTGGATTTGTGATTGGTTTTGTCGCCCAGTTTACCTTTGCAGCTATACAATTTGCAGGGCAGGCTATCGATATGCAGTTGGGTTTTGCCATCGTCAATGTCGTCGACCCTGTCTACGGCACCCAGGCCCCTTTAGTAGGTACCTTTAACAATTTGCTGGCCTTACTCTTGTTTTTAGCCGTTGATGCGCATCATTATATAATTGCCGCCTTGTATCAGAGTTACCAGCGGATTCCGCTGTTTGGCCTCTCCAATGTGCAGAAAACCAGTCAGATGATTATTGATTTGTTTGGCGGGATGCTGGTCACAGGTTTGAAGCTGGCGATTCCTGTTGTTGGAGCAATGTTTGTGGCTGAAATGGCTATGGGTATTATGGCCCGGACGGTGCCGCAAATGCAGGTGTTTTTTGTGGGGATTCCCCTGAAGATTTTTTTGGGAATTGTTCTCCTATTAATTGTTATTCCGGGATATCTGGCTATTTTGCAGTTTCTGTTTGACAGCAACTACCAAGATATGCTTAGAATCATTAAAATAATGGGATAAAAGAGGGACAATATGGATTTTCGGCAGCGTTATATAACAATAGATTTGCAATTGTTTGCCGAAAAGACTGAAAAGCCGACACCTAAAAAAAGGCAGCAGGCTGCCCAAAAAGGTCAGATAGCTCAAAGCACTGAAATAAACTCTGTTGTTGTGCTATTGGCAACCTTTATGGTCATCAAACTTTTCACGCCTTACATGATCGGTGTCTGGACTTCTCTGACCTCTTCCCTGTTTCAGGTATTTACCCGGGAAAATTTTATTATCGATTACCATACACTGCAAACCATGTTCTTTTTAGTTTTGGTGGCCATAACAAAAATATTGGCTCCGATCATGGGTGGGGCACTGGTCAGCGGTTTGGCTGCCTCATTTTTGCAGACCGGCTTCCGTATTAATCCTGAGGCTATTGCCTTTAAATTGGAAAATATTAATCCAATCTCAGGTCTGAAAAGAATTTTTTCCGCCCAATCCCTGGCTGAACTGGTTAAATCAATCATTAAACTAATTATTGTTGGTTATATCGTTTATTCCGAGTATACCAAAGAGATCATGAATTTTACCCGGCTGTCAGATATGAGTTTACAGGCATCAGCGGCCTTTATCGGTAATGTTACATTAAATGTGGTCTTTAAAGTGATTGTCTGGCTGGCTATTCTGGCAGTTGCTGATTACATATTCCAAAGACTGCAGATGGAGAAACGTTTGAAGATGTCCAAACAGGAAATTAAAGATGAATACAAACAAAGTGAAGGGGACCCGCTGCTTAAGTCCAAAATTAAACAAAAACAAAAACAGATCTCCATGGCCAGAATGATGCAGGTTCTCCCCAAGGCCGATGTGGTCATCACTAACCCAACGCATTTTGCTGTGGCTCTGCAGTATGATGCTGACACCATGGCTGCACCTTTGATAATTGCCAAAGGGCAGGACTACATGGCCCAGAGAATCAGAGCAACTGCCAGGGAACACAACATCGTGGTAGTTGAAAATAAACCCCTGGCGCAGTCCCTTTACCACAGTACCGAAATAGGTGATGCCGTACCCCCCGAACTGTTTCAGGCAGTAGCCGAAGTGCTGGCGTTTGTGTATAAGCTTAAAGGAAAGATCTGATTCATTGATCGGGCTTAGTGGAGAGTGGAGAGTGGAGAGTGGAGAGTGGGGAGAATAAAGAAAACCTCACTGGATCATATCTCTGGCACACTCACCACTCACCACTCATCACTCACCACTCACCACTCCCCACTCTTAAGGAGGACACCATGTCATCTCAACACGTTGCGTCTATGAAATGGTATAAACACAGTGACATAGTTGTGGCAGCTGCTGTCATGGGCATGGTTGTTATGATGGTGGTGCCGGTTCCGACTTTTTTTCTGGACTTCTTGTTGACTACAAATATTACCTTTTCCCTGATTATTCTACTCGTCAGTATTTACAACAGCCAGCCCCTGCAGTTTTCATCTTTTCCTACGCTGCTGCTGATTATGACCATATTCCGCCTGTCCCTGAATGTCAGTTCTACCAGGTTAATCCTTTTGAATGGCTTTGCCGGAGACATTATCCACCAGTTTGGTCAGTTTGTAATTGGCGGAAACCCGGTTGTTGGTTTTATCATTTTTTTAATTCTGATTGTCATACAGTTTATAGTTATCACCAAGGGTGCTGAGCGGGTAGCCGAAGTGGCCGCGAGATTTACCCTGGATGCCATGCCCGGTAAGCAGATGAGCATTGATGCCGATTTAAACGCCGGCCTGATTACTGATAAGGAAGCCATTGAGAGAAGACAGCGAATTCAGGGAGAAGCAGATTTTTATGGAGCTATGGATGGTGCCTCCAAGTTCATCAAAGGTGATGCTATAGCTGCCATAATCATAGTTTTGATAAATATCATGGCCGGTTTTGCCATCGGAATGCTGCAAAAAAATATGGAACTTACCCAGGCCCTGAGTACTTATACAATTCTTACTGTAGGAGAAGGCCTGGTGGCCCAGATCCCTGCTTTGCTGATATCTACTGCTACCGGTATTACTGTTACCCGGGCCGCATCTTCAGACATTAACCTGGGCCAGGAGTTTTCCTCCCAGTTGTTCAGCAGGCCCAGAGCCCTTATGATAGCATCCGGGGCTTTAGCCTTTATGGCTATCCTGGGTATGCCCAAAGTGCCATTCTTGACCCTGGCCATTGTCCTGGCGGTTGCTGCTTGGGCCTTGAAAAAGGTGCAGAAACAGCAGGAGGCCGCCATGATTGAACGTGCTCAGGATGAAGAAGTAGAGGAAATAAAGAAACCGGAAAATGTTGTTTCCTTACTCCAGGTTGACGTTCTGGAGATAGAAATGGGTTATTCCCTGATTCCGTTGGTAGATGCAAATCAGGGGGGAGACCTGCTGGACAGGGTGGTCATGATTCGGCGGCAGTGTGCTCTGGAACTGGGAATAGTCCTGCCCCCTATCAGGATGAGGGACAACATGCAGCTTAAACCAAATAACTACATAATCAAGATCAAAGGAGTTGAGGTCGCCGCCGGTGAGTTGATACTGGACCACTATCTGGCTATGAGTTCCGGTTTGGCCGAAAGTGATATTCAGGGTATTGACACAGTGGAGCCCGCTTTTGGCCTGCCTGCCAAATGGATACCGGCAGGTATGCGGGAAGATGCGGAGCTTGCTGGTTACACAGTTGTTGATGCGTCGTCTGTGGTGGCTACTCACCTGACCGAAGTTATAAAGAACCATGCCTATGAAATCCTGGGCAGACAGGATGTCCAGCACTTGTTGGACAACATTAAAAAGACGCATCCGGCAGTTGTGGATGAACTTACTCCGGCCCTTTTATCACTGGGTGAGATTCAAAAAGTTCTTTCCGGGCTTTTGCGGGAGCGGGTCCCAATTCGGGACCTGGTTACCATTTTGGAATCTCTGGCTGATAATGCCAGGGCCACCAAAGATACCGATATGCTCATCGAATATGTGCGGCAAGCTTTGGCCCGCAGTATTGTTAAGCTTTATGCAGACAATAATGATACACTAAATGTAATTACCCTGGACCCGGCGGTTGAGCAAGCTATCCGGGATTCGATTCAATATACCGAACATGGCTCTTACGTAGCTCTTGACCCGGAAAAAGCCCAGGCTATTTTCCAGAGTTTGTCTGCTGCCGTGGAAAAGGCTGCGGCCAGAGGTTACCCGGCCATAGTCCTGAGTGCACCGGTAGTTAGGATTTACTTTAAAAAGCTGACCGAAAAAATGATCCCGAATTTGACCGTTCTCTCTTATAACGAATTGGAAGGCAGAATTGATGTGCAGTCTCTAGGGGTGGTGAATATTTAGTGCGTGTCAAAAGGTTTACTGCGGCGACACAACAGGAAGCAATGATGAAAGTGAAAATGGATATGGGCAAGGATGCCGTCATTTTACATACCAGGAAGTTTAAAGAAGGTGGCTGGTTATTTGGCCTATTTGGCAAGGTAATGTTTGAAATTACCGCTGCGATAGAAGATGTCCCAACTGTCCCGGCATCCCGGGCGGCAGTTCCGTGTTCACAGGCTGTGGCTGTGGCAGATATTGCTGTGGCCGGACAATCTTCAGCAGTTGTTCCTGTTTTGCCTATTAATGATGAGAGTGAACTGCGGGAAGATATCCAGGAAATGAAGCAAATGCTGAATGAAGTTATGTCCCAAATAGACGCTTCGCAGGATGTCAAAAACTTTCCCAAACCTTTACAAAAATATTACCAGGTTTTAATTGACAATGATGTTGAGGAAAAATTGGTAAAAAAAATTTTTAAAGAGTTAATGAAGAGATTATCCCAAGAGGAAATGCAGGACGATGAATGCGTAGAGAAGGCCCTGGAGAAGCAAATTTTAAAGATTCTCAAAAAATCAAAGCCAATTTCCTTTAAAAAACAGGGATTTCATCAGCAATCTGTGGCCCTTATAGGGCCGACCGGAGTTGGTAAAACCACCACCATCGCCAAACTGGCAGCAACTTATTCCATAGTTGACAAGAAAAAGGTTGCACTGATTACCGCTGATACATATAGGGTTGCAGCGGTCGAACAGCTGAAAACATATGGTGAAATTATAGGCATTTCCGTTGAGGTTGTATTTACTCCGGCAGAACTCCAGGCTGCCATCTCCCGGCATCCTGATAAAGACCTTATCTTAATTGATACAGCAGGCCGCAGTCATAAAAACACTGAACAAATGGTAGAGTTGAAGAGCTTTCTGGATATTGCCGTGCCCTCAGATGTTTTTTTGGTTTTGAGTGCGACAACCAGATCGAAGGATATGACTGAAATAGTTAACAGTTATTCCGATATCCCGCTAACCAGGCTGGTTTTCACCAAACTTGATGAGACGTCATCTTTTGGTGCTATTCTGAATGTTATAGCAAGTACTCAAAAAAGTCTTTCATACATTACAGTTGGTCAGAATGTCCCAGACGATATTGAAGTCGCAGATAGTGGTAAAATTGCCAAAATGATGATAAGGGAGAGTTAGCCATGCGTGACCAAGCCGAAAAACTACGCGTATTGGCGAGAACCCTTAAGCACCAGGCTGAGTGTGAAATTAAGGGTGCCCCCAAAAAAACCAGAGTAATTACAGTGACTAGTGGTAAAGGCGGAGTGGGAAAATCCAATTTTACCATCAATTTTGCTTTGGCCTTAGGGGCCATCGGGCAAAGGGTAATGATTCTGGATGCCGATTTGGGCATGGCAAATATAGATGTGATATTGGGGATAACTCCAAGCTACAACTTGTACCACGTCTTAAAAGGTCAAAAAACCATCCAGGAAGTTATTGTTATCGGGCCTCAAGGACTGCAGATAATTGCCGGTGGTTCGGGGATGCAGGAACTGGCCAATTTAAGACGTTGGCAAATTGAGCAGTTTATTGGCAAACTGGAAGCCCTAGAGGGATTGGCGGATATTCTGATTATCGATACCGGGGCAGGTTTGGCCCGCAATGTGATGAGTTTTGTGCTAGCAGCAGATGAGGTCATAGTCATTACCACTCCAGAGCCCACTGCTATAACAGATGCATATGGCTTGGTGAAAGCAATGTCAATGAAAAAGAAAAACGGAGTTGTGCATCTTGTAGTGAACAAAGTAGAAAACGTTCAGGAAGCGAATATTACTGCCAGTAAACTTTCCATTGTGGCTGAAAAATTTCTTAAGCTCAATATAGAGAATTTAGGTTTCATATTAGATGATCCATTGGTATCCAAAGCTGTTAAAAGCCAGGAAGCATTTCTCCTGAAGTATCCGAAGTCTTCCGCAGCACAGTGTGTCAAACGTCTGGCTGCACAGTTAGTAATGGACCAGCCATATCAACCGGAACCAAGTGGGATTAAGGCTTTCTTTGGAAAGATTTCCAAGCTCTTTTGAATATTTAGGAAATTATGCTTTAAGGTAAAATTGTGGATAACCTTAAAGCATAATTTCCGGATCTCAACAAAAGTTTCCTTAGGGTTTCAATAGAAACTTTTGTTCTAATTTAAAATATTTTTGGACAGGGAGGGGTAAATAATGGGCATTTATGAGCCATTGAAAGTAAATCAGCCCGTTGAAATAGAACTGCCTAAGAGTAAAGATTGTTATAGAAGCAGGGTTGAAGGAATCTTAAGCAATAAAATAACTCTGGCTGCTCCACTAAAACAAGGCCAAATTGTTTCTCTAAGTCCTGGAACCATTGTAAGAGTGATGTTTTCGGACCAGATGGCGTCATACTCATTTAAGTCCAAGTTAATTTCCCAAAACCGGCAGAACCCGCCGACCGTAACTCTTGGAGAACCTTATGATCTCAAAAGGACCCAAAGACGCAATTTTGTCAGGCTGGAAACGAAATTGAGTATTGTATTTGCTGAAGTTAATGAAGATTATGAGACAGTGGGAGATACTTTTTCAGGTACGACTATAGACCTAAGCGGCGGAGGAGTAATGTTTGCCTGCAATACCCTGCTCAAATACGGTGACATTCTTGATTTGACGGTAGTTCTTACAGAAAGTGATTCAGCAAAAGCTTTGGGCAAGGTAGTCAGATTTAGTGAAAACCCGCCAAATTCCAAGCAGAAATACTCAGTCGGTCTGGAGTTTACGGCCATTGAAGAGTCCGAAAGAGATAAGATCATCAAATTTATTTTTAATAAGCAGCGAGAACTGAGAAGGAAAGGACTTCTTTAGAGGTGATTATCGAATGCAGCAATGCCGGGTGGTAGTGGTAGATGATTCCGTGTTTATCAGAAAATTTATTACCGATATACTCGAGTCTGATCAGGACTTAAAAGTTGTCGCAACCGCTGTTAATGGTATTGATGCGATTAAAAAAGTTAAGGAATTTAGGCCTGATGTTATTACTTTGGATATCGAAATGCCCCAGATGGACGGGCTAACGGCATTAAAGATTATTATGCAGGAATGCCTGTGCCCGGTTGTAATGGTCAGCAGCCACACTAAAATGGGGGCTGAAGCGACTATCAGAGCGTTGACCTTGGGGGCGGTTGATTTTGTGGCTAAGCCTTCGCAAGAAGTTTATCTTGACATGGACTTAATTAAAAAAGAGCTTATCCTTAAGGTTAAAATTGCCGCCAGGGCAAGTTACAACCTTCTTAAACCATCTAAAGAAATCACCGGTCTAAATGTCAGGCAAACTAAGGTTTGTAAATCTCCGGGTTTAAAAAAAATAGTGGTCATAGGGAGTTCGACGGGAGGGCCGAGGGCTTTGCACACATTGTTTTCAAAGCTGCCGGGCAACATTCCGGCCGGTTTAGCGGTAGTTCAGCATATGCCGCCGGGATTTACAAAATCGCTGGCTGACCGCCTTAATTCAGTTTCCCAGGTCGATGTCTCAGAGGCCCTGGACGGTGACGAACTTACAGCAGGGCGGGCACTGATTGCTCCCGGAGATAAACATATGACAATAAATAATTGCGGCGGACGTTTTTTTGTCAAACTGGTGGATGAGCCGCCAATCGAAGGATTACGGCCGTCAGTTGATAAGATGATGGAGTCGGTGGCCTCATGCAATATTCCTTTAATAGGTGTAATATTGACCGGGATGGGACATGACGGTGTTCAGGGATTAAAGAAAATTAAATCTGTCAATGGTTTCACGATAGCAGAACATGAATCTACCTGTATTGTGTACGGAATGCCCAGAGCTGCCGTAGAAAATAACTGTGTCGACAAAACGGTTCCATTACCGTTGATCGCAAATACAATTTTGGACAATTTATCCGATTGCTAATTATATGCAGGCAGTACACTTGCTGGAGGGGAATCGAATGAATATGAGTCAGTATATAAATGTGTTTTTGGAAGAAGCCAGAGAACATCTGCAGAAACTCAACGAATTCCTGCTCGAACTTGAAGGATCACCGGACTGCAGAGAGACTCTTGACAATATATTTCGCTCCGCCCATACATTAAAAGGTATGTCAGCGACGATGGGATTCACTCAGGTCACCGAGTTAACTCATGATATGGAGAATGTGCTGCACAAATTGCGGAATGGGGAAATTAGAAACTCAAAAATAATCATCGACTTGTTATTTAAGAGTCTGGATATGTTGGATAATATGATTTCAAACATTGCCGATGGGGGGACCGGCAGCCTGCCTATCGACAGCCTGGCAGCCGATCTCAAAAATTGTGCTCATGCTCTGTTTCAGCCTGAGCCGGATAACAATATAGTCACTTCCTTTGAATTTAATGAGTACGAAAAAAATCTGATCAGACAGGCGATTGACTTGGGTTTTGAGTGCTACCACCTGATTGTTAATATAGATTCCCGCTGTGTCATGAAATCGGCACGGGCCTTTATGGTTTTTAAGAATATGGAGGAGATCGGCGAAATAATTAAGTGTATACCTAACGTTCATGAGATTGAGGAAGAGAAATTTGGCAGCAGTTTTGATCTTATCATCATCTCACGGGAGCCTCGGGATGTTGTCCGCCGGGGATTAATCAGCATCGCCGAGGTAAATGAACCGGAGATAAAATCAATCACTGAAGTATTCACCTCCCTGAATGCCATGGGCAACGCACGGTCTACTGCGCAGCAGGCTAATCTTCAGCCGACACCGGAAGTTCAGGCTGCGCCTAAAAAAAACCAGCTTCAGGCAGTACAGGCCAAAGTTAAAACCAGTCAGACCATCAGAGTTGACACTGCCAGGCTGGATAGCCTGATGAATCTCGTTGGTGAACTGGTAATCAATAAAACGAGGCTTGAACAGATCGGCCGAAACGCGCAAATACCAGATTTGAGTGAAACCACAGAACAGATTGATCGTATCACCACAGATTTACAAAATGTCGTCATGAAGGTCCGCATGGTTCCGATAGAACATGTCTTTAGCAGATTCCCCCGCATGGTCAGGGATTTAGCCAGAGATTTGAGTAAAGAAATAGAACTTGTTATTGAGGGCAGCGAGACAGAACTTGACAGAAATGTCATTGACGAAATAGGGGATCCCCTAGTCCATTTGTTAAGGAACGCTGTTGACCATGGTATCGAAGAACCTGCTGCACGTATTGCGGCTGGTAAGCCGGAGGGCGGCAGAGTTGCTCTGACCGCCAGGCATGAGGGCAACAATGTAATTATTGAAGTTATTGATGACGGAAAAGGCCTGGACCCGGAAAAAATCGTCAAAAAAGCAGTCCAAAAAGGGCTTTTATTGCCTCAGGAAGCTCAGGTGATGGAAACACAGGCTGTAAACGGTTTGGTGTTTTTACCGGGTTTTAGTACCGCCGAAAAAGTAACTGATGTGTCGGGAAGGGGAGTAGGGCTGGACGCTGTAAAGAGCAAAATTGAAGCTCTTAGCGGGAGTTTACAGTTAGAGAGCGTTCCGGAGCAGGGAACTAAATTCAAAATCCAGCTGCCCCTGACTTTAGCTATAATTCAGGCTTTGCTGGTGTCAATTGAACGAGAAACCTATGCTATCCCACTTACCTTTATTGCGGAAACAACCAGTATTTTACCTGCCGAATTAAATAAAATTCAGGAACAGGAAGTTATGCTGCAAAGAGGTGCTGTGCTGCCTCTGGTTAGATTAAATCAGGTTCTGGAAGTACCGCCTTCTGATCTTCCTAAAGAAGAAGAGATTAACATTGTAATAGTTCGTAAAGGAAACAGAAGGATCGGATTGATAGTCGACAGCTTACTCGGACAGCAGGAGATAGTCATTAAACCTCTTGGTAAATTACTTGGCAACATCCCGGTTATCGCGGGAGCTACCATTTTGGGCAGTGGACAGGTGTCCCTGATTATTGATATTGCCAGCCTGTTTTAGGGGGAAAAACAATGAAGAATGAAGTACAAGTGGTCGCCTGTGTTATTGAAGGTGAGGAATATGGATTAGATATCGGAAGTGTCCAGGAAATCATCAGACTTCAGGAAATAACCAGGGTCCCACATGCTACTCCTTACATCTTCGGTGTCATCAATCTCAGAGGGCGGGTGATTCCTGTCTTGGATATCAGAAAGAGGTTTAATCTGCCCACCGGAGACTACGGAGAGACAACAAGGATCGTTATCACTGATTCTCAGGGCACCCTGGTAGGAATTTTGGTTGACAGCGTATCTGAAGTAATCAGGCTGCAGGGAGATTTAATTGAACATCTGCCTACAGGTTCGGGCAGCATTAACACTGAATTTTTTACCGGAATAGGGAAGATTGGCCAGCGTCTGATAATTATGCTGAACCTGGAGAAAATCCTGGGTCTTAATGCTGAAGTCTAAGAAGGAGGAGTGGGATGCAGACCTTTGATCATATTTCTGAATTTCAATTAGATGCTTTTGTTGAAATTGGGTCTATCGGGGCCGGTAATGGGGCCACAGCTTTATCTCAATTAATGGAGCGAAAAATCGGCATGTCAGTGCCAGCGGTTAAAATTTTACCCTTCGCCGAAGTACCCTATGAAGTCGGAGGGCCTGAAGCCCTAGTTACGGGAATTTTCACGAGCGTAGAAGGACATGCACCCTGTAATATACTTTTCTTATTTCCCATCAAAAGTGCTAAATTTTTGGCTGATAAAATGCTGGAGGCTGATGGCTACTATGAAGAGACTATTGCGGAAATGGGCAAGTCAGCTCTGGCTGAGCTGGCAAATGTAGTTACAGGTGCTTACTTAAATTCTTTATCAAGCTTTACCAATCTAGACTTCATCCCTTCCGTTCCGGCATTGGCCATTGATATGGCAGGGGCGATATTAGATACAGTTCTGGCCCAGATCGGCGTTGCCGGGGACCATGCCCTTCTTCTCACCACAGTATTTACGGAGACCGAAGAAAACGTGGCCGGACATTTCTTTTTACTTCCGGCAGCAGGTTCTTTGGAAAAGATACTATGTTCCATAGGGGTGAAGGTGTAGTGGCAAAAATTATTAAAATCGGGATGGCTGATTTGAATATTGCTGCACCCCCCGATATCCTGCAAACCTGTGGATTAGGTTCGTGTGTAGGTGTCTGTCTTTGGGACAATGTAACCCGAGTTGCTGGAATGGCTCATGTTATGCTGCCCTCCAGCAGCTTGGGGAAAACCGGTAATGATGCCAAGTTTGCTGATACTGCCCTGCCGTGGCTGATAGAACAAATGAAAAAGATGGGTGCCGATAAATCACGTTTAACTGCCAAAATAGCCGGTGGAGCCCAAATGTTTTCCTTTTACAGCGATAATGAGATTATGAAAATAGGAGATCGCAATGTGGAAGCAGTTAAGACTGTTTTGGCCCAGCTAAGAATCCGCATTACGGCTCAGGACACTGGTGGCAATTATGGCCGGACCATCGAGTTTTATCCGGAAAACAATAAGCTTTTTATAAAAACCATCAGTCTTGGAGAAAAATTCATTTAAGGAGGATCCCTGGTGCATTTCGGTTTATATACAGCTATTTTCACGCTGATATTTCTAATGATGTTCATAATCGGGGTAACTTCCGAGGTTTCCGTGTCGGCCAGTCTAATCAGGGCTGTTATGTCAGCCGTTTTGTTTACGGTTTTGACAGGAGTACTTGGGAAGGTAATTTCAGTTTATGTTTTTCCTCCCACGCAGGATGCCGAAATAAATCAGGAAGATGAAAATCTGGGGACAAATCTTGATCTGACAATCACAGATTCCACTGACCAGAATACTCAGCCAGAAGCCGCTGTATTCACCGATCCGCCTAATGGTTCAGGTGAATTTATCCCAATTTCAGCCAGGCAAATTGACCCCCAGGTGACCAGGATTATTAACAATGATCCTCAGAAGGCAGCTGAAATAATTAGAAAAATGGGCTTTGAAGATTAATAATTCCCTCAGGAGGTAATTATGAATTCTGCTCAGACTAAAGCAGACCTGACAGGTTTATGGGTGCGGTATAAAATTCAGATGGACTTCCCGGCCAGGGAACAGCTGATTTTAGAGTATGCCAATCTGGTTAAATATGTGGCCGGACGAATGTCAATTTCATTGCCGTCAAACGTCTCCCAGGATGATTTAATAAGTTATGGCATTTTTGGGTTGATTGATGCCATTGAAAAATTTGAAATAGAGCGCAACATAAAATTTGAAACATATGCTATTTCGCGAATTCGTGGGGCAATTTGGGACGGCTTGCGTTCAATGGACTGGGTACCCTATACAGTTAGGCAAAAAGCCAAAGAACTTGAACAAACCTATGCGAGACTGGAACATCAGTTGGGCCGGGCAGCTACAGATGAAGAAATATGTGCAGCTCTTAGTATGACACAAAAACAGTTTTCCCATCTTCTGATGGAAACAAGTTTTTCCTCATTTATTTCTCTGGATGACCTCTGGAGCATTGATAATAATGGCCGTAATGCGGTGAGAATTATTGACACTATTCGGGACCAAAATGCTGAAGACCCTGCGTCAATGGTAATGTTTGGGGAGCAGAAAAGGATTTTGACTGATGCCATTAACAAGCTGCCGGAGCGGGAAAAACTGGTTATAGCCCTGTATTATTATGAAGGTCTGACCTTAAAGGAGATTGGCAAAGTCTTGGGGGTTTCCGAATCCAGAATTTCCCAGATGCATACCAAAGCAATTTTAAGGCTGCGGGGACGTCTCAGCAGAGTTAAGAAAAAAATTATCTAATACATAGGAGGTGGGCGTATGTCAGGTGGAAGTAATTCTGAATTTGATCAAATTGTTAAATGGGCAGACGAAATTAGCGCAAAGTCGCTGGAAGACAGAATACAATTGGATTATCGGGAAGATGGTGTCTACATTGCTGTTCATAGTCCGCAGAATCCCAACATAGTTGTAGACCCGGAAGAAGCCATTCGTCTGGTTGAGTCTCGAAAAATTCAAAATCCTGATTTAGCCAGGATACGTCTGGCTGCCCTGGAGATGACCGGGCTGCCGGTCAAAATCGCACCACCCCAGAATCATAAAAATTCAGCAGGTAATATTATTGTAGAGCTTAGTTCCAATAAGATGGAGGCTTATCTGACGGTGATTACCCCAAGTGGCGGCTCTCCTTTGACCAGGCAGGATATCGAAAACGCTCTCCGGGAGAAAAATGTTGTATATGGCCTCAGGGACGACATTATTGATTTGGCTGTCAATTTGCAGAATGTCCCTGACCCATTGGTTGTTGCCCGGGGAACCGATCCCGTTAATGGTCCCAATGCCTTTATTGATTACAAATTTAATTCCAATTCTATGAGAGGCAAGCCTGTGGAAATGATGGACGGCAGGGTTGATTTTTACAACCTGCATCTGATCCAGAACGTTGAGCCGGGAGAGGTTTTAGCTGTCAAGACACCCGCCGGGCCGGGGATTCCGGGGCATACCGTAACAGGTCAGGAACTGCCGGCTAAACCGGGTAAGGATGTGGTGCTTGCCCTCGGTAAAAATGTGGAATTTGCAGATAACAACACCAGAGTTTTGGCGACAGGTAAAGGCCATGTGATTCTTACCGGGAATAAGCTGAGCGTTTCTAATGTTTATGAAATTAATGGAGATGTGGATTTTAATACCGGGAATATCGAATTCATTGGTACGGTGGTCGTTAAAGGCAGTGTCCGGGAAGGCTTTAAAGTTGTTGCCGATGGGGACGTGGAGGTCATGAATACTATTGCTGATGGAGTAGTTTCATGTACCGGCAGCCTGAAGGTGAAAAATGGGATAGTGGGCAGAGATAAATCCAGAATAAAAGCCGGTGGCCATGTATTTACGAGATTTATTGAGAATTCAACAATTGAAGCAGGTGCAGATGTAATTGTGGGAGAAGCTATTATGCACAGCAAAGTTTCGGCCAGAAAAAATATTACAGTTGGTGGCAAGGGTGTAATAGTTGGCGGGATTATCCGGGCAGGTGAAGACATCAAATGTAAGATAGTAGGTTCACCCCTGGCTACCGCAACTGAATTGGAAGCGGGGATTAATCCAGAACTGCGCCTGGAGTTTAATCAACTCAATAATTTACGAATCGCCAAAGAGCAGGATTTTGAAAAGGCTGACAAGGCTGTCAAACTACTAAGTCAGTTAAAGCAAGCTCAAGGCGAACTACCTCCGGACAAAATGGCAATATTGATGCGGGTTAACAAAATTCATGCGCAATTGACCGTCGAACTGGAAGAACTGAACCAAAATCTAGAAGATGTAGTACTTCAGATCAGACAAACAGAGCGCGGAAGAATTATGGCCCAGGGCTTAATTTATTCCGGGGTAAAAGTTACCATCGGCTCAGCAAGTACCCGTATCAATGATAATCATAACTATACCTGTTTAGTCAAGATAGGAGAAGAAATCAAAGCAACCCCCTATAAATGATCGGGTGGTGAATTAATATGTCTCTGCGTTCAGTGGATTTACAAGTTCTGCTCCCTCAGGTTTCCGAAGTGAATAAAAATCAGCCTATTCAGAACCAGCAGAGTCAAACCCAACAACAGCAGCTGGCAGCTCAGTTGCACAAGCATTCGGAACATCAACGGCAGCAAGTGCAACAATCAAACAAATCAGAGGAAGGCAAAATTAACCAGCAAACCCGCGGTAATCACCGGGGGCAGGATTCTGAACATCACGAAAGTCATCAGCAACGGGATAATGACGAAACAAAGATTAAGGACAAAGATCCTGTTAAGGGCAACTTTCTGGATATAAAAATATAGAAGCAAGGGTGTGATGAAGTGGTCAATTTTTTGGCGGCAGCGGGATTGGTGTTTGTAATTTTATCCTTCTGGCTGGGGCGCAGCCAGGCTACCCGGGAGCGGGAGGAACTGGCTGAATATAAAAAAATTAAGGATGAACTTGGCAAAGCAAAAATAGAAGTCAGTTCCCTGTTGGAACAGCTGAAAGCGGTATCAGAAAAGGTTGTGGAGGAAATTACGACAACTGTGCATGAAACGAGACGATCAATTAAAGAAACTGCTGTTTCTGCAATTGAAACCAAGGGTCCGGAGCAGCCAAGTGAAAATTACTCAGGCACACTTGAGCCTCTTGACAACCATAGAGAACCTCAGGCTGGACCAGGTCTAAATATAAAATCGGCTTCAGTCAGGAAGACAATTTTATTTCCCCGCAAGAAGGAAAGGTCCTCAGCAAAACCGGGTATAGTGAACCCAAGGGAAGCTGAGTCAGATGTACCGGTCAAACATCAGCTTATTTATACCATGGCCAATCTGGGCTACCAGGAGGCCGAGATTGCTAAACAGCTGAATCTGGGCCGGGGCGAAGTCCGGTTAATCCTGCAGCTAAAACGTAAAGGTGAAGAAGTAAATGGGTAAATGGCTAAAACCAGAGTTTTTATCGGGCATAGGGGTTGGCTGTATCCTGAGTGCTCTGTTGCTTTCCGTTTTCAGTCTGCAGACCTTAAGCGATCAGGAAATTATGGACCGGGCAGCCAAGTTGGGGATGGTCAAACAGGATAAGCCCTCAACCGGCAGTCAAGGGTCAGAGCCTCCCGGGGATACTAAGACTACAGAGCAGCCTAAGACAGCAGAGCAGCCTAAAACTTCAGAGCAACCTAAAACGACTGAACAAACACAAACTACCGAACATTCTGCGGCCAATGAAGAAGAATCCGTCCCTGCAGCAACTAACACTAATGGCAGCACAACAGCTATCACCATTAACGACCGGATGGGCTCGGAGTCAGTAGCAAGACTTTTAGAGGGAAAAGGTGTTATTGAAAATAAACAGGAATTTTTGGAGATAGTTATCAAAAACAAGGCCCAGCGAAAGCTCCAGACCGGCACTTTCATCGTTCCGGTGGGCGGCGATTTAGAAGAAATATTGGATATATTATTAGGAAAGAAGAAATAGGGCAGTGCGTGATACAGGGCAAGAGGTGAATAGTCGTGGATTCGGTGGAAATAGTGGAAGAGAAAAAAGAGCTTTGTTCGATTGCTTCTAAAATTGTTTCTGTGCGTATTGTACGGCAAATAGTTAAGCCCACTGAAGAAGGTCGGATAACTGGCTTTAGTTGTGCTGATAGTAGTTCGACCTGTGAGAGCCGCTGTACTTATAAAATGATTTTGGAAGATTTCTGCAGGGCCACGTCAAAGTCATGCCTAACCCAGACACAGCGCGATCTGTGAAATAATAGTGGCTTTTTTCTTTATGGACTGGTAAAATAGAGTCAAAAAANCAAGAACTCCTATCGTTTTCGGTTATAACGGAGACGTTTTTTAAAAAATTAGTTGAGTAATTGGATATCTCTGTTTACTGACTTTGACGGAGACCTGAAGATTTCTGACTATATAGTTGCGTTCCCAGCATTGTTGTGATACAATATCCATTGGTGTTAAATACACACGTTTCCTGATTTTTGCAGTGGTGCCGCCGTTAAGGCCGGAGCTGCAGAAAGATGAAAGAAACGGAGGAAAAAAACCAACAAGAGAGGAGGTGACTCCCATGGCTGTTATTTCCATGAAACAACTTTTGGAAGCCGGAGTTCACTTTGGTCACCAGACCCGTAGATGGAACCCCAAGATGGCTGAGTATATTTTTACAGACCGGAATGGCATCTACATTATAGACTTACAGAAGACTGTTAAAAAGGTTGATGAGGCTTATTATTTTGTTAGAGACCTCATTGCTGATGGTAAAACTATGTTGTTTGTCGGGACCAAGAAACAAGCTCAGGAAGCTGTTAGAGAAGAAGCAAGCCGGTGTGGCATGTTTTTCGTTAATCAGCGGTGGCTTGGTGGTACACTGACCAACTTCCAGACAATCAGGCGCCGGATTGACAGGCTGCATGCTCTTGAAAAGATGGAAGCTGACGGAACTTTCCAGGTTCTGCCCAAGAAAGAAGTAGCTGAACTGCTTCATGAAAAAGAGAAGCTGGAAAAGTTTCTCGGAGGCATCAAGGATATGAAAAACCTGCCTGGGGCATTGTTTATCATTGATCCCCGGAAGGAGCGCATAGCTGTTGCTGAGGCCAGGAAACTGGGTATTCCTATTGTAGCAATTGTAGATACAAACTGTGATCCTGATGAAATCGACGTAGTTATTCCAGGTAATGACGATGCTATCAGAGCGGTTAAATTATTAACAGCAAAGATGGCTGACGCAGTTATCGAGGGAAATCAGGGTGCTGATGCCGCTGATGAAGCTGTTGCAGAATAATTAAAACAGAGTGGGGTGACATGGGGGAGTTGAATGGAACCCTATGTCACCCTTTTTATGTGTCGGAATTAGAAACCACAAATAAGGCGATAATATGGTATTGGATTCCATTTTAGCCTTTCTGATGAGGAGGAAATATCATGATTACTGCTGCAATGGTAAAGGAATTGCGTGAGCGGACCGGAGCAGGAATGATGGACTGTAAAAAGGCCCTGGGTGAAACAGACGGGGACATGGAGAAAGCCGTAGAGTACCTACGGGAAAAAGGTTTGGCAGCTGCTGCCAAAAAGGCCGGCAGGATTGCTGCTGAGGGTCTGGTTGCCGCTAAAGTTGAGGCAGGTAATAAAAAGGCGGTTTTGGTAGAAGTCAACTGCGAAACAGACTTTGTGGCCAAAACAGATGAGTTTAAAGCTTTTGTTGATCAAGTTGCCGACGCTATTTTAGCGAACTCTCCTGCTAATATAGATGAATTGATGCAGGCCAACGGCGGTGCCGGAACTATTGGGGATTTGGTGACTGAAAAAATAGCCAAAATAGGCGAAAACATATCTGTCCGCCGTTTTGAATTATTCACCACCGGTGATGGGGTTGTTGAAGCTTATATCCATGGTGCCGGACGGATTGGTGTGCTGGTTGAGCTTGCCGGCGGGAGCAGCGTTGTGGAATTTGCCAAAGATATTGCTATGCAGGTTGCCGCTTCCAAACCTGAGTTTGTTTCACGGGACCAGGTGCCTGCCGAGACAGTGGAAAAAGAGAAAGAAATTCTGGTCCATCAGGCCATGAATGAAGGCAAACCAGCCAATATAGCTGAAAAAATGGTCGCCGGCAGGATTGAGAAATTCTTCAAGGAGATCTGCCTGCTGGAACAGCCCTTTATTAAAGACCCAGACATGAACGTGCAAAAAATGCTGGATCAGCAGCAGGTTAAAGTTGCAAGATTTGCCCGCTTTGAAATGGGAGAAGGCTTGCAGAAAAAAGAAAATGATTTTGCTGCTGAGGTTGAAGCCATGCAGAAAAAAGGGTAGGCGAAAAAGTAATTTAAAAAGAGGGAACACTGGTAGTGTTCTCTCTTTTTAAAAAAAAAATTTTCCCAAAAGGATTTTGTAGAGTTATGTAGAAACATTATTCAGAGAAATGGGAGGTCACTGACAACTATGCAGAAGCCGAAATACACAAGGGTTGTCCTTAAATTGAGCGGGGAGGCCATGGCTGGCGACAAAGGCTTTGGAATTGATCCGGCTACAGTAAATTCTACAGCCGAACAAATTAAAGAACTTCTCTCCCTTAATGTACAGGTTGGTATAGTCGTTGGTGGCGGCAATCTTTGGCGAGGAATTGCCGGAAGTGCCAAAGGCATGGATCGGGCTACTGCTGATTATATGGGAATGATGGCAACCGTAATGAATTCTCTGGCTCTGCAGGATGCTCTGGAGAAAATGAATGTTGAAACAAGAGTTCTGACCGCAATTGAAATGCGTCAGGTAGCAGAGCCATATATTCGGCGCAGGGCTATCAGGCATTTGGAAAAGGGCAGGGTGACAATTTTTGGAGCCGGTACCGGCAACCCGTATTTCTCCACTGATACTACTGCCGCCCTGCGGGCAGCAGAAATTGAAGCAGAAGTCATCCTAATGGCCAAACAGGTTGACGGTGTATATAACAGTGATCCTGTTAAAAACCCGGATGCCGTCAGATACAGTAGTTTATCATATATAGATGTCCTAAATCAGGGTCTGGGGGTTATGGATTCCACAGCGACTTCCCTTTGTATGGATAACAAAATTCCCATTATTGTATTTAACTTAAACCAGAAGGGTAACATAAAACGAGTGGTAATGGGGGAAAATATTGGTACATATGTCGGGGGTGAAGTAAAATGATTAAAGAAGTTTCCGGCGAAGCCGAAGATAAAATGAAAAAAGCCCTGGAAGTATTGCGCAAAGACTATAGTTCCATGAGAGCGGGCCGGGCAACGCCTGCTTTGCTGGATAAAGTTATGGTGGATTATTACGGAGCGCCAACTCCAATCAATCAAATGGCAAATGTTTCTGTTCCTGAGCCGCGGATGCTGGTGATTCAGCCATGGGATAAGTCTGTTATTGCCAGTATTGAAAAGGCCATTCAGAAGTCAGATCTCGGACTTACACCCAATAATGACGGGTCTGTTATTCGTTTAGCGATTCCCCAGCTCACCCAGGAACGCAGAAACGAATTAGTTAAGAGTGCCAAGAAAAAAGCCGAAGATTCCAGAGTGGCTGTCCGTAATATCAGGCGTGATGCCAATGAACATCTGAAGGCACTGCAAAAAGAAAAATTGATTTCTGAAGATGATGACAAGAGGGCTCAGGAAGAAATCCAAAAATTAACTGACAAATATATCAAAGAGATTGAGCATATACTTGAACATAAAGAACAGGAAATCATGGAGGTTTAAACTGTCTTTATGGGGGAACCGGATGTTTTAGGATACGTCCTTGATGAGGCCTTGACCAAAATCGGGGAAATGGGCTATGATGTTGATAAAGTCTCAACAACCAGACCTGTTAAAGCAACGAATCCTGTGGGGATTGCCAGGGTAGTGCGGATCTCCGCAATAGGTGAAACTAACCTGCACTTGGTTGTTGCATTTCAGGATTATGAGAAAGGAGGTGTAGAATATGGCATATAGAATTACTGATGAGTGTGTAGCTTGCGGCACCTGTCTTGATACATGTCCCAATGGAGCTATCTCTGAAGGCGACATTTATAAGATCAATCCCGATGATTGTGTAGACTGTGGTGCTTGCGCTGAAGCTTGCCCTACTGGAGCAATCCTTGAAGAGTAATCAATAAACCCCCTCGATTAGGAGGGGGTTTATTTATACAGTAAACTTTTGATAGAAAAATTTTGCCTAAAGATGTAAAATATAGTTGAGTGTACCGGTATATAATTAGAGAAGTATATTTTGGGGCTGCAATTCAGGAGGATGTTAAGTTGCGCAAATGGTTTAGTTTTTTGAGAGCGCGCAAAGCTAAAAATACTGAGGCAAGCTGGGAAGAGCTTTACAAATCCCTCGATACCAGTAATCTGCCTGTTCATGTGGCAATCATTATGGATGGTAACGGTCGCTGGGCTACACGCCGCGGTCTGCCGAGGGCAATAGGACATAGGGCCGGGGTGGAATCACTGCGGGAAATTGTCAAAGCCTGCTCAGCTTTAGGGGTTAAATTTCTCACTGTGTATGCGTTCTCTACAGAAAACTGGAAAAGACCTGTGGCTGAAATTAATGTATTAATGGATCTGCTTGTGGAATATCTTAACAGGGAGATTCAGGAACTCCACCAAAACAATGTTAAAGTGCGGACTATTGGAAATATTGGCGAGCTGCCCGAAAAAGCCCAAAAAGCATTAAGGGATGCCCAGGAACATACTTCTGAAAACCAGGGCCTGGTACTCAGTTTGGCCTTGAATTATGGCGGACGAAACGAAATAGTTGAGGCCGTAAGGCAGATAGGTACTGATGTTTCTGCTGCAAAGCTGAGACCTGGCGACATTGATGAGAAAATAATATCAAAATATTTATATACTTCTGGAATGCCAGACCCTGACTTATTAATACGACCTTCAGGGGAACTGCGGATCAGTAATTTTATGCTCTGGCAGGTAGCTTATGCAGAGTTTTGGTATTCGCCTGTGTTGTGGCCTGATTTTCGCAAAAACCACCTACTGGAAGCAATAGTGGATTATCAAAACCGCCAGAGGAGATTTGGCGGCTTAAAAACGAGATAGTGGGGCCGGTGATATAAACAAATGCTTTTATATAGAACCCTAAGCGCGCTGGTAGGTATACCGGTTATTTTGCTTTCAGTGTGGTATGGTGATCTGCCATGGTTGATGCTTATCTTGGCCATTGTGGTTATGGGTATCATTGAAATGTGCCACTTGTGGGGCAAAATAAATATTCATACATGGCTGCCGGGCAGTTTAACCGGCGGGCTGTTATTTGTTGGAGCAGCCCATTGGGCAAATGTCGATTTATTCGGTATTTTATTTTTGGTAACAATATTGTTTAGTGTTTGTTATCTGGTTGCCGTCTTTCCTTCATTTACATTCACAGAGTTAGCTGCAACCTTTTTTACTCCAATATATGCCGGCTGGCTGTTAACCCACATGATTTTACTTCGCCAGTTACCGAGCGGTTTTAATTTTGTTTTGTTGGTTCTGGTAGCCACCTGGAGCACCGACACCTTTGCCTATTTTGTCGGTACGTCTCTGGGAAAACGCAAACTGGCTCCGGTCATCAGCCCCAATAAGTCCGTTGAGGGAGCAGTTGGTGGCGTGGCAGGAAGCGTCCTGGCAGCTTTAATTGTAGGATTGGCCGGACAGCAATTAGCGTTCTGGGATTGCGTGGTTCTAGGGGTCCTTGTCGGTATTTCCGGCCAGTTAGGTGACCTGGTGGAATCGGCTTTTAAGAGGATGGCCGGAGTGAAAGATTCCGGGAAACTAATACCGGGACACGGGGGAATCCTTGATCGTTTCGACAGCCTCTATTTTACCGCCCCTATTGTTTATTATTACATAGAGTTGTTTACAATTAAGTAAGGGGAAAAAAAAGTATAGCGCAAAGCCAGTTTGCTGATAATTAAGCAGGCTGGTCAAAAACCCGTATAGCGCGAAGCCGGATTTGACAAGGCCGGAGGCGTACCAATCGTACGTTGAGGACCTTGTCAAATCCGAGCGACAAAGCTAGACGGGGATTTTCACCAGCCTGGACTGAGGTGGGTGCTTTTGAAGCACATACTGAAAACTCTCATAACTATAGTTTTGGGATGTATCATAGGTTTCTATTTGCTTAAATACGTGGTGCCACTGTTGGCCCCATTCATTTTGGCGGTTTTTTTGAGTCTCCTCATTGAGCCAATGGTGGTATTTTTGCAAAAAAAAGCAAAATTTCCCCGGCCGCTGGCTGTGGGGACATCTATGCTTGTCATTTTTGGCGGGCTCGGCTTAATAATTTCCCTGGCTGTGACTAGGTTAATCGTAGAATTACTTCATCTGTCAACATTTTTGCCTGAGTATATTACAAACATTAAGACTGTTTTAGTTTCTCTCCAGGCCAGGGCTGAAGCATATTATTTTACGCTTCCCCCTGATGTCCTGGACTTTATAAATACGAAAATTACCGGTTCTGCTTACAGTCTTGATGCTATCTTGAACAAGACCCGCCTGATAATCGGCGATCTGTTGAATTTCTTGCTTCAGTTGATTGCTTCTGTACCGGCATGGATTATTCTCATAATAGTAAGTGGGATTGCGACATATTTTATAGCGAAGGACCGCCGGGAAATAGCTGTTTTTTGGCTGAGAGCCGTTCCCTCACCCTGGGGGAAAAAGGCCATGGATATTAGCAATGAAGTTTTCAAGGCTATGGTTGGCTATGCCAGGGCCCAAATGGTCTTGATTTCTATCACGCTGGTTCAAAGTGTTGTCGGCCTGTATATTATTGAGGCACCTTATGCTTTGCTTATTGGCTTGGCCATTGGGGTGGCAGATATAATTCCTATTATTGGTCCGGGCTTCATCTACCTGCCTTGGGCAGTATGGGAATTTGCCAGCGGTGATACAGCGTTTGGTGTAAAATTAATAGTTCTTTATGGTATTGTCATGATTTTCCGGCAGATCCTGGAAACGAAATTAGTCTCCCATACAATGGGTCTGCATCCTTTGGCGACTTTAATCGCAATGTATGTGGGATTGCAGATTCTCGGACCTATAGGTCTGGGTGTCGGGCCCTTGTTAATAATTGTTTTGAAGGCATTTGCAACTGCCGGATTGATAAGCTGGCAGGATCAACAGAGTTCTTAGCGTCAGGTGGAGTTTGGATTCCATCTGACGCTTAGAAATCGTTATCCAGGAGCTTAGCGCCGCTTATCTCCGACCAAAAGAGGTGGGAGTCTTAGCGGCGGTTAGCTATCGGAGAAAACATAGTTGTGTATTTTAATCATATTTATGGCATAGTATCAAGTAGGAGCTGAACAATGAGAAAAAGAATTGCAGTACTGGGCAGTACCGGTTCCATTGGCTGTCAGACGTTAGATGTCGTGCAGAACTTTCCGGACAGGTTTGAAATTATCGGTCTGGCCGCGGGAACGAACCTTGATAAACTGGCCGGTCAGGCAGCTAAGCACAAGCCACGCATAGTCAGTATCGGCAGACCGGAGGATATCCCCAAGTTTCGCTCAATGGTGGACAGCGGTGTAAAGGTCGTTGCCGGCACTAAGGGCATGATAGAAGTTGCTGCAGACGAAAGGGTAGACATGGTAGTCACATCTATCACAGGCACCCTTGGGCTGATCCCAACTGTAGAAGCAATAAAATCAGGCAAGGATATTGCTTTGGCCAACAAGGAGACCTTAGTTGCGGCCGGGGAACTGGTAATGTCCCTGGTCAGAGCGAAGGGAGTTCGCCTGCTACCGGTGGATAGTGAGCATTCTGCTGTTTTTCAAAGCCTGGCAGGGGCTGGGCCAAAAGATATCAGGCGGATTATTCTAACTGCTTCAGGGGGACCTTTTCTTTATAAAACCAAAGAAGAATTACATGATGTTGGCGTTCATGATGCCCTCAAACATCCCAACTGGTCTATGGGCCAAAAGATTACCATTGACTCAGCGACCTTAATGAACAAAGGCTTGGAAGTAATAGAAGCCCGGTGGTTATTTGATACCGATTTTGACCGAATCGACGTGGTAGTCCATCCCCAAAGTATTATTCATTCCATGGTGGAATTTCCGGATGGCTCTGTCATTGCCCAGTTAGGCGTTCCGGATATGAAAATACCAATTCAATATGCCCTTACTTTTCCGGAGAGGTGGGCTAATGATTTCCCTAAATTGGATTTTTTATCTTTGGGTGAACTGACCTTCCTCCCGCCCAGGATGAACGAGTTTCCGTGTCTGGCCCTGGCTTATCAGGCCGGCAGGCAGGGGGGCACTATGCCGGCTGTAATGAATGCTGCCAATGAACAGGCTGTTTCCCTATTTTTAAACAGACAGATAGGCTTTATGAAGATACCGGAATTAATTGAGAAGATTATGGCCAATCATATATTAGTCCGGAATCCGGGCCTGGATGAGATTCTTTCTAGTGATACTTGGGCACGACAGGAAGCGTTGAGATTGGCCCGCTCATAGACGCGGGAGTTTAGTGGCGGTTAGACATCGGATAAGTGAGAGAGGTGTAAGAATGTCCGAACAGATAATGTATTTACCGTATGCTTTAATGGTTTTTGGCCTGTTAGTCCTGTTTCATGAAGCAGGTCACTTTGCAGTGGCCAAATTATCAGGTGTGCAGGTGTATGAATTCAGTATTGGTTTTGGCCCTCGCCTTACCGGCTTTCGGAAAGGTGAAACTTTGTATAATATACGCCTTGTACCTTTAGGCGGCTTTGTCCGGATGGCCGGCATGGACCCGGAAGAGGATCAAAGGGAGGCGGCTAATAGGGCGGAAAACAGTGCAGCGGAAAAAGGTAATCCTGTATCCGCACTCGTTGATGTCAGGCGAAGCTTTATGCATCAGAGTGTACCAAAGCGGATGGCTATTATTGCTGCTGGTCCGATTATGAATTTTGCTCTGGCAGTTTTGTTGTTCGCCATCAGTATCTGGTACTATGGCCTGCCTTTAAATAAGAACGTCGTGGGCCGTGTTCTGGAAGGGAAACCTGCAGCAGCATCCGGGCTAAAGGCCGGAGATGTAATAAACAGTATAAACGGTACCCAAGTCAAAACCTGGGAAGATATCGTCAAGATCATCCATAAAAGCCCAGACCAAGAGCTGGAACTCCAAGTTACCAGAGATCAGGAGACAAAAATATTTAATGTAACTCCCATCAAAGATCCTGCGGCACAGGTTGGCCTGATTGGCATTGAGTATGCCACTGAGCGGCCCGGAGTTTTTACATCTCTGAAGCTTGGGACCTTTAAAACCTTTGAAATGCTGAAAATAACCGTCGCATTTTTAGGGAAGATGCTGGCCCGGGAGATGCCTGTTGAATTGAGCGGTCCTGTGCGGATAACCAGTGAGCTGGCCAAGGCGGCCGAAACGGGGATGATTACATTAATCAATATTGCCGGATTCCTTAGTATCCAGGTGGGGCTTTTTAATTTGTTCCCAATCCCGGCCCTGGATGGCAGCCGGCTGCTGTTTCTCTGTCTGGAAGGGGTACGGGGCACCCCCATTGATCCATCAAAAGAAAACTTTATCCATCTGGTAGGTCTGGCCCTCCTGTTATTACTGATGGTAGTAGTCACATATCAGGATATTGTGCAGATGTTGAGGAGTTAGGAGGTAATGGTTTGCAGAGACGCTTAACCAGACAGATCATGGTGGGCAGTGTGCCAATCGGGGGTAACGCACCTGTCGCCATTCAGTCTATGACCAATACCGATACACGGGATGTTGACGGTACCGTAAGCCAGATAGAACAATTGGCTGCGGCCGGCTGTGAAATAATTAGGGTGGCAGTGCCTGACAGCACTGCTGCTGATGCGTTGAGGGCGATAAAAAAAAGGAGCCCTATCCCGGTAATTGCAGACATCCATTTTGATTATAAACTTGCTCTACAGGCCATCGCTAACGGGGTTGATGGGCTCAGGCTTAACCCGGGTAATATCGGAGATGAAAAAAGAGTCAGAGAAGTTGTGAAAGCAGCATCTGAGCGGAGAATCCCGATTCGTATCGGGGTAAATGCCGGTTCTTTAAGCAAGGATATTTTGTCGAAATATAATGGTGTTACCCCTCATGGCTTGTATGAAAGTGCCATGGAACACGTCCGCATTCTGGAAGATCTGGATTTCAGAGATATTAAAATATCCCTGAAGGCTTTTGAAATCCCGATTTTAGTCCAAGCCTATGAGTTGATGTCCCAGGAGGTCGACTACCCGCTGCATATTGGAGTGACGGAAGCCGGTACACCCTGGGCGGGGACAATCAGGTCGGCTGTCGGGATAGGTGCCCTGTTGACCCGAGGCATCGGGGATACCCTAAGGGTATCGCTAACCGGTGAACCGGTCCTGGAAGTCAAGGTCGGCTGGCAAATCCTGAAATCGATTGGTCTCAGGCAGCGGGGACCGGTTATTGTGGCCTGTCCCACCTGTGGCCGCACGGAAATTAAATTGATTCAAATTGCTGAGGAAGTTGAGCAGAGGATTCAGCATTATAAAGAGCCGGTCAAGATTGCTATCATGGGCTGTGTAGTGAATGGACCCGGTGAAGCGCGGGAGGCCGACATCGGGATTGCCGGCGGCCGGGGGGTTGGACTTTTATTTAAAAAAGGGGAAATTATCAAAAAGGTTCCGGAAGCTGATATGGTAGATGAACTCATTCGGGAGATCGACTCCATCATAAAGTCGCGCAGCCAGGAAGCATAATATTAATATGTCCAAAAAATGGTTATTATATTGAATAGATCAGGGGAGGTTCACAAAATGAGAGTATCCGGACTGCTGGCCCCGACTTTGCGGGAAGTGCCAGCCGAAGCGGAGGTCATAAGTCATATCTTGATGTTGAGAGCAGGGCTGATTCGTAAGGGCGCATCAGGTGTTTATACGTTTATGCCGCTGGGATATAGAGTAATCAAAAAGGTCAGCCAGATTGTCAGGGAGGAAATGGACATGAAAGGCGGCCAGGAATTAATGCTGCCTATTATCCAGCCTGCGGAGCTGTGGATTGAGTCAGGCCGGTGGGATGTCTATGGTGATGAGCTGTTCAGGCTGAAAGACCGGCATGGGCGTGAATTTGCGCTTGGCCCTACCCATGAAGAGATTATAACAGACCTGGTCCGGGGCGAAGTACGCAGCTATAAGCAGCTGCCGCTTTTGTTGTACCAGATCCAGAATAAATACAGGGATGAGCGCAGACCGCGGTTTGGCCTGATGCGGGGGCGGGAATTTATTATGAAAGACCTGTATTCCTTTGATAAGGATCAGACGGGTCTTGATGAAAGCTACCGGAAAATGTATGAAGCCTATTCCAGGATATTTACCCGCTGTGGGCTTAAGTTCAGACCTGTGGAGGCAGACCCCGGAGCTATCGGCGGAAGCGGTGGAACCCACGAGTTTATGGTAATGGCCGATTCCGGGGAGGCAGCAATCGTTTACTGTGATTCCTGTGATTATGCGGCAAATGTGGAAAAGGCTGAAGCAGTCATTACCGGGGAACCTTCGAGCGAAACCGCCCTGGCTCCGCAGGAGGTGGCGACCCCGGGGGCCAGGACTATTGAAGAAGTTGCAGCCTTCTTACATATGGATCCTGAAAAATTTATCAAAACCCTAATCTACCAGACAGAGGACAAGCCTGTAGCTGTCTTGGTTCGCGGTGACAGGGAAATAAATGAAATTAAACTGCAAAATCTCCTGGGGTGTCTGCATTTAGCCCTGGCTGAAGACAGGACAGTTGTTGAACTGACCGGTGCCGCCACAGGATATGCCGGTCCTGTGAATTTAAAGAATATCCGGATGATTGTGGATAAAGAAGTTGCTGTGATGAAAAATGCCGTGGCCGGTGCCAACAAAACCGATCATCATACACTAAATGTCAATCCCGGACGGGATTTCGCCCTGGATGAAACTGCTGATATCAGAATGGTTCATGCCGGTGAGCCCTGCCCAAGATGTGGAGGCACCCTTAGGGAGGCTAGAGGCATCGAAGTAGGCCAGGTATTTAAATTGGGAACAAAATACAGTCAGGCCTTAGGGGCCAAGTTCCTTGATGAGAATGGCAAGGAACAGCTGATGATTATGGGTTGTTATGGAATTGGGGTCAGCCGGACTGTGGCAGCAGCCATTGAACAAAATCATGACAATGACGGAATTGTCTGGCCGATGCCGATAGCACCATATCATGCTCTTGTAGTGCCTGTCAGTACCAAAGACGAAAAGCAAATGGAAATGGCTGAAGCGTTATATCACTCCCTGATAAATATGGGAGTGGAGGCTGCCATTGATGACCGTAACGAACGCCCCGGTGTAAAATTTAAGGATGCTGACCTGATCGGTTATCCCCTGAGAATAGTTATTGGCGGCAAAACTGTCGATGAAGGCACTGTAGAAATCAAACACCGCCGCAATAGCAATGTAGATACAGTCCAATTTGACGGAGCTGCTGCATATATTAAAAAGATAGTAGAAGATGAAATCGCCGAGAGTCTGAAGTAAAAAGAAAATGCAGGAGCCACGGGGCACGGACAAATAACTTGTAATTCTCATACTGTTGGGTTTATCAGAATAAAATAAAACATACCGCAGAGGCGCAGAGATACATAATTTATATTAATAATTAATTTGCAATTTTACTCTTCATATTTTTTGTTCATAAATAATATGAATATGTGACCAAATGTATCTTTAATTAGTGCAAGAGGCAATGATAATTTTCAGTTGGAAGAAATCAACCTGTGGTAGTACTTTCCTCTCTGCGCCTCTGCGGTTGTTTTATATTTTAGAATTACAAATATACTATGCGGGTGAAAGGGGGGAACCTGAATGAAAATTGCTGCGATAATTCCGGCTTATAATGAAGAACGTACTATTGGAAATATAATTGAGGCAGTCAGGCAGGTCCCGCTGATTTCTGAAACGATAGTTGTAAGTGACGGATCAACTGATAATACTGCAATAGTCGCTCGTACCTGCGGCGCCAGGGTTGTTGAACTTACCGAGAACATGGGTAAAGGCGGGGCCATGGCAGTGGGAGTCAATCAGACCGATGCAGATATTGTGCTTTTTCTGGACGCGGACCTGATTGGACTTCAGCCTCACCATATTGTTGATCTGGTCTTGCCGGTGGCTGATGGAAGGGCCGAAATGACTGTGGGTATTTTTGAACAGGGCCGTCTGGCTACTGATTTAGCCCAGGTCATCGCTCCATACCTGTCCGGGCAGCGGGCGGTTAAAAGGGATCTGTTAAACCAGTTATCCCACCTGGAACTGACCAGATTTGGGGTTGAAGTTGCTTTAACCAGATTTGCAAAATCGGCAGGAATTTCCGTGGTCGAAGTCGAATTAAGCGATATGACTCATATCATGAAAGAAGAAAAATTCGGTGTTGTCCGTGGATTTCTAGCCCGCCTGAGAATGTACTGGGAGATCGCCAAATGTGTTAGGAAGGTGTAAAATTTGGGAATGTCCGGAATGCGAGTTTTGCTTTGCACCTACTCCGCGGGCTATGGTCATCATAAGACGGCCGAGGCTATTAAAGATGCTTTTTTAAAAATAAACCCCGATGCCGGGGTTTATATTGTAGACCCCTTCAAAATAGGGCGGCCGGGAATAAATTCATTGCTCATATCCTTTTACCTCCAGATGGTAAAACGGGCCCCATTTATCTACCGGTTTATTTATGAAAAAGCCGAAACTTCACAGAACAGCAGGATTACTGCTTTTTGGTGGAAAGTGATTATTAACCGGAAATTCTGCCAGGCTATGAATACACTTATACTTCAGGAGCAGCCGGATATAATTTTATGCCTGCACCCCTTTTCTGCAATCGCCATGCGGATGTGGAAAAACTCTGCAGGCAAATCCGGGCCGGTTATTACAGGACTTCTGACTGATTATACAGTCCACCCCTTTTGGTGGCAGTTGGATTTAGATGGGTATTTCGTGTCCTCCCCGGATTTAATCAATGATATGACAAAACACGGTATTCCCCCAAGGCGGGTCTGGCCTGTTGGAATTCCCGTTGACTCAACTGCCGGGAGTTACCGTGACAAGGCTGCCATCAGGCGAAGTCTTGGCTTAAATCCGGAAACACAAACAGTACTGGTCATGGGTGGGGGCCTTGGTTTAGGCGGCCTTGATGAAATAGTCCGGTGTCTCGGGACTATGGGCCAGGAAATTCAGATGCTGGTCGTCACCGGGGCGAACCCGGCCATTCAGGAAAACCTGACCCGGCTGGTAGCCGGGGTCATCACTGCAGTCAAAGTATTTGGTTTTGTTAACAATGTGCCTGAACTCATGGCAGCTTCTGACCTGATTGTCACCAAACCTGGAGGAGTTACCGTTGCCGAGGCATTGGCCACAGGACTGCCGATTATTGTCTGGAGGCCCATACCCGGTCAGGAAGAGAGGAACACATCATTTTTGGTGCGGAAGGGTCTGGCGGTTCTGGCTGAGGATTTGCAAGAGTTGGTGCCAAAGGTCCGATTCGCCCTGAAGGTGAAATCTAAGGCCGGCCATGATCTGGCACTGGCCAACAAGTCTGCTGCCAGGCATATTGCCGACATCATGAACAAAACTTACATCAACTGAAGGGAGCAGTCTGGTGCCGTTATATAATGACATGGAAGTAATTATCAGAATAATTTTATCGGGGGTTTTGGGCGGGCTCATTGGTTTGGAACGTGAAAGCCTGAATAAATCTGCAGGATTTCGGACCCATATCCTGGTGTGTGTGGGATCTGCCTTGATCATGGTAGTATCTCAGGACATTTATAATTTGTATCAAGACAAGACCACCATGGACCCTGCCCGGATAGCTGCCCAGGTAGTCAGTGGGATTGGCTTTTTGGGAGCAGGTACAATCATGCGGGAAGGGGCCACAGTCAAGGGACTAACTACGGCGGCCACCCTCTGGGTAGTAGCCGGTGTTGGCCTGGCCGTGGGAGCAGGGAGTTACTTTCCGGCTCTGGTAGCGACCGGTGTGGTTTTTCTGACCCTAATTTACCTGGGCAAGGTAGAAAAACTGATGACCGGCATGACCCATCTCAACGTGCTTCTCATAACGGCCGAAAACAGACCGGGCCAATTGGGCCGAGTGGCGGCTTATCTTGGAGAGTGCAAAATTTTGATTCATAATATCCAGATGAGACAGATGGTAGGCAATGACAAGGTTATGTTTGAAATAGATATCAAACCACCTAAAGGAATTGAGATGAACCAGGTGCTTTTTGAGCTTGCCGATATTCCTGGCGTTCACCAGGTCGAGCAGGTAGAATAGTTTTCGGGGGGAACATTTTGTCTTTACATTCGACTTTACCTGAGCCCAATATAGAACGGCGACCAGCCGTTCTACATTTTTGTAACTACATAGAACAATCTGCCCTTAACCCGGAGTTTAAAGAGGCCATGAAACAGGGACAGATCATGAAAGTGGAGATCAGCAGTACTGCCGGATTATGGCGTGTCCATCTCCTGCTGGACAGGCTGGTAGCCAAGCGGTATGTGGCCGAATTGGCCGATTATATCGCCGCTCAGATTGAAGGTTTGGAAAAGCTCGAATTTGTGATCAGGTTTAACATTCCTGACTTGGCCTTTGAACAGATAATGCAGAGCTATTGGGAGGAAATCGTATATTTTGTCTGTCAAAAACACCCTGTTTTATCAGGTTGGATGGCATCTGCTGCCAAGACAATCCTGGGACGTAATCTCCAATTATTTGTCAGAAGTGATGTGGCTGCAGAACTCATTCAGCAGCGTCAAGTCACAAAAGATATCGGGGAACTTGTTTGGCAGGAGTTTGGGCAGGAGATAACTGTCAGTGTTCATGTTTTAGAAGCGGATGACTGTACCGGTGAGCAGTGGTCGAGCCGGCAGGAAGCCGAGATCATCAAAACACTGATGGCTCAGCAGGGTGAAACAGAAAGTAAAATGCCGGCCAGACCCAGGGAAGAAGCACAGGCTAAATCCCAGCAGTATTCATCCACCGGAGGCAGCGGCTTTCGCCGCAAAAGGTCCAAGGGACCGGAACCGGGGGCATTGATGGGCCGCCTCATTCAAGGTGAGGCTGTGACCATTGAAAGCATAACTGAGGAAGAAAAAAATGTGACAGTCCAGGGCCGGATTATTAACCTGGAAGTCCGCCAGTTAAAAAGCGGCCGGAATTTATTAACCTTTGATATCACAGATCTGACCGACAGTATTACGGTTAAAGTCTTTGAAGATGAGAAAGAAGAAGATAAGGTTTCAGCTGCGCTAAAAAAAGAGATGTGGGTAAAAGTCCGGGGGCCTGTGCAGCAGGACAAATTTTCTCAGGAACTGACTATCATGGCCTATGATATTATGCCGGCTGAGTTTCAGGCCAGGGAAGACAGGGCGTCTGAGAAACGGGTCGAACTGCATCTGCATACCAAGATGAGTGCCATGGACGGGTTTGCGGGTATTGGAGCGGCTGTTGCCACTGCGGCCAAATGGGGTCACGCCGCCCTGGCCATTACCGACCATGGGGTGGTACAGGCTTTTCCCGATGCCTATGAGGCCGGAAGGCAGCATGGGATTAAAATTATTTACGGTATCGAAGGATACCTTGTCGATGATGGCGTGCCAATCGTCCTGAAGCCCCACAATGGACTTTTGGCTGATGAAGAATTCGTGGTTTTTGATCTGGAAACCACCGGTTTTTCTCCCAATGTTAATGAAATCATTGAAATTGGGGCAGTGAAAATTAAAAATAATGAAATTGTTGACCGGTTTGCCGCCTTTGTCAGGCCGGAGCACAATATTCCTGTGGAGATCCAAAAATTAACCGGCATACTTCCTGAAATGGTTCAGGAAGCCCCCGGAATAGACCGGGTTTTGCCCGAATTCATGGAGTTTGCCGCATCATCAACGATGGTTGCTCACAATGCCGGATTTGATGCGGGCTTTATCAGGGTTAATTTAATGAAACTAACCGGGGATTTTTTAAAAAACCCTGTTTTGGATACCCTGGGTATGGCCCGGGCCTTGCTCCCTAATTTAAAAAATCACAAACTGAAGAACCTGGCCGGGGAATTCAGTGTTCCCCTGCTAAAGCACCACCGGGCAGTCGATGATGCCGAAGCCACAGCCAGTATTTTTCTGAAGCTTTTAGCTATGCTGCCTGAGAAAGAAATCACCCGCCTTGATCAAATCAATGAATTAGTTCGTAACATTAACCTGGATAAATTAAGAACCAGCCATATTGTACTTCTGGTCCAAAACTACACCGGTCTCCAGAATTTATATCAGTTGGTCACCCTGTCGCATCTTAATTACTATTACCGGCATCCCCGGATCCCGCGCAGTGAGCTGATTAAAAGAAGGGAAGGCCTGATTATCGGGTCGGCCTGTGAAGCCGGTGAGCTGATTAAAGCCTGCCTGGATGGGGCTGATAGTGAAAAACTCGCGGAGATTGCCGCATTTTATGATTACCTGGAAATCCAGCCTACCTGTAATAATGAGTTTCTCGTCCGTCAGGGGCAGGTTGCCGGGGTTGAAGATTTACGCCGGTTGAACCGGGATATTTCAGAGTTGGGCCAAAGACTTAATAAACCTGTAGTTGCTACAGGGGATGTGCATTTTATTCATCCCGCTGATGGCCTTTACAGAAAAGTTCTGATGGCGGGACAGGGCTTCGAAGATGCAGAGAATCAGGCCCCCCTTTATTTTAAGACCACTGAAGAGATGCTTGAAGAGTTCTCATATTTAGGAGCCGCAAGGGCCAGGGAAGTTGTTGTCACCAATCCCGGGTTAATTGCCGGCCAGGTAGAGGAATTAAAACCAATGCCTGATGATTTTTTTCCGCCCAAAATCGAGGGGGCCGAAGAACAAATTTCAGAAATGACCTGGCAGAAAGCCATTTCTATCTATGGAGACCCTGTGCCGGAAATTGTTCGTAAACGAATTGATAAAGAGTTAAATTCGATTATTACCAATGGTTTTGCTGTTTTGTACCTGATTGCGCAGAAGCTGGTTAAAAAGTCCAACGAAGACGGCTATCTGGTAGGGTCGCGGGGATCGGTAGGCTCTTCATTTGTGGCCACGATGACGGGGATTACAGAAGTTAACCCCTTGCCTCCCCATTACGTTTGTCCACAATGTAAGCACAGCGAGTTTATTGCCGACGGCTCTGTTGGCTGTGGAGCCGACCTGCCTGACAAGGACTGTCCCCAATGCCAAACCAGGTATAAAAAAGATGGGTTTGATATCCCTTTTGAAGTATTCCTGGGGTTTGAAGGTGACAAGGTTCCTGATATTGACCTCAACTTCTCCGGAGATTACCAGCCCAGGGCCCATAAGTACACAGAGGAATTGTTCGGAGAAGGACATGTCTTCAGGGCCGGCACCATAGGTACTATCGCTGATAAGACAGCCTATGGCTTTGTGCAGAAATACCTGGAGGAACGCGGCGTCAGAAAACGTAAGGCCGAGATGGACAGACTGGTTTCCGGCTGCACGGGGGTCAAAAGAACTACCGGTCAGCATCCGGGGGGAGTAATGGTTATTCCCCGGGATATGAATGTCCACGATTTTACCCCCCTCCAATACCCGGCTGATGATAAAAAATCGGGAATTATCACCACCCATTTTGATTACCATTCCATCTCAGGCCGCATTGTCAAACTCGATATTCTGGGTCATGATGACCCTACTGTGATTAAAATGCTGGAAGATTTGACCGGTCTTGATGCCAAAACTATTCCCCTGGATGAGCCGGAAACCATGAAATTGTTTTCCGGTGTAGAGATCCTGGGGGTTACCCCTGAGCAGATAAAATCCAAGCTGGGAACCTACGCCATCCCCGAATTTGGCACCAAGTTTGTCCGCCAGATGCTCGAAGATACCATGCCGACAACCTTTTCCGAATTGGTCAGGATATCCGGATTTTCGCACGGGACCGATGTATGGCTGAATAACGCCCAGGACCTGATCCGGGAAGGAACGTGCAAACTCTCGGAAGCCATTTCGGCCAGGGATGACATTATGATTTATTTGATCTATAAGGGACTTCTGCCCAAGCGGGCTTTCAAAATCATGGAAGGTGTGCGCAAGGGCAAGGGTGTTAAGGATGATGACCAGGAGTATATGCAGGAAAACAATGTACCTGAATGGTATATTGGTTCGTGCAAAAAAATAAAATATATGTTTCCCAAAGCCCATGCGGTGGCTTATGTGATGATGGCATACCGGATTGCCTATTTCAAAGTTCATCACCCGGAAGCCTTTTATGCCACTTACTTTACCGTCCGGGCCGATGAGTTCGATGCTGACATAGCGGTCCAGGGAAGCCAAGTGGTCAGACAGGAAATTGAGGAGATTGAGGGCAAAGGCAACGAGGCCTCCCAAAAAGAAAAAAACCTCCTGACAATTCTGGAGGTGGTTTTGGAAATGTGGGAGCGGGGCTTCAAAATGGTCAGGGTCAACCTGGAAAAGTCAGATGCCATAAATTTTCTGATTACTGAAAACGGCCTGCTGCCTCCTTTTGCCGGCCTGCAGGGTTTGGGCGATACCGCAGCTCAAAATATCATCAAGGCCCGCAGCGAGAAACCCTTCACCTCGGTGGAAGATTTACGCATCAGGGCCAAGCTCAGTAAAACAGTCATAGAAATCATGCAGAACCACGGCTGCCTAATGGGCCTGCCGGAGACTGATCAGATGGCGTTGTTTTAATTCTTCTTCTTGCCAATTCTAGTGTTCTGTGGTATACTGGTTACGATGTGTTTAGTGGAAGCTTTCAATTTGGATTTTTTATGTCAGAGTGGGGAAACCCCACTCTTTCGTGTTCTTTTAGCGGCTAGTGAACAGTGAACAGTGAACAGTGAACAGTGAACAGTGAACAGTGTACTCACTACTGATTACAGATCACTCCCCACTCTCCACTCTCCACTCTCCACTCTCCACTCCCCACTGTATAAGCTTTGCCAATAGATGGTACACTAATTAATATGAAAACAATACCAGGAGGGAAAGACATGGGAAAAGCCAAAATCGATGACATAGTGAGGGAAATGACGGAACCCGTTGTTGAAATCCTGGGTTTGGAATTGGTTGATATTGAGTACATAAAAGAAGGCGGTTCGTGGTTTCTGAGAATTTTTATAGATAAGCCCGAAGGCATCACCCATGATGATTGTCAAGCCGTATCGGAACGGGTTGGTGCATTGCTTGATGAGAAGGATCCAATTCCCCAATCCTACATTTTGGAGGTTTCTTCCCCGGGGATTGAACGCCCTTTGAAAAAAGCCGCGGATTTTGAAAGGTTTCGTGGATACAAAGTCAGGGCCTCTGCTTTTGCCCCTGTCAACGGACAGAAGGAGTTTGTTGGTGAACTGGTTGGCCTGGAAGACGCGCATGTTGTAATTATCGTGAAAAATCAAAGCATCGCCTTACCTTTGGACCATGTGGCCAGGGTTAGATTAGAAGCGGATTTTTAGAAAAGACAATTGAAAATCGAAGGAGGTTAGTTAGAAAAAATGAATACTGAGTTCATCGAAGCCCTTGAAGAACTCGAGAGAGAGAAAGGTATTGCCATGGATGTCCTCCTGGAGGCTCTGGAAGCAGCATTAATCTCTGCTTACAAAAGGAATTTCGGTTCTTTGCAAAATGTAAGGGTTAGTATTGACCGGATGTCGGGGGAAATCAAGGTATATGCCCGGAAAGCTATTGTCGAGGAAGTTGAGGATGACAGGAGCGAGGCATCACTCCAGGCAGCACGGCAAAAAGATCCCAGGTATGAGTTAGGTGATATTCTGGAGGTCGAGGTGACACCCCGGGATTTTGGGCGCATAGCAGCCCAGACTGCGAAACAGGTGGTAGTTCAGCGTATCCGGGAAGCGGAACGGGGAATTATTTATGAAGAGTTTTCTAACCGCGAAGGAGATATTGTCACCGGTATTGTGCAGCGCCAGGACCAAAAGAACATATATATAGACCTGGGCAAAACTGAAGCTATTCTGGGTCCTACTGAGCAGATACCGGGAGAGCAGTACAGACACGGTGACAGGCTGAAAACTTACATAGTTGAAGTAAAAAAGACGACCAAAGGACCGCAGATTCTTGTTTCCCGTACTCATCCGGGACTGCTGAAACGTCTGTTTGAGCTGGAAGTCCCCGAAATTTATGATGGGGTAGTGGAACTCAAATCTGTGGCCAGAGAAGCCGGAGCCCGTTCGAAAATTGCCGTTTATTCTAAAGATGAAAATGTTGATCCGGTCGGTGCCTGTGTCGGCCCCAAGGGCATGAGGGTACAGACCATTGTTAATGAGCTGAAGGGTGAAAAAATCGATATAGTCAAATGGAACCCTGAACCGGCAAAATTTGTAGCTAATGCCTTAAGTCCGGCCAAAGTTATAGATGTTAATATTTTGGAAAATGATAAAATAGCCCGGGTGGTAGTACCTGATTACCAGTTATCTCTGGCCATTGGCAAGGAAGGACAGAACGCCCGCCTGTCAGCAAAACTGACAGGATGGAAAATTGATATAAAGAGTGAATCCCAGGCCGAGGAACTGAGAGCTAACGATCAATATTACGATCAGGAAGAATATGTTGATGAATATTACGGTGACTACACAGCCGAAGATTACGAGGATGGCGAATATACTGAAGGTGACTGGAGCGAAGACTCCGGAGAATATTCCGAATATGATTATAATGACGAATATGATCAGGACGGCGAATATTACCAGGAAGGTGAAACTGGAAAACATACAGCATATGATGACGGTTATGATGATGAATCATACTCTGAGGAACCCGAAGGTTACGATCAGGGAAGTGATGCGGAAACTTCGCCGGAATCAGGTAATAGTGATCAGTTGGAAGAACCTGCAAAAGGAAAGGGTAAAAAATCCAAAAAGAAATCTGACTCATCTAAGAAGAGTACCAAAGCAGGAAGCAAGCGCAAAAAGTTGTCTGTGGAGGAACTTAGTGAATATCTGGAAGAATTGGAAGAAGACAAGTAACTGCTGGATTCGGTTGGGAGGGGTTTTTAGTGAAAGTAAAAAAAATTCCGATGAGGATGTGCTTGGGCTGTCAGGAAATGAAGCCTAAGAAAGAACTTATCAGAATTGTAAGAACCCCGGAAAACGAAATTGACATTGATCCATTTGGCAAACGTTCAGGCCGGGGAGCGTATATTTGCCCCCATGCTGAATGCCTAAACAAAGCCATTAAAGCTAAACGGCTGGAGAAGGCTTTTCAGCAGGATGTTCCCTTGGAAATACTGGAAAAGCTTAAAGAACGGCTGGTGAGTTATAGTGTCCCAAAAGGGTTATGATTTCCTGGGTTTGGCCCAGCGGGCGGGACATTTACAGTCAGGTGATGCTGCTGTCGAAGCACTGATCAAAAAAGGCAAAGCGAAACTGGTAATCTTAGCCGCTGATGCATCGGAGCGAACCAAGGAACATTTTCGAAATTTAGCAGAATATAAAAAAGTACCTTGGCTTATGGGTGGAGATAAAATGTCAATCGGGATTGCGTTAGGTAAGTCTCCCCGATCAGTGGTTGTGATTATGGACGAGGGCTTTTCCAGGAATTTACTGCGGCTATTTAAATGTTAAGGAAATTATGCTGGCATCCTATTCTGTGGATAATTTCCTTAACATTGGGGGTTATAGGGGCGCCCCCTATTGTTCGGTGGTGACAGGAACGAAGCGACGTCAAAGGGGGCTGGCCCCCTTTGAACAAGAAAATTGACTTCCATTAATTTGTGTTGACAAAGTCAATTTTCTTGTGGGGACGAGGAGGGGGATTTCTAATCAGATTAGAAACTCCAATAAACGGGGGTGAAGTTTATGGGTAAAGTTCGCGTATATGAATTGGCCAAAGATTTCGGAATAGAGAGCAAAGAAGTCATTACGCAGCTTGCAACCATGGGTATAAATGTAAAAAACCACATGAGTACTCTTGAAGACGATGAGGTTACTAAATACAAGCAGGTAAAAAAGGGTCCCAACAAGGTCCCACAGGAGGTAAAACCATCTGATGTTCCGGGACCCGGACCTGTTAATCCCAGAGTGGAAGGCAGGCCGGATGGTCCGAGGCCTGAAGGGAGACCTGGCGGCCCGAGGCCCCAAGGGATGCCTGGCGGTCTGAGACCCGAAGGCAGGCCGGGTGGCCCAAGACCTCAGGGAATGCCTGGTGGTCCGAGACCTGAAGGCAGACCGGGTGGCCCAAGGCCTCAGGGAATGCCTGGTGGTCCGAGACCCGAAGGCAGACCGGGTGGCCCAAGACCTCAGGGAATGCCTGGTGGTCCGAGACCTGAAGGTAGGCCGGGTGGCCCAAGACCTGAAGGCAGACCAGGTGGCCCAAGACCTCAGGGAATGCCGGGCGGTCCAAGACCTGAAGGCAGACCAGGCGGCCCAAGACCTCAGGGAATGCCGGGCGGTCCAAGACCTGAAGGCAGACCAGGCGGCCCAAGACCTCAGGGAATGCCAGGCGGTCCAAGACCCGAAGGCAGACCAGGCGGCCCAAGGCCTCAGGGAATGCCGGGCGGTCCAAGACCCGAAGCTAGACCGGGTGGCCCAAGGCCTCAGGGAATGCCAGGCGGTCCGAGGCCTGAAGGCAGACCGGGCGGCCCAAGGCCTCAGGGAATGCCGGGCGGTCCGAGGCCTGAAGGCAGACCAGGCGGCCCAAGGCCTCAGGGAATGCCGGGCGGTCCGAGGCCTGAAGGCAGACCAGGCGGCCCAAGGCCTCAGGGAATGCCGGGCGGTCCAAGACCTGAAGGCAGACCAGGCGGTCCAAGACCTCAGGGAATGCCGGGCGGTTCAAGGCCCGAAGCCAGACCAGGCGGTCCAAGACCTCAGGGTATGCCGGGTGGTCCAAGGCCTGATGGGAGACCAGGCACTCCAAATCAGGGGTGGTCTGGAAAAGCCGGAGAAAGAGGACCGGGCCAACGTCCGGATAAGCGTAATGATCGTCCTGGGGAGAGAAAAAATCAGGATAACCGCAGGGGGCAGCAGTTTGCCGCAAAACCTGTGCAGGCAGTTAAACCGGCTCCAGCGCCGAAAAGAGAAGAACCAAAGAATCTTAAACCTATTACAATTGGTGAAACAATTACGGTTCAGGACCTGGGAGCGAAGCTCGCTAAAACTCCTTCGGAATTGATCAAAAAGCTGATGGCCCTGGGTGTTATGGCCACCATCAACCAGGAAATTGATGCCGATACTGCCGCCATTTTGGCTGGGGAATATGGCAGAGAAGTGGAAGTCCAGCTTGATGAAATAGATATTGATGATATGGAAGAAGCGGAGGATGCCCCGGAAGATCTGGTGGCAAGGCCAAGTGTTGTCACAGTAATGGGTCACGTAGACCATGGCAAGACATCCCTGCTTGATGCTATTAGGGAAGCCAATGTCACTGCCAGTGAGGCTGGCGGGATTACCCAGCACATTGGGGCATATCAGGTAGTTCATAACGGTAAAAAGATAACTTTTTTGGATACACCGGGCCACGAGGCTTTTACAGCTATGCGGGCCAGAGGTGCTAAGGCAACTGACATTGCCATCGTGGTGGTAGCGGCAGATGACGGAGTAATGCCTCAGACTGTTGAGGCGATAAACCATTCCAAAGCGGCGGAAGTACCTATCATCATTGCTGTAAACAAAATGGATAAACCGGGGGCAAACCCGGAAAAAGTAAAACAGGAACTCACCGAATACGGTCTGGTTACCGAAGAATGGGGTGGTGACACAATTTGTGTCAATGTTTCCGCCAAGACTCAACAGGGGCTGGAAAATTTGCTGGAAATGATTCTTTTGGTAGCCGAAATGCAGGACTTAAAGGCAAATCCCAAAAAATTAGCCAGGGGTTCTGTTATTGAGGCCGAATTAGACAAAGGCCGTGGGCCGGTGGCTACTGTTTTGGTACAGACTGGTTCCCTGCAGATTGGTGATTCAATAGTAGCAGGCCAGGCCTTTGGTAAGGTTAGGGCTATGGTTGATGATAAGGGTCGCCGGGTTAAGAAGGCTGGCCCATCCACTCCGGTAGAGGTGCTTGGTTTATCTGATGTACCTTTGGCTGGTGACGTCTTTCACGCCGTCAAGGATGACAAGACAGCCAGAAGTGTAGCAACTAAACGTATTAATAAGAAACGGGAAGAAGATTATAAAACTACCTCCAAGGTCTCGCTTGATGATTTGTTTAAACAAATTAAAGAAGGCCAGGTAAAAGATCTAAACATTATCATCAAAGCAGATGTGCAGGGTTCTATAGAAGCTTTAAGGCAATCACTGCAAAAGCTGTCCAATGAAGAAGTAAGAGTTAATCCGATTCACGGCGGGGTTGGGGCCATCACTGAAACAGATGTCATGTTAGCCTCTGCTTCCAATGCCATCATTATTGGCTTTAATGTAAGGCCTGATAACAATGCACGCCGGGCGGCCGAAAAAGAGAAGGTTGATTTGCGGCTGTACAGGGTTATCTATAACGCTATTGAGGATGTCAAAGCAGCCATGGTCGGGATGCTGGACCCCGAATTCAAAGAGGTAGTTATCGGGAGAGCCGAGGTCAGGCAGTTATTTAAGGTGTCCAAAGTAGGTACTATCGCCGGCTGCTATATTACAGAGGGCAAGATTACCAAAAACGCTGAAGTCAGGGTAATTAGGGATGGCATAGTAATATTTGAAGGAAAACTTGATTCTCTGAAACGATTTAAAGATGATGCCAAAGAGGTCCTCGAGGGCTTTGAATGCGGAATCATGATAGATAAGTTCAACGACCTTGTAGAAGGTGACACCATCGAAGCTTTCATTATGGAAGAGATCAAAAGAGTAATTTAAGAATGTATAAAGGCGCGGTGATTCCATGACTTCTCACAGGGCTAACAGAGTAGCTGAGGAGATTAAAAAAGAAATTACCCAAATGTTACGAGATGAAATAAAGGATCCGCGAGTGGGGTTTATCACTGTAACAGGTGTGGAAGTAACCCCTGATATTCGGTATGCCAAAGTCTTTGTCAGTGTATACGGTGACGCTGCCGCTCAGGGGCAGTCCCTGGAAGCTTTAGAAAAAGCCAAGGGTTTTGTGCGCAGTGAAATCGGTAAAAGGATTAGACTGCGGTATGCGCCTGAAATCAGTTTTAAATTGGATTCTTCCATCGAGTATGGGGCTAAAATTATGAAATTGCTTGAAGAGGTAAAGGACACGGAGAAAGATTATGAATAGTCTTCAGGAAATTGCCGGTGTTTTGCGTAAGTGTAAAAAGGCAGTAATCTGCGGGCACGAGATGCCGGATGGGGACAGTATTGGTTCTGTATTGGCAATGCGGCTGCTATTGTCTCAGATCGGCCTGGAAACCCGTGCTCTCACCGCTGACGGGATACCCAATATTTACGGCTTTTTACCGGGCGTGGAGCATTTTTTGCAGTACACCGGCGAAGAGGAAGATTTCGATGTAGCAGTGATTCTGGACTGCACAGATATTCATCGTCTGGGGAGTGGCTTGGGTCAATTCATCAGACGGCAGCCTTTAATCATTAACATCGACCACCATATCAGTAATCTGGAGTTTGGCACTTACAACTTGATTGACCCTAATGCCGCAGCTGCCGGTGAAATCGTTTTCCGGCTGATTACTGAGCTAAAGGCTAATTTAACTCCTGAGATCGCAGTTAATTTGTATACTGCGTTAACGATGGATACAGGTTCCTTTAAATTTGACAATACGACAGATAAGACTCACTGTATCGCTGCAGAGCTGTATCGGACGGGGATCGATGTTGCAGAAATAAATAGCCACCTTTTTGCTAAAAAAGATTTTATCCAGCTCAAACTGTTGGGATATGCTTTGGCTCAATTAAAAACCACTGCTGCAGGTAGGATTGCCTGGATTACCATCCCGCTGCAGGTGTTTCACGAAATGGAAGCTCAGGAGGAGCATGCCGAGGGAATAATCAATTATCCCCGCATGGTTGATGGGGCAGAAGTTGGTATTTTATTCAGAGAAATCAGTCCTGGTAAATTTAAAGTGGGTTTCCGTTCCAGATTAGTGGATGTCAACCTGCTGGCCGGTAAGTTTGGCGGCGGTGGGCACGCCAAGGCTTCCGGCTGTACTATCGAAGGGACTGTCGAGGAAGTTGAAAAAAAAGTGCTGGATTTATGTATAGAGCATTTGACAAAGGAATAGCAGGTAGCTTATGAATTCCAATGAAATCAATGGCATTATTAATGTCCTGAAACCGCCTGGCATGTCATCCCATGATGTCGTGGCGCATCTGCGCTGGCGGCTTAAGGTAAAAAAGGCCGGCCATACCGGTACGCTGGACCCCGGTGTGGCCGGTGTGCTTCCGGTTTGCCTGGGCAAGGCCACCAAAGTCGCAGAGTATATGAGTGAAGATCATAAATTATACAGGGCCGAAGTGACCTTCGGCAGGGTCACTGATACTCAGGATGGATTTGGCGAGACTCTCCAGGTGCAAGACGCTGCAAGCCTTGAACAAACTGAAGTAACCCACATGTTAAGCCATTTGGTGGGAGAAAACCAGCAGGTTCCTCCGATGGTTTCTGCAGTCAAACATAAGGGCCGTAGACTTTATGAGCTAGCCCGGCAGGGAATCGAGGTTCATAGAGAACCGAGGACAATTACCATCCACGAAGTGAATGTTATAAAATGCTCGGGATTTGGTTCACCAAGCCCTATGGTAATGTTTGATGTAAAGTGTTCCAAAGGAACCTATGTCCGTACTCTCTGCCACGATTTGGGGCAGAAACTGGGGTGCGGAGCTTTTATGTCTTTTCTGGTCCGTACTGGGACAGGCTCTTTTCATATTTCTCAGGCATTAACTTTAGAGGAAATTTCGCATATTTATGAATTAGGGCAGATTCAGAACGCGATTTTACCCCTGGACCGGGCAGTGCCTTTTGAGGCTGTTTTGGTTACTGACCAGGCCGTGTCACCAATTCTGCATGGCAACCGGGTAGACCTATCAAAGCTGGTTTCCAGTCCGGATAAGCTGCGGGAAAATCAACTGGTAAAACTTATCAATCAACAAGCCGGGTGTCTCGCTGTCGCCAAAGTGCATTTCGAGCCGACAGATGGCCTTTCAGATGGCAACGATAGGGGCCGTCTGTTCATACAACCGGTAAAAGTATTTGGCTAGAGGGAGAGAAGATGGATATTTATCATGGATTGGATAATATTGATAACTACCATAATGTCGTAGTCGCCCTGGGTAATTTTGATGGAGTGCATCTGGGGCACCGGGAACTGATTCGCCGAACCATTGAGATTGCCAATAAATACAATGGCACCTCTGCTGTTTATACATTTGATCCCCACCCATTAAAGGTAACTCGACCGGAACTTTGTCCACCTTTGTTACTGAATAAGGAAGAAAAAATCAGGCAGTTTGCTGAATTAGGAGTGAAGGTCTTAGTTATTGCACCATTTACAGAGGAGATCAGTGGATTTTCACCTGAACAATTTGTGCAGGAAGTTTTGGTCCAAAAACTGAAGGTTAAATGTGCTGTTGTTGGATTCAACTATAACTTTGGGTATAAAGGTTCCGGTGATGCGAATATGCTGGGTAAATTGGCCGACCAAAAGGGGTTTGGCGTTGAAGTGGTACCGCCTGTAAAATGCGGGGGCATAGAAGTCAGCAGCACCCTAATCAGGAACTATCTGTTAGAAGGTAATGTGACTGATGCTGCCAAGTATCTAGGTTATTTTCCCTTCCTTAGTTCCCGCGTAGTGACAGGTTTTCAAAGAGGGCGCGAAATTGGATACCCTACAGCTAATCTTAATCTGTCTGATGATTTTTTGGTTCCGGCTAACGGTGTCTATGCAGTTAAGTTGTATTTTTGGGATAAAACCTGGTATGGTGTAGCCAATATTGGAGTAAAGCCGACTTTTGAACCCGGTCAGCCCAGAAATCTGGAAGTGCATATTTTTGATTTTAACGGTGATCTCTATGGAACTAAAATTAAATTAGAATTTATCAGGAGGATACGCGGAGAGTGTCAATTCGGATCAGTTGATGAATTGGTAGAGCAAATCAACAAAGATGTTCAGGCGGCCAAAAGCTGCTTTACTTCCGGCGGCCCCGCCAGTGACAGTGAATAAAGCAAGCCTGGCGCTAATATACTAATAATAAATTACGGGCCAAATTAATTTACATCACTAGAAATCTATGTTAAAATTATAACGGTAAGCACCCTGCTGGAGGGAGGCTTCTGAATGGTTATTGCCGTTTCTGATACCGGAGAAGAAGAATTTAGAAAAGTTATTAATCAGGTAGCGGAAATATGCCTTAGCCGGGAGTTTGTTGATTTAAGGAATGAGCTTGAAGCTATTTATTTTGATAATGGTATTGAAAATGCATTATTAACCGCATTTCAGGACGCTTTATACGCAATCCTTGCCCAGGGAAATGGGGTAAGAGGGGGCAGAACTCGTATTTGAGAAAAAAGCGGGGATAGGTCCACATGCGGGTAATAATTACAGAGCATGCACGTAAGCGGCTCAGGGACTTACGCCAGGAAAAGCTTACTGCAGCAGATATAGTTAATGCGGCCAGGGAAATTCCTGGCAAAATACCTACAGCTACCAGATTCAGAGGTTTTTTTGCAAAGTCCGGAAGAGTGTTTGACATAGTGGCTAAGGACATCCCTACAGGCCGATTGGTAATTACAGTTATTGGTAAATGAGATTTGTCATTTTGAGATAATAGGGCGATTATGCTTTATTATATAATGAACCATTAGCTAGGGAACTCGATTCTCCTTGCGGTTATCTTGGCTATTGGGGATACAAGAAAAAAAGGAGGTGACTTCATGGTACTGGCTACAGATCAAAAGAAAGAACTTATTGCAAAGTACAAGCTTCATGATTCCGATACCGGTTCTCCGGAGGTTCAGATTGCTATTCTGACTGAAAGAATCAATTATTTGACTCAGCATTTGCAGACGCATAAGAAAGATCACCATTCACGTCGTGGTCTCTTAAAGATGGTCGGTCAAAGAAGGGCAATGCTTAACTATCTTAAGCAGAACAATTTCGACCGTTACCGTGTAATTATCGACAAGCTCGGATTGAGACGTTAGAAAAAAGCGGGGTATTCCCGCTTTTTCAAATTTTATTGAAAAAGTCAATTTGCCAGAGTTTAATTGTGAAGGTATTGTTAACCCACAAGGAAGGATATACTAATCATAAAAATTATGATTTTGTAAACAAAAGGAGGGGAGAAACCCTTTATGAATGAAGCAAAAAACGGGTTCAGCCGCAGTCTTCCAGTAGGTGGCAGAGAAATAACTCTAGAAACCGGGAGGTTGGCTAAGCAGGCCGGTGGGGCAGCAGTTGTCAGATATGGTGATACTGTTGTTCTAGTCACTGCTACCAGGTCAGATGAACCTAGGGAAGGTACTGATTTCTTTCCATTAACTGTCGACTATGAAGAAAGGCTCTACGCTGTGGGGAAGATTCCGGGTGGTTTTATTAAACGGGAAGGCCGGCCAAGTGAAAAGGCAATTTTGACTGACCGTTTAATAGACAGGCCCATCCGGCCCTTGTTCCCAAAAGGTTACAGAAATGATGTACATGTAGTGGCCACAGTTTTGTCTGTTGACCAGGATAATCCTCAAGATGTGATTGCTGTTATCGGCGCATCTGCAGCCCTGACAATTTCTGATATTCCTTTTCAGGGACCTATTAGTGCTGTTGTAGTAGGCCGGGTAGATGGCAAGTTCATTGTCAATCCTACTTTGGCTCAGGCTGAGAATAGTGATATGCACATAGTGGTTGCAGGGACCAAAGATGCTGTTACTATGGTGGAAGCCGCAGCAAAAGAGGTTTCGGAAGACGTTATTCTGGAAGGTATACTGTTTGGACACGAAGAAGTTAAAAAAATTGTCAATTTCATCTCTGAATTCCGTGAAGAGGCTTTGAAATTAGGCCTGGCGAAGCCGGACTATGATTATAAAGCCGCTGTTATCAATGAGGAAATTGAAGCTGTTGTCCGGGCATATGCCGCATCAAAAATTCAGCAGGTTATTAAGCAATGTATTGATGAAAAGCTGTCTAAGCTTGTCCGGGAAGGCCTGCTGAAACAGTGCAAAACAGAAATTAAAACTTACTTTGCCGAGGGACAGTATCCTGAAGCTGAGCAATTGAAACATGTCGGCAATACCATAGACAAGCTTGAGAAGGAAATCATGCGCCGCTTTATCCTGGAGAACAAGGTCCGTATTGATGGACGCGACCTGGATGAAGTAAGACCCATTTCGTGTGAAGTAAATGTGCTTCCCAGAACCCACGGGACAGGGCTTTTCACCAGGGGTCAAACCCAGGTGCTCAGTGTTGTTACCTTGGGTGCAGTGGGTGATGAACAAATATTGGATGGTTTGGGTGTAGAGGATTCCAAACGGTATATGCACCACTATAATTTCCCGCCCTTCAGTGTTGGGGAAGCCAGATTTATGAGAGGACCGGGCCGACGTGATATTGGACACGGTGCTTTGGCAGAAAAGGCGTTAGCGCCAATGATTCCTAGTGAAGAGGAATTCCCTTATACTATCAGGGTTGTTTCTGAGGTGCTTGAATCAAACGGTTCTTCTTCAATGGGCAGTGTCTGTGGCAGTACTCTAGGCCTTATGGATGCCGGTGTGCCGATCAAATCACCGGTGGCTGGAGTGGCTATGGGATTGATCAAAGAAAATGACAAATTCTCCATCCTCACTGATATCCAGGGAGTGGAAGATCACCTGGGTGATATGGACTTTAAGGTGGCCGGGACTGCAGCCGGAATTACTGCAATTCAGATGGATATTAAAATTGCCGGAATCAACAGGGACATTTTGCAGGAGGCGTTGGAACAAGCCAGGCGCGGCAGGATGCATATTATGCAAAAAATGCTGGATGTGATAGCCGCTCCGAGACAAGAGCTGTCACCTTATGCTCCGAGAATTATTACGTTTACTATTGATCCGGAAAAAATCCGCACAGTTATCGGACCGGGTGGTAAAACCATCAAAAAGATTATTGATGAGACCGGTGTGAAAATTGATATCGAAGATGACGGCAGGGTATTTATTGCCGCAGTTGACGGTGAGGCAGGTAAGCGTGCTCTTGCTATTATCGAAAGCCTGACTGCCGATGTAGAGGTTGGCAAAATCTATTTGGGCAAAGTTGTCAAGATCATGGATTTTGGTGCCTTTGTTGAAGTACTGCCTGGCAAAGAAGGCCTTGTGCATATTTCTCAGCTAGCTGAACAGCGGGTTGGCAAAGTCGAAGATGTAGTATCTGTCGGAGATGAAATCATGGTCAAAGTAATTAAAATCGATGAGCACGGCAGAGTCAACTTATCCCGCAAAGAAGCCCTCCGGGCCCAACAGGCAGCAGAAAAGTAGAAGCTAAAACCGATGTAAATCGGTTTTTTCTTTCATCAGGGGAGGTACATTTATGCGACTTGGGATTCATACCAGCATTAGCGGTGGTTTTGATAAAGCAGTGGCCCGGTTGGTCAAGCTTGGATGTAATGCCTGTCAGATGTTTTCCCGCAGCCCACGGGGTGGGAAGGCTCGCGCCTTGGGTGAAAATGAGGTTCGGACTTTTAGAGATTTGTGCAACCAACATGATATTAATCCAGTTGCAGTACATATCCCCTATGTTCTGAACCTGGCCGCTGCTGAAACTGATAAGCATGATTATGCGGTAGCCATGGTTAAAGAGGATATGGAACGGGCCAATCTGCTGGGGGCATCTTACCTGGTTCTGCATATGGGCAGCCATCGGGGGGCAGGCAAGGAAAATGGTCTGCAGCAGGTGGCTAGGGTGTTAAACCGGGCCTTGGCAGATTATGATGGGGAGACAGTACTGCTCCTGGAAAACACGTCCGGAGCAGGCGGTGAGGTCGGCAGTACCTTTGAAGAACTAAGAATGGTCCTGGACCAGGTCAAGACACCCAAAACCGGTATTTGCTTTGATACCTGCCACGGCTTTGCCGCCGGGTATGATTTGGCAGGCTTTGACCAGGTGCAGTTGACCATTGGCCGGCTGGAGCAAATTGTCGGTATTGATAAACTCAAGCTAATCCATCTCAATGATTCGATGTTCCCTTTAGGTTCGAGCAAAGACAGGCATGCCGATATCGGTTCCGGTCATATTGGTGAAGAAGGATTTAAGGCCATTTTGCAACAACCAAAACTGACAGATATACCCTTAATTTTAGAGACCCCTGCTGACAAAGACGAAGATTGGCTGAAAAATCTGAACACAGTGCGACGTTTAGGCGATTTTTAGGTCTTCAAGGGGTTTAAACAGGTTTGCGCAATTCTCTTTAATTTACTATAATCGTCAAAGTATCTCTCTGCTGGACGAACTGTTAAGGTTTCATGACAGGAGGGATTACTTTGAAAAATACGAACAAGATGATAACTGTTTTTATCATAGGAATAATGGTTACAGTTATGTTTGGGGCACTTTATAACCCGCTGGGTGATGAAACCAAAACTCAAAGGGATTTAAGCTTGGGTAAAATAGGTGGAGATGTCCGGCAGATGCAGATTGACCTAAGCGAAAAAGGATACCGGCTGCAGCCCTTTGACGGGATTTTCGGTTTAAAAACACAGGATGCTGTGATTGACCTGCAAAAGAAAAATAATCTGAAACCTACAGGTATTTTTGACAGCAAAACCAGAGCTGCTTTGGCGGGGGAACTCGAACCGAGCAAAAACAAATCCGGCGGAAAGCATTTAACAGGTCAGTTTTCCCATGCAGATGTGAAAATGCTGGCTAGAGCAGTACACGGGGAAGCCCGGGGAGAATCTTTGGAAGGACAGGTGGCCGTTGCGGCCGTAATCCTTAACCGAACCCGTTCCGATGATTTTCCATCTACTGTTAATGGTGTTATTTTCCAGACCGGAGCTTTTGATGCTGTGGCAGATGGTCAGATCTGGATGGAGCCTGATGCCCAGGCCATTAAAGCAGCGAATATGGCCATCTCAGGTCACAACCCAGTGGGCGAAGCCATGTATTACTGGAACCCGGCTAAAGCTACCAGTAAATGGATTTGGTCCAGGCCAATCAAAAAACAGATCGGACAGCACGTGTTTGCCGAGTAGCTTCGGTTATGGGGGTGTTGATAAGTTAAATCTTATGGACACTCCTTTTCTTTTTACCGTGTTCTCGGCGGTATGTTTTCACTGCTTACCAGCGTTTATCCGCGGCTAAATAAAAAACACACCCCCATGGGATAAAAAGGTTGTCCGCCAACAATTTACCATGGGGTACTAATACTGTCTAAAAAATATTATTTTGGAAAAGCCGACTCATTTTCTGTGAATTATCGGACAAGCGGTTTGATACCATATTTGTTTAATATTTCCCCCTCCTCTATACTGGTAATAGTTTAAACATGCAATAGGGGGAGAAGATGAAGAAAACCATCATTAAGGCTGTTTTGGCAGCCATTTTAACGCTAGCCGGCACACCTGCCGGCTTTTATGCCGGAGAGGCGTACGCCAGGCCGGAACAGACAGATTCACGCAAATTAAACGCCATAACGCAGAAAATGAATGCAATGGCCCAAACCCTTTCCAAGGAATATGCAAAAGCAATGTCTATCAATAGATCCGCTCCCGCTCCCGCACATGCCTTAAAACCTGCCGCCGGCTTATCTAAAGAAGTTGTGGGTTACTATACCGAAGATTGGGCTGGTGACACCGCATCACTACAGTCAGTGAACACCAATGGCAGTAAAATAGCAGGAATAGCAACATTTTCTTACCAGCTTCAGGCCAATGGACAAATTTACGGGGCTGCCCCTAAGTCCGCTATTGAGAAACAGCGCAGTACCGGCGGAAAAGCTTTGGCTTTGATCCACAATTTTCACAAGAATGAATTTAACAGAACTGTTGTACATAATGTGATCAGTAACACTGCCATTCGCAGCCAGACAATTGCCAATATTATTGAGGTTGTGCGTGATAATGGCTATGATGGAGTCAACATTGATTTTGAGAATCTTGCCGGCAGTGACCGGGCCAATTTCAGTAGTTTTATTACCCAATTATCTGAGGCCCTGCACCGGCGCGGGTATTTGATGACTATCTCTGTCCCCGCCAAAACTTTTGATGACAAGACAGGCTGGGGTGGCGCTTTTGATTACCAGGCTATTGGCAAGGCTGCCGACCGGGTGATGCTGATGACTTATGATGAGCATTGGTTTGGCAGTACTCCTGGTGCCGTAGCTTCCTCTCCCTGGGTGGAAGGGGTTATCCGGTATGCGGAAAAGACGATTCCTATCAATAAAATTTTGTTAGGCATTGGTACATACGGCTATGATTGGGCTGTTTCCGGTAAAAAGCCGGCCCGGGCCGTTTCAGCAGCCGGGGCTTTGCAGGTGATGAGCCGGTATGGAGCCAAAATTATTTGGGATGACAAAGCCCAGGTGCCCTATTTCTATTACAAAAAAGACGGAATTGACCGGGTAGTCTGGTTCGAAAGCAACCAAAGCGCAGCTTTCAAGATGGACATGGTTAACCGGTATAATCTGGCCGGCATTGCAATCTGGCGGCTGGGTTTTGAAGCCAATGGGTTCTGGGATACGGTAACCAAGAAGTTTGGAGAATAAAAGATTGGCAAAACATGGAGGTGTTCCTTGATAAGGGGCACTTCTTTTTTATTTTAAGGGTTTCTTTAACAGTAAAATATACCACAGAGGGCACAGAGACACAGAGAAACAGTGCTAAATTCATATTAATTTTATTTGGCTCCCACTGTGGTCTTATTATAATTATTTATGTATTTATGTCACTGTTTTTAAAATTTTCGACGATTTATCTATTTAATCTGATGTAGGTTGAACGTATACACAAGTTGAGCGAAAGTTGTGTTGCGGTTCAGCAGTCTGTCTCTGTGCCTCCGTGTCCTCCGTGGTATTTTTAAGTTTTTATGAATACGCTGCCTATAGTTTGAATAAATATCTATACCAAGAATCCAAATGAAAACTAAATTTCGGGTCGGAGGGTAGAAAATGAGAATTTATTATTTTGATTTCAACTATGTGGTCAAAAAGGTAATTGGTGTTTTGGTAGTTTTGATAACTATTTTGCTGGCCATTAAACTAATCCAATACAATGTCTTTAAACCTACCGTTACAAAGTTTGAGCCAATTTATCACGGGAGTGCCGAAACCAAAAAAATTGCTCTGACCACTAATGTTGTATGGGGTGAAGAGTATGTACCTGCAATGCTGGATATATTAAAAAAAAACGATGTGAAAATGACCTTCTTTATAGGGGGTAAATGGGCTGAGGATTTTCCTGAATTAACCCGGAAAATGGCCGAATCAGGTCATGAATTAGGAAATCACAGCTATTCCCATCCCCATCCGACTTTTATCTCACAGATTGAGAATGCACGGGAAATTGAAAGTACGGAGCAGGCGGTTTATAAAGCTGCACAGGTGACTACGAGACTATATGCGCCACCATATGGTGAGTTTAATAACAATGTATTGGAGGCAGCCGGCCAGCTCGGTTACAAAACCATTATGTGGAGCATAGATACCATTGACTGGCAGCGCCCACCGGCTGCAGAAATAGTTCGGCGGGTTGTTGATAAAGCCCATAATGGAGCAATTGTTTTGATGCACCCAACCAAACCAACAGTTGAAGCATTGCCTACTATAATCAAGACCCTGCAAAAGAAGGGTTATCAACTGACAACAGTATCAGATGTGATTGGAATCAAATAACCCTTGTCTGACGAGGAGCGAAAACATTTTGAAAAAAACAAAGTGGCTAATCTGCATTATTATTTCCGTTACTATAGTTTGCACCGGCTCACCGGTTTTCGCAGCTGAACAACTCAGTGTTTCTGCTGATGCGGCAATTTTAATGGATGCCAAAACCGGCCAGGTTCTCTACGCTAAAAACCCCTTTGAAAAGAGACCTCCGGCCAGTACGACAAAGGTGGTCACAGCTCTCTTGGCGTTAGAAACAGGCAGGCTGACTGATAGAGTGACAATCAGCCGAAAGGCTGCCTTAACTGAAGGTTCGAGCATGTATTTGCAGGCAGGCGAGGTCTTCACTTTGTCTGATTTACTTTATGGTGCTTTGCTTAATTCCGGAAATGATGCCTGTGTGGCAATTGCTGAACATGTGGCCGGCAATGTGGAGAATTTTGCAGTTTTAATGAACATGAAAGCTCTGGCCGTCGGGGCAGTTAACACACATTTTGTAAACCCTAACGGCCTGCCAAATAAGGACCATTATACCTGTGCCTATGATCTGGCCCAATTTTCCAGGCGGGCATTGGCCAATACCACCTTTGCCAGCATTGTCAGTACTAAAGACAAGGTTATTGACCTGCCTGACGAAAATTGGGACCGCAGGTTAAAAAATACCAATAAATTACTTTGGCGTTATTTATGGGCCGATGGTGTTAAGACCGGCACCACAAATGCAGCCGGCCCGTGTCTGGTATCTTCGGCCAGTAAGGGGAACAGGCAGTTGTTGGCAGTGGTGCTGAACAGCGGAGATAGATGGAATGACTCAATTAGAATGTTTGAGTATGGTTTTAATAATTTTGAGTACCAACAGGTGAGTGTCGCTGGTGAAAAATTTGGTTTAAATGACGTCAAAGATGGTAAACAGAAACAGGTGCCTGCTGTATTTGGCGGCGATCTGGGAGTGTTGGTGCCAGTAGATGATAAAGCTCATTTGGAGGAAAGACTTACCCTGCAGCCTGATTTGACCGCTCCTGTTTTAAAAGGTCAGCTTATTGGGACAGTCAGTTACTACGTGAATAACCGATTTGCCGGTCAGGTAAATTTGCTGGCAGGTCAGGATGTGTACAAACAGGGCTTGTTTGCTCGTTTTTCCCACTGGTTGGGGGCAAAATTCAACAAGATTTTCGACAAATGATGTTTTATCCGAGAATCTTTGGAGGATTTTGCTTTAGATTCTCGAATTAACAGAGTATCTTTCAGATGCTTGCAGGAGGTCATTGTTTAATGTATAAAAAAGAGATTTTACCAAATGGTGTGCGTATAGTCACAGAAGAAATGCCATATGTCAGGTCGGTTTCCCTTGGTATTTGGGTAGCTGCCGGATCAAGGGATGAGAACACCAGGAATAACGGTGCAGCTCATTTTATAGAGCATATGATGTTTAAAGGTACAGAGAAAAGATCTGCCAAAGAAATTGCCGAAACTCTCGATGCGGTTGGCGGGCAGTTGAATGCGTTTACATCAAAAGAATATACCTGTTATTATGCTAAGGTTTTGGACGAGTATTTTGATATATCTTTAGACTTGCTGGCTGATATGTTTTTTAACTCGTCTTTTAAAGAAGAGGAAATTGAAAAAGAAAAAAATGTTATTATTGAAGAGATCAAAATGTACGAGGATACTCCTGACGAGCTTGTACATGACTTTTTTGCCAAAACAATCTGGAAAGGACACGCATTAGGCCGGCCAGTCATCGGCACTACAAATATTATCAAAAAAATGTCGAGACAAGACTTGCTGGATTTCCGGGATAAATTTTATTCACCCAAGTCCATTGTAGTGGCAGTTGCCGGCAACATAAAACATGATGCTGTGGTGGAAAAACTGGCCCCCCTTTTCGGCGCTCTCAACAGGCGCAACAAAAAGCGTACTTATACACCACCAAAACCTCAGTCCAGTGTTTTTTTTAAAAAGAAAGAAATGGAACAACTGCACTTGTGCGTTGGTACCCCTGGTCTGGCTCTGGATGATGAAAAGGGATATATCTTGCATGTCATGAACAGCGTTTTAGGTGGCGGGCTTAGTTCCAGATTATTTCAGGAAATCAGGGAAGAGCGGGGCCTGGCTTATTCTGTTTACAGCTACCATAGTTCTTACCGGGATGCCGGTCTGTTTTCCATCTATGCCGGGCTGAGCAGAAATAATTTGGATAAGGTAATTTCCATTATTGGTAATGAAATGAAATCATTTAGAGCCGAGGGCATTACCCAACAGGAATTAGTTAGGGCGAAACAGCAGTTGACAGGGAGTATGCATCTGGGCTTGGAAAATGTAAGCAGCCGGATGAGCAGGCTGGGTAAGTCGGAATTATGTCTAAATCGTGTGGTTACAGTGGATGAAGCAGTAGAAAGAATTAGTGCTGTTACTCTTGATGATATCAGGGAAATGGCTGAGAAGTTTTTTATGACTGAAAATATTGTAGTTTCTTCTATTGGTCCTGAAGTGGATGAAAAACAGCTTGATGTGCTGATTGATTAAGGAGGCTGTATGGAGCGGGTCAGTGTAAAAGTGAAAAGAACAGCCGGATGTGAAGACCTTCCCCTGCCCCAATATATGACCCAGGGTGCTGCCGGAATGGACCTCTATGCAGCAGTCACGCAAACAGAAGTAATCAATCCGGGGCAAATCAAACTTGTTCCAACAGGGCTCAGTCTAGCCCTACCCGAAGGCTATGAAGCTCAGATTCGCCCACGCAGCGGACTTGCCTTGAAATACGGGATTACCATGGTTAATTCTCCCGGGACTATTGATGCCGATTACCGCGGAGAAATAGGTTTAATTATGATTAATCATGGACAAGCACCTTTTGAAATTAAGAGGGGAGACAGAGTGGCTCAAATGGTCATTAACCAAATTGCCCAAGCCGAATTCCTTGAGGTGGACAACCTTGATTCAACTTTGCGCAGTGCCGGAGGATTCGGTTCTACAGGTAAACAGTGAACTCGTTCAACTAAAGTTGAACATCGAGACTTCGGTGGGGGAGTCAACCCCCACCAAAGCGGAGTACGGGGAACCACTCCCACTTATAGAAGTGGGAGTCTTACGATAGGATAAAAGTCAGCAAAACGGCGGGAATTTTGACATCCGAAATGGGGATAATGTAAGAGTACATTTTCCCCATTTTATTTTTATGACGATTAACAAAGAATATTGTATACTTGAGTTTAATTGTTTGAATTGTAAAATTATATTTGTTATAATCAGGCTGTTGATTTTACATAACTTAATTTAATAAGTGGGGGTAGTATCATGAAAATTCTCGGCAGTGTAATGGATCAGGTTATCAAAAGGAACCCAAATGAACCTGAATTTCATCAGGCAGTAAGGGAGGTTCTTGAATCGATCGAGCCGGTTGCAGAAAGGAATCCGGAATGGGTAGCAGCTGGAATTTTTGACAGAATAGTTGAGCCCGAAAGATTAATCATCTTCAGAGTACCTTGGGTCGACGATCAGGGCAAAGTACATGTTAACAGGGGATTCAGGGTTCAGTTCAACAGCGCTATCGGACCATACAAAGGGGGCTTAAGGTTCCATCCTTCCGTAAATGCCAGCATTCTCAAGTTTCTCGGTTTTGAACAAATCTTCAAAAACTCACTAACCAGTCTTCCTATAGGCGGGGGTAAAGGCGGTAGTGATTTTGATCCCAAGGGTAAGTCAGATGCTGAGGTTATGCGGTTCTGTCAGAGCTTTATGACTGAGCTGCAAAGGCATATCAGCGAAAATACTGACGTTCCTGCCGGGGATATTGGAGTAGGCGGAAGAGAGATCGGTTACATGTATGGCCAATACAAAAGGCTGAAAAATGACTTTACCGGAGTTTTAACCGGCAAAGGATTAACCTGGGGCGGCAGCTTGGTAAGAACGGAAGCTACAGGTTACGGTCTCTGCTACTTCATGGATGAAGCTATCAAGGCAAAGGGGAAATCCTTTGAAGGGGCAACCGTTGTTATTTCAGGTTCCGGTAATGTTGCCATCTATGCAACCCAAAAAGTGCATCACTTAGGCGGCAAAGTTGTTGCTCTCAGTGACTCCAACGGATATATTTATGATCCGGACGGTATTAAGTTAGAAACAGTGCAAAGAATCAAAGAAGTTGAAAGAAAAAGGATCAGCGAATACGTTAAGGAACATCCAAATGCAACTTATACCGAAGGCTGTGCCGGGATCTGGTCAATTAAGTGTGATATAGCACTTCCTTGTGCTACCCAGAACGAGCTTGACGGGGAAGCAGCCGAAGCTTTGGTTGCCAACGGATGTTATGCTGTCGGCGAAGGTGCTAACATGCCATCTACTCCCGAAGCTGTTGAAGTATTCCTCAAAAATAAAGTGATTTTTGGACCTGCCAAGGCAGCTAATGCCGGTGGAGTTGCCACCTCTGCTCTGGAAATGTCCCAAAACAGCATGCGCTACTCCTGGTCATTCGAAGAAGTCGATGCCAAACTTAAAGATATTATGATTAATATTTATCGGAATGCCAGTGCAGCAGCCAAAGAATACGGTCAGGAAGACAACCTGGTTGCAGGCGCAAACATTGCCGGATTCTTAAAAGTTGCAACAGCGATGTACGCTCAGGGAATCGCCTATTAATTATACATAACATAGCAGATTAACCCTCCTGAACACTCAACTCAGGAGGGTCTTTTGTTTTCATTGTTGGACAGTATTTATGAGCAGGTATGACCGTTTGCAGAGATTTTCTAGGGCGGCATTGTCAATAATCTTGCTTTAAAACGGAGAGCAGCAAGACGGGGAGTCCCCGTATGTCCGCAAGCGGCGAAGGCTGCCGGAGTTTTAAAGCTTAGATTACTAAATGCCGCCTGGGAAAATCGGCGCAAACGGTCATACCTGCGGTGGACTATGGCTAAACAAAAATTGATGTCAGAGATACTAAATAATCTTCCCGGTATCCGCATAGTTGGCAAGCTCTCCACATAGACATGTAGTATAGTGTTGTCGGTCTGTTGCGTATTAGCAGGGGGGAGAATGATGAACTGTCTGAGACTGAGCGATTTAGAAGGCAAAGAAGTAATAAATATGGTAGACGGGATGCGGCTGGGAGTTATTGGCGAAGCTGATTTGGTAATCGACATACACTCAGGTGAAATTCACTCAATAATTCTGCCCAGAAGAAATAATGTCTTCAACCTCTGGGCGGACCGCCAGCACATGATCATACCATGGCAGGCTATCAAAAAGATAGGCAATGAAGTCATTATAGTGGAGCTTGATCATACGGTCCCAAACCTGACACGATATCCTGGGTAAATCATAAATTAAGCTGTTTCAACTAAATATTTTTATATAAGTGGTGTTTGCCACTTTTTTTCTTTTGTGGACATCATGAAATGTTATCTGAAACTAAGCAGCCCTAAGTTTTTTTATACGCCGATGCCTCGAATCAGTATTAACATATATCGCATATCACGTTTAACCCGCATTTTATCACGCTATACCTGCATTTTAGCCCAACTACCAGGAGTTTGCAAAACAATCAAGAAAGTACATTATATAACGAATTTTGGTCTGAAGTCTAAAAATAATTTGGGGTACAGGCAGTGACGCTTAGATGTTTCATGAGCGGAAAGTGAAGAAACTCAGGATCTAAGTGAAAGAGGTGTTGGTAGTGGCTCTAGAAGTCCTTATAGCCGATGAAGATCAATACGTGGCCGTTAACCTGAAGCATATTTTAGAAGAAGTGGATAATGTAAAGGTAGTGGCTATTGCAAATGACGGCAAAAATGCAGTAAGTTTGGTTGAAAAGCTTAGACCCCAGGTGGTATGCCTGGACATAGATATTCCGGAGATGAACGGAATTGAAGTGGCGAGGGAATTAACCGAAGTTTTCCCCAATCTAAATTTTGTTTTTATTTCGGCTTACCCGAACTTTGCTTTGGAGGCTTTTGAACTGTATTCCTTTGATTATATTCTAAAACCTTTGGATGAGAAGAGGGTTAAAAAGACGGTAAGGAAATTAAAGGAGAAGGTATTTAAAGAACAGTCAAACAGTTCTCCCTCGACTCCAGGTATACTAATCGAGGTGAACGAGAGAAATATTTTTCTTAATTTCAACGAAATTATTTTTATAGAGAGTAGGCAACATAAGATTCTTATTAAATCTGTTAATGGGGCATATTTAACAAATGGCGATTTACATACTTTGGAACAAAAACTTGACCCTCGGATTTTTTTCAGGTGTCATAAAGGATTTATAGTCAACTTAATGCAGTTAAAAGAAGTTGTATCGTTTAACCGCACCTTTGAGATAATTTTGCGATCAGGCGATAAAGTTTCATTAAGCCGGGAGAAGGAAAAAGTTTTAAGAGACAGGCTTAAAATCTGCTAGTGAAAATAACCGTTTCTATACGGTTATTTTTTTGTCCTTGACCCGTTCATGGACAATGCAGCCCGTTTATGCACATATAGACCCGTTTAGGTTGAATTAGTAGAAAGGGAAATGCAAGTTTGATATAAATAAATTAGCACAATCTAACAAAGGAGGTGGACAAGATGTTTAAGCTGCCAAAAGCAATAATTTTATGTTTTGCTTCAATAGTGCTAATGTTTGTGGCGGCAACCGGGGTCAATACGGCTATTGATCAGTCGAAAATGATGGAAAAGTAAAAGGTTGCTAATTTTTATTGAGGGAGGAGGTGAGTAAACGTAGTTAAACAATATATTAGTACATCCAATAAATAACGACAAGAGGTATTTGAACGTTACAATGGCTTTAAAACTATCGTCGCAATGTAAGAAAAATCTATTTGAAGCTGAAATCTTATGATTATTTTTAGTCTAGGCATATTTTGGTGGCAATGTATATTTTTGCTCGATATAGCAAGCTGTACTAAAAAATACTTCTCAAAAGTGTTTTCAAATTATCGTGGAGTAATTAACCGTTAGAGCAACCTCTTTAATAATCAAGATTAAAGCGAGCACCTGCCGTGATGTTTTTGCAAAAGTCATTTTCCATGCATCGTGATAAAGCAATGCAGGAGGGGATACTTTGAACGAAAGCCATGCAACCGAACATCTTTTAAGAAATATACCGACAAAATATCTTAATGACTTATTGGCATTCTTAGTAGAAAAAAGATACGGATCGTATAGTCTAATAATACAAAATGGTGAAGTAGTTGGATGCGACATATTGGAAAAGAAAAGGATTTAAGTAAAAATAATTAATAACATAATAGACTCGGCTGACCGATGAACGGAAGCTCAGTACGCTAATGTGTGTACGGGCTTCTTTTGATTTAAATGGGTGTAAGAATTTAAAACAGTGAGTCGTATGACTACATTTTGATTAAATACGAGGAGGGAAATAGTTTATGAGAATGAAAAAGACCTTAGTTTACCTAGTTACCGCGATTCTAATCATGTCTTTATCAACCAACGCTTTTGCGTACAGTCTTGACCAATTAATACCGGCTCCGGGGTCAGGAGCAGCAGGATCAGTTAGTGTGACTAATGTATCCACAAATTTGAGCTGGACATACACTAATCCCAGTTATGATCGTAAACTGTTTTATAGTAACGATCCTGAATGGATTTATTCTGGTAATCCTACCGGAATATTATATCAGGATTCGGCTATATCTGGCACCGGAATGTTTAGAATATACTGGGGTCATAGAAATATGACGGGCTCCTCAAAGTACATAGGGTTCACAATTACAAATAATACAGGACAAACAGTAGACGTAAAACTCGGCAAAAGAGCTCATGCAGAGTCCAGTGCAAGTTTAAATAGCGACCAGATGGGTCGAAAAGTATTACAAGATTGGTTGGCATCATCTAGCACTGAGTACCAATATGCTCAGCTTACCAATGGGCAGACATGCCGCGTTTCATTCTTGGTTCCTGATCAACAGTACAGTACCGGAATGTACGACGTAAACATTCGAGACCTTAGTGGTAATTTGGTAAAGACTGACACGGGAATTTTGACGAAAACCTTCATTTCGTCGAGTTCATCAACGGTTCCTACAAATATTCTGCAAACAAACATGCCTCAGCTTGGTCGAGGCAGGTTAGATCATGCTTCAAAATATTTAACTTGGAACGCTTCAAATGGACAAGAGATTAGTTTTACCTCTTCTGTTACCAATTCCTGGTCGGTTCCTTCCAATGATCTAGATATTGGATATAGCCAGCTTGATGGACAATACTTTAATTTGTATGGAAGTTATGGGCAGGATCTAAATATTACAGTCAATTTGAATGGAAGTTCGGCAATTGTATTAAGCCCTGGATGGGAACAAAGACCATATTATGGTGACTATAGTGATGATGATTTAACAGCATTAGTTTCGGGACGTGGCGTTGTAGCTAAAACTGTACCTTATAAACAAGGATGGGTTTTAAAGACCGGAGTATCTGGGAATCAAATAACAGTTCAAACAGGACTTCCAGGGTATCATCTTGCACCATTACATTTAGCCGTTATTACGTAATTGTCAAATCCTAAGCACATGAGTAAAGAAAAAGCCCAAACTAAAGTTTGGACCTGGATTCTCACGTTTTTGATTTGTAGCAGTTAGCCGGNCTTCAAGAGTCATGGATAATTCCCCCTCAAATATTCTTAGGGTTATTATCTCAGTTCTCTAAAGAATTTGCTATGTGCATAGTTTTTGACAATTACGTTATTACCAACTAACACGAAAATTTAGTTGTTATGAAAGTTCAACAATTAATCGATTTTGCCAAGAATTCAGCAAATTATACAATTTAATATGTGAAAATGGATTATGTAATGGAAAGCACCCTTTAAATGAAAGGGTGCTTTTCTCGTAAGAAAGCGGATACCAAAGACTAATGAATAAATTTAAAGAATCATCAAGATATTCTAGAATTGGTTATAAATGAAAGGTTTCTGGCTACTGGTAGAGAGCAGAACTATCAAAATCACAACCAAAGCCCAAAATATTCCGCTTAAAATGGGTTGAAAATACTTTCTCATAGGCCTACCCCCATACAAATAGTTTCTTTAGAACGTAGAAACTATGTTTAATTTCCGTGGTAAAGAACACCCAGCCTATTACAACGAAATGAAATGTTATAAGAGTGCTTACCAAATAAGAGACGCGTGAACTTTGGTAAACGACAGGTAATTTGGGACAGATAAAACGGTTGTAAAATCGAAGTAAAATTAGCCCAGCACCGTGATATAAGCCCCATACCAAAAAGTTTAAAGAGCCTCCGTGCCATAAACCTGTCAAGCTCATTACTATAAAAGTATTCATTATTGTGTTAGCAAAACTGCTCCTGCTTCCCCCTAAAGGAATAAAAACATAATCTGTGAACCAACTAGTCAATGACATATGCCAGTTTTTCCAGAACTCGGAAATATTTCGCTTGAAATAGGGGTTGTTAAAGTTCTCCATTATTTTATATCCGAAGATTCTGGAGCAACCGATAGCTATATCCGAGTATCCAGAAAAATCGAAATATAATCTAAACGCGTATGCGTACACAATTACCCAGTAAACATTACTACTCAAGCCTGTAATACTAATTTTATCTGCATAAATAGCCAAAATGTCAGCCAATACAAGTTTCTTAAATAACCCTATAATGATTCTTTCCAAGCCTTCGGAAAGATATTTCCATTGAAACCCTTTTGATTCTATTGTTTGCCTGATGAAGTTAGGCCAACGTTCGATAGGTCCTGAGGGAAGGATTGGGAAAAAGAAAACATAAAGTAAAAATTGAATATAGGTTCCTTGGACCGTTGTACCTTTAAAACGCTCTACAAGGTAATGAATAAGTTTAAAGGTAAAAAATGATATGCCTAGTGCCAAGGCTGGTCTAGGTAAAGTAATTTTTGATTCAATATTTAGCCACGGGGTGATGTTGGTGAGAATATCACCCAATTGGTTAAGATACTTAAAATATAATAATACCATTAAATAAACAGTAATACTGAACGCTAATAATAACCGTCGATTAGTAATTTTAATGCTAACTACATAACCAAGAGAACTCATGCCCAACAACAAAAAAAAAGTAGAGGGTGATGAATAAATTAAAAACACCATACTGGCAGCTAATAAAAAATATTTTCTGATAATCGTTGGTAAACACCAATAGATGATTGAAGAGAATATTATAAATAATCCGTAAGCCCACGTAGTAAAGGACAAAATATCACCTCCAACTATTTACTATATCTTTTGCTAATTGACTTGCAACCAACTGATGTCCATGAGCATTCATATGAATTGAGTCAGAAAAATACTTTTCTGGAACTAAGTTTGTATAATCTAAATATGTTACATACTTGCTTTCCGTCATTTTATCTAGAGTTACCAAGCCTTTGCGAAATGCTGTGTTATCCATATTATAATACTCTTGTAACATTGCCAAATTTTGAGGGCTGCTATAAAAAATCCCATGTACTTTACGGTGTTCTAATTCTTTAAGAATCATCTTATAAAATTCTACTTGAGGATTTTGTGGGGCCAGATTGATGTATCCGAACTTATAGTCGACTTTTCCCAAAATTTTGTTCCAATCTTTTTGGTACCACGGTTGATATAATCTTTGCTCTTCAAGCTCCCTTTTTTTAGCCTCAGTGGGATCTGTAATTATTAGCTGTATTTCTGTTAATTTTTCTCTTAAGGGTTTCCCTAGTAGCATTATTGATATGGCTGTTCGGTTTTGATAAAGGCTCCATACCTTTCCAACTGAAGCATTGATTATAAATTCCAATTTCTTCCGAAAATCTATCTGACCTAGATTTATACCTAACCGGGTAATCTGTGGTTTTTCCTTAAGGCCAGGGAGTGTAGCAACATTACTATGTTCTAATACATCTGTCCGGTTAAACCAGCTAGTGCTTATGTTGTAGACTACCATATCAATATCTTCATTAAGGAGGAAATTAGCTAAAAAATAGTTTTCCGATATACCATAACCCTTAAAAGCAAAATTAAAAACCTTAACCTGTCGTCTTGGTTCAAGTCTGTTCAACTCCTGCTCCAAAATAGCTGGAATGGTTTGGTCACCGGTTTTAACAGATGAACCGTATGTTTGAGAGTCTCCCAAAAAGACGATCTTATACCCTGAAGCCTTATGCAATTCTGATTTGAGTCTTGCTATAGATTCAATCTCCTGATTTACAAGACGCATTTTTCCAGGTTGGTTAAATAAATGCAACCAATAAAATCGAACAATAAAATCAAAAGAAATTAAAATTACTAAAGTAACTATGAAAGATTTAGGGGTCAACCGGATATAATTAAGAAATTTCTTAAGCATTTTTCCACCTGCTATGTAATGATAAATCTTAAAATACATTATATCACAGGAATGATGTTAGTGCGACCATCAGATACAGCAATAACGGCCACTTAAAATACAGTAATTTCGACATATCCGAACCTATATTGTTCGGGGTAATAGGAGCGCAGCGGTGCAAAAGGGGGCTGGCCCCCTTTGAACAAGAAAATTGACTTCCATTAATTTGAGTTGACGAAGTCAATTTTCTTGCTTTTATGGGGGCATGCCGGTGAAAATGGAATCTGGCGTTTTTGCCTATTGCGCTATGTTTAATGCGAATCAAAATTCAGGAGAGATCATCCTTTTAGCCCAACTTTTGCTCAATGAAATGATTAACAATAAAAGTTATAATTACTGGTAGGCTTCAATCTTAAAATGAGGGGGGGCTGCCAGTGAATAACAGAAAACTGCAAATTATCTTGGTCTCTTTATTAGCACTGCTGACAATCTCGACAGTTGCTTATGCTTACGCTGGACAGGCTCCTGGATCTAGTATCCCCGGATACCGGGCAGCGGGCCAGGTTGTCCAGGAATTGACAGGACTTGCTCCCAAACCGGCAAAACCAACTCTGCTGCCTGCCAGCCAACCGGTTCCTGCCAACAAACCCCTACAACAGATTCTTGCAAAAAAAGGGATTCACGGTCAAATCCCAAATTTTAAAATTGTTGTGGACAAGTCAGACCATAGTCTGACTCTCTATTCAGGGGCTGCCCCGCTGAAAGCCTACCCTATTTCACTTGGTGGTGGGGGCTTAGGTGATAAAGTAAGAGCAGGGGATCACAAAACCCCGGAAGGTCAGTTCTACATCAGTGAGAGTTCTGTCCTGGCCCCAACTGATAAGTTTCTTGGCAGCCGTTGGATGCGTGTAAGTTACCCCAATAAAGAAGACGCAGACCGCGGCCTGGCTTCTGGTCTGATTGATCAGGCAACCCGTGATCGGATTTATGCGGCTATCAATAATAAACAAAATCCTCCCCAGAATACTGCTTTGGGTGGAGGGGTTGGAATTCACGGCGGTGTTGATGCCAATGGTAAAACTGACTGGACTTATGGCTGTATGGCCTTAAGTGAAGCTGATGTGCAGGAAATTTTTGAGTATATTGGAGTTGGGACAAGCCTTTATATTCAAAGCTAAGGAAAAGGGGCTGCCTATGAATGGCAGACCCTTATCTTTTTTTCTCTAAATGCTTGCCCCGCGACCAGAAAAATTTTATCTGACGGAGAATTAATGGGACTATGGCCAGCCCGGCAGCTAAATATGAGGCGATTAGAAAAGCTTTGAAGGCCAGGGCAAAGCCTGCATTATATTGGTTGTCCAGAAACTGCAGCATAGAATTGTAAAAAATGGTGCCAGGCACCAAAGGAATTATGCCTGATACAATATATACTGTCACAGGCTGCTTTTGCCAGCGGGCAAATATTTCGGCCAAAATACCGATGACAAGGGCCCCGGAAACTGCTGCCAGCAATTCGGGTATGTTCCGGTATGCCAGAAAGCGGCTTACACTCCAGCCCAGCATACCCGTCAGGCCCACAGTAAACCATGCCGTTAGAGGCGTATGGAGTGTAATACCCGTAAAAAGAGATGTAAAAAAAGCCAAAAGCATATTTAGAACCAATTTTTTAGACCTCCTGTATAGTGGCCACTCTCCACTATTTCAAATAACCTGAATAAATTGCCAGGGCGAAGCCGACGCCGCCTGCCAGGGTAAAGGCGACTATCAGGGCTTCGGTCATGCGGAGGGTGCCTGACAGCAGGTCCCCTGAGATAAAGTCTCTTACGGCGTTGGTCATAGCTACCCCTGGAACCAGCGGCAGCAGGGCACCGACGATAATTTTGTCAGTATGTTGCCCAAAACCAAAATTAACGAATAAACTACCAATAAGACCTGCAAATAACCCGGCCAGGTAAAGCTGTAATATGTAGGCCAGGTTAAAGGCCGCTGTGCCGGTGATGATACGTACCAAGGCAGTGGCCAAGATGGCAGGGGTAATATCCTGCCAGCTGCCTCCCAGCAAAACAGTGGCGGCGCCTGAAGCCAGTGCCCCGGCTAGAGAAATCCACAGGAGGGACTTGTTTTGGTCAGCCGTTGCCAGCACTTCCTCCAATCTGGCAATGCCGTCTTCCAGGGATGTTTTTTCTGCGGCAAATTCTCTGGATATATTATTGACGGCTGATATAACAGCTAGATTTATTTGCCTCGTGTGAATATGTTTAGCGCGTGTTAACCTTAAGCCATTGGAAATTCCGTGAATTATGATTCCGGTTGGAAAGACAAGGACTTCGATGTCTTTGAAATCTGCCCGACTACATATACGGATGATGGTATCTTCAACCCGGGAAGTTTCTGCCCCGTTTTCCAGCAGGAGTTCTCCGGCTAGACCGGCAAAATCTATAGCGTGTTTTGTATCGATGGAAATCACCCCTTATTTAGTATTTGCCGGTAAAATATTGATATGCAAATGACTTGAATGTTGTTGCTCTTGACATATCTTCCTATTTATAAGAAAATAAAATTTAAGGTATTTTGTTGGTTGTACCAAAAGTAAAAGATTTAACCCGGTTTGGCCGGAATAGAACGGGAGGTAATAGCGGAAATGCTGAAAGTAGTTGTAGCCGGAGCTAACGGCAGGATGGGCCGGGAAGTTGTTAAGGCCGTGTTAAATGAAAGTGATTTGACTTTAGTTGGTGCTGTTGATACCAGAAATCACGGACGGGATGTCGGTGAACTGGCTGGCATCGGTCAGTGCGGGGTCAAGCTGGCAGGCAATCTTGGCCGCGTTTTGGAAGAGACCGGGGCTGATGTTGTGGTAGATTTCACTACCCCCGACAGTGTCAGAGATAATTTGGGACTTGTCCTCAAACATAGGGTTCATTTAGTCGTAGGTACTACAGGCATTTCAGAGGAAAATGTGGCTGAAATTGATTCCCAGGCCAGGGAAGCCGGAGTTGGTGTAGTCATAGCTCCTAACTTCGCTATTGGCGCGATTCTGATGATGAAATTTGCGGCTGAGGCTGCAAAATATATGCCTCATGTGGAAATAATTGAGTTTCATCATGACCAGAAATTAGATGCCCCTTCGGGGACAGCTATCAAAACCGCCGAATTGATTAATTCTACCAGGGAGGCATTCCGGCAGGGGAATCCTGAGGAATATGAAAAAATTGCCGGTTCCAGGGGCGGGGAATATAGCGGTATGAGGCTGCACAGTGTGCGGCTGCCTGGGTTGGTGGCTCATCAGGAAGTAATTTTTGGGGGCTTAGGCCAGACTTTGACCATAAGGCATGACTCCATTAACAGGGAATCTTTCATGCCTGGAGTAATCCTGGCAGTGAGGAAGGTTGCTGACCTGAAAGGATTAACTTACGGTCTCGAAAAACTTTTAAGTGAATAAACACGTTACACCTTATTGACAAGCACCACCCTTTGTATGACTTCATATACTGTGAGTAGTTGGTCGTACAAAGGAGGTTGGAGCATGAGTTCAAAACTTGCGGGAGTAACTGTTGCAGTACTGGGAGGAGACGATAGGGAGCTAATCCTGGTCTCTGAACTGCTGAAAATGGGTGCTAACGTCAAGGTTGCCGGAATTTCCAGGTTGAACAACAACCAAAATGTCCAATGCTTTCACCAGATTGTGAAAGCTGTCCAAGATGCCGCCTTCGTGGTTTTACCCATGCCGGGAATAGACCAAAAAGGCATCATCAGGGCTAAATACTCAGAGATACCATTAGTGCTGGACCAAGATACGATTCAGTCATTTCCACCTGACTGTATGGTAATAGTGGGATATGCCAGACCGCTGCTGAAGGAATTGGTCTCATCACGTAATTTAAAACTGACCGAAATTGCAGAAATGGATGAAGTCGCTATTCCTAACTCTATTCCCTCAGCCGAAGGTGCCCTTCAGATGGCTATGGAAGCTACTGACATTACCATCCACGGTAGTAAATGTTTAGTTCTTGGTTTTGGCCGCTGTGGCTGCACACTGGCCAGGATGGCTGCCGCTCTTGGCGCGAAGACCATTGTAGCTGCCAGGAGACCAAGGGACTTGGCTAGGATCAGCGAAATGGGCTTTGAGCCTATTACTTACCAGGATCTAGCCAAACATATCGGAGAAGCTGATATCATTTTCAATACTGTACCGTCTCTGATATTGGACAGAGAGCTTTTGGAGCTTACCGACCCTGCGGTATATATCTGTGATATTGCTTCAGCTCCTGGCGGTGTGGATTTCACTGCAGCCGGGGAGCTTAAACGCAGGGCCGAATTGGCACCCGGTCTGCCGGGCAAGGTTGCACCCAGGACTGCAGGGCGAATTTTGGCTAGAGTAATTCCGGAAATTATGCTTCGTGAACTCACCCACACTTCCTTTAGTAATTTTAATAGGAACCTTAGGTAGTTGGGGGTGCTTGAAATGCAACTTAAGGATAAAAAAGTAGGTTTCGCTGTTACAGGCTCACACTGCACCTTAAAAGAAACTTTTGAACAGGTTAATGTCCTGATTCAAAGCGGAGCAAAGGTTTATCCCATAATATCTCCTGCTGTTGATTCTGAAGATACCAGATTCGGAAAAGCCAGTGAGTGGAAAATGTTCTTGCGTGATATAACGGGTCATGAGGTGATTAAGTCTGTAGTTGAGGCCGAGCCCGTTGGTCCGAATAAGCTTTTTGACATTATTGTAGTTGCTCCATGTACTGGTAATACTATCGCTAAATTGGCCAATGGCATAACAGATACCGCTGTTTTAATGGCTGTGAAAGCACATCTGAGAAACCAACGACCGGTGGTTCTGGCTATTTCGACCAATGACGGCCTAGGGATTAATGCTAAAAACATAGGTATGCTGCTAAATATGAAAAATATTTACATGGTTCCTTTTGGACAGGACAATCCCACAGCCAAGGCGAATTCTTTAGTGGCTAAAATGTCACTGTTGGAACAAACTGTCATTGAGGCATTACAGGGAAGACAGCTTCAACCGGTGATTTTACAGTATACTTGACATTTGGGGCCGGAAGTTGATTGGCGGGTGTTTTAACCGGCAATAAAACTTCCCGGGCCCGAAAATGTTTTTTTGGATGAAACAAGCAGGTGTCCACAGTGTCGGTGCAATGAGCAATAAATAAATATAAATATAAATATAAATATACGGGGGGATTATTGTGAAAAGATTCAATGTAGCGGTCGTTGGTGCCACCGGCGCAGTTGGACAAGAGCTGCTGAAAATTTTACTGGAGAGAGATTTTCCTGTTGCAGACCTTAAATTGCTTGCCACCGAAAGATCAGCGGGCAAGAAGATAGAGTTTAAGGGAAAAGAATACACAGTTGAGGCGACTTCGGCTGAAGCCTTCGAAGGGATCGATATCGCCCTTTTTGCTGGTGGTTCGGCGAGCAAAGATTTCGCCAGGGAAGCGGCCTTACGTGGAGCAGTGGTTGTCGATAACAGCAGTGCCTTTCGGATGGATCCGGAAGTTCCCCTGGTCGTGCCTGAGGTAAACCCGGAGGATGTCAAACTGCACAAAGGAATAATTGCCAACCCCAATTGTTCAACTATTATCATGGTTGCTGCCTTAAAGCCAATTCATGATGCCGCCAAAATCAAGAGAGTTGTTGTCTCAACTTACCAGGCGGTTTCAGGGGCCGGTAAAGAAGCTATTGACGAACTGGCGGCTCAGGTTAAAGCTCTTTCAGAAGGTAAAGATGTTACACCTGAGGTTTTCGCCTACCAAATAGCTTTTAACCTGATCCCTCATATAGATGTTTTTGCTGATTTGGATTATACCAAAGAAGAATGGAAAATGGTCAATGAAACCAAGAAAATCATGCATGACGACAGTATCGAGATAACTGCCACAACCGTCAGAGTGCCGGTCTTCAGAAGCCACTCTGAGTCAGTCAATATTGAAACTGAGAAGAAACTGACTTCTGCTGAGGCACGGGAATTACTTGCGAATGCTCCGGGTATAATTGTTCAGGATGACATAAACAACAAGGTCTACCCGATGCCTCTATTTACCTCTGATAAAGATGAAGTTTTTGTTGGCCGAATCAGAGAGGACAATTCTATTGCTAAGGGCCTCAACCTGTGGGTTGTTGCCGACCAACTGCGTAAAGGGGCTGCCACTAATGCCGTGCAGATTGCCGAACTAGTGGTAAAATACGATTGTTTTGGGAGATGAATGAATGAAGTACCTGGTTCAAAAGTTTGGAGGGACCTCCCTCACTTCCATTGAACTACGGGAACAGGTAGTCCGGAAGATAATCTCCGCCAGTAATGAAGGTTATACACCGGTCGTTGTGGTGTCCGCTATAGGGCGCCAGGGCGACCCTTATGCTACTGATACATTACTAAAATTTGTAGGAGCCATCAACCCTGAGATTCCACCAAAAGAACTGGATAATCTGATGGCCTGTGGCGAGATAATTTCCGGTATAGCTATGGTAGCTACCCTGGAGAAGCATGGTCATAGAGCAGTCTTTTTGACCGGCGGCCAGGCTGGAATTATTACCGATGATAAGCATACTGATGCCCACATTATTGAAATAAAACCCAAACTAATTCACAAATATGCTGCCGAAGGAATGACTGTAATCGTGGCTGGTTTTCAGGGGCAAACTGAAGACGGGTTGGTTACTACCCTTGGCAGGGGGGGCAGTGATACATCTGCCGCGGCCCTGGGTGTGGCTTTAAATGCCGAAGCCATTGACATATATAAAGATGTTGAAGGAATTATGACTGCAGACCCAAATATCGTCACTGATGCCAAGGTGCTTGATGTTATTACCTATAATGAAATTTGCCAGCTTGCCCATGAGGGAGCAAAAGTGATTCATCCCAGGGCTGTCGAGATTGCCAGGCAAAAGAATATTCCCATGAGGGTTAAATGCACTTTTTCTGATGCTCCGGGGACTCTGGTGACATCATCAGCTTATGACCGGCCGGTGGCAATAAAGAAAGACCGCATTATCACCGGTATAACCCATATCCCCAATGTTACCCAGATTAAGGTCTATACCACCGGATTTGAGGCAGAACAGCCCCAGCTGAAAATATTTAAAGCAATGGCTTTATCCGGGATAAGTGTTGATTTCATCAATATCTACCCTGATGTAGTAATATATACCGTTAAAGATGGTGTTGCTGAAAAAGCGGCACAAATTCTGGAAAACATGGGCTTTTCGCCGGAATTGACCCCCAGCTGTGCCAAGGTTTCCGCTGTAGGTGCGGGAATGGCCGGGGTACCAGGGGTAATGGCCAGTATTATAGAAGCTTTGGCTGCGGAAAATATCAAAATTTTACAAACAGCTGATTCTCACTCCACGATTTGGTGCCTGGTTAAACAAGACGAAATGGAAAGGGCGATCAGAGCCCTGCACAAGCATTTTTCTTTAGGGGATTAACCGGGCAAGTTTGATATTCTGATGGTAAATTCCCTGTGTTGTCAGAGATAATGATTTAAAAATTATATAAGGAAAGGTGGAAATGTGGTGACAGATTTTGGGCGTGTATTAACTGCGATGGTAACCCCCTTTGATTCTGAGATGCAGGTCGATTACGGGAAGGCCAGGAAGTTAGCCAGGTACTTGGTTGAAAACGGTTCTGACGGGATTGTGGTTGCCGGGACAACGGGGGAATCCCCTACCCTGACAAATGAAGAGCGGAACAAGCTGGTTGAAGCAGTTGTTAATGAAGTAGGTGATCGGGCTAAAGTAATCGTGGGAACGGGTAATAATGACACCTTTGATTCCATGGGTATGACTAAGGATGCTGAAAAAACCGGGGCCCACGGTGTAATGGCAGTTGTTCCTTACTATAATAAGCCTCCCCAGGAAGGCTTATATAATCATTTTCGCATGATCGCCGAATCTACCAATCTGCCTGTAATCCTCTACAATATTCCAGGCAGGTCAGCCATCAACATGAATGCTGAAACTATCGCCCGGCTGGCCCAGATTGATAATATAGTAGCAATCAAGGAAGCTGCCGGCAGTATGGATCAGGTAAGTGAGATCAGGCGCAGTACACCGGCTGATTTTATCATCTACAGTGGGGATGATTCCCTTACCCTGCCCATGCTGGCATTAGGTGCTCATGGGATTATCAGTGTGGTTTCCCACGTTGTGGGAAATGAACTACAACAGATGATCGGAGCTTTCTTAGGCGGAGACTTGGTCAAGGCAACGCAAATACACATGGATTTATTCCCGGTTTTTAAAACAATGTTTTTGACATCAAACCCCATCCCTGTTAAGACCTGCTTAAACTTAATGGGCCACGAGGTAGGCGGAATGCGACCGCCCTTGCTTGATGCCACTGAAGCAGAAGTGGCGACACTGAAGGCATTGCTGCAAAAGTATAATAAATTATAGTAAAAGGGGAAGTAACGAAACCATAAAGTTTCGTTACTTCCCCTTTCGACCAGTATGATTGGGGGCTTTCCTGTCAATACTACTAAAGAATAAAAACGGTCTGAAGCCAACAATTATTATCTTGTGGTGGCTAAAGAAATAAAGTATAATGAATACAGGTGTTTTACGGGCGGGTTTTCTTTTTACCTGGGAGTCTTGAGCGGACAACAACTAAATATATTTCCCCTATACTTCTCCTGGTTAACTACTATCAATTTACCACGAGTTTAGTCGTATTTTTTTTTGTTTTCAGGAGGTGTAAAAATGGCAAAAGAGACAAAGTTGTCATTAATTCCCCTAGGAGGACTGGGGGAAATTGGAAAAAACATGATGGTTGTGAAGTACGGGGAAAATATTTTAGTTATTGACTCAGGTTTAATGTTTCCGGAAGATGAGATGCTGGGAATTGATGTTGTGATTCCTGACATTACTTTTCTTCTAGAAAACAGGGAAATTGTGAGGGGTATTGTTTTAACCCATGGTCACGAGGATCACATCGGAGGACTGCCTTACGTACTAAAGCAGATCAATGTGCCAGTGTACGGAACCAAACTGACCCTTGGCCTGCTGCAGGGTAAATTGAAGGAAAACAATCTTGCCGGGAGCGTTACACTACACACGGTTAAGCCCAGAGATGTTGTTGACATTGGCCCTTTTAAGGTTGAATTTTTGCGGGTCAGTCACAGCATTCCGGATGCGGTTGCTCTTGCTGTTCATAGTCCTGTTGGCACAGTGGTACATACAGGAGACTTTAAATTTGACCAGACCCCGGTGGATGGACAAATCACTGATTTTCAGAAATTTGCGGAACTGGGACAAAAAGGAACTCTTGTTTTGATGTCAGATAGTACCAATGTGGAGCGTCCAGGGTTTACAATGTCAGAAAAAGTGGTTGGACACACTTTTGATGAGACCTTTAGGGGTGCTGCCGGACGTATCATTATTGCCACCTTTGCTTCTAACGTGCATAGACTGCAGCAGGCTATTGCCAATGCTTACAAGTATGACCGCAAGGTCGCCATTGCCGGCAGGAGTATGGTCAATGTTATTGGGATTGCCGCCGAATTGGGATATATCAATTTCCCCAAAGAACTGTTTGTAGAGCTGGATGAAATCAACCGACTGCCGGCCAACCGTGTGTGTATCTTGACCACAGGAAGTCAGGGTGAACCAATGTCTGCTCTGACCCGCATGGCTATGAGTGATCACCGCCAGGTGGACATTCTGCCGGGAGATACTGTTATAATTTCTGCAACACCTATTCCCGGTAATGAGAAATTAGTCGCCCGTACTATAGACCACCTTTTTAAACAAGGTGCAGATGTAATATATGAGTCTTTTTCAGGTATTCATGTTTCGGGTCACCCGAGCCAGGAAGAACTAAAAATGATGCTGAATCTTGTTAAACCAAAATATTTTGTTCCTGTCCACGGTGAGTTCAGGCACCTGATTAAGCACGCAAATCTGGCAGCTGAAATCGGCGTTCCACGCAGCAATATTTTTGTTGCCGAAAACGGCCATGTTTTGGAATTCGGCAAGAATTCCGCCCGTTTAAACGGTCGGGTGACCGCCGGACGGGTTCTGGTTGATGGACTTGGAGTGGGTGATGTTGGGAATATTGTACTCAGGGACCGCAAGCAGCTGTCACAGGATGGGATCTTAATTGTTGTCGTTACCATCAACAAAGAAAGCGGCCTGGTGGTTGCCGGGCCGGATATAGTGTCCAGGGGATTTGTTTATGTCCGTGAATCCGAAGAGTTGATGGAAGATGCCAAAGAAAAGGTCAAACTGGCCTTGCTCAAGTGTGAGGAAAAGGGTATCACTGAATGGGCTTCCATCAAGTCAAATGTAAGGGATGCTATTAGCAAGTATTTGTACGAAAAAACCAGGAGAAGACCAATGATTTTACCGATTATCATGGAAGTTTAAAAATATGCGGCGCAAGCCGCATATTTTTTGCTAAATAAAAAGGACTACAAAAATGTAGTCCTACAAACATTTATTCGTTAAATGATACTTTAGCTTCCTTGGGTAATGCCATCCCTGTAGAAACCTCAAGGGCCTTGAGGATTCCAATTGGGACCGGGCAGGTGATATGCGGAAGATTAGCGTTGCATAGTTCCATGATTTGGGATTGCCCTTTTTTGAACAACTCCTTCATGGCATTAACTTCTCCAAAGTTCTCTGCTATTTTTTGGACATGGGGGCAGGTACTTTCAACAGTTAACTTGGCAGTATACTTGGCACCCGGCTCTGCTTGCACACTGGTACAAAAACCACAGACTCCTGATTCGATATTAACTTTTGTCATCTGAGTACCTCCTAAAACATAAAGTGATGATTTTCATTATATCAAAAAGTAGTCGTTAAAGGTATAATGTTTTTAGGAAAAGATATTATTTATTTTTCTTTGTCAGGTATTCCTAAAGCTCTAAAAAACGCAGCTCCCATACAAAATCCTGTTAATGAGGATATAATCAGAAATAGACCAACAAATCCTGAGAGTATCAGCCAATAGGGATTTACCAGCTGGCTTAGAGCAACACCTAATAACACCAGCAGTCCTGAAGCTAACCTAACTATCGAGCCTTTGCCATTGCTTGCATACATCGTTCCCGCCTCCTTTAAATTAAGATCAGATAATCTGGGTATTGCTAGCAAAGTTTCGACAAAATTCGAGAATAACCTTTTTTAATTTAAAAATATTTTACATGTTTGCTTGTGGGATTTCGGTTGTTTCTACGTACATGATCACTTTTTCTGAGACGGCTATACCCTTTACAGAGAGTGTAAACTTGCGTTTTGCGGCTTCAACTGTTCTTCCGTCTACAATATTGGCGATAATCAGAGGATCAAGAGAAGAAACCTCTTTTCCTCTGATATCTTTAAGTAATTTTTTCACAGCTTTTTCGATTTCCAGCTGATTGTATTCATTACTTTCTTCTTCAGCTTTAAATGTCACATGAACTTCAATTTCTGTAACAGCCAATTTCTGACGTTTTTTCAATGCTTCTGCCAAGGCTTTTTCCAATGCTGCAATTTGTTCAACCTGATCCTCTGACTTTGTTTGAAGTTTATGTATTTCCAGTTCGGCATTGTCAATATGTTTCCCGGAAACGACGTTAAGAATGGCGGCACCTGCCAGCAAACCTACGATAAAACTTGCTGCCACACAGCGGCGGATAATACTCATTTGTTGGTATTGCTGAGGGCTATCACCAGCATATAGCCAACATGCGCACCCACAAAAGCCGCCAAAATGAAGCCCAGCTGTTTCACTACAAGTTTTAATTCACCTTCCAACAGGCCTGCTTCCAGGGTTTGCAGAGAACCGAAAGTTCCCCCGATGGCCGCCACAGCAGCCCATATTTTTAAGTCTTTGGCTAGTTGACTCATGGTCCTTAGTGGGCCGTGCCCGGAGAAAACTGCTGCGAGAGAGCCGATGAAGGCACCGCCAATGATCATTCCGAGGGCTGTAAAAAAGATAAGGGGCAGTTTAACAAAGAATCTTTCCATTAAATCACATCCAGTGTAAATGACTTTTCTTCAGAGGGAGTCAACACTCCATCTAGAAAATGTTTTATTAATTTATATGACATTACCTGGCTGAATATATTAAATAATAAGAGATGGCCTTTTACTCTTAATTCTATGGGAGGTATTAAATGCGGTATTACCGGCAAGAAATCAATGAAGTTATGAATCAATTAGAGACTACCCCCCAGGGGCTGACGACTGAAACTGTCCAAAAGCGGCTTGGTGAATACGGTCTAAACGAACTTAGGGCGAAACCTAAAAGACCATTAGTGTTTGTGTTTTTGGACCAGTTCAAAGATTTTATGATAATTGTGCTGATTATTGCAGCGGTTATATCCGGTGTTCTCGGGGAGATTTCGGATACAATAGTGATAATTGTTATTGTTTTGCTAAATGCAATAATTGGCTTTGTTCAGAAATTCAGAGCTGAAAAAGCCATGGAAGCCTTAAATAAAATGGCGGCGGCTTCAGCACTGGTCCTTCGAGAAGGGGTGCTAGATGCGGTTCCGGCGGCAGAACTGGTCCCGGGGGATATGGTGAGACTTGAAGCAGGCAATATTGTCCCGGCAGATCTGAGGCTGATGGAAACAGCCCGGCTGAAAATAGATGAAGCCGCTTTAACCGGGGAGTCGGAACCTGTCGAGAAATCAACTGAATTGATTTCCAATGAGAATTTAGCTGTTGGCGATCAAAGGAATATGGCTTTTAAGGATACTTTTGTGACTAATGGCCGGGCTGTCGGTATCGTCACTGCAGCCGGGATAAGGACTGAACTCGGGCGGATTGCTGCCATGCTGCAGGAGGGGGAGGAAGCTCAAACACCTCTCCAAGTACGGCTGAAAAAGTTTGGCCAGAAGCTGGCCCTGATGGTTTTGGTGCTGTGTGCCGTGTTTTTTGGGATAGGTGTCTTAAGAGGGGAATCCTTGTTATTGATGCTGCTGACAGCAATTTCTCTGGCTGTGGCAGCTATTCCGGAAGCCCTGCCGGCGGTGGTGACGATTTCCCTGGCCATTGGAGCCGGTTTGATTCCGTCAGGAAGGCCATGACTACTTTTCACCGGGGACCAGAGGGGTATATCGCCTTTACCAAAGGTGCCATTGAATCAATATTGGAAAAATCAGAATGGATGTTGACGGCAGACGGGGTTAAACCACTTGATATTAAGGCTTACGAACTGAAAAACGCCGAAATGGCCGCTGAGGGGCTGCGGGTGCTGTGTGTTGCTATGCGAACCTGGGAAAGCCAGCCTCAAGAATTGCTGCCCGCTGCCATTGAGCAGGGGCTTACAGTGTTAGGTTTAGTGGGCATGATGGACCCTCCCCGGGAAGAGGCCAAAGAGGCTGTGGCCTTATGTAAAACTGCAGGAATCAAGCCTGTCATGATTACCGGAGACCATTTTTTCACGGCTGCGGCGATTGCCAGACGAGTCGGCATTCTAGACGGCGATGATAGTGTAATCACAGGCAGGGAATTAGAAGAGTTATCTTTAACGGAATTTGAAGCAAAAGTGGAAAAGATCAGGGTGTATGCCCGGGTCAGTCCTGAACAAAAGCTGAAAATTGTTAAAGCCCTGCAGGACAAAGGCCAATATGTGGCGATGACCGGTGATGGGGTAAATGATGCCCCGGCCCTGAAAAGCTCTAATATTGGTGTGGCTATGGGTATTACCGGGACTGACGTCTCCAAAGAGGCAGCCCATATGATTCTCCTGGATGATAACTTTGCTACAATCATCAAGGCTGTAAAGGAAGGGCGGCGGATATTTGACAACATCCGCAAGTTCATCAAATATATAATGACCGGTAATGCCGGGGAAATATGGACCATATTCCTGGCGACTTTCATGGGCTTGCCAATACCGTTGCTGCCGATTCACATTCTCTGGATCAATCTCGTTACAGACGGCCTGCCAGGGCTTGCTCTGGCAGCTGAACCAGCTGATAAAGATATTATGCATAAACCACCCAGGCATCCACAGGAGAGCATTTTTGCTCAGGGTTTAGGCATTCATATAATCTGGGTAGGCCTTTTAATGGGTTTGATTTCACTATTTACCCAAACCCTGTCAATTGGCCGGGGCTATAATTGGCAGACCATGGTCTTTACTGTATTATGTTTAAGCCAGATGGGTCATGTACTGGCCATCAGGTCGGAAAAACAATCCCTTTTCAGCCAGGGCTTGTTTACCAATAAACCTCTTTTAGGTGCCTTTGTGTTGACTTTTGTTTTACAAATGGCTACTATTTATGTTCCTTTGCTCAACCCAATTTTCAGAACGGCCCCCCTGTCCTTTGCAGAGCTGCTGCTTACCTTAGTGCTCTCAGCGATAGTTTTTTGGGCTGTTGAAATGGAAAAGTGGATGAAGCGTAAAAAGGGTTAAAAAACTTAATGGGGCATATTCTGATCAATAAGGAAAATACTTACTACTGAAACATTAGTATAACCAAAACTAAAGGTAAGGTGGAATCACGAATGGGAATTGCAAAAGTTGTGATGGGGCAGTTAGTTGGGAATACCAACTCTTACGGCAACAAAGTAGTTGAAGTCAGTGGGTGGATAAGAAGCAACCGCGACCAAAAAAGCTTTGGTTTCTTAGCCTTAAATGACGGAACTCATTTCAACACTATCCAGATAGTATATGAAAAAGAGGCAGTGGCAAATTTCGAAGAAGTGGCCAGGCTGAAGACCGGGGCCGCCGTCAGGATTAAAGGGCTATTTGTGGTCACCCCCCAAGCCAAACAGCCTTTTGAAATCAGGGCCCAGGAGGTGGCTGTGGAAGGGGACTCCCCTGAAGACTACCCGATTCAGCCTAAAAGGCACACCAGAGAGTTTTTAAGAGAAATTGCCCATTTGCGGCCCAGGACAAATTTGTTTGCTGCGGTCTTCCGGGTGAGGTCGGTGCTGGCTTATGCCATTCATGAGTTTTTTCAGGACAGGGGATTTGTTTATACACATTCACCAATAATAACAGCCAGTGATGCCGAAGGGGCAGGCGAAATGTTTCGGGTCACCACCTTAGACCCGGCTGCCCCAAAGCTAAACGAAGAAGGCAAGGTGGATTTCTCGGAAGATTTTTTTGGCCGGAAGACAAATCTTACCGTCAGCGGGCAATTAGAGGCTGAGGCTTTTGCTTTGGCCTTCAGGAATGTCTATACCTTTGGGCCAACTTTTAGAGCCGAAAACTCAAATACCGCCAGACATGCAGCGGAATTCTGGATGATTGAGCCTGAAATTGCCTTTGCCGGCCTGGAGGAAGATATGGCACTGGCCGAAGATATGCTGAAATATGTAATCAACAGGCTGTTAAACAGGGCTCCGGCGGAAATAGATTTCTGCAACGAATTTGTGGATAAAGGGGTCAAGGAGAGGCTCAGCAATATAGTCCATGCGGAATTTGCCCAAGTCTCGTACACAAGGGCTGTTGAGATTCTGCAGGATGCAGGAGAGAAATTTGATTATCCCGTGTCATGGGGCAGTGACCTGCAGACTGAACATGAACGGTATTTAACAGAAAAAGTGTTCAAAAAACCCGTTTTTGTTTATGATTACCCCAAAGATATCAAGGCCTTTTATATGAGGCTGAATGATGACGGAAAAACTGTGGCTGCCATGGACTTACTGGTCCCCGGAGTCGGGGAATTGATTGGCGGAAGCCAGCGGGAAGAACGGGCGGAAGTTTTAAAACAAAGAATGAAGGATTTTAATATCAGTGAACACGAACTTGGGTGGTACCTGGATTTGCGAAAATACGGCGGTGTAAAACATGCCGGTTTCGGTCTTGGTTTTGAAAGACTGATTATGTATGCAACCGGGGTCAGCAATATCAGGGATGTAATTCCATTTCCAAGAACCGTGGGTGCCTGTGAGTACTAATGGCGTGTAAATTGATTCAGGTAGGGAAGTAAACCCAAAAGGGGCTGTTGCAATATAAAACGAACTTCATGGTTCGTTAAGCAGCAGTTCCTTTTCGGTTTTAAATATATCATGCCAAGTTATGTTCCCTCTAAAGTTAGATTAGTTAACTGTCGCTTCGGATGTGAGTTTCATATGATTTCAAAATTGTTGCCATTACCGCTCCCGATACAGTCAGGCAGAATAGGGCCATAAAATTTGTAACTGGTTCATTTTTTATCCATGGTGAAATCTTAAGAAGCGACATAAATAAACCCATTGTGATAAAGCCAAATGCGTTGGCGGTCAACACTCCTTTTAGGATGGCATAATCATAGCCGGTCCATTTTAAAATCAATAAAACAAGGCCGGCAGTGGCAATTCCCAATCCAATTGTTCCAAATAGTCCCAGGATGACCCCTGCTGTAGTATCTAAATACTTAGTAGTCAGGAACACGTTTGCCGCAATTTTCCATGGAGTGGTTGTCCTTACTCCTAACAATAATGCTGCGAACATAATAAAATCAATTACAATCCCGCCCACAATTCCCGAGACAGTTACCTTTACCACCGAGTCTTTCACATTTATCACCTTCACTACAAATATTAAGTCTGATCAATTCTTATCGTTCCTTTATTGATAGAAATTATGCGCCAGAGCATCTTCCAGATTATAGGTCTTACTGATAACAAAAAAAGGCATTGCAACGAATACTTACGATATCAGGAGATTCCCCGACCTTTGCCGCCCATAAATAACCTTAAAATGACTTGGCGGCTATTTTTCCTTATCGACAACTATGCCCCCCGGGGGTATTATTTGTCTTATCCAATTTTATTCTTTAATAATAGTTATCATTATTTCGAGAAAACTGTGGAAATGAAAGGAGAACCGAACGTGAAACAGAAAATTATCATCGTTGGCGGAGTAGCCGGTGGAGCCAGTACAGCAACGCGTCTGAGAAGGCTCAATGAGGAAGCGGAAATAATCCTTTTCGAAAAAGGTCAATATATTTCCTTTGCAAATTGCGGTCTACCTTACTATATCGGTGGAACAATTGCCGAAAGAGCTGATTGAGCAGGCCAAAGCCAATGGTGTTAAGCTTATGGCTTGTAACATGTCAATGGATGTGATGGGAATTAAAAAGGAAGAGCTGATTGATGGAGTGGATATTGGCGGCGTAGCAGCCTACCTTGGCGAAGCAGATGACTCCAACGTAAACCTGTTTATATAATGAGGAGAGCGGCGAAATCTTAAAATATCTCAGTGAATAAAAAAGTTTTTTCATCTTGCTGAAACATTTTCAGGCTGACAGGAGTCTCTTTAGTAGAGACGAACAAATACAGTAAAGGCGCGCATTTGCTGTCGACTCATCTGTCTCTGCGAAATATTTGGGGGGAATTACTTATGAAAAAACTTGTATCAATGATGCTAATAGTTCTCATCGGCTTAACATTTTCGGGCTGTAGTGCCGGACCTGATCAAGCTCCTGAGGAAAAAGTACAGGCTCAGAAAAGTCAGACTGAGGCGGAGAAAAATAAGCCTGCAAATGAATCAACTGGGGAAACAGATAAAACCACAGAAAACAATAAAGTGCAGCCGGAAAAAGAATTGAACAAAAAAATTGAGGTATTGGTTGAAGGTAACAAAGAAATGCGGGATGCTGTTCTGGCCGAAAGCGAAGAACTTGGTTTTCAACTCTATGTGTTAAAAAATTTTAGCCTGGAATCTGAAGAGCCGGGAAAAGACATTATATTATCTGAGTTTGACGGCGATTTTTTTGCCCGGATTGAAAAGCTGGATGGAAAAACAAATTTAAATGAGTACAAAAACCAACTTAAGTCTGCCTTAGCGCAAACAGGTAAAGTCACTGAGCTAGATCCCGCCACCCTGTCCCATGAGAAATTCAGGGACTCAAAATTCTGCCTGTTGATGGAATCAGGATATGAAGACAATAACAGTAAAAAGACCAGTGTCAATTATCTGGTTAAGGATTTCGGCGGGCAGTTGTTTATGATAACCTTCCACGTGCCACTGAAGGAAGCGGCGGAAGGAATTAGCCCAAGCCTATGGGCCATGATATCTACTTTGGAGGTCAGATAGCAAAAGGGACAGTAACGAAAATTTATGTTTTCGTTACTGTCCCTTTATTATTACTACTTGCCCGTGATTTCCTTTTTAAACTTTTTGCCATCGCTATACTCTACAGTTAAATATACCCGGTCAAAGGATAAGTCTTTGTAATACCACTCCGTGGTAAAAATAGTCATAGTACTGTCTGACTTACGCTCATCTGCAGATAGTTTGGTTTGATTTACCAGCTTATCGTCTTGATACGCTTCCAAAAAAGCTTGAGATAATTTAGCCTGTTTTGGGTCATTTACAGATTGGGTCAGAAAAATCCAATATCTTTTATTTGTCTGGTTGACTTGTACTTCTGCAGACAGCGGGGCATACATGCTCCAGGATAATCTTTCCATGTCAAGACCGGCAATTTCACTGCTCTTCAAATTAGTACCGTCTTTAATAGAAATATAGTATTCTATATTTTGCTGCCCTTCAACAGTCTTGGCTGTTTCAATCACTCGACTGGCTTTATTGTCTCTGGAATCACTTGTCGTATAAATCGTTTGCATTTTCCAAAGGGGCTCTGACTTAAGATCATCCCTCAGTTCAACCTCAAATCTTCCGTCACCGGCGGGCGCGGCCTGTTGTGACGTAAATTCTTTGTCTCCCGGTTTACGGTAATTAAAAATAACCTGGGCACCCCCCGGATAGTCTTTAATTATCCAGGCCAGTCTTACCACTATACTACCGCCTTCTTGTTTAACACCCGCAAATTCCACCGGAGTAATCCAGCGCCTTTCGGTTTCGATTGTTGCCATGGCCTGGTTTATCCGGTCACTGTTCTGCTGTGTCAAAGACATAAGGTTCTGCAGCTCGCTATCAATCATCAATCGGCCATTGATCATATTCTCAATATTTTTAACCCTGGATAGAAGTGATAGGTTCAAAACAAGAATTATGATTAACAGCACTAAAAGGATACGTACCGGACGATCCAAAAATCCCACTCCTCTACTATGTCTCTGTGTCTCTGTATTACTACTTCGTAAAAGTTTGTGAAAAAAACTTCTGCGTCATCTTATTGTTTTTAACCCATAATTTTTTGTTTTCCTCTGTGCCTCTGACTAGTAAGGAATGCCTGTGAGTATCTCTCTTTTTAGCTCTGTGTTATTTTTTCGGTCTTGTCACAGGTTTCTGGTCTTAAATTTTGATTGCATCTTCGCTGCGCTAGGGTATATTTTTTTTGTTCTGTCATCGAACCATTTCCGAGAGCTTACATAAAAATATCACCGATTTATCATTGCATACCGTCACATTTGCATATAAGGTAAAATTAACGCCAATTTCCATTACTCTCTCTCTGCGTCTCTGCGGTTGTCTTATAATGTTTTGCATTTTATTCCATCTTGCACTTACGAGAACTCATTGATAATTACATTTTATCAAAAATTCAAAATCTTGCATACCCCAACATGTCAAGGCAGGGAGGAGGATGACATCTGCCTGCCGAAAGTTACAACCAGAATAATTTCCAGAGGTGTACATAGATGTCGGAAAAAGCCTTACAAATCCTTAAGCAGTATTATGGTTACAGCAGTTTCAGAGAAGGTCAGGATCAGATAATTCAAAACATTATGCAAGGTCATGATGCCTTGGCGATTATGCCCACTGGCGGCGGGAAATCCATTTGTTTTCAGATACCGGCCCTTTTGTTTCCGGGCCTCACCCTTGTTATATCACCACTGATTTCCCTGATGAAAGACCAGGTTGACACCCTTAACAGTAATGGTATACCTGCGGCCTTTATTAACAGTTCGTTGAGTCAGGGTGAAGTAACCGACCGGATCCGCGAAGCAGGAATGGGTAAGTATAAAATTCTTTATGTGGCGCCGGAAAGATTGGAGTCCGGGCTTTTCCGTGCTGTTACCGGGGCCCTGGATATTTCCCTGGTGGCTGTTGATGAAGCCCACTGTATTTCTCAGTGGGGCCATGACTTCAGGCCCAGCTATCGCAATATTGCCCCTTTTATCCAAAACCTGCCGAAGCGCCCGGTTGTGGCAGCTTTTACTGCTACTGCCACAAAAGAAGTTAATGCAGATATTGTAAATCTTCTGGAGATGAAGGCCGCGTCAGTTTTTGTACTGGGTTTTAACAGAAAGAATTTGTCTTTCAGTGTCATTCGCGGGCAAAATAAAAAGGATTTTATTCTTGATTTCCTGGCAGGTCACGCCAGTCAGTCCGGTATCATCTATGCGGCGACCAGAAAAGAAGTAGATAATCTTTATAGTGCTTTGGCCCAAAAAGGCTATCAGGTAGGACGGTACCATGCCGGAATATCGGACTCAGAAAGACTGACTACCCAGGAAGCTTTTATCTATGATAATATCAGTATCATGGTGGCGACTAATGCCTTTGGTATGGGCATTGATAAATCAAATGTGCGGTATGTGATTCATTATAATATGCCAAAAAATATGGAGGCTTATTACCAGGAGGCCGGGCGGGCCGGGCGTGATGGAGATCCCGGACAGTGTGTCCTGTTATTTAACCCCCAGGATATCATGCTGCAAAAATTTTTAATTGAACAATCGGTTTCGTCACCAGAACGGCAAGCGGGAGAATACAAAAAACTGCAGATAATGATTGATTACTGCCATACATCTGGTTGTCTCAGGGAGTATATCCTAAACTACTTTGGGGAAGCAGGACATCTCAATTATTGTGGCAATTGCAGTAATTGCAATGATAGAGGGGAACTGCACGATATTACCTTAGAAGCCCAGAAGATATTTTCCTGTGTTAAGCGCATGAATGAACGGTTTGGTTCAGCGATGGTGGCTGATGTTTTAAAAGGTTCGCAAAACAAGAAAGTTATGCAATTTGGCTTCGACCGTTTATCAACATATGGTCTGATGAGAGAATACACCATAAAAGAAATCAAAGATCTTATCAATGTCCTGATAGCTGAAGGATATATGCATTCCACGGAAGGACAGTATCCGGTAGTGAAAATCCAGACCAAAGCCATTAAGGTTCTGAAAGGGGAGGAACAGGTCTGGCAGAGGGTGCAAAGGAAAGAAGTGCAAACAAAAGAAGACGAATCCCTGTTTGAATCACTGCGGGCCCTGCGAAAAGAAATTGCTTTGGCAGAAAATGTCCCTCCTTATGTTGTTTTTCCCGACACTGCCTTAAGGGAGATGTGCCAATTCCTGCCCACTGAGCGGCAAAGCATGCTGGCCATCAAAGGTGTCGGTGAAGTTAAATTCCAAAACTACGGTGAGCGGTTTTTGGCTGTAATCAGGGAATATGTTAATGAACATGACCTTGGGCCTGGAAACAGCGGCTTGCAATCCGGGCTGGAAGTAAAAAGCCTTCTGCAAAATGGCCAAACTTCGGACAAGCCCAGCCACCTAAATTCTTATGAAATGTTCCTGTCTGGCAAAGCCGTGCCGGAAATTGCCCGATTACGGAGCCTTACGCCCGTAACAATCGAAAATCATATTATCCGCAGCGCGGCTGAAGGCCAGCCTGTTGACTGGGATAAGATCATCCCGGCAGAGTATGAAGATTTGATACTAAAGACCATTAACCAGTTAGGGCCCGAGAAATTGCGGCCCCTTAAGGAAGCATTACCTGAGGAAGTAGCCTATTTTGCGATCCGGGCAGTTATCTGTAAATATGGGATTAAGTGATCTAAGGAAAGCCAGTGTAAAGCCAAACACTGGTTTTGTTTTTTCGGATAACTGCAGAATCATGAAAGCAAGAGGAATTTGTAAAAACATGTCGAATAAAAAAGAAAAATAGCACAAAACCATAGGCTCTTAATGCGCATTAGGAGTGAGCAACTTAGGAGGACGACATGAAGAGGCTTAAAATAAGTGTTACTTTACTAATAGTCGTTACTTTAATGTTTGGCCTTGGGGGATTGTCGTTATTATCATATTATCAGATAAATAAGCTTCTCTTGTTAAATTTAGAACAGTCGATTTCTTCTATAACTTTGTCTTCAGGTGCAGAAGTCAGTCAGTGGTTAAATAGCCGCAAGAGTGAAATTGAGTTAATGGCAAATACGCCATTGATTCAATCAGGAAATCAGGAAGAAATTATAGTTTACTTAGACAATGAAGTACGGAGAAACAAACTATATGAACAGTTTTTTATTGCTGACACTAAGGGGTACTATTATTTGAATTCCCGTCAGACCGGGAGTGTTTTAGACAGGGATTATTTTCAGCAGGTAATGGCAACCGGTCATACAGTAATATCTGATCCATTATATTCAAGGGGAAGCGGAAACCAAATCATTGTAGTTGCAGTTCCGATCAAAAAGGAAGGACGGGTTGTTGGTCTTTTAGGAGGTAGTGTTAAGATCAACGAACTTAGTCAGACAATTGCTACAGATAAGCTTATGGCTGACAGCAAGGCTTTTATGATTAGGCAGGATGGGCTGATCATTTCTCACCCGCGTGAGGATTTGATAATGCAATATAATGTTCTTGATACTAAAAACGCCCTGCCTGAGTTGAAGGCTACGGGCGCCGAGATGATTAAAGGGAAAACCGGATTTTCCAGGATTAATTTTCTTGGTGAGGAAAAATACATAGCATATACACCAATAAAGGGTGTTAATTGGTCTTTGGGTATTACGATCCCTACTTCATACATAACAAATCAGCTCTATTTTTTACCGGTTTTTTTTATCGTGATAACTGTTTTCTTTGGCATAATAACGGTAACCCTGTTGAGTCGATGGCTGGTGCTGCCTTTGACCCGGCTGGCCAAAATCACGTCTAAAGTGACAGACAAATTGGGAGATAACGAGGAGCTTAACTGGATCGAAAGTCCGGTATCAGAGGTTAATTTTTTAACAAATAATTTTCAGGATATGGTTGCTGCACTTAAAACGAATTTTCAGGAACTGAAAATTGCTAACAGCAATTTAGAGGAAGAAATTGACGAAAGAATTGCGATTCAGAAAAATTTAAAAAGAAGCTTTGAAGAGCTGGCAATCACAGAAGTGAAATTGAGGCACAATTACCAAAGAATCCAGGAAAATGAAAGGGCGCTGCAGGAGTCTGAACGCAGATTTAGGCTGATGTTGGAAAATGTTCAGCTTATTACAATGATGATTGATCAGGAAGGCTGTATCAGTTTCTGTAATGATTTCATGCTGGAATTAACTGGGTTTAACAGGAGTGAAGTTATCGGGCGAAATCTTTTCGAACTCTTTATCCCGGTAGAAGAACGGGACGAAACCAGGTGGAAATTTGACGAAATGCTTGAGAGTGGTGTTCTGTGGTTTCCGCTGACCTGCCATGTGCTGACCAAAGAGGGACAGAACCACCTGGTTAATTGGAACAATACTATGCTATTTGATCATTCGGGTTGTGTCATAGGTTTTGCCAGTATTGGTGAAGATATCACTGAACGCAAAAAAATGGAGGAAAAGTTAAAATTCCAGAGTCTGCACGATTCACTAACAGGTTTATTTAACCGCACTCATTTCGAGGAAAGTCTTCAGCACTTGGAAAATGACCACATTAAGCAGGTCGGGATAATAGTTTGTGACGTGGATGGATTGAAGTTTGTCAATGACACCCTTGGTCACAGTACGGGAGATAAATTACTTAAACTTGCGGCCACCACAGTAAAAAAATGTTTCCAAAAAGAAGAGGCGATATCCAGAATTGGCGTTGACGAATTTGCTGTAATTCTGCCAAATTATAAGTTTTCAGAGGTGGAGCATTACTGCCGTGTCATCAAAAGTACAGTAGCGGACTATAACCTGAATAATCCCCAGTTTCCCCTAAGCCTGTCGGTGGGATTCGCAGTTGGTAAAACCACAGAGCGAAGAGTCAGTGATATATTTAAAGAAGCAGACAATAATATGTACAGGGAAAAGCTGCACCGCAGTCAAAGTACCCGCAGCGCGTTGGTCCAGGCCCTGATGAAGGCCTTAGAAGCCAGGGACTTTATTACCGAGGGGCATGCCGAGCGCCTGCAGAAGCTGGTTTTTGCTATGGGTAAAGCAATTGGGGTATCAGACCGGCGTCTCGTGGAATTGCGTTTGCTGGCTCAGTTTCATGACATCGGTAAAGTCGGTGTGCCTGACAGAATACTGCTCAAACCGGCCGCCCTGACCTCTGAGGAATATGCGGAGATGCAGCGGCATTGTGAGATTGGCCACCGGATCGCCCAATCTGCTCCTGACCTGATACCAATTGCCGACTGGATTTTAAAACATCACGAATGGTGGAATGGTGGAGGGTATCCCCTGGGTCTGAAAGGAGAAGCCATTCCTTTAGAGTGCCGCATTTTGGCTATTACTGATGCCTTTGATGCCATGACAAGTGACCGGCCCTACCGAAAAGGGATGCCCCCTGAAGAGGCTGTCGAGGAACTCAGGCGAAGGGCCGGAACTCAATTTGATCCGGAACTGATAGCTGTCTTTGTAAATATTTTTACTTCGGGGGAAACTTCAGTGTCTGGTTAAATCTTCATGCTTTTTGGAGTAGTCACGTGTATTTTTTTCTTCCCCGGTTTACATACTAATGGGGAAAGCCAAATGGGAGCGTGATTTGATGTTTGATTTTGATTGGACCCGTTATCCGGGTGTTAATACTGGCCAGCCGCACCATGAGGAACCTCAGGTGCCGGAGCAGCCGACTGCCCCTCTTGTACCAAATGATGAGCCTGCCAGAACCAAAAAGACGAAACAGGGGAAAAATAAGAAGGGTGATATTAACACCATCAAAGAACTGGGGCAGATGTCAATACCCCAGACCAAAACCAATATCCATTGTCTGCCAATTGTCGGTCAGATTGAAGGCCATATGGTCCTTCCACCGCAGAACAAAACAACGAAATATGAGCACATCATTCCACAGCTCGTTGCTTTGGAAGAAAACCCGGAAATTGAGGGGGTGCTGATAGTTTTAAATACTATCGGGGGAGATGTGGAAGCAGGTCTGGCCATTGCCGAAATGATTACCAGCATGTCGAAACCAACAGTTTCCCTGATTCTGGGGGGAGGCCACAGTATCGGTGTGCCAATTGCAGTATCTGCAAATTATTCCCTGATTGCTGATACGGCCAGTATGACAATTCATCCCATCAGACTGACCGGATTGGTTATCGGAGTACCTCAGACATATGAGTATCTGGATAAAATGCAGGATAGAGTCGTCAATTTTATTACCAAACATAGCAAAGTAACAAATGAGAAACTCAGAGAACTAATGTTCAGAACCGGTGAGTTAGCCAGAGACATTGGCACAGTACTGATTGGCAAGGATGCAGTCGAGTGTGGAATGATCGATGAGGTTGGCGGGATCTCAGGTGCTGTCCGAAAACTTAATGAGTTGATTGCAGAACGACGGCAGCCAAGCGGGGGGCTGATACAATGAGCATAATCTATACCCCTGTGCCTATTGAACAGATATTGGATGGCATTGAGAAAGATGGACCCCAGTACCAGGAACTTGAGGTTGGCGGGGCCAAGTTATTGGTGGAACAGCTCAATATGGACAAATGCAGGGTAGTCCGTCTGATCAGTACAAATCCCGCGGACTACATGAAAAATGAGTTCCAACCCGGCACTGAACTTAAATTTGTACCACAGTTCGCCGGTCAGGAACAGCCGGAAATATGGTGAGTGGAGAGCGGTGAGTGGTGAGTGGTGAGTGGTGAGTGGTGAGTGGTGAGTGGTGAGTGGTGAGTGAATACCAGGCTCCACTCTTTTTCTTCATATAAAAGTTGAAAGTAGGGAACACAGAACATGTAATGTTCGTCAAACAGGTATTATATTATTTCTTATTCCAGTAGACTCTCGGAAACAGTTTATTGATGAAACTAGAAAATATACCACAGAGGGCACGGAGACACAGAGACATAGCGTTAAATCAAACATTATTGTTCTATTTAGCTTCTATTAGTTCCTGTACTTGTTTTGTTAACATTCCACTAAGATTAATCAATAAATTTGATTTAGGTTGAACATAAACAAAAGTTGAGTGAAAAGAATTAAATAGCGGTTGGGCAGTCTGTCTCTGTGCCTCTGTGAACTCTACTGGTATGATTTCTGAGGCTACTAACCATATAAGGAGGCGATTTTACATGAAAAAGGTATTAACTGTCGTTTTTCTGCTTTTCCTGATCTTTACAGGCATTTTTGCTTCAGGCTGTACCCAGACCAAAGAGCCGGATTCGCAGCCGCCGAAATCCGGGGAACCCAAAAAAGAGGAACCTAAGACCCAGGAACCTAAAAATGAGGAACCCAAAACTCAGGAACCTGTTAAAGGGAATCTGAGTCCTGGTGACTTTTTCCCATTGTCTGTCGGGAGTATATGGGAATATAAAGGAGAGGGCAACGAGTATGCTTCATTTACCAGGGGAGTTCTTTTTGCCAGCAGTGATCGGGCGCAGATCAGGGAAGACAACGGTGGGACCGCCAGTGCAGCTGTTTTTAAGATATCGCCGGATGCTGTGACCAGAATATTTTTTATGGGTGAAGCCTATGGGAAAGAAAACTTTATGAATACAGAGCCCAAAGAAGATGTTGCAATCCTTAAAGCTCCGCTGCAAACCGGGACCAAATGGGAGGAACCAAACGGGACCAGGGAAATTGTAGATATGAGTGCCAAAGTCGATACTCCGGCAGGTAGTTTCGATGAATTGAATAGGAATTAGCAGAATAAAGGGCTGTTTTTTTCTCGCATCAGGAAGGGTGCCGCTAGCAAGCAGACTGTTGACCAAGGTCGGCAGTCTTTTTTGTTATGCTCAGCAAACTGCTTTTTGCGGCAGTACAGAGGAATTTATTTGTGTGGTGTAGAACTTAATAGGTCGAGGTGAATGATGTAATGGCAAGGGCTGCTGAACAAAGGCACAGCGAACTAAAATATGAAGTAATAGGACTTATTTGTCTGGCTTTTGCCGTATTGTGCTTTGTCAGCCTGTTTACCAGTTCTACGGGCGCAGTCGGGGTTTTTATTGTAAAAGTCATTAAGGTTACGGCCGGAGAAGGGCGGTATGTTTTCCCTTTAATTATGGCCATTTTCGGCGTTAAAATGATCAGGGAGAGAAAACGGGCCCGATATGGCGGGCAGATGTTCGGCGGAATAGCATTTTTTGCCTTGATTCTGACCATGTTCCACCTGCAGTTAGAAGTGGCGGATAAAGACCTGATAAATGCCGGTATCGTTGGATTGGGTGGGGGAATTATAGGCGGCATCTTGGCTAAAATCATGCTGGCAGCCTTCGGACGGGTAGGGACCTACATAATTTGGGTTGCTATGATGATCATTACACTGATTCTGATTACCAATGTCTCGTCTGTGACAATTGCCAGATATCTAGCCCAGAAGGCGGCAGCTGTCTGGAAAACCTTAAGGCATGGCCTGGCCGGGGTTGTATATACTGAAGTGGTAGAAGATGAGGATGATGAAGATACCCTGCCTGACCCCGTCCCGGAAAAGAAAAAATTGTTTTTTTCCGGTGATATCTTTAACTTTGACCGGCACTCAGGTACGGATGAAGAGACTACCGTGAAGACTGATGATGAAGAAATTATGCCGAGAATAAATATCTACCCTGAACCTATTGACAGGGTGATAGCTCATGAAGAGAATAAAGAACGGGCGGAAATAATAAACCTGGAAGAGCGTAAGAACAAATCCCGGAAATTATCTAATTCATCAGAGCCAGAACTGCCGTCAGCTTTTTCAAATTATGATATGCCGCAATATAATTTACCGCCTCTTACCCTGTTCACTAAAGTGAATAAACCCAAAAATCCCAAGGTCAACAAAGATATTACCGAAAATGTTAAAATCCTTGAGGATACTCTGGAAAGCTTTGGCGTTAAAGCTAAGGTGACCCAGGTTTCCAGGGGACCGGCCATCACCAGGTATGAAATTTCTCCGGCCCCCGGGGTCAAAGTCAGCCGCATAGTCAGCCTGGCAGACGACATCGCCCTTAGCCTGGCGGCATCAGGAGTAAGGATTGAGGCCCCGATTCCGGGCAAAGCTGCAGTTGGCATAGAAGTCCCCAATAAAGAGATTTCTGTGGTAACAATGCGGGAACTGCTGGAAGCAGAGGAGTTTGCCAGAGCGTCCTCGAAGCTGACCTTTGTACTGGGCAAAGATATTGCCGGGACCACTATCTTGGCAGACCTGGCTCAGATGCCTCACCTCCTGGTGGCCGGAGCAACAGGCTCCGGAAAAAGTGTGTGTATGAATACCATGATAGGGAGCATTCTGTTTAAAGCCAAACCCAATGAAGTCAAAATTGTCATGATTGACCCTAAAATGGTTGAACTGACAACATATAACGGGATCCCACACCTGATATCCCCGGTGGTTACTGACGCCAAAAAAGCTGCATCGGCCCTCAGATGGGCCGTGCGGGAAATGGAAAAAAGATACGAGCTGTTTGCCCAGGCTGGGGTAAAAGATATGCACAGGTTCAATCAGGCTGTGGAATCCGGCAATTTTATCCATGAATCCGGTCCATTACCCTCAATAATTGTTGTCATCGACGAATTGGCTGACCTGATGATGGTAGCGCCTGCTGATGTGGAAGATGCCATCTGCCGGCTGGCCCAAATGGCGAGGGCAGCGGGAATGCATCTGGTTGTGGCCACCCAGCGGCCTTCAGTGGATGTAATTACAGGTCTGATTAAAGCTAATATCCCATCCCGCATTGCTTTTGCAGTTTCATCCCAGATTGATTCCCGGACAATCCTCGATATGGCGGGAGCAGAGAAACTGCTGGGCAAAGGGGATATGTTATTTTTCCCGGTCGGGGCCCCAAAGCCTGTGCGGGTACAGGGCGCATTTATGTCTGACCGGGAAGTGGAAGCCCTGGTTAGCTTTTTGAAGGCCCAGGGTCAGCCTGAATTCGTAGAAGGGGTTGTTCAGGCCGAGTCAAGCAGCAGTGTTGATCAGGGAGACACAGATGAGCTTTTCGCCGAAGCCGTAAAAATCCTGATAGAGTGCGGACAGGCCTCCATCTCGATGCTGCAGAGGAGACTGCGCATCGGCTATGCCAGGGCAGCCAGGCTCATCGACATGATGGAGGAACGGGGCATCGTGGGCAAATTTGAAGGGAGCAAACCGCGGGCTATATTAATGACCATGGAACAGTACCAGAGGACCTTTGAACAGGAGTAAGCTTGGGAGGAAGTAGCTTGATGACTATATTTAGACGCAACAGCATAGTTTGTTTAATCCTAGCAGCACTTGTCGCACTTAGCGGTTGCGGGCCTGAGAGTGGTCCGCAGTACCAGAAGTATGGTTCGGTCGGTTTAAAAAAAGTCGGGATTGTTCTGGCTTCCCCGGGGAAAAGTACTGTTGGTTTGAATGAGGCAGTGACCGCAGGGATTCAGAGTGCTGCCAAGGATCTAGATATTGAATATAAAATACTCGCTCCCAAAGATTTGGCTGATGACCGGGAGTCTCTCAGCTTTTTTGCCGAGAACCTTTATGATATGGTAGTGGCCGTTGGGGCGGGGATGGCAGCGGATTTAGTCAACATTGCCCCCCAATACCCTGATGTAAAATTTGTCATTATTGACGGAGAAGTCGACGAACCCAATGTTGCCAGCGTAAAAATACTGGAGGATGAAGGGGCTTTTTTAGCCGGTGTGCAGGCGGCTTCGATGACAAAGACAAATCTGGTTGGTTATGTTGGAGAACCTGCTGCTGCAGTTAAATCCATAGAAAACAGCTTCGTCAGGGGAGTTCAGTATGTGAATTCTACAGATGGGAAACAGGTAAAGGTCAATATTTCTTACACCGGAGTGACAGACAAAGCCGCAAAAGCTGCGGAATTGGCCCAAAGTGCTGCTGATAACCTGTACAAGGGCGGGGTTGATGTGATTTTCAGTGCCGGTAACAGTGTCAACCAGGGGGTTGTCAATGCGGCTGTACAGAACAGAAAAATTTCTATCTGTAACGATATCCAATTGATGAACGCGACACCGTCAAATGAGTATGGTGCGATCCAGAAAAAAGAAGATTCCGCGATTTATGACCTGGCCCGGCAGATGGCAGATGGGAAATTAACCACCGACCGGCACGATTTTGGCCTGGCCCAGAGTGCTCTGGATTTTATCCCAGGGCCGGCAGTTCCAGCTGATGTTTCTGCCAGGATTAATACAGTCAAAGCACAACTTAAAACAGGGCAGGTCAAGCCTTTGGCAATTAGTATCCCTGACGGGATAGTTATCGTAGTTGAGCAAGAATAATGCCGCAGTATCATTGTTTACTCCTGAGTATTGGGTAAGCTAACAGGGCAGCCAGAAAAAACAGTGAGATGTAGCCAAACATAGGGTAGATTATGCCAACCAGGCCGGCGAAGCCTAACTGGCTCAAGCCCAATGCTGTGATCATCAGTGCGATGATGATGAGGTTATAATTCAGCCTGGTCAGAGCGGCAAGGCGGACTGCCAGGCCGAATAATGTACCAATAATGGTGCTAAAAATTTCAGCCCAAAGAACGAAAGAAAAAATAAGCTGGATTACCGGAGTCAGATGGCTTGCCACAAAAAGGCTGGGTACTTCAAACCGGGCAGCAGCGGGGTAATTACAAAGGATAGCCAGATTGATCAGCATGGCCAGGCCTCCCAGACCCAATCCCCCAAAAATACCACCCCACAGCAGGGACGAAGGGGAGCGTATTTCCCGGCTTATGGGGGCCAGGACCGAAGTGCCTAAAGTAATATTGTATGAAACGTACAGCAGGGCCGAGAGCAGCCAGTGCGGTGCGGCACCGTCCCCGGCGGGAATAAAGTCGCTCAGGGCATAATGCAGCCTGTTTGATGAAATAGCGGGCAGAGTCACCAGCAGGCAGAAAAAAATCATTAAAGGTACAATCAGGGTATTAGCTCTGATTACTCCCTTTAAACCGAACAGGGCAGTGAGTACAGTGATAATTAAGGTCGCACCTGTACCAAACCAGAAAGGCAGCCCCCACTGCTGCGAGAAAACCGCGCCCGAACCTGCCAGCATGACGCTTAAAGTACCAAACAGAAACACTCCGAGTAGGAGGTCCATGGTCAGGCCGAATCTTTTACCACAAACGTGTCTAATGACATCCGCAAAAGAGGATGCCTCAAGCTTACTCCCGAGATACATAATCATGGTTCCGCTGATACTGAACAGCAGGCAGCTGAACAATATGCCGGCGATTCCCCCGGGACCATAATGAGAGAAAAATTTCAGGATTTCCTGCCCTGAGGCAAATCCCGCCCCAATAACGGTTCCGATAAAGGTAGCAGCTACATACCAGATTTCTTTCAACTCTATATTCCTGAGCAGGGTCATGGTCTCACCCCTTGAATATTCTTTCCTTAAGAAAAATATATGTTTGACCATCAGCAAAAAAACCCGCAATTTTTGAGAAATAATAATAGGGAGCGTGCCCATAAGTTTCCTTCTTATGGGACGCTCCCTATATTTGTTGCCGACACAGTGTCCACTTGTCAGATAGCTAAGCACCACTAAGACTTCCGCTGCTAAAATCGGGAGATAAGTGGCACTAAGCCCCTGGATAAGTTCAACTAAACTCCAGGTGGAGAAAAAAGCTCCACCTGAAGTAAGTTTCACTTTATGCTACAGTTGGAAATAGACTTAAGTCAGTATGCGGCAGGAATAAAGCGGATACATACTGGTCAAAAAATGAATTGCCTACCGATAATTCCAGATAAGTCATTTTTTCAGCCAAAGGAGTGGCCTGCGCAAAGGCCTCTTGGGATATTAAAGCCAAATGGGCACCCTTTAATGAACTATTCCCGACAAATTTATATTTTTCCCTTGGGATATCAGGCAGCAGACCAATCTCAATAGCGTCATTGATATGCAGGTAATTTCCAAAACCACCGGCAATAATAACTGTTTCGATATCTTCTTCACTTAGCTGAACCATATCCAACATGGAGCGGATTCCGGCATAAACTGCTCCTTTGGACCGGATCAGGTTTTTAACATCAGACTCACTAACCACAATATCCTTACCGTTGCCTGACTCTTCTTTAAAAGCTAAGATATACTGTGGTTCGCCTTCGACAACCCGGATTCTCTTATTCTGCAGGTCATTAAACTTGCCGGTGCGATTTATTATTCCGGCCTTGTTCATTTTCGCCAGGACATCAATTAATCCTGAACCACAAATGCCGATGGGTGGAACATTACCGACAACAGACAGTTTTATATCCAGGTTTTCCGGGTTAATCTCTACTTTTTCAATAGCTCCTGACATGGCCCGCATACCATTGCTGATTCCCCTGCCCTCAAAGGACGGGCCGGCAGAACAGGCACACGTTACCAGCCAGTCCTGGTTACCTAATACCATTTCCCCATTGGTCCCGATATCGATAAATAAAGTAATATTTTCCTGCCGGTCAATGCCTGTGACAAGTGCACCTGATACTATGTCGCCGCCAACATAGCTGGCAACTGACGGGTACATGATGATATATCCCTCCGAGTTCATGGCGATTTTTAAATCTTTGGCTTTTACAGGGGGCAGTGTTGTAACAGCAGGGATATATGGTTCAAGCCGGAGGTATTTAGGGGAGACCCCCAGGAACAGATGAGTCATGGTAGTATTGCCTGCTGCAATCATAACTGAGATATCTTTAGAAATCAGAGAATGTTTTTTCAGCATTTCCCTGATGAGTTTATTAGTTGTGTTGATCACCAGTTCCTGAAGCTTTTTTAAATTGTCTGCAGATTCATCGGCATAAATAATTCTGCTGATGACATCATCGCCGTATTGGGCCTGTGTATTATATGTGCCAAGTCTGTCTAGGATATTACCATTATTTAAGTCAATTAAATTAACAGCGATCGTGGTTGTTCCAATATCCAGGGCGATACCATAGGGCGGCTTTTCGCTGTGCCCAGCTTCTATATCCACAATTTCTGAAAAGTCACCCAGGTGCACCAGAGTCACAGTAACCTGATAGTTTTTTTCCCTTAGAATAGGACCTATATTGACAAAATTAGCCAGGTTTATTTTTGCGTTATCAACATTAAACTCTTTTCTGAGTTGAGTCAGCAATCTCGACAGGTCACTTGTATTGTCTTCCAAAGTAGGTTCAGTTAAAGTGAGATTTAATTTCCTCACAATAGGGTTAAATTGATAGCCTGCCAACACATCTTTTACATCGGATTGATTGTCTACCAATACTTTGTGCTCTGAAAGGCGTGAATCAAGAGGAATAGTTATCTCCATGTCCTGATTCACCGCTGTTTTACAGGCCAGGACAGATTTCCCGGCTAATTCTACTTTACATTTACCACAAGTACCGGCTCCGCCACAGCTGCTCTTTAGCTGAATCCCGGCTAAATTCGCAGCATCTTTAAGATTTGTCCCCTGGATTACGGTAACTTCTTTATCATCAGGCATAAATCTTATTTTAAACTCCACGATATTCCCTCCCGCACTTGAAATAAAAAGAGTGATTATTGTAACCACTCTGCTAAAATCATTATATTTTCTTGATATCTTTTTTACTAGTAGGCACTTTTTTGTTGCATAGTATCCTTTTTGATACCACAAGAAGCAACTAGTTGTCCCTGCTGCTGATTAAGTCTCCATTAAATTTCTCCTTTAGGTACTCAGAGCCAAAACTGTGCATCATCTCCAATATAGGTATAATTTTTTTGCCCATTTTGGTTAAACCATATTCTACTTTGGGAGGGACAATTGGATAAACCTTTCTCTCGATCAGCCTGTCCTCTTCCAGGCTGCGCAGCTGCTGGGTCAACATTTTTTGGGTAACATTCGGCAGCCTTCTTTTTAAATCACTGAATCTAAGTTTGCCGTAGTTTAAATACCATAATATCAAAAGCTTTCTTTTGCCTGAAAGGAGATTTTGGACTAGAATCATTGGGCAAATATCATATTTTTCACATTTGTCTTTCATAAAACATGCTTCATGTTTATTTATCACCTTATCCAACATAACAGCCCCCCTAATAGTATCTTTTTTTATACTATAGCACTAATCGGTGCCTACTTGCAATTTTGGTTCAATTGTTTATTATAATAAATTATAATGATGAATTCAAGGAGGTTATGTAATGGCTGTTTTGACACCGGAAATGAAAGAAATGGTCAACAATTTTCAATGCTTTGTCGGCACAGTGAGCAAAGACGGGAAACAAAATATTGCTCCAAAGCGGTCAACCCGTGTCTTAGATGACGAAACAATAATTTTTACTGAAGGTACCGGCAGAATTACCTACAACAATTTATTGGATGGTTCCAGTGTAGTGATCGCAGTCGTAGATCGGGATACAGTTGATGGCTACCGCTTTTTGGGACAAGCCGAAGTTCAGAGCAGTGGTGAAAATTACGAGAGAGCTGCAGCCTTGTCTGAGCAGAATGGTATGCCCAGGCCAAAAGCTGTAGTACTAGTACATATTGAAGAGATACAAACTCTAAAGCCTGGGCCTATGGCAGGCCAAAAAATAGGTTAAGATTTGATTACCACTTAAGATCCCCACTTCTATAAATGTGGGTTACAGCTTCTACTCTTCGGTGGGGGTAGAGTCCCCCACCGAAGCCCCGATGTTCAGCTTTAGCTGAACGAGTTCACTAAGTTTAAGGCTGCTGACTGGATCAGCAGTCTTTTGTCTTGTTTTTACCGTTTTCGGTGTACCGCTCGACCCATTGTTCAAAATTTTCTCCTTCATTTTTCAGCTGTTCTCCATATATCTGGCGAAACCTCTCAGATGCTGATTTAGGGCCTGTGATGAGGTGTACCTCCTGATTTTGTATGGACATCCTTCTGGCGAAATCAAACAATTGGTAAGAGAGTATGTCAGCCTTAGGTAAAGAATAGCCAATAAAATATATCTGAGATGCCCCGGCGAGGACCTGCAGGGCAGTGAACCATAAACTCCGCAGGGCAGGAACGGTAAAGGATTTAAAAAGGGTAGGAGCAATGATAAACCGTCTGAGGGCGGCTGATTTACCTGCTTTGGAACACTGCCTGCAGGTGGTGGAATTATCAAAATAGACTGTACTGCAGAGGGGACAGTAAAAAAGGTTCAGGGAGCCATGTAATTTTAGCAGATTGATACTATTAGTATTGTCACCTGGATTAGCACCCTGGCTGTTCAGGCAGTATTTATAACTTAGTCTGGCTGAGTTCAGCAAGCTCTCCATAATCAAGTCGTAGTTAAAAGAGATAATACTGTCCTGAGGCTCAAGCAGCCTTTTAAAAAGGGCGTACGAAAAATGACCCGGGGCTAAGTGTTCCGGGTTAAGTAGTTTCGTGAACTCATCTATCAGCAGACCTTCGTAATATGAAACCTGTTCATAATCAATATTAGGGTAAGGTTGGTAATGCCTGATCAGGTCAAGGCGGCTTAAAACTTCTTCAAAATCTGTTTCATTAACCCAATCCGGCCTGCCGGGAAAAAGAAAGCAATCAATATAAGATTTCAGTTCCATTATCTTGGGTATAAACCTATCCTGCCGGAAAATATTAGCCAGAACTGATCTTGATAAAGGGGCACCTGCCCTGGCGGAGAAACCGGAACCTAAGACAAAAACCCGACTCATAGCAACCTCCTGTTCAAAATGCTAGGTAGAGAATACATCTATAGATTGAAATAATTTTTGTACCTTTATTCATTGCGCACATGATTTGACCGATAATGGTTACTTTGCTATACTTGTACTACAGGAAATTATATCTTTTCCACATTTGTGGAAAAGGCTAAGGTGTGTAGTACAGAAAGGCGCGCGCCGAGGGAACTGAACGAGGCGCGCCTTTCTTGTACTTAATGATAAAAGGTTAAGGACAGTGGTCTGTTTTCCGTCATTATCTTGGCAGCACCATGGAAAATGTAGGATTTTGTCCGAAAAGAAGGAAAAAAGAGAAAAGTGTAGAAATATTTGCTATCGAAAAGGTGGTCCCATGTCCAGCGAAATAACGGTCCAGGAGGCTTTGGCCTTACCAGGTGCGAAACTAATTGATGTAAGGTCCGAAAGTGAATATGTTGAAGCAACAATTCCCGGTGCTGTAAACCTGCCCATCCTGCATGATGCGGAGAGAGTACAGGTGGGGACTGCTTATAGAAACCAGGGAGCAGATGATGCCAAGCTTTTGGGAATCAATTTTGTTGCTCCGCGCCTGCCTCAGATTATCAAACAATACCAGGAACTGCAGCAAAAGGAGCCACTGGTGGTTTTTTGCTGGCGGGGTGGGATGCGCAGCAAGTCGGTGTGTTCCTTTTTGGAGGATGCTGGGATACCTGTGTATCGCCTGGTTGGCGGTTATAAGGCTTACAGAAGGTACGTTAATGAATATCTGGAGCGGCCTCTGCCTCATAAGACAGCTGTTATCCACGGCTTAACCGGAATCGGGAAGACGGAGATATTAGTTGAACTGCAGAAATTTTTTGAGCCTGCTGTAGATTTGGAAGGATTGGCCAACAACCGGGGCTCGGTATTTGGTCAGATCGGTCTGGCACCTCAGCCCAGCCAAAAGATGTTTGAAGGACTGTTGGTTCGAGAACTGGCTTTTTGGGAACAGACCGGGTATATTATTGTAGAATGCGAGAGCCGGAGGATAGGCAGAATAATACTCCCTGAAGTGTTGGTAAATGCTATGCGCTCGGGAATCCATATCCTGGCTTATTGCCCCATCGAAGAACGGATTCAGCGCATAAAGCGAATTTATGCAGGCAATATTGAGCATAACAAAAATGGTCTGAAGTCAGCCATTATGTCTCTGGAAAAACGATTAGGCAAAGCTGTAGTTGGGGAATTGACAGGGCTTGTCGACAGGGGCAGGCTGGATGAAGTCGTAGAATACCTGTTAATTAAATATTATGACCCTTTGTACAAATATCCGACCCAACCCAGTCCTGATTACGATTTAAATGTAGACACCACTGATGTTCAGAGGGCCGCAAAAACCATAAAAGAATACATGAATCAGCTGTTAACAAGAAATACCGGCAGTAAAAAATAGCGGAGGTGCGCACATGGGCGGTATTGGAGAGATGCTGAAGAGCACACGTGAGGCCAAAGACATCACCCTTCAACAAGCGGAAGAAGATACCAAGATTCGGAAAAGATATCTTCAGGCCCTGGAGGAGGATGACTATGACGTTATTCCGGGGCGTGTATATGCCAAAGGTTTCTTGCGTAATTATGCCAACTACCTGGGACTTAACCAGGAAGAGGTCATGCTTGGCTTTAAGCTAATGGGGGCGTCATCAAAAGAAGAATACAAGAAGGTTGATATTGAGGAAAGTATCAATAAAAAGAAGCGTTCGGCAGACCGCGCCGAGAGAAAAAATTACCTGGTAACTGTAATAATTGCGGTTTTTGCAGTTGTCGTTTTGGTCTTTTATAATTTTGGCCTGAAGAATACAGCAGATGACAACGGAAACCAAACGGCGGACCGGTCTAAAACTGAACAGGGGGATCAGCAGAAACCTACTGAAAAACCTGCCGAGAACCCTTCCGTCAATGAGCCCCAGCAGCCGGGCGGGCAAAACGGAAATACTTCCGGAGGCACGCCAGGACAGGGGACTGCAGAACCAAGTGTCACGGGTGTAAATCTCACTTTAAACATTAAGGACCAAATATGCTGGGTTAAGGTCACCGTTGATGGTGTTATCAAATTCACGGGCAATCTCAATCCAGGTGAATCAAAAACATATTCCGGCACCGGTAAAATTACAGCAAGGGTTGGCAATGCCGGTGCGGTAGAGGCTATTTTTAACGGGCAGAACCTTGGCAGACTGGGGAAAATGGGGGATCCTGATACCAAGGAGTTTGTCTCTGCCACAACACCGGGTAGTGCTTCAAACCCTTCAGCGGTTCAAGATTCCAGCAGGGGTTAAGAGAATGACCGGAGAAAAATAATCATCAGGAAGAGGGTATCCAGTTATGGCAGCGAAAGAAAATTCATTTGATATTGTTTCCGAGGTAGATTTGCAGGAGGTAGACAACGCTTTAAACCAAGCCAGGCGTGAAATTGAGACCCGTTTTGATTTTAAGGGCAGCAAAAGTGAGATCAAACAAGAGGGCGCCAATATTACGCTAGTCTCTGATGACGAATTTAAACTGCGAAATGTTGTCGATATCCTGGAAAGTAAAATGATTAAAAGGGGAATTGAAATCAAAGCCTTAAAATACGGCAAGATAGAGCAGGCTGCCGGAGACACTGTGCGCCAGCAGGTAACTATCCAACAGGGTATTGATAAAGATCTGGGTAAGGAAATTGTCAAAGATATCAAGAACTCCAAAATTAAAGTCCAGGCCTCAATTAACGGTGATAAGCTCAGGGTTTCCGGCAAGGAAAGGGATGACCTGCAGGCAGTGATACAGCTGTTAAGGGGAAAAGAGTACGACACACCCCTGCAGTTTACTAACTATCGTTCCAATTAAAATCAACGGGTCTGCGGTTTTCATACCGTTGGACCCGTTGATTTTAGTATAGCCTAATCTAAGTCTGTCGCTACAACACAAAGTACTCTTAGATTATTTGGCAAAAGTATTATTAAGCTTAAGCAGTGAATCAGAGCGGGTATGACCGTTTGCGGAAGTTTCATTGGGCGGCATTGTCAGGAATCTTGCTGTAAAGCGGAGAGCAGCAAGCCGGGGAGTCCCCGTATGTCCGCAGACGGCGAAGGCTGCCGGTAAGTTTCGCTGGCAGTAAATGCGAAACGGGAGGCGGCCATCTCATTAGGAATGCCCACTGAGCCGTCAAGTTCGGGGACGCCGGCTTGGTGCCGGAGCTTTACAGCTAGATGACTAAATGCCGCCCTGGGAAACTGGAGTAAACGGTCATACCCGCGGCGGAATTGCGGTTAGCCAAGAGTGTTATAATAATAAAGGGTGAAAACATTGAAAATACAAGATTATTTTCCCATGACAAGAGAAGAAATGGTCATACGGGACTGGCATTATATAGATTTTCTGCTGGTTACCGGTGATGCCTATGTGGACCATCCCAGTTTTGGCATAGCCATTATTGGACGCTTATTGGAAGACCAGGGCTTTAGGGTGGGTGTCATTGCTCAGCCCGACTGGCGCAGGACGGCAGACTTCACAGTTTTGGGCCGACCCAGGTACGCTTGTCTGGTGACGGCGGGCAACCTTGATTCAATGGTGAACAACTATACGGGTAACAAAAAACGGCGTCCGGAAGATGTCTACTCACCGGGAGGAAAACCTGGCTTGAGGCCTGATAGAGCCACTATAGTTTATTGTAATCGGCTGCGCGAGGTATTTCCGGGCACACCGGTAATCATTGGCGGAATCGAAGCCAGCCTGCGCCGGCTGGCCCATTATGATTACTGGGACAACAAGGTGCGCCGGTCCCTTTTGTTAGATGCCAGGGCCGATTTGCTGGTTTTCGGGATGGGCGAGAAGCCTGTCGGGGAAATTGCCAGGCGGCTGGCCAAGGGTGAAGCCGTCTCTGACTTGACAGATATTTCCGGCACGGTATTTGCCTCTGCTGGTTATGAGAAGAAGGCAGTGCTGCTGCCCTCCTTTGAACAAGTTCGGGATGATAAGAAAAAATATGCCGAAGCTTTTAAATTATCCTACAACGAGCAGGACCCTTTTACGGGACGGCCTTTAATCCAACCTCACGGAGAACAGCTGATAGTGCAAAACCAGCCGGGCAGGCCCCTGACGACTGAGCAAATGGATAGTATTTACGGGCTGCCGTATATGCGGGGTTATCATCCCTTTTACAAACAGGAGGGGGGAGTGCCGGCTTTGCAGGAAGTGGAATTCAGTATTACTGCCCAGCGGGGCTGCTATGGTGGTTGCGCTTTTTGTGCTCTCACTTTTCATCAGGGTTGTATCATTCAGGCCAGGAGCCACGAATCCATCCTTGAAGAAGCCCGGCTCCTGACTGAACTGCCAGGCTTTAAAGGGATCATTCATGATGTAGGCGGACCTACGGCGAATTTTCGCAGCCCAGCCTGTTCCAAGCAGGTGCGCAGCGGGGCCTGTCGTGACAAACAATGCCTTTATCCTGACAAATGCCGGAGTGTTCAGGTAGAACATGCCGATTTATTGGAATTGTTAAGGAAGATCAGATCCCTGCCCGGAGTAAAAAAGGTGTTCTTGCGGTCCGGACTTAGGTATGATTACCTGGCCTATGAAAAAGATCCCGGGGTATTAAGAGAGCTCTGCCGCCACCATATCAGCGGGCAGCTTAAGGTTGCCCCGGAACACGTTGCCCCGGCGGTATTAAAATACATGCGCAAGCCGGGCCACGAGGTTTATGAACAGTTTACCGAAAAATACACGAAGGCTAACCGGGAGCTTGGCAAAAAACAGTACCTGGTTCCGTATTTTATTGTGGCCCATCCCGGATGTACCTTAAAAGATGCCGTCAAGCTGGCCGAGTATATTCGGGATATGGGCTACAACCCGGAACAAATCCAGGACTTTACGCCTACTCCCGGAAGTTTGTCCACCTGTATCTATTATACAGGGATCGACCCACTAACCGGTGAAAAGGTCTATGTACCAAGGTCGGAGCGGGAAAGAAAAATGCAGCGGGCTTTGGCCCAATACAGAAATCCGCAAAACCGCCAATTGGTCAAGGAGGCTTTGCATCAAGCGGGCCGGTCAGACTTAATAGGACGGGGCCCAAAATGCCTGGTCTGGTAAAATCTATTTTGACACTTCCGAAATGATGCCCTATACTATATAATAGTGGTAAATTTGTGTTTCCAGCAACATCTTACGATACCATACGATTTTTACGGGTGGAGGAAAATTGCCGGTGTTAAAAATTAAAGTAGTAAGTCTGGGGTGTGCCAAAAACCTGGTGGACTCGGAAGTTATGACAGGCCTTCTCAGAGAGTCGGGATACGAAATTGTCACCGGCGAGAAAACTGCCGATATTTTGCTGGTTAATACATGTGGTTTTATAGATGCGGCGAAAGAGGAGTCCGTTAGTGCTATCATGGAAGCCGTGAGCTTTAAACAAATGGGTAAATGCCGGGCCCTGGTAGTAACCGGGTGCCTGGCCCAGCGATACAAAGATGAACTTCTGGCTGAAATCCCCGAAATTGACGGCCTCATCGGCACAGGGGAGGTACCCCATATTGCCAGGGTAGTAAAAGATGTGCTGGCAGGACAAAAACCTGTTCGTGTCTCAGCCCCTACCTTCATTTATGACCACCAACTACCCAGAGATTTGGCGACACCTGCATATTCAGCGTACATAAAAGTGGCCGAAGGCTGCAACAACCGTTGTGCTTACTGTGCAATTCCCACAATTAGAGGTGACTATCGCAGCCGCCCCCTTGAATCAATTGAGGCTGAGGCTTCGCGTCTGGCGGTCCAGGGTGTGCGGGAGGTTAATTTAATCGCTCAGGATACCACCAGATATGGCCTGGATTTGTACGGGGAGCATAAATTGGACAAACTCCTGCAAAAGCTGGTGACTGTGCAGGACCTGGAATGGCTGCGGGTTTTGTATGCTTATCCGACCCACTTCACAGATAGTCTGATTGAAGTCCTGGCTTCCCACGAGAAAATCTGCCGTTATCTGGATGTGCCCCTCCAGCATGCTGATAATGCAATTCTGCGGGCGATGAACAGGCAGGGAAGCAATGATGATATTTTGCGCCTGATAGAGAAACTCAGGCAAAATATTCCCGGCTTGACCCTGCGCACATCTTTTATAGTAGGTTTCCCTGGCGAAACGGAACAACAGTTTCAGAACCTGGTCGACTTTGTCAAAACAGTCCGGTTTGACCGGGTAGGTGTATTTACGTATTCACCTGAGGACGGGACGGCAGCAGTTGATTTGCCAGGACAAGTTCCTGATGAGTTGAAGGAAGCCAGAAAAGATTATTTAATTAATATCCAGCAGGATATTTCTCTGGCCAAAAACAAGCAAAAAATCGGCCAAATAATTTCAGTCTTGATTGAAGGAAAAGATGAAGACAGCCCTGAAGTATATTATGGACGGTCGCAGGCTGATGCTCCGGAAGTTGACGGTACCGTTCAGGTAAATGGGAAAGGGCTCTCAGCCGGAGATTTCGTTTCTGTCAAAGTAACCCATGCTTATGAGTATGACTTGATTGGAGAGGTCATTTGATGAATCTGGCCAATAAAATTACGCTTGCAAGAATATTTCTGGTGCCGGTGTTTCTGTTGATCTTATCAATCAAGATCCCGTATGGCAATTTCTTAGCTGCGGCAGTCTTTATCCTGGCTGCCAGTACGGATGGCCTGGACGGATATCTGGCCCGGAAGCGCAAAGAGGTTACCAGATTAGGTAAATTTATGGACCCCCTGGCAGACAAGCTGCTAATTTCAGCAGCTTTGATTTCCCTGGTTGAACTGCGGGAAATCTCTGCCTGGGTGGCGTTTTTGATAATTGGCCGTGAGCTGGCAGTTACCGGTTTGCGGGCAGTTGCTGCGGCTGATGGGGTTATTATTGCAGCGAGCCCGCTGGGAAAAGCCAAAACTGTATCCCAGATAGTTGCTATCGTTTTTTTATTTATTCATGATTTTCCCTTTGCTTTGTGGAATATACAGATTGGCAAGTTTGCGATGGGGGTTGCCGTGATTTTTACGATTTGGTCAGGTTTGGATTATTTTAAGCGAATACGCCACCTCTTAAAAACCGGAGCGGCAAAATGAGAAACAAACTAATTGTTTTTGTGGCCACAGGTTTCGGCTGGGGTATGGCTCCCAAAGCCCCGGGAACTTTTGGTACAGTGTTTGGATTGGCCCTGGCCCTTCTATTTCCCGATAATTTGTATCTGCTGCTGGCAGTATGCTTTGCCGGCATCTGGATATCACATGAAGCTGAGAAGCTCCTGGAAGAGCATGACAGCCCCAAAATAGTTATTGATGAGATAGCCGGGTATCTGGTAGCGGCTTTTAACTGGCATGGTTATTATTTACTTGCGGCCTTTTTGCTATTTCGGGTTTTTGATATCATCAAGCCTGAACCAATCCACCAGTTGCAAAAGCTGCCTGGTGGCTTTGGGGTGATGGCCGATGACCTGGCAGCCGGGCTGCTGACTAATCTGGTGCTGTGGCTGACTGTAAAGATGCTGCCGTTCTAAAAAGGAAAGGATGTGCCGCTCAAGTGAATTTTAGGGTTAGCATGGTAGTTGACGGAATGACAGGGGTAGGGAAAACATCCCTGATGGATATACTGGTAAAAGAGCTTAATTTAACGCCATTTGTTGAGATTTTTCGAGATGAAAATGACCTTCTGGGTAAATATTATAATGAGGGTCCCCGCTGGTGTTTTCCAATGCAGTTAAGTTTTCTGAACAACAGGTATCTACAGTATAAAGAAGCCTGTAGTTTAGGCAATGCCGTCATGGACAGGTCTGTGTACTCTGACCCTATTTTTGCCGGCTTGTATTATAAAACCGGTGATATGGAGCCTGAGGAATATTTCGTCTATAAATCTATTTTTCGGAATCTGGTTGATACCCTGGAGCCGCCCGGGCTGGTAATATACCTCAATGTTTCAGCCGATGAAGCCATCAGGAGAATCAAGCTCCGGGGCAGGGAAGATGAATTAAAAATGCCGCCCAGCTATTGGCGCAATCTCCACGAAGTTTACACAGAGTATTATCACAATTATAAGTTGTCACCACTGCTTAAAATAGATGTTGACAACATGGATTTTGTCCAAAACCCCGCCGATCGGGCCGCGATTCTGAAAATTGTAAAAGATTGGCTTGAACATAATGGTATGAGTATAAACAAAGCTGTATAAGTATACTTCAAAGAGGGGGATCCCCTCTATATTTTTTTCTTTTAAAAATTAATTCGGTACTATCTGAATATGAAAGTAAAATTAGCCGCGGATGAACACCGTGTTCATCCGCGTTTATCCGCGGCAATATTTTTTTGTTTTTCGCTCATATACCGTCCTGAGGGTATTACAATTAATTTTGTCTCAAAGATTTTGTCTTAAAGAATCGGTGACAGCAAGCGGGCGGCGGCTTGACCGATTTTGGCGGGCAGGGCCCTTTTTTCAAATTCACTTTTGTCAACCAATTGACATTGGGTGAGGTCCTTTGCGAAATCACCGTCAATCTTGGCGACAAGTTCATCATCATAGAGCATCGCGTTAACTTCAAAATTCAATTGGAAACTGCGCACATCCAGGTTTGCCGACCCCAGGGAAGCAACTTCACCGTCAACTGAAACAATTTTGGCATGGATAAACCCCGGCTTGTAGAGAAAAATCTGAATGCCCGCTTCCATCAGTTCATCAAAATAACTTTGGGATGCCCAGTAAACAATTTTCTTATCCGGAATACCTGGCAGCATAATTTTGACATCAACCCCACTCAAAGCCGCTGTTTTTAGGGCCAGCAAAATCGCGTCATCGGGTATCAGGTATGGGGTTGTAATTTTAATGGATTTTTGGGCCGAATTAATTAAAGCAAAATAAGACTGCTGGATGGTTTGCCAGTTTGTGTCAGGCCCGCTGGCAGCAATCTGAATTAATTTTCCTTGAAAGCATTCAGTTTCAGGGAAAAAGTTCCTGGCAGTCAGGGTTTCTCCACTGACAAATTCCCAATCCAGGAGGAAAATAACCTGGAGAAAATGAATTGCCGTTCCTTCCAGCATTAGATGAGTGTCGCGCCACTTTCCAAGCCTGGGATGATAACCCAGGTATTCATCTCCGACATTTAGGCCGCCCATAAAACCAACCCGGCCGTCAATGACCACAATTTTCCGGTGATTGCGGTAATTTATCCTGTTATTGATTAGAGGGAATATCACAGGCAGGAACGGCTTGATCTGAATTCCGTTATCCTGTAGGTCTTTAATAAATGACTTAGCGAGGGTCCAGCTGCCTACATCGTCGTAAATAACCCTCACTTTAACGCCTGCTTTAGCTTTGCGGATCAATATTTCCTTTAAAATCTGCCCGGTGTTATCATCCCTTATGATGTAGTATTCAATGTGAATATGGTCTGTAGCCTTTTCCAACTCTGCAAAGATGAGTTCAAAAGCCTCGCTGCCGTCAGGCAGGACCTGAGCACGGTTGTTTCTGGTAAAAGGGGCATTGGCGTTATGGAGAAGCAGGCTGATCAGCTGCTTTTTAGAATTCAATGGCTCGAAGTTAAAATCTGTATTGTTTTTCAGGTATTCGATCTGGTGATCCACAATATTATTAATATAATCTATTTCATGAATACTTTTGGTACGGATCAGCTTGCGTTTACGAACGTTCTGGCCAAAAACCAGATAAACAATAAACCCGAGGATTGGGAAAATAATCATAACTGCAAGCCACGCTATAGTCTTATAAGGATTCCTTTTTTCCAGAAAGATTAAAAAACTGACCACAATCATTAGAACTGTCGATGATGCAGAATATATCCATAATATAGACTTCCCATACATAAACCAGAAATCAGATAACATCAGGCCCTCCCCATACACACTCTTTTAATATATATTACTAGGATTTTAATTGTTTAAGCAACTATTGTTTAAAGTGTGCCCTTAATTAATTTTGTTAATGTGCTGTTAACAGTTAAATAGAATTCCTTGTCAACCGGTTTCCATTTATTCCATAAGGAAGTGTCCAAATGGGTATGTTATAATGTCTCTAGCAGGTTAGAAAGGGGAGGAAAAGTCTTGCAAATTAAAGGGTTAAGAGTATATGTCGTAATAGCTGCAGTATTTGTTACACTGGCTGTCCTCCTGTCCGTCCAGTTTCTGTATCAGAAATATGATGTGGAGGAGCCCCTATTCAAGCTGTATTCTGAAACCAAACTGGTCAATAAAATTCCGGTTATTGAAGAAAAGGGCACTTCAATAAATGTGGTCTTGCATGTTAAAAAGACGGATAACCTGAGACAAGCCTATCGGGAATTGAACAGTTATACTGCAGAGATTTTGGGTGACACAAAATACACCATGGAACTCAGGGACAACCGGGATAAGGCCTTGGAAGAAATATATTACCAAAGCCAGTTTGTTATTTATGAAGCACTGGCTAAAGGTGATTTTACCAAGATGGCTGATGTCATCCAGCAAAATGCCGACAAGGTGGGCGCAACCGCAAAAGTGTATATCGACAACGATAATGTCTATGTCGAAATATTTAAAGGCAATAACTATCTATATGAGATTATCCCAAGGCAAAAAAATAACTCCCTGGGTGCAGTTGATAGTTATGCCAACCAGATTGGAAGTGGGCAAAGATGATAAAAAAATCTATCAAAGAAATAGGCCTTGGCTCTGGCCTCGCTATCCTTGGTTTTTTAGTTTGGAATGGGTATGATGTGATTCCGTTGATTTTTATCGGCGGATTTTTTGTCGCTGTTTACATCTTTGCCCAGAGCAAGGGTTTAATGAAAACGACAGGCATCCACGAGATGTCCAAAATGTCTCATGTCACCTTTCATGATATTGGGGGACAGGAGGCGGCTATCAAGGAATTGGCAGAAGCCCTGGACTTTATCAGAGACTATGAGCAAATCAGAAAGCTGGGTATTCGTCCACTGAAAGGGATTTTGCTGACCGGACCTCCGGGAACCGGTAAAACCTTGATGGCTAAAGCTGCTGCAACCTATACCGATGCTGTGTTTGTGGCCACCAGCGGGAGTGAATTTATCGAAATGTATGCCGGTGTGGGAGCCCAAAGGGTGCGGAAGCTTTTTCAAACAGCTAAGGAAAATGCAGTAAAACAACAGAAGAATCAAGCCATAATCTTTATTGATGAGATTGATGTTTTAGGCGGCAAAAGGGGTCAGCATTCAAGTCATATGGAATATGACCAGACCCTCAACCAGCTGCTGGTGGAGCTGGATGGCATGAAAACCGATGATTCAATAAAAGTACTGCTGATTGCGGCCACTAACAGGGCCGATATGTTGGATGAAGCATTAATGAGGCCGGGACGTTTTGACAGGACAGTGAAGGTTGACCTGCCTTCCAAGGACGGCCGGGAGCAAATCCTAAAAATCCACACCAGGAACAAGCCGATAGGCGCTGATGTTAATTTAAGGGATATCGCCAAAGAGACTTTTGGTTTTTCAGGTGCCCATCTGGAAAGTTTAGCTAATGAAGCGGCTATTTATGCTTTCAGGGAAGGTGCCGGACAGCTCGTTCTGCGCCACTTTAAAGAGGCCGTGGATAAAGTTATCATGGGTGAAAAACTGGATAAGAGGCCGAATCCCGAAGAACTGAAACGAGTGTCAGTGCACGAAACCGGACATGCCCTGATCAGTGAAATGTTGAGGCCGGGCTCGGTTTCTACTCTAACCATCAGCCCGCGAGGCAACGCCTTGGGTTACATGAGGCAGACTCCTGAAGATGACACTTATCTTTATACCAGGGAGTATATGGAGAACCAGATCTGTATCATGCTGGCCGGGGCTTTGGCCGAGGAATTGATTTTTGCCAGCCGCAGTACAGGTGCGGCCAATGATTTTGAACAGGCACTCCACCTGGCCAAAAAAATCGTGACCTCAGGCATGTCCTCGCTCGGGGTTGTATCTGAAGACAGCCTGCCCCGGGATAAAATGCACAATGTCATCAGCGAGATCCTGCAGGCCCAGGAAAACAGAGTTCGCCAGCTTCTGGAACCATATGGTGAGCGGGTTCAGGCTGTGACTAATATATTGCTGGAACAGGAGCGATTGTCCGGCTCAGACTTCAGAAAACTAATTTTTGCAGAGCAGGACCCGGCAACTGTTGAGGCAAAAGAAGCGGTGTAGAGATACACCGCTTTTCCTGTACCAGCCGTATGTACAGGGAACTTCAGGCCGGAGTTTAAAAAAATGACACAGAGAACACTGAGGCCCATTGAACCCCGACAGGCCAATTCACTAGAACCTGAATGTTGTGCGACATCTCTTTTCGTTTTTTTGAAATTAGAGCAAAAGCCGATTGCGTGATGGAAATTTATCATTTTTCTCCGCGTCCTCCGTGTCCTCCGCACACTCAGCGTCATCTTTTTTATTTTTATCTGTGTTCATCCGCGGCTTTTTTATTTTTTCAGTATTTCTGTAATGTTTAGCAGGGTTATTGTGGAAACTAAAGAATATAATCTTTTTGATATATAAAAAGGGGGTCTGCGGGATGAGAGCCGAATTGATTTCTACCGGAACGGAGCTCTTGCTTGGCCAGATTTTAAATACAAATGTTCAGTTCCTGGGCCGGAAACTGGCTGAAATGGGAGTTGACATATATTTCGAAACCACGGTGGGTGACAATGCGCTCCGGATTTCAGAAGCTTTGGAAACGGCCATGCAACGAGCCGATTTGATTATTATAACAGGAGGACTGGGCCCTACTGAAGATGATCTGACCAAAGAGACTGTGGCCAATGTTCTTGGCCTTAACATGTACCTTGATGACCGGGCTATGGCTGATCTTCGGAAATTTTTTGCCATGCGGGGTGGTCAGATGCCTGAAGCTAATATCAAACAGGCATATCTCCCGGAAGGATCCCTGATCATTCCCAATAAGATGGGTACAGCTCCTGGAGTTATATTAGAGAAAGACAAAAAAATTATTATTATTCTGCCTGGGCCTCCGGTTGAGATGCAGCCGATGTTCAATGAGACCGTAGTCCCGTTTATCGGTAAACGAACAGGTCAGAATAAAGCTGTGATCATCTCCCGGGTTTTAAAAATCATAGGCATCGGAGAACCCTCAGTTGAAGAACAGATTAAAGACCTGGTGGACAGCCAGACCAATCCGACCATCGCTTTTTTGGCACCCCGCGGAGAAGTTTATATCCGGTTAACAGCAAAAGCCTCTTCCAAGGCCGAGGCTCTCGGCATGATCAAAGGGGTGGAAAAGGAAATCCGCCGGCGTTTTGGACATAATATATATGGAACTGATGATGAAACCCTGGAGGCTGTTGTGGCAGCTTTGCTTAAAAAACATGGTTTAACCATCTCTGTTGCGGAATCCTGCACCGGCGGACTGATCGCTCAAAGGCTGACCGGGGTTCCCGGCATATCGGAGAATTTTATGTATAGTCTGGTAACTTATTCGAATGAAGCCAAGACGCAATTTCTGGGCGTGCCGCCACAGACATTGGAAAGATTCGGGGCTGTAAGTGAAGAGACAGCACTGGAAATGGTTAAAGGTGTCAGACAGGCCGGGGGAACGGATCTGGCCGTTGCGGTTACGGGAATTGCGGGACCTGGCGGGGGAACCCCTGATAAGCCCGTTGGGCTGGTTTACATAGGTTTCGCTGATCATGAGACGACAATTGTTCAGCCTTGCTATTTTGTCGGCGACCGGGAGGTCATCAGGTGGCAGACTGCCAATACAGCTCTGAATATGTTAAGAAAATATCTGCTGAAATATAAAAGTTAGCAAAAACCCAAAAATCTGTTATAATAGATAGGGAATTTGTACCTTTTGTTGAGAGGAGTTTATTATTTAAATGTATGAAAAAAAGCAATTCGGTAATCTGGAATTAAGTAAAAAGGTAGTTAACGCTATCAGTGATATGGGTTTTGAAGAACCATCGCCAATTCAGACTGAAGCCATTCCGCTGCTGCTGCAAGGGTTTGATGTAATCGGACAGGCCCAAACCGGTACCGGCAAAACAGCAGCCTTTGGGATTCCGATTATCGAAAATCTTGGCCCCAGGTCACGCGATGCGCAGGCCTTAATTCTAACACCTACCCGTGAGTTGGCTATCCAGGTGGCAGAGGAAATTACCAAGATTGGCAAATATACGGGAGCCAGAACCCTGGCCATTTATGGCGGTCAGTCAATTGACCGGCAGATTCTGGCTCTCAAACGGGGAGTACAAGTTGTTGTAGGCACTCCCGGACGGATTTTGGATCATTTGAGGCGGAAAACCCTTCGCCTGAGCAGCTTACGTTTCATGGTGCTCGATGAGGCTGACGAAATGCTGGATATGGGTTTTATTGAAGATATCGAGAGTATCCTGCAGGAAACACCTGAGTCAAAACAGACCCTGCTTTTTTCGGCCACTATGCCGGATGAAATTCAGCGGTTGGCCCGCAGGTATTTACGTGAGCCCCGGATTTTATCGGTGAGCCGTGATGAACTGACTGTGCCGCAAATTGAACAAGTATTTTATGAAGTTAAGGAACATAATAAGCTGGATGGCCTTTGCCGGGTGATGGATACTTCCAATATCAATCTGGCCATTATATTTTGCCGGACTAAGCGCGGTGTTGATGAATTGGTGGCAGGTCTGGAAGCCAGGGGCTACGAAGCTGAGGGCTTGCATGGGGATCTGACCCAGGCCCAGCGGAACAAGGTAATGCGGAAGTTCCGGGAAGGTCAGGTGGAAATTTTGGTAGCCACAGATGTGGCAGCCAGGGGGTTGGATATTGAAAATGTCAGTCACGTGATTAACTACGATATTCCTCAGGACCCTGAATCTTACGTACATCGAATCGGGCGGACCGGCCGGGCCGGTAAGGCCGGAATTGCGATGTCCTTTGTTGTTCCCAGGGAGTACAGGCAGTTGAGACTGATTGAAAAAACTGTCAATACCAGGATTAAAAGGCTGCTGCTGCCTACCTTTGAGGACGTTTTTGAGCGCCAGAAGGAGGTAATAATTGAAAAACTGGTCAGGACCATTCAGAACGGTAAACTCAGTCACTATCGTTCAATTATAGAACAGATGGTGGATTACGAAACCATGGATGTCGCCGCTGCGGCTCTCAAAGTGGCTTTTGATATTGAAGTTACAGAGGAAAAGGTATCCATTGATGAAGTGGAATTTGGCAATACCGGAGCTGAGCCTGGGATGGTTCGCCTGTTTATGAATATAGGCCGGGCTGATGAAATAAGGCCTCAGGACTTGGTGCGGACTATTGCCGAAGAAGCGGGAATCCCGGGAAAAATTATTGGGGCAATCAAAATATATGACAAATTCACATTTGTTGAGGTGCCCAAAGAAGCAGCAGAAAAGGTATTGTACTCTATGCACAAAAATATAATAAAGGGTAGGCGCGTTCATGTTGAACCTGCTAAGGTCAAGAACAGGTAAGAACAGAACAGGTAAGAACAGAACAGTAAACAGTAAACAGTAAACAGTAAACAGTAAACAGTAAACAGTAAACAGTAAACAGTAAACAGTAAACAGTAAACAGTAAACAGTAAACAGTAAACAGTAAACAGTAAACAGTAAACAGTAAACAGTAAACAGTAAACAGTGAACAGTGTTTAGAGTAAGTATGCTAACTGCTTACTGATTTATCTTCGCTCCATATACCACAGAGGACACAGAGACACAGAGCGAAAATGCTATAACATACTGATTACTTCTAGCCGACCGTATCGTTTTCTTGTTTTTTTATAGAAGTAATAGCTACACTAAGTTATTATTTTCAACTCTATCTATTTGACAAATATGAAGAACTATGCTTCTCTGTGCCTCTGTGCTCTCTACTGGTATGTTTTATATTCTTTTTACTTTATCACCAAAGCGTGAATTTCCGAGAAAGTACAAAACTATTAAGGAGGAGCTTATCATGTCGACAGAAAATAACCTTAAGACAGCGTTTGCAGGGGAATCTCAGGCTAACCGCAAGTATTTGGCTTTTGCCAAAAAAGCCGACGCAGAAGGTCATCCCGGAATAGCAAAATTATTCAGGGCAGCCGCCGAAGCAGAAACTATACACGCTCTGAGTGAACTCGGAGTGTTAGGGCTGGTGAAGAGTACGGCTGAGAATCTCCAGGCTGCCATTGAAGGGGAAACAGAAGAGTTCACCAACATGTATCCAGGTTTTATTAAAGAGGCTGAACAAGAGGGGAATAATAAGGCTAAGCGCGCATTCGAAATGGCTAACGAGGCTGAGAAGGTTCATGCCAACTTATACAAAAAAGCTCTGGCAGCCCTTGAGCACAATGCAGATGTGGAGTATTACGTTTGTCAGATATGCGGAAATATTCATGAAAACAGTGCGCCTGAGAAGTGCTCTATATGCGGCGCTCCGGCCCCGAAATTTATAAATGTAGGTTAACCCTTGCTCTGCAAGGGGTTTTTTTTTGCCAAAAAAGATACACCTGTTGAATATCTCAACAGGTGCTGACAGGATATTTTACGTAACCTCTACTTCTTCGTCACAAAAGCTGCTGGCAAATCACCGTTTCGTTTTCTATGGCGAGACCAGTAAATAATCCAAAGAATGTTAGGACATGTGTATCAAACAATACTGTGATAGAACCTTCCCATGTAGTTTCAGTAACACTGGTTGCTGTGACAATCGCAGTGCCACCGGTAAACGTTTCTCCGGTACTTAGGTTTGTTACGGTGACATCTTCGAACGCAAGATGGATAATGTTTAATGCCTCATTTATACCTATGAGAAGTGGAGTGGCGGAAGCGAATGCAAAGTCCCCAAGTACGGGACCACCGGTAAAAATGTTCTCAAAGGTGCCGGCGATACTACCGCTCGGTACTCCGTCACAGGATGCGTTGGCTGCAAAAGTAACGCTTTTAGTGCCATCAGTTAGAAAACCTTCCAAGATTGCATCAGCCATTAATAATTCCCCCTTTCCTTAACATAATATGTGACCGGGGAGAGTTATGTTACTGGGTTAAAAAAATTATTCCATTTTGGAACTACGGCCGCTGTGCCCACGTAACATAATACTACACCAGAGACTTGATAATTCATAATACTCAAAGGATGTTGCCTGATGCCGGAGAACGTAAACCAGGATAAAAAAATACTTGTGGCCTGCCCGGTAAATTCGAGAGACTGGATAATTCCTTATTACCTTAGAAATTTATTTAATCTTGACTATGACCGGACATTGATAGATATCTATTGGATAGTTAATAATTCTTCAGATAAGAGCTTAACATTGCTGCAGGATTTTAAACAACAATATGAACGCGAATATAGGTCAATTGAAATTGATGTATATAACAGTAAAAAAAAATTTACAGATGAAAGAAAGTTTGAAATCCGTAAAAAATACAGCTATTATTGGCTAGCCGAACTTCGTAACAAGTTGTTGAAAAAATGTCTTGATCTGGATGCTGACTATTTATTTAGTTCAGATTGTGACATATTGTTAAGAAGCGATATTTTAAAAAGGCTAATATCACATAACAAACATATTATTTCTTCACTTTTGTATAATGGGTACCTTGTTGCAAAATCCCTGGATGAAGCCTGCAAATATCCTAATATTTTAAGAAAAGTTGGTAATAACAGATATGAACATATAGTAAATTACAGAGTTAAGCATCCTGAGAAAAATCCTATTGGAACAACTATCCCCTGTGATTTAACCGGAGCATGTATATTAATCAGTAAAGAAGTCTGTTCGAAAGCCAAATATGGCTGGCACATCCAAGGGGAAGACGAATATTTTTGCCGTTCGGCCAAAGAGGCAGGATATGATATCTGGTGCGATATTTCAATGTATAGCCAGCATGTCATGTTACCTGAATTACTGGATAAATTTAGAGATTTTAAATAATACGAGGAGGTTCATATGTATAAAATCTTATATTTTGACCTCAATCCTTCTCCAATGTTGCAGCATGGCATTATGCCGGCATTGGAAAAGCTGGGTTTTGAAGTGAAGATGCCCAGAAACAAATTGCAGTTTAATGAATTAAAATATCCAAAATGCATGACCAGCAAACTTTCCGATAAGGAAAAATATCAGATTGTATATACCGCCATTAAGCGTTCAGATTGTGATTATGTGTTTTTAAACGGAGCAAATCATTTCTACAATGCAGTTCCCGATGGGTGTAGAGATTTTAATAAAAAACTTATATATTGGGCTACAGAAGACCCTGTATTATATGATTTGATGCTGCCCATTGTTTCCCAATATGCTGATTTGATATTATCACCCGCTATTGAATGTGTTGAAAAATACAGGGAATTAGGATTAAATGCTCACCTGATGATGTTTGCCTGCAATCCCGATTATCACAAACCTGGAAAATACAATGCCAAATATGATTTGGAGATTATCTTACAGGCCAGTTGTTACAACCATCCCGCCAGATTAAAGGGTTTTGATACAGTAGTTAAACCTGCTGTCAGATTATCCAAAGAAGGTTATAAATTTAATGTTTTTGGTGCCTTTTGGGATACCCCCCTGGGAATAAAATATTTAAATAATCCTCTGTTGTATAAAGGTTTTCATCCTAATGAAGATATTCCTGATATTTGTGCTTCCGCAAAAATAATTTTAGGCGTCCAATGTAGTGATGTTTCAAAGACACAGCAGTCCATGCGTTCATTTGAAATTTTAGGAAGCGGCGGATTTCATTTAACTCAATGGACACAATCAATGGATTATTTTTTTGAAAACGGTAAACATCTAGTTACTGTTAAATCTCCCGGTGAAGCATATGAAAAAATGAAATATTACCTTAATCATGATGCTGAAAGAACTAAAATAGCGTTACAGGGTATGGAATATGTAATAAATAATCATACATATGAACATAGGGTTAAAGAATCTATATTACCATATTTGTAGGTTAGTGGAGCGGGGTTGCGTGTAATGAGTGAGACGATAGTGGTGTCTCACTCATTACTTTTTGCAAAAAAAAAAGTAAATTGTAAACGATTTATGTCTATCAGGCATAAGATGGATTATAGTCCCGGAGTAAAAGTGTTTTGATCCGATGGCTAACCGCGACTAAGACTCCCGCTTCTGTAAACGGGAGATAAGTAGCGGTTAGCCCCTGGATAACGATTTCTAAGCGTCAGATGGAGTCTAAATTCCACCTGACGTGAAGTACTCTGTTAATAGAAAGGTGAGCAAAATGGGAACTGCCAAGGTTTTGATTACCGGTGTGACAGGGATGCTCGGGTATACATTGTTAACTCGGCTTTCTGAATGTACGAATCTTGATGTATATGGTACGGCGCGAAGTTTGACCGGCCTTTCAGGGCGGTTTTGGCGGGAACTTTTGCAGAAAGTGGTGGTCAATGTTGATACCGATAATTTTGACAACATCATTAAGGTCATGGCCAGGATAAAACCGGACATAGTGATTAACTGCATTGGCATTATCAAACAGGCGCCGACCGCAAAAGACCCGCTTACGGCCATTGCCGTTAATGCGCTTTGGCCACACCGGCTGGCGGCAGTTTGTAAGGCGGCAGGTGCGAGGATGATCCATATCAGTACAGACTGTGTGTTTAACGGGGTCAAGGGAAACTACACTGAATCAGACCCGGTGGATGCCACCGATCTTTATGGCCGAACTAAATACCTGGGTGAAGTGACTGAACCGCATTGTGTGACTTTACGCACATCCATTATCGGCCATGAATTGAAGGGGAACTATGGTTTAATCGAATGGTTCCTGGCCAGGGACGAAAAAATACAGGGTTTTACCAAAGCGGTATTTTCCGGTTTTCCGACGGTTGAAATTGCCAGGATAATTAGTGATTATGTAATTCCCGGAACTCAACTGGCCGGACTGTACCATGTTTCATCTGAACCAATATCCAAATATGAGTTATTAAAATTAGTAGCAGAGAAGTATGGTAAATCTATCGAAATTGAGCCGGATGACAGTTTTTATATGAACAGGGCGTTGGATTCCACTGTGTTCCGGCGGGTGAGCGGTTATATTCCCCCGTCATGGCCGGAACTTATCGATAATATGTTCCGGGATTATACCAATAGAGTCCAACGCGCAACCAAGCTGCAATTAGAATAAAGCCGCAGATGGCGCGGATTAACGCGGATGAAAAATCAACTTTGTTTCCGAGAGACTACGAAACCAATAAGGGGGAAAATAAATGGCGCTTTTAGATAACAAAGTAATAGTCATTACAGGCGGTACGGGTTCCCTAGGCAAAGTCCTCACCCGCCGTCTACTAACCAATGAATTGGGTTATCCCCAAAAAATAATTATCTTTTCCCGGGATGAGGCTAAACAACACTTTATGCGGGTTGCTTACCAGCAAAAAAAGGAAGTCACAGATGAGGTTATTTATCGTAATTTTAAGCGCCTGCTGGAATTCAGGATCGGTGATGTCCGCGATTACCGCGCGGTATGCTCGGTCTTGAAAGAGGCTGATATTGTAATTAATGCGGCGGCCCTCAAGCAGGTGCCTTCCTGTGAGTATTTCCCGTTTGAAGCAGTACAGACAAATATAACCGGCGCAGAGAATATCGTCAACGCCATCCGGGAGCATAACCTAAAAATCCAGACCGTTGTCGGGGTTTCTACAGATAAGGCCTGCAAGCCGGTCAATGTAATGGGCATGTCTAAGGCCTTGCAGGAAAGGATATTTATCGCGGCCAATATCACGATTCCGGCCACCCGTTTTATATGTGTGCGTTATGGCAATGTCCTGGCATCCAGAGGTTCGGTAATTCCTCTGTTTCATGAGCAGATTATCAATGGCGGACCGGTTACCGTTACCACGGCGGAAATGACCCGGTTTTTACTGACCCTGGACCGGGCGGTGGATACTATTTTTGCTGCCTTGAAAACGGCTCACCCGGGTGAGACTTATGTGCCGAAGGTCCCAAGTGCCCGCATTGTGGATGTGGCTAAAGCTCTGATCGGCGAGCGTAAAATAGATCTGGTGATTACAGGGATCCGGCCCGGGGAAAAGGTGCATGAAATTCTGGTCTCTGACGAAGAAGGCTGGCGGACCTTTGACCGCGGTGAACATTATGCCATTAAACCGATGCTCCCTGAATTGATCAAAGAAGAAACCGGGCTGCAGGCTCTAAACAGGGAGTACAGTTCGGGAGATTCATTGCTGTCTCCGGAAGAAACCAGGCAGCTCTTAGAAAAGCATGATCTGATGGTCGGCCAGATGATAAATGAGGAAGGGGAATTTTTGCGATGAAGGTAATGACTGTCTTGGGGACCCGCCCTGAGATCATTCGCCTGAGCCGGGTGATTCCGCTCCTGGACAAAGTTTGTGAACATGTTGTGGTTCATACCGGTCAAAATTACGACCGTACCCTCAATGACATCTTTTTTGCAGGGTTAAACCTGCGGCTGCCGGATTACGTATTGGAATGCAAATCTGAGAGCATGATGGGTCAAATTGGCACAATTCTGGCTGAATGTGAAAAGGTAATGCTAAAAGAGAAACCGGACCGTTTGCTGATCCTCGGTGATACTAACAGCGCCCTGGCGTCGGTGGCAGCCAAACGGATGGGTATCCCTGTTTTTCATATGGAGGCCGGGAACCGTTGTTACGATGACCGGGTCCCGGAGGAAGTCAACCGCCGCATTGTTGACCACTGCAGCGACATCCTTATGCCGTATACTGAGCGCAGCCGGGCGAACTTACTGCGAGAAGGAATTGCCAGCCAGCGGATTTTTGTTACCGGCAACCCCATAAAAGAGGTCTTGGACTATTACGCTCCCGGCATTGAAAACAGCCGGGTGCTGGAAAGTTTGGATATAGATGCTAAAAAATATTTTTTGGTCACCCTCCACCGGGCTGAAAATGTTGATGTCGAAGAACGCTTGAGCAAATTTATTGAGGCGTTTCATCTTTTGCATATTGCATATAAAATACCGGTAATTTGCAGTCTGCACCCAAGGACACGTTCTCAGCTTAAGAAGCAAGGCAAAATTATGGACGGAGAAGGTGTGCGGGCTGTTGAACCATTAGATTTATTTGATTTTGTCTGCCTGGAGAAAAAGGCTTTTTGTGCTTTAAGTGACAGCGGTACCGTACAGGAAGAATGCTGTATTTTTAAGGTGCCCAATGTAACCCTGCGGGATGTTACGGAAAGGCCGGAAACGGTAGAAGTTGGCAGTAATTTAATCACGGGGTGTAAGCCCGAAGATATTGGCAATGCAGTTAAAACAGTTATAGACCAACCGTGTCTATGGCAGCCGCCGGGTGAATACTTGGTGGAAAACGTGAGCAGTACGGCTGTTAAGATAATCTTGGGCCAGATACCCTAGTTTTTCAGGAGATGCATGAAAATGGGAAAAAGAAAATTTATTATTAACATAATCTTTAATACATTTCGCTGGAATGAACACCGCCTTGAAAAAGATTGGGTTGATGACAGAATAGAAAAATTTATGAGATTTTCTTTGCGCAGTTTAAAACTCCAGACGAATCAGGATTTTCAGGCTCTTGTTCAATATGATCCGCTATCCGAGGAATATGTAAAACAAGCTTTGGAGAGATATGACAAACTTCCTGAAAACGTCCGGTTCGTGATTCCAAAGGGAAATCCGATTCTAAAACATATTGAAGGTTACGATACTCTATATTTAATCCGGCTCGATTCAGATGACGCATATCACAAGACCTTTGTTCAACAGTTGCACGATTATAAACCCAAGGAAGATACGAAAGTTATCATAAATCAAAAAGGATATCTGTACGATTCTACCCAAAATCGTCTGGCTCATGTTTTTTATGAATCTCCCCAATTCTACACCTTCATTTATAAAGTACCGGATTATTTGGCCGGAAAAAAATATTTGCTGTCCGGAGGTCATGCCGGTGCCATTGCCCTTGAACACGAGATTCTTGATAAGCGAAACTTTTTAAACATCGTGCATTCCAGCAATGTATTGAAAACTCCTAAACATCTTTACCATAAAAATATTATACCCAACCCAAAAGAAGTCAGCGCCATTGTAAAGGAATTCTTAGGCTGATGAAGCTTTGGGCGGTGCAATGGAGAGTGAGATTATGCAATGAAAGCAGTTATTCTTGCCGGGGGATTAGGTACTCGCATCAGTGAAGAAACCAATGTGAAACCCAAACCGATGATTGAGATAGGCGGGAAACCGATACTGTGGCATATTATGAAGATTTATTCTGCCCACGGCATTTATGAGTTCATAATCTGCCTGGGTTACAAAGGTTATCTGATCAAAGAGTATTTTGCTAACTATTTCCTTCACCAGTCAAACGCTACTTTTGATATGCGTGAAAACAAAACATTTATCCACAACCACAATTGTGAACCATGGCATGTTACTTTAGTTGATACCGGAGACGACTCAATGACCGGAGGAAGGCTAAAAAAGGTGCAGGACTATGTGGGGCAGGAAACTTTTTGTTTTACATATGGTGATGGGGTGGGTGATGTTAATATCAGTAAACTGATTGCTTTTCACCGGAGTCAGGGTACTTTGGCCACCTTAACCGCAGTTCAGCCGCCAGGCCGTTTCGGAGCATTAAAACTGCAGAGGAGCCGAGTCACCAGTTTTCAGGAAAAACCACAGGGAGATAACGGTTGGATTAACGGGGGCTTTTTTGTACTTGAGCCGGAAGTGTTCGATTTTATCGAGGGTGACGCTACCGTTTGGGAGCGGGAACCTCTGGAGAGGCTGGCCCAGGCCGAACAGCTATCAGCCTTCAGACATAAAGGTTTTTGGCAGCCCATGGATACCCTGAGAGATAAAGTAAGGCTGGAGCAACTATGGGTTTCAGGTAATGCTCCATGGAAGGTATGGCCGTGACAGCATCATTTTGGCGTAACAAAAAAGTTTTTATTACAGGACATACAGGCTTTAAAGGCAGCTGGCTGTCTCTCTGCTTACAGCAGTATGGTGCCAGTCTATGCGGTTATGCTCTTTCTCCGCCTACAGAACCCAACTTGTTCGAACTGGCCAAGGTTGGAAATAAGATGGTTTCACTCACAGGCGATGTACGGGACAGCAATGCCCTTTACCGGGCCATTCAAAAACACCGGCCGGAAATAATCTTTCACCTGGCGGCTCAAGCCTTGGTTCGCAGGTCATATCAAGAGCCTGTGAGCACTTTTGCCACCAATGTGATGGGAACGGTTCACCTGCTTGAAGCAGCGCGTCAGACCGACAGTGTGCGGGTGATAGTTATTGTAACCAGTGATAAGTGCTACGAAAATAATGAACTGTCCCGGGGATACCGGGAGACAGACCCGATGGGTGGATTTGACCCATATAGCTGCAGCAAAGGCTGTGCGGAATTGATTACTGCTGCTTATCGAAATTCTTACTTTAGTTCATCATCTTCTGATCAATCCGGGGCGGCGGTGGCAACTGTGCGGGCCGGGAATGTCATCGGCGGAGGAGATTGGGCGGAAGACCGCCTTATTCCCGATGCAGTGCGTTCGATTCTTGCCAATAAGCCTGTGTTAATTCGCAACCCTGATGCTATCCGCCCCTGGCAGCATGTGCTGGAACCGTTAAACGGTTATCTTTTGCTGGCCGAAAAGCTGTGGGAGAATGGGAAGGAATATAGCGGAGGATGGAATTTCGGACCATCTGATGATGATACAGTACCTGTTGGGCTGCTTACCCGGCGGATCATTGATCTTTGGGGAAATGAAGCTCAATGGGTCTGTGATCAGGGGAAACATCCCCATGAAGCCAATTATCTCAGCCTGGATTGTTCCAAAGCCAGATTGAAACTGGGATGGCAGCCTGTGCTAACACTAGATGAGACGATTCAGTGGATCGTCGAATGGTATCGGGTTTATGCCCAAAAGCAGGAAATGCAGCCCATAACCTTGCAACAAATTGAGAGATTCAGACAATTAAGGAATGAATGCCAATGAAAACGAGGGCTTGCCGATTTTGTGGCACCAAGTTAAACATAAGTTTTGCGGATTTGGGTATGTCCCCTCTCTCTAATGCCTATGTATCGCCGGAAAAACTACAGGAAAAGGAAAGCTTTTACCCTCTCCATGCGTACGTATGCGAAAACTGTTTTTTGGTGCAACTGGAAGAGTTTGAAACTCCCGAACAGATTTTTAGTGATTATGCTTATTTCAGTTCTTATTCGGAAAGTTGGTTGAAACACGCCCGGGATTATACGGAACAAATGGTTTCGCGTTTTGCTTTAGGCAGTGGGCACCATGTTGTGGAAATTGCCAGCAATGACGGTTATTTACTGCAATACTTCAAGACAGCCGGCATCCCCGTTCTGGGCATCGAACCGGCAGCTAATGTGGCTAAAGCAGCCCAAGACAAAGGGATTCAGACAGTTGTGACTTTCTTCGGCCAACAAGCTGCAAAAAAGCTGGCTGCAGAAGGCAAGCAGGCTGACCTGCTGATAGGGAACAACGTATTGGCTCATGTTCCTGACCTGCTTGATTTTGTATCCGGGATGAAAATTCTTCTTAAACCCCTAGGTGTAATTACAATGGAATTCCCTCATTTGCTGAGATTAATACAGGAAAACCAGTTCGATACCATCTACCATGAGCATTTTTCTTATTTTTCCCTGACCACGGTAAATAGGGTTTTCGCTGCTCACGGGCTGACTTTGTTTGATGTGGAAGAACTGCCTACTCATGGGGGTTCGCTAAGGATTTATGCCTGCCATTCGGAAGATGGCACCAAACCGGTTGGTTCACAGATAACCGAACTGTTAAGCCGGGAAGAAACCGCAGGAATAAAACAAATCCGCACATATCAGGCTTTTGGTGAACAGGTAAAAGCAACAAAACGCAAAATCCTTAAATTTCTGATCCAGCTTAAAGAAGAAGGCCGGACCATGGTGGGTTATGGTGCCCCGGCCAAAGGCAACACTCTGCTTAATTATTGCGGTATCGGCGGAGACTTCCTGGATTTCACCGTTGACCGGAGCCCCTTCAAGCAGGGCCTGTACCTGCCGGGTAACCGTATCCCCATTGTCTCTCCCGATAAAATCAGGGAGACAAAACCGGACTATGTTGTTATTCTGCCATGGAATCTGAAAGATGAAGTCTTGGAACAAATGTCTTTCATTCGTGAATGGGGTGGAAAATTCATAGTCTTTATCCCGAAAGTTATGGTGATCTAAATGATTTTCCGGGAAACCAAAATCAAAGGGGTATTTCTCATAGAAATAGAGCCGTTAAGTGACGAACGGGGTTTTTTTGCCCGCAGCTGGTGCCGGGAAGAATTTAAGTCCCACGGTTTAAAACCGGAACTGGTACAATGCAATCTTTCTTTTAACTGTAAAAAAGGCACTTTACGGGGCATGCATTATCAAGCGGCGCCCTGGGAAGAAGCCAAACTGGTCCGCTGCACCAGAGGGGCAATATTTGATGTAATAATCGACCTGCGCCCCCAGTCGTCCACTTATAAACAATGGCTGGCCGCTGAACTGAGCGAAGATAACAGAAAAATGCTATATATTCCGGAAGGATTTGCCCACGGTTTCCAGACCCTTGCTGATAATACGGAGGTTTTTTATCAGATGTCGGAATTTTATCATCCGGAGTGTGCAAAGGGTATGCGCTGGGATGACCCGGCTATCGGCATCCGTTGGCCGGATGCCCTTGAAAGGATTATTTCGGTTCAGGACCAGAGTTATCCGGAGTATATGTCATGAAAAAAGTCCTGGTAACCGGCGCCACTGGGTTTATTGGCAGACATACTCTGCGCACTTTGATCGAACATGACTTTGATGTTCATGCCGTTACATCCGGGAAATTAACACCTGCTATACCCGGTTGCAGATGGCACAGGGCCGATCTTTTAGATCATGAGCAAATCAAAAACCTGCTCAAAGGCGTACAGCCAGCCTATCTGCTTCACCTGGCCTGGGACGTAACTCCGGGAGAGTACTGGACTTCAATAAAGAATTTTTCATGGGTGCAAGCAAGTTTAGAGCTATTGCATAGCTTTCAGGAGCAGGGCGGGCAACGGGTGGTCATGGCCGGGACGTGTGCCGAGTATGATTGGAGCCACGGATATTGCCGGGAATTAATCACACCGATAGTACCTGCAACCACTTATGGAATATGTAAACATTCACTACAGGTTATGCTTGAGGCATTTATCCGGGAGACCGGTATAAGCAGCGCCTGGGGGCGTGTTTTTCTTATCTATGGCCCCCAGGAGTATCCTGTGAGACTTATCCCTTCTGTTATTCGCTCATTATTAAGGGGAGAGCCTGCCCGCTGCACCCATGGCAGCCAGATACGGGATTTCCTGTATGTACAGGATGTTGCCGACGCCTTTGCTGCGCTTTTGGAAAGCGATGTTTCAGGACCAGTTAATATTGCTTCCGGGCAGCCCGTAACTATAAAATTTGTCATTAATGAAATTTCCCGTCAAATAGGGGGCCTTGATCTAATTGAATTGGGAGCCATTAACCCACCTGAGCATGAACCGGAGGTATTGTTTGGCGATATTCACCGGCTGTCTAACGAGGTAGGATGGGTTCCCAAGTATAGCCTGGAAAGTGGATTACAGAATACTATCAATTGGTGGAGAAGGAATTTGAGGAGTTAAAATGGACAGTAAAAATCAATGCCCGATTTGCAACTCGACATCTTTAAAAATATTTTTAACCCGCGGCAAAGTACCGATCCATCAAAATGTAGTCATGAAGGACCGGGCAAGTGCTGTAAACATTGCCAGGGGAGATTTGCGGCTGGCAGTCTGTGAAACATGTGGTTTCGTCTTCAATCAGGACTTTTTGCCTTCGCAGGTGTGTTATGGTGAAAATTATGATAATACCCAAACCTGCTCTCCCTTCTTTGAGCAATACATGACTGACCTGGTTCACTATCTGATCTTCGAGAAAAAGGTGCAAAATTGCCGCGTATTGGAAATTGGGTGCGGCAAAGGCTTATTTCTCCGAAAATTGGTTGAAACGGAGGAGGCCGGGAACAGCGGCATCGGTTTTGACCCAAGTTATGTTGGCCCATTAACGGATCTTGCAGGCCGTTTGAAATTTGAAAAACGATACTATGGTTCTGATTGTGCCGGTATTCATGTTGATGTGGTTATTTGCCGCCATGTCCTGGAACATATTCCTGATCCTTTGAATACACTCCGGACAGTCAGGCTGGCATTGGCAAATTCTCCCCGCGCCAGGATTTTCGTAGAAGTCCCATGTGTAGAATGGATCCTGCAAAATCATGTGATTTGGGATGTTTTCTATGAACACTGCTCATATTTTAGTGCCGATTCCTTAACAACTGCCTTTTCATCGTCAGGTTTCAAAGTCGAAAAAATAAACCGTCTATTCGGGGGGCAGTATTTGTGGTTGGAAGCAACAGTTTCTGATCAAGAACCGGCGGCTGTTATCAATCCTGACAACTCTGTCAAACAGCTGGCTTATCAGTATGCCGGAATGGTAAACAATCTGAAAACAGACTGGGAAACTAAGCTTAAACAACTGGCATGTATGGGGAAGATCGCTATTTGGGGGGCAGGGGCCAAAGGGGTTACCTTTGCCAACCTGATTGACCCGTCATGCAAATGGTTTGATTGTGTGGTCGATCTGAATCCTGAAAAACAGGGACATTACCTGCCCGGCACCGGGCACCCGATTGTAAATATCCCGGAGCTAAAAAAGCGGGGGATTGAGTTTGCTGTTCTAATGAATCCAAATTATCGTGAAGAAGTCCTGGCTTTACTGAACAAAGCCCGCCTAAAAATCCAGCTGATAGAGAAGGTGACATTGTGAAATTAACCATAGACACTGAAGAAAAAACACTGACCCAGGAAATAAACGATGAACTCCGTGTACTGAATCTGTATTCAAAAGAAGCTTTTGAACTAATATCTGAACAATGGCTTAAAATCGGGTGGAATCAAAAACATGTCTATACTTTCAGTTGGATGGGCAGACCAATTATTCAATTGCCCCAGGATATGGTGCGCATCCAGGAAGTAATTTATCAGGTAAAGCCTGATGTAATCATTGAAACAGGAATAGCCCATGGCGGCTCTTTAATTTATTACGCCAGTTTATGCAAGGTTATAGGGAAAGGCCGGGTCGTTGGGATAGATATTGAAATCCGTCCCCAAAACCGTCAGGCCCTGGAAACTCACGAGGTAGCTCCATTGATCACTTTGGTGGAGGGAAGTTCTACCGACAGTGATATTGTAAACAAGGTAAAAGCACTGGTCCAGCCGGGTGAAACCGTATTGCTGATCCTTGATTCCTGTCATACAAAACAACATGTATTGGATGAACTGGAGGCATACCATGATTTAATTTCCCCGGGCTCATATATCGTCGCTACCGATGGCGGCATGAAATTCCTGCATGATGTACCCCGGGGCAATCCTGAATGGACATGGGATCATCCGGTAGCAGCGATAGCAGAGTTTGTGCAAAAACACCCCGAATTTGTTCATGAACAACCGCATTGGACTTTCAATGAAAGTAATTTGACGGAAAATATCACATATTGGCCTGAGGCGTGGCTGCGGAGAAAGTAGTCATGACAGGATTTGGTGGAAACCTTGATTAACTCTGCTAAATGGCGCGGTCTCATCCTGAGGGAAAACAAGCTTGACCCCGCATCACCGCAATTGCATGATATTTTTAAAAGGATTTTATCGACTAATTAAAATCAAGCCGGTAGAGAAGGTGACATTATGAAATTAACCGCAGTCATTACGAACGGCCCAAAACCATTAGTTAGTATTGGTTTGCCTGTTTATAATGGTGAGAGGTTTTTGAGACTGGCTCTGGAATCTCTTCTGGCCCAGGACTACGAGAATTTCGAACTGATAATATCAGACAATGCCTCCACTGATGCCACGGCTGAGATCTGCCAGCACTACATGAGCATGGATAAACGCATCAGGTATGTGCGGAACGACATAAACCCCGGTGCCGCCAAAAACTTTAACCGTGTATTTGAGTTGTCTGCGGGGAAATATTTTATGTGGGCAGCCCATGACAATATATGGGATAAATCATATATCTCCAAGTGTGTTGCTATGCTGGAAGAAAATCCGGCAGCCGTATTATGTTTTTGTGAAGGTATATATATTAATGAAGCCGGCGGATACAGATCCTCATACAAAAATGTGCAAACCATAGGGATGGATATTCCGGCAAGAATACACACCCTGACTGTCAGCAATTCCAACGGATGTCCGATATATGGGCTTATCCGTCCCGAGGTTTTAAAACAGACCAGATTATTCACGGATATATTTGCTTCTGATTTCATTGTACTTCTGGAACTGTCGTTATTAGGAGAGTTTATTAAAGTTCCCGAAGTATTAATATCTATCCGCTTACGGGACCGGCCAAAGAGTATCATGGAATATCAGGTTAGTGTTAATCCGGCCAATGTTACACCTCTGGCAGCACCCTTTACCGAAGTAATGCGGGAACTGTTAAGGGTCGTATCTGGCTCAAATCTCACCGGGCCGGTAAAGGAGCAAATTTTCTCTGATTTGGTGGAAACCCTGATTAACACCAAATGGCGCAGTCTTATCTTCAGGGAAAATAAGCTTGATCTCGCATCACCGCAATTGCGTGAGGAGTTAAAAAAGATTTTGCTGGCAAATTAGTATTCTAAAACCGGAGGCACCCGCCTTATAGTCGGCGGGTGCCTCCGGTTTTTCCAACATAAATTTATTTTTGTCTTTTTTGTATATCTTACACTTCCTTGGCAGGAACCGCTATCAGACTCCGTCTGGTAATGAGATAATCGCACTTAAATGCAAGCCTGACTGTTAGCGTTGCCGTTGCCTCGGCGGCTTCGTACAGGCTGCTTGAGGCCTCCAGTATATCTGAGGATACTATATGATTAAAAATCAGGTGGCGTGAAAACTAAATAATACCTGAAGCTTTTATTGCATTTACAGCTTGCCGTGCTCTAACTGCACAATTGTGGTTTTTGAGCACTTCTGCCTGGCCGGCCAGGGCAATTTCTGTCCTTTTGTCTGGGTGGGCAAGATAGTAGTCAACATATTCTTTTGTCTCTTCGGCAGATTTAACATAAATCAAATGTTTTTTATGGGTGAAGAATTCTTCCTGAACAGGAGTATAGGGTGATATCAAAAGACGGCCGTACGAAAGAGCTTCAAATGTTCTGAAGCAGATATGGCCATCATAATTGCGTTGAATACCTAATACAATTTTAGCTCCCGAGTAAACCTGTTGAACACTTACGATATCCCGGAAATACCCGCCCAGGCATTTTTCCGGAAGACCAAGCCGGTACCAGTGGGTACCATATACCTTTATGTCATATCCACCCTGAATAATAGGTGCCATTACAATATTATAACTGTGCCACCGGAAGTTTGTCTCCGGGGAGCCGGCCATACTAAAAGAATTGGCTGTGACAATTAAATTGCTTTGCAAGGCGGGGTTGACCGGTACAACTTTATGCATATCCGGGTCAATGGTATGGGGAATATAGGCGGCTTTTACCCCTAACTTGGCATATTCGGCAATGCATTTTTTACTGATCGTTAATACGAAATCGTATTCCTTCACACGGACCAAACTAATATCTGCAAAGAAGGTGGAGTCTTCGATAGCCCAGTATATATGGGGAATGGAATACCTTTTTAGAACACCCCATATTACGGGATCCCACATTCTAAACCAAACTCCGATAGAAAATATCATATCTGGTTTAAATTCTTCTATGAATTTTACGAAATCAGCCTCCAAATTTACTCGTCCTGGCACAACAAAGGTTCGTAAATCATTGCCGGCCCGTTGAAATCCTTGGAGAAGCGGATAAAAGTACGGGTCTTTCATATATCCCATGCCCAAGTGTAATATTTTCATCTCAAATTATCCTTCTTTCCATAGTATTTACATATTCCATAATCTATCTCCCCCTGGCATTTAAATATATTACATCTTATGTTAAGTTATCCAACGTGTTACAGGGAGTAATAATTTACTCTTAGATGGGCGGGAGTAACCGATTTACAATGTAAACATATTATGGTTATATATTGGTTTTAAATATTTGCCAAAAGAAGGGTTGGTTTCAGTGGGGAAAAAGAGAATTATTGTAAACATAAACTTCAATACACACCGGTTTACGGATAAAAGATTAACAAAAGAATGGATTGATGAAAGAATTGGCGTATTTAATCAATTTACCTTACGCAGCTTAAAGAACCAGACAAACCAAGATTTTATAACCCTTGTCAACTATGACCCGGTGACCGAAAGCTTGGTCATGGATACCCTGAGCCAGCATGAAAAGCTCCCTGATAATGTCAGGTTTGTGAAGCCTACTGAAAAAAACATTATCAATAACATTGCCGGATATGATGATCTATATATTGTCCGGATCGATTCCGATAACCTGTACCACAAATCATTTATGCAGCAGCTTCACGATTATAAGCCTAAGGAAAAAACCCAGATTTTAATTAACCAAAAGGGCTATGTTTATGATTCTGTAAACCACAAATTAGCAACTTATTTCCAGGTCTCACCTTCTTTTTACACCCTGGTTTATAAGGTCGAAGACTATCTTAAAGGCATCAGGCATGTGATTCCCGGAACCCACGGAGCGGCTATACAGCTTCCCCACGAAATTCTCGACAGAAGCAATTATACAATTGTCATTCACACCTGCAATTTTATGAACGGCGCCCATCTTTTCAAATGGAAGGACTCAAGAGTAATCACCGATAAAGAGGAATATGAGGCAACATTAAGAGACTTCATGGGATAAACATAAAGGTTGGTGTTTAGATTGTCAGGCAAAAGAATAATAGTAAGAATTAATTTTAATAACTATACAGCGACAAAAGAATGCCTTACCAAAGAATGGATTAATTACCGGATATCAATTTTTACGAACTATACCCTGAAAAGTTTGAAAGCCCAGATAAATCAGGATTTTAAGGTGTTTGTGCTTTATAATCCTGTTACCAGAGATTATATTAAACAGGCTCTTGCCGGTCATCAGCTGCTGCCTGAAAATGTTGAATTTATCACAGATGCAGAACTGGATAAAAAGATTACCGAATATATTGATGGGTATGAGGAGTTGTATTACGTACACCTGGAAAGCGATGATCTGTACCGCACCGATTTTATTCAGCAGGTATATGATTATAGGCTGCAAAATGCGGAAAATGTCGCAGTTCTCTGCCCATACGGATACATGTATGATTCTAATCAGAACAGGCTTGTGAAATTTTACTTCTATGCCCCCAGCTTTTGCTTTTTTGTATATAAAGTAAAGGACTTCCAGAGAGGGCTGAGATATGATCTCAGCAAGGGTTGGACCAGTACATTGGAATATCCTCATGAAGTCTATAAAACCCCCTGTTATATAAATCACTGCCATGGTAAAAACAGCGGGATCTCCTTTGAAAGAGCGAGCTTCTGGCGGCCCAGAAAAGAAAGTGACGTATTAGCCGTATGGGATGACCATGCACTTCCGACCAAAGCCGTCTTTGGCCCTGAAATAACCGATAAGGATGAGATCAAAAGGATTTTAGAGGAGTTTACCGGAAGGGGATGATAAATCCTCTTTTTTTCTTGAAAAAAAATCCAAGGCGTAAAGCCTTGAATATAGGCGTGTTTATGATTTCCGTAAGTGACCGGCGATTAATTGGGCCACTGAATCTGCTCCGTTATTGGGTACCAGTGACATGGCGTTACTGGACAGGGTATCTTTGTGAGTCAACGCAATTTCCACTACATTACTAACTGACGCTGGCGATAAGTCCTCCAAAATCATCCCTGCATGTGCCCGAACTGATTTCATGGCTCTCCCAAACTGATCATCTTTTTTTGTTTCACGATTTGGGATAAAAATTGAAGGCACACCAAAATGCATTAGCTCGTGGAATGAATTATAGCCACAGGCACAGATTGCCAGGTCAAAAGCCCCAAAAAACCGGGAATTTGGGTAATCCCTCAAGACCATGATATTATTTTCCTGTATTTTCAGGTCTTTGCCAATAATTGACTCACCTATGATGATAAAAGTATCCTTCCTTCGTTTCAAGGTTTGAACCAAGACGGCTATATCTTTGGTGATATCATTAATATTACCGGCCCCAAGTTGGATATATACCACTTTGGAGTTTTCCGGAACTTTCCATTTTTGCAGGAGCTGTCCCCGATCCAGGAGTTCCGTTTTCTCAAGATAAATAATAGGGTCACAGTATACACGGTCTGGATCCTCCTGCATATGTGACCCTGCTTCACGGGGAGTTATCAGAAAATCAAAAAATTTCTCTTTTTCGTTACACACTACATCATTATCCCCGACTTTACTCCCTTCTCTTTTTAGCCAGACCTTTTTTATTTGTGTCAATTGACTCATTGACTGAATCAGTCCGAGATAAGGGAAAGTTCCATCAAAAACCAGCATTCGGGGATTATGATATTTGAGGACCTGGCGTAACTGCTCCAAAAACAGTTTATTCCACTGTGATCCTGTTACTTGAGGATCAAAAAGAGTTTTCGTTGGGAAGTAGTATCCAACAAAGCCTTCCTGTATAATGAGATGTTTGGCCAGACTTGTGGTGAAGAAAATGATTTCCATGTCGGGAATTCGCTTTTTTATCCTTCTTGCTATAGCCAGCAATCTGGTGAGATGACCCAAACCCGCCCCGTTGGTGGGTACAAATATTATTCCTTGCCCGTTGGGCTTGATGGTCCTAATGGCTTTGACGTCAATAGGACCTGCCGAATTAAGCAATTCTTCAAAGTTTTGTCCCATAATTCATTTTCTCCTTATTCATTCTCGATATCGATGGCAACGTTGGTGCATCTACAATTCCCCAAAAGGATAACATTATCTGCTGCGATACCTTCTGTTGCATTCCTGGTATCATATACGATTTTGGCATGATCAACCACTGTCTTGTAGTTTACGATGCTATGATCGACTAATATGACAACTAGATCGGTATTTGAGATAACTTCACTGCTCAGGCTTGCGGATTTTACGACCTTACCGTTAAGTGTAAAGTTTTCAATATAAGGATCATAATATTGAACCTTGGCGCCTTTTTCCTCCAATATGCAGTAAATATTCAGGGCCGGGGACTCTCTCATATCATCAATATTCTTTTTGTATGCCAGCCCCAATAACAATATGACAGAATCATTGATAGTCTTTGCTTCCTTGTTTAATATTTCTGCAATCTGTCCTACCACATATCTTGGCATGTTCTCGTTGATATCACTGGCAAGTTCAATAAATCTATTATAATGACCATATAACTTAGCCTTCCACGAGAGATACATGGGGTCAAGGGGTATGCAATGTCCACCGATCCCAGGGCCGGGATAAAACGGCATGAAACCGTATGGTTTGGTAGCTGCGGCCTTAATAACCTCCCAGATATTAATACCCATTCTTTCACATAGCTGGGTCAACTCGTTGACAAATGCGATATTTATGCTTCTGTATGTATTTTCCAGAAGCTTTACCATCTCGGCTACTTTTGTTGCGCTAACAGGAATGACATCTTTTAGCACCTGTTTATAAAGCGCAACACCCAAAGCCAAACAATTTGCAGTTTCTCCGCCAATTACCTTGGGGGTGTTTTTTATATTGAAATTTTTATTTCCGGGGTCGACCCTTTCGGGGGAAAAACAAACGTAAAAGTCAACACCAACCTTTAATTTCCTTTTATTTTCAATTACCGATGTTATAAGTTCCTGAGTTGTTCCCGGATATGAAGTACTCTCCAGGATGATGAGTGTTTGTTCTTTCATATAGGCAGCAATCTGTTCTACCGCACTCTCTATATAAGACAAGTCAGGGACTTTATTCTTATCTAAAGGAGTAGGGATACAAATAATAATAGCATCTGCAGCGGATAGTGACGAAAAATTATTATCAACAAACAAATATCTCCCTAGTAAAGACTTTAATTCCGTATTGTCTACGTCGAGAATATATGATTCTCCCGATTTAATTTTCTTAATTTTTTCCCCGCTTACGTCAATTCCATAAGTCTCATAACCTGCTTTTGCTGTGCCAACAGCCAAAGGCAGTCCGACATAGCCCAATCCTATAACTGCAACCTTTGCACTTTTATCAAAAAATTTCTGTTTTAAAGTATTTGACATATTTAAGTACCACCACCCAAATAAAATAGTGAAGAACCTTTGCTGGTCACGGAAGATTACTTAACATAACCTAAGCTAATGATATAATATGAACCGCAAAATGCTTCTGTTACAAATTAATGATCTACTAATACACACCTTTTTTCATATTCCAAAATAACATAATAAGGGAACAATTTAGATACATTCCCAAGTTTGCTGCTATTATTATGGCGATAGGAGGCTTTCGGCGTGGATAATGATGTGGAAAAGATTGTTCAGCTTAATATCTGTAAGATAGATGAAATACCGGAGGACTACTGGCAAAAGTTTACGTCAAGTGAAAAACAGTTAAAACGAATAGCTCTGATGATGAAATATGAATATGGGGAGAAAGTTCTGGAAATCGGGCCAAGCAGGGGATATCTTGCGGTCGCTATTTGTAAAACCAAAAAGAACATCATTAAGTATGATGCTATCGAAATCGATGAGACATTCGTATCTCAGTGCAATAAAATGGCAAACCTCAACCAGGTCACAAATATAAATTGTATGTGTGGTGACGGGTGTAATTTGAGAGGCTTTAGTAAAAATTATTATCATACGATTGTCATGGCAGAAGTGCTGGAACATGTTGACAGTCCAATGAAGATGCTTAGAGAGGCTTACCGTGTATTAGCCCAAAAAGGCTCGGTCATCGTGACCGTACCATCTAAAGGTCTCATGCCTCCTGAAAAAACGCCGGACCATGTACAGGATTTTAGCGTCGAGGATGTCAAAAGGCTTATGTCAAAAGCGGGATTTAAGCTTTTGCACCATACGAAATGCCATTCATGGGAATTTTATCTTGCGGTGAAAAGATGATGGAGTGTAACAGTGCTGTCTTCCCGAAAATAGCTTGCATTTTAGATGAATTCAGTTATACCTGCTTAAAATACGAAGCTAATTTCATTCAACTGGATGCCGATAAATGGAAGAATACATTAATATCTGTGAAACCAGACTTGTTATTCGTTGAATCTGCCTGGAACCAGACTTTTAATAACCTTTTCCGCACGAGTGATAATATGGCCAAACAAGCCGAGAACCTGGTAAAATGGTGTAAGAAGCATAATATTCCTACCGTATTTTGGAATAAGGAAGATCCTTTCCATTTTGAACACTTTATCGAAATCGCTAGACAATTCGACTATATTTTTACCACCGATTGGCACAGTATTCCACGCTACAAAGCGGTGACAAAGCATGGCAGAGTATACCTTCTGCCCTTTGCTGCCCAAATAGCAATACATAACCCAATCAATAAGGATACCGAAAAATTGGGAACAGTGGCCTTTGCGGGTACATGGTACGCACGGCGTTCCACAAGACAAAAAGATATGGAAATGATGCTCAAGCCGGCTTTAAGACATGGACTGCATATTTATGACCGGATGTATAATTTCACCCTAAATAGAAATTACAAATTCCCGGACATATATAAACCCTATATCAAAGGCGGCCTCCCGTATGAAGAAATGGTATCCGCTTATAAAAAGTACGATATATTTTTAAACGTAAATACAATCAAGGAAAGTCCTACTATGTTGTCAAGGCGGGTTATCGAATTACTGGCCTGCGGGACTAATGTGGTCAGTAATGATTCATTAGCAGCTGAAAAGATGTTTCCAGGCATTGTTCTGTTATGCAAAACTGAGAAAGATGTGGAGAAGCATCTGAGCAGTTTGAAAAAGGAGAAAAACCTTAGGGACCGGCTGTCATTACTTGGGCAAAGAGAAGTTCTCCAAAAACATACGTATACACACAGGCTGGAGACGATTTGCAAAATTACAGGTTTAAAAAATAGCGTTAGAAAAATCCCCGGAATCTCTATCATTACCCTTTTAAATAAACAGGAGTATATGGAAAATATCATAGCAAATTATGAAAGGCAAAAATATCGATATAAAGAACTGATTATTATTTTAAATGCAACCGGCATTGACATAAATGTATGGGCGGACAGCATCAGGTCTTCTAAAGGGATCAGGGTTTACCCCCGCGGAAATCAAAAAACTCTGGGGAATTGTATAAATGACGGTATTGGTAAGGCCAGGTTTGATTATATTTCCTTTTTTGCGGAAGATAATTTTTATGCCCCGGAGTTTACCGGAGATTTGGTAAATGCTCTCCGGTACAGCAAGGCTGAAATTGTCGGCAAGTGTACCTATTATACCTATTTAAAAGTTCCAAAAGTTTTGCTTGTTCAGTCTCCCGATAAGGAAAACCGCTATGTAAATTCACTGCCGGAATCGGCAATGATTGTTAAAAAAGAAATATTTAATAAAATAAAATTAGGAGATACAAATTCCAATGTTTTTCCGGCTTTTTTTGCGAATTGCCTAAAAAGCGGATTTAAGATATATTCTGCCGATAGATTCAATTTCGTCGATATCAAGCAGGTGCTGCCTCAAAATTTAATTGAAAAATGCAGGGTTGTCGACCGCACTGACAACTTTGAAAAACATACCGTAGTCTAAATGATTGCCTAGGAATTTCATGAATAAATCATCAAGTTATCATTGAATATTACCCTGAAGTTTTGTATTTTTAATATGAAATCAGTTAAAAAAGGAAAATGCAGAGTTTACAGAGAACAAGTAGTCTAAATATTAATGAAATCACTTGATTCTTTATTGACAGGTTGTCTGTCAATTGAGTATAATTAAATAGACCGAACACGTGTTTGATTTTGAGGAGGGTATTTAATGTCGGATAAAATTAAGGCACTGGAAATGGCTCTGGGCCAGATAGAAAAACAGTTTGGCAAAGGTTCAATCATGAAACTTGGGGAAGCAGCCGCCAAAATGCATGTTGAGGTGATACCTACCGGGGCACTGGCTCTTGATGTGGCCCTAGGGATAGGGGGGATCCCCCGGGGAAGGGTTGTCGAAGTTTACGGACCTGAATCCTCAGGTAAAACAACGGTGGCATTACATATTTTGTCTGAATCCCAAAAAATGGGAGGCACAGCTGCCTTTATAGATGCTGAGCATGCTCTTGACCCAACATATGCCAAAAAAATCGGTGTTGATATAGATAACCTGCTGGTATCCCAGCCCGATACCGGGGAACAGGCTCTGGAGATAGCCGAAGCATTAGTCCGCAGCGGGGCTGTAGATGTAATTGTAGTTGACTCCGTTGCCGCACTGGTACCGAGGGCGGAAATTGAAGGCGAAATGGGTGATGCTCATGTAGGCCTGCAGGCGCGCCTTATGTCACAGGCCTTGCGTAAACTGACTGGAGCTATATCCAAATCTAACACGGTTGCTATTTTCATTAACCAAATAAGAGAAAAAGTAGGAGTAATGTTTGGTAACCCGGAAACAACACCAGGTGGCCGGGCCTTAAAATTTTATGCTTCAGTCAGGCTGGAGGTGCGCAAAACTGAGTCACTAAAACAGGGAGCAGATATAGTTGGGAACCGCACCAGGGTTAAGGTGGTAAAAAACAAAGTTGCTCCGCCTTTTAAACAGGCTGATTTTGATATTATGTATGGTGAAGGGATTTCCCGGGAAGGAAGCATCATAGATATCGGTGCAGAGATGAATATAATTGAAAAAAGCGGTGCCTGGTATTCTTATAAAGGAGATCGGTTAGGGCAGGGCCGGGAAAATGTCAAGGAATATCTGAAAGAACACCGGGAAATTGCCGCTGAAATTGACGGAAAAATCCGGGAAGTTCTAAATGTAGGCACAAATCAGGTCAGCACAGCTGATGAAATATAGTGTTGATGACCTGGCTGAACAACAGCAAAGGGCCAAAGATTATGCCCTAAAATATCTTTCTTACAGACCAAGGAGTGTCTGGGAGGTAACCAAAAAATTAACCGACAAGGGTTATAATACTGAAATTACAGATATTACAATAGCATTCTTAAAGGAATATTCTTTCCTTGACGATATAGAATTTGCCCGGTTTTGGATCAGAAACAGGCAAAAAGTAAAACCCTGTGGTTCACGAAGAATATATTGTGAATTAATACAAAAAGGAATACCAAAAGCTATCATAGATAAATGCCTGGACCAAATATCACCTCAACTGGAAGAAGAATCGGCAGCAGTACTGGTAGAAAAAAAATGCCAGAGATCATCATTTGATTACAACAAAATCAGAGGTTTTCTCCTGCGCAGGGGCTACTCTCCTGAAGTTATCAATAAAGTTTTGGCGAAATACATAAAGTTCAATTAAACTTCAGTTAGAGCTTTTTTCTCCACCTGAAGTTTATGGAACTTATCCATCGGATTAAAAGCTTTCCTGATTAGTGCGCTGGGAGGGCCCCTATCTTGACAGAAGGGCCAAAAACTTTTACAATGATAGATGGGAGAAACTAGAATTAGATTTTAGCTGCCATATTTATGGTTCTTATATATATAAACTTTCCCTCATGGATTGCCAAAACAAAAATATTGTGAGGATGCGGGTTTAATAATATAAGAGTGCAATTTGACGTATTATTTTACCGATAATTGAAATCAAATTATGGTAGGCAAAATCTTTTTCCAACCGGGTTTCTGCTCGGTTTTTTGTTTTGCTAAAAAAATTTAACTATTTTGCGGTATAGGAGGTGAAAAACATTAACGGACAAACAATATTGATAATTTTAGTTGTAGCTGTGATTGCATTTATTGCTGGATATTTAATTAGACGTTCGTTGGCGGAAGCTAAGATTTCTTCGGCTGAAGAAGCTGCTAAGAAAATTATAGACGATGCCGAGAAAACTGCTGAAGCCAAAAAAAGGGAAGCTGTCCTGGAGGCTAAAGAAGAAGTCCTTAAATTCCGTAATGAGGTTGAAAAAGAAAACCGTGAGCGCAGGAATGAGCTGCAAAGGATGGAGCGGCGTTTAACCCAAAAAGAAGAATCCCTGGACCGAAAGCTCGAGGCCATCGAACGTAAAGAAGATAATTTGAACAAAAAAGATGGCGAGATTGAGAGAATCAGGGAAGAGGTCCAGGGGCTTCACGCCAAGCAATTAGCCGAATTGGAACGATTGTCGGGATTGACTTCGGAAGAGGCGCGGGTAATTCTTCTTGCCAACATTGAGGACGAAATAAAACATGAGGCTGCGATGTTGATTAAGGAAGTAGAAACCCAGGCTAAAGAAGAGGGCGAAAAGAGGGCCAGGGATATTATTTCTCAGGCTATCCAAAGATGTGCGGCTGATCATGTTGCGGAGACAACAGTTACAGTTGTGACATTGCCAAATGATGAGATGAAGGGTCGTATCATCGGCCGGGAGGGTCGGAACATCAGAACCCTCGAAACATTAACGGGTATTGACCTGATTATTGATGATACACCAGAGGCTGTTATATTATCCGGATTTGATCCAATCCGCAGGGAGACTGCGAGGCTGGCCTTAGAAAAACTTATTCTTGATGGCCGGATTCACCCAGCCAGAATTGAAGAGATGGTTGAAAAGGCCCGTAAAGAAGTGGAAAATCAAATTCGGGAAGCCGGAGAGCAGGCTACATTTGAAACTGGTGTGCATGGGCTGCATCCTGAACTGGTAAGGCTTATGGGTAGACTAAAATACAGGACAAGCTACGGCCAAAATGTTCTGAAGCACTCGATTGAAGTTTCCCACCTTGCAGGACTGATGGCTGCCGAATTAGGGGTAGATGTTACATTGGCCAAAAGAGCTGGTCTGCTGCATGATATCGGTAAGGCCATTGACCATGAAACGGAAGGCCCTCATGTTACTATCGGTGCTGATCTGGCCAAAAAATATAAAGAATCTGCTGCCATTGTCCACGCAGTTGCTGCGCATCATGGCGATGAAGAACCGAAAACCATTGAAGCTGTTTTAGTACAGGCAGCTGATGCAATTTCTGCAGCTCGCCCAGGCGCGAGAAGAGAAACATTAGAATCGTATATTAAACGATTAGAAAAACTGGAATCGATAACTAACTCATTCGAAGGTGTTGAGAAGTCTTTTGCCATTCAGGCAGGGCGTGAGGTTCGGGTTATGGTTAAACCTGATAAGATAGATGATTTATCTGCTGTACGCCTGGTTAGAGACATAGCCAAGAGAATTGAAGATGAGCTTGAATACCCAGGACAGATTAAGGTTATGGTTATTAGAGAAACCAGAGCAGTAGAATATGCAAAATAGGAAAGCCCAACGGCCTCTTGCAAAAGAGGCCGTTTTCAATTTTATTGAAAATACAATATATTGCCAGTTTATTTTTCTCATAATTTCTGTGTTTCCAGAAGGAAATATGCTAAGATATACCGAAGATTAAGGTGAATAATTATGCGAGGTGAACTTCATGCATCTGCAGTACAAATCGAAGCCTCAAGAGGAAGTATCAGACAGCATTGGCTTGCTGATTTCCATCCTTGTTCGCTATCCGGAAGTGGGCACTATTAATTATGATCCTTTAAATCAGCAATTAAAGTTTACTTTCATTTTTTCCCGTGTATTAGAAGAAACAGAATTGGTTAATTTTAAGAAGATAGTAATTGACAGCATTGAGACATATAATAGGTTGGAAGGAAGAACACCTGAATTTGTTGAGTCCAGCTGTTACCTGTGTGAAAACTTTACAATGTTTGAAATTACACGGGATGTCGGGACTCTCACTCAGGAAGAAATCTCAATGGTTACTGAACTGATGCATATGAATTTTACTCAAAACTTAGTATCTGAAAAGAATGATGTTTTGATGGAAGAAGACCTTCTGATGCAGGAAGAACTCATTGAGCATATGTTAGAGAATATCAAGATATCTTCTCCGGAAAAAAATCTCATAGCTTTTAGAGAAGAGGGAAGAGTACTGGTATTTAACAAATAGAACCGGAGGATTGAAATCTTTGCGTATCTTAATGATAGGTGATATCGTTGGGCGTTCTGGCAGAAAGGCTGTCAGGGAAACGCTGACGACGATTAGGCAGGAACTTAAACTGGATATGATTGTGGCTAATGGTGAAAATGCTGCCGGAGGCAATGGCATAACATGTGAAATCGCCAAAGACTTATTTGGATTTGGGGTAGACGTGATTACCAGCGGCAATCATATTTGGGATAAAAAGGAAATCCTGTCTTACATAGATAGAGAACCCAGACTCTTGCGGCCTGCTAATTACCCGTCCGGTACACCCGGCAAAGGGGTAGGCGTGTATGATATCAATGGGTGCAAAGTGGGCATCATTAATTTGTCAGGTTTGGTATATATGCCAAATTTGGACTGTCCTTTTCGTATGTGTGATGAATTGATAAACAGTATATGCCATGAAACAAAAATAATTTTAGTGGATTTTCACGCCGAAGCGACTTCTGAGAAGGCAGCCCTAAGTTGGTACCTTGATGGCAGGGCATCTGCAGTTGTGGGGACCCATACCCATATTCAGACTGCCGACGAAAGGGTATTGCCGGAAGGAACTGCCTATATTACCGATATTGGCATGACCGGTCCTTATAATTCTGTTATTGGGGTTAAGATCGACTTGGTTTTGCAAAAATTTAAAACCCAGATGCCGGTGAGGTTTGAAGTTGCAGAAGGGCCTTATCAGTTTAACGCCGTGGTGATTGAGGTAAACGAAGAAACCGGGAAGGCCATTAGTATTGAAAGGATATTTAATATTGATTATACCGGTTAGTATTAGCCCGTTCCAATCTGCTTTTTAAGAGCCATAAATATTTATCTGTGAAAAAGAGGAATTTTTGGTTAATCCTCGAATATATACGTTTATAAATATGAAGTTAACGGCTATATTCTTTCTTAAACTAAAGGAGGTTGTGAACGTGGAAGTATTAAAGGTTTCAGCAAAGTCCAACCCAAATTCGGTAGCAGGAGCTCTTGCCGGTGTTTTAAGAGAACGTGGCGGAGCGGAGATTCAAGCCATTGGCGCCGGTGCTTTAAATCAAGCAGTTAAAGCGGTAGCTATTGCCAGGGGATTTGTAGCACCTAGTGGAGTAGACCTGATATGTATTCCAGCCTTTACAGACATTATTATTGATGGTGAAGAGAGAACAGCTATAAAACTTATAGTTGAGCCAAGATAAACCGGCTTTTTTTTAATCTGGGGCTGATAAAACAAACATAAATAGACTGAGTATCCTACAACCTGTTTGTTCTTTTTGAATAAACAGGTTTTTCCATCATATAATGTCACTGAGAACAATCAAAGCCCAGTGCAGAGGAGCGGAGATATGATGGAAACTGTAAATCCGGGTTCAGACCCAACAGAGGCAAGCAAGAGGAATCCTTTAGAATTTCATAAACTGATAACAGTTGCAGACTGTCATTGTGATACCTTGCTTGAGATAGCAAACAAGGGCAGGCGGCTTTTTAATTACTCAGAAGAGGGTCATGTGGACCTGCCTAGACTGCGGCAGGGCGGAGTTAACCTGCAGTTTTTCGCTGCCTTTATCGAGACTGTTTACAAGCCCTTTAATGCCTTGACTAGGTCATTGGAACTGATAAATATATTTTACAGGGAAATAGAAATGTGTGGAGGACTGCTGGCAGTTGGTACTAACGCCAGGCAAATCAAAAAACTTCTGAAGGATGATAAAATTGTAGCTATTTTGGGTATTGAGGGCGGTGAGGCACTAAATGGAAATTTAGCTGTCCTGCATATCTTGTACAGACTGGGGGTCAGATTTCTTGGCCTGACCTGGAATCAGCGCAACCAGATTGCCGACGGGGTGGGAGAAGGACATACCGGTGGCGGACTGACTAAATTTGGCCGGGAAGTTGTGCGGGAGATGAACAGCCTGGGGATGCTCATTGACCTGGCTCACATTTCAGAAGCTGGTTTTTGGGATGTGTTAACTCATTCGAACGATCCGCTCATGGTTTCTCACGCCAATTGCTATAAGCTGCTTAACCATCCCAGGAATCTGAAAGATGATCAAATCATTGCCCTAGCTAAATCAGGCGGGGTGATGGGCTTGAGTTTCTTTCCGGAATTTACAGGAAATAATATTGATGACTTTTTAGATCACATTGATTTTGTTGCTGGTCTGGCGGGTACGGAAGTTATCGCCCTGGGCTCTGATTTTGATGGCATAGAAAAGACCCCGGATGGGTTGGAGGATGCCAGAAGTTATCCCCAGATTACTTCTAAACTCATTGAAAGAGGATACACCGAAAAGGAAATCAGGGGAATTATGGGAGGCAATGTGTTAAGGTTAATCGGAAACGTTCTGGTATAAGCCTTGTCTATGTCTAAATCCATGATTTGATGCATATACTATCCTTAGAAGGATCCGGGGGGGATAGTATGAGTGATGAGCATAATAAAATGTTGGAAAACAGGTTGAAAGAACTTGAAGACAAGGTCGAGAACCTCAGGTTCAGCAGGCGTGTGCTCATGAATCTTATCGAAAGAATAGAAAAAGATAAATGGGACCAGTTGACCAAATTGGAAAAGGAAAACAAGAAACTACATAAACACAACAGCCGCTTTGCCCGGACTTTATTACGCAAAAATAGACAGATTATTGAAATGGAGACAAAATTGCAGAAGGTTGGTACCACACCAAAATAAAAAGGACAAGAAGTTATCCACAATTTTATCCACATCTAGTCAACATCTGTGAATATAATGAAAATACAGCATCAGAATCTAATTTTCGACTATTTCGGGCCAAAAAGGCCCTTGTTTTTCTTTCGATTCGACAGTCACTATTCGAAATTATTACGATTTCGACATAGGAAATGAGTAATGTCGAAAAAATTAATTGATCTGTCGGAAAGTATTGGCAATATACCATTATAATTGATATAATTTAATAAAGATGCAGGACACAACCTGGATTTCTATTAAAACATTTAAGGTGGTTTTCCATGAATTTAAAAACCGCAATTAGGTTTAAAGGGGTTTGCTCTGCTGCATTATTGAGCTGTCTTGTCATTGCTTTGAGTGTGATAACCCAGCCTGCTAAAGTAGACCAGACAAAAGAGGTCAATAATGTTGAGCAGACACAAGTAAATGTCCCGCCCAGAAAGTATGATTCCCACACGGCAGTAGGCAGCAGGGCGGAAAAACCGGAAAAAATTGTCGAACCAGCCGCGCTTGCCAAACCTACCAAACCTACATCGGATTTTACATATACAGTTATGGCTGGAGATACTTTATCTGAACTGGCTCTGACATATGGGGTAACTGTTGATAATATTATGGCAGCCAATGGCCTTAATTCTGATAAACTCTCACTTGAGCAGAAGTTATTAATACCGGTTTCCGGCAATATACAGGCAGTTGCAGCAGCCAAAACAGCACCTAAAGCGGTCAAACAGGTACAACACTCCACTAAGCCAACTGACTCAAGAACCCGTTACGATGGCCGGCCTGCAGGCCAATTAGTCAAGTGGAGTGAGGCCCGAAACATTTTTGGCATTGGTGAAACAGCCACAGTGATTGATGTAAATACAGGATATTCCTTTAAAGTAAAAAGAAAGGGAGGACACAATCATGCTGATTGTGAGCCTCTCACATCTGTTGATACAGCAGTAATGAAAAAGATATACGGTTCCTGGAGTTGGAATCGCCGCGCTATTGTAGTTGAGGTGAAGGGCAAAAAAATTGCCGCCTCCATGGCCGGTATGCCCCATGGCAGCAGCAGCATATCTGGCAACGGTTTTGCAGGTCACTTTGATGTCCATTTTTCCGGCAGTATGACTCACGGTTCCGAATATACTAAGACCCGTGTACCTATAACAGATCCTGATCACCAGGCTATGGTCAAGAAAGCCTCTGCTCTCTAAAATCAAATCAATTTTTAGAACAGGCTGATAAGTGCCTGTTCTTTGCGCTTAGATACATATTCTTTACATAATGGTGAAAATATTATGGAATGTTAAGTCTCAGAAGGAGATGAATGCCTTGCGGATTGCGGTCATTGATGGTCAGGGCGGGGGCATCGGCAGATACATTGTGGAACGTTTGCGGAAAGCACTCTCTGACGAAATTAATATCCTGGCTTTGGGCACAAATGCTTTAGCTACGGCGGCCATGCTAAAAGCCGGAGCTAACGAAGGGGCCTCTGGAGAGAATGCCATTGTTTATACATCAGGGCAGGTGGATTTGATTTTGGGGCCGATCGGGCTTGTCATGGCTAACTCTATGCTGGGTGAAGTCACCCCCGCCATAGCAGAGGCTATTGCCAGCAGCAGTGCCCGTAAAATCCTGCTTCCGGTAACCCGGCGTAATGTGGAATTAGCAGGTTATGAACCACAGCCTCTGCCTCATCTGGTAGATAACCTGATAAAAAAAATCAATGAAAAATTGTAAAGTGAAACTTACTTCAGGTGGAGATCTTTTCTCCACCTGAAGTTTAGTTGAACTTATCCAGGGGCTTAGCGCCACTTGTTTCCCGCTTGTAAAAGCGGGAGTCTTAGTGGCGCTGAGCCATCGGGTAAAACCGGGGTAACCCGGTTCTTCGTTTCTTTAATTAGCTTCATCTGCTTCCATCAGGATCGCTAATTCTTTTGATCCCCACGCCCTTACGGCATCATGGTGGTGTTTAATGAGGTATACGAGGTTTTTATCCAAGCCTGCTTTTTCGGCAATCCGGGCCCCAATTTCAGGGTGATGGAGGTGAATGTAAAGGGCTTGGCGAAACCGGGCCAGAAATGAGCCGTGACCGGGAGAAGCCAGGTATTGGAGCAGCTTGGGAAATAGTTTTTTGAGCAGCACATAGGAGACCCTGTCCCAAAGATATATGCTGCCCCGGATTTTGGCTGTATCATGCAGCAAGGCAGCTTTTATGAGCAGTGATTTATTGATGCCTGTCTTTTCAGCCGGCATGTTCAGAATTGTCAGGGCTGTATTAATACTATGTTTCTGGATGGCTGGAACCATATTATAAAATAAGTCCCGCTCAGTTTGGTTTAAATATTGCCGAACTGTTAGCAGCTCGGCAGGTACTGGATTGGAGCCGATGGCCTGCAGGAATTGCCTTATTCTCCGGTTAAAGTTGGCCAAATAAATCACCTTTCATTGCTAAAGCAGAAAAATAAACTTGAATATAATTTCGTCTCAAACCACAATTTACCTGCTGGTTTTCGCAAAAACCGCATTGTTTTCGGTTTAGTGGCTCCAAACTTCGACATATTTTTCCTTTGATTTATGTTATACTTATTCACACTAAGCTGTATTTTTTTAAAGGAGTGAGAATGATTGAGTCGAGTTCTGGTAATTGACGATGAACCAAGTTTAAGAATGGTTCTTGACCTTGCCCTCAGCGGTGCTGGGCACGAAGCTGTTTTAGCTGAAAATGGCCTGAAAGGTCTGGAGAAACTGGATGAGGGCTATAAGCCCGATCTTGTGCTGGTTGATTTGAAAATGCCCAAATTATCAGGTAAGGACTTTGTTATGAAACTTCGCAGCAACCCAAATTATAATGATATTTCTGTAGTGATTTTATCAGGGGCCATGCCGGGATTAGAGGATTTTCCGCCAAACGACACATATCAGGGTGTTATTTCCAAACCCTTTGACTTAAATGAGCTGTTGAAATTGACAGAATCACTATGCTGTACTAATGACCTTTTAGCGGTAATTTAGTATATTATATTTGGACAAGTTAATTTTCTTGGGGCAGAAGGTTTACAGAAGCCCTTTAATGAAATATAATAGTATTAATTAAATAAAAGACAACTTACAGGAGTTTTGCCGGGAATCAGGATAAGCCTGAGCGGTCTCCGCCACTGTAGCCAGGGAATGCCCTTACACGATGCCACCATACGGGAAGGCGTAAGCGGTGTATTGATCTGGGAGCCAGGATACCGACCTGTGAGTTAACCATTCAGTCCTTCGCGAGAAAGGACAGTGGTTATATAATGGGCTATTTCCATTCGTATACCATGTCCTCAGTCGTTTTGACTGGGGATTTTTTGCTATAAAAAGGTGGGTAATACATATGAGTCAGGGAAAAAGGGGAAAACTGGTTTTTGTAACCGGGGGAATCAGGAGCGGTAAGAGCAGTTTTGCTGAAAAGCTGACAGCGGAACTGGGCCAAAAAATCACTTATGTGGCCACAGCCGAGGCCCTGGATGATGAGATGAAGCTGCGTATTGAACTGCACCGGCAGCGCAGGCCGGATAACTGGACAACTGTTGAGGAACCGCTGCAGGTGACTGCAGTACTGCGGGATTATGGCAGCAACTGTGACGTGATCATGCTGGACTGTATGACTGTTCTGATCAGCAACCTGATGTTTGCCAAAGAACAGGCTGCCGGACATGAGTTTCAAAAGGAAATGCAGGGTGATATTATTGCGGAAATCGAAGCTTTGGCCAAAGCGGCCAGGGCAGCGAAGGCTCATGTGGTGGTTGTTTCCAATGAGGTTGGGATGACCCTGGTGTCAGACAATTTCCTGGGACGGCAGTACCAGGAGCTGGTTGGAAGGGCCAATCAGATTATTGCAGGTGTGGCTGACGAGGCTTACCTGGTGGCAGCGGGTTATCCTATTGCATTAAAAAGTGAAAGGAGCTTAAGTCTTTGAAAACAAGTTGTATTATGCTGCAGGGTACCGGTTCACATGTGGGAAAAAGCGTATTGGTGGCGGCTTTGTGCCGGATTTTTCTGCAAGATGGCTATAAAGTGGCACCTTTCAAGTCACAAAACATGGCCCTTAATTCCTATGTGACCGCCGACGGGGGAGAAATGGGCAGAGCCCAGGTCGTTCAGGCTGAAGCAGCCGGATTAGCCCCTGATGTGATCATGAACCCGGTCTTGTTAAAGCCAACCGGACAGGCTACCTCCCAGGTTATCGTGATGGGTAAGCCGGTAGGCAACTTATCTGCCATGGAGTATCATGAAAAATATAATCTAACGGCTCTTGGTGTCGTTGAAGAAGCCTTAAACACCCTCAAATCCAAGTATGAAATTATTGCTATTGAAGGTGCCGGAAGTCCTGCCGAAGTTAATCTGCAAGCCACCGAAATCGTCAATATGAGAATTGCCCGCATGGCGGACTGCCCGGTTTTGCTGGTGGCAGATATTGATAAGGGGGGGGCCCTGGCCTCGGTTGTGGGGACCCTGGAATTGTTAGACCCAGCGGACCGGGCCAGAGTCGCCGGGATTCTGATTAATAAGTTCCGCGGAGATGTCAGGCTGTTTCAGCCTGCTGTGGAATTTCTGGAAAAGAAAACGGGAATTCCGGTGCTGGGGATTATTCCATATTTTCAGGGGTTTAGGGTCCAGGAGGAGGACACCATCCCGGAAAATACCATGAAAGCCGGCCCCGCTTGGGTGGCGGACAAAATTGACGTGGCTGTGATTAACCTGCCCCATGTGTCAAATTTTACTGATTTTGATCCTTTGGAGGATGAACCCGATATTCACCTCCGTTATGTAAGTAAAGCCGATAAGCTCGGCACCCCTGATATGATTATTGTACCAGGCAGTAAAAATACAATTCACGACCTGGCCTATCTCGTCAAGTCGGGACTGGCTGAGGCCATCAGGGAAAATGACAAAAGAGGCATTCCCATTGTCGGAATTTGCGGAGGCTATCAGATTCTTGGCCGGGAACTGCATGATCCCTTACATACCGAATCTGATATTGACAGCATGAAAGGGCTGGGGCTGTTAAATATTTCAACGACCTTTGAGCCAGATAAAATAACGACCCAGGTTCAGGCTGAAGTTATCGGGCCCGGTCCCCTCCTAGGTGGAATTCAGGATGCACAGGTGACGGGATATGAAATTCACATGGGCCGTACTGAGCTTGGGGCAGGGGTTGCACCGGCTTTCCGGATTTTTGAACGGTCCGCCAGGGAAGTAGATTTACTTGACGGTGCGGTCCGTGCTGACGGCAAAGTGTTCGGAACTTATATTCACGGAGTTTTTGATAATGATGCCTTCCGCCGCCACATTATTAACCTGATTAGGTCCCAAAAGGGCTGGGGGCCCTTGGCTGACCGGGAAATTATTACCGTGGCTGAGCAGCGCGAAAAGGATTTTAATAAACTGGCTGATGTGGTACGCAATAGTTTGGATATGGAAAAACTGTATCAGATTATGGGCCTGGATGCTGAAAACAAGGCCCGACAGATGGGGGCAGTCTAAATGCTGCAGGTTCTGGCCGCATATTTGCTTGATCTAATCATAGGTGATCCCAGGAAAATACCCCACCCGGTGGTGATTATCGGCAAAGGTATTGACCTGACGGAAAAATACCTGCGCCGGTGGGCAGCACCTTTCATTGGCCTAAAGGCCTCCGGGGTGGTTTTAACATGTATCATTGTGGGCTCCACCTATACTATCATGTGGGCAATCACTACTGGTGCGGCCAGGATCAGTGAATGGCTTGGCCTGGCGGTTTCCATCTGGTTTATTAGCACCACGCTTGCCGTCAAGGGTCTGGGAGATGCAGCCATGGAAATTTACACGCTTCTGAGCAATGGTGACCTTACAGAAGCCCGGCGCAAGGTTGGCTGGATTGTGGGCCGGGATACAGGGCACCTGAATGAAGGGGAAATAACCAGAGCGACAGTGGAAACAGTAGCTGAAAATTTAGCTGACGGTGTTATTGCCCCCCTGCTTTTCGCTTTTATCGGCGGGGCACCATTGGCTATGGCATACAAGGCTGTAAACACCTTGGATTCGATGGTTGGCTACAAAAACGATAAATACCGTGATTTGGGCTGGGCTTCGGCCCGTTTTGATGATTTATGCAATTACATTCCGGCCAGGCTGACGGGGCTTATGCTGCTGGTTACCTTTGTATTCCTGGGTAAACCGGTCAGGCAGGTGCTGCGGGTGGTTTTACGCGATGCCCCCAGCCACCCGAGTCCGAACAGCGGCATACCCGAAGCTGCAGTTGCCGGAGCACTTGGCATCAGGTTAGGCGGGATTAATTATTATGGAGGAGTGGAATCTTTCCGGGCCCACATGGGAGATCCCCGGGAAGAACTGGAGAAGGGGCATATCCTTTCCACAGTCAGGATTATGCGGGTTGCCTCAGGGCTGACAGTTCTCCTGGGAGCGGGACTGATATATTTAATTAGGATGGGAGCATTATGAAAATACCCAGAATTATGATTGCCGGGACTCATAGCGGAGTTGGCAAAACGACAATAACAACAGCAATCATGGCGGCTTTTACAGCGGGCGGCCGGCGGGTTCAGCCTTATAAAGTGGGGCCGGACTACATTGATCCGTCCTATCACACTATTGCGACAGGCAACCCCTGCCGAAATCTGGATTCCTGGATGCTTTCTGATGAAACTGTGGCCAGACTGTTTTTACATTCAGCCCAAAATGCCGACGTTTCTGTGATTGAAGGAGTGATGGGCCTCTTTGACGGTTCCCAGGCTGCGGGGGACAGGGGGAGTTCGGCGCAAATCGCCAAGCTGTTAAACTGTCCGGTCATTCTCATCGTTGATGTCAAGTCTATGGCCAGAAGTGCTGCTGCAATGGTTTCAGGTTTTGTCAATTTTGATCCGGACGTGAAAATTGCCGGAGTAATTTTCAACCGGATTGGCAGCGAGCGCCATTTGGATCTGGTCAGGGAAGCTGTGGAACTTTACTGCAGGGTTCCTGTGGTGGGTTATATCAGAAAAAATGCCAAGCTGGAGATGCCTTCCCGCCACCTGGGCCTGGTTCCCACGGTGGAAGGCGGAGATCTGCCGGCAAAAATCAGCGGTTTAGCTGACGAGATCAGAGAAGGCGTTGATTTTAATAAAATTTTACAAATAGCAGATGCTGCGGTTGATATCGTGCCGTCCGGTGCATATTTATCGGCTGGTAAGAAGGAATCAACTAACAATCAAAAAGCCAGGATTGGCCTGGCCAGGGATGAAGCTTTTTCTTTTTATTACCAGGATGGTTTGGAAGAATTGGCGCACCAGGGTGCCGAACTGGTCCCGTTTAGTCCACTTCATGATACCCAAATTCCCCCTGATTTGGATGGTATCTATATAGGCGGGGGATTTCCGGAGATTTTTATCCGGGAACTCGCTGATAATCAAGGGATGCTTAACGCTCTTCAGTCTGCCGGGGCTCAGGGGATGCCCATTCTGGCCGAATGCGGCGGGCTGATGTACCTGAGCAGGGTAATTGTTGATTTTAACGGACGGGACTATGGGATGGTCGGCCTGGTACCAGGTCGCTGTATGATGGAAAAATCCCTTGTCGGTATGGGTTACATAGAAGCCGAAGCTTTGGATCATAACGTCATTTTGAAAGCCGGACAGAAGCTTAAGGGTCATGAATTCCATTATTCCAGGCTGGTTCCCGACGATCCTGATTTTTCATACGCCTTCCGGCTGACTAGAAACAAGTCCGGTGAGACAGTTCTTGACGGATATGCCAGAGAAAATATCCTGGCCTCTTATCTTCACTTGCATTTTGCTGCTGACCCCAGGGCAGCAGGCAGGTTTATTGACTGCTGCCGGGCATACCGGGATAGTTTAAAAGAAAACGCAGGGAACATAGCGCAGCGAAGCTGCAATCAAAATTTTAAGACCAGAAACCTGTGACAAGACCGAAAAAATAACACAGAGCTAAAAAGAGAGATACTCACAG
>JAVSMW010000001.1:217379-223126 GCA_032027005.1 Thermincola sp. | reverse complement strand
TCCAAAGAGAATAAAGGCTACCGCCAAAAAGGCAAGTATAACAATAAAGGCAAACACCTGGGTTGGTATAAGAATGGCAAAATTTCTGTTGAACTGCCTGGACAGCCTGAACTGCAGGATACCAAGGTAGATGTGACGTATTACCTGAATGACGTATCTGACCAGCTGAGCCAGGTGCTGATGACCTATGGTGTGGATGGGAATTATGATGCTGCCTATACGTATGGGTTAGAGCGAATTAATGTCGAAGACATTGACGAAACCCGGCCTGAATCCCAGGACCCGCTGTACTACCTGTATGATGGGCTTGGCAGCGTTAGGTATATGGTTAAGCCTGACGGCAATATGCGCGACCACTACCGTTATGATGAGTACGGGAAGCCTGCTCCTGGCAATAGCAAGCTTTCGCCAGACGGAGCTATCAATCTAAACAACACATTTGGCTATACGGGCGAAATGTGGGATGAGGAGACTGATCTGCTGTATTTGCGGGCGCGGCATTATGAGCCTGAGACGGGGAGGTTTTTGAGTAGGGATACGTATGAAGGGGAATTGGGGAATCCGCTGAGTAGGAATTTGTATGCTTATGTGGAGAATAATCCGGTAAACCGGATAGACCCCGACGGTCACATTCCTATTATTCCATTATTGGTAAAAGCCGGGGCTAATGGCGCGGCAGATTTAATGGCCCAGGCTACCATGAATTATTTTTTTAATCCGAGAACCTATGGTAATATTGGCAAATCGTTTAAAAATGTCAATTGGTGGCAGGTGGGAAGGTCATCTGCGGAAGGATTGATACCCTGGAAAACACCGGGTGGTAAGATAGGCAGGGCAGCAGGCACTGCCATAGTAGATGTGTTGTTCAATGCCAAATATCAGGGTTCAAGGTATACGGCTGAAAAGGCTATGGATGATTTCGCTTTTGGATTTATAACTGACCTTGCAGGTGGTGGTTTAGGTGAAGTAATTAATAAGTATGGGATTAAAGCGGTAACCAAAGGTTTGAATAGAATTGGTTTAGGGCATTTAATTAAGGGAACGAGTAAGACTTATTTTAATTTAGCTAAACAAGCAACGAAAAACCCAAAATCAACGGAAGTTGTACTTGGTAAATATAATCAAGGTGGCGTATCTTATACTAAAGTGGCGGAGAGTAGAGGAGCAACATATTTTCAATTAGACAAATGGACTGATGTTGTTAAAGAAGTCGGTGAGAAAAACATATGGAATATTAATGAGTCTTTTATTAGGCAACAAGCGAATGCAAAAAAGACATTTATTTTATCACACGACCCTGCTCAAGCTACTGGATACTTTGCAAATGAGGTGAATTTACTCAAAGACATGGGATATAGCTTTATAAAAGAAGGTTCTGTATGGCGAGCGTTAAAATAGGAATATACATTTATAAGGCTGGGAGGTTTATCATGATGAAGAAAGAAGAACAACAACAGTGGGGTTTGATAGAAAAAGCAAAGATAATTCTTTTGAATTGGTCACAATGTAATAACGTACATTTATTTGCAGTGCATTTTGTGCCCATGTCTGACTTTTCACTTGAAGTATATGTCTTTTACGAAAATGATTTTGACATAACGCAAAATCAAGAGAATGGGATCTCGGATAAAGTTGAGCAGATATTTTTAAAAGAACTTAATGATTTGAAGTATATGAAACATTTTAACAACAATATAACATTTATATTCGACTCCAATGAGAATGTTATAAACAATTATCAAGGAAGCTATTTTTTAAGGCTAAGATAGACTACACTATATCTTAAAAGGTCACACAGTTTCGGCTGATGTGGCCTTTCTTTTACAGTGTAGATTGCCGCTAAAAAGATATGCAATTATAAGTGGAATGCACTAGGATGAGTATGACCCGGCAGGGAACCACCTTTCCATGTCCAGAACGGTAGGAGATACCACATCTACAACGAAAATACTATTATAACGAAATAAATGAGCTGACCAAATACTGTCGCTTCCAGAGCTATTTGTCAGTACAATTCCTGCCGTCAGTGGCAGTTAGAAGTGGACATTTCCCGAAATGCATGACGTTTTAGAAATGTTTAGTTCCAACTGCCATTGACAGTAGAAGGTGAGGAAAACAGCCCACTTTGTCAGAGGGCCGTAAGCGCTTAATTATCAGGTGCATGGTCAAAGCCTGCTGGACATGAGAAAATATCCCCATGAAATTAGTAGATGGGGGTAGAAAGAATGACTAACCATGAACAACTAGCACTAGTAGCTGAATGCCGTGGCAGCGGCATGACTGCAAAGGAATGGTGCAAAGCCAGAGGCGTCAACTATCGTCACTATATCTATTGGGCTTCCAAAGTTAACAAGTCTCAGCGTGATGCGCAACAACAGTGGGCTTCGGTAGAACTTCCCAAAGAGGGATCTGCAACTAGTGAGGTCAGGCTTACCTGCGGCAGATGGACCATTTGTGTGGGTGCCGGTTTCAGTCCAGCTCTGTTGGCAGATGTGCTTAAGGTTGTGGATGCCGTATGCTGAGGGAGATCATCAGCTACGATGGCATTTATCTGGCCTGTGGCGCTACAGATCTAAGGAAATCAGTTGATGGGTTGGCCATTATCGTAAAACAGGAATTCAACATAGATCCCTTTGGGAACTATCTTTTCCTGTTCTGTAACCGGGACCGTAATCGGAGCTTAAATGCCTGAGTTGGGATAGAAATGGCTTCGTCCTGTACTACAAGAGACTTGATGGTGCTGGAGCCCGGTTTAAGTGGCCTAAAGAACCGGCAGATGTAAGGAACATCACGGTAAGCCAGCTCCGGTTGCTCATGGATGGTCTCTCTATAGATCCACCAAAGGGTTTTGGCGAGGTTACAGCCAGGGATTTTTGTTAACTAAGATGACACATCGAGTAACCGAAAAATGTCTGTTTTTGAGCAAAAAGTATTCACCGTTTACCTGCCTTAAACCCTTGATATTACTGGATAAATTAGCGTTTTTATGTTATACTGGAAACATGAAAAAGATCGATTTAACGGGCCTTTCGCCCGAGGTAAATGAATATATTTCAAGACTGGAAAATCAGTTACAGGAACAAGCCAAAACAGTAGAATCTCAGAAGGTCCGCATTGACCGGCTCATGGATATACTGGCCAATTTCCAAAAAACTATATACGGCCAATCCAGCGAAAAACGCAGGTATGTGCTTGGCGAGGATGATAATCAAATATCTCTGTTCAATGAAGCGGAGGCCGAATCAAAAGGCCATGCACCGGAGCCCGACAAAATCTCTGTTGCCGGGCATGTAAGGAAAACTAAGCGCACCAAGGAAGAATTGGCGGCGAACGTTCCTGTTGTGGAAATTCTCTGCGAACTGGATGAAGAAAAGCTTGACTGTGAAGAATGCGGTGGAAAAATGCGGGTTCTCGGTAAGGAGACCGCCCGGGAAGAATTAGAGATCATACCGGCACAGGTAAGGCTACTGCGGTATATCAGGTACAGCTATGTTTGCCAAAGCTGCGAGCAGGAAACAGGAGAAGCCACTATAGTGAAAGCGCCCACTCCCGCACCTGTCATAAAAAGAAGTCTTGCTTCAGCTTCCACTGTAGCTCACGTCATGTATCAGAAGTATGTCAATGGCATGCCTCTGTATCGACAGGAAAAGGACTGGGCCAATCAAGGTATTCTCCTTTCCAGAGCGACCTTAGCCAACTGGATTATCCGGTCGGCAAACGACTGGCTGGCACCCCTTTGGGAGACCATGAAGGCCCATCTGCTTAAGCAAGCTGTCGTCCACGCAGATGAAAGTGTAATTCAAGTGCTCAAAGAAGAGGGCAAGAAACCTTCCTCGGAATCGCGAATGTGGTTGTACTGTTCAGGCAATACGGTCACCAAGCCGGTGGTGCTCTATGAATATCAGCCAACCCGGTCGGGGGAGCATGCGAAGCGGTTTCTGGAGGGCTTTCACGGTTATCTGCAAACAGATGGTTACAACGGTTATGATAAGGTGCTTAATATAAACCGATGTGGCTGTTGGGCCCACCTGCGACGCAAGTATGAGGAGGCCATGCCGAAGGGAGCCGCCATCGGATCCGCCGCCGCAGTGGGTTTTGAATACTGCAACCGACTGTTTGCAATTGAGAAGGACTTGGAACAGCTCACTCCGGAAGAGCGGAAAATACAGCGTCGGGAACGGTCTAAGCCAGTTCTTGAGGCATATTGGTCGTGGATTGAAACAGTCAATGCTTTAAAAGGCTCCAAACTAGCCGAAGCAACAACTTATTCAAGAAATCAAAAGACTTCGCTGGCCACCTTTCTGGAAGACGGACAGGTATCCTTGTCTAATAACCGAGCCGAGAATGCCATCCGGCCCTTTGTGGTAGGCAGGAAAGGCTGGCTGTTTGCGGACACACCTAAGGGAGCTAAAGCAAGTGCCGTAGTCTACAGCATTGTGGAAACGGCGAAGGCTAATAACCTCAACGTATTTATGTATCTGGTACATATCTTAAGCACGATGCCTGGCGCTAACTTTAAAGATGATTCTTCCATCCTCGAGGATATTATGCCTTGGTCGCCAAAGCTGCCGGACTACTGCCGCAACATAAAGCATTAATGATTATACCAAACCCCGACACGTTCTTAACTCGTACCGGGGTTCTCTTTTGTCAATGCCCCTTTTTATTAAGCGCTTACAGAGGGCCTTTATGGCATCGTCGGAGAAAAACATGTGAGTACAAAGTTTGGGCAGGAGACCCGATTGATGTGGTTAAAATGCCTGATGGAAAGCTGTCTACTGTTGATAAAACACGTGTTCTTGCTGCTAAAAATTCGGGAATAGACGTTAAAGCTATAGTACATGCAGCGAGTGCCCTGATACCTGCAGACGTTGCAGTAAGGTTTACATCAAAGAATGGGCGAATGCCAACAACATGGGGAGAAGCAGTGACTAATAGAATAAACAATCAAAATTCTGCTTATAGAACCGCAAATCCATATGGTTCATATTTTACAGGATGGGATGGTAATTAGTTATGGATATACAATTATTAAATTCATCAGAGCTGCCAAAAGGGTTCATTTATCCAGAATCGTTCTTAAAAGCTGTTCGGTTAAATTTAACGTATTTAGAACCTTGGTACATAATGAACAGTAGTGATGTTCAACAAAGGATTAAAGGTATGCAAGTTAGATACCCAAAAAGGATTTTAATTCCTTTTGCTAGACGAGGCGATAATGATGATGTTGCATGTTTTGAATTAAATAAAGGAGAAGAAGTCCAAATAATTCATGATTTTGCTTCAGTTGGTTATGAACAAAGGAATGTATATAAATCATTTTGGAATTGGTTCAGAGATGCGATTGAAGAAATGATAAACTTTGATTAAACGGAGAGTTTGTTAGTTTTGAGTAATTATTAGGTCACACAGTTTTGGCTGATGTGGCCTTTTTTCCTTCCACTGTGGAGATTGTTGCTTTAAAGATATATAAACGTATGTAGTGCGTTGTCGGCTATGAATACGACCCGGCTGGAAACCGCCTGTCCATGACCAGAACGGCAGGAGATACCACATCTACCACGAAATACTACTATAACGAAATCAACGAACTGACCAGATTTAATGTAGATGACGGGCCATTCACTGAATTCAGTTATGACAGCAACGGCAACCGGACGGCCAAAATTGAGCCTGATAACCGGATTACCTCATACCAGTACGATTACGAGAATCGTTTGACTGAGGCCATTTTCCATCAGGGGAAA
>JAVSMW010000001.1:193049-214763 GCA_032027005.1 Thermincola sp. | reverse complement strand
GGCCAAAATTGAGCCTGATAACCGGATTACCTCATACCAGTACGATTACGAGAATCGTTTGACTGAGGCCATTTTCCATCAGGGGAAATGGGTTGGCTTCGAGTGTAGAAGAACAAGGATTTAAAGAAAGAAGACAAAGAAAAGAAAAAAGAGAAGTCCAAAGAGAAAAAGGGCTACCGCCAGAAAGGCAAGTATAACAACCAAGGCAAGCATAAGGGTTGGTATAAGAATGGCAAGATTCCTGTTGAACTGCCTGAGCGGCCTGAACTGCAGGATACCAAGGTAGATGTGACGTATTACCTGAATGATGTATCTGACCCGCTGAGCCAGGTGCTGATGACCTATGGTTGTCAAGCCAAACCATCTAGAAGTTGAAAACCCCGCTAAAACAGCATTTTTGTGCAGAAAACCCGCATTTCAACCCAGTTATGTAGGAAAATGTAAAAATGTGTAGTAAACTGTTGATAAAACCAAACTAAAAGTAAATTCCCGATAATGGCAAACCTGTCCGAAAGGAGGGGGCGCAAAGCCGCGGGCCTAAAGTAGAGTTAACAGTTAACAGTGATCAGTGATTAGCGAAAAAACTGATTACTGATTACTGATTACTGATTACTGATTACTCTACTATGGCAGCCAGGTTACCGAAGGGAGTAAGTTCAGCATGGACAAGCACGTTCTCTTCTATATCGGGGGAGGGTGCTTTCTTGCGTTTTTTAGAAGGGGGTCCTTGTTAATGAGTGGTAAGATTTCTGTAGGAGTCGTATATGAAAAAAGTAAATCAATCACGGAACATTTGAATAAAGTCTTGACCTTTTTAGTAAACGCTGGAGGAATGAGTAAGAAGGCTAAATTCAGTGTCGACGAGGATGGGAAAACCTGGACCAGAATTGCCGGCGAAGAGTTAAATGATTTGAACATTATTAACTCCTTGGTAAAGGGGTTTAATGGGGAAGTTCATTTAGACTATTTCGTGGTTACTGGCCAAGAAGCGATTGAATTAACTTTAAGGATTATCAACGAAGATATGTATTTTGGTTTTCTTATGGATTTCGAAGAAGCTGTAGTGATACCAAGATATTCTCTCCACGGTTTTGAAAGAATTATAGTTCATATATTGCGAAATATGTATAATGTTTCTCGGTACGATTACGCTTTTTGTGACCATGAAGCTGAAATTGAATACTCACCAAGTGAGTTCTGTAAACTTAAAGAGGATGTGTATTCTTTGTATGTATTACCCGTAAAACTGGGAGAAAGCCAAAATCTGTTAGTAAACGAAAGCTCTTGGGCTATTGACGGATTAACTTTAAGGTAGGACGTATAAGTACAAACTGTGGCAAGTATTATAATATAAAGAAAATTTGTACTTATACAAGGGGTGGAAAAAATGTCGTGGCTGGATAAGGATGTTAAGAGAAGGCTGGTTTGGATGCTAAACCTGCCCAAATCGATACCTCTGGTGTGGAACCTGGCCTGGGATAATCGGATTCACTGGTCCAGGAAATTGCTGTTTCTGGGAGGCGGCCTTGCTTATTTTCTTATGCCTTATGATATTTTTCCTGATTGGTTCCCCCTGTTGGGACAATTGGATGACCTGACGATATTTTTCCTGCTAATTGAGCGATTTATTGCCGGGACACCGGAGCAAATTATTAATCAGTATCTTTAACGAGTGGGGAGCGGTCAATGGCTAGTGGCTGATGGATTGTGTTTTTGTAGGCCTGTCCGAAAGGACAGGTTTTGTTTTTATCACCAGTTCAGGTAATGGCCTGTTTTTTATCCGCGGCTGATTTTTAGTTTTTTAAAACTGTTTCAGAATAGTGGATAGTGGAGAGTGGATAGTGTAAAATATTAGAGAAGGTCATTATTAATCACTCTCCACAACCCACTCACCACTAATTTATGGCAGGTGATAAACATGTCTCTCACTGAGCTGCTGGCCGTGGCCAGGGGTGACAAAAGGGCCGGTCTGGTGCTGAAGAACGCCATGGTTGTTGATGTGTTTTCCGGTACCACCAACCATACAGATGTGGCCATACATAATGGTTTTATTGCAGGCTTGGGCAGCTATTGCGGTGAAAAGGAAATTGATTTGGCTGGGTGCTGCCTCGTACCGGGTTTTATTGACGGGCACGTGCATATTGAAAGTGCCATGCTGCTGCCCCACAATTTCGGCAGGACAGTACTTAATTGGGGGACAACAACCGTTGTCAGTGACCCCCATGAGATCGCCAATGTTCTCGGCATGGAAGGTATAACCTTAATGAAGGCCAGTGCGGAGTTATCTCCCCTTGAAATAATTTTTATGGCTCCGTCCTGTGTACCGGCGACCGGCATGGAAACCTCCGGCAGCCGCCTGGGGGCGGGGGACATCAGTACCCTGCTCGGAGCGGGGGGCTTGGCCGGATTAGCGGAGGTTATGAATTTCCCGGAAGTTGTGGCCGGTAATCCGGAGGTTTTGGAAAAAATCCTGGCCGCCCGGGAGCGGCCTATTGATGGTCATGCCCCGGGTTTAACGGGAAAGGCGTTAAACGCCTATGCCGCCGCCGGTATAAAGTCCGACCACGAGTGTACCTCTGCTGCTGAAGCCCTGGAAAAACTGTCCGCCGGTTTGCATATAATGATCAGGGAAGGGTCTACTGCAAAAAATCTGGAGGCTTTGCTGCCGGCAGTGAACCAGGGGAATTGGCCAGGTTTTATGCTGGTTACTGATGATGCCCACCCGGACGAACTGCTGTCCGGTCACCTCAACAAAACTTTGCGCAAAGCCGTCCGGTTAGGCATGGACCCGCTTACTGCGGTGCGGCTGGTGACTATAAATCCGGCCCGGTATTTTAACCTCCGGCATATCGGGGCTATTGCTCCGGGATACCAGGCCGACTTGGTGGCCATAGATGATTTGAATCAGTTTAATCCCTGTTTGGTCCTTAAAAAGGGATTAATTATGTTTCAAGCGGGGGTGCCGACAGCTGCAGCACCTGTTCCGAATTTTCCGGTCATAACCGCCATGAATGTGCATGTCCCGGAAAAGCCTTTTCAGATTAGGGCCGCCGGTAGTCAGATTAAGTGTATCGACCTCGTTCCAGGGCAAATCATAACCAGGAAATTGATGGCTTCTCCTAAAATTATTGATGGTTTTGCCGAACCGGAGATAGAAGGGGATATTTTAAAAATAGCTGTGGTGGAAAGGCATCGGGGTTCAGGTCAGATTGGCCTGGGCTTTGTCCACGGCTTTGGCCTGCAGAGCGGTGCCCTGGCTTCTTCGGTAGCCCATGACAGTCATAACATAATTGTTGTTGGCACCAATGACAGGGACATGGAAAGGGCAGTTCAGGAGATTATTAATATGGGCGGGGGTATAGCGGTTGTCAGAGAGGAGCGGGTTACAGCCAGCCTTTCTCTGCCGGTTGCGGGCCTGATGTCAGACGGCGGTGCGGAGGAAGTTGCAGCTAATCTGCAGGGCCTTAAGAAAGCGGCTGCAGAACTCGGCTGTCCCCTTAACGATCCTTTTATGGTGATGTCATTTATGTCACTGCCGGTTATACCCGAGTTGAAGATAACTGACAGGGGCTTGGTTGATGTAAATAAATTTGAGTTTACGTCCCTGTTTGAGGAGGTTGTTGGTTTTGATTCAGATAAAGAGTAAAGAAGAGATTGAATTGATGCGTCAGAGCAACCAGATTGTTGCCCGGCTGCTGCAAAAGCTTAGCCAAATGGTGGCTCCAGGTATTACGACAGCTCAACTTGATGAGTTTGCCGAGAAATTTATCAGGCAGCATGGGGCAATTCCAACTTTTAAAGGATATGCCGGGTATCCGGCTTGTATCTGCACTTCTGTTAACAACCAGGTTGTACATGCCATTCCCGGCCCTCAGGTGCTCAAAAACGGCGATATTATAAGTATCGATGCTGGGGCCAAACTAAACGGTTTCTGCGGGGATGCCACAATTACTGTAGGAGTAGGAACTATCTCCAAAGAAGCCCGCAGGCTCATCGACATAACTGCTAAAGCCCTGGAAATAGGGATATCCCAGGCCACTCCAGGTAACCGGATCGGTGATATCGGATATGCCGTCCAACACTATGTTGAAGGCCAGGGATGTTCTGTTGTCCGGGATTTTGTGGGCCATGGGATTGGCCGGGAAATGCATGAGGACCCGCAGGTGCCCCATTTTGGCCGGCCGGGCACAGGACCAATTTTGCGGGAAGGGATGGTTATAGCCATAGAGCCAATGATCAATGCCGGAGGCTATAAGCTTAAAATTCTTCCTGATGGCTGGACCGCGGTGACCGTGGACGGTTCACTGTCAGCCCAGTTTGAACACAGTGTAGCTATTACGGCCAATGGTCCTGATGTTTTGAGCAGACTTTAGCTCGGATTTTTCCGGTTGTTTTGGGGTTGCAAAGATTTTGCAGACACGTCTCATTTGCTGGTTTAGATTGGTTCCCAATTGGGCAAGATAAAGTGAAACTTACTTCAGATGGAGTGTTTTTCTCCATCTGAAGTATAGTAGAACTTATCCAGAGGCTTAGCGCCACTTATCTCCCATTCACAGAAGCGGGAGTTTTAGTGGCGGTTAGCCATCGGATAAACCTGCAAGCAACTTATGGGAGGTCTGTAATATGGAAGCGTTTTTAAGATCCAGAGTACCATGGGAAGCAGGTCCCAACCTGAAAGAGATGACTGATGAGATTGGCATTGATTTTGACAGGTTTGTAGAATCTATTGGGGCAGACAAGACCGATATGGAGATGGCTGCAGACTTTGGAGTCAGTGAAAAAGCAATCGCTTCTTTAAAAGATCATTTTTACCGGAAAGGGCTTGGAACTACAGTGGGTCAGGATTAATGTATGAAAGCTTGCCGCGGATGAAAGTATTCATCCGTGGCTCATTTTCACTACATAGAATTTTCATTTTTAATCCACATTGTTGACCCAGCCCCAGCTTTCGACAGGCTCGTCCGGGGCTTCCTGATCTTTTTTAGCTGTTAACTCTTCGCTTGCTTCATTCTCGTCACACCCACAATTTGCCTCAGCAAAGTGAACCTGATCAGTATAATATTTTGCTGAATAATCATATGGCGGGTACGGAGACTTCACGCTCTTCTTATCAACGGGTTCCATAAGAAAAATCACCTCCAATTCGATTATAAGTTTTGTTATGGCGTTTTTTTCTCCGCGTCTCTACGGTCGTTTTATATGTTTCGGCAGTTTTCGTATATTTAACTTCAAGAGTCTTAAAATATTATTCTCAAGTGAATAAACCATTATCCAAGAACAGAGGATATTATCGGGGGATGGAGAAAGAATAAGAGTGGTGAGTGGTGAGTGAGGAGTAATTAATAGTCAGTGGTCAGTGGTCACTAACTACTAACTACTAACTACTAACTACTAACTACTGACTACTGACTACTGATTACTGATTACTGATTACTGATTACTGATTACTCACTCTCCACTACCCACTCACCACTCATTAAGGAGCTGCACTATGTTAAAATGGTTTTTACTGCTTATCGCGATTCCGGTTACGGAAATAATAATATATGTACAATTGGGCAAGCTTATCGGGGTACCATTGACCCTGCTGTTGGTTTTTGGCACCGGTATAGCCGGGGTGATCCTGGCCAGGCGCCAGGGCGTTAATACCCTGACCAGAGCACGCAGTGAAGTGGCTCAGGGCAGGGTTCCGGGCAACCACCTGCTGGACGGGCTGTTAATTTTTTTCGGAGCCTTGCTGCTTGTGACTCCGGGGTTATTGACAGATTTGCTGGGCCTATTTTTATTAATTCCATATACCCGTTTTATAGCCAGAGAATTTCTTAAGGTAAAAATCAGGAAATGGATCAATTCGGGGGTGATTACAACCCATATTCGCTACCGCTAAGTTTGGTGAAAGATAAGTGAAACTTACTTCGGGTGGAATTGCAAACTCCATCTGAAGTTTAGTTGAACTTATCCAGGGGCTTAGCGCCACTTATCACCAGCAAACAGAAGCTGAGGTCTTAGCGGCGATTAGCCATCGGACAAGTTTTAATGGCAGTTTTGCACGTCTTATGATATACTTATTAGAATATAAACTGGTTGACTGTTGGAGGGGGAACAGCTATGGTAAAGGATAGATTTCAAAAAGAAGGTTTGACTTTTGATGATGTACTGCTTATTCCGGCAAAATCCGAGATAATTCCCCGGGATGCCGATACTACTACATATTTGACTAAAAATATCAAACTCAATATTCCACTGATGAGTGCGGGTATGGATACCGTAACAGAGTCCAGACTGGCTATTGCCATTGCCAGGGAAGGCGGTATCGGGATTATCCACAAGAACATGAGCATCGAACAGCAGACCATGGAAGTGGACAAGGTAAAACGATCCGAACACGGAGTTATTACAGACCCTATTTCTTTATCCCCGGACCATCCCGTAAGTGATGCTCTGGAGATCATGTCCCGGTATCGGATCTCAGGTGTTCCAATTACTGTTGACAACGTTCTGGTTGGGATTTTGACAAACCGGGATCTAAGATTTGAGTCCGATTACTCACGGTTCATTAAAGATGTAATGACTAAAGAAGATCTCATTACTGCTCCTGTGGGGACCACATTAGAGGGGGCCAAACAAATACTTTTGAGCCACAAGGTGGAAAAACTACCTATCGTGGACAGCCAAAATCATCTTAAAGGCCTGATTACTATTAAGGATATCGAAAAGGCCAGGATTTATCCCAACTCTGCCAAGGACAGCAAAGGGCGGCTGCTGGTAGGTGCCGCTGTCGGGGTATCTAATGATATGATGGAACGCGCCGAAAACCTCGTTAATGCCAGGGTTGACGTAATCTGTGTGGACAGTGCCCACGGCCACAGCAAAAATGTTTTAGATGCCGTATATATGTTAAAGTCAAAATATCCTCATATCGAGATCATTGGCGGTAATGTGGCAACGGCCGAAGGTACCAGGGATCTCATCGCCGCCGGAGCCGATTGTGTCAAAGTGGGTATTGGTCCCGGTTCCATTTGTACCACCAGGGTAGTTGCCGGGATTGGCGTACCACAGATTACCGCAATTCTCGACTGTGCAGAGGAAGCCGGAAAACATGGAATTCCTATTATCGGTGATGGCGGGATCAAATATTCCGGTGATATGGTCAAGGCTGTAGCGGCAGGGGCCGATGTAATTATGGTCGGCAGTCTTTTTGCCGGTACTGAGGAAAGCCCCGGTGATATCGAAATTTATCAAGGCCGCAGCTTCAAAGTTTACCGGGGGATGGGGTCTCTGAGCGCGATGAAAGAAGGCAGTAAGGACCGCTACTTTCAGGAAAACGAGCAAAAATTTGTCCCAGAGGGCATCGAGGGCCGGGTGCCTTACAAAGGGTCCCTGTCTGAGACCGTATACCAGTTGGTTGGCGGTCTAAAGGCCGGGATGGGCTATTGCGGCACCAGGAATATTGCTGAACTCAAAACTGAGACCAGGTTTATTAAAATAACCAGTGCCGGTTTAAGGGAAAGTCATCCCCATGATGTTACTATTACTAAAGAGGCCCCCAATTACAGTTTGTAATAGACTATTGGAATTTTACTCCGGTTGGTTTATAATATATATTGACACAAATTGACCGGGGGTGACAGCGGTGATTGACAGGGAAACTCTTAGAATGGTATTGGATCAATTTTTAGAAGGGCTGATAACGCAACCTGAGATTTCCAACTGGGCTCATGAGATGATCAACCAGGTTGGTGATTCTGAAGACCAACTGGTAATTGAAGTTCTTTATAACCTGGTTAGTTTCCGCCACCCGGGTTTTATTGCTGAACAATACCAGCCGTGCCGCGAAAAGCTGAAGTATTTTGCCAATTGGCTCGAGGGTGACGGAGAGTGCAATTGGGATCGCTATAACGCAATTTTTGACCCCTGTAAACTGATCTAAACTGATTTCAATTTAATACATGATTATATTACTGACGGCGAACCTGGTGAGTCTGATGATTTCCAGGGCCGTCAGTTATAGTTAGTGGGACACTTTTGCAGTTTACGGATTATTGGTCAAAATCAGGGAGGTTCGATGCTTTTGTTTGGGTCAGTGGAAGAAGTAAAAAATATGCTAACCAGACAAAACTATCTTATTAATAACCGGGCAGCTACCGCGGTTTATCTGGCCGTAAACCTGCAAAAACCATTATTGATTGAAGGCCCTGCCGGTGTCGGTAAAACCGAGCTGGCTAAAGTTGTGGCTAAAGCTATGAATACAGAGCTAATCAGGCTCCAGTGTTATGAGGGGCTGGATGAATCCAAAGCCTTATTTGAATGGAATTATCAAAAACAGCTCCTGCGTATTCAGGCTAATCATTTGACAGAGAAAAGCTGGGAGGAAACAAAAACAAATATTTTTTCCGAGGAATTTTACCTGGCCAGGCCGCTTTTGAAGGCCCTTCAGGCAGAACGCCCCGTTGTACTTCTGGTTGACGAACTGGATAAGAGTGATGAAGAGTTTGAGAGTTTTTTGCTGGAGGCCCTGTCTGATTATCAGGTTTCAATTCCTGAATTAGGTACAGTAAAGGCCAGATCAATCCCAGTTGTAGTGCTCACCAGTAATAATTACCGCGATTTCAGTGATGCCCTGAAAAGGCGCTGTATCCATCTTTTCATTGACTATCCCTCATTTGAACGGGAACTGGCCATTGTCAGAATGAAGGTGCCGGGAATTAATGCCGAGCTGGCCCGGAAAATAGTCATATTTGTCCAGGCTCTCAGAAAAATGGTGCTTAAGAAGGCTCCCAGTATTTCAGAAACCCTTGACTGGGCCCGGACCCTGGTCCTTCTGGGTGCTGCTTCCCTTGATGCTGAGCTGGTTGGTGATACCGTCAATACACTTTTAAAATACCAGCAGGATATCAGAAAAGTGGAAGATAGACTGGGTGGTTTGCTGCCGGAATAAGCCACTCAAATCAGGGATATGGGGAAGACGGAATGGATAGAAAAATTCTTGAATTTACGGCTTTACTGCGCAGGGCGGGAGTCAGAGTCAGCCATACTGAAGCGGCTGACTGCCTGAGGGCCTTGTCTTTGACAGGACTTGACCGGAAGACTTTTTATCATACCTTGGCCGCTGCTTTGATCAAGGACCAGACTAATATGCTTACCTTTGATAAAGTATTTGGCTTTTATTTTGACCCGGATTTTTTTGGCCACCGTGAAGAGGCTCTTAAACGGTGGCCTGACTTAATATTGCCCTGGAGAGAGGGACGATATGCCGCTGATGATGCAGACCGCGCCTGCACAGGCAGTGACCCTGTATTGGGGGAAGACCAGGGCCGGTCCACAGGCTTTGGCCACGGTCAGGGCTTGGCTACTGCGGCAGTGGAGAATTTCATGCAGGTGATAAAAATAGGGGACCCCGGTGAAATGGCCCAATTAGTCAAAAGAGGTGTGCAAAGCCTCGGAGAGATAAAGGATGAAGACCTGCAGGACACGAAAAATGCGATCAGACAGGTTAAAGTCTTTTTGGAATGGAATATGGGCGTTTCCAAGCTGGAGCAGGAAGCCCGCTTAAATAACGACGCTGATTTCCTTGACTGGCAGGAACGCTTAAGCCAGCTCGAAGGAATGCTTTACCGGGAACTGGAGAAGGTTCTAATCAACAGGCTGGGCAGAGAAGCACTTAACACTATTTTGGACAGAGAAAATATTAATGAACTGGATTTTTACAGCTTATCTGCCCCTCAGACGGCGGAGATAAAAAAGAAAATCAGCAAGTTGGCCCATAAACTGGCCACCAGGCTGTCATTTCGGCAGAAGATGGCCACACGGGGTAAAGTCGACCTGCAGAGAACCATCCGCAAGTCGATGACTACCGGTGGAGTACCGATCAGCCCGGCTTACCGGGATCGCTGCCCGACCAGACCGGAAATTGTTGTCCTCTGCGACTTGTCCGGTTCTGTCAAGATATTCAGCGAGTTTATGCTGCAGTTGATTTACTCAATTCAAGCCAGGTTCCTGCATGTGCGCACCTTTGTATTTATTGATACACCTGACGAAGTTACTGAACTGATGAGAAACCGGGAAATCCAGGAAGGTGTCAGAGAAATATATAATAGAGCCAAATTCTCTAAAACTGCTTTTTCTGATTACGGAGAGATGTTTATTGACTTTTGCCAAAAATATTTGGATGTTCTAAATAAGAAAACTACTTTGATTATTGTTGGTGATGCCCGCAATAATTACCGGCGGGAGCACCAGGATTATTTTCAACAAATGGCCGGTAAAGTTAAAAAAGTCATTTGGCTGAATCCGGAACCTGTGCAGAGATGGGATCGCGAAGACAGCATAATGTCGGTATATGGGGTATTTTGCAGCCAGGTTTTTGAATGCAGGAACCTCCGGCAGCTTGACGTGGTTGCCCGTAAGCTGATTTAGCCGCCCTGAAGGAGGAAATAATTCAGGCATAAACGTAGGTCCCTCAAAGTAAAATAGATATAGCTGGGAAAGCTGTATCTTTTGAAACGGGGAGTGTGCCTTCGCATGGAGCTTGCCGAAAAGATTAGGGTGATGCAGGAAGAACTCATTCTGCTCGTTGAAAAAAAGGGCAGTACCATTTTTGATGACCCTGACATATATGAGAAAAGCTGTCTGATAGATAAATTAATTGTGGAATTAATGAAATCAAAACAAGAAAATGATTGACTCCTGAAGCAATAATTGTTATAATTGGAAATGAGAATGATTATCTCTCTTTTTTACAACTTATCATTGAAAACGATTATCAGTAGCAAAGGGGTGTTTTTATGAAAATGGATAATTGCAAACGTGGTCAAAGGATGAAGATAGCTTTAATTGAAAGGCCGGAAGTCAGGGCCCAGGCCATCAGGTTTGGAATTTCCGAGGGGGAAATCGTTCATTGCGAGGAAATAGTGCCGGCAGGTCCGGTGGTTCTCCGCAAGAACAATCAGGAGATAGCCATTGGGCGGCGGCTAGCCCGGGAGATCGAGGTTGAATTAATCAGCTGAAAAAATGACATACGAGGAATGGGGTTGAAACAAGATGCATTGTCATGATGTTGGAATAAAAATTGACATCCCTGACGGGGCCAGAAAGATTGTCCTGGCCGGCAATCCGAATGTGGGGAAATCTGTTTTTTTCAATGCTTTTACCGGATTATATGTGGATGTTTCCAATTATCCCGGAACCACCCTGGAAATTTCCCATGGCCGCTATAATTCTGATGTAATTATCGATACTCCGGGTGTTTATGGCATATCCTCGTTTAACGATGAGGAAAAAATAGCCAGAGATATAATCCTGGGCGCAGATATTGTTGTAAATATTGTTGATGCTGTTCATTTGGAGCGGGATCTGTTTTTGACCCAGCAGGTTATTGACACCGGCGCACCTGTAGTCATAGCTTTAAATATGCTGGATGAGGCAGAGCACCAGGGACGCAGGATTGATGTAGACTTATTGGGTGATTTACTGGGTGTGCCGGTGGTGCCAACTGTTGCTACCAAGAAACAGGGAATTAACGAGTTGAAGGCTGCTATTGAAAAGGCCAGATCTGGCCATATTGACCCTGGGCTACATAAAAAACTGCATTTGCTCCATGACAGAGTGGGCAATCAGGGTGAGGCCCTGCTTATCCTTGAAGGGGATCCTATTGTGGCCCAAAGACATGGAATTGAGCCCGGTGCTGACAGGGAGGAAATTTACCTGCAGAGGAGAGCCAGAGTAAATGATATTATCGGACATGTGGTGACCCAGTCCAGGAATGGTGCTGGTCTGGGCTCAGTTCTCGGTCGCCTGATGATCCAGCCTCTGACTGGACTGCCGATTCTGGCGGTGTTTTTATATGGCATGTACAAGTTTATCGGAGTGTTCATCGCCGGTGACGTAGTAGGTTTTACAGAAGAGGTTGTGATGCAGGGGTATTATGAGCCTTGGATGCGAAGTCTGGTGGGCCGGTTTGTTTCGGACCAAAGCTGGCTGGGGACCATCCTGATAGGGGAATTTGGTGTTTTAACCATGACCGTAACGTACATTTTGGGATTGCTTTTGCCGCTGGTATTCGGATTTTACCTGGCTCTTTCAACCTTTGAAGATTCCGGGTATTTACCCAGAATTGCCACTCTTTCAGACCGGGCGATGACCGGAATCGGCCTTAATGGCAGGGCAATTATACCTATAATTCTGGGCTTCGGCTGTGTTACTCTGGCTACTATTACTACCCGTTTGCTGGGGTCTGACCGTGAGAGAAAAATTGCTGTTTTTCTGCTGGGCCTGGCGATTCCATGTTCAGCCCAATTGGCGGTAATTGCCGGTCTGCTGAGCAAAGTCAGTGGATTATATATGACTCTTTTTGTCCTGGTCATTTTCACGGTTTTGGCTGCAGCGGGAACCCTGTTAGACAGAGTTTTGCCGGGGAGGTCCACTGATTTGCTGATTGACCTTCCTCCTTTAAGACTGCCGCGGATTGATAATGTAATGAAAAAGACATTGACGAAATCGTATCACTTCCTGCTTGAGGCAACACCCCTCTTTGCCGGTGGCGCGCTGCTCATTGGCATTCTCCAGGTCACGGGTTTACTGGATGTCCTGCAAAAGCTGCTCCAGCCTCTTACGGTAGGCTGGCTGGGACTTCCCAAAGAAGCAGCCACAGCCTTTATTATGGGATTTGTGCGCCGGGATTTTGGCGCCGCAGGTCTGGCTACCATGCAGTTAACAGAAATTCAGACAATTGTAGGATTGGTCACCATTACTTTGTTTGTGCCGTGTATTGCCTCCACCCTGATCATCTTCAAAGAGCGTGGGCGTAAAGAAGGGTTTCTGGTATGGCCGGCTATCCTGGGGCTCGCTTTTATTATCGGCGGTTTAACAGCGCAAACCTACAGATTGACCGGGTCTGCTGAAACTGTCATTGGCGTGGTGCTGGCATTCCTGGTGTTGATTATGGTGTTTGGTAAATACATAAATTCCAAAGGTATTCCTTTCAAAGAAGGAAAAGCCTCCTGCCAGGTAGAACAATAAAGTAATGTTCACACTGAGGGGAGACGATATTCCGATGACGAAGAAAAGTTATGAGGAATCAGGTCCCGGATGTTGTCCGGAAAAACCGCGGGATGGAGTTACCGTTTGCCCTCTCTGCCATCACAGGATTGAAAAACTGACAAGTTTAAGATGCCCCCGTTGTAATTCACCATTATTCAAAATGGGCTGTGACGGCAACTGCAAAAAATGTGGCGTTTAATGTACAGTGTTAATGCACAGTGTTAATGCACAGTGTTAATGCACAGTGTTAATGCACAGTGTTAATGCACAGTGTTAATGTATAGTTTGCAAATTATGTTAAAATGCCATATAATATGAAGGGTTAAAGGTATGATGGTTTAAGGAGTGGGTAATTTGCGGCATTCCATCGATGCGGTTAAACAAAAATTATATGATAAGGACTATAAATTAACACCACAAAGAAAGGTTATCCTTGAGGTTTTTACCAAGAATCCTGATAAACATTTAAGTGCTGAGGAAGTTTGGGGTATTGTTAAAAAAACTAATCCTGAAATGGGCCTGGCTACTATATACAGGACTTTGGATTTGTTCGCAGAATTAGATGTTTTACAAAGAATGGACTTTGGTGATGGCCGGGCTAGGTATGAGTTCTATGAATCAGAGGTTCATCATCACCATCACTTGATTTGTCTGAAATGCGGTTATGTTTCGGAATTTGAGGACGATTTGCTGGAGACTCTCGAAAGTGAAATTGAAAGGAAGAACCGGTTTCAGATTGTTGACCACCAGCTCAAGTTTTATGGATACTGTGAGAAATGCTGTAAGAGTACCAGGTGATAAAATGACATCAAATAGGAGTACCAAAATAATTCCATTGATACTCACCATAGTCACAGTGGCTGTGGATCAGCTGACCAAGCTTCTTGTGGTCAGCTTTATACCTGTTGGGGGCACTGCCGCTTCCTTTTTTGACGGTTTCTTAAGAATTGTTCATCACCGCAATCTGGGGGCAGCCTTCAGTATGGGCACTAATCTCAATGACATGCTGCGCGTGGTGTTTTTTACTGTCTTGCCGGTCGTTGTGTTTGGCATTTTTTTATATTATTATTTTCGGACTGAAGATTTCACAACTTTACAGAGATATGCCTTCACCGGTGTGCTGGGCGGCGGGATAGGGAATATAATCGACCGGATTTTTCGCCCTGAGGGTGTGGTGGATTTTATCAGTGTGAGGTTTTACGGTTTTTTAGGCATGGAATATTTCCCTACCTTCAATGTTGCTGACTCTTTGATAGTGGTCTGTGGAATCTTATTGGCCTTTTCACTTTTGCAGAATGAGGGCGCAAAGTCTGTTGATAATTAAAAAAAAAGGCAGTCGTCCGGAGACGACTACAAGAATTAGAGATCAGGAAAATAATACCATTAATGGCTGTAAAATACAAGGGTAAAAGTAAAAAACAGGTAAAACAATGTAATATGACTATGAGAAAAGCAGGTGTTGCCACCTGCCTTTTTTATTGCGCCTTGAGCAAATTTTGCTGCTTGTTGTATTTAGCCCGGTCGTCTTTATTTAAGACCTTTTTTCTCATCCGGATATAGTTGGGGGTTATCTCCACCAACTCGTCGTCAGCTATAAATTCTATTGCTTCTTCCAGGGACAACAGACGGGGTTCCTTCAGCTTCACTGTTTCATCAGATCCGCTTGCTCTCATGTTGGTAAGCTGCTTCCGTTTGCAGACATTGACTTCCAGGTCCTTGTCCCGGTTGTTCATACCTACGATCATACCTTCATATACTTTAGTGCCTGGCTCAATGAACAGCAGGCCGCGTTCCTCAGCCGCAAGCATCCCATAGGTGACAGCTTCGCCGGTTTCCCAGGCAATCAGGGCCCCGTTAAAGCGGGTTTTAATGTCACCTTTGACAACCTCGTAGCTGCTGAAAGTATGGTTCATAGTACCCCGGCCTCTGGTTTCTGTGAGGAACTCAGTCCTAAAGCCGATAAGGCCGCGGGCAGGGATATTAAATTCAATCCTGACATCTCCTGTACCGCTGTTAGCCATATTCAGCATTTCAGCTTTTCTCCGGCCAAGGTTTTCGATGACAGGCCCCATGGCATCCTCGGGTACGTCAATAACCAGATGTTCGATGGGCTCCATAAGCTTTCCATCAATAGTCTTATAGATTACTTCCGGTTTGGAAACCTGCAGCTCATATCCTTCACGCCTCATATTTTCAATCAGGATCGACAGATGAAGCTCACCGCGCCCGGAAATCTTAAATGAATCCGGACTGTCGGTTTCTTCAACCCGCAGGCTGACATTAGAATCCAGTTCTTTAAATAATCGCTCCCTGAGCTTGCGGGAAGTTACGAATTCACCGTCCTGTCCGGCAAAGGGGCTGTTGTTGACCATGAAATTCATGGAGAGAGTCGGTTCGTCTATTGTTATTACAGGCAGCTGTTCCGGTTTGTCGGCATCGGCCAGTGTTTCCCCAATGTTCACTTCCTCCAAACCGGCTACTGAGATTACTTCACCGGCACCTGCAGAGTCAACTTCAGCTTTTTTCAGTCCGCTGTAGACAAAAAGTTTGGCAATCTTGCCTTTTTGCATCGAGCCGTCATGCCTGATAACTGCGATAATCTGGCCCTGGTTGACTTTGCCCCGGTTAACTCGCCCAACCGCATATTTGCCCAGATAGTTATCGTATTCCAGGTTAGCGACCAGCATCTGAAACGGTCCATTGGGATCGCATTCAGGCGGCGAAACCTTGTTGATAATTGCTTCAAACAGGGGTTCCATGTTTAAGCTCTGGTCTTCTACTTCTTTACGGGCCCAGCCATCTCTGGCAGATGCATAAATTATCGGAAAGTCCAGCTGTTTTTCATTGGCACCAAGCTCCAGGAACAGCTCAAAGACTTCATCAATAACTTCGTGGGGCCTGGCATCTGGCCGGTCGACTTTGTTTACGACAACGACAGGGTTAAGACCTGCCTCCAGGGCTTTGCGCAGCACGAATTTGGTCTGGGGCATCGGTCCTTCAAAGGCATCTACAATTAACAGGACCCCGTTAACCATACTCAGAGCACGTTCCACTTCTCCGCCAAAGTCGGCGTGACCGGGGGTATCCACGATGTTGATTTTGATTCCGTTATAATTTACAGCAGTGTTCTTGGCCAGGATAGTGATACCTCGTTCGCGTTCCAAGTCATTGGAATCCATAACCCTTTCCTGAACCACCTCATTTTCCCGAAAAATCCCGCTTTGTCTCAACATACAGTCAACCAGGGTAGTTTTACCGTGGTCGACGTGGGCAATAATGGCAATATTTCTGATATTTGAACATGAATAAGTACTCATCGGCAGTCCTCCTTTTAAACACAACATTTTAAGTATAGCAGGAGATGGTTAAAGTGGCAAGTTAGCGGGAGCAATTCCTGAAAACTTTTTTTAATTATATCCGTCATAATGGAGGGTTAGTCTCATATATATATACTGTTAATGTATGCCATTGGTAAAAACTATACAGTTTATTAACATTTTTCCAATTATAGCATTTAATGATTTTTAAAGTTGATCTGTTGACGAGGAGGGATGAATTCGGGAAGATAATTCTTTATTAATTGATATATAGACATGGAAGGAGTGTGTATGTTGGAAAAACAAGACATCTTTCGGGATATAGCCGAACGTACCGGGGGGGACATCTACCTGGGTGTAGTTGGTCCGGTGAGGACTGGAAAATCCACATTCATCAAGCGTTTAATGGATATGCTGGTCATCCACAATATAAAGAATGTGCATGACAGAGAAAGAGCCCGGGATGAAATGCCCCAGAGCGGAGCCGGGCGGACCATTATGACTACTGAGCCGAAGTTCATTCCCAGTGAGGCAGTTGAGGTTCCCATCAGCAGCAGTCTGAAGGTAAAAATGAGGGTTGTTGACTGTGTGGGTTATACTGTTGAAGGTGCCCTGGGCTATGAAGAAGATGACGGCCCGCGAATGGTTAGAACCCCCTGGTTTGACGATGAGATACCTTTCCAGGAAGCTGCTGAAATCGGAACCAGAAAAGTTATTGCTGACCATTCCACAATCGGTCTGGTGATTACAACAGACGGAACTATTACTGAAATCCCCAGAGCCAGTTATATCCCTGCTGAGGAACGGGTTGTGCAGGAACTTAAAGAACTTGATAAGCCATTTGTAGTGGTGCTGAACTCCATTAAGCCCAAATCTCCGGAAACTCAGGATCTGGCCCAGGAAATACAGGAAAAATATAATGTTCCTGTTCTCCCCATGGATGTTGCCGAAATGGGTCAGGAAGACATTTTGGATATCCTGGAGGAAATTTTGTATGAATTCCCGGTTAATGAGGTCAACATCACTCTCCCCAAATGGATCGAAGAGCTGGAAGATAAACACTGGCTGCGTGACAAATTCGAGGAAGGTGTCCGTGAAACCGTTAAGGAAGTGCGCCGTTTAAGAGATATTGATTATGCTGTAGAGCAGTTAGGTACCTTTGACTTTGTTGGGGCTGTCAGCCTGCGGGAAATGAACATGGGTACGGGGATAGCAACTATTGATATGGATGCTGAAGATGGCCTGTTCTATCAGATTCTGCAGGAAGTTTCCGGCTTTGAAATTGAAGGTGAACATACTCTGCTGAGTCTGATGAGGGATCTCAGTCATGCCAAAAAAGAGTTTGACAAAATTTCCTCTGCTCTGCAGGAGGTGAAAGAAACAGGTTACGGAGTCGTTACACCCCGTCTGGGCGAAATGAACCTGGAAGAACCCGAACTTATCCGCCAGGGCAGCAGATTTGGTGTCAGGCTAAAGGCCAGTGCCCCGTCGCTGCATATCATCAGGGCAGATATAACCACTGAAATTACCCCTATTATCGGCACCGAGAAGCAGTGCGAAGAACTAGTCCGCTACATGCTCAATGAGTTTGAAGAGAATCCAAAGAAAATATGGGATTCCAACATCTTTGGCAAATCACTGCATGACCTGGTCAGGGAAGGTATTCAGAATAAACTGCACAGAATGCCGGAAAATGCCCAGGCCAAACTGCAGGAAACCCTGCAGCGGATAGTCAATGACGGATCAGGTGGGTTAATATGTATAATAATTTAAAGAAGTAGCCGGTCAGTTGACCGGTTATTTTTTTGGGGTTTAAAAGATGGAGTAGTAGTTGATTATCTTTTTGAAAAGTGGTATACTTTTAATAGTCCATCATACATGGAGAAATGTCCGCCAGAGAAGGACGGAGGCGATGTGGTGCCGGATTTTCAGGACAAGAAATATTTTATCGTAGCTGAAACTATACTTCCGGAGGCTATCAAAAAGGCGGCTGAAGTCAAAGAGCTGCTGGTCAGAGGAGAAGCCCGCACCGTTAATGAGGCAGTCGACAAAGTCGGCATGAGCAGAAGTGCGTTTTACAAGTACAGGGACGGGGTTTATCCTTTTTATCGGGCAGTACATAACAGGATTGTAACACTGTCTCTGGTTTTAAACCATAAGGCCGGGGTACTTTCCACCATACTTAATACTATTGCTGCCGAACAGGGTAATGTTTTGACAATCAACCAGGGTATTCCCCTGCAGGGTTTGGCGAATGCCACAATATCCATTGATACAACAGGAATGACCGTATCTATTGAAACTCTGCTGAAATCCGTTAATCTAATTAAAGGTGTGCAAAGGGTAGAAATTATCGGTGAAGCATGACATTAACAGAGTTCTTAGCGGCGGTTAGCTATCAGATTAAAATGAACAGGAGTGATTACTGATGAATAAGAGTAATATTTATGTGGGGCTGCTGGGGTGCGGCACCGTAGGCGGCGGGGTATGGAAAGTGTTTGCCAGGAATCGTGAGTTGATTCAAAAACGGCTTGGTTGTGATGTCAGCATTAAAAAGGTTTTGGAAAAAGATGTTGAAAAGGCTAAGGCAGCCGGGGTACCTGAGAGTATCATAAGCTCAAATCTGGACGAAATTCTTTATGATGAGGATATAGATATTGTAGTTGAGGTCATTGGCGGCACTACCATAGCCGGAGATTTTATCAAACAGGCTCTAAGCGCGGGCAAAAGTGTTGTTACAGCCAACAAAGACTTACTAGCCCAGGATGGTGAAGAACTGTACAGACTGGCCGCTGAAAATGGGGTTGATCTGTTATTTGAAGCCAGTGTTGGTGGAGGTATTCCCATTATCAGACCTCTCAAGGAATGCCTGTCTGCTAACAGGGTGGAAGCTATTTACGGTATTGTTAACGGAACTACCAATTATATGCTGACCAAAATGTGCGCAGAGGGCAGCAATTATGATGATGTTCTGGCTGAAGCCAAAGCCAAAGGCTATGCTGAAGCTGATCCCACCTCAGATGTGGAAGGCTATGATGCGGCCCGGAAGCTGGCCATTCTGGCATCTATCGCTTTTAATACCAGGGTTTCATTTAAAGACGTTTTTGTAGAGGGTATTACCGGAATCACTGCGCGGGACATAATGTATGCCAAGGAACTGAACTATGCTGTTAAGTTGCTGGCTATCGGTAAAGAAAATGACGGTGAAGTAGAAGTCAGGGTCCACCCGACTTTAATCCCGTTAACGCATCCCTTGGCTTCGGTGAATGATGTCTTTAACGCTATTTTTGTCTGTGGTGACGCCGTAGGCGATGTTATGTTCTATGGCCGCGGTGCCGGGGAACTGCCAACGGCTTCGGCCATTGCGGGAGACGTTATTGCAGCAGCCCGGAATATTCTGACTGATTCCAGAGGCCGCCTGGGCTGTACCTGTTATGACCAAAAACCCATTAAAAATACCGGCGAAACCAGATCCAAATATTATGTCCGCATGAAGGTCCTGGACAAGCCGGGAGTATTGGCCGCCATTGCCACTGTTTTCGGCAACCAGGAGGTCAGCCTGGCTTCGGTGCTGCAGAAAAGAAACATTGAAAATATAGCGGAAATTGTTTGGGTGACCCACAATGTTCTGGAAAAAAACGTCCAGGACGCCTTGAAAATTATCGGAGGATTGTCTATAGTTGAAGAGATTAGCAATGTTATCAGAGTTGAAGGCGAGTGAACTCGTTCAACTAAAGTTGAACATCGAGACTTCGGTGGGGGAGTCAGCTCCCACCGAAGCGGAGTACAGGGAGCCACTCCCACTTATAGAAGTGGGAGTCTGACGATAGGATAAAGCGAAATTTACTACAGGTGGAGTTTTAAACTCCATCTTTAGGCGGAGGAATAATATGGTTAGAGTTCAGGTGCCTGCCACCACGGCCAATATGGGGCCGGGGTTTGACACCATGGGGATGGCCCTAAAACTTTATAATGTGGTGGAAATGGAGGCTTCAGGGCTTGGTCTCCAGATTGAGGTCGAAGGTGATGGGGCAGACCAAATACCGCGAGACAAACGCAATATTGTGTATACTGCGGCAGCTCGGGTATTTAAGGCCACCGGCTTTGCACCGAAGGGCCTGCGCATAAAAATAATTAATAATATACCTTTGGCCAGAGGGCTGGGCAGCAGCGCGTCTGCCATTGTCGGAGGGCTTGTGGCAGCCAATATCGTTGCCGGTAATCAACTTGGCGAAAAAGAACTGCTGAATATTGCCACAGAAATTGAAGGCCACCCCGACAATGTTGCACCTGCTCTGCTGGGTGGGATTGTGATCTCTGCCATGGTAGAAGGAGAAGTAAAATACTCCAAAATAACAGCTCCATCCAAACTGAAATGTGTGGTGGCCATACCTGATTTTACTTTGCCTACGAAATTGGCCAGGGAAGTCCTGCCGCAATACGTGCCAATCGGGGATGCGGTGTTTAATATCAGCATGACTGCTTTACTGGTTTCTGCTTTGATCAATGGAGATTTCAACCTGCTGGCCACGGCCATGGATGATAAGATACACCAACCTTACCGGGCAAACCTTGTGCCCGGTATGAAAAAGGTCTTTGCAGCCGCCAAACTGGCCGGTGCCAGGGGAATAGTTCTCAGTGGAGCGGGTCCTACATTGATAGCTTTCTGTGATGAAAATGCTCCCTTTATTGCTTCAGTGATGAAAGAAACTTTTTGTAAAAGCGGTATCAATGCCAGGGTGGCTGAACTGGAACCAAACCCGGTCGGGGCAGTGGCCCTGGAAATCATGAAATAGGCAAGAAAAATAGAAATTGGTACAAGATGCTGCTTGCAAAATGAAAACCAATAAGTTATAATACTAAATGTGTCGGGGCGTGGCTCAGTTTGGTAGAGCGCTACCTTGGGGTGGTAGAGGCCGCACGTTCGAATCGTGTCGCTCCGACCATGATAGAGTAAGGTTCGTGAATTAGACGAATTAACATATACCCTTTAATACGACAATGGATACGACAATGAGGTAATTTTAAAGAGAAAACCCGGTCTTTTGACCGGGCTTTTTGTGTCTACAGGGATATGATGGAAGCCAGCTTTTCAACTGCTCTTTTCTTGTCCTCTATATTGGTGTGACAATATGTTCCCATTGTTGTCCTAATATCAGCATGGCCTAACAGCATCTGCAGGTTCTTGGGGTTCTCTCCTGCCTGGGCCAGCATGGTCCCGAAGGTATGCCGAAAAAAATCCAAACGTTTGGATTTTTTGCGTTATCCAAACTCAAATAAAATCCAAACTATTAGCAAAAAAGCCAGAGTTCTTCCGCTTTCCTACTGAAAAAGGTTTGGATTTTATTTCATTCCTGTA
>JAVSMW010000001.1:161552-189179 GCA_032027005.1 Thermincola sp. | reverse complement strand
GAGCGTTGTGTTTTTTGTGTCCCCAATTTTAAGAGTATAATTTAAAGCAAGACAAAAAAGCTTTATGATAGTAGGTGAATTCCACTATCATAAAGCTTTATTTTTGTCAAGCAACCTTAAGTTGATGACATTGGGCTAGAGCCCTCCTTTTTATTTTTCGTCCAAAACGACATTTTAGAGGGCTAAACCGCAGTATAGACCGATTTAACTAGTAATTGAGCGGTGCTTTCAGCAGTTCAAACAGCGGTGGCTCCTATGATGCTTATATATCTAAGCTTAGTGCAGACCTCTCAAGTCTTGAAGCTTCCACTTATTTAGGAGGCACGTCTTGGGATGTAGTTAACTTTCTGACAGTTGACACCGGCGGAATTGTTACCGTTGTGGGCGGGAACAGATTCTTCAAATTTCCCGACAACCGAGGGTGCTTTTGACCAAACCCATAATGGAGGAACTGACGTTTTCTATTCAAGGCTTAATAATAAGCTAGGATCTCTTCTGCATTCAACATTTATCGGGGGAAGCGGCAGCGATTCGGGTTATTCAGCCTATCTTGATGATGACGGCTTTGTTTACCTGACAGGTTATACAAGCTCCAGTAATTTCCCAGTTACATCAGGAGCATACCGGACTACAACACATTACGGGGGAGCGTTTCTGACCAAGGCGGCACGGGAGATATCCGGGCTTGATGCCGTAGAATATATGTATCTATTAGACCTTGATGATTTTGTTGAACCAGGGATGGGTTCTCATACTATGGACCACGAACTGTTAGAAGTAACCGGGGCCCAGCCTTTATCATTTAACATCAGGAATAACTCATTACTTCTAAAGGAAGGCCCGATGGGTATTGGATGGGGGCATAATTTTGAAACCGGCCTTGTGTTTTTGGAGAACGGTAATATTAACGTATCCTGGAATGCCAACAGTGTAAACGGTTTTGTTTATAAAGACGGAACTGAGTTTACACCGGCTAACCTGGCTAACCGATTTGATACCCTTGTTAAGGACCAAAATGGGCAATATATCCTGACCAGGTATGACCAGACTACTTATATCTTTAACTCGACAGGGCAGTTAGTAGAACAGAAAAATAAGAATGGCCAGTCGTTATCCATGTCTTATGATACTTCTAACCGGCTTTCCACTATTACGGAACCTATTTCGGAAAGACATCTTTCAATTACATACAATGCCAACGGCCTCATTGACAAGGTTCAGGTGTCGCTTCCAGAGCTATTTGTCAGTGCAATTCCAGCCGCCAGTGACAGTTAGAAGTGGACATTTCCCGAAATGCATGACGTTTTACAAATGTTTAGTTTCAATCGGGTTACGGCATCTACCAAGCAGTCGGTACATATAGCATTAATCAGGCGAGGGATGCCATTTGAATGTAATACGCTGTTCAATAGCCCCGCCCGAATCCGCCGAAAGTCTAACTTCGGGGTATAGGTGGGGTTATTTGCATTCAGGTATAATGATAATTCCCGCAAAAAGCAGACATTGACGAAATAGACTGATTTTGCAACTGTAGTTCGCTGATACCTCAAGGGAGTCATAATACACTCTTTTGAGGTTTCTTTTTCCTGGGGCATAAAAACACCCTATCCGCCTCGCTTTTCGGGGCGACCGTGAAGATCACCATCTCCCTAACCTCTGCGTCATCTTTTAAATCCCCGTGCCCATTCACAACTAACTACTTACTCACCACTCACCACTCTCCACTATTCATCCGCGGCTTCTATTTTTCTATCTCCCCACTATATTTTGTGCAAAAAGAGTGGATTACCACTATATATTGTGTAAGAACGAGATATTGGGCAAAAACGGGAGATAAACCGGTAAAAATTAGAAAAAATTTAAAAAAAATACTAAAGTTTGGGAGGATATCTTGCGATTATAGAGAATAGTAGTGGTATAAAGTGGGTGAAAGTGGAGGGAAGTGACCCAATAACCCACTTTGGTGGAGGCAAGTAGGTGAAACGGCAATGTTCATGGGGGAATTCCAGCATACTATAGATACCAAGGGGAGGCTGATTGTGCCCCATAAATTCAGGAATGCTTTGGGGGAAAGGTTCATTGCCACCAAAGGCCTGGACACCTGCCTGTTTGTTTACCCTGTGGGTGAATGGCAGCAGCTTGAGGAAAAGCTTAAGTCCCTGCCTATTACCAGTGCCGATGCCAGGGCTTTTGTCAGGTTTTTCTTCTCCCGGGCCACTGAATGCGAGTTGGATAAACAGGGAAGGATATTACTCCCGGCCAATCTGCGAGAATATGCCAAACTGGAAAAAGAGGTTGTGCTGCTGGGAGTTTCCAACCGGGTCGAAGTCTGGAGCAAAGATGAATGGGAAAACTACAGCAACAGACCTGAAAACAATTTTGAGGAAATTGCCGAAAAGCTTGTTGGATTTGGTTTGGGGATATAAAAAGATAGAAGGTGAAGGCGGGATGAATTTTCACCATATCCCCGTGATGCTGCACGAGGTAATTGCTTATCTGAATTTAAAACCCAATGGGATCTATGTTGACTGTACACTGGGTGGAGGCGGGCATACAGAAAAAATTATAGAAAAGATCGTGCCTGGTGGCCGGGTCATCGGTATTGATCAGGACCCCAATGCGTTGGCGGCGGCAAGCAAAAGGCTGTCTCAATACGAGGCAAACGTCTGTTTTGTACACAGCAACTTTTACCGCCTGAAAAACGTCATCACTGAATTAGAAATAGAAGCAGTTGATGGGGTCCTCTTTGACCTCGGTGTTTCTTCACATCAGCTTGATGAAGGGGACAGGGGATTTAGCTATATGCAGGATGCGCCCCTGGACATGAGAATGAACCCCAAAGACCCACTGACTGCCGAAAAGCTCGTCAATGAGCTTGATGAACAGCAGCTGGCCAAAATTATCAGGGACTATGGTGAGGAACGGTGGGCAAAAAGAATTGCCCAATTTATTGTTGAACATCGCAGGGTTCGTCCAATACATACAACGGGTGAACTTGTCGAAATAATTAAACGGGCTATTCCTGCCGGTGCCAGAAGGGAGGGGCCCCATCCAGCCAAACGAACATTTCAGGCTTTGAGAATAGCAGTAAATGATGAACTCAACAGATTTGCCCAAGCCCTAAGGGATGCCGTAGATATCCTCAGGCCTGGCGGCAGGGTATGTGTGATTTCATTCCATTCTTTAGAAGACAGGATAACCAAAGAGGTCTTTAAGGAACTGGCCAGAAGCTGTATTTGTCCGCCTGAATTACCGGTCTGCAGCTGCAATAAACAAAAAGTGGTTGAAATAGTAACCGGGAAACCGGTCCTGCCGGGGAATGAAGAACTGACCCAAAACCCCCGGGCCAGAAGCGCAAAGCTTAGAGTTGCAGAGAAAAGTAAAGTTCTAAATAATCGGGAGGATGAATAACCTTGTTAGTAGCTCGAGAACGCTTCGACTATCAAGAGCTTCCGCTGGATGGTGATAAGGGCCGGAAGATCAAAAGGGTTCGCCGGATCAAACCCAGGACCGGATTTGCGTACTGCAGTTTAGCGATGATTTCGTTGTGCCTGGCTTTTTTGGTTACCTCCAGATATGCGCAGATAACATCTTTGGGGTACGATATTGTCAGTGTGAAAAAACAGGTACAGGAGCTTGATACGGAAAACCAACTGCTGCAAAACAAGATATCTCAGCTAAATTCTCTGCAGCACATTGAATATGTTGCAACAACTAAACTGGGGATGCAAAAACCGGAACAGGCGGAAGGAGTTCAGTTTGTCCCTGTCGAATATTCAAAAGCCGGGTCAAAAGCCGCAAACGTGGAAATAGCATCTGACTCACAGAGTAATGCCACCCAAACAGCAAAAAAAGCGGTAAAACGGAGTTTTTTGGTGCAGGCCCTGGTAAATTTAATCAACGGCTGACCGGGAGGGACGAACCGGACGGAGTTGAAGCAGCCATTAGGTAAACAGAGGGGTTGACTTCACATTGAGCGTCACTAACATAGTTATTAGAAAACGGATAACCAGGCTATTCCTGATTATGGGGTTGATTCTGGTTCTGCTTATTTGCAGGTTGGCATGGATTCAGTTTGTCAGGGGTGATGAACTGCGGTTAAAAGCGGAAGCGAATCGGATGGATGATATACCGGTTCCGGCAAAACGAGGCACCATATATGATAGGAACGGAGTAGAGCTGGTGGAGAGCATCAGCTCAAATTCTGTTTGTGCCTTCCCGCCGGAGGTTAAACGCGGCGGAGAACAAGAAAAGACAGCCAGAGAGCTGTCCAAAATTCTCGGGCTTAATTATGATGACGTTTATAAAAGAATAACCAAGAGCACAAATTTCGAGTACATAAAAAGGAAAGTGGACGATCCGGGTAAAATAGCTGAGATCAAGAAGTTGAATTTACCCGGCATCGATATCATTGAAGAAAGCCAGCGGTCATATCCCAAAGGTGCCTTTGCCTCACATATTTTAGGGTTTGTGGGTACTGACAATATTGGCCTGGAAGGTTTGGAGGCTAAACTAAACAAAGACCTGCAGGGGGTTCCAGGCCGGATTATTACCGAAAAAGATGCGAAAGGCCGGGATATACCGCAAGCCCTGCACGGGTACGAACCACCCATCCCTGGCAGCAGTGTTTCGCTAACCATAGACCAGACGGTTCAGTATTTTGTAGAAAGAGAACTTAACAGTATTGTAGAACAGTATAATCCCAAAAATGCTGTTATAATTGTGATGGATCCCAAAACCGGGGAAATTTTGGGTATGGGCAGCAGGCCTGATTTTGATCCCGGCAAATATAATGATTCGCCGGTGGAAAACCGCCGGAACAATGCGATTCAGTTAAACTATGAACCTGGTTCCACTTTTAAAATCATTACTTCCTCGGCGGGGCTGGAAGAAGGTGTGGTGACACCTGATACCCATTTTTACGACCCTGGATATATTGTAGTAGGTGACCGGCGGGTAAAATGCTGGCGATACCCCCGGAGTCACGGTGACGAAACTTTTCGTGAGGTAGTGGAAAATTCCTGTAACCCCGGTTTTGTCAAGGTAGGCTTAGACTTGGGCAATCAACGGTTTTATAAATATATCAAGGCCTTTGGGTTTGGTCAAAAGACGGGCATTGGCCTGACCGGGGAAGCTTCAGGCATAGTTATTCCGGAAAACAAATTAATTCCCATCAATATTGCTACCATCTCTATAGGACAGTCCATTTCAGTAACTCCCATTCAGTTAATCACGGCTGCTTCGGCTGTGGCAAACGGCGGAATGCTCATGCAGCCTCAAATTGTGAAAGAAATCAAGGACTATAAAGGTACAGTGGTCAAACCATTTACACCACAGCCTGTGCGACAAATCATTTCCAAGTCAACTGCCCGCCAGTTGGCCGGTATTCTGGAAGGGGTCGTCAGCCACGGAACCGGTAGTAAAGGATATATTGAAGGCTACAGGGCTGCAGGTAAAACCGGAACGGCTCAAAAGGCTGGGGTCGGCGGTTATGCTCAGGGCAAATACATCGCTTCTTTTGCCGGGTTTGCGCCTGCTGAAGATCCGCGGATTACCGCCCTGGTTGTGATTGACGAACCTCAGGGGGGAAACTATATGGGCGGCCAGATTGCTGCACCGGTATTTGGCAACCTGGGCAGAGACATCCTGCGATATTTGGGTGTCACTCCTGAGCTGAGTGCTGAGGAAATCCAAAACAAGGCTGCCCAGCAGGAAGTAATGGTTCCCGATGTTGTGAACACTTCCTTCGAAGATGCTCAAAGGATTTTGCGGGTGGCTGGATTGCAAACTCGGGTTGAAGGTGAAGGCTCCTGGGTAATTAAACAGCAGCCGCAAGGTGGAGCCAAATTCCCAATAGGGACCCAGGTCATTATATACCTGGGGAAACCGGGGGAAGGAATCTCCACCGACCAGCAGGTGACGGTGCCGGACCTTACCGGCATGACCATGAGGGAGGCCGGGCAGCTTCTCGGTAAGCTGGGTTTACAGTTTGACCCGCAGGGAACCGGGGTGGCCATAGAACAAAAAATTTTACCGGGGACTAAGGTTAAGGCAGGTTCAAATGTTACCGTGATTTTTGCGCCGCCGGTTTCTGAACCATCTCCGTAAGACTTTAGGGTTGGAAGCGGGATAGGAACATCTTGCTTCCAACTCTATGTGTTTTGCATATTTTTGGATAAATTGGTCTTCTGGTGCCAATAATAGGTAATATTATCAAATTGGAGGTGCCTATGACAAACCTTGGTGATTTATTTCGTGAGATAGACTTAATAAAGACTAGAGGGAATTTAGCCTCCGGTGTTTCGGGGATAAGTTACGACTCCAGGAAGGTGCAGCCCGGGGATGTTTTTGTTTGTGTGGAGGGTTACCGGACAGATGGGCATAACTATGTAAAGCCCGCCCTTGCAAAGGGGGCCGCTGCCGTTGTGGCTCAAAAGGCTGTGGAGGTTCCTGAGGGGGTACCTCTAATCCTGGTCCGGGACAGCCGTAAGGCCCTGGCCCTGATGGGGGCGGCTTTCGCCGGTTTTCCCGCCCGGAAACTCAACATGGTTGGCGTTACAGGAACTAACGGCAAGACAACAACAGCCTTCCTGATAGAACAAATATTCAGGGAAGCGGGTTTCAAAACGGGACTTATTGGAACCATAATGAATAAAATAGGTGATAAAGTCTTGCCTGTTACCAATACCACTCCCGAGTCCCTGGACCTGCAGCTCTTGCTTAAGGAAATGGTCGAGATTCAAGTGAGTCATGTTGTCATGGAAGTTTCTTCACATGCCCTGGACCTTGACAGGGTTGCCGGAGTTGAATATGATACTGCTGTTTTCACCAATATCACCCAGGACCACCTGGATTTCCATGTGAACATGGAAAATTATCTGGCAGCAAAAAAGAAATTGTTCAGTGGTCTCTGCGGGGAAAATGGCAAAGAGGGCAAAAAACATAAAAAGCACGGGATCGTCAACATAGATGACCCTCGCGCCCGAGAAATATTGCAGGCTGTTGCCGGTGAGGTTGTTACATATGGGGTTAAACAAAATTGTGACATTCGGGCCTCTCACATTGACCTGAAGGCTGATGGGGTGATTTTTGATGTGTCGACTTCTGTGGGCGAGATAACTTTGCAGCTTCATCTGACCGGCCTCTTTAATGTTTATAATGCCCTGGCTGCCGTATCTGTCGGGTTTGTGAACGGCCTTGATTTACAGGATATTAAAACAGCCCTCGAATCCGTCCACGGTGTACCCGGACGGCTGGAAAAGGTGGATGAGGGGCAGCCGTTTACGGTCTTTGTTGATTATGCCCATACACCTGACGGGTTGGAGAACATTATTAAAGCGGCCAGGGAATTTGCCAGGGGCAGAATTATTACTTTATTTGGCTGCGGCGGCGACAGGGACCGCACCAAAAGACCGATTATGGGAGAAATTGCGGCCAGGCTGAGCGATTATTCTGTCCTGACCTCTGATAATCCGCGCACTGAAGATCCACTAATGATTTTGTCTGAAGTGGAAACCGGGGTCAGGCGGGCAGCAGACCGCAGCAAATATTCGGTCATTCCTGACCGCCGGGAAGCCATCACTTACGCCATCCACATGGCCCGGCCCGGTGATGTTGTCCTCATTGCCGGCAAAGGCCATGAAACATACCAGATAGTAAAAGATCAGGTGCTGCACTTTGACGACGGCGAAGAAGCCCGTAAAGTCTTAAAACAAATTACTTGAGGTGAATCAATGAAAAAGTTTACAGCAGGTGAAATTGCTGCTGCTGTTTCCGGTGAACTGATCCAGGGAGATCCCGCCACGGTTTTTACCAGGGTATCGACAGATACCCGGCGGATCAAGGCCGGGGATTTGTTTGTGGCCCTGGTTGGGGAACGTTTTGACGCCCACGAATTTGTAGGGCAGGCTATTGCCGGGGAAGCGGCGGGATTGATTGTCAGCCGCCGGGTGGATGTGGAGTCATGGCCGGGACCGGTCCTTCTGGTCAGGGATACCCTGGTCGCTTTACAGGAACTGGCCCGTCATAATCGCAGGAATTTTGCCGGTTTGGTCATAGGAGTAACCGGCAGCAATGGTAAAACAACCACTAAAGACATGATTTTTTCCGTGCTGTCACAAAAATGTCCTACCCTGAAAACAGAAGGAAATTTTAATAATCACATTGGCCTTCCCCTGACAATGCTGCAGTTGGATGACTCTTACGGGGCTGCTGTTTTGGAAATGGGCATGCGAGGGCTGGGGGAAATAGATTTACTGGCCGGCCTGGCTCTGCCTAATGGGGCAGTGATTACCAATATAGGGGAGACCCATCTGGAGAGGCTTAGGACTGTGGCTAATATTGCCAAGGCTAAAGGCGAAATTCTGGAACATATTGACCCTCTGGGTTTTGCGGTTTTAAATGGTGATGACCCGGAAGTCAGGCGGCAGGCCAAACGCTGCCGGGGTGCGGTGATTTATTACGGTACCGGTGAAGATTCTGATATTAGGGCCGCAAACATCACAGTCAATTCAGGAAAAGCAAGTTATACAGCCATTACACCGGCTGGGAGCATAGAAATTAACTTACCTATGCCCGGTAGGCACAATGTGCCGAACTCGATGGCTGCCGTCGGAGTGGGCCTAAAAGCGGGTATGACCCTAAACCAGATCAAAAAGGGGCTGGAGGAAACCGGCCTGACTTCTATGAGATTGGAGATTATCGAGAAAAATGGCCTTACGGTGATCAATGACTCATATAATGCCAATCCGGCCTCAGCTAAAGCAGCTTTGCAAATTTTGGCCGATTTGGGCCGGGATCGCCGTAAGGTTGCCATATTGGGTGATATGTACGAACTAGGCAGACGGACCGTGGAAGGACATCAGGAAGTTGGGGCTGCTGCCGCCGAAATTAAGGTGGATGTGCTCATCACAGTAGGTAAACTTGCTGTTGAGATTGCCTTTGGGGCTACCCTGGCCGACGAACCGCCTGTTGAGGTCATAAGCCTGAGCACAAATGCGGAGGTAAAAAAATACCTGGCCAAGATAATCACACCAGGTGATGTGGTCCTGGTCAAGGGGTCGCGGGGTGTGAAACTCGAAGAGATAGTGGAGTATCTGGCCAGCAGGGGTTAAACATTACAGCTGACATGCGTTGTCTAGGGGGAGAATCAGTTGAAGGAAGTTTTATACAGCTTGGGTATTGCCTTTCTGGTGTCTGTCGCAATTGGACCTGTCCTAATTCCTACACTATATAAGCTGAAGTTTGGTCAGTATATCCGGACAGACGGCCCACAAAGGCATTTGAAGAAGGCCGGGACCCCGACCATGGGTGGACTGATGTTCCTGGCCGGATTAACAGTAGGCACCCTCGTTATAGATTCCGGCAGCGGACCGGTTTTACTGGTGTTAGGGACGACTCTGGCATTTGGCCTGATCGGTTTTATAGATGATTATATAAAAGTAGTTGTAAAACGTCCCCTGGGGCTCAGGGCCCGTGAAAAACTGGGCGGCCAGTTTGGGGTGGCGATAGTGGCATCGGTGATTGCGGTATTTGTATTGGACCGCGGAACTGATCTGATTGTGCCTTTTACCGGATTCAGGATGGCTTTGGGACCTTTCCTTTACCTGCTGTTTTCCACCTTAGTTATTGTAGGGACAACCAATGCGGTAAATCTTACTGATGGTTTGGATGGATTGGCTGCCGGGTGTATGGCTGTATCTGCAATCGCTTTTGTATGTATTGCCTTGATATTACATGATCCCGCCAGAGATGTGGCTATTCCGGCTGCTGCTTTGGCCGGCGGGTGCCTGGGATTTCTGAAATTCAATGTCCACCCGGCCAGGGTGTTTATGGGAGATACCGGTTCCCTGGCTCTGGGAGGAGCCTTGGCTTCCCTGGCCCTAATCACCAGAACTGAATTACTGCTGCCCTTCATTGGCATGATTTATGTGGTGGAAACCATGTCGGTAATCATTCAGGTGCTGTCTTTTAAGCTGACTGGGAAAAGGGTTTTTAAAATGAGTCCGCTCCATCACCACTTTGAACTGGCCGGGTGGTCCGAACAGAAGGTAGTCCGGGTCTTTTGGCTGGTCTGTCTGATTGGGGCCATTGTGGGCATACTGGGACTGCCAAAAGCTGGTTAAGTTCTGACAGAAGTGGAAATAATATGTATGATTCTGCGGTGATTATTTGATGAAGGTAGGGATTCCGAGTTGGCAGAGGATAAACCAAAATACCTGAATGTTAAAGATAAAAATGTCCTTGTAGTCGGCATTGCCCGGAGTGGGATAGCTGTGGCTAAATTTCTGCTGGAGCAGGGAAGCCGGGTAGTGTTAACAGATACTAAAAGTCTGGCGGAACTTGCCGGCACTTTGCAGGAAATTCCTGCCGGGTCGGTGGAAATAATTGCGGGCCGGCAGCCAGAAATTACTCCCGGAGCATACGATTTTCTGGTCGTCAGCCCCGGGGTTCCGCTGACTATTCCACCGATTCAGCGGGCCTACGAACTGGGCCTGCCCGTATTAAGTGAACTGGAATTGGCCTATTGGTATGCCCGGTCGCCGATTGTTGCCATTACCGGGACTAATGGCAAAACGACAACCACTACTCTGATTGGGGAAATTTTTAAAAATGCCGGAATTAGTACCTGTGTTGGAGGAAATATTGGACTTCCCCTGGTTCTGGAAGTTGGCCGGTACGGGCCGGAGGATGTAATAGTAGCTGAAGTTTCCAGCTTCCAGTTGGAATGTATTCAAAGTTTTAAACCAAAGGTAAGTCTTCTCTTAAATTTTACTCCCGACCACCTGGACAGGCATGGGACAATGGAAAATTACATTGCCGCCAAAGCCAGGATTTTTGAAAACCAGGACTCCGGTGATTATACCATTTTAAATTATGATGATCCGGGGGTTGCCGCCCTGAGGACAAAAACACCGGGAAAAGTTATATTTTTCAGCCGTCAGCATAAGTTAGAAGAAGGAATATTTGTCGAGAATGGAAATATTATCCTTAAACTTGGTGCGACAGCCTCTCAGGTATGTAGTACCAAGGATGTTTTCATCAAAGGTGCCCATAACCTGGAGAACGCGCTGGCAGCAGCTGCCGCTGCCGCAGTAATGGGAGTTCCGGCTGAGGTAATTGGCAGGACTCTGCGTAATTTTCGGGGAGTGGCCCATAGGCTCGAGTTAGTTGCTGAAATTGACGGAGTCAAGTTTATCAATGATTCCAAAGGAACTAACCCCGATGCCTCGATAAAAGCCCTCGAAGCTTATGATGAACCTATTGTACTTTTAGCAGGCGGGCGGAACAAAGGCAGTGATTTCAGTGAATTTGCCCGCAAGGTGAAGGACAAAGTACGTACTCTGGTCGTTTTAGGTGAGTGTAAGGCAGAGATCAGAGAAGCCGTGAGCAAAACCGGTTTTACTGCCATCTATGAGGCAGAGGATTTCGATGAAGCGGTCAGGATCGCTGCAGAGAAGTCCGAGGCCGGCCAAATTGTACTTTTATCACCTGCCTGTGCCAGCTGGGATATGTTTAAAAACTTCGAGGAAAGAGGAGAACGCTTTAAGGAAGTTGTTTCCAGCTTAAGGAGGTAGTCTTTTTGTTTCCTCGGAAAAAGTCACCTGATGTTATGCTTTTCGCGGCTACCATATTATTATTGAGTATTGGGATTATTATGGTTTATAGTGCCAGTCAGGTTACAGCATATGAAAGACTGGACGACACTTTTTATTACCTAAAAAAACAGCTGCTTTGGGCCCTTTTGGGCATAACCGCAATGGTTTCCGTGATGAAGATCGATTACTGGAAATACAAAAAATGGGCAGTTCCATTCCTCGGCGTGGCTTTCCTGCTTCTCATAATCGTGCTGCTCCCCGGTGTCGGGACAAATGTCAAAGGGGCTCAGCGGTGGCTGGGGGCTGGTCCGCTGAGAATACAGCCTTCAGAGGTCATCAAAATTGCCCTGGTAATTTTTATGTCCTATGGACTGAGTAAATACAAGGACCGCCTGCGCTACTTTGTCAAAGGTATGCTGCCCTTTTTGGCGGTCCTGATCCTGGCATGTGGCTTGATTCTGCTGCAGCCCGATCTGGGTACAGCAGTTTCTGCCGCCGGGACGGTGTATATTATGCTTTTTGCTGCAGGAGCCAAAGGCAAGCATATGTTTTACCTGGCAGTAGCCGGCCTGGCTGCAGTGGTCATGGCGATTATTCTGGAACCCTATCGGATGAGCAGGTTCCTGGCTTTTTTAGATCCCTGGAAAGACCCCCAGGGCACCGGGTTTCATATCATTCAATCCCTTTATGCCCTTGGTTCGGGAGGATTATTTGGGGCTGGCCTGGGACAGAGCCACCAGAAGTTTTTCTACCTGCCGGAACAGCATACTGATTTTATTTTCGCTGTCCTGGGTGAGGAGTTGGGGTTCTTTGGCGGTGCCATGGTCTTGCTTTTGTTTCTGATTTTTGTTTGGCGGGGGTTTAAAATTTCCCTCAGTTCCCAAGACCCTTTTGCCAGCCTGTTGGCAGTCGGGGTAACTTGCATGATCGCCATTCAGGCTATCATCAATATCGGGGTAGTCACAGGCTCACTGCCCATCACCGGGATTCCCCTGCCCTTAATCAGCTTCGGCGGCTCATCCCTGGTCTTTACCCTGACTGGGGTGGGGATACTTCTTAATATATCAAGGTATATATCGTCGCACTGAGTGGGGAGTGGAGAGTGGGTAGTGATGAGTGATGAGTGGTGACTGGAAGAGATCAGTGGATCGCCCCCACGGTGCTTGCGCTGCTTCATCAGGGAATGAAAGAATAATAAAAAATTAGCCGCGGATGAACGTAGATGAACACGGATGAAAGACACGGGAGTTTAAAAGAAGACGCAGAGTTTACAGAGGCGCAGAGAAAAACGGTTGGATTAAAGAATCACTTCTTTTGTATTAAGCAATCATTTGTATTTTTTTAGTTTTTAATTTGTGATGAATAAGAAAAACTAGGGGTATAAGGGATTAACCTGTATCAGCCTCTCTCTGCGTCTCTGTTGGTTCACTCTTTTTAATCTCTGCGTCATCTTTTCAGCCTTTCACCCGGAACATCTTTTTTGTTGTTTTTAAGCGTTAATCCGTGGAAAGTTTAGTTGTTAATAACAATCTCAGAGTAAAGTAAAGTGGAAATATCCGAACCGGGTTAACACTACTCACTGATTACTTTTATAAGGAGATCATCTTATGAGAGTTCTACTCACCGGCGGGGGGACCGGCGGGCATATTTATCCCGCGCTGGCTATTGCCCGGGGCATAAAAGAAAAGCATCCGGAGGCCGAGATCCTGTTTGTGGGGACAGCCAAGGGTATGGAAGCTGATATAGTACCACGGGCTGGATTCTCATTCCGCACGGTTACGGTTGAGGGCCTGACCCGGAAGATTTCTGTCAAGGCTTTGGCCACTTTGCTGAAGACATCTAAAGGCTGTTTTGAAGCCTGGCAGATCATCAGGGACTTTAAACCCTCAGTTGTTGTTGGAACCGGCGGCTATGTATGCGGTCCAGTTGTCTTAAGCGCAAGTATCCTCGGAATTCCTGCTCTCATCCATGAACAGAACGCCTATCCCGGTATCACCAATAGATTGTTGGCCAGAACAGTCAAAAAGGTTGCGGTTACCTTTCCCGAATCCCGGAAATATTTTCCGAACAAAACAGATGTTGTGCTCACAGGTCTGCCGGTAAGGCCGGAAATACAGGCTGCGGAACGGGAAAAGGCGATTCACTCCCTTGGCCTTGACGTGGACAAATTTACTGTTTTAACAGTTGGGGGCAGCAGGGGTGCCCGCAGTATCAATAAAGCGATGATTAAAGTAATTTCAGATGCTGCTAACCGGCCGGACATCCAAATAATCCATATGACAGGCCGAACGGGGTTTGATGAGACTGTGACCGACCTCAAAACAGCCGGAATAGATCTGGTTAATAATGGGAATATTATCGTCGAACCATACTTATATAACATTGATGAAGCACTGGCAGCCGCTGATCTGGTGATTTGCCGGGCAGGTGCTACAACCATTGCGGAGATCACGCTTAGGGGATTACCTGCGATTTTGATTCCCTACCCTTTTGCTTCGGATAATCACCAGGAACATAATGCCCAAGCCCTGGTTAAAAACGGGGCTGCTCTGATGATTCTGGACCGGGACCTCACTGGGCCAAAGCTTTGGGAAACAGTGAGGGGGTTGTATCAGAACTCAGATAGGTTGGCAGCAATGGGCGAGTCTTCACGCAAGCTTGGCAAACCTGGGGCTCTTGGCCAGTTATTAGAGATGATTGAGGAAGCAGTGAACGGTAATCAGTGATCAGTAATCAGTGGCAAGTGGATTCTTTTACTGTTTACTGCTCACTGTTCTCTGACGTTGGACAGGCTTGATTGCAAAATTCACAAACCAATTAAGGTTTGCATATTATGAGATAGGCGGGAGCTGTTTCAAAGCCCGCTGTGTACTTTTCAAAAACCCCGTGTTAAAGAGAGGAGCTGACTGTCATTGGGGAAGGGACAAAAAAAGGTACATTTTATTGGGATAGGTGGTTCTGGGATGAGCGGAATTGCCACCATCATGATACAACAGGGATATAAAGTCAGTGGATCTGATTTAAATCAAAATGCAGCGGCTTCCAGACTAATTAACATGGGAGCAGATGTCTCCTGGGGACATGACAGGGTCAACCTGGGACATGATACTGAAGCTGTGGTTATTTCAACGGCGATCAGGGCAGACAACCCGGAACTGGTGGCTGCCCGGGAAGAGGGCATAGAAATAGTGCGCCGGGGAGAAATGCTGGCCAGGTTAATGGCTGAAAAAAGAGGAGTCGCTGTTGCGGGTGCACATGGAAAAACTACAACAAGCTCTATGATTGCCCTTGTATTTGAAAAAAATGGCTTAGATCCAACTGTGGTAGTAGGTGGAGATGTATTAGAGCTGGGTGGAAATGCAAAATTGGGGCTGGGGAAATACCTAGTGGCGGAAGCAGATGAAAGTGACGGTTCCTTTTTGCTGCTTGCACCGACTATTGAAGTGATAACCAATATTGAAGATGACCACCTGGACTATTATGGGAGCAGAGAAGCCATTAAGGAGGCTTTTGCAGATTTTTTACAGAAACTTCCCGATGGTGGGTATGCTGTGGTTTGTGCCGACGACCCGAATATCCGTGACCTTATCTCCGGTAGTGATAAAAAAATTGTTACTTATGGAACTGACTATCAAAGTAAATATATGGCCCGTAATATAAGGACTGAGGGACTTCATACTTTTGCTGATATATATTATGAAAATGACCTGTTAGGTCAATTGGAACTTAATGTTCCAGGCCTGCATAATATAAATAACGCCATGGCGGCTATTGCCGTAGGACGCATTGCCGGGCTAAGTTTTTTGGATGTGGCCCGGGTGCTCAAAGATTTTCGGGGGGTTCACCGGAGATTTGAACTGTTGGGAAAAAGCCAGGGGATTAATGTCGTAGACGATTATGCCCACCACCCCACGGAGGTGAAAGCAACATTAAGGGCGGCCAAACAGACCAAAGCAAACCGGGTTATAGGGGTTTTTCAGCCTCATCGGTTTACCAGGACTAAATTCTTTTTCAGAGAATTCGGGGAGTCCTTCTCTGATGCTGATATGATAGTGATTAACGAGATTTACGGGGCTGGAGAAACACCTCTGGCAGGAGTTACCGCTGAACTGATAGTTAATGCCATCAGGGATAATGAAAACAAGCCGGTATATTATTTCAAGACTTTAGGAGAAGTTACTGAGTTCTTAAGTGAAATTGCCAAATCCGGCGATTTGATTCTCACTATGGGAGCGGGAAATATCCGGTCAGCCGGGATTGACCTGGTAGAGAGACTGAAAGCGAGGTAGAATATGGATCTACGGGAAGTAAAACATGAGTTGGGCGACTTAATCCAGGGGGTTGTGACAGTCAACGAAAATATGAAAAAACATACAACCTGGAGAATTGGCGGCCCGGCTGACATAATGGTTTTGCCTACCGGGACCGAAGATATTCGCAAATGCCTCGTTTACGCCCAAGAGCGAAAATTACCGCTAACAGTAATTGGCAACGGCTCCAACTTGCTGGTTCGGGATAAAGGTATCCGCGGCATTGTACTAAAAATGGGTAAAAGTTTCAGTGATATTTATATTGAAAAAAATACCATTAGAGCCGAGGCGGGGGCATTTATTCCGCTGGTTGCCAGGGAGGCCGCGGAAGCGGGGTTAAGCGGCTTGGAGTTTGCCGCCGGGATTCCGGCCTCGGTTGGCGGGGCTGTCCGAATGAACGCAGGTGCTCATGGGAAATGCATAGATCAAGTAGTGCAAATGGTAACAGTCTTGAACCCTGATGGTAGCCTTGAAACATTAAGCAACGGGGATATAGGATTTAAATATCGGCAAAGCAACATTAAGGAACGCGGGTTAATTGTTGTAGAAGCAGTTTTTTCATTAGTTTCCGGCAGAAAATCGGAAATCAAAGCGAAAAATGGCGAAAATTTAGCCAAACGCAAGCTATCCCAGCCCCTCGAATATCCCAACGCCGGCAGTGTTTTTGCAAATCCGCCGGGCCAATGGGCCGGGTGGCTGATCGAACAGGTAGGCGGTAAAGGTATGTGTGTCGGAAATGCGATGGTTTCTGAGAAACACGCCAACTTCATCGTTAATCTTGGGGATGCGGCTGCCGAAGATGTCCTCAGATTAATAGAAAAAATAAAAAAACTGGTGTTTGAACAATTTAATATAGATTTAAAATTGGAGGTTCAGGTCGTTGGCGAATGAGCTGAATCTGGAGGTGGCCAAGTGGAGAAGTTTATTATCATCGGCGGAAAACGGTTAGAAGGCTCTGTTAGAGTTAGTGGAGCGAAAAATGCGATCCTTCCGATCATGGCTGCAAGTCTGCTCTCCGAAAGGGAAAGTGTAATTCATGAAGTGCCCAGATTGCTGGACGTTCAAGTAATGCAAGAGGTTCTGGAGTATTTGGGAGCCAAAATCGAGAGCAGTGGCAATACCCTGTCAATTAACGGTAGTAATGTGCAAAGTCTGGAAATCGCAGAAGATCTGATGCGGCGGATGAGGGCATCAAATCTTGTGATGGGTGCCTTGTTGGGACGCTTCGGGAAAGTCAAGGTAGCCTATCCTGGTGGGTATGCCGCTATATAGAATTTTTTACCGAACAGGCACCAAAAGTAGGCAAAATGAGCTAGTGGTGCAACCGGCCGAATTTGTGGCCGTTTTTTTTATGCAGCTAATGGAGTGGGGGTGTGCCCCCTATTGTTCGGGGGTAACAGGAGCACAGTGGTGCAAAAGGGGGCGGGCCCCTTTGAATAAGAAAATTGACTTCCATTAATTTAAGTTGAAGAAGTCAATTTTCTTGTATCTTTTGGTTGTAGGACAATTTACTGATGGAATACATTAAAATGAGGTGGTTTAATGGCTGACTCAAGAAAACGGCCGACGGTGCCGCTGATAATACAGGGCAGAGTCTATGGCGGAACATATACAATGCACACCATAATTTTGTATTTCGTAGAAATGGCAATAAGATACAGCGAAAACAGCAACGCCTGATAGCTGTACACCGGAAGTACCAACAAGGTCATTAATGTATGGGAGGATCTGAGATGACCTGGCTTTTCGGCAACTACGGCAGGTTAAGCAAGGACGAAAAGGGTGAAAAAACCGACAGCAAAGAAACCCAGCTGAAATATAATGCCGCCTTTGTGCTGGAAAACAAACTGGGGATTATTGTAGAAAGTTATTTCGATGACGATATTTCCGGTGTAATCTTTGAGAGAGAAGATTTGGACAGGTTAAAAGAAGATATAGTGACTTCCAAAATTAACGCCATTGTAGTCAAAGACTTGTCTAGGTTAGGCCGCAGCAATGCAAAAACTTTAACCCTGATCGAATATCTGGAGGATCGAGATGTCCGGCTGGTGGCCATAAATGATAATTACGATTCGCTCAAAGATAATGATGACATGATCGGTATTAAGACCTGGTATAATGAGCGGTATATTAAAGACATTTCCGTCAAGATCCGCTCAAACGTGCATCAAAAACTGAAGGAGGGCGAGTATCTGGGGACCCCGCCCTTTGGTTATAAAAAGGAGTATCAGGTCATCAACAACAAATTAAAACCTGTAAACCAGCTTATTGTGGATGAAAATATAAGACCGGTGATTTCTGAGATTTTTGATCTGTATATTAAAGGCTTTGGTTATAGAAATATTGCCAACACGATGGAGGAGAGGGGGTACCCTAACCCCTCCCGGTACAAAAATTACAACAGGCCGCAGAGTGCCTGCTGGACCGGCGACCACATCAGACGGATAATTAAGAACAGGGTTTATTGCGGAGATACTGTGCAGGGGACTTCGGAAAGAATAAGCTATAAGTCCAAAAAAACCAGGTGTCGGCCTGAGGAGAAGTGGTACATCAAGAAAAATACCCATGAAGCCATAATAGACAGGGAAAAATGGAGGCTGGCCAATGAAATAAATAAGAAGCGGAGTCTTGAACGGGGCCTTGGAAACAAAAAAAGCCTTTACTTATTCAGCGGTTTTTTAGAGTGTGGCGCCTGTGGCAAATTTCTCTGTGCCAGAAATGTTAAACCAAAGCCTTTGGGATATATTTGTGCAAGTTATTTTCATTATGGTAAAAAGAAATTTGGCCGGGCAATGGGCTGTGAAAGCCATTATGTAAGACATGATTTTTTGGAAAAGCTGCTTTGTGAAGATCTATTAGCCCACATAAGTCCTGAAATTATTAAGTCGGCGTTAGGCAGCTACAGAGAAAAAAATATTTCGGTGAAAGATTACGCCAAATCGGTTTCAGGCATTAACAGGGAAATACAAAAATATCAGCAGCAATTAAGTATTGTTTATGAAGACCGGCTGAATCAATTGATTACGGTGAACTTCTATCAGAATAAGGCCAGAGAAATTGAAAATAAAATCGAACATCTGAAGCTGCAGAAGGAAATTCTGGAAAAAGAAATGTCCCAGAGACAAAGAATGAGTCAAGATGAACCGGGGCTGCAGCTGAAAATCACGGAATATCTGCAGCAACAGCAATTAACAAGGGAGCTGCTGGAAAAAGCGGTCAAAAGAATTTATGTTTTTCTGCCCGGAGACATCACGGCAGAAAATAAACAGACAATCAAATCAAAGCTGAACACGGACTGGGATACTATTGAACGCTTGAATAAAGACGGTGGGATTTTTATTGCATATAACTTTAAATCTGATTAGAGTCAAGCTTCACTGTGTCGCTATCAAATTTCATTAATTTAGCGAATTTTGCAAAATTTTTCTTTAATTAATTCCGATTCTTAGAAGGGCTTACCACAAATGTGTCGAAATGTCAGTTATCAGAACGTACTTCCGGTAAATCAGCCAATAAGTGTCGAATACTTGAAACTTTTAGGGTCGAACAAAATAAGTTATTCCGTAATTATTTGTCTACACCTTAATACAAGGCGTCAAGCCTTAAATATAAAGCATCTCGAATTTCAGAGAGGCTTCCTTGATTATGAGGAGGAAATATGTATAACCTGGATTATTTGATGAAAATTTTGGCAAACGCTAAGGACAGCAATGCCACTGACTTGCATATCACAGCGGGAGCCAGGCCGGCTATACGGGTGGGAGGGAAGTTAAGGTATGCCCCCTTTGAGAGGATTTTGCCAAAGGATACGGAAAATCTTTTAGATGAGCTGCTTACTGAAGTACAGAAAAATATGCTTAAGACCAATCACTATCACAGCTTACCGGTGGCGTTCAATAATATCGGCAGGCTGCGGGCCAATATTTTCATGCAGAGAGGTTCTTTTTCCATCAGTTTTAAGCTTTTGGACAGGCTGCTTAAAACACCTGAAGAATTACGCATTCCAAATGTGGTCATGGACCTTAGCAAGCAAAAGAGCGGACTTATTCTAATTTGTGGGGACAGAAAAAGCAGCACATCGGCGACAAGGGCTGCTATTGTCAAGAAAATAAGTGAAACCAGAGCGTGTCACATCATCACCGTTGAAGATCCTATTGAATACTTATTCAAACACGAGAAAGCCATTGTCAACCAAAAAGAAATAGGCATTGATGCCAATAGTTTCCAAGAAGGCGTCTATTCTGCTATGACCCAGGATCCCGATGTGATTATGATCAGCTTTTCCGGAGACCCTGAAACCTTTTCTGCAGCCCTTGCGGCGGCGGAAAACGGGCATTTGGTCATTACTTCTCTTCATACCGTTGGTTCTGTTAAGACCATCCGGAACATAATCGGAATGTTCACCATAGAAAAAAGGAATTACATAAAAATGCAGTTGTACAATGTCCTCCAGGCCATCGTTTCACAACAGCTTATTCCCACCAAGGAAGAAACAGACAGTATGCCTGCGATGGAAATTATGCTGGCGACCACTGCCGTGAAAAACTTGATTATTGAAGATAAAATTCATCAGATTCCGGATGTGATCAAGGTGAGCAGAGCCCTTGGCATGGTTTCTATGGAGGATTCTATTAATGCCCTTTATGCCCAGGGATTGATTTCGAAAGAAAGTGCTATGAGCTATTCATGGCATCAGAATGGCTAAGCTAAAAACTTGTGACAAGGAGAAATACTAGCTTGTTCAGGGAAAATTCCAACAGCAATCTCATCAGCCTAATTGAATCATATAGGATTATATCAATATTTCTGACCTTGTCCATTTATGTGATAAATGGGATATTTTCCCGGTATGATGTTTCCGCTATGATTCTATTAGCATTCTGCATAATTTCTTCCGCTTTTCTTTTAATGTATCTTTATCGCCTAAGCTTTGGAATGAGATGGAGACTATATATTTTACTTATCACGGAAATTATCGGGATAGCGGTGCTGATGGTATTGACAAGCGGATTAGACAGCCCTTTTATCTGGTATTTTTTAAACCCTTTGCTAATTATTTCCTGTTTTTTGCAGACAAAAGAAAAATTTTTGTATCTGGCAGCCAACTTTGTGCTCTTAGCCGCGGCAACGGAGTATTATTATGAGCGGACTCCGGGATTGATAGATTATATTCTGTCACATTCCAACATCATTCTAAGTTATATTCTGATTCTGATTCTGGTAAACATTCTTTTTAATTATAATAACCTGATTACCCAAAAAAGAGAAGAACTGCGGAATGCCAACGAAAAGCTGGAGAGTTCCAACGCCAATATAAAACTGCTGATTGAGGATATCATGTTAATGTACGAAGCAGTGGAAGCTATTTCTAACCAAAGGGATAAACGTGAGGTTCTGCGTATTCTTTTGGATTTTGCAGGTAGGGTAACTCCGGAATCACAGGCGTTTTTTTTAATAAATGATTGTAGTAAGATGAACAGCTTGGTTGCATTTAAAAAAGTAAATCAAGATTTAAAAAATGCGCTGATCAAAACGGCGGAAGACAATTATGCCCTTATTCACCAAGACCATGCTGCCCAATACACCCTTACAACCGGTGACAAGGTGGTCTTAATGAAAGTCTCCAATATTAGGGAGTACGGCATCATTGGGCTAATCATCCCGGCCAGAGAACATTCAGAGAAGGCTGACTATTCTTTAAACCTTCTTTTCTTTTCCCGGCTGGGAGCAATGCTTTTGGAAAAAATCGAGGTGGAAGCAGTTAACCATGAGCTGGCTATAGCAGATGAGCAGAACCGCATTGCAGATGATATCCACGACAGTGTTGTGCAGCGGCTTTTTGCCATGTCATGTATGACTTATGATACCATAAAGAAATGGGACCAGATGAGCGACCGGGAAAAAAGGGAGAAAATGGCCCTGGCCATGGAGACCATTCAAAGCTCATTAAAAGATTTGCGTTTCACCATTTATAATTTGAGCCATAAAAAGCAGCAAATTAATTTATTTGAAGAGAACGTTCGTTCCTATCTGCTGAACTTAGAAATGCTCAGTGGTACGAAAATAAATATTGATATAGATGGCGGTAATCTCAATCTTTCCACCGGTGCCAAGAAAGCCTTGTACCGGATTATCATTGAGAGCACCGGGAATGCCATCAGGCATGGAAAACCCCAAAATATCTGGGTGAAGCTGAGTGTTGGTGATCTAAAGACTTTTTTGACCATAAAAGATGATGGGACCGGGTTTGACCTGGCCAAAACAGAACGAGAAGAGAATGGTCTCGGTTTGTACAATATTAACAGTCTGATAAAAATTTTTAATGGCAGCATTAATATCATTACAGAAAAAGACTCCGGCACCACAGTTGAGATCATGTTTGCAAACAGGGATATCATGAAAAAATTGGAAGAAGATTAGGCAGAGGATAACTAAAATGGGTAAAAGGGAAAAACAAGCACTGGCGCTGATATTAATTATTCTGCTTACCATGATTTTAGGCCTGAAGATTCTTCCGTCATTGCTGGGGTCTACCAATTACTTATATTATTTTAAACCCTTGTTTTGGTTAGGCTTGTCCTTTTATATATGGCAAAAACCCAGGTGCAGATTTAAAGGAAAACTGAAATTACACAATTTCCTCCTTATGTGGAGCGCCATCTGTGCTCTTTTCTATATTTCCATCTTTTTTGCCGGGGGGGTCCTGGATGGGATTGGAACCAGCCCATACGCCAAAAACCTCAAGGGGATAATTATTAACGTAGTATGCTTCGGTAGTGTTATGGTAGCGATGGAGTGGGTGAGAAACTATCTCATAAACTTAGTCAAGAAAAAATATCTGCCACTCTTTTGTCTGCTCACAGTTGTTGTATTTTCCCTGTACCGGCTGAATCTAAGAGTAATCACCAGCCTTGAAACCTGGCAGCAGGTTGTGCAGTATTTAGGTGAATATGCCCTGCCGGAAATAGTTAGCAACATCCTGCTCACCTATATGGTTTATATGGGCGGAGCATATCCGGCAATGATATACGGCACCCTGACCGCCCTTCCGGTGTGGGTATTCCCCGTGCTCCCCGACCTGAAGTGGATTACAAAGGCCTTTATCGGGATCATGATGCCGGTGGTGTTCATGCTGGTAATCAGACAGGTTTATCATAAACAGGCGAAGACAATGAAACTCAGGGAACGTAAGGGGGAAAATCCCAATTCATGGATCGCGGTAAGTGTCTTTTCCATCATTCTGATTTGGTTCTCAGTGGGAGTTTTTCAAGTATTTCCTACGGTGATACTGACGGGAAGTATGGAACCTGTCTTGTACCCGGGAGATGTGGCCCTGATAAAAAAATGCGACAGCAAGGATATTCAGTTGGGAGATGTAGTCCAGTATTGGACGGAGCAAATATTTATCATTCACAGGGTAATTGAAATAGACGAAGTCACCGGGGAATTCCGTACGAAAGGAGACAATAACACCGCCCCCGACTCAAAGCCGGTGAAACCTGAGCAAATCAAGGGAAAAGTGGTGGGAAGTATCCCTAAAGTGGGAATACTGAATGTTCTTTTCAGAACAGATGCCGGGATTCCAAAGGATAAGGTAGAATTCTAACTATTATAGGTGAAATTATGATACTAAGCAAATTAATGAAAAGGTTAATAATCACATTTTGTATAATTGTATCACTGATCACCTCTTCCTATGCCCTTTTCCTATTGAAAGTTGACAAATATGAAGAGAAAAAGCAAGTTCATTATTCGTATCAAAGCAAAAGTAATGTTGATTATAAAGTTTTTCTAAGGCCTAACGTCATGTATAACCAAGAATACCTGGAAAAAGGCAGATATTATGTTTTCAAATATATTGACCGTATAGATATCAAGCTAAAATACGAATTTACAGGCAGTGCCCCGGCCCACCTGAAGACTGATTATCTTGTTAAAGCCTACCTGCAAGGCCTTCACGGCAAAGAAAACGAAATCCTATGGAGCAAGGAGTTTGTTTTGGTTCCCCAGAAGGCGGAAGAATATGATAATTCAAGCAAAGCTGTGATTGAATTAACAGTGCCTGTATCCATGGACAGCTATCGGGCGATCAAAGAAACAATTTTCAATGATTCTGAGATTAACAGTCCTACCGTTCTTAATGTTGTCTTTGATGTCCGCACCCTGGCATCTACTAAAAACGGAACCTTGGAAGACAAGCTGAGTCCCACCATCACAATTCCCATCGGTGAAAATGTTTTTAAAATAGCCGGTGAGCTGGAAAAGACCGGGGAGAACGCCATCGCTGAGACAATCAAGGCCAAAAAGCCTGTTGATATGCGGATTGTCACGGTATGCTTCGCATTGTCATCTGTTTTTCTGTTAATCACAGTTTTATTAGCGGTGTTCATCAAAGTAAAGGTTGTCGATGATGCTTTTGATAAGGCCACGGCCCGCATTTTCAAGGAATATGGAGAAAGGCTGGCCGGGATGGAGCAAGCCATTTCATACCAGTTTGCCGATATCATCAGCGTCACCTCCTTTGAAGATATGGTAAAAATCGCCGACGAAGTGGGACAGCCGGTCTTCTATTATAAAGTAAACACCAGGATGGAAAGAAAGATTGAGTTTTACGTTTTTGACGGCAGCAGGATTTACTATATGGTGATTTTCGGCGAAATCAGGCTGGAAGCGGACAGCTCGGTTCCGGCAAGAGGTGACCAGAGCAATCAGCTAAGCATTTAATACTACTTTTGTACCATAACCATAAACTTTAGTGCTATGAAAAAGAAACTATTTAATTACTGATAAATGGTAAAGATAGGTGATGTATTGTGTTGCTTTAAATTGTAAAATGATGTCGTAGTTGGAACTACATAATAAAATAGAATCCAAAGGAGAGGTTAAATATGAAAAAAACGAAATTCGTCTTACTGTCTCTCGTAGTTGCGATGATTTTAATGGGGGCTGGATATGCCGCCTGGACCCAGACCTTTACTATCAATAGCACTGTTTCCACCGGGGAGTTGTTTGTACTGGTAACCAATAACGGCATAACGGGTCTTAAGGTTGATACAAACGGCAATGCCTCTTATGACGATAATGTAGATGCATCAGCGACAAATCAGGATCAAGCTGAGGATCTGAATCTAGACTATCCTACTGTAGCAGTTACGAACGGCGACGTGTCCGCAAATGCGGGAACCACTCTTTCAGAGATATCTTATACTATGTCCAAGTTATATCCGGGAACACAGGTTACCAGTGAAATTAAATTTGACAACAAAGGAACCATAAAAACCAGGACTTCTGCAACTGACAATAGTGGCAGCATTGTCAACGATGCTATATGGGATGATCTGATCATAAAGGTTAACGGTACTGCAGTAGAAGGCTCAGGGCAAACTAAGCTGGATAATCTTGCAACTGCCATCGCCGATGCAGTTGGGGAGCTTGAGCCTGCCGGCACCAAAACTGTCACCTTAGTTCAGGAACTGCCTATTTCCAGCGAAAATGATACTGAAAACAAAAACGCATTAGATTGGCAGGTTCAGCTTACTTTTGAACAATTTAATGCTGTTGCCCAGTAACAGCTGAAACAAGATCGAATTGTTTTGGGACACTACTCTAATCAAGGCTTTAGGCTCTTGAAGAGGGTGTGTCCCATTTCATTATAAGAGGAGATCTGTATGTGGATCAAAATGGGCAAGGGAAAATATCTTTTACTGATGACAGTGTTATCACTAATAGTGATCGGGTTAAGTTACGCCCTAGCCAGTGCCCAGAGCTTCAAAGATTCCGCCCTTGTTCATGGCAGTCTGATGGAGCTTGTACCCGAGGAGTGCCGGGTTTTGGAAACCAGTCCAAGTGTATTGGCCGATTTGGAGTTTCAGCGTGACAGGTTTGGCAATATTATTGATAAGACCAATCTCAGTCTGATGGCTGCCAATGTTTATGCCGGGGCCCATGCAGAATTTCGTATTACGACTCAGAACATCAGTGATATCGCTCTTTCAGTTGATGAGTACAAAGTGGAAATTGATCAGGAAGACAACTCTTTGGCGGACTTAATCTATTTTTCAGGCGTAGTCAAAATTATCAGGGGCGGAGGCCAATATCACGATGTGCTGGGTTCTTTTAAGAATGTCAGTCTTATAGAGCTTGGCAATACCTTGACAGCAATCTTTGAATATAGGAAGATAGATATAGCAGAAAAGACGGTATTGGAATTAAACCAGCAGTTTGAAAATGATCCTGATAAATTTGCGGGCAGGACCGGTTTGTCATATAGATTAGTGCCGGTTTTTGTCCAGTATTTCCCCAAGAGTGATAAAAATTCTCCGGAAAGTGAATAATTATGGCTGCTTTTTTTAAAAAACATAGATTCAAAAAAAAGAACAAATCAGGAAAACTTTTGCGCGTAGGGACAATATCTATTGTCCTTATTGTTGCATTGGGGACCCTCGGCGCAGGGTATGCTTCCTGGTCCCAGCAATTTGATATTTTCAGCACAATATCTACCGGCAATCTAAATGTGGAAATTAAAGATGTGTTTCTGGACAGTTCCGATACCCATCAATCCATCTCCTTTACAGCCCATAAAGACGGTGAAATTGTGGATGAGGTGAATATGAATGTGGTTACTGCCGTCAATCCCTTTGGTGCTGTTTTGGTTTTCACAGTACAAAATAACGGGACCATTCCCGTTACATGTACCGGCATTGACCAAAATGCCGCCGCAGGCTTGGAAGTTGAAATTGTGGAATCCCCACCTGTTATTGATGTTGAGGAAACAGCTGCAATCAAGGTAAGGCTTACTAAAGGCTACAGCAGTGATTTTCAGTTCAGTGCTTTTCTCAGATTTGAGCAGGCCGTTAATTGAATTAACTAAGACAGTCAAGGTTACTTGGAGTGATAGATATGAAAAAGCAGGGCATCATTATTGTTTTTATCCTGATAGCTTCCTATTTTCTGACAACTGAAAGTTTCGCATTATGGAAACAAGACGCGGAAGTCAAATTTACCCTGAATATTTCCCAGCCCCAGGAGGAAGGCTTCGGTTGCGGGAATTATTCGACAATTCAAGAAGGTATTGATATGCTTAAAGATATCAAATATAACTATATTTATAATAAAATGGACCAGTTTGAAAGTGAGCTGGCAGCACGCGTGATTGAATTGAACAACCTTCCCTTCGGAGGCATTACCTTGGCCGAGCTTCAGGAAGAATGCAACAATTATCGAAATGTAGATATTACGGGATTCGGTACTATAATCAATAAATACGGAGATTGCATAAATAAGTTGGCAGACTTTTACAGGAATTCCACCCAGGAAGAAAAGAACCAAGTCCCTGATTTTTGGGATCAGCATAACACGTTGTGGGATTTACACACTCAACTCTGGGACAAACGACAAGGCCTTTATGATGCGGTTAATGCAGTTTGGCAAGCTGGTGAAGCGAAGATTGACTATAACCATGGCGGTAAAAAACAAAATAATTGAGGAGAGCTAATTGCTTTTGTGCTCAAGTTGACTTGCATATAAGGCAGCCTGAGTGCGGTCACTAAAGTTCAGTTTTGCCATAATCTGGCTTACGTGTTTTTTAACGGTATTTTCGCTGATAAAGAGTTGATCAGCGATTTTTTTATTAGAAAGTCCTTTGCCAAGGCAGAACAAAACTTCCCTTTCCCTAGGGGAGAGTATTTCCCAAAATCCTTTCGGTTCAATGCTGTGACCTG
>JAVSMW010000001.1:0-160703 GCA_032027005.1 Thermincola sp. | reverse complement strand
TATCATCACTACCCACCGTCATTGACAACAAACATAAGTTTACTGATAACCGAATCTGGCGGTGACTATGTTACCGCCAAAGAGCGTGAATCGCTACAAGACGAGTTTGCAGTGGCTTTAAATGAACTTGATAATTGTGAGGTAGTCTGAATATGAGTAGCTTAATGTCACGAATTAGAAAACTTGAAAACAGAGTAAAGTATATGGGCGGAATGAGTTTTACGGTATGGGGACCTCTGGATTCGAACGGGTATGTTGTTGGAGTATGGGGTGTCGCAAAACTACTTTTTGAATCTACGCACAAAAACAATGTGGAAGAAGCCAGCTTTCGCAACCCTTACCAGTACAGACAGTACGGCCCAGGCCATCAACGTCCAAAACGACGAAAGCATGACTTCTTCCAAGATTGATTCTAGTATACCTCAATAAAACATTTAATGCAAAGAGGGGACAACCCCTCTTTTTTACCTCCATCCATCTAAGGTGCCGAGAATGTCTAAACCTCAATTCCCGGTTGAGGGTCGGATACTCCGACTACCTAATTTTATATTATTCTGTTTTTAATGGAAATATATGTTATAATTAATCATAGTATAAATTTATAAGGGCGGAGTAAAATGAATGAATTAAAGCGTGAAAGTTCTAATCAGGTTGATATTCAGAAAACAGTTAATAACATGAAACAAAAACCCTGGCTGATACCAGGAATACTGTTGGTTATATTGATTTTGTTAATGGTTTTTCGATGGGATTACCAAGCCACAAAATCACGAGAAACTTCTGTTTTAAAATGGAAAACTGACCGTTGGACCGGTCAGCAATGGTTTGAAATTTATGCTCCATCGGCAGTTATTAAACGACCAATACCAAATACAGAGGAAGCCGCAAACAAAACGAGAGTCGCAACAAATTACTGGTGGATGGCTGTACTTGCTTCCGGCATATGGTTTATCTATAGTGCATGGTATAAGCCATGGAGAAGTAAATTAACGAATACGAAATCACAGTTAGATAATGATAAAAGCAATTTATCTAGCCCCGATACTAACATTCCCCAAGAACCAAAGCCTGAAAACAATAAAAACAATATCAAATACGATGATTTAACCATTCCAGGAGCAACTAACATTACCAACAGTGCGATGGATCCCACTCTAATGGCAGACTTATCTAAGCATGGAGCCATTAAGATTGCTAAAGGCGCAGTAAAATACGGCCAGTGGGCTAAAGAGATGTTTGATGAATTCGGTTCCAAGATTGCCCCGTACCTGAAGGACATTTACGCCAATTCCAAGGAACTCCATTCCCGGTACATTAACGGCGACCGTGAAATAATTAACCTTCTTCAAGGCAAAACTGAAAAGAGAATATAATAATAAGCATCTCGGAAATGGGAATTTGACAGAGTAGAAGTTTACGGGTTCATCACAATTTTGAGGAGAAACTTCTTGCAACACGAATTTGGAAATGGTACATCTAAGGTTTCCTTTAAGGAAAACTATGCTCAAAAAGGAGGGGATGGGTCATGGAAGAAAAGGCACCATACGATACTCGGAAGGTTCCCGAGGGGACAGTGGATATTCGGATAAAAATGTTCCAGAAAAAGTTAGAGAAACATCTCAAGGATTACGAACAGAGGCAAAAAAAATCGCAGGAGTTTTGGGGGAAATAACTGTTATCAAAGAGAGGCCTTCCGTGTTCTTCAGAAGGCCATTCATTTCTTCTTCTTTTCCGATTGAGGCGCTCCCTGGTAAAAATCTTCTGGAAAAATTAGCCGTTCCTGTTGTGGGAAGTAAACTACCAGTACTTTACCCATTTCTTTTTTCTTTGTCTTTTGAGTATGGTTTGTTTCTTCTATAGGACAATTGTCTTTGGGAAGTTTGTTATCAGGGCCGTCTGATTTCATTTATAGCCACTCCAATTTATCAATTCCTCTATACAGTTTAATTCTTTTACCGTCTACGTGCAATAACTTGTATATTTGGGCATCAGAACCAGGGATAGGGGTGTTTTATTTGACCTGTAAGGGGCTTATAAAAGTTTATACCTATAGTTTTGCTTAGTCTTTATAAGGAGAGCGACCTAATGCAAAACAACCTGGATTTTATACGACAATTGACACGACAATTACGACAATAAAAAGGGTGGGTAGAGGAGGAGAACTCATATTTGAGGAGCGTAAAGCCTTAACAGGTAAAGGGTTCGGGGGTTAGATGAGAATAGGCAAAAGTCACGCAACAAAATTGGGGTGGTAGAGGCCGCACGTTCGAATCGTGTCGCTCCGACCAGTTAAATAATATCAAGGGTTTGAACGATTTTAGACCACTTACCTATGGGTATACTATACTGAAGGGAAGTGGTTTTTTGTTATATCAGGTTACAAAATAATTCTCATTAAATTTCCGGACAGAAGAAAGTCCTCCCATCGTAGAAAAACTATGATAGGAGGACTTTCTTTGTTAAATGGGACAAATATTTTGCCCGAGTTTTTTTGTCAGCTTCATATTCTCACTATAGTCTATGGGGACACTGATTATTGAGACAACATTGTCATTTAGCGCGTTCTTTATTGTAGGGATTAAATCCTCTGTCTTTCCAATATGATACCCTTTAGCCCCAAAACTTTCAGCATATGTGACAAAATTGGGGTTTTTAAAGCTTACTCCGGTGTAATTTTTAAACCTGGCTTCCTGTTTCCACTTAATTAGGCCGTAGTGCTCATCATTAACAACCACAACTACATAAGGTATCTTCAGCCGCACAGCAGTTTCAATTTCTTGTGAATTCATCATGAAGCCACCATCGCCTGTAACAGCAACCACTTTTTTATTTGTGTGGGCTAATTTAGCGGCAATTCCACCCGGAACTGCAATACCCATAGTAGCATATCCATTAGAAATAATTACAGAGTTTGGCTTAGCAGCTAGATACATGCGGGCAATCCACATTTTATGGGCTCCCACGTCAGAGATCAGAATATCCTCATCATCCAAACAATGCCTCAGGTCATGAATTAGTTTTTGCGGTTTGACAGGGAAATCTTTGTTGTCGTGATGCAGGCTTAGTTCATCCAGGATCATTTTTCTCAATGTAGTTACCATTTCCCAGGATTTATCAAAGCCTGTTTTGGCAGTGAGTATATTTAAGGTCTCCTTGATATCAGCAATAATTTCAACACCGGCGCGATAATGTACATCTACTTCTGCCATGTTAGTATCAATATGAATAATTTTTTTATTTTTATCGTGATTCCATAAAGCCGGCTCATATTCGACAAAATCATACCCTATAGTAATTATTAAGTCAGCTGCATCAAAGCCGCAGGTTACATAATCGTGGGACTGAAGACCGATGGTCATCAGTGACAATGGGTGCGTATAAGGAATTACACCCTTGCCCATGAAAGTGTTGGCAACGGGAATTTGATTTTTTTCGGCAAATTTGATTAGTTCATCACTTGCTCCGGCTCTTATAACACCATTACCTGCGAGAATTATTGGTTTTTTTGCCTCTTGCAGCAACTTTACAGTCCTGTCAATATCAGTTTCTTCTGGAGTTCCGATGCGAAAACCATTTGGTTTTAACGGAAAAATTCTGTCATCCACAGAGGCTCCTGCAATATCCTCCGGCAATTCGATATGGACAGCCCCCGGCTTTTCAGACGTTGCCTCTTTAAAGGCCTTTCTGATAATTTCCGGTACTACTTCTCCAGATTTTATTTGAGTATTCCACTTAGTTATAGGCTTAAACATTTCCACTACATCAATATACTGATGAGATTCCTTGTGCATCCCTTTAAGACCTTTTTGACCGGTAATTGCCACAAGGGGGGCCTGGTCTAAATTTGCATCTGCGACACCGGTAATTAAATTTGTTGCACCAGGGCCCAGAGTTGCTAAGCAGACGCCCGCTTTACCGGTTAACCGGCCGTAAACATCAGCCATAAAAGCAGCACCCTGTTCGTGTCTGGTTAAAATGAATTTTATCTTGGAATCCCGTAAAGATTCCATTATATCTAATGTTTCCTCACCCGGAATACCAAAAATATACTCTACGCCCTCTTGTTCCAAACACTTGATCAATAAATCCGAGACTTTAATGTGAACCCCTCCTTTAGATGAATGTATTAATGCAAAAGCAGTGGTATTATAAGCTGCTATACCACCTTCGTCTCAAAGATGTCGTTGGTTAGCTCCAGTATATCATTTATCTAAATTATCCTATATTGCTTTAATCACTTATTGAGTGTAGGAATTATCATAATTCAATGTAGTTTGTGTCACAAAAACGAAGGCTTGAAAAACAAACCGGCACAAACCATTAAGTGCTAAAAACATACCTGTTACAGATGAAATGCATTAATTGGAGGGTGAAATGATATAGATTTTACACATAAACAAAGGCCGGAACTTAATTATCCCTGCCCTTGTAGCTGAGGTTGAAGTGCATTATTTAGCCGTTAACTGTAAACAAGCTGCGTCCGGTTGTGGGAATTTTTCTCCAACCTTAAGATACAAAATTATGTCCATTAGGGATTGAAATTTTACTATTAACCATAAACAAATAGATAAAATCTAGAAAATTTAATAAGATTTCTATGATAGAAATTGTAATTTACATAACAAACAGAATTTGAAAATTGCACATTAGAATTTTAATTCCGGTTCAAAGAAAGGGGTAAAAAGATGATGAAAAAGTTCGGTGCTGTTATAGTAATCTTACTTTTGTCCTTAGCAATGATTTTCCAGGCAGGTTGTTCCTCCAGCGGCGATAGCGGAAAAACAGAAACCAAGACCGAAACTCAAGGTGAGACCAAAACTCAAGGTGAGACCAAAACTGAAGGGAAAGCTGAGGATAAAGCTCCTCAGGCCAAAGTAATGGCATTAGGCACCCATGGTGTTGGCAGTATCGTTAATGCCATGGGATCAGGTATATCCACTATTTTAAGCCGGGAACTCGGTGCAGAAGTTAAGACTATTGCTTCCAGCGGACCTGCTGAGTGGATGCAAATGATGAACACCAATGAAATGGACCTGGGTGTTCTGAATAACTGGGATGCAGAAATGGGTTGGAAGGGCGGCGCTGGTTATGACAAGATTTCCGGCGGCAAAGGATTCCCTGTTATGCTCATTACCAGTGGACATAAGGCTGCTAACGGTGTATTAGTATCAGAGGCAACAGGAATTAAAACTGTGGCAGACATGAAAGGCAAGCGGATGGTCACAACAATGACCGGAAGCCCTGGACAAACACAGATTATTAAAGCATCCATGGCAAATTTGGGTCTTACTGAAAAGGATATTAAGCCGGCTGCTTCACCCAGCGTCGATGCAGGTGTTAGGGCAGTTATCGAAGGTAAAGCTGACATCAATGGTTGTGCCCAGCCGGGTATGGGCGTTGTGGCTGAACTCGATGCCGGCAAGGGAGCACGCTTTATCTCCTTTGATCCATCACCAGAGGCCCTCAAACGGATGCAGGATTTGTTCCCGGCAGTATTAGTGCCCCTTAAGCCTGACAAAGGCAATACCGGAATCAAAGAAGATCCTACTTACCTCATGCAGTATGACTTCTATCTTGTAGGGCGGGAAAGCCTGGAAGAAGATGTTGTTTACAATATCATTAAAGCTCTGTGGGACAAAAATAAAGACCTGGGTGCCATCAACAAAAACCTTCTGGACTGGACCCCGGAAAATTTCATAGTTGACCTGTTTACTGTTCCTTTCCATCCAGGTGCTGTTAAATTCTATAAAGAAAAAGGGGTTTGGAAAGACACCCATGAGAAGCGTCAGCAGGAACTACTAGCAGCCAAGAAGTAAGAGTACTAAGGAGGCACTACCATGAGTAGGGAAGAAAAGGAAGTGAGGGAAAAATGATTATTGATGCCACAAAACCCCTCGGCAGGGTCTTTAATGAGAGGGTGCGTGTTCCTGATGAGGCATTAGTAAGGGTGAAGCTGGGAGATTTCGTGAGCCCGGAGGAATTGCCCGGAGCCTCCAGTCGGTCCTAAATGATTATACCGCCAGCAGGCGGTTTAATTTTTTAAAAGCTAATTGACTTGGAAACAATATTTAAAAGTGGTACAATTGTTTACAAAGTGTATAAAGGGGTTCCAGCTTACATGCAAAAATTAGACAAAGCTCTTCAATTCATTGGAATATGGGGTTACCCCGGTTTATTTTTGGGATTACTGATCGAGTTCCTGGGTTTTCCATTCCCTGGTGAAATAGTTCTGACATATACAGGTTATTTGATCTATACAGGTATTCTCCGGTTTGAAGGTGCGCTCTTGGCAGCAGTTGCCGGATCACTGACTGGAACAATAATCGCTTATACACTGGGCAGAAAATTTGGCAGGCCATTATTGGAGCGGTATGGCAGATATATTTGGCTCAACAAAAAGAAACTGGATCAGGCAGAGCGGTGGTTTAACAGGCACGGTATCCTGGTTTTGTTGTTAGGCCGCTTTATACCGGGGATCAGGCCCCTGAGTGCATATACTGCAGGTATTGCCAAGATGAAATTAGTGCTTTTTTTGCCATTATCTCTGGCCGGTGCTTTTTTGTGGTGTTTAACTTTTGTTATCGTCGGTAAATTGCTGGGTCGGCATTGGGAACGGATAGCAGTTTTACTGGCCAAGTATAACCTGGTTATTTGGGGATTAGCAGCTCTGTTTATTTCGATCTATATTATTTTTAAACTTTCCAAGCGTAAAAAGAGTTTGTGATGGCTTTGGAGGATATATAACAGTGGGATTATTGCAAAAAAATAAAATCAAGATAATGCTTCCTGTAATGGCTGTGATGATAATCCTGCTCCTCTCTGCGCCAGTAACTGTAAATGGTTCTGAAGACACTGACGGGCGCAAGGTAGTTGTTTTTTTATTGGACGGGCTGTCACTCAGTGACCTGGATAACTTTCCTAATCTTAAGGATTTGGCAGACCACAGCGGAGTGGGACTGATTAACACACGTACCAAATCACTGACCACAGTCAACAGGGCCAGTGGGTACCTCACTATGGGGATGGGTGTGCGGACTCAGGTTGAAGAACCGGCCGGTGGGTATAAAATTGACAGCTCACCGGTGGAAGGCAGTGGCCAGAGAAGCATCAGCACCCTTCGCAATGTTGATTCCGAGGTCCTGAATGAAATAGTTTACCGGAATTATCCTAATTATACTCTCGGTAAAATCGGGGAATTAGCCAAGCAATATGGCATTAAGGTTGCCCTGGTCGGTAATTCGGATACTGACAGGCCTGATAATGATGCCACTTTATTGGCAATGGATAAATCGGGGCTGATTCCATTTGGAAATACAAGCCCCAGTCTGCTCGTAAAAGACTCTCAGTATGCCTGGGGGAGCAGAACTAATCCCGAGAAACTGCTTAACAGCACTTTGGAGGTCTTAACATTAAGTGATTTGACCTTTATAGATTTTGGCGACACTGCCAGAGTGAGTGCGGCGGTTAAAAGAGACCTGTATGACCATGAGCAGATTATGGAACTGAAAAGTCAGGCTTTAACCAATGCCGACTTTTTTCTCGGCCGGTTATTAAAGACAGTGGATTGGCAAAAAACTGTGCTTATTATAGTAAGTCCCACACCGCCCCTCAATGAACCGGCAATGGTTAATAACTCACTGGCACCAATTATCATCTATGATAAAAACCAAGCTCCCGGAGTGCTTAATTCTAATACCACCAGACGAACTGGACTGGCTGCCAATATCGATATTGGACCCACCATTTTTGCCAAGCTGGGCTATGACCCTGAAAAAATGAATTTCATTGGGGAGAGCATTACTACTCTGCCCAGTTCTGACAACCTTGGCATAGTTGCCAATAATCTGGACGAGTTTGTGCGGGTAAAAACATCACGGTACATAGTGCATGGGATATATGTAACTTTGCTGCTGGCCGCTTTAATTACTCTTTACCTCACCATTTTTAAATTGCATACAATGGTGAGTCCCAGAATTATGAGGGCCTTGGCGGTAATGACTATCGCCTGGCCTGCAGCCGCCCTGCTGGCCACGGCAGCTGCCCAAGCACAACTATATTATCTGTATCTCGCATTAGCTTGTTTGCTCACAGTCCTGCTTGGCTGGTTTTTATCAAAAACCAGTGCCGCTGCAGTGGCTGGCATGGGTTGGTTAAGCTTGAGTACAGCCCTTTTTCTACTCATAGTTACCTTAATTGGGCTCGGGTCTCTCTATAATACTCCCCTTGGCTTTAACGATGTTTTCTCCGGAGGCCGGTACTATGGCATGAATAACGACTGCATGGGGCTCTTGCTTGGCTCAACAGTATTTGCCATGTTTTACTGGTTTCACCGGATTGGGCTGAAAAGGCCTCTGAGAGTTATAATTGGGTTAGCCTGGCTGCTGGCTGTGATTTTAACTCAAACCCCCGGGCTGGGGGCTAATGTCGGAGGTACAATTGCAGCCATGACCACCGGGGTTGTGACCCTAATGATCCTGGCCTTTAACCGCCCCTTACAGAAAAGATGGGTTGTGGCTACAGTTGCCCTAGTATTTACGGTGGAATTAGGAATTGCATATTTTGATTACCTCAACGGGAGCCAGACCCATGCCGGCAAAGTTTGGGGGGCACTGTTATCTGAAGGGTTTGGGACCAAGTTTGCGGAAATATTAAAATCCAAGCTGAGCCTCTTTGGGGTGATGCTGATTCTCCCGCCGTGGAATATTTTGTTTGGGGCTGAGCTCTATATCTGTTTTTTAATTAAGCAGAAAATGCAGCACATCAGAGGTTTTGTTGAAAAATCACATCCTGCCCAGTTTAATTCTTTTGAAGCAATATTCTACAGTGGAATTGTAGCCTTTGCCTTTAATGACACAGGTATAATTGCAACGGCTATAATTTTTACTTACCTGACGATGCCGCTGGCCGCAGTTTTATCCGAATGCAAATTTAATATTTAATGAAAATGCATTGAATACAAGTTTACAATTGAACACAAAATATGAGAGAGATTCTAGTGTTGAGGAGTTGATGATTTGCTGAGGAAATCTCTCTTGTTTTTTGGTGTTTTTTTTATGATTTTGATTGCAGCACAGGCCGAGACAGCCGCAGTTACCCCGGACAATTCATTGGTAGTCGCCCAAAGGGAGCCTGCAGATGACTGTTGTCCAGATGAATGGATACGGCAAGAGATTAAATTGACAACACCATATATGAGCGGCCCGGAAATAGCTGAATATCAGCTGGCCTTAAAGAAACTAGGCTTTTACAAACAAAAAATAGATGGAATTTACAGTCCGGCTACTATGGAGTCAGTGCAGGAGTTTCAGCATCAAAATAACCTCAAGGCCGATGGGGTCATTGGTCAGAAGACGGGGCAGAGGCTTGCCGGCATGTTTGAGACTGAGGCTGTTCCTACCTCAAAAAGGAGTGCCCCCAAAGGTGTTGTGGAAATACTAATAGATGTTGACAGGAAGAAACTAACTATCTATGATGATAAAAAAAAGTTTAAGGAATATCCTGTTGCTGTAGGTAAAGACGAGACCCCAACGCCTATTGGGGAGTGGCGGGTGGCTCGTAAAGCCATGAACTGGGGAACCGGTTTTGGCACCAGATGGCTGGGCTTGAATGTGCCTTGGGGAATTTTCGGTATTCATGGCACAAATAAACCTTGGTCTATAGGTACACAGGCAAGTCATGGCTGCATCAGAATGCAGAATCGTGATGTTGAAGAGCTTTACCCGTGGATAAATACTGGAACAGTTGTTCGTATCATCGGGGAAGTTTATCCGGAGCGGTATGAAGACAGAGTAACTTTGGTCAATGGCGACAGAGGAACAGCAGTCTTGCTGGTTCAGCAAGGCTTGATAGCCGAAGGTTATTTGGCAGGCAAGGCAGATGGCATTTTTGGCCATGCCACCGAAATTGCCCTGAAGAAATTACAGAAGGAAAGGGGCTTTGAGGTTACCGGCCAAGTCGATGTGGATATTTGGCCTGTACTTGGGTTGTAAGAAAATACATTTTCCCATTTATCATGTTTTTCCTTTAAGCAGCGACCTAATAGTTGCTGCATTTTTATTGGTTGTAAATAATAGGAATAATAAGGTTTCAATGGTATATTCTACATACATACAGGAAAAAATGTAAATTAGTTAGTCTGGGATATTTTAAAAAAGAATTTTTTTAATAGTGGTAATTCAAGGAATTTTGGGTATCAATCAAGAATTACATATTAAATTTAAGTGAACAAATCCCAATATTAATCCAATTAAGGCTTTTTCATCAAAAACTAAAACTGTCTTGTTTACAATCGAATTTATCTATTTGTACTTATTCATCAACATTGATATCCGCGTTTATCAGCGTTCATCCGCGGCTAATCTTTTATGTTTATTATTTGCTTCTTTAACAGTATATTATATAAAGGGGGAATATGAAATTGTCCGAAATAATTGAATCTGAAGCGGAACAAATAATTGCGCAGACTATAAACAATTATGAAGAATACATTAACCCGACTCTGGCCCGGCTTTTTAGGTTTATGGGCCTCAGTGTGGTTGAGGAAAGGGCTGAGGGGTGTTATATTTATGATAACCAGGGGCACAGGTATCTGGACTGTCTTGGCGGATATGGCACCTTCAGTCTTGGGCACAGGCATCCTGAGATTGTGGCAGCGGTGAAAAGCCAGTTGGATAAGATGCCCTTAAGCTCCCGGGTTTTGTTTAATCAGACAGTGGGTGAGCTGGCTGCTAAATTAGCAGCACTGACTCCGGGGAACCTGAAATACAGTTTTTTCTGCCACAGTGGTACAGAAGCAGTAGAGGGTGCCATGAAAATAGCCCGCATACATAAGAAAAAGCCTGGCATTATTTCCACAGTAAATGCCTTTCACGGCAAGACTTTGGGCAGTCTGAGTGCTACCGGACGGGATGTGTTTCGGGCGCCCTGTGAGCCCCTTCTACCTCACTTTAAGCATGTCCCCTTTGGTGATGCCGATGCCATTGCGGCAGCTATCGATGAGTATACAGCTGCGGTGATCCTAGAGCCTATACAGGGCGAAGGTGGGATTAATGTGCCGGGTGATGATTTCCTGCCGAAAGTGCGTGAGATCTGTGATAAAAAAGACGTGCTGCTGATTATCGATGAAGTTCAGACCGGTTTGGGCCGGACCGGTAAAATGTTCGCTGTGGAGCACTGGGGCGTCGAGCCTGACCTGATGTGTCTGGCCAAGGCATTGGGCGGGGGAGTCATGCCGATTGGAGCTTTTATGGCTAAACCGGAAATCTGGGAACCATTTTTCCACAGCCCCTTTATTCATACTTCCACCCTGGGGGGGAACCCCCTGGCGGCAGCTGCGGCTTCAGCCTGTCTGGATGTTATGACCAGGCAGGATCTGGCGGGTCAAGCCAGGGTAAAAGGTGAGTACCTGCTGAAAAGGCTGCGGGAGATTGCCGCGACAGTCCCTGAGGCCGTGTTAGAGGTCAGGGGCAAAGGCCTGCTGATTGGGATTGAATTAACTAAAGAAGGATTAGGCGGGTTTGTCCTGAATGAACTGATTCAGGATGAGATTATTGTAGCCTTTACCTTTAATAATCAGAAGGTAATCAGGCTTGAACCACCGTTAATTATTACCGATGATGAGCTTAACAGAGTAATCGCCGCCGTGGAGAAGGCCCTGCAGAAGGCTGCCGAGGCTGCGGATGAAATAGAATAGGAGGGGGAAAATGCCTTATATTGAGTGTGTTATTGATGTCTATGGCAGTCCTGCTGAAGCTTACGAGATTGCCAAGAATATGGAAGAATACCCTAAATTTATGGAAAACCTTGAGTACGTTAAAATCCTGGAGCGGGGCGACGGCTATACCATTACTGACTGGCTGGCCAAAGTAGACGGCCGGGATTTCAAGTGGCAGGAAAAAGATGTTTTTGATGATGCTAACTTTACTATCACTTATAAGCAGACCGCAGGCGACCTGAAGAAATTCGAAGGTCAGTGGTCTTTTGTGCAGCAGGGCGATATTACCAGAATAACCCTGACAGTTGATTTTGAAATGGGCATCCCAGTGCTGGCTGCTTTACTGAACCCCATTCTCAAGAAAAAAGTGAAAAGTAACAGTGATGCAATGCTGGAGGCAATCAAAAAGAAAGTTGAAAAAGCCGGCTAGCGGCGGCGATAACAATGAAATCAGGACGAATTCTGCATGTTATCAGGCCGGCTGAGGGAGGCATGAAAGGCCACTTGTTGGCCCTTGCTGCCGGACTGCAAAAATCCGGATATGACATAGAAGTGGCATGTCCGGGCGATTCTTCCTTAACCCGGGAGATCGAAGACCTGGGCATAGCTGTGCACTGCATTGACCTGGTCGGTCCGCTCAACCCTAAATGGGATTTTCGGTGTGTTGGGCAGCTTCGCCGAATAATGCAGCAAGGGGAATATGATATTATTCATTTTCATGGGGCCAAGGCAGGGCTGGTCGGCCGGTTGGCCGCTGTTTTCGCCCGGTGTCCCAGGACTGTACTGACAGCCCATAATTTCATCATTTATGACGAAGTTCCGTTGATCAAAAAAATACTTTTTATATATGGGGAAAAGCTCCTAAGTCGGTTCACCACAAGAATTATTACTGTTTCAGAGGCCCTAAAAGAGGATTTGGTAAATAAGTATCGTCTAACGCCGGGTCAAATCATCCCGATTTATAATGGCATTGAAACGGCAAGATTCTTAGAGCAGCGGGACAAAACCGGAATCAGGGCTGAATTGGGTGTCGGGCAGGCTAAAACAGTTATCGGTACAATGGCCAGGATGGCACCCCAGAAGGGGCTGTCATATTTGCTGGAAGCTGTGGCTTTAATAAAAAAGCGTGATTCCAGGGCAGCCGGGGAAATTGCCTGTGTGATTGCCGGCGACGGTCCATTACGGGCAGAGCTGACACAACAGGCTCAGGAACTGGGCATTGAAGATATAGTAAGATTCCCGGGCTTTGTCCATGACGTGCCCGGGTTGCTTGCTTGTCTGGACATTTTTGTAATTCCGTCAATTGCCGAGGGGTTGTCGATTACTGCCATTGAAGCCATGGCAGCCGGTTTACCCGTGGCAGCGAGCCGTGTTGGCGGCCTGCCCGAACTGGTCGCTGAAGGGGTTACCGGGTGCCTGGTGGAACCAAGAAATCCCTCAGCCCTGGCCCAAACTATTTTACAAATGATTGATGAACCTGAGAAAACCCGAAGGATGGGTGAACAGGGCAGGACCGTAGCCTGCCGACGTTTTAGCACCGATGCAATGATCCGTAATACCTGTAAGGTGTATGACCAGGTGCTGACTGAAAAATAGTGAGAGTGGCCAATGATATCCGAGGGGTTGGGTTAATTTGACAAACATAAAAGGGTACTGCACATTTGCCCTAATCCTGACATGCCTGATTTTCCTCCAACTGGTGGGCAGCCGGCCGCTGTTGGCTGCTCCAGGTGCAATTGCGGCAAAGAGGCAGGTTGTAATAATCGTTGTGGATCAGATCACCTGGAATGATTTTAAGACTATGCCGGTTATTCGGGAATTAGCCCTGCAGGGGTCCGTAGGTCTTATGACAACCAATCCGGCGGGGGGGCAGCGCAGGATACCTGATAACACATATGCCACCATCGGTGCCGGGGCCAAAATAGGGGGCGGCCCGACCGGGGGAATGGCCTTAAATGCCCATGAACCATACCTGAATGGTCTGGCCTCCGACGAGTTTTACCGGCGCACAGGAAGACGTACAGCAGGCCAGGAAGTTGTCAACCTGGGCATTGTGCAAATGGAAAAGGCAAATCTTAAATTAAAATATGGTTTTACACCGGGGGCACTGGGCACAATTTTGCATCAGAATGGGATGAAAACCGCAGTTTTAGGCAATGCGGACACAACCTCCGCGGACCTTTTGGAGCATCGTTTCCAACGGCAGGCGGCGGCAATAGCCATGGATGCTTCCGGACGTGTGGATTTTGGGGATGTTTCAGCCCGGACCACTAAGTTCGATACGGAGAGCCTGGCCGGGGTGTCTACTGATTTTGCCTATATGCTGCAAGGTTTTGATGATTTAAGAAATAAAGCCGACCTGGTTGTGCTTGAAACTGGTGACACTTCGCGGCTCAATACCATGGAGGCTATTGGCTCCAAAAAGGCCGTACACCTACAGAGACAGAAAGTGCTGGCAAATGTGGACACCTTTGTGGGCAGCCTGCTCCAGCGGCTGAATCTTGAGCGGGATCTGGTGATGGTAGTAGTTCCAGGCCCGTCTGATAAGGCTATGGCTGAAGCCCGGTATTTGACTCCTTTTGTGATGGCCGGCCAAGGTGTCATACCTGGGATGGCCTGGTCCGGGACTACAAAAAGGGAAGGCTTGGTGGCTAACACTGACATTACGGCCAGTGTTCTCGCGCATTTTGGGATGCCACCGGTTATAAAGGGTAAACCCGGTGAAACGGCTATTATGCTGGGTGGACAGGCCATCACGTCCAAGTCCACTGCCGATCCCTTAGCAGCAATTAGCAAAATCGAGGCAGATGCGGTATTTTCATTTAATGCTAGGTATCCGCTGGTTAAAGGTTATATAAACAGTGCTTTGGTTATGGTGGCTCTGGCTGCCGCGGGCTTGCTTTTAAAAGAGCAGACTGTCAAATATATTTCCCCGGTTCTGTTAGGGCTTACCGCTGTTCCAGGGGTGATGTTATGGGTAAAATATTTTCCCCGCTCATCAATTGTTATGCTTATTCTTGAGGTATTTGCTGTTACAGCCCTGATTACCTGGGCAGCACTCCGCTTAGGGCGAAGAAACCCTTTGCGGCCGTATCTGGTCACAACAGGGTTCACGGCACTGCTGGTAGTGACTGATATTCTAGCTGGTGCTCCTCTGGCCAAAACATCACCTTTTAGTTATGATGTAATGATCGGGGCCAGGTTTTACGGCATTGGCAATGAATACATGGGAGTTGTCATTGGCTGTGTCATAGTATTTACCGGTTTAATCCTGGATATGGTGAAAAACGCCCGGATAATTAAGCCGGCTTTATTGCCGATGTTTCTAGCTGTTGTCTATATTATAGCTGCTCCCAATCTGGGTACTAACGTTGGAGGGACAATAGCGGCTTTAGCAGGATTTGGTGCTGCCGTGATGTTAATTTTCGGCGGCTCCCTAAACAAGACTTCAGTGTTGGCAATATGCGGTTGTATCGTGGTTGTATTGGCAGGCTTTATGATTTATGACATGACCAGGGCAGTTGAAGCCCAGTCCCATATTGGCAGAACTGTTGCTCTGATCAGAGAAAACGGTTTTTCTGAAATTGCCAATATTATCAGCCGCAAATTGGAGGTCAACACCAGATTGATTTTGTCTACCACATGGAGTTGGTTCTACTTTCTGAGCCTTTTGGTGATCCTAGTGTTTAACCGGGTGCTGCCAAGACAGACGGCTCATTTCAGGCAGAGGAATCCCTGGTTTAGCACGATGTTGTCCGGTGTTATTATTGGCAGTGTTTTTGCCCTCATCTTCAATGATTCCGGAATTGTGGCCGCTGCCACCATGATAATTTTTGCCGTCGCCCCGTATTTGACGGGAGTGATAAAGGAGGTTGCATATGAAAATCGGAATTCTCAGTGACAGCCATGGATCGGCTTTGGCTTGGGAAACTGCGGTGAGTAAAATTTTTAAAGATTGTGACATGATTATTCATGCCGGGGACATTTTGTATCATGGGCCTCGCAATCCGCTGCCTGAGGGGTATAACCCGGCTAGGTTGGCCGAATTCATAAACAACAGTCAGATACCGGTAATTTTTGCCCGGGGTAACTGTGATGCAGAAATTGACTCAGTGCTGATTAATTACCCTGTCCAGGCACCATACGCTTTTGTCTTTGTGAATGGCAAGTCGGCTGTGATTACCCATGGGCAGGAGCTGAATTCTGACCAGGCCTCGGAACTGGCTGTAAAATACGGCTCAGATCTGATTATCAGTGGACATACTCACATTCCTTTGATGGAAAATATAAATGGGACTTTATTTTTAAATCCGGGTAGTTGTGCCCTGCCCAAGGGTGGACCGGGGCGCACCGTTGCAGTATGGGAAAACGACACAATTACAATTGTGGCTTTAAATACCGGAGAAATCTGGAAACAGGTAACTATTTGAAGTTAAACTCTATAAGTTTTTTTGCCGAAACATACACAAAATGAGAGTAAATAAAACATAATAACAATATAAGAAATTTTTGACGGCAAAAAGCAACCAAGAATATCAGTGGAGGTAATAATGAACGACTACTTAGTCATAGGAATAGATAAGAAGGAAAATTTCCGGGCTTATGCCGCCATCACTGCCCAAACGGTAGAGGAGGCCAGGCGCAGGCATGGTACGTCTGCCACCGCCAGTGCGGCCCTGGGCAGAACGTTGACCGCGGGTGTGCTGATGTCAGCAAATCTTAAAGGTGATGACCTGCTGACAATCAGAGTTTTGGGAGATGGCCCCATTGGGGCTGTCGTTGTGACCTCTGAGGCCGATGCTAATGTAAGGGGTTATGCGGTAAATCCAACCGCTGATCTGCCCGCTAAAAATGGAAAACTGGATGTAGGCGGCTTGATAGGCTGCAGCGGCCAGTTGTCGGTGACCAAAAATATGGGGCTCAGGGACCCATATACAGGCAGCATTAATCTGGTTTCAGGTGAGATAGGAGATGATGTGGCTTTTTACTATGCCAAGTCAGAACAAATTCCTTCTGTTGTGGCCTTGGGAGTTTTGGTCGATACCGACCTTTCCATCATGACTGCCGGGGGCTTTTTGATCCAGGCCCTCCCGGATGCCGCTGAAGAAGCCCTGATGGAATTGGAACAAAGGGTGGCCGGTTTGCCACACGTCACTCAGTTGTTAAGTAAAGGGATGCTGCCGGAACAACTTTTACAGCAGCTTTTGGGTCAGGAATTTGTAGAGCTGCAAAGAAAACCTGTTGCTTTTAACTGCCGCTGTTCCAAAGAAAAACTGGAAAAAATTCTGATCAGCGTCGGCGAAGAAGAGATCACTGATATTATCAACACCCAGGGCCGGGCAGAAATCAAATGCCACTTCTGCGGTGATGTGTATTATTTTGAAGCCGATGAGTTACAGGAGATCTTGTTATCAGCCAAAAAATAAAAAAGTGACCCAAAGGTCTCGCTCTAAAGCCCCAAAAATATACGTAGCCGCCGGGCGGCTACGACTGGGCCGCGTTGAACACTTTCTTTATTATCATTGGCATAATTTCCGACCTGGGGGTGGGAAAATGACAGCTGGCTAGGCGTACGTTTGACCGCAACCGCACCCAAAACTCTTGATTCATGGGTACCCTCATCCGTACGCCGCTTCGCGGCTACGGCTGAGCTGGACGCGTACTTGTCGTACGTTGAGGATTGCGGTCAAGCGCACAACGACGCCAGATGTCATTTTCCCCCGCATGCACCAACCTAGGTCTTCGCAGTAAAAGTAAAAAACCACCCTTTTGTGTCGGGTGGTCACTCACTAACTAAACTTATACAGCTCTGACAACTTTTCCAGAACGCAGACACCTGGTACACACATTAATTCTGGTAGGTGTCCCGTTGACAAGGGCACGAACTTTTTGAATATTTGGTTTCCATGTTCTCTTAGTGCGAATGTGGGAGTGACTTAATTGAATACCTGTTTGCACACCCTTACCGCAAATTTCACATTTAGCCACGGAGTTACACCCCCTTTGCGAATTCATAGCTTTACTATTGTAACAAATAAAAGGGCTAAATGCAAGACTTTAGAAATTAATTTTACTCGTTACCGAAATTTAAGCAGGATTTATGTTTATATTTATAGAAACCATAAGAAACATTGGACGTTTTTGGCGTTAAAAAGGAGTGCTGGTCATGTTTTCTAAAGAGATGTCTATTATGGAAGCTCTACAGGTACATCCCAGATCCAGAGAAATATTCAAGAAGCACGGCATGGCTTGTCTTACCTGCATGGGAGCAATGCAGGAATCGATTCAGGTCGGGGCCAATATGCATGGGATAGATATTGAACTGCTGATAAAAGAATTGAACGATTTGCTTAGAGAAGGGAGCTAACTGTTCTAAGAGAGGTTCATCCGTTAACTTCCGGTGGAAATTAACCGGGTTGTGGGTTAACCCCTCTTTTTTAAAACAGCTATGTCCTGGCTCTAACTGCAGGTTCTTACAATGTCCTGAAGGAGTGATTAGTTTTGGGGGAAAAGACTGAAATCGGTAATGTGAGCATTTCTGAAGAAGTTATTGCTACCATTGCCGGGGCAGCAGCCACCGAATGTTACGGTTTGGTTGGAATGGCTTCCACCAAGTTGAAAGATGGAATAGCCCAGCTGTTAGGCCGGGAGGATATTAAAAAAGGTGTTGAAGTTTCTGTTAATGGGGATGAAGTAGTTCTGAACATCTACATAGTAGTAGGCTATGGGGTGAACATTGCCGAAGTTGCCAGAAACGTGATGGAACGGGTAAAGTATAATATTGAGAAACAAACAGGCCTGACAGTCAGAAATATTAATGTAAATGTCCAGGGTGTTAAAGTTATTAACGGAGTTTAAGGAAGCTAAAGTATACCCCAGGGAGGGTCATTATTGACAACAGAGATTTTAAACGGCCATGATGTTAAGCGAATGTTTGATGCCGCTTTGGCCGGTTTAGCAAAGAGACATAAAGAAATTGATGCCCTTAATGTATTTCCGGTGCCTGACGGTGACACTGGGACAAACATGTATCTGACCTTTGCTTCCGCAGTAGAAGAGGCCGCCCGGGCAGGGAATCCCTCCTCAGTGGGCCTAGTTGTGGAAGCGGCAGCCAGGGGTTCTTTGATGGGTGCCAGAGGAAACTCGGGGGTGATTCTGTCCCAGCTGCTCAGGGGTTTCGCCCAGGAACTGAAAAATTCCGAACAAATGAATAATATTACTTTTGCTCAGGCTCTGGAAGAAGGGGTAAAAGTTGCCTTTAAAGCGATAATGAAGCCGGTTGAGGGAACTATCCTGACCGTAGCCAGAGAAGCCGCCAAAACTGCTCTCAAAACTGCAAACCGCGGTTCTAATATGGCCGGTCTTCTCAAGAATACGTGTGATGTAGCTGAAGAAACCCTGCGCAACACCCCTAAAATGCTTCCTGCCTTGGCTAATGCCGGTGTTGTGGATGCCGGAGGAATGGGATGGCTGGTTATCCTCAGGGGATTTCAGACCGCTGTTTCCGGAGAAGGGGCGGAGGAGATCCACAATAGTGTTGATATTGTGATAAATCAAGACCGGGAAATTGTTGAAGCTTTTAATATACAGTACCCATACTGCACCGAGCTGTTGGTAAATACCACAGATGGTATTGGGGACTTACGGAGCAGTCTGGAGCAGTTGGGCGACAGTCTGATGATAGCAGAAAGCGGCAGCCTCACCCGGGTTCATGTACACAGTGCTCACCCGGGGCAGGTTATCGAATCCTGCCTGCGCTACGGTTCTCTTAAAGATGTCAAGGTTACCAATATGATTGACCAGGCAGCCCAGGCGGCCAAACCTGCTTCTGCTGTTGTGGTGACGCCGGCAGCGAGAGATGGCAAAACATTTGGGATAGTTTCTGTTGCCATGGGCGAAGGGATAAAATCTGTTATGGAAAGCCTGGGCGCAGATGTTGTCGTTACCGGTGGCCAAACCATGAATCCCAGCACTCAGGAAATGTTGGCGGCAGTCAGTCAATTGGGTACAGATGCCGTCATTGTTCTGCCAAATAATAAAAACATTATCATGTCAGCTAATCAATTAGTTGATTTATCAGATAAAAAAATCGTCGTTATTCCTTCCCAAAGTATTCCTCAGGGCCTCGCCGCTTTGCTCGCCATTATACCGGGTTCTGATCTGGAAAAGACAGCAAAATTGATGCGAGAAGCCTGCGGCAGAGTCAAAACAGGTGAAGTCACCTATGCCGTCCGGTCCACCAAAGTCAATGACCGGACTATTGAAAAAGGAGAAATCCTTGGCTTATGTGATGATGAAATAATTACCGCAGGCACGGAAATCGGAGTGGTTGTCACAGAATTGCTGCAAAAAATGAGTACACCTGACAGCGAGGTCTGTAGTTTGTATTTTGGTAATGGTGTGAGTTCCGAGGAAGCAGATGAACTTCTTGAACAGCTTTCTGCACAGTTTCCGGAGTTAGAGTATGAGTTGATTAGCGGGGGACAACCGCTGTATTATTACATCATATCTTTAGAATAGGTACAAATGCCGGGGTGAGGGTGATTATGGGTAAAGTTAGGATAGTATCTGACAGTACTGCGGACATTCCAGGTAAAATCATCAATGATTTAGGTATTATTGTAGTGCCTCTTAAAGTCTCTTCAGGCGGAGAAGTGTATCGGGACGGGGTTGATATTACATCTAAGGAAGTCGTTTCCAGGATGCTTCGAGGTGATATCCAGCCGACGACATCCCAGCCGTCACCAGGAGAGTTTGTGGCAGTCTACGAAAATCTAATCGCCAAGGGTGAAACGGTTATTTCCATCCATTTATCCGGCAAGCTCAGTGGGACTGTTCAGTCGGCACAGACAGCAAAAAGTATCGTTGATAACCGTGAGCTTTATGTTGTTGATTCCAAATCAGCCAGCATGGGCTTAGGCCTGATTGTAATTGCCGCGGCGAAGGCGGCTGCCCAGGGCATGTCTGCCAGAGGAATTCTGGATTTGATAAAAAAGAAGATTGAAAACCATTTTATTCTGTTTTTTGTAGATACCCTGGAATACCTGGAAAAGGGCGGACGTATAGGTAAGGCTAATGCTTTTCTCGGCACCCTGCTTAAAATAAAGCCTATTTTAACCGTAGATGAGGAAGGCCAGGTTACTCCCCTGGAGAAGGTCAGAGGTAAAATCAAGGCTTTTGAACGGATTGCCTCAATAGTTGCGGAAAGAACAGATAATACCAAATCATACGAATGTGCCTTACTGGGTGTTAATGATGCTGAGGCCATTGAAAAGCTGCGACAGTGCGTGGCTCCTGTCTTGAATTGTGACGATATTATGGTGGCTGAATTGGGACCCGTTATTGTGTCCCACACAGGGCCGGGGACCATAGGGATCGTTGTGAGCCCAAAAATAGTTTAACCTGGTTGGTGTTTACCATGAACAATGTTCCGACAATTGTACAAAACATCCAAAAGGCCTCGACAGTCGAGGGCAAAATGGGATACAAAAATGCCGCCGTTTTCGGCGGTTTTAGTACTTTTGTTATTAAATGCCTGAATATGATTTATGACTTAGCCAAGCGGCAGATGTCGGAAGAAGACCTGGGAGAAATACCGCGCCTCAATATGCTGCTGAAAAGATATGTAGATTGTGACCCCAAAGACAGAGAACTAATTGTTCAGGATGTACTAAAATTGGCCGGAAAGCTGTCTATGCCTGAGAACGGCGAAATGCAGTCAACATCTGAGAGCGGCGAAATGCAATCAACACCTGAGAAGAAGGCGGGAACTGATGGTACTGCAAAAAAGAATCAAGTTGCCGGTGCTAAGAAGAAAACTCGGGCGGCTGTCGAGATTGGATCAGCCCCTGGCAAAACTCAGCCTGGAACTAAACCAGACGCCGGAGATTTATTGGAATTACAGTTCCTGAAGAATGTGGGCCCGAAAAGAATTCGCTTGCTGAAAAAATTAGGTATTAACTCAGTCAGAGACCTCCTGTACCATTTTCCCAGAAGGTACGAGGACCGCAGCCGGCTCAAAAAATTTTATCAAATCCAGGATGGCGAAGTTGAGACCGTGACCGGCAGAGTCATCGGATGTCAGGACTTAAAGCCCCGGAAGGGGCTGCACATCACCAAGGCGGCTGTCAATGACGGGACTTCAGTGGGTTACGCCGTGTGGTTTAATCAGCCTTTCATCAAAAAACAGATTCCGCCGGGAACGGAAATTCTGATTACAGGCAAAGCTGACCGCAAGTTTGGCAGCATCCAGATAACAGTTACTGATTTTGAAATTGCTGACCAGGAAGACCCGGTGCACACGGGCCGCATTGTCCCGGTGTATCCGGCTACAGAAGGGCTGCCGGCCAAAACACTGAGGACTATTATGAAATCGGCTGTGGACAAGTATGCCATCATGCAGGAAGAGTTTTTGCCCCCGCAGCTGTTAGCTAAATATGGATTTATCGGACTTCCGGCAGCCTTGGCCCAGATCCATTTCCCGGGCGTAATGGATGAAATTGAGGCAGCCCGGCACCGCCTGGTATTTGAAGAATTATTTTTGCTGCAAATGGGAGTAGGTTTGCTAAAAGTAACGAAAACAGCCGAAAAAGGGATTAAACATAAAAAGCCGGGTCCTTTGACTAAACTGTTCCAGGATCAAATACCCTTTGGCCTGACCGGGGCCCAAAAGCGGGTCCTTGATGAAATAGTCCGGGATATGGAAGATGAAAAGCCCATGAATCGCCTGGTCCAGGGTGATGTAGGCTCAGGGAAGACCATAATTGCCGCGGCCGCTCTGGTGAAGACTGTGGAGAGCGGCTATCAGGGTGCCATGATGGCACCGACGGAGATACTGGCCAGTCAGCATTATCAAGGGCTGCAGGAATTACTTGAGCCGCTCGGGGTGCGGCTGGCCCTGCTTACAGGCAGTTTGAGCAGGAGTGAAAAAGCAGCAACCCTGGATGATATTAAAAATGGGCGGGTTGATATTGTGGTCGGCACCCATGCCGTCATTCAGGAAGAAATAGAGTTTCAACGGCTGGGCTTGGCTGTGACTGATGAACAGCATAGATTTGGGGTCAAACAAAGGGCCAAGTTAAAGGAAAAGGGATATAACCCTGATGTCCTGGTGATGACTGCCACACCTATCCCGCGCACTCTGGCCCTGACCATTTATGGGGACTTGGATGTATCAGTGATCGATGAGCTCCCACCGGGGCGGCAGCCCATTAAGACCCACTGGACCGGGCGGGGGATGAAATCAAAGGTCTATAAATTTATCCGCGATCAGGTGAATCTGGGGCGGCAGGTATACTATATTTGTCCCCTGGTGGAGGAATCGGATAAACTTGAAGTCCAGGCTGCTGTTGAACTTGCCGAGATACTGCAGAACAGGGTCTTCCCGGATATCAAAGTTGGTTTAATGCATGGGCGGTTAAAGCAGGATGAAAAAGACACCGTGATGAGGGATTTTAAAAACGGTGAATTAAATATTCTGGTTGCCACCACTGTGGTTGAAGTGGGAGTCAATGTCCCTAACGCCACCGTGATTGTTATTGAAGACGCCGACCGCTTTGGCTTGGCCCAGCTTCACCAGTTGCGCGGCCGAGTAGGCAGGGGCAGCTTTCAGTCCTATTGTATTTTGGTGGCCAGTCCCTCAACGGAGGAGGGAAAGGCCAGGATGAAAATAATGCAGTCCACCTGCGACGGTTTTGTCATTGCCGAAGAAGACCTGAAGCTCAGGGGGCCGGGTGAATTTTTCGGTACCAGACAGTCTGGACTGCCGGATTTAAAAATTGCCGATCTGATTAAAGATGTCAAAACCATGCAGTTAGCCAGGGAAGAAGCCCTAAAACTGCTTAAATCAGACCCGGGACTGGAGAAAAAAGAGCATCTGAGGCTTAAAGAAGAAATAAGCGGGCGGTTTTTGGGCACAGCTAATTATATCAAGACAAGTTGATAGGAAAAGAAAACGCAGAGGGCGCTGAGGCGAAGAGGAACAAGTGTGCCAAATAAGTCGAAATCAAAATAAGAAACAACTTTGTTCAGCTAAGGGTGTGTTGGGCGAAATGTTTTTGATACTTATGGGTCATAAAAAAAAGACCTCTGCAAGAGAAGTCTTTTTAGATTATTAAATTGCCCTTACGGCTTAACCATATTAAATTGACCTTACGTCTATCTATAGTATATGCAACAAAAGAAAAATAATATACCAGAATTCCTAGTATATTATTAGGTTGCCCTTACGGCTTATGATTATTATATTGGCCTTTCGCCTTAATTTAAGTATAGTTAACTAAACAATGTTTGTCAATAGTCTATTTGGGATTATCCAGGGCCACGTCAAAGTCATGCCTAACCCAGACACAGCGCGATCTGTGAAATAATAGTGGCTTTTTTCTTTATGGACTGGTAAAATAGAGTCAAAANTCCGGTTTCCTTGGCTGCAGCATTGGCACATTGTACAAGCATGGATGTGAGGTATCCATTGCCTGATTTGGAAGGGGCACTTTTTTTCTTGCCGGCACTCTGACGGTTTTGGGGCGATACCCCAGCCCAAGACGGAGATGCTTGTCCGAGTAGATGGCGGACATATCTACCCCAATTTCTGCAATGATGGCAACGGCTGCAGTCTCTTTTATACCAGGTAAAGTTTTGTTTAATACCGAGTATGTGCTGTTTGCTTTGGTCTCATTCAACGCAACTGTAGAGGACTTTTTATGAATGTCGATACCGGCACAAATAGGATGGATAACTTTCAAAGCATGACCTCCTTTTAGATGTTTTATAAGCAGCAAAAAACAGGCTGTTACACTTAAAAGTGAAGTATGCGTCCTCAGAGGGTACGATTTATTTATCATTCCAGACTGTCGCTGCATGGTTAGCACCAATCGGTACCTCGCGATCTTAATGCTGCTTATATTATTGATAATAATCGAAGACCGGTACTTCTTAAAGAAGGATATTTTCTTTGTTTTCATATATTATTTATGCCGCGAAGCTCACAGCGGCGCGGCATAGAGGTGGTTAGGCGAAATTGGCTGCCTAATTTGGGGTCTTAAAGAACAATTGTCAGGAGACATCATATGGCAAATGACTTTAAAAAACTTTACAGTAGAGACAACTTAAGACGTGCATGGCGTTGGATAAATACTGACCCATCGTATAAGTATAAAAACTTTTTCAGAGATATCTATTCATCCTATTCCTTTGCAATCGAAGAAAATCTAAAGGACCTTTCTGAACGACTGAAGCTAGGAACTTACGACGCAAAAGTCGTGAGCACGCTACAGAATTTAAAATGTTGCTTGCCAATGCAAAGCATAATTCAGGATTAGCCATCAAAATGCTAGATGTGTTAAAAGATTTCCCTCAATTATTTGAATCAATATCAATGTACTTTAAATCGTACCCACGGAAGATTTCAAGCAAACTTGTATCGAACATTCTTAAGGGCCTTAAGGAACCTGAGATATACCAAATTATTAATGCATACTTAATCCATGCTATAGAGGATAAGCTAAGTGACATGGGAGAACGAGAAATATTAGACTTTGTTAAAACAAGATGGCAAAAATCTAGCAAGTCGCTTAATCCGATGTATAAAAAGGTACTTTTAGCCTGGCTGCTCCAAAATAACATTCTCAAGTTTGCTATAATTAGGGTGTACGGTTATTCGCAAAACGATATATCTGCTTTTGTTAATATCCTTGACTCTTTTAACGATATTACATTACATAGACTTTATCTCCATGATAAAAGCTTAGGAAATTACCAGTTAGGTAACATTGGTGGAGTTACTTTTTCTTCAAACAGTGCCCTCGAAAAGAAATATCCTCATCTGTTTGCTCTCTGTAAAGAAATTCATGTGAAAAGATTGAAGTGTGATTTATCGCATCCAATCACTAAAAAGACCAAAGAGTACACAAAACCAATTGAGTACAGATATAAATATTCGGCCGTTAAACTATTATTTGAAGGATATAAAGAATTAATTGAAAGTTGGTAGCCAACATCGCCTAACAATTTAGAAATTTATTATGTTCCCGAATAAAAAGAAAGAAGGCTCATAGCACAGGTGGCTGCGAAGCCTACAGCTTTATCCATAGCAGTATCATGGAAATAACCGGCTTGAAGGAGTTTAGCCATCCCTTAGAGTCAATATCAGAAACTGCCGGATTGAGGACTTCCTCGGGTGTGATCTGATTTAAAGGCTTATCGCATAAATCTAATTACTAAATGAGGGGCCCCTATGAATAAAGCCCAAAGAGGAATACTAAGGGAAAAACCGGCAAACATTAAAAACAAGTTTCTTGTAAAAATACCAATAAATTCTTTAATTACCGGTATGATTCCAAAAACTTAAGGGCAGCGTAGTTCTGTGCCGGTCCTAACTTTGGATCGACCACGCGGCTAGGCCGCTTCTTGCACTGGGGAAGAATTATATGAAATTTAAGACTAAAGAAATTTCACCAATTAGGTTGCTTGTTTACGCTTTAATAGTTGCTATAATATTAATAATCATGATGGGAGACTTAACTTGCACCATAAACCTTAAGGATTCTGTCACTAAAAAGTATGTCGTAGATCCAAACATTCAAGCGAGTACCGGGTTGACTCAAATTGCTGCACCGGGTACGGGCGGTGCAGGTCCGATGATTTACTCTGTATCATTTCCCAGATTTGCATCAATTATTGCAAAAACATCTGGTTACAAAGAAAAGAATGTAAGACTGTTTCTGTTTCCAGGAATGTCATACGATATAATGCTTGAGAGGGAATAGATACTATAAACGAAATGAAAAATGTTTTCAGGGAAGTTCCCTATGGCATAGAACATACACTTAGAGTACTTGATTACGCAGAACAGATTATGAATGAAGAAAACATTGACCAGGCTGATCAAGAACAGATTGCCATCACCGCGATACTTCATGATATCGGTGCCATTGAAGCACAAAAAAAGTATGGTCCATGGGAGCAGAATATCAGGAAAAAGAAGGACCGCCGATTGCGCGTAAAATACTCGAGAGCATTGGTTATGATGCTCAGAGAGTAGATAGGGTTTGCTACATAGTGGGCAACCATCATACTCCCTCAAAAATTGACGGGATTGATTTTCAGATACAATGGGAAGCAGATCTTTTGGACAACTTGGACTATATGAAGGAAAAGCCCGCTGCCAAGAAATTGATAGTTGAAAACTTTAAAACGCAAATTGGAAGACGATTAGCAGAGATTTTGCTGGAACATTAAAGATTGAAACTGCAGGTGAAATAATTGGGATGTACCGGTGCATGGAGACAATTAATTAACAGTCTTAAAAATAATCTCTATGTTATTTATTTTGCATATAAGGACCCTAGAGTCCCTTGGTACGCTAAGTTTTTAGCAATACTTGCGGTAGCATATGCCTTTAGTCTGATAGATCTGATACCTGATTTCATCCCTATTCTTGGGTTATTGGATGATCTAATCATTTTGCCATTGGGCATAATGATGGTGTTAAAGTTGATACCTGACAAGATTCTGGCGGAATATAAGGAAAAAGCCCCAGATTTAAAGGAAACAGGTAAGCCCAAAAACTACATTGCAGCTTTAATTATAATAACTATTTGGATTGCAATTGTTTGGTGGGGGACTTTAAAGGCAAAAACTTATTTCGAATAATAAAGCATTTTTCCAAAGGAGGTTTATCATGACAACATATGGATTTGTGAAAGTAGCCGCGGTGTCTCCCAGGCTTAAGGTGGCTGACCCCCTTTTTAATACTCAGGAAACGGAACAGCTGATTAAGGCGGCCGATGCGGCCGGTGCCGCGGTGGCTGTGTTTCCTGAGCTAGGGTTGACAGGCTATACCTGTGGAGATCTTTTTGGACAGCAGCTGCTGTTGGACAAAACCATCGCATGCCTGGGCCTGCTTTTGGAAAACACAGAGGATACAGATGTTCTGGCTGTGATAGGAATGCCGCTGGCAGTGAACCAAAAACTGTATAACTGTGGAGCGGCCATCCAGCATGGTCAGGTACTGGGGATAGTTCCCAAACTGTATCCGGCCAACTACAAAGAATTTTATGAAAACAGATGGTTTGCGTCCGGTCATACCATTAGCCAAAATATGGCTCAGGTCGAGGTATTGGGAAAACAAGTGCCCTTTGGTGAAATTTTGTTTACCTGCAGGCAGTTTAAATACTGCCTGGGCATTGAGATATGTGAGGATCTTTGGACAGTAGTGCCGTCAAGCTCTTATATGGCCTTAAATGGAGCTAACCTGACAGCCAATCTCTCAGCCAGCAATGATCTGGTCAGTAAAGCCGGCTACAGGAGGCAGTTGGTGGCCCAGCAAAGTGCCAGGTGTATCAGTGGCTACATATATGCATCTGCAGGGGTGCACGAGTCCACTACCGATCTGGTCTTCGGGGGTGACTGCATCATTGCCGAAAACGGCAGTATCTTGGAAACTTCCCGCCGCTTTCACCGGGATAGTGCTGTTATTTATTCGGAAATTGATGTTGAGCGCCTGAACTCTGAGCGGCAGGTCAATCGTACCTTTACAGAAAACTATGAAATCGAGGGAGCGCGCAAAAAGTTTATTCGAGTGGAGGTTTCCTATAATACAATCCCTTCTGTTGAAAAAGCACAGTTCGGCAGATTTGTGCCCAGGCATCCTTTTATCCCGGATGATCTTTCTTCCCGTCATGAGCGGTGTCAGGAGATTTTTAATATTCAGGTGGCCGGCTTAGCCAAAAGGATAGAGCACACAGGCATGACGAGTGCTGTGATTGGAGTATCCGGAGGTCTTGATTCGACCCTGGCTTTGCTGGTTATAGCCAAAACCTTTAAACTGCTGGAACTACCGCCCCAAAATATTATTGCTGTTACGATGCCGGGATTTGGCACAACTGAGACAACCTTTAATAATGCGACAAAACTGATGCAGTCTCTGCAGGTCAATCCTCATGAGATCAGTATTGTGCCGGCCTGCAGGCAGCATTTTGCTGATATTGGACTCCCAGAAGGGGTTTTTGACGTAACTTATGAAAACTCGCAAGCCCGGGAACGTACTCAGATTCTCATGGATCTGGCTAACAAATACAACGGACTGGTGGTGGGAACCGGGGATTTATCTGAGCTAGCCCTGGGATGGGCCACCTACAATGGGGATCATATGTCCATGTATGCTGTGAATTGCAGCATCCCCAAGACCCTGGTCAAATTTTTGGTCCAATGGATTGCTGATAATGAAGTTGATGAGAGCACCCGGGAAACCTTGTACAATATCCTGAATACACCAATCAGTCCGGAACTTCTGCCGCCTGATGCCAATGGTGAAATTCTGCAGAAAACAGAAGAGGTTGTGGGGCCTTACGAACTGCATGATTTCTTCCTGTATTACGCGGTCAGGCATGGCATGGCACCTCGGAAAATATTGTTCCTGGCTGATGTTGCTTTTGCAGGGGCCTATGAGCGGGATGAGATAAAGAAATGGTTAAAGACCTTTTACCGCAGGTTTTTCAGTCAGCAGTTCAAGCGTTCCTGCCTGCCTGACGGCCCCAAAGTAGGAACCATTAGCCTTTCACCCCGGGGAGACTGGCGTATGCCCAGCGACGCCGAGGCCCGCCTCTGGCTGGCCGAACTGGACTAATCCCCGGCTACAAAAAACATCATCTTCCAAACCCCGTCTTCCTGGCGGAATTGGGCGCGGTAGTCGATGGGGCTGCGGATATATGCCTCATTAATGAACCCTTCTCCCGCGGATGTTTCTACTTTGCGCCATTGGGCTGCTTCACCGGATTCGTTGCTGCCGGTAGTTTTATAAATTTTACTGTCGGCCAGCTTTAATATTTTGAAACTAACCCCTGTTACCACAGGGGAATTGGCATTTGGCTCCGAGTGGATGTCTACATTTGGGCTGATTACAGCCACATTCTCAAAACCGTCCACTGTACTGGGGAAATTAGCGAAAACGTATGGGGCTGTAAAAATAGCCTTGTCCTTGTCAAATGAACCACCCAGAGTCAGGACCTGGGCAAGTTCAGACCAGACCTGAGATTTTTCCGGCTCACTGTTAAGCTGCCAATGCTGCCAAAAGCCGCTTATACCATTGTTATCGCCGAAACTGTAGCGGATATCTGACGACAGGTGGTTTTTCAGAAAAGCAAGGTCATAACTTTTGACGGCTGAGATAAAATCATCTCTGAATTCTTTAAAATCCGTATCCTGGTTTGCTTCATCAAGGGGAAGAAACATATCCGGCGGGCTGCCGGCGGTTTCCCGGGAATTCCCTTTTTGTTCGGAATCTTGCTCTGAATCAGTTGACTCACCGGGGTTTTGCTGCTGGTTGTTTGGCGGGATTTTCGGATTTTGTACCTGCCCCGATGAAGTTCCATCAGGCTTGGTTTCAGTTTCCTGTTGTGATATCCCGGTTGATTGCCCTGAAGAGGCATTTGACTCAGAGATATTTCGATTTCCCGGTGAAAGATTATCAAGTGGTCCAGCCAAAAAGGACAGAAGATAAATAAAACAGCCAACTAACGCAGTACCGGCCCACAGTTTCCAACTGGGCCTTTTTTTGTTATGTTGGTCAATTGTGATGATAACTACAGAAATCAAAAATAACGGGAAAATAAATTTTATTGTATCCCACATAAAACCTACCCCTTTCAGAGTTGCGCCGAAAATACTGATATTTAAGTATTTTCCAATTTACTGCAAAAATCCTTCAAGGGGGAGCAGGAAGATTTTTGATATATAGTATTCCCCGAGATAATGCGCAAAGTTGCATTATAATTGCAAACAGGAATCTATAAGATGTTGTAAAAGGGCCCAATAATTACACAGTATACAATATTCTTATTGGTCGATACTAGGTAAGAGGGAGGTGATGGTGACTGAAGAAGGGCAACAAGTTTAATAATGTTAGCAATTTGAGTAAGTACCAGAAACCGTTCCTTAATCGAGGTAAAAACCCGAAATAACTTAGCGAAATAAATAGCAAAAAATTGCTTATCACTCCTAATCTGCCAAATTATTAGACAATCATTTCTAGTATAATGCTCTTAACTGAAGCTTATACTACAAGTACCAGATGAGAGGAGGTGATTTAATGGGAACCGGACAAAAGCGTAACAAACTCGTAGTTCCTCAGGCTGCCCAAGCAATGTACAACTTCAAGTATGAAATGGCTAACGAAGTTGGTATCACCAATCAGATTCAAGGTGGATATTGGGGCCAGATCTCTTCAAGAGACTGTGGTGCTGTTGGTGGGCACATGGTTAAGAAAATGATTGAAGCCTATGAGCAATCACTGGCTGGCAGGTCTTAATCACCCTTCTGTGTAAGGTTCAGATACCATGATTAATCAACGAAAGGGGGGAAACAATCTAATGGGTACTGGACAAAAACGTAATGGTCTTGTTGTTCCTCAGGCTTCACAAGCTATGTACAACTTTAAAAATGAAATGGCTAATGAAGTTGGTATAACCAACCAAATCCAAGGTGGTTACTGGGGCCACATTTCGTCTAGGGACTGCGGTGCTGTTGGAGGTCATATGGTTAAGAGAATGATCGAAGCATATGAGCAATCCTTAGCTGGAAAAACCCAGTTCTAATAGATAGGTAAGCGGTTTTTTTGAAGCCGCTTACCTTTTTACATACATGCAGCAACAATATTCAGTACATGCAGCAACTATAATCAGTGCGACTCGGTTGGTGTGCGGCAACTCAGTTTGCATTGGGCAGTATCCAAAAAAGCCGCGCACAACATAATGAACGCTGATTTCGCCTTTTGGGATAGTGGCCACTGTGCACTAAATGCCGCACACCAAACGTTGCGTACTGCATCAGGGCTAGTGCAGGTACACCACACGTTGCGTACTGCGTTGTAAGTGAAAGCGTCCTTTGGGATATCGGCCACTGCGCACTAAATGCAGCACACCACACGATGCGTACTGCATCGGGGCTAGTGCAGGTACACCACACGTTGCGGACTGCGTTGTAAGTGAAAGCGCCCTTTAGGATAATGGCCACTGCAGACTGAATGCCGCACACCACACGTTGTGTACTGTATCTAGGCTAGTGGAGGTACATATGAAACTCCTCCGGATCCACAGCTGGGTGGAGGGCTATGGATACTCCGCCGGCAATTATTTTACTGATGGATTCTATTAGATCATCAATTTCTTTGGGTGTTACCATTAAATTTGTGCTGTATGGACCCAGGACGCTTTTGACGATCTGCTCCAGTAGCAGCGGGTTTAAGTTTTTGATTGTTTCACTTGTGCCTGGATTGGAGGCTAATTGCTGCATAAACTGGTCCAGGGCACCATGGGCAATTACTGCAGCATTAACTACAGTAGGCACTCCGATGGCTATCACCGGGACTCCCATGTTTTCCTGGTTGATGGCCATTCTTTGATTTCCTATACCTGAACCGGGTGATATTCCGGTATCTGCCAATTGAAGAGAGGTGGCGATTCTGTCACTGCTTTGGGCAGCCAGGGCATCAATGGCAATGATCAGGTCAGGTTTGGATTTTTCTACAACACCTTTAATTATTTCAGCTGTTTCAATTCCAGTAATGCCAAGGACGCCGGGGGCCAGTGCGCTTACTGATCTTAAGCCTCCGCTGAGGTCCTGCGGTGCATATTTTTTTAAGTGGCGGGTAACCAGGGTATAATTAACTACCCGGGGTCCTAAGGCATCGGGTGTGGCATTCCAGTTCCCTAAGCCGACAATCAGGACACTGGCATCAGGTCCTATTTTGAGGAGACTGCTTAACTGTTGGGCCAAAATCTCGGCAATTTCGTTATGAATTTGTTTGTTGTTTTGTCTTATTTCGGGTGCGTCAATGGTTATATATGTACCCACTGGTTTGCCCATCACTTTTTCAGCTGCCGCGTCTTGGACCTGAATGATTGTGACCTGGGCATATTCAAAGGATTTTTTGTCCATTTTGACACCGGAGATTTCCTGACCGGTTTGGCCGCGAACTATGTCATGAGCCTCTAGAGCCATATCGATATTGATACCAAAATTACTGTGAAAGGAACCTTTTTTCATCATGTCACCACCTGAACTTGGTTTTGAATACGATGATTAATTTATCCATAACAAAAAATAATTATGCGAAAGTTTTAATTTTTCCATAAATAAAAAAATGAGGTAACATGCTTTTGAAGCAGCATTACCTCAGTAAATATCTTTGCTAAAAAACAGTTCAAGACTAAAACCAGCTTAAATTGAGGCGAAAATGAATCCGTTTTCTTCAACTTCGCGGCGGTTATATAAATTTTTTGTATCCACAATAACCGGAGTGCCGGCTTTACTCATTATTTCTCTGAATAATTTGTAGTTATTGTAACCGATGCCATTTTGTTTGGCCAGAACCAGGATGGCGTGTGCACCTTCAACCGCGTCCTCCAGGGAATTAACCTTAAAATCATAAGCAGTGGGCACGGCAGGGTCAAAAGCTGCCACTTTAATGCCCGACATTTCCAGGAGTTTAATTACTTCCAAAGCAGGGCTTAAACGATCGTCACTGGAGTAGTCCTTCATGGCAATGCCCAGTACAGCAACCTTGGCTTCTTTAGTTGGCACAGGCAGGTTCCGGGTAACGAGACTGACTACAAAACCGGGCACATCTTCATTTATTTTCCTGGCTGTTCTGAGAAGTTTTAAAGGAATCCCCAGGTCATCTGCCTTAGGAGTCAGGTAGTGTAAAGCATTGGGGATGCAGTAACCTCCTACGCCGGGACCGGGAGTGAGGAGCTGGACCCGTTTGTGTGTATTAGCCATTTTGGTGACTTCAAAGATGTCAATCCCCAATCCTTCGCAAAAACGGGCGAATTCGTTAACCATAGCAATATTGACATCACGGGAGATGTTTTCCATGACCTTGGCTGATTCCACAACTTCAATAGATGTCGCCAGGTGAAGCTCAGCCCGGGTCACTACCGACATCAGCCGGCGGGCCTTTTCTCTGCTCTCGTCATTAATACCACTGATCAGGGTGGGCATATTTTCAAATTCGTCAAAAGCTTTGCCTTCAGCAATTCGCTCAGAGGAGTACCCTAAATAGAAATCCTCTCCGGCAGTGAGTCCCGACTTTTCCAGAATCGGTTTAACAAAGTTTCTGGTCATACCGGGAACAACTGTACTCCGCACTAAAACAAGGTCACCTTTTTTTAGTCCGGCGGCAATTGTGCGGGAACATGATTCGATATGGCTGAAATCGTGGCTGCCGTTAATAACCGGAATGCCAACTGTCATTATGTAGCTGTTGCAGTTGGCCAGGGCTTCCTGAGCATTGGCGGTAGCCCTGAAACGGCCGTTTTTAGTTTGTTCAGCCAGGATTTCCTGAATTGGAATTTCATTATACTTTTCCAGGTGATGAGTAATACCTTGATTCAGCTGGCTAACAAGGCTCTGATCCACGTCAACCCCAAGCACCTGGCAGCCTCTGAGGGCATAACTCAGTGCCAGTGGAAGTCCGACAAAACCCAAGCCGAAAATTGCGACTTTAACTTCTGATGGATTTAATTTGGATGTAGACAAACTGTGTCCCCCCTTAGGAGTTTATTTTAGGTAATATTTTTTCCTGCATAAATTCCGCCCTGCTGTCCCAGGAGTTCTCCCGGGCCCTGCAAAGCCGGGCCTGAAGTTTTTCCGGTGTTTCATTAGTGAGCGCCCGCTCGATCCCTGTGATGAATTCCGCAGTATTGTTGGAGATTTCCACCACGTCGAAAAAGTCCTTTACACCGGGCATATTTACTGATACTATGGGCTTTCCAGAGGCCAGATATTCATAGAATTTTAAGGGACTAACCTTGTCGGTCAGTTCATTCATTTTGAAAGGATTTATACATACATCAAAGGCTTTGATATAGCTGGGAAGGTCTTTGACATCTTTTCTTCCCAGGAAAGTTACATTAGGTAAGGATTTTAACGATGAAGTATCAATACCTGCAGCTACCGGGCCAATCATCACAAAACTCCACTCAGGATGTGCCAAAGCAGCAGCTTCGACCAGATCCAGGTCAATCCAATCCTGAATAACACCGACAAAGCCTACGATTGGTCCCGGGATGTTGGCAATGTCTGCAGGGATCACAGTAGCTGGATCCTGGGCCTTCATAAAATGTTCAACATTGGCGGCATTGGGTAGAAAATATATTTCCCGGGCAAAATCTTTTTTGGCCTTAAAAAGCCCCTGGGCTGTTACAAAAACAAGCCCGCACTGATCCATTAGCTGCCGTTCCATATCCGTTACCAGTGCCTTATTTATTAAACCGGTATATTCAGTATGTTCATCAACACAATCGTAAACGAGCAGTTTATGACTGGGAAGCCGCTCCACCAGGTCGACTGAGGTGGGCATATAAGTCCAGATAATAGGATTTTTTAGTTTGAGCCGGGAAATAATTTTGTTTAGAAAAAGACTTATCCACCATTGGTTAATTTTATTGATCAGCCGCGATTTGTTACCAAAGGGAAGGACAATAGGTGAAGAATACAGGTATATATTTTCGCTGATTCTGCGCAGTCCTTTAAACCACATCCCCCATTTACTTAAAGCAGTTCGGTCTTTAAGGGGTGAAATCAGGGTAATCGGCGGCTCAATATAAAGAATGGTATTAGATTTGGGGAGGCGGGACATTATCTGTTGTTTCCGGGTCCAGATTGGATCCCAATCTATTGAAGAGATACAGATTATGTGCTGGTTTTCAACGCCCTGCAAGGTTAAACCCCCAATGCTTTTCAATGATTTTATGACAAAATTATACCTTTTCTATAATATTACAAGTCCTTCGAAAAGTAAAGAAACCTGAGTATTAATCTGAAGCGTGTGACAGCCTTTGGTAAAACATGTTAACTGCTGAAATGGTCTAATTTCCAATCCGTTTGTTATAATAAAAGTGGGGGAATTCTTATGATATATTTTACCAGTCCGACTAAAGGCAAGATTACAATGGAAGAAATGTGTACTGATATTCTCGGTTTTGTCAATGCTCATCCTGGCGATAAATACCGCTTGATTATCGGAACAGATTCACAGCCGGGCCAGGTTACCTGCTTTGTAACTGCTGTGATTATCCACAGAGAGGGTAAAGGTGCCAGGTTCTATTATTGCAGGAGTTTTCTTCAAACGCCCCTCACGCTGAAGCACCGCATTTTTGAAGAAGCATCCCGTAGTCTCGAAATGGCCGGAGATTTAATAATATGTTTAGCTGACGGAAATCCTGGCTTAACAATTGAAATTCATGTCGATATAGGGGAAAAAGGCAGGAGCCGGGAAATGATTCAACAAGTAGTCAGTATGATTAATACGAGTGGGTATTTGGTTAGGATAAAGCCTGATTCTTATGGTGCTTCTAAAGTTGCCGACCGGTTTACAAAAAATTGACTTGGTCAACTAAATTTAACGTCAAAATAACCGCCGGGTATTAGCCGGCGGGGGGAGAGGAGAAACAGGAGGGAGAGTAAATGGGGGATGTTTTGATTCTTACCCTTTCCTCCGTTTTCGCTTATGTAATAGGATATCCTGAGTCTATTTTGAACCGAAAACCGGAAAATATACATGGAATTTAATGGAAAACAATATGATGGAAAAAACTGACTAAAAAAGTTTATTTACAAAATCGATTTTTGAAAAAAGTTATGTTATAATTTAGTATGTTAATATTTCCAACTATGGTATTGAGGTGATAAATACAATTGCGTGTAATCACCGGACAAGCTAAAGGCAGAAGGTTAAAGGCACCTAAAGGAATGAATACAAGGCCCACATCTGACCGGACTAAAGAGTCGCTGTTTAATATTATTGGTGACCGGTTGCTTGATAAGGCTGTTTTGGATTTATATGCCGGAACCGGTGCCATAGGCATAGAAGCCCTCAGCAGGGGTGCAGATTCTGCTGTGTTTGTTGAAAAAGATCCGCGGGTTGTAAAAATAATCAGAGCTAACCTGGATTTAACGGGTTTAGCAGATCAAGCTGAAATAATAAGCCAGGACGTTGACAGCACAGTTGCCAGGTTGGCATCACAACAACGCACTTTTGACATAATTTTTTTGGACCCGCCCTACCTGCGCAATTTATTACAGAAGAGTATCGAAACTTTGGTCCATTATCAGATAATCAGACCTGGAGGATTGGTCATTGCTGAAAGCAGTAAGTTGGATACCCTGTCTGATAAGTATGGAAACTTGCGGTTAATAAGGCAAGAGCGGTACGGGGACACAATTATTTCGTTCTACCAGGAATTAAGTGCGATTTAAAGGAAGGGGATTTTATGAAATTAGCTATCTACCCCGGGAGCTTCGACCCGGTGACCAATGGGCATCTTGACATTATTGAAAGGGCTTCACACCTTTTTGACCGTGTTGTGGTGGCTGTATCTGTTAATTCCGGGAAGAAATCACTGTTTACTTTGGAAGAACGGAAAGAAATGTTAATTGAAATTTTATCACAACATCCAAATGTATCTGTTGACACTTTTCAGGGGTTGACGGTGGAATATACCGCCCAAAAAAATGCCCAGACCATTATCCGCGGTCTGCGCGCTATATCGGATTTTGAATATGAGTTTCAGATGGCTCTGACTAATAAAAAATTACAGCCGGCAGTTGAAACTTTGTTTATGATGTCACAGGCTCAATGGTCATTTTTGAGTTCCAGTACAGTTAGAGAGGTCAGCGGCATGGGCGGCAGCGTGGCTGATTTTGTGCCCAAAATTGTGGAAGAAAGGCTGCGGGAGAAATTCCAGTCATTAAAGTGAGAGCGAGTTTCACATCCTCAGTTACATATTAGGAATTTGCTGGATTAAACTTTGGGAGGAATAGAAAATGGATATCTTGGATGTCTTAAACGAGTTGGAAGAATTGGTGGAAGAGAGCACCAGGGTTCCTTTGGTTGGCAAGATTCTGGTTGATGATGAACTTATTCTTGATATGGTTGACCATATCCGTACAACCCTGCCGGAGGAAATGAGGCAGGCTAAAGTGATTGTATCAGAACGGGAAAAACTTCTGGCAGATGCCAGGGCTGAAGCCAACAGAATCGTTTCTCAGGCAAAAGAAGAATTAGCCAGGATGGCCGGGGAAAATGAACTGGTCAAACAGGCCACGCAGCAGGCTAACGAAGTGGTTGAACAGGCTAGGTCTTTATCCCGGGAAATCAAAATCGGGGCTTATCAGTTTGCTGATGAGTTATTAAGAAACAGTGAAGAAAATGTAGAGAAAGTTCTGACTCAGATTAAGGCTTCCCGGGAAGAACTGCGGACACCACCAAAAGGGGAGCAGGAAGCCGCAGCCGCTAAGTAACGTAGTGGCGAGTAGCGAGTAAAATTTTGTGTAAAAAGATAAGCATCTTCCTTACTGGCAGGGATAGAAAAAATCCTACGCCAGATAAGGAAGATTTTTTATTAGCTTAGAATTATACAAATATAGCAACCCTTGTTATCTTTTTGATTTTATGCTATCCAGAATCATTACGAATGCGGCGTTGCAGTGAATTCATTTTCTCGTTCCACATGACGTTTCACAAAAAGACTGGTGTTTCCTCTTTTTTATCAAAAACTTTGGTATTACATTGATTAAGCATAGTTTTTAAGTTGCGAAAGTTGAGTTAAGAAAAACTATCGATAGAAAAATTATGTCTTGGTAGTAGGAACAAATTTTCTGGTATGGCTTTCAATATACGTTTATCTCCCTTGGAGCTCTGAGCCCTTCCAAGCTGTTCTTGCGATAAGCCGCCAGGTAATGTTCCAGAGTGCGTAAAACAGGTGAAAAGTGGTTACCCTCTGAACCATGTTGAGATAAGTAGGTGAAACTTTTAGTTTTTACCAAATAAATACATTAGTTTTGTCGATTTATCGCATAATGACTGTTTTTATGTTAATATGTTAGCATTTAACTTGAGTCATGGTTTATCAATTATCACTCTTTAGCATCTCTTCTGTATGGTAGTAGTTTTGGTCAAACGTACTACTTACTATACCAAAAAAGAAGCGGTGTTTTCTATTGCCAATACCGATATTTGTTGGGTTTTTAAGTCTTTTGTGACAAGTATTTTAGACGATTTTGACTCTGCGAAAGTTTAGATAGTAACTTTATCAGACACCCTTATTTAGGTGCGAAAGTTGAGGTAACAATATACGTCTAAAACGACTTTTTATACGTTTAAACCTGTGTTATAACCCATATATCTTGTAATTTTGATAAATTATATTAAGATGAAAGAGGAAGAAAAATCTGAAAATGGACAGTAAAATAAAAAATAATAGATGTTTCTGAAAAAGGCGCACTTAAATAAGACCTGTGAGTCAGGTCGAAAAAAAGAATAGGAATCAAGGTCTAATCAGTATCAGGTATTTTGACAACCGAATAACCCAAACGCTGGTTTTCAACAAATATTACATTAATTACTGGCAGAGCATTGTTTAATATGTTAAAAATATCCGGATATTTAATAAATCTGATATTCGTATCATATGACATTCTTTATTGGCAAATCAGCTTTTTCTCTGGGACAAGCAGAGGGGGCATGCGTGGAAATGATTTGGAAAAAGATTGGAAAAAGAAAAGTTCCCCAAAAAATCTAAAAAAATCTTATTTTCTGTGAACCTTTTATGAACTGAATCATCTAAATAAATGAGCGGCAAATTCAATAGATGAAAACGCATACTTTGAAGAAGAGGGGGTGATTCCAATGGATTATATAAAAAATAGTGGTTCGGGAGGTAAACCTGGTAAAGCGTCGCAAGCCATAACCCAGGACAAACCTCAACAGACCACTATTTCTGATTACTATGTTACCATATCGGGGACTTCTATGGCAATATAGTAAGAATCGTCGCCTTAATAAAAATTATAGGAGGAATAAGGATGATTTTAAGAAAATATAAAATAGCAATGTCTGTAATCGTAACCTTCATGTTAATTTTCAGTACCTCTGCTTATGCCTTTGCCACTAGCTACTTTGATGGAGGAAAGAAAGTAGTATCCAATAATGGAGCTGCGGCTACCATAGAAGTTCAGAACCCATATGTAACGGTAGACGTTAGTGCGTGGGTAATGACAGCTAGTTCTGATGGTAGTGGATGGGCTTCCGTTGGTTGGGGAAAGCGATCAGGTCAGTCTAACCCCCAACAATTTTATGAATATGTTTATACCCCCACAAATTTATGGGTTCAAAGAGATGATTTTGGTGCTGCTACCAATAGTAGTTATAATTATAAGGTAGGTTGTGATTCGACAACAATGTATTTTATAATAGATGGGGTAACCAAAGCTACAGTATCGCTTACATCAATACCGTACAGTAGAAGTGAAGCTCAATTTTTTGGAGAAACACATAGTACTGCTGAGCAATCACCTGGTTCAGTATCAAATCCAGTGACTTTTAGCGTTGCACAATATAAGACCACTTCAAATAGTTGGGTTAGTTGTGGGGTTACCAATCCCTATACAGCTGGGCAAGGCTCTTTAACCACGCAAAAGAATAACATAGACACGGGGGATACAACTTGGGAAATATGGGATTCCAGATATTAAAAAGGAGGAAGATATGTAATGAGAAAATTTCTGTATATTTTTGTTTTAGTGCTTGTCATGGCTACTGGAATTTCAGTTTATGCACTTGCAAACAATGGTCCTCAAATTGATGATGTAAATGATCCTGCTTACGCAAGCGACTCCATTGATAACCTTAAACAAAATAAGAATTTTTCTTCTGCCGGACTTGAGGCAAAAGAGCTAAAAGAGCAGATAAAGATTAAACGAGATGAAGCCATTAACACAGCAAAAGATGTGGTTGGATCAGATGTAAGCCAAGAAGCCCAAAAAGTGACAGCAGTCAAGGCCTTTTTTACTGATCATGAAAATACTGAATTAATTGAAAAAAACATTGAACTTAAGGATTATCCGGTATGGATTGTCACATTCCATGGTGTAAAAATAAAGATGCACTCGGCTCCACAAGGTTACACCGGAGATACCCATGTATTTGCCGATAAAAATGTTATAGTGGATGCCCAAACCGGTGAGGTGCTCGAATCAGTCTCTTACAGCAAGTAACTTACAATCAATTTCAGACGATAGTTTAAAAACAGGGATCACTAAATAGATTGGTTTTTACCAACTTAAGGGGATGTATCGAAACTTAAGTTTCAGTACATCCCTGTAACATTTATTAAAAACCAACATTACCCAGTACGCACTCGCCCTCTGCGTCTCTGTTCTATTCTCTCCCTTTTAATTTCTGCGTCATCTTTTAAACCCCGTATCTTTTCATCTCCCCACTCTCCTCACACCCTAAACCTAATCACAGCAAAAGTCCGCACAACATACACAACAATGGCCAGCAAGAGCCAGGCGGCTACAGTATACAGGCATAAACGGCTGTAGAACAGCAGGTTAGCAGTCCATGAAAGTTGGGTATAAGGGATGAGGGTTGTCATCACCGGTTGGGACACCAGGTGGCGGATTAAATCTGAACTCATCAGCAATATGGTCAGGGCACCGGCCAGCAGCGAATGGGCGATCCGGCACAATACGAAGAGGCCCATCTTCAGGTCGGTATGACTGATCATTGCCGATACCTGGGCTAAAACCGAGGCGCCGCTCCAACCCAGAATCATGCCGGCTGCTGCCAGCTTTTGACTCAGGGGGCCGGAAGCTTCTGCCGCTGCCTTTGTCCCCAGAGTAATTTCAAAAAAGCCGCAGCTTAAAGATTGGATCACCTGTGCGGACAGGCCAAAAGGCATCATTAAAACACTGATAACTTTATCGAGTACTGCTGTGATGCCGATTATGCCGGAAATTTTGATGATGACGGAAAAGACAATGATAAACCCGCCAATTATCAAAAGCTTGTTGATTGAAGAAGATACAGCATCTCCCATTATTTTGCCAAAAGGGCGGGGCTCGTTACGTAAAGCGTGTTTCATCTCTGTTAACGCCTTTCGCCAAATCCGACGGTCTGCGGAGCAGCTTCGTATGTGGCGGGCCTCTTCGCGTTTATAGAAACGCAGAGCCAGACCTAGTAAAAAGTTAGCCAGATAATGGGCAGCTGAGATTACAACCCCCAGGGCGGGATTGTTAAACATCCCCACTCCAACAGCGATTAGCATAAACAGGGGGCTCGAATTGTTGGTAAAGCACATCAGTCTTTCGGCCTCATACCTGGTGCAAATATTTTCGGTGCGGAGACGGGCGGATAATGAAGCACTAATGGGAAAGCCGGAGGTATAGCCGACTGCCATGACAAATGATGCTGCCCCGGGCAAATTAAAAAGGGGCCTCATCACCGGTTCCAGGAGTACACCCATGAATTGAATGACACCATAGCCGGCCAATAATTCAGAAGCGATAAAAAATGGCAGCAAGGCGGGAAAAGCGATATTCCACCAGGCGTTGATGCCTGCCTTAGAAGCCTCAAATACGGCAGACGGGAAAACAATCATACTGCAGACAAAGATGATGACACATGCTAAAATTAAGACCTGAGGCCGGATCAACCGTTTCAGATTTATATTCACAAAAAAGCTCCCCCTGTAATTTTTTGCCGGGCAATAAATTATACAGGAGAAGCTTTTTTGTTAGAACTCAGTCAAGAAAATTGACTTCCATTAATTTGAGCTGATGAAGTCAATTTTCTTGAATATATGGCATGATCTTGCAGTCCAGTCCGGCCTGCTGCCGTAATAGTGATGGTATCAGCAGGGAATAAATATCTGTGGCTTTGACATCAAACTGCAGCATTAAAGCAAGCTCATCCCTGGTTTTTAAAAATGGTGCTGTGCGGGTTATGACCGGCAGGCTGCCCTTTTTCTTGACTGTTTTAAGTATCTGCCGTCCTTTGTCTGATAGCCCGAGAATTCTGAGATACAGTGGCCCCGTCTGATCAAAGGCTTGGGCCAGGGATTTGGTATAGTCAAGCATAATGTAAGTCAGAATTCTCTGCAGACGAGTCCAGGTGTAGCGCTTGGTTTTAGTTTTTCTCAGCAGGTCTCCGACCGATTTGGCAGTCCTGGCTATTTCATAGATTCTGTTTTCCAGGCCTTCGGTGACGTCATACATCTCTGCCAGCCATTCCTTTGGGTGGGTCCGCAGCAGATAAAACAGGGTCGGGGCATAATTGGCGATAAAAACCGGCCCTAATCCGGAAGTTATTTCCTGTTCCATGACCTCAAGGGTTGTCTTGGGAACGACTCTGCTGATCTTCCGGGTTAGCTCCCCGGTGTTAGATAACTCCTGGCGGATACTGGTAGCACTTGCGATGGAAAAGAAATCTTCATCGAAATCTCCGATTTCACTGTCATGATATCCGGCAGAAAAGCGTTTGATAGTCACTGGGCTGATATTGCTTTTGGTGGTCAGGATAGCCTTCAGATATTCGATGCCCAAAATATTATTGGGGCTGCCATAAATTTCTGAAGCTGCGGGGTTCCAGCCGCCGGAAGCCTGGTACTCGGCTAAGGCCAGGGCCCTGGCTTTTGGAAATGAATTGCCCTGATTTAAAAAACCGGCCAGCTTTAATTTGAATTCTTGTGGTTCATCAGCCAATAACCGGGCTGCCGGCCACAGCTCATTAATATCACCGGCCTCACTGCCGAAACAGATATGTGAGACAATACCGGTAGCGTTTAATATTTCCACTGACCCGTGGGCAAAAGTGCTGGCACTGCGTACAGAAAATGCTGCAGGCAGTTCGATGACGATATCTACACCAGCCTTCACAGCCATTTTGGCTCTGGCCCATTTGTTAAACAGGGCCGGTTCCCCCCGCTGCAGGAAATGACCGCTCATTACAGATACAACAACATCGGCATCACAAGACTTGCGGGCCTCCTGGACGTGATATAAATGCCCATTGTGAAAGGGGTTATGTTCAGTTACTAATCCGACGACATTCATAAAAATCTCCCTGTTATTTGATTCATTAGATGAATATTATTTTCATTATAATGCGCAAAAACCATAGAAGTCCAGATATTATTCTGCGTTTTTCTTGACAAAATTAATTTAAAATGAGTATAATACTTGTTGTGATGTAATGAGGTGAGTCCATGTTCTTAGATGTCGGTGAAATCAGGAAATCCCCGGAAAGGTTATTTCACTACGATCTTCTGGAGACAGTTCAGGCGATTATTATTGGTAACGAGGAAATTAGTTTCGCGTCACCGATAAAAATATCCCTGGATATCAAGAATACAGGCCGGGTGCTGGTTATGAACGGGCATATTGCCGGTGACACAGTGCTGACCTGCAGCAGGTGTCTGGAGCAATATCCTTTTCAGCTGGATACATATTTTGAGGAGAAATTCTGCCATGTGTCAGATGTCTCTGATGTAGCCGGCGACGGTCTGGATACCGGTGATTTGCATGTGTTCGAAAATAACCGGATTGAGATAGATGATATCCTCCAGGAGAATATTGTCTTGTCTGTTCCCATGAAAACTGTTTGCAGCGAGAGCTGCCGGGGGTTATGCGGCATATGCGGCACTAACCTCAATAAAAAAGAATGCAGTTGCCGAACAGATGATACTGATCCGCGATTAAGTGCCCTTAAAAAATTTTTTGAACAGTAGTTAAAAGGAGGTGTAAAAAATGGGTGTTCCCAAGAGAAGGCAGTCAAAAACCAGAACAGCAATGCGGAGGGCTCAACAAAAATTAACAGCCCCCGGATATATTTCATGCCCGCAGTGTCACGAACCCAAACAGCCCCACAGAGTTTGCCCTGAGTGCGGCTACTATAAGGATAAAGAGGTTATTGCTGTAAATAAATAGTGGTGAGTGGAGAGTGGAGAGTGGCGAAAACACCTTCACTCTTTTTTATTGTAGACAAAATCTCAGAGCAGGTATGACCGTTTGCGTAGATTTTATTGGGCGGCATCGTCAGTCATCTTGCTTTAAAACGGAGAGCAGCAAACCGGGGAGTACATTTCGAGTGGGGAGTGGGGAGTGGTGAGTGGGGAGTGAAAAGAGAAAAAGAAAAACACTCCCCACTCCCCACTAATCACTCCCCACTCACTTGATGCCGCCCAGGAAAATCGGAGCAAACGGTCATACCCACGGCGGAATCATGACGAACAAAAAGAGAAGGTGAATTTACCCAAAATCTCGACAGATCCCCCTATTTCTTTTTCTTGCAATCTAAGACTTGGTATTATATACTATATTTAGGAGTTGGTACTAAAAGTAAATGGTGGTGGATAGCAATGGCAAATTCTTCATATCCAAAACCTTTAAGAATTCAAAAACTGGGTGCTTATATTGATGATAACCCATTTGTTACCGATGAAGAGCTGTCCAAAGTATTCCGCGTGAGTGTGCAGACAATTCGGCTGGACAGACTGGAGCTTGGCATACCGGAACTTAGGGAACGCACCAAAATGTATGCGGAAAAATCCTACTCACAGTTAAAGTCACTTACCGGTCAGGAAGTAATTGGTGAACTTCTGGACCTTGATTTGGATAAAAATGCATTGTCACTAATGGAGATTACAGAGGATATGGTTTTTCAAAAGAATGGAATTGCCAGGGGGCATATTCTTTTTGCCCAGGCTAATTCCCTGGCGGTTGCAGTGGTTGACGCTGATGTGGCGTTAACCGGTGTAGCTAAGGTTTCTTTTATCAGACCGGTAAAACTTGGCGAAAAAATTGTGGCAAAAGCGGTTATAATAGGCAGAATTGGTAAAAGATATAATATTTCGGTAACTTCAAAGTCAGATCAAGAGCTGGTTTTTCAGGGTGAGTTCAGGGTTTTTGCTATGGGCGGCAAGGAGGGTACACGGATTGAAAATCATAGTTGATGCTATGGGTGGCGATTACGCTCCTGCCGAAGTGGTTAAGGGTTCGATAGATGCGGCCAGAGAATTAGGACTTGAAATAGTCCTGGTTGGGGATGAAACCAGGATTAGAGAAGAATTGGTCAAATACAATACAGACAGTCTTGCAATCTCAGTTCACCATGCCTCAGAAGTCATAGAAATGTGTGAAACTCCGGCGGTTGCTTTAAGAAAGAAAAAAGATTCCTCAATTAACGTGGGGACCAAGCTGGTCAGGGACGGATTTGGTGATGCCTTTGTATCAGCCGGCAACACAGGTGTAGCAATGGGTTCGTCGCTTTTGAACTTGGGGCGCATAAAGGGTATTCACAGGCCGGCAATTGCCAGTATCATTCCTACTCTCAAAGGGGTCACCCTGCTGCTGGATGTGGGGGCTAACGCTGAATGTGATCCGCAAAACCTGGTCCAGTTTGCTGTTATGGGCAACATTTACTGTAATAAAATTTTAGGTATAGATAATCCCAGGGTTGGCTTACTAAACATAGGTGAAGAAGAAACCAAGGGTAAGCCGACGTATCTGGAGGCCTTTAAATTACTGAAGGATGGGAATTTGAACTTTATCGGTAATGTTGAAGGCAGGGAAATTACCAGCGGCGCGGCCGATGTTATTGTTTGTGACGGATTTGTGGGCAATGTTGTACTGAAATTCGGTGAAGGTCTGGCCAGAGATTTAATGTCAATGATTAAAATAGAGCTGCAGAAAAATATCTTTGTTAAAATTGGAGCCGCACTTGTCTTCTCCCAAGCTAAGGGCCTGAAAAGGAAAATCGATTATGCCGAATATGGGGGAGCCCCTTTGCTTGGGGTTAAAGGTGTATCAATCATGAGTCATGGCAGTTCTAAAGCCATGGCAATCATGAACGCGATTCGGGTGGCCAAAGAATGCGTTGAGGTTAATGTTGTGAACTGCATTAAGGAAAGCATCGGCGAAAACCCAAATGGAGATGATTAAATTGCCTACAATAAAATTGATGCCTGTGGGAATTGCAGGGACAGGGGTATATCTGCCTGAAAAAGTGCTTACTAACGCTGAGCTGGAAAAGTTGGTTGAGACCAGTGACGAATGGATCAGGGCCCGTACCGGGATCCAGGAGCGGCGGATACTGCCGGCTGATCTGGCCACCTCTGATATGGCTGTGCGGGCTGCCAGGAACGCTTTGGACAAAGCCGGGGTGGGTCCGGAAGAACTGGATCTGGTGTTAGTGGCAACAGTAACTCCGGATATGCAGATGCCATCGGCGGCCTGTATTGTTCAGGACAAATTGGGGGCGAAAAACGCCGCTGCCTTTGACCTTAATGCCGGATGCACCGGATTTGCGTATGGTATAGGAGTTGGGAGCCAATTTGTTCAAACAGGATTGTATAAAAATGTTCTGGTGATAGGTGCTGATGCGCTTTCACGAATCGTTGATTGGACCGACCGAAATACCTGCGTGCTGTTTGGAGATGCGGCGGGGGCGGTGGTTTTAACACCTTGTGAGGAGGGTTACGGTATTTTATCTCTTGAAATGGGGTCAGACGGATCAAAAGCCGATCTCCTCAATAGTCCTATAGGTGGGTCCAAAACACCTCTAACCCCGGAGAATTGTGAGAATCCTTTGCGTTACCTGCAAATGGCCGGGCGTGAAATTTTTAAATTTGCTGTTAAAGTTATGTGTGAAAGTTCTCTTGCGGTCGTTAAAAAAGCAGGCTTGGAGAAAAACGATATTGATTGTTTTATTCCCCATCAGGCTAACATAAGAATAATTGAAGCAGCCGCTAAGCGGCTAGGTCTCCCATCTGACAAGATATTTGTAAATGCGCAGAAATATGGTAATACATCTGCGGCATCAATTCCCATTGCTTTGCACGAGGCTTGTGAGGAAGGCAGAATAAAAAAAGGTGACAAGATTGTCTTGGTGGGGTTTGGTGCAGGCTTGACTTGGGCGGCCTGCGCGGTAAAGTGGTCATTTTAGCCACGGCAAGTATTTACTCGCGACTCGCGACTGATTTATTTTGAGAGGAGGAATTGGATGATTAGGACACCATTATGTGATTTGTTGGGTATAGAATATCCGATAATTCAGGGGGGAATGGCCTGGGTATCAACAGCCAAGCTTGCCGCAGCTGTTTCCGAAGCCGGAGGACTTGGTATCATCGGCTCAGGGCATCATGATGCCGATTGGGTGAGGGACCAGGTTCGTAAGACCAGAGAAATCACTGATAAGCCATTTGGGGTCAATGTATTAATGATTTCACCACATGTTAAATCGGTTATGCAGGTTATTTGGGAGGAAAAAGTTCCGGTAATAACAACAGGGGCAGGTAATCCTTCTACATATATCCCGCGTTTAAAAGAAGTAGGGACAAAAGTTGTTCCATTAGTACCTTCGGTGGCCTTCGCCAAAAGAATAACGAAATCCGGCGTTACCGCTGTAGTTGCCGAAGGCATGGAATCCGGGGGGCACATAGGCGAACTGACCACGATGGCCATAGTACCCCAGATTGTTGATACAATGGGTGATATTCCGGTAATTGCCGCAGGCGGTATTGCTGACGGCAGAGGGATGGTGGCGGCCCTGGCCATGGGGGCAGTTGGAGTGCAGATCGGGACAAGGTTTATGTGTTCCGAGGAATGTGAAATTCATGATAACATCAAGAAAATGGTCATCAAAGCCAAAGACCGGGATACTGCCGTATCAGGACACTCCACCGGACATCCGGTGAGAGCCCTGAGAAATAAGTTAACCCGCCAATACGAGAAATTGGAAAAGGCCTGCGCTCCTGTTGAAGAGCTTGAACAGCTGGGAGTTGGCAGGTTAAGACAAGCCATGGTAGAAGGCGATACTGAGTACGGCACAGTGGCCTGTGGGCAAATTGCCGGCATGGTCAATGAGATAAAGCCGGTCCGGGAAATAATTTTGGAGATTATGGAAGGGGCCGAAGCCGTCATGCGGAATCTGGGGGTGAAATAGCTTGAAATTGGCTATGATATTTCCCGGACAGGGTTCCCAATATGTAGGTATGGGTAAAAACCTATACGAGAATTTTGGATATGTCAGGGAGCTATTTGACCAAAGTAATGATATTCTGGGCTTTGATCTAAAAAAGCTTTGTTTTGAAGGACCTGAAGAAGATCTCAAATTGACTTCACATACCCAGCCGGCTATTCTTACAGTGAGTACCGCCTGCTGGATGGTACTTAAGGAGCAGGGGATAGCGCCTGCCGCTGTTGCCGGGCACAGCCTGGGTGAGTATTCGGCCCTGGTAGCTGCAGGGGCAGTTAGTTTTGCTGATGCCTTGCGCCTGGTCCACAAGAGGGGAACTTTAATGCAGGAATCGGCTCCTCCCGGCAGCATGGCTGCTATTCTGGGATTAGCTCCCGAATTAGTCCGCCAGGCTTGTGCAGAAGCATCAGGCACTGTAGAGGTGGCCAATTACAATTGTCCCGGTCAGATTGTTATTGCCGGGGAAACAAGTGCCTTGGAAAAGGCCATGGAATTATGCCGCAGCCTAGGGGCCAAAAGGACGCTGCCCCTTGCTGTAAGCGGTCCATTTCATTCCAGCCTGATGGCCGGAGCCGGTGAAAAATTGGCGGCAGAACTCGGGAATATTAATTTCAGTCAACTTAGCTGCCCGCTTATCGCCAATGTGACAGGTGATACAGCGGGATCAGCCCAGGAGATAAAAGAGCTCTTGGTCAGGCAGATAAGTAGTTCCGTGCGTTGGGAAGAAAGTGTGCAAAGGCTCGCCTCTCTTGGAATTACTGTCTATATTGAGGTTGGCCCGGGGAAAGTCCTTTGCGGACTGGGTAAGAAAATTATCAAGGATGCCAAATATTTGAATATTGAAGATAAAGCCGGTTTGGAAAATATCCTTGCTAATTTAAAGGAGGTTATATAGAATGGTTCTAAGGGATAAAGTTGCACTTGTGACAGGTGCTGCCAGAGGAATTGGCAGGGTAATAGCTTTAAAATTCGCAAGTGCCGGTGCCGATGTGGCTGTTGTCGATATTAGCCTTGAAGCTGCAGAAGCTGTCGCGGCGGAAATCAGAAATATGGGCAGGCGTGCTGTGGCAGCGAGCGGCAGTGTGGATAAGCTTGAAGATGTAGAGGCCTTCGTCGCAAAAATTTCATCAGAACTTGGCAGAATAGATATTCTTGTGAATAATGCGGGTATAACCCGTGATACACTGTTACTGCGGATGAAAGAAGAAGAATGGGATTCGGTGCTCAGTGTAAATCTGAAAGGTGCTTTTTTATGTACTAAGGCTGTTGCCAAGCTGATGATTAAGCAGAGAAATGGCCGGATTGTCAATATTTCGTCAGTTGTCGGCTTGATGGGTAATGCCGGGCAGGTTAACTACAGTGCATCAAAGGCCGGTTTACTTGGTTTAACTAAATCGGTGGCCAGGGAACTGGCTTCCCGTAATATAACTGTTAATGCTATTGCACCCGGGTTTATAACCACAAGTATGACCGAAGTTTTATCTGAAAATGTGAAAAAAGACCTGATGACCCAAATTCCACTCGGCCGACTTGGCAGTCCCGAGGACATTGCAAATACCGCTTTGTTTTTAGTCTCAGACGCGGCCAGTTACATTACTGGGCAAACCATTGCTGTTGATGGCGGTATGGTGATGCAGTAATTAAAAAGATAATTGAAAGTATTGCCGGAAGGAGGTGGCGTAAATGTCATCAGTATTCGACAAAGTAAAAGCTATTATTGTGGAACAATTAAGCGTAGAAGAAGACGAAATTACAATGGATTCCACATTTGTTGAAGATTTAGGGGCCGATTCCCTTGACATTGTTGAGTTAGTAATGGCCTTTGAAGAAGAGTTTGATATGGAAATCCCCGACGAGGAAGCTGAAAAAATCAAGACTGTTGGAGATGCTGTTAAATTTATCGAGGACAAAGATAATCAATAGAAGATTGATTAAAGAGTCCCGTGGGATCCTGCGGGACTTCTTTTGAGTTTTGCCCCCTTGTTTGGAAGATTGGAGGATAGCAAGTGAAACTAAAAGAATTAAAAATTGGAGATCTGGTCCCGAAGTTGCCCATAATTCAAGGCGGTATGGCTGTAAGGATTTCTACAGCCCCATTAGCCGCGGCAGTCGCCGAAGAAGGGGGCATTGGCTTAATTGCTGCTACCGGAATGACTGTAGATGAATTAAAAAATGAAATTGCCAAAGCCCGGGATTTAACTAAGGGTATTATAGGCATTAACATAATGTTTGCCGCTTCCCAGTTTGCCAACCTGGTTAAAACTGCTATCGATGAGGGAATTGACTTGATTGTTTCTGGGGCCGGCTTTTCAAGGGATATTTTTTCCTGGGGGAAAGTCGCAGGTGTGCCAATAGTTCCTATTGTTTCCTCTCCAAAACTTGCCCAACTGTCAGAAAAATTGGGGGCTGCTGCTGTTGTAGTTGAAGGAAAAGAAGCCGGAGGACACCTCGGAACCTGCGAATCTATGAAAGCTATTCTGCCCCGGGTAAAACAGGCTATAAAGATTCCGGTGATAGCTGCAGGTGGAATTATTGACGGTGCGTCTATCAAGGAAGCTATGGATTTAGGAGCAGATGGCGTGCAGATGGGTACCAGGTTTGCGGCAAGTAAAGAAAGTAATGCTTCAGATGAATTTAAGAAAATGTACCTGGAGGCAAAAGCAGAAGATGTTGTGCTCATACCGTCTCCCGTGGGACTTCCTGGACAAAGTATAGTTAATCCTTTTGTCAAGAGGCTTTTTAATGGTGATAATTTAAAGCCCAATATGTGTGATAATTGCCTGAAGAAATGTTCACGCAGCTTTTGTATTTTAAAAGCACTAATCAGGTCACAGCAGGGCGACACTGAAACCGGCCTTGTGTTTTCCGGTTCAAGAGTTGGAGAAATTAAAGAAATTTTATCGGTTAAAGACATTTTCAAGAAATTGATCCGGGAATGGGATATGGCCGAAAGTGGGGTGTAGTTCTTGAAAAACAGAGTAGTTATTACCGGTATGGGTGTGGTATCACCCATCGGAATAGGGAAAGCAGCCTTTTGGGAATCCCTTATTAGTGGAAAAAGCGGCATTGTGCCGATCACAAGATTTGATGCCAGCGAACTGGTCACCCGAATAGCAGGTGAGGTCAGGGATTTTGACCCGCTGAACTACCTTGATAAGAGAGAAGCCCGGCGAATGGACCGGTATACCCATTATGCGGTTGCCGGAACTCATTTAGCGCTGGAGGACGCGGGCTTAATACCTGAAGAATTGAATCGCGAGCGCGTTGGCGTAATTATTGGCTCAGGAGTCGGGGGCATTGAAACTGTGGAAGAACAGGCCAGGGTCTTGATTGCGAAAGGGCCAGGCAGGATCAGCCCGTTTTTTGTGCCAATGATGATTGCCAATATGGCCGGTGCACAGGTGGCTATTCATTATGGGTTTAAGGGACCAAACCTGACCACAGTCACTGCCTGTGCTTCAAGTACTAATTCAGCCGGGGAAGCTTTTAGGCTGATTCAAAACGGTGAGGCTGATATTATTGTGACTGGTGGTACCGAGGCACCGATTATTCCTTTGGCAATGGCCGGTTTTTGTGCTATGAAAGCAATGTCGACGAGAAATGATGAGCCGACTAAAGCAAGTCGACCTTTTGATAAAGAACGTGACGGGTTCGTCATGGGTGAAGGTTCAGGGATACTGATATTTGAGTCTCTGGAGCACGCCAAGGCCCGGGGAGCCAGAATTTATGCGGAAGTGGCCGGATATGGAGTCACCTGTGATGCCTACCATATAACTGCTACTGACCCTGAAGGAATCGGGCCGTCCAGGGCAATGGAAAAGGCTATTAAAGATGCCGGTTTAACCCCCCGGGATGTGGATTATATCAATGCCCATGGCACCTCTACTCCTATTGGCGATATCAGTGAAACCATTGCCATCAAAAAGATTTTTGAGGATCATGCCAGGGAAGTGGCTATAAGTTCTACCAAATCGATGACCGGGCATTTACTGGGAGCTGCCGGGGGAATCGAGACAATGGCGTGTGCATTGGTAATTCAAAATGGGATTATTCCGCCAACCATAAATTATGAATTCCCTGATCCTGACTGTGACCTAAACTATGTACCTAATAAAGCGATTAACAGGGAAGTTAATGTTGCTATGTCCAACTCCTTCGGATTTGGTGGTCACAATGCGACCATTGTTTTGAAGAGGTTTGAATAAATAAGATGTTGTTTATAATATACGAAAATGTTCCTGTCTAGGGTGAGGTTAATGACGTTTAACCAAGAGTCAGTAAAAAAAATTAAAAGTCAGCTGGGAATTCCATGGAACAATGAAGAACATCTCCTGCAGGCTTTGACACACAGCTCCTTTGCTCATGAAAATCGTAATCACCAGGTTTCTCTTGATCACAATCAGCGTCTTGAATTTCTTGGAGATGCGGTCTTAGAACTTGTAGTCAGTGATTACTTGTATAAGAGATATCCTGATTTCCCGGAAGGGACTCTGACAAAAATCAGGGCCGGGATTGTCTGTGAGCCTTCTTTAGCCGGTGTTGCCAATAATATGAGTTTGGGTGAATTTCTCCTTATGGGTAAAGGGGAGGAACGCAGCGGCGGCCGGAGACGCCCATCAATCCTGGCCGATGCCATGGAAGCTCTGATAGGCGCGGTTTACGTTGATCAGGGGATAGAACAGGCATACGGTTTTGTTATTGAGAAATTGGCTGATGTAATTGAGAAGGTTGTTGAAAGCGGTGGTTTAAAAACCGACTATAAAACACAGCTGCAGGAACTGGTGCAAAAAAAATCGGAGAATGCTCTGGGATATAGGATTCTTGAAGAAACCGGACCGGACCATTCAAAAACCTTTATAGCCGGGGTAAGCTGCCGGGGCACTCAGTGGGGTCAGGGCAGCGGGCGGACTAAAAAGGAAGCCGAACAGGATGCTGCCAGGCATGCCATGGAAAAGATTTTACGCGGAGAAATAAACTACCTTGATGGTGAAATGAATGGGTAAGACTCATTACATAATCCCAGTGTTTGTCCCTGATCTGGGTTGTCCGCATCAGTGTGTTTTCTGTAATCAGAAAAGGATCACCGGGTCAGCAAAGGTTCCAACCGATGCGGAAGTCGCCACAAAAATAGCGGATTATTTAGAGACCATTCCTCAGCAACCCGGCTTAGTCCGGGAAGTTGCTTTTTATGGGGGCAGTTTTACTGCTGTTGCATCTGACCTCCAGGCCCAACTGCTGAAACCGGCCTACTTGAGTAAATGCCGGGGAGAGATAGATAAGATCCGGATTTCCACCAGGCCGGACGCTGTTTCAGAGGATATTATGGCCCTGCTTTCGGCTTATGGCGTTGATATTGTGGAGCTTGGTGTGCAATCCATGGATGATCAGGTATTATTGTCAGCCGGCAGAGGACACACCAGCCGCGATGTGCTAAGGGCATCGGCACTGGTCAAGAATTGGGGCATGGCCCTGGGACATCAGTTAATGGTAGGTTTGCCCGGCAGTACCGGTGACCGGGAAATCAATACAGCTGCTGAGGTAATTGTCTTAAAGCCTGATTTCGTCCGGATCTACCCATGCCTGGTTTTAAAGGATACGCCGTTAGCTGAATTGTATCGGAGGGGTGAATATAAGCCTCTCTCAGTGGAGGAGGCTGGCGAGCGGTCTAAGCAGCTCCTGCTTATGTTTGAAAAAGCCGGAATTCCGGTCATCAGAATTGGCCTGCAGCCCAGTGAACAGATCAACCTAAGCGGAGATGTGATTGCCGGGCCTTATCACCCGGCTTTTCGTGAGCTGGTCGAGGCTGCTGTGGCGAGAGACCAGTTGGAATACCTGCTGCAACAACTGAGCATTGTGAAGGCCAGCAGAGTTGAAGTAGAGGTACCTTCCACTGAGGTCTCTAAAGTACGCGGGCATAAAGGGGCAAATGTAAAGCACTTTAAGGAAAAATACGGTATCGCGGAATTTATTACAACACTAGACCCGGGGCTTAAATCAGGCTCACTGAGGCTATCGAGTGTTGATGGTATATCTCACAACAGCGTGGTAACACGAAAGGATCTACCAAATCCGACTGAAACTGTAATTAAATAACACAGACGTAACCGCCCTTCATAAGTGAAGGGTGTTTTTTGTGGTGTTGCTTTAAGGGTATAAAAAGACAACGCAGAGATCTCTGAGGCGCAGAAGGAGGTGCGACGTGGAGAGACAGAGAACGGCCAGTTTACAGTTCTGAAAATACTTCTTTTGCAGGACGGCCTTTACCAGCTAGGTAATCTGTATATCCTTTGTCTATTTCCGCATTAAACTCTACTTCTGTCAAGGCGTCAACCGATTTAATCTTTGCCGGTTTCAGTTTTAATTCAAAGGGAATTCCCTGATGAATGACTACTTGCTTCAAAAACAAACCCACGGCATTTGACATTGAAATCCCTAATCCCTCAAATACTTTTTCAGCCTGTTCTTTCAACTCAGGTTCAACACGCACATATAGATTAGAAGACTTAGCCATGATATCGCTTCCTTTCTCCTGAATCTATCATACAACTATTGTACGTACAAAAGCAATACTTACACGAATCTTACACACAGAAAGAATGGGTATGTTCCATAGGTGAGAGATTAAAGCTGAGAAACCACCAACTCTTCCATCATGTTCTCGGCCCAGGATTTCATAAAACCCAGTTTGATCAGTTCATGGCAGTGGTCGATTGCCTTTAAACAGGCTTCCGGTTCAATCTTATGCTGGTCATAGTAAATTTGGGCCAGGTTGGCGTGAATCCATGCCAAATCATCGGTTTCTACTGCAATTTCCAGGGCATGGGTTAACAGGTGCTCGGCAAACCTGTGTTTTCTGTGCGGTATGGCATTGGCGGCTGTAGCCCAAAGGAATTGAGCGGGATTCGATACAACGAAACACTCATCACAGTCTGACGAACAGTGATGCCCAATATCTGAAGGGAAAATCAGGTACTTTGAATATTCGGCCAATTCAGCCTTATCTCTAATTGAGAGGGAGAAGTAAAACTCCGTCAAACCAAGAGTTTTTATGGCATTAATTAATTTTGACATTTGCTGTTGCTCCTTTAAAGGAATTTTTTGTTATTTTCCCCAAAACAGAGCAATTTATGCCACAGCCAATCCAAACAAAAAATAACCAACAAAATAATAAGGCTAGGGGTCACCCCTGGGGGTAAACCACTAACCTAATAAAATATAATATCCAACTTGACTCTTTATACTTACTACATCCCTATAGCAGCAAAGGTAGCCATCTCATGGAGAATCTTCAGCGAAGCGTCAACGATAGTCATGGCCAGGGCTGACCCGGTGCCTTCACCCAGCCTCATCTGCATGTCAAGCATGGGGCGGATACCGACGGTTTCCACCATGGCCCTGGCAGCTTTTTCAGCTGAACAGTGGGAGGCAATCATGAACTGCACCGATTTTGGCTCTATCCGGGATGCCACCAGGGCGGCAGCACCGGAAATAAACCCGTCTACGATTACCGGGACGCGGTTTGCTGCGGCGGCCAGAATTACCCCGGCCAAACCGGCAATTTCCAGACCTCCGATTTTGGCCAGCACATCTATGGGGTCCTTGGGGTCAGGTTTATTTACTTCAATGGCTTTGGCAATGACATTTGTTTTGAGTATAAGGCCCTGGTCATCCAGACCGGTGCCCCGGCCGGTTACTTCATCGGGGGAGTAACCACCAAACACTGCCAACAGAGCACTGCTGGGAGTGGTGTTGCCTATACCCAATTCGCCTGTACCAAGTACTTTGGCACCTTTGCAAAACTCGGCAGTGGCTATTTCAATGCCTACTTCCAAAGCTTTGACAGCTTCCTCCCTGGACATGGCAGGTCCCTTGGTCATGTTGTCAGTTCCGGGTTTGACTTTTCTGTTGACCACACCAGGGTCATCAACCGGTGTGGCTACTCCGATATCCACCGTGGTAATGCTGGCACCTGCATGACGGGCCAGTACTGCCACCCCTGAACCGCCTGCCGGGTATTGCGGAATCATGATGGCGGTCAGTGAAGGCGGGAAAGGGCTGTAACCCTCTTCCATAACCCCGTGGTCACCACCCATGACAATTATTGATTTAGGACCGATTTTTGGCATAGGGTCGCGATAAATGCCGCTTAGCTGTAACGCGATGTCTTCGAGCACTCCCAAACTGCCGGGCGGTTTCAGCAGATAGTTTAACCTTTCCTGTGTCTTTTCCATGGATTCTTTGTCTAATTCACCAATTCGTTCAATTGTTTTTTCCAACAAACCCATTAAAAATTCCTCCTTATTTGACATATATTTTATTAGAAATTTGAGAACTTCTATATTAAGGCTTCAGGCCTTAATTACGCAGAAACAACAAAAAGTTCGCAACCAAAAATGGTCGCGAACTTTACCATCATTCACAAAGGCCTATGCCTAAGATCACGGTTATGGCAGGTCTCCTGGCTCGTGTATCATCACGTACTTCGCCTTCCCCGAAAAACCGAGTGGCCTTTTGAAGCACATTACTCACTTACAGTGGCGGGACCGCATGGGACTTGCACCCATTTCCCTATTCTCCTCTAGCAGAGGCACCGATAACCAAATTATCCAATTAACTGATTATATTTTATCCTAGAAAAATAAATACTGCAATAGAAAAATTTTGTAAAAATTCAGTGTAATTAGTCGTGCGAAAGTGATCTCCAAAGAGGAGGATAATCTGGCAAAATATAGAAGCAAATAATGCAAGATCATTTAGGTGATTTGTGTAGATTTAGGGTTATGCAGGGAGATTTCGTCTATGAAGATAAGTTCCTTTTCCAAACCCCAAACTTTTATAATAATTATGAGGTGGGTTATTATTTGCCTGGTTCCGGTGATGCTTGGGCTGAGTCAGGGGCAGATGTATTCTCTGGATAAGTTTGCAATAGCCGCTTTTTTCGCGGTAACTGCATTACTTACGGCATTTTATCTAAAACGGATTTCTATCAAGCCTTACTTATGGGGGATAGTCCAAATCGCTGATCTGGTTGTAATAAGTTTAATGGTCTTGAGCCGCAACGGACTTTCAAGTGAATGCTATAATCTTTACTTTTTGGTGGTCTTACAGACCGGCTTGGTTTTAGGGGCCAGACAGGCTCTGCTGTGTGTACTTGTGGGAAGTGTTTTTTATACCGGGTCAGTCCTGCTGGCGGGCCCGAATGACCTGGAGGTCAGGAGGCTGATAGTCAGGCTGATCATAGGCTGGCTGATGGGAGTAACCGCGGCTTACCTGATTTATCGGGAGAAAAAATATCATCAGCAGGCTTTAACAGACAGCTTAACGAGTATTTATAATCGTTCTTACCTGGAGCAATCTTTAAAATTTGAGATTGAAAAAGCCAAAGAACTGAGCACAGTGTTAAGTATTATCATGGTGGATATAGATAACTTCAAGGCTATAAATGACAGATTTGGGCACAAAACAGGAGATTTGGTATTGGAGCAGGTGGCTGATGTTATTCAGGGCAATATTAGGGATGTTGATTTTGTAGCCAGGTACGGCGGGGAGGAATTTATTGTCGCTTTGCCTGGGACCGGTCCGGAAAGATCTTTGGAAGTCGCTGAAAGAATCCGCAATGCTATAGAGCAGTCAGAATTTGTGGGGGCCGACCGGGCATTATTAATTACACTAACGGTAAGCTGTGGTTTGGCGGCTTATCCGATGACGGCTAACAGCCTGGATGAACTCATGCAGAAGGCTGATGAATTCATGTATGAAGCCAAACGGTCCGGTAGGAACCAGGTGTGTTATAAGGTGGGGTAAGGTTGAAAGTTGTTGATATAATCCTTTAAAATGCTGTGTTGAAATGGGTATTATTATATGATAAACTAGTTATATATACAAGTACTTATATTTCATTAACTTTTAGCTTTAGGCAAGTGACAGAGGTTCAAAGCCTCTTATGAAATTTATCACTAAATTCAATAAATAACCTTTGCAATGCAATAAAATAAAAGGTGTCTTTAAATGACTGCAGAAGAGATAATTGATAAAAATTCATTTACTCCCATATATCACCAGTTGTATAAATATTTTGAAACACAAATCCGCAACGGGGATCTTAAGCCTGGGGATACTTTACCAACAGAGATGGAACTGGCTGATCGTTTTGACATTAGCCGCATGACCGTGCGTAAGGCTATTTATGAACTTATTTCTGCAGGTATGGTTTATACTCACCAAGGTAAAGGGACTTTCGTGGCCAAGCCGGCACTGGATAATAATATTTTCGACCTGAACAATTTTTATCATGAAATTGGTCAGAAGGGTATCAAACCCTGCTCAGAGCTTCTTGAAGCAAGAGTAATCAAGGCAGATGATAAACTGGCTAAAAGATTGGGCATAGCGGTTAACACCAGATGCTTGTTTTTTAGAGTTGTTATCTCTGCCGGCGGTGAACCTTTAATTTATGAGACTCGATATACAGTTTATACGAAACGAACGCCTATTTTGGAATCAGAACTTAAAGATCTGTCGCTGGTGAATCTGGCGGAAGCTCATAGTGCAACTGTACCATTGAGATCTAATAAAGTCTTGATGGTATCGAATTCGAATGAAGAAGAATCAAAGGTTCTTTGTGTAGAGCCGGGCACCCCTGTCTTTTTATTGATTCAAACCATTTACAATACAGACAATGAAATTATTGCCTGGGGAAAGTCTATCTACAGGGGTGACAAGTACAAGCTAGTCAGCAATGAAGGCTGGGGTTCTGAAGATAAGAAAAATCGCTGAAGGGAGTTTAGTTATGCGCGATGACTTAATCAACGCCATGGCTAATCTTGAGGACGAAAAAGCTCTGGCACTTGTTAGAGAAAAAATTCGGAATGGTGAGACTGTTTTGGATGTTGTTGAGCAGTGCAGAAATGGAGTGGAAATCGTTGGTCAGAGGTATCATGACGGCATTTACTTCCTTTCCGACTTGATTATGTCAGAAGCTATCTTTAAGGAAGTTATGGAAATTATCGAGCCTTACTTTCCAATAAAGCCAGATGGTATTGATGAGGGTAATGCCCCAATGATTATTATGGGGACAATAGAGGGTGATATCCATGACTTGGGGAAAAATATTGTGATCTATATATTGCGGGCTGCTGGTTATCGCGTTTATGATTTGGGCGTTAATGTTTCTGCCGAACGGTTTATAGATGCCATTAAAGAGACCGGAGCTTCAATTGTGGGTGTTTGTGTTATCCTCAACTTTTGCCTTGAACCAATTAAAAAGCTGACAAAACTTCTCGTTGAAACAGGGCTTAGAAGCCGGGTCACTGTGGTTATCGGGGGATACCCTGTAGACGAACACGTTAAGGATTATACTGGTGCCGATTACTATTCAAACGATGCTGTTAATGCGTTAGACATTTTTGACAAGATAACGGGGGCAACCCGGGTTATCTCTAAATGATGTTTTAATTATCAGTTCAATCGCCATTAAATTAGTTGTGTTTAGCTATGAAAAAGAAGTGAAAAAGTATTGACTTCAGGTGATGGACTATTTACAATAAAGTTAGTTGTATGCACAATAATACAAATTATATATAGACAAATATTCATTTTCAGATTTCATTTTCATATTAAACTACTCCTTTACTCCTTTACTCCTTTACTCCTTTACTCCTTTACTCCTTTACTCCTTTACTCCTTACACTCCTTACACTCCTTACACTCCACTTTTCAAGGTTCTTGCTTAGTGCAAAATCATTTTAATGTTATGTTGTATATACAATATAACAAATTATTTTGAATTAAGAATTACTTCGTCGTGGTTTTACCTATGCCTTGTTTGAACAAACAAAGGGTGAAAGGATGTGGTGTCTAAGGGAAAATAATAAGGTTCTTTGAATAAGTAAACTGTCTAAACTGGTTTCCATTAGAAAGAGACAATTGAAGGAGGTTATTCGGATGTCAAAAGATCTGATAAATGCAATTGCGGAAATGAGAGCTGATGACGCAGTGAAAATGGTGGAAGAGATGTTGGAAAGTGGAACTGACGTGTATGAGATACTTTCTAGCTGTCAAGAAGCCATGCAGCTCGTGGGTAAACGATTTGAACAAGAAGAGTATTTCCTACCCGAACTGATTATGGGAGGTGAAATACTTAAAAGTATTTCCGAGATTATTAAGCCAAGAATGAAAGTTATTGCTTCAGATAAGAAAAACTTGGGAACGGTAGTCCTTGGAACCGTTGCCGGTGATATTCACGATATAGGAAAAGACATCGTAGCTTTCATGTTGGAAGTAAACGGTTTTGAAGTATATGATCTAGGAGTAGATGTTCCCAGTGATAAATTTGTGGAAAAAATAAAGGAAGTTAATCCGAATATTGTTGGACTTAGCGGCTTTTTAACAAAAACCTTTGACGGTATGAAAAAAACCATTGAAGCGATTGCAGCGGCGGGCTACAGGGACAAGGTGAAAATCATGATTGGCGGAGGTACTATTACTGAGGATATTCAAGAGTATACGGGCGCGGATGCTTTTGGTGCAGACGCCATGGTCGCTGTTGCTTTGGCTAAAAAATGGATGGGAGTTGAGTAAAATGAGTCAATCTGCTGCTGAAAGAATTAAGAGGGTAAATGATGCAGTTGAATTAAAAGTACCCGACAGAGTACCGATCTTTCTTGTAGGCCACTATATGCCGGCAAAAATTGCCGGGTTAAGCTACCGGGATGCTTACTATAAACAAGATGACTTTCTTGAAGCCTGTAAAAAATTTATCTTTGAATATGAGCCAGACATTTATTTCCAGGCAGATGCGCCAGTTATAACACCAGGGCCTGTACATGATATTTGGGGAACAGTGCAGATGAGTTGGCCAGGGCATGGAATTGACCCTAATACAAGTCATCAGTTTTGGGAAGGCGAATATATGAAACAGGATGAATACGATCATTTTCTAGATGATCCGTCTGATTTCCTTTTCAGGGTTTATACACCAAGAGTTTTCAAGAACCTAGAAGGATTGAGCATGTTACCACCCTTGAAAGTGTTGGCAATGGGCTGCTACACAGGTGGCTTCATGGCAGGCTGCTTTGCTCAACCCCAAGTCACTGCCGCCTTAGAAGCTATGCTAAAGGCTTCAAAAGCTGGGGCAGAATGGGGCATGAAGTTTTTTCAGTTTCACAAGGAGATGGAACAGCTTGGGTTTTGTGCTTCGAGCAGCGCGCCGGCCCTAGCTCCATTTGATGTCATTTCCGACATGCTAAGAGGTATGAAGGGGTCCATGATGGACATGTTCAAGGTTCCCGACAAGCTTATCGCTGCTCAGGAAAAATTATACCCAATGATACTTGGCACTGCCATTGAGGGTGCCAAGGCAACCGGCATTTCACGTGTGTTTATACCTTTGCACAGGGGAGCAGACGGCTTCATGTCGCCAAAACAGTTTGAAACTTTTTATTGGCCGCATCTAAAAAGACTCCTCCTTGATTTAATTGATGCAGGCTTGACTCCAATGCCCTTCTTCGAGGGAGTTTACGACCAACGCCTTGAGTATTTAGCAGAATTGCCCAAAGGCAAAATTATTGGTTGGTTTGACCGGTCCGATATGGTCAGGGTAAAAGAAGTGCTGAAAGACACCATGTGCATCATGGGTGGAATGCCAATTTCTAAGTTGCAGGTGGGAACCCCTGATTCGATCAAAGAACATACTAAGAAATTAATTGATACTGTCGGTAAAGATGGAGGTTATATAATGACTGCCAGTACGGTTTTAGATGAGGCCAAACCGGAGCTGGTCAAAGTATGGGTTGATTTTACCAAGGAATATGGGGTCTACCGCTAAAAGATTGAGATGAATAGATAATACGGCTCAGCGTAAATATACTTGGTGAAACGGGCCTTAACTGTTACCATAGTGAGTTCAAGGCCCGTTTCTTTTCACCGCCCAAAGGAAAGGAGATGATTATTGTGATTTCCAACTTAAGTACTTTATTAATCGGAGAAAAGATAAACACCAGCCGCAGAGAAATTAGAGAGGCAGTCGAAACAAGGAATGCCGTATTTATCAGAGAAATAGCCCGCAAACAGGCCGAAGCCGGGGCCCACTATCTCGATGTTAACTGCGGCACCTTTAAGAACGAAGAGGAAATCATGACCTGGCTGGTGGAAGAGATCCAAGACGAAGTGGACGTCCCTCTTTGTATTGACAGCCCCTATGCCTCGGTTATTGAGGCTGGTTTAAAAGCAAATAAAAAAGGTAAGCCCATGATTAACTCCATCAGCGGTGAAGAAGCCCGTTATGAAGCTTTTATTGAGCTTTGTAAAAAATATGACAGTAAAATAGTAGTCCTATGTATGGATGATAAGGCCGGTATTCCGCGAGATGCCGAGATTCGTTTGCAGATAGCTTCCAGAGTAATAAATGGATTGGAAGAAGCAGGGGTTGGCAGGGATGACATCTATGTTGACCCTTTAGTACAACCTATAAGTACTTCCACAGCCAATGGTCTTGCGGCCCTGGAAGTTATGGAGAAGATCAAACAGATGTATCCGGGTATTCACATTACATGTGGCCTTAGCAACGTTTCTTATGGGCTTCCTAAGCGGCAAATATTAAATCAGATCTTCACAGTCCTATGTATGAAGGCAGGTCTTGACAGTCTTATTTTGGATCCCCTTGATAAGCGCCTGATGTCTTTGATTATCGTAGCGGAAGCACTTTTAGACAAAGATCCCTACTGTTTCCGATACCTGAAAGCATTTAGACAGAGTATGTTTGATTAAACAGCTTTTGCCGGCAATAGAGGTGATGCAGTTGAAACATAATAAAGTTATTTTTTTGCCTGGGTCTGTTGAAGTTAATATTCCGACAGGCTCGACAATCATGGATGCAATCCATGAAGCTCGAATGGACTTTGATTTTCCCTGTGGCGGCGATGGGAGATGCGGGAAATGCCGTGTACGGGTTTTAAGCGGTGCCGGTGAGGCGGATAAAACCGAAATAAAGTTTCTGGGAGCAGTTGAGATACAAGAAGGAATGCGCCTTGCTTGCCAATCACCGGTTCTTAAAGATATGATACTGGAACTTTCAGAATCCCGGATCCGTCAACACAATATACTTCTGGCTTCGGCAGAAAGGACGATAACGGTCAAACCGCACCTATCCAAAACGTTTCTAGAACTGGCAAAACCAAGTATCAGAGATACACGGCCTGATTTGGAACGTTTCAATGATACCCTGTCAGCACAAAGTCAAGGTCTGAAAGTTGAGCCTACTCTAGAGTCAATACGTCGTCTGCCAGACGTCATCCGCTCTGCCGGCTATCAGGTTACAGCGGTGACATGGGGTAACCGACTTGCAGCAATTGAAGAAGCGGATACGGCTCAAGTTATGTTGGGCATGGCCTTTGATATTGGGACCACAACTATTGTAGGCTACTTAATGGATTTGTACACAGGTAAAGAGCTGCAGGTGGTATCATGCCTTAACCCACAAACGCAACATGGAGCTGATGTAACCACAAGATCCACCTTTGCAGAGCGTGACCAACAGGGCCTGAAGAAACTGCATGCTTTAGTCATTAACGAACTTAACAGCTTGATTGCTGAAGCAGCCGCAGGAGCCGGTATTAGTCGTAGTGATATTTATGCGCTCACTGTGGCTGGAAACACGTGTATGCATCATTTGTTCCTGGGAATTAACCCGAGCAGTTTGGCTTTATCCCCGTATGTGCCCGTTGCTAGTAAACCTTTAGTGTTCCACGCATCGGAGTTGGCAATTAAAATTAACCCTGCCGGTCAAATCTTTGTACTTCCAAATATAGCAGGCTTCGTCGGGGCCGATACAGTAGCCGTACTTTTAGCGACGGAAATAGACAAAAGTGATGAAATAAAACTTATGATTGATATTGGTACCAACGGTGAAATTGTTCTAGGGTCAAAGCACAGGATGGTAGCCTGCTCCGCCGCGGCGGGGCCAGCTTTTGAAGGTGCTCAAATAAGCTCCGGAATGCGGGGCGCCGCGGGAGCTATCGACCATATTACTTTTGGAAAAAATGTGAGCTATTCCGTCATTGGCGGACAAAAACCTCAGGGTATTTGCGGCTCCGCCTTATTGGATGCGGTGGCGGGTCTGCTGGAGTTTGGTTTGATTGATAAGAAAGGAAGATTTACTGATCCCGAGCTAATTACAAATTTGCAGTCCGCACAGCTAAAGAACTGTTTGATTCAGCACGACGGAACCTGGGCTTTTTTGCTGGCGAATGAACAAATGACCATGCATGGCCGTCAGATCATGATTACGCAACATGACATCCGAGAACTGCAAATGGCTAAAGGGGCTATTGCAGCCGGAGTTAAAATCCTGCTTGACGCTCTGAATATTTCCATTAATGAAGTTACTGAAGTCCTGTTGGCCGGTGCTTTTGGAAACTACCTGGATATTCACAGCGCTTGTACCATCGGTTTAATTCCGAAGGAACTGGAGAACAGGGTAAGGATGGTTGGAAATGCGGCCGGAGCCGGTGCGAAACTGGCCCTGCTGTCCAGCGATGAGTATCAGAACTCTGCCGCCATCGCGGAGGCTGTGGAATATGTTGAATTGGGTAGCTGCCGGAACTTTGCGAAATTATTTGCTGAATCAATGTACTTTTAGAATAGGCTAAACCAATTACATTTAAAGGTTGGTGTCAATGTTGAAAAACATTTATGTAGCCTGTAATACATTAAGAGAAGAAATAGAGTTTGTTTTAAAAGACCTAATGGCAAATTACCCTATCCTTTGGGTTGATTCCGGTTTGCATAATTTTCCCGAACGACTGCACAAAGCCATTCAAGACCAGATTAAGACTATTGTAAATGCGCAAAATATTGTACTGTTGTTCGGGAATTGTGGGAATTCTGTACTAGGTCTGTCCTCACCTACAGCTCGGATAATTATTCCAAGAGTTTATGACTGCATTTCGCTGTTTTTAGGTGGAGATAAGCCAAGGATAATGTTGGAGAATGAAGCTCCATCTTATTACCTGACCAAAGGTTATTTGAAAAATGAAAGCAATATTTGGTCGGAATATACGTACTGTTTAAACAAATATGGTCCGGAAAAGGCTAAAAAGGTTATTCAGATTATGCTAAATAACTACAAAAGATTAATTGTTATTGATACCGGCGCTTATGAACCGGAAGAAATCTTTGAAGTGACCAACAAGATAGCTGAAGAATTTGGATTAGCTCATAACGTTACGGTAGGTTCTCTGAGGATTATTTATAAGGCTTTCAGAGAAGAATGGGACGAAGATTTTGTGATTATAGAACCTGGAGAGTCAATTCGCTACGGAGGTTTCGGCTTTGGTTAATTATCTGTCCTAGTTATTTGCATTCCCGCTAAAATTATCTAGCAGCTCAGTGTGAGCTCTAAGGGAGTGTCGCTAAACTACTTATCAAGTAGAAAGCGATACTCTCTTTTTGTATAAAAATAAAACACAGCTTATTAACTCATGGTAAAGTTGAGAATTAATTGATAGATTCCATATTAATGCAATACAATTTTTAGTGTATAATGTATATTAAGCAGTACGCTGAGGTTTGGATTCTACATTTTCAGATTATACTAAAAAACAAAGTAAATGCAAGAAAACTTGAAAGGAAATGTGACCCATGAAAACTCTTACCGGATACTTTTTTCAGGGGCTGATTGTCCTGGCCCCCATCGCGGCGTCAATTTATATCATCTACGTTATTTTTACAAAGGTTGATGGCTGGCTTAGACTGCCCATTCCGGGTGTTGGCCTGCTGTTAACTGTGGCGGCAGTGACCTTTATCGGGTTCCTGGCCTCAAACTTCGTCATGAAAAGGTTTTTTCATTATATCGAAAGATTGTTGTCAAAGCTCCCCCTGGTAAGTATTCTTTACTCCTCTATCAAAGACCTGATCGGGGCTTTTGTAGGGGACAAGAAAAGCTTTGACCGTCCGGTCCTGGTCAATTTAAGCGAAAATACCTGCGTTGCCGGCTTCATAACCAGGGATGACCTGGAATTTCTCGGCCTGAAAGAATATGTCTCGGTATATCTGCCTCAATCATATAACTTTGCAGGAAATCTCCTGATAGTGCCGACCACATCTGTCAAACAGATTAATGCCAACAGTTCCGATGTCATGGCCTTTCTTGTTTCCGGCGGAGTTTCAGGGAGCAAGTAAGGTAAGCCTGCATTAAACGCCACTGTCCTGGAGCAATCCGGGACAGTTTTTTTATATCTTTCCAAGCTGTTACCATAGCAGGAAACCGCCCATAGGCGTAGAAATCTAAATTAATTATAACTACTTCCGGAACGGAGGATGGGTTTTGTACCTCAAGAAATTGGAAATACAGGGCTTTAAGTCTATGGCTGATAAAATAGAATTGGATTTTAACCCGGGTGTTTCTGCCATTGTGGGGCCAAATGGCAGCGGCAAAAGCAATATCGCTGACGCCATGCGCTGGGTCCTGGGTGAGCAAAGTGTCAAAAGCCTGAGGGGAGCAAAAATGGAAGATATCATTTTTGCCGGCAGTGATAAGCGTAAGCCTGTTGGGATGGCGGAAGTTTCCATGACTTTGGATAACAGCCTCTCAGTGTTTCCCCTGGATTTTTCTGAGATTACGGTAACCAGAAGGGTCTATCGTTCTGGTGATAGCGAATACCTGATCAACAAATCGCCCTGCCGCTTAAGAGACATCCATGAATTGTTCATGGATACCGGGGTAGGCCGGGAAGGTTACTCTATTATCGGCCAGGGTAAGATTGAGGAAATCCTTAGTGCCAAATCCGAAGACCGGAGAGTTATTATTGAAGAGGCAGCGGGCATTATCAAGTACAAATCCCGCAAGCTGCAGGCAGCCAGGAAGCTGGAGGACACTGAGCAAAATTTAGTGCGTATTCACGATATTATCGCGGAGTTGGAACTGCAGTTAGGGCCTCTGGAGGAGCAGTCCCAAAGAGCGAAGCAGTTTTTAGAATATAGGGAAGAGCTTGACGAACTTGAGATTAACATGCTGATAAACCAGATAGAGGAGCAGAAAGTCAGGCTGGCTGAGATGATGGAGGGTGATGAAAGTCTCAACAAAGCTATTATTGAGTCTGAGACAGGGCTTAGGAACCTTGAGTCGGAAGTTGAGGCCAAAAGATTTCGGGTCAATATGCTTGACGAAGAAATTACAGAACTGCAAAAAGCCGTTTACACCATCAGCAGCCGGATTGAGAAGACAGACGCGGAAATCATGGTTGCCAGCGAACGCCGGCACAATCTTGTCAAGCAAAAAGAAAATCTGACTCAGGAGATAGCCGAGCTGGCCGCCAAAGAGGCCAATGAGAAACTGCAGCATGCTGATGACCTCAAAAATTCTGCAGAATTGAAGGGGAAAATTAAGACTGCCGAAAAAAACCTTAGTGAAATCGAGGGGCAGTTGTCTGCCATGGAAGCTGCTCTGGCTTCCGACCAGCTGGATATAGAAGAAAAAAAGGCTGTAATTATAGATCTGCTGAACGAAATTGCCGGTGTAAATAATTCAGTCAGCGCAATTGAAGCCGACAGGCAAAATGCCATCCGCCGGATAGCGCAAGTTGACCAGCAGGATGAATCCCTGGGGCGCGAATTGGAAGCGGTTATGCAAAGAGAAGCGGAAAACCACCGGCGGCTTGATGATTTGACCTCAACCTTAGATGAATTGACCGGGCAGGAAAAGGAGATTTCCCGTCAAAAGAGGGACTCAACGGAGCAGATCAGCAAGCTTTCAGGTGCAGTCACTGAAACAAGGCAGCAGCTGCAGGAAAAGTCCTCCAGACTGAAGGCTTTGCAGGATTTGCAGAATGACTATGAGGGTTATTTCCGGGGAGTCCGGGAGGTTTTAAAAGAAGGCCGGGAGGGTAGTTGTTCCGGTATTTGCGGAGTAGTTGCCGAACTTATCAAGGTCCCCGAAAAGTTTGAAACTGCCGTTGAAGTTGCTTTGGGCGGTGCTATGCAGCATATTGTCACGGAAAATGAGGATGATGCCAGACACGCCATTGAGTTTTTAAAAAAGACTAAAGCCGGGAGAGCAACCTTTTTGCCTCTCACAACTATTAAACCATATGGCAAAGATAAAATTGATGCCAGGTTTGCGGCTCAACAGGGCTACCATGGAGTGGCTGCTGACCTGGTCACATATGAGGCCAAATATGCCGGCATAATTGGCTACCTGCTGGGCCGGGTGCATGTAGTGGATAACATCAGGGATGCAACAGAACTGGCGAAAAAGAACAATTTCAACCTGAAAATAGTTACTCTTGACGGGGATGTGGTCAATCCCGGGGGCTCGATGACCGGAGGTTCCTACCAGAAAAACAGATCAAGCCTCTTAGGACGCAGCCGGGAAATAGAGGAGCTGGGCTCCCTGAAACAGAAGCTGCAGGATCGCTTGACCGGGCTGGAAAAAGAATTGGCTCTGCAACAGGCCGCATTTGATGCTCAGGCTGCCCAGGCGGGGCAGGTCCAGGAACAGCTGCAATTGCTGCAAATCAGTAAAAGTTCTCTCCAAAAGGATATAGAAATTGTCGGGCAGGAAAAGGACCGGCTGAAGAGTACCAGGCACTTGTTGGCTCAGGAAAAAGAAAACCTGGCAATTGAAGTGGCGAGCTCGGAGAAAAATATCGGAACCAGCAGGCAACGGTTGGCAGAGCTTAAGACACAGGATGAGTCTATTCGCCGCAGCATTGCGGAGAAACAGGGGACCTTGTCTGGCCAGGAAGGTGGGAAGGCCGAGTTGGCCGAAAGGATTACCCGCATAAAAGTAGATTTGGCCGGGCTTAAGCAGGAGGAAATAAATTACTCCCATATTATGCAGAGGGTTAATGAAACTATCCGGGATATTCAAACCCAGATCGAGAAAAAAGAAAATCAGATCCAAGAATGCCTGGCTCAGAACGCCGAGCTGGAGCATGGCCTGAGCAGCTTTAAGGAGGAGATTAAAACTCTCACCGAACAAAAAGGGGCTGGGGAAGAACAATTAAACGGCCTCAGAAACGAAAAACAGGCCCTCCAAAATGAAATATCGGACAAAGAAGCCAAGGTTAAGGTAATTTCCCGGGAATTGGCCCAAAACAGGGAAAAGTTACATTCCTCAGAGGTCAAAAGGGCCCGCCTGGAAATTGAAATAGACAACTCCCTGAACAAGCTGACTGAAGAATTCCAACTGACTTATGCCGAAGCTCTTTCTAAGCGCACCGAAATCACCAATAAAAAGGAGACTGTGGGCAGAATTAAAGAACTGAAGGAAGCTGTTTTCCACCTGGGCAATGTGAACATCGGGGCCATTGAGGAATTTCAGCGGGTCCGGGAAAGATATGACTTCCTGCAGGTTCAGTACCTTGATTTGGAACAGGCTAAGGCATCTCTTTTCAAGGTCATTGCAGAAATGGACCAGATCATGGTCAAACGGTTTAGTGAAGCCTTTGAACAGATCCGCCTCAACTTCACCGAGGTCTTTACCAAACTGTTTGGCGGCGGCCGGGCTGAGCTTTTGCTGACTAATACCGAAAACCTGTTGGAATGCGGGGTAGATATTGTGGCCCAGCCGCCAGGGAAAAAGACCCAGCATTTGAGTCTGCTTTCCGGCGGGGAAAAAGCCCTGACTGCAATTGCCCTGCTCTTTGCCATTCTGACCACAAAACCCAGCCCCTTTTGTGTCCTGGATGAAATTGAAGCTGCTCTGGATGATGCCAATGTGGACAGGTTCGCCGAATATCTGAAGGAATATGCGCGAAATACCCAGTTCATAGTCATTACCCACCGTAAGCGGACCATGGAATCGGCCGATATACTCTATGGCGTGACCATGGATGAATCCAGTGTGAGTAAAATGGTGTCCATGAAAATGGGGGATAAGATAGATAAGGTAAGCTAAGAAGGTTTCTTTTTTAAACCACATTGGATGAACAAAAAAATTACAATATCTTCAATTAGTGTCGTGGATTAACCGACCGCACTTTTACAATGGAAGATATTATGATATTATATATTTACGTTAAATTACTATTGCACACACCTTTCTTTTTTTATTAAGACATGGTAAAATTTTACTAGGGATTAGGTTCGGGGCTACCGAAGTTCCGGGGGTTGGAACTGCCCGCTGAGGCTTATCTCCTTTCATTCAATCAAGTAATTCTACGGTTAATTTGTAATTATTAGCAGGAATTTCCTCTAATTTGTCTAATTTTGTAAAGATAGATTGGAGGAGGAACTGTTGACGAATTTGAATAACATTGATAGAAATTTCAACGATTTCAAGCAGAGTGTAGACAATAGCAACTTGGAAAAGTGCGAGGAAATAAGTATCTGGATAAAAAAACAAATAGAATTGGATGTTGTTTCTTCTGAAAGTCATAACCAAAAAGAACAGCATGAAAGAAAATGGCATCCCGTCAGACCTGTACGTGGAGAAGTTTTTATGGCAGAAATGGGTTGCAATGTAGGTGTTGAATTTAAAGACTACCATCCTGTTTTAATATTACAAAATGATACGGGTAATAAATTTGGTGACACTACAATAGTCCTACCAATTACAGAATTAGACGGAAGATATGATAAAAATATTCATTCTATAATTAGGAACACAAATTTTGAATCAGTAGAAAGAAATGGTTTGGACAAGGACCCTTCGTTAATTAAACTTGCAGATATAACAACAATAGACAAATCACGATTAAAAACTAAAATTGGAAAAGTACAACCAGAGTTTATAAATAATATTGGGAAAAAAGTAAAAAATATTTTACAACTTGGTTGACTTTTTAAGTATTACAACATATACTTTAAATAAATAATAGTTATTGAGCCTACGTTTTTTGTAGGCATGGGGTTTAAAAACCTTTTATGAGGAGGGAAGTTTAACTTCCCTCTATCACATTTATTTAATAGTTTTATCTATTGAGAATATTTAGACCTTCGTTAATTCGAAGGTCTTTCCTATTTAGGCTTGCTAAAATATTGAAAAATACTGATTTTTGAAAGGATTGAGGGCTTTTTTGTCGAATATTATGTACAATGAAAAACGTTCTTACCTCAAAAAACCTTGCACATGGAGGCTGAAAAGATGTACCGAAAGTCCAATCCGCAGATTACAAAATTTGGCGATACTAATGTGCCACCAAATCCAATGTTATTTTGTGTGCTAAAATACTTTTTGCGATTCAAAACCGAACCCGATGTATGATAGCAGGAGGTGCTTTTTTTCAAATGTCGGCTGGATATATTTGCGTCGAATATCCATGTCTTCCCCCGGAAAAAATATTACCAGTTAATATAACCTTTTAACGGGGGAATTTGATGAAAGTCAACGGAATAGCAAAATCAATAGTAGATAATTTGGTTCGGGTTACCAATGAAATCAGTCAGGGCCGGAATGCCGGTTGTTTTGGTTTTGTCAACGGAGAAGGCATCATTGATCAAACCACGCCCATCGTCAAGGGCGGTTTGGGCGGCTTACCTCTCAGAATTCTGCTTGGCCATATCACAGAAATGAAAGGCCAGAGCATTATTGAAGGCCTTGAGATGACACCTGAAAATACTGTTTTTGTCACGACAAGGCCGGGTAAAACGGGGTTGATTACCGATGTTTCCGGTGTTGATTTCTTTAACATGCCGGTTATCGCAATCGGTGTTAAACAAGGGGAAATGGCCGGAGTCGGCATAGTTTACCCTAAAGGGGAGTTTTTTGATTTGGCTACCAAATCAGAGGAGGTTGACCTGGATATTCTGGCGGCCCATACCAGTGATGATGAGAAAAAGGTACTTCGGGACTCGACAGAACTGAGCCTCAAGTATCTTGATTTATCGTCTGAGCTAAAGGTTGTAGACATCCCTGTCCGGGAGGAGTATAAAGCTATTCATGCGAAAGATTGGAAACTGCCCCGCCTGAAGGTTAAATCAATTTCCGGCGATTTTGCCGAAAAGCTGGTGGCCAAGTCTATGGAGGTAGGTCAGGGCAGGGAAGTGGCTGCTGTGGGGGTTATTGATGAATCTGGCAATATAGTGCCCAAAGGAGAAACCGTTGTTGGCGGGATCGGATTTGTGCCTGCACGCATCCTAGCTTCGAGTTGTGTGGATATTACCGGAAAATCGCTGCGGGAAATATATGCCCATGAGGTGCCTGATAATGCAGTCATTGTCCATACTCATCCTGGCGGCACCGGAGTCATGCATATGGGGGATGCCAATGCGGGACCAGGCTCCTGGGGCAGGCCGATAGCGGCCATAGGCCATGACAATGAGGGAAAAGTCAGGGGGGCCACAGTTATCGAGGACGTAAAAGAGGTTTTCGATTTTGCTGACGAAGATGAAGAATTAGGCATTAAGTTTTTTGAAGCCAAAACCCCGGAAGAAGAAGCCGATATCCGAAACCGCAAATTTGGAGTGGCTCAGGAGTACACGAATTTGTGCAAACCAATTGAGATACTTCATTAAATATGATAAAATTACTAGGTTAAGGTTATTGCCTTAACCTATTATTTTTAAAAAACCAGGCTCTCGGAAAAGATTCTAAGACGGAAAAACAAGAAAATATACCACAGAGCACACAGAGACACAGAGACACAGAGGGAAAGCGCTATAACAGGGTGAACCATTCTAGCCGACATTATCGTTTTCTTGTTATTATTTTTTAGAGGTAATTTGATATACTTTGATGAACTATGTTTCTCTGTGCCTCTGTGATCTCTATGGTATGTTTTATTTTTCATTAACATTATCTTAGGGGGAGAATTAAAAGTGGGTTTTTTTTCTAAACTAAAGGAAGGGCTTACAAAAACACGGCAGGGTTTTGTAGCCAAGATTGAAAATCTCGTCAGTATCGGCAAAAAAATTGATGAGGAGCTTTATGAAGAGCTGGAAGAATTACTGATTCAAGCCGATGTTGGTGTCAATCCGGCTGTGGAACTGGTGGAAAATCTGCGGCAAGAGGTTAAAAAACGGAAAATTGAAGACTCCCAGGAATTAAAAGCTGTCTTAAAAGAACTTATCGCAGGAATCATGGGCACCGAAGAATTCAGCCTTAATCTGCAGGGCCAGCCGGCAGTGATTATTGTAGTCGGGGTCAACGGCGCCGGCAAGACGACCACCATTGGCAAACTTGCCTACAATTTTAAAGCAGAGGGCAAAAAGGTGCTACTAGCTGCCGGGGACACCTTTCGGGCGGCTGCCATCGACCAGTTGGAAATATGGGGCGGCCGCGTTGGCTGTGATGTGATTAAACATAAAGAAGGTGCTGATCCGGCGGCAGTGGTATTTGATGCTATTCAGGCGGCTAAAGCCAGAAGCACCGACATACTTATAGTAGACACCGCCGGCAGATTGCATACTAAGATCAACTTGATGGAAGAACTAAAAAAGGTTTTTCGGGTCATCACCAGGGAATTACCACATGCCCCCAATGAGGTACTGCTGGTCCTGGATGCCACTACCGGGCAAAATGCCATCAGCCAGGCTAAGCTTTTCGGGCAAGCCTGCGGGACGACCGGAATTGTCTTAACCAAACTTGACGGCACAGCTAAAGGCGGTGTGGTCATAGGGATCAAGTCTGAGTTGGATATCCCGGTGAAGTATATTGGAATTGGTGAACAGATTGATGATTTAAAAGAATTTAATCCCCAGGATTTTGTGGACGCATTGTTTGCCTAATGGAGGTAAGAACACATGACTAAAATCGGAATTATTGGTGGAACAGGAGTGTATGACCCCGCAATTCTGACAAAGGTCGAATCACAGGTGGTCAATACCCCATTTGGAGATATACCGGTCAAAACCGGCGAGCATATGGGCATCCCGGTGGTTTTTGTTGCCCGGCACGGTGCAGCCCACCAGGTTCCGCCCCATCGGGTGAACTACCGGGGCAATATTATGGCTATGAAACAGCTTGGTGTGGATAGAATTATCGCTACAGGTGCGGTGGGGTCCTTAAACCTGGAGATGAGGCCGGGAGAGTTCATTCTTGTGGACCAGTTTATTGATTTTACCAAAAACCGTGTACAGACCTTTTATGACAGCGGGGAACAGGGCATAGTTCATGTTGATATGACCCAGCCCTACTGCCCTGAATTCCGTAAAATAATTCTTGATGCCGCCTGCGCAGCAGGAATACCGGTTAAAGATAAAGGCACTTATGTTTGTTCCGAAGGACCAAGATTTGAAACTCCGGCCGAAATCAAAATGTTTAGCACCATGGGGGGAGACCTGGTGGGAATGACCAGTGTGCCGGAGGTTGTGCTGGCCAGAGAAGTTGCAATCTGTTATGCGACTATAGCTATGGTCACAAACTTTGCGGCCGGAATTTCTCCAACACCCCTGACCCATGCAGAGGTTATGGAAGCAATGGAAACAAACAGGGAAAACCTCAAAACCTTGGTGATGAAAACTATTGAGATAGTTCCGGAGGCCAGAAGCTGTCAATGTCGGGATGCTCTCAAAGAATTGGGATCCCTTGGACAGGGGAAATAATTAAGATTCAGGTGAAAAGTATGAAGACAATGGAATGGCAGGACGGATGTCTTGTCCTAATTGACCAGACACTCCTTCCCCGCAACTTGACCTATGTCAGGTGCAGTACCGCAGAACAGGTAGCAGATGCCATCAAAACTATGAAAGTCAGGGGTGCACCGGCAATAGGTGCCTCTGCTGCATACGGCATGGCTTTGGCGGCAGTGCACAGCCCGCTCCGGGACAAAGAGGAATTCCTGCAGTATCTTCGGACAACAGCAAATCTTTTGGCCGCGACCCGGCCCACGGCAGTTAACCTTTTCTGGGCCATCCAAAGAATGGTCAATGTGATCGAAAATGCCGCCGGACTTGAAGTTCCCCAATTAAAAGAAGTTATTCTGGAAGAGGCCCATCATATATTTTCCGAAGATGTGGCGATGAATAAAAAAATAGGTGCCTGCGGAAATGAGTTAATTCCAACCGGGGCCCGCATTCTCACCCACTGCAACGCCGGGGCGCTGGCCACAGCCGGTTACGGTACGGCTCTTGGAGTGATCAGGGCCGCTCACCATGCCGGGAAACAAATCAGCGTTTTTGCCGATGAGACGAGGCCTCTTTTGCAAGGGGCCCGGCTGACAGCCTGGGAGTTGATGCACGATGACATTCCTGTTACCCTGATTACAGACAATATGGCCGGATATTTAATGAAAAAAGGCCTCATCGACCTGGCCATCGTGGGAGCAGACAGAATTACAGCCAATGGTGATGTGGCTAATAAAATTGGTACTTATACTGTCGCCGTACTATGTAAGGAACATAATATTCCCTTTTATGTGGCGGCACCGGCCTCAACCGTAGATATGAGCCTGGCTTCCGGGGATGATATCGTCATTGAAGAACGTCATCCGGAAGAAGTTACCGCAGTCTTCGGACAAGAGGTAGCCCCCCAGGGGGTGAAGGTTTTGAACCCGGCTTTTGATGTGACCCCAAATCAATTAATTACCGCCATCATCACAGACCGTGGGATAGTAAAACCCCCATATACCGACAATATGAAGAAATTATTTTAGAGGAGTGACTGTTATGGATTACATAGTGAGAGATATCAACCTGGCCCCCGCCGGAAAACTGAAAATTGACTGGGTCAAAGAACACATGCCTGTCCTGAATGAGATCCGCAGTGATTTTGAGAGAACCCAGCCTTTTAAAGGAGTCAGGGTGGCAGTAAGTATTCACCTGGAAGCCAAAACTGCTTACCTGGCCACTGTTTTAAAGGCCGGTGGCGCGGATGTGGTGATTTCAGGCAGCAACCCGCTTTCCACCCAGGATGATGTGGCCGCGGCCTTGGCGGCAGACGGGATTCAGGTTTACGCCTGGTATAATGCGACAGCTGAAGAATATAAAGCACACCTGATCAAAGTGCTGGAAACAAAACCCCGGATTATCATTGATGACGGGGGTGATCTGGTTAACCTTCTGCATTACGAATGTGCCCACCTGGCTGAAAATGTTATCGGCGGCAGTGAGGAAACCACAACCGGGGTGATGCGGCTCACGGCCATGGAGAAGGCCGGGCAGTTGAAGTTCCCGATGATCGCGGTCAATGATGCCTTATGTAAATATCTTTTTGATAACCGGTACGGCACCGGGGAATCTGTCTGGACCGGCATTATGAGAACCACTAATCTCATTGTGGCCGGCAAGACTGTAGTTGTGGCCGGATATGGCTGGTGCGGCAAGGGAATTGCCATGAAAGCCAAAGGACTGGGGGCTAAGGTTATAGTCACCGAAATCGATCCCATCAAAGCTATCGAGGCCCATATGGATGGATTCCAGGCCATGAGTATGGATGATGCAGCAGCTCTGGGAGATGTCTTTATTACAGTAACCGGCTGCAAGGATGTCATCCGCGGTAAACATTATGAAAAAATGAAAAGCGGAGCCCTCCTGGCCAATGCCGGTCACTTTGATGTGGAAATCAATAAGCCTGAACTCACGGAAATGGCCCAAAACAAGAGGGTTGTCAGGAAGGATATTGAAGAATTCGCCTTGCCTGACGGCCGCAAATTATATTTGCTAGCTGAAGGCCGCCTGGTCAATCTGGCCGCAGGTGACGGGCATCCGGCTGAAATCATGGATATGTCCTTTGCCCTGCAGGCCCTGTCGGCCAAATATGTCCTTGAAAAGGGTCAAAATCTGGGTGGCAAAGTATACAAAGTTCCGGAAGACATCGATAAAAAAGTTGCTGCCATTAAACTGGAATCCCTTAATACCTCCCTTGATAAACTGACTCCTGAACAGGAAGAATATCTCTATGGATGGGAGCATGGGGAGTAGGAGGTTAAGTTCATGTTCGGTTGGACCGGGAAGGTGCTTAGGATTAACCTTACAACAGGGCAGATAAATATAGAACACCCGGCTCTTGACCGTTATCAGCAGTATATCGGCGGCAGGGGCTTGGGATGCGCCATGCTGTGGGAGGAAGTACCGGCCCAGGTTGAACCTCTTTCCCCGGAAAATAAGCTCATTTTTCTGACCGGTCCTTTCACCGGGACCAAAGTGCCCACTTCCGGGCGCTTTACTGTTACAGCCAAATCACCGCTGACAGGCACGGTTTTTGACTCCAATTCAGGCGGGATCTGGGGAGCCAGGCTGAAAAAGGCCGGTTATGACGGTTTGATTGTCGAAGGCAAGTCCGACAAACCCGTATATCTAAAAATAACGGAAAATGGTGCCTGGATTAAAGATGCCGCCGGGGTGTGGGGTTTGAATGTGCCGGAAACTACCAATAAAATAAAAGAGATCGAAGGTCAGGGCTACAGTGTGGCCTGTATTGGACCGGCTGGGGAAAATCTGGTGAAGGTCGCCTGTATAATGAATGACAAAACCAGGGCCCTGGGCCGCGGCGGGCTGGGTGCTGTGATGGGGGCTAAAATGCTCAAGGGCATTGCTGTCACCGGGCAGCAAAAGGTGGCGGTGGCTGACCCCGAAAAACTGGAATTCCTCCTTTATGAAACTGACAAGTGGCTCAAAGCAAATCCGATTACGTCTCAGGGGCTGCCGGAATTTGGGACCCCTGTGTTGGTCAATCTTTTTAACGATTCCGGGATTTTCCCAGCTTATAACTTTCGGGACTCCCAGTTCGCCGAAGCCGAAAAGATTTCGGGTGAGACTTTAGCTGAGAAGCATACTGTAGCCAAAAAGGGCTGTTACGGCTGTCCCATTAAATGTACCCGCGTTACCCGCACCTCCAGGGAAGAAGGGGAAGGCCCTGAATATGAGTCCCTCTGGGCACTCGGGCCCCAGTGCGGCATCAGTGATTTGGAAGCAATTGCCGAAGCCGGCTATCTCTGTAACCGGCTTGGTCTTGATACAATTTCAGTTGGTTCATCTATTGGCTGTGCCATGGAGATGGCTGAAAACAAACTGATAGATATTGAACTTAAATTCGGTGATGCCGGCAAACTTGCCTCTTTAATTGAAGATATTGCATACAGGCGCGGGTTTGGCAATGATTTAGCCGAAGGCACCCGCCTGCTGGCCTCCAAATACAATGGTCCACAATATGCTATGCAGGTCAAGGGCCTGGAGCTTCCGGCTTACGATCCCCGGGGATTACAGGGCATGGGCTTAGGCTTTGCCACTTCCAACCGGGGCGGCTGTCACCTCAGGGCATATATGGTTGGCCCGGAAGTACTGGGTGTACCCAAAATGGTGGACAGGTTTGGGGTCCACGGCAAAGCGGGGCTGACCATTTTTTATCAAAACATAAATGCTGCCATGGATTCCTTAATAATCTGCCGGTTTGTTGGATTGGCTGTTTCCGAAGAGTATTTTGCCAGGCTTTTGACCGCAGTGACAGGAGTAGACTATCAACCCCAGGATTTACATTTCACCGGGGAGAGAATTTGGAACCTGGAACGCTTGTATAATCTGAGAGAGGGTCTGACCCAGCTGGATGATACCCTGCCGGAAAGGCTGCTTAACGAAGCCATTAAATCCGGACCTTCCAAGGGCCATGTGGTAAATCTGGATTCAATGCTGGCCGATTATTACAGATACAGAGGGTGGGATGCCAATGGGGTCCCTAACCCGGAAAAAATCTCCCAGCTTGGCTTGGAGGTAAATTAATGTACAGAGAGTTTAACCAAATAGGGCGCGGCCTTTTCCTGCAGGGCTTAAACAGTTCCCACAGCGGCAACATGAGTGTTCGTTTGGGAGATAGACTGGTCATTACCAGAAGAGGTTCGATGCTCGGGAATTTAAAAGAAAGTGACTTGATTGAAACCGGTTTAACTAAAAATGACAGCCGAATTACCCTTGCTTCTACCGAAATTGGAGTCCACCGGACTATTTATCAGAATACGCCGGCCCTGGCCATCGTACATGCTCATCCGGTCTACGCCACAGCTCTGTCTTTAATTGATGATGAGATTATTCCTATCGATTCCGAAGGACAGTACATGCTGCACAAAATTCCTGTGATTGGTTTTGAACATACCGTCGGTTCGGCAGAGGTGGCGCGGATTCTGCCTGAGTATCTGAAAGAATATAAAATTGTGATGATTAGAGGACATGGAAGCTTTGCCGTGGGCCAACTAATGGAGGAAGCCTACCAATGGACATCCAGTCTGGAGAATATATGCAAAATAATTTACTTAACCCGCACACTGCAGGGTGAAGTCAAAGAACAAAAAAGTAAAAAATATACTCAATGGTAGGAGGTTTTGAGATGGCCCGGATTCTCTTTCGTAATGCCACAATAGTACCGATGACTGAGAAAAACCTGATAATCTCTGACGGGGAGATTGCAATAGAAGGCAATCAAGTAGTTGCAGTTGGCCCCAAAGGCACTACCGCACCAGACTGGCATCCCGATGAGACCTTTGATGCTGCCGGCATGGTAGCACTGCCCGGTTTTGTGAACTGCCACACCCATGCGGCCATGACACTTTTGCGCAGTTACGCTGATGATTTGCCTTTGATGGAGTGGCTGTCGGAGCGGATTTGGCCTTTAGAGGACCGGTTGACAGGAGAAGATGTCTATTGGGGCACGATGTTATGTGTGCTGGAAATGATTAAATCAGGCACGACAACATTTGCCGATATGTACTTCTTTATGGATGAAGTAGCCCAGGTTGTGGAGAAAACCGGCATCAGGGCCAGCCTGGCCCGTGGTATGGTGGGGGTCGCTCCGACCGGCCCCGGTGCATTGGCCGAATCTGATGAATTTATAGCCAAATGGCACGGTGCCGCCAACGGCAGGATTACAACCATGGTGGGACCTCATGCACCTTACACCTGCCCGCCGGAATATCTGGAAAAGGTGGCCCTTTTAGCTCAAAAACATAAAGTCGGTGTTCATATTCACCTGGCTGAAACCAGGCAGGAAATTGAAGATATCAGGAAACAGTATGGCAAATCCCCGATTGAATATGTCCGCGACCTTGGTTTACTTGATTTTCCGGTTTTAGGAGCCCATTGTGTACACCTGAGCCAGGACGATATCAAAATAATCAAAGAGAAAAATGTCGGCATCGCCCACAATCCGGAAAGCAATATGAAACTGGCCAGCGGGATTGCCCCTGTCCCTCAGCTCCTGGCCGAGGGCATTAATGTGGGATTAGGGACTGACGGTGCGGCCAGCAATAATAACCTTGACATGCTGGAGGAAATGCGGACTGCTGCTCTGCTGCACAAAGTAAATACCATGGATCCCATGACCCTGCCTTCCTATCAGGCCCTGGAAATGGCCACAAAAAATGGCGGCAAGGTCTTAGGGCTGGATATTGGTGTATTGCAGCCAGGGTTTAAGGCAGATATTATCCTCATCGATTTTGCCAAGCCGCACCTGCATCCGAAGCATGATATTATTGCCCATACCGTATATGCCGCCCAGTCATCAGATGTGGACACAGTGATGATAGACGGGAAGTTTGTGATGAAAAAAGGCCAGGTTTTAGGGATGGACGAGAAAGAAATAATGAGTAATGCACAAAGATGTGCCGATAGGTTGGCAGATCGTAAGTAGTGAAATGCAGCTTACTTCAGGTGGAGTTTTATACTCCACCTGAAGTTTAGATATCGGAAAGAATTTTTAAAAAACCCAAATTAAAGAAGGGAAAATGCATAGTGTTGTAGAATAAAATAATAAGAAAAGTGAAAATAATCACAAATATTTGGAGGTGGAGAAATGACTTGGACAGGAGATAAACTATCAATCTTGATACACGAACGAGATAATTTGATAGATCGCTGGATTAATGGCAAAAGTGCCGAAAAGACTAGGATTCTTGTGCAAATCATGGACTTAGATGAAGATATAGCTGAGGTTAAGAGGCAAAGAAAATCTAAGGAAACCAAGGGTGTCCATTAATACATAAAATCACAATTGAGGTGTCCCTGACTACATACAGATGGTCATGCTCGAAAAGTAATATCCAAATTAATACAGACAGGAGGACTGCTCAAGGTGGACAGTCCTCCTGTCTTATGGTTTTCGGCCTGGAGCCGACGGCCAGCATCCCGGAGATTGCTGCCGAATATATTAAGCGGACCAGCGGTAAGCCAATCCCACCGAAGCTTGTCGATAAATCCCAGGCTCCCTGTAAAGAAAATATCTTGTTGGGTGACGATGTAGACCTTTTCAAATTAGGACCCTGGTTCCATATGGTTGTGGTGGTAGATGATACAGTAGATATTTACAATTTCAAGCAAGTAATTCATGCCCTCAGCACTCGCTGTCATCCAAAGAAAGGGATCCATATCTGGGATGGTGTGGGCACTCCGGTTAATCCATTTGCAGACAGCTACCTTGTTCGCCCATTAAGAACACAATACGGGAGTGCCTACAAGTAAAAACTTGGGCACTCCCCTCTTATTGCAGGTCAGTTTATGCATGCCCTTTGGGGACGAGTTTTTGAAACTGATTTAACCTGAAACTGTTTTTACACCTGAAACTGATTTAACCTGAAACTGATTTAACCTGAAACTGTTTTAACTTGACAAATCCCTTACTGTCCATTAAACTTATCCTGTAAAGCAGGAAACCTTTACAGTGCTTTTTCAGGAATAGTTAGGATGGCTGACATATGATCAAGAAATTAGAACGGATGGCCATATTGTTTGACTTCTACGGAAAATTGCTGACAGAAAAGCAAAGGGACATTCTGTCCCTATATTATGAGCAGGACTTTTCTCTCGGTGAAATCGCCGAAGAATTTAACGTCAGCCGCCAGGCTGTGCACGATGTGATTAAGAGAAGTGAAAAAATTTTAGAGGAATATGAAGAAAAGCTGGGGCTTGTCATTAAGTTTAACCGCGAACAGTCAAAGCTTAATGAGATGGTGCAGCTGGTTGAGAATCTTGAGTTGCCGGCAGATATTGCCCAGGAATTAAAGAGGTTGGTCTCAGAGCTGCAGGAAATTACTAATATTTAAACAGGCGCGGGTAATCGCGTGAGGAGGTTGGAACGTGATTTTTGAGGGTCTGGCCGAAAAACTTCAAGGAACTTTTAAAAAGCTGCGTGGGAAAGGGAAACTCAACGAAGCCGATGTGGAAGCATCTATGCGCGAGGTGCGGGTTGCCCTTTTGGAAGCAGATGTTAATTTTAAAGTAGTCAAGGACTTTATTAAAAAAGTCAAGGAACGTGCCATTGGGCAGGAGATTCTGGAAAGTCTTACTCCGGGTCAGCATGTGATTAAGATTGTAAATGAAGAACTGACCGAGCTGATGGGCGGCACTCAAAGCAAAATCAATACATCTTCCAAGCCACCGACCGTAGTCATGCTGGTAGGACTCCAGGGTGCAGGTAAAACCACGACTGCCGGTAAACTGGGCGGGCTTTTGAAAAAACAGGGCCGCAGGCCTTTACTGGTGGCCGGTGATGTATACCGTCCGGCAGCCATCAAGCAGCTGCAGGTGTTAGGTGAACAATTGGAGATCCCTGTATATACTTTGGGGGATAAAACAAATCCGGTGGATATTGCCAAAGGGGCCTTAGAACAGGCCAGGTCATACGGGAATGACCTTGTGATTATCGACACCGCAGGCCGGCTGCACATCAATGAAGAACTAATGGATGAACTAAAAAATATCAAGGGTTCCGTCCATCCCCATGAAATATTATTTGTCATGGATGCCACTATTGGCCAGGATGCCGTAAATGTAGCCAACACTTTTAATGAAATCCTGGGCATTGACGGGGTCATCATTACCAAATTAGATGGCGATACCCGCGGAGGTGCCGCCCTTTCCGTCAAAGCCGTAACAGGCAAGCCCATTAAATTTGCCGGCATGGGTGAAAAACTGGATGCCTTAGAGCCTTTTCATCCCGACAGGATAGCCTCCAGAATCCTTGGGATGGGCGATGTCTTGAGTCTAATTGAAAAAGCCCAGTCCACAGTAGATCTGCAGAAGGCTCAGGAACTGCAGCGGAAAATCCAGACCCAGGAGTATTCCCTGCAGGACTTCCTGGAACAAATGGAGCAAATGAAAAATCTGGGTCCCTTGGACCAGATTCTTGGGATGATCCCCGGTCTTGGTAATATGAAGCAGTTGAAGAATCTTAAAGGTTCCATTGATGAAAAAGAAATCGCTCATATGAAGGCGATCATCCAGTCCATGACGTTGAAAGAGAGAAAAGATCCCAAAATTGTCAAGGACAGCCGCAAAAAGAGAATTGCTCTTGGCAGTGGGACCAAGGTCAGTGATGTCAACCGCTTGTTAAAACAGTTTGAAGAAACCAAAAAGATGATGAAACAGTTCAGTGGGATGGAGAAAAACCTGAAAAAAGGCGGGGGCTTCAAACTTCCGTTTTTTAAATAAAACAAAAGCAGTATAAAAAAGGAAATTTTGGAAGATTATATAAGGAGGTGATATTATGGCAACAAGGATTCGGTTGAGAAGAATGGGTGCTAAGAAGAAGCCTTTCTACCGTATCGTGGTGGCTGATTCCCGGTCTCCGAGAGACGGTAGGTTTATAGAGGAAATTGGATATTATGACCCGTGCAAAAATCCCGCCGAAGTAAAAGTGGATGATGAAAAGGCTGTGAAATGGCTGCAAACCGGTGCACAACCATCAGAAACAGTCAGAGCCCTCTTAAATAAAGCCGGGTTGATTGAGAAAGCTGCTGCGAAGTAGTATTAGGGGGTGCAATCATGGGGGAACTAGTCGAATTACTTGCCAAAACCTTGGTCGACAACCCGGGTCAGGTTTCCGTAAATGTTGTTGAACGAGATAAATCTCTGGTTTTGGAGTTAAAGGTTGCTCCCGAAGACATGGGGAAAGTTATTGGCAAACAGGGTAGAATAGCCAAGGCTATCAGAACCATTGTCAAAGCGGCCGCTATCAGAGAAGGCAAAAAAGTCGTAGTAGAGATTGTATGAGGAAACGGGGCTCTGAAAGGCCCCGTTACCTTATATTGTTTTATTTAGAGCCGGAGGATGCATAATGTTACAAGGATTAAAGGTAAAACGGCCGATAGTGGTCAAGGTCAAGGTCACTGACAATTTTAAAAACCAGATGGCTGCTGAAATCCAGGAAACAGCCAGAAAACTCGATGCAGAGCTGCAGCAGCTTGATTTTCAGATTAAGCGGCTGGTTGCTGAACTGGAAAAGAAAAACCCAGCTGGAATTCCTGCTGCCAAACAGCAGGTGGAAAGTGAAAAACATAAAAGGCTGCAGGCCAAGGGTAAACTTACCGAGCAGCTGAGAAATATCGGGAAGCTGGCCCTAGGGGCAGAGGTAGTCCAGGGGACTATGGAATCAATTACTGAAATTAACGTCGGGGACGACTGGAACGAAATTATGGGCGTTGAAATAGTTGTCTGTGACAACAAAATTATTGAAATTAGAAGGAGATCAACGAATCTAGATGAGCCAGGAAGATAGCTTGATTTCTATCGGGGAGATTACTACTACCCAAGGGCACCGGGGGGAAGTCCGGGTTTTTCCTTTGACTGATTTTCCTGAGCGTTTCAGGATTGGTGCCGGCTTAAACTGGGAAAAGGCCGGGGTAACCAGAAAACTGACCATTGAACGGGTCCGCCAACAAAAAAATCTATTTATTATAAAATTTAAAGAAATCCCTGACATGAATGCTGCAGAAGAGCTTAGAGGCGGATTGCTGAAAATTGCCAGGGAAGAGCTGAAGGATCTGCCTGCAGATACTTTTTACATTTTTGATCTTATCGGAATGAATGTTGAAACAGATAAAGGGGAAAGCCTTGGTCTGATAAAAGATGTAATTCAGACCGGCAGTAATGATGTCTATGTTGTTGCCGGAGAAGCCAAACAGTATCTGATTCCGGCTCTTAAAGAGATAGTCAGAAGTATTGACAAGAATCAGAAACTAATGGTCATTAAACCACTGGACGGACTCCTCGACCTTTAGGGGTGAGAAAATGAAAATCGATATCCTGACTCTTTTTCCCGAAATGTTTGACGGGCCTCTTAATACAAGTATTATCAAAAGAGCCAGGGAAAAAGGCTTGATCAATATAAACACCATCAACATCCGGGGCTTTGCTCATGATAAGCACCGGATAGTTGATGACTATCCTTTCGGCGGTGGTGCGGGGATGGTTATGAAGCCTGAGCCTATATTTGAGGCTGTTGAGTTTGCCAGGCAGGGCACCGGTGACCTAGCCAAAGTTATTTTACTTTGCCCCCAGGGGCAGGTATTTAATCAGGAAGCTGCCAAAAGGTTAGCCAATGAAAAAACCTTGATTTTTATCTGTGGTCATTATGAAGGAATAGATGAAAGAGTCCGGGAAAAGCTGGTTGATGAAGAGTTTTCCATCGGAGATTTTGTCCTCACAGGCGGAGAGCTGCCTGCCATGGTGATTATTGACGCCATGGCCCGCTTAATTCCCGGAGTGCTTGGCGAGCAGGAATCCTTTATGAGTGATTCTTTTTATAACGGGCTGTTGGAATATCCGCAATACACCAGGCCCAGAGAATATAGAGGCTTAACTGTGCCGGAAATTCTTTTGAGCGGGGACCACGAAAAAATTCGCAAGTGGCGAAGGCTGATGTCCTTAAAACGTACAGTGGCCAGGCGGCCCGATTTGCTGCAGAACATTGACCTGACCAAAGAGGACCAGGCTTTGCTGACACATGATGAGACATAGTTTCGGCTTCAGGGAGGCAAAATACAGTGAGTGTGGAGACAAAACCGCCTGTTTACATAGGATTGCTGCACCACCCGGTGTATAATAAAAGAATGGAGGTTATTGCCACCTCCATCACTAACCTGGATATTCATGATATTGCCCGAAGTTCCTGTACTTACAGTATCAAGCGATACTTCGTAATTCACCCATTAGAAACCCAGCGCAAATTGATTGAGGACATTCTAGGCTACTGGCAGCATGGATATGGCTCACAATATAATTCAGACCGTAAATTTGCGTTTGAAAGGGTAGCCCTCATGGCCAGCCTGGCAGACACTGTGGAAGAGATTAAGCGGGAGACGGGAGTCCCCCCTAAAATCGTGATGACTGACGCCAGGATCTACCCCAACACTATAGGATACCGGCAGATGAGGTCAATGCTGACAGACGGCACACCATACCTGATTGTCTTTGGCACCGGCTGGGGCGTAGAAAAGGAAACGATGCTTAAGAGTGACTACATCCTGGAACCAATATACGGGGCCGGTGAATACAATCACCTTAGCGTGAGGGCTGCCGCGGCCATTATCCTGGACAGGCTCCTGGGCGAAGCCTGGTGGAGCTAGAGTGGTGAGTGGAGAGTGAACAGTGAACAGTGAACAGTAAACAGTAAACAGTAAGTAATCGTCTGACTACTCACTACTCACTGATTACTGCCTTGAAAATCCAGGAAGCCTGTGATATAATATTTTTTGTTGGTCACTTGAAGCCTTTGGGCTTTGGGTTAATAGGACGGTCCGCTGCTTGGAATTAACAGAGTTCTTAGCGTCAGATGGAGTTTGGACTCCATCTGACGATTAGAAATCGTTATCCAGGAGCTTAGCGCCGCTTATCTCCCGCCAAAGAGGTGGGAGTCTTAGCGGCGGTTAGCTATCGGATAAATACAGGTTATGAACGTCCCAAGGAAGGAGGGCAAACAAATGGATATAATCAGATTACTTGAAGAAGAGCAAATGAAAAATGCATTACCTGAGTTCCGGCCTGGTGATACTGTAAAAATTCACGTAAAGGTTGTCGAGGGCGGCAGAGAGCGGATTCAGGTTTTTGAAGGTGTTGTAATCAAAAGACGTGGTGGAGGCATGAGAGAAACCTTCACTGTGCGCAGAATCTCCTATGGAGTTGGAGTTGAAAGAACTTTTCCGATCCACTCACCCAGGATTGATAGAATTGAAGTAGTTCGCAGAGGAAAGGTACGCCGGGCTAGATTGTTCTATCTCAGAAAACTTAGGGGTAAGGCGGCCAGGATTAAGGAACAGCATAGGTAAAATTGCAAAAGGGACAGGTAAACTGTCCCTTTTTAACTATTCTGGAATGGGTACCTAGCCATTGGCCACCGGCCACTCGTCACTCGCGACTTGGGACTTGCAACTGATCATAGGGGGAATCACATTGACCGAAAACGAGTTTCGGGAAAATCAAAGTAAGCTTGGTCAGATTAAAGGCCCGGTCAGAGAGGTTATTGAATCTGTGGTGATTGCCGTTTTATTGGCGGTGGTTATCCGGGTCTTTTTGTTTCAGTTTTTTGTTATCCCGTCAGCTTCCATGGAGCCGACCCTGACTGAAGGAGATATGATTGCCGCAAACAAGATAGTATACCGGTTTAGTGAGCCTAAACGGGGTGACATTATAGTTTTCAAGTATCCGCTGGATCCTAAACGGGATTTTGTGAAAAGGCTCATTGGTTTACCTGGAGAAAAATTGCAGATCAAAAACAGTACTTTATATATAAATGACAAAGTTACCCCTGAACCCTATCTGCCGAAAAGCTTGGAGTTTCAGGACTATGGTCCCGTGACGGTGCCAAAGGACAAATTTTTTATGATGGGTGACAATAGGAATGACAGCCTAGACAGCAGGTCCTGGGGTGAAATGCCCAGAGAAAATATAATTGGTAAGGCCTCATTTATCTATTGGCCGATAAACAGAATAAAAATACTTCATTAACCCAGATATACCAGACACATTAAAAAGAACCGCATTTGGCATGATATTGTATAAATGAAAGTTTCAATGTAAGCAGGTGATTTAGGTGGAGATAGATACCATCCAGTGGTTTCCCGGGCATATGGCCAAAGCCCGGAAATTGGTCCAGGAAAACTTAAAACTGGTTGATGTGGTTGTGGAGCTGCTTGATGCGAGGATTCCGATGAGCAGCCGCAATCCTGTAATAGATAACATTTTAGGGGAAAAACTACGGATTGTTGTTTTGAATAAATCGGATCTGGCCGACAAAACCCAAACTGACAAATGGAAGCGAAAATTTCAGCAAGAGCATGGTTATCCCTGTATTGCCCTGGATTCACAAACGGGGAAAGGTGTTAATGCCTTGATCTCTGAGGCCCAAAACCAGGCGGAAGAGATAATTCAAAAACTGGCGGCTAAAGGCAGGCGGCCGCGCCCTGTTAGGATGATGATGGTGGGCGTGCCGAATGTCGGCAAATCTTCGCTGATTAACCGGCTGGCCGGCAGAGGGGCTGCCAAAACCGAGGACAGGCCCGGGGTAACCAGGGGCAAACAGTGGATCAGGGTTGGCAAAGGACTGGAACTCCTGGATACTCCCGGCATATTGTGGCCGAAATTTGAAGATCCCGAAGTAGGTTTCAAACTTGCCGTTACAGGAGCCATCAAAGATGAGATCATAAATATTGAGCAGATTACCTTAAAGCTCGTGCAATGGCTCGCGGCGGAGGCTTCTCTGAACCTCTGTACCAGGTACAAGCTGACTGAATTGGAGGCTGACCCCATGGAAACCTTGAGAACCATCGGGGCCAAAAGGGGCTGTCTGATTTCCGGGGGGCATGTTGACACTTTAAAAACGGCAGCAATAGTCCTTAGTGAATTCAGAGCGGGTAAAATTGGCGAGTTTACTTTGGATGTGCTTTAAAAACTGATAATTTTTTATCTTCAAAAGCAGGTTTTTCCTGAATGAGGAAGAAAGAGACATTGTAAAGTATTGAGTTACGGAGGCCTTCGATGTTTCGTGCGAAATCTACTGTTGAAATCCGGAAAATCGTAGCGGAACAAGGGGATTTACTTTCTGACCTGGAAATTGCTTCTCTGAGCCAGGACCCGCGAGCCGGAGTTCAAAAGATATACCAGCAGTTTTGCAGGCAGCGGGCCCTTTTCGAGCAGGAGAATAACCGCCTGCTGAAGATGTCCTTATATGAGAAACAGGCCCGGGAAAAAGGTTTTAAGCTGATAGCCGGTGTTGATGAAGCGGGGCGCGGTCCTTTGGCCGGTCCGGTGGTGGCTGCAGCAGTTGTGTTTCCGGATGGTTGTCTGATTAGAGGGGTAAATGATTCCAAGAAACTGTCTCCCCAAATGCGGGCCAGGCTTTTCGCTGAGATTAGGGAAAAAGCGGTTTGTTGGGCCGTGGGGCTGGCTGATGTGGAGGAAATTGATACCCTCAATATTTTTCAGGCTAATCTCCTGGCCATGCGCAGGGCGGTGCAAAATCTGGCGGAGCATCCGGATTATATCCTGGTCGACGCTGTACGGATCCCGGAGGTAGGGGTGACCCAAATCCCCATTATCAAGGGTGATGGCAAAAGCATGACGATAGCTGCTGCGTCTATTATGGCCAAGGTGACGAGAGACCGGATGATGGAGGATTATGACAAACAGTTTCCGGTTTATGGGTTTGCCAGGCACAAAGGCTATGGAACCAGGGACCATATCGAAGCTTTACAGAAAAATGGGCCTTGTTACCTGCATAGGAAAACATTTATTAAAAATTTTGATTGTCCCGTGTAGACTGTAAAGTTAGGCAAAAGCGGTGTCATAATCTGACAAAAACATGCAAAATATACTGAATTTTTTGCAGTTTTCTTTGAACAAGAAGGGATTTTTGTTACCTATATAGAATATATTGTATAAGGTATACAAGCTGAGATGTTCCAAGATACTGCCTATAACCATAATAGAAACCCACATCCAAAGCATTGAATTTTGAGAATTTTCAGAGAGTCACAAAATTCAATGCTTTGGAGTGGGCGCTTTTATGGATATGGATAAAGTAGTTGTTTTTATTAAATAACAACGAAAGGAGGGAAGCTATGCTAACGAGTTTCGCAGGGATAGCTGTAATCTTTGTAGTCGGGTTAGTATTTCCGATGATTTTGCTGGGGGTCTCAAAGATTCTTACGACCAGTAACCATAAAAATCCTACCCCGGTAAAACTGCTGACTTATGAGTGCGGACTTGAGACCCAGGGTGATACTTGGGTACAGTTTAAAGTCAGCTATTTTATGTATGCTTTAATCTTTGTTGCCTTCGATGTTGAAACTATTTTTCTCTATCCCTGGGCAGTAAAGTTCCAAAGTCTGGGGTTGTTTGGTATTGTTGAAATGTTTATTTTTATCGCAATTTTAGTGATTGGATTTTGGTATGCATGGAAGGAAGGAGCATTAGAATGGATGTAACTAAAGGGAACGAAGTCGATGAACTCATTCGTAACAACGTAATTTTGACTACAACTGACAAGTTGTTGGGATGGTTTCGGTCCAGGTCAATATTTCCCGTTACTTTCGGCCTGGCCTGCTGCGCTATCGAGATGCTTAATACCAGTAGCGCGAAATTCGACTTTGCCCGGTTCGGGTATGAAGCGTTCCGGGGGAGTCCGCGCCAGGCAGACCTGATGATTGTAGCAGGTACTATTACCAAGAAAATGCAGCCTTTAATTGCCCGTCTTTATGAGCAAATGGCAGAACCAAAGTGGGTCATGTGTATGGGCAGTTGTGCCATCAGTGGTGGTCCTTTTACTGACTCCTACAGTGTTGTGCCGGGAGCCGATACGTTTCTGCCTGTAGATGTATATATTCCGGGCTGCCCACCGAGACCGGAAGCTTTAATTTTTGGTTTTTTGACATTACGGGAAAAAATTCTTCATCCTGACAAGATTAGGGCGGTGAAGAAGAATGGATAAAACTATTAACCGCGAAGCCCTGGTGGGTGAGCTCAACCGGAAGCTTGGCGAATGTGCCGAAATTTTCGAAGATAATACAAATCAGTCAATTAAGGTCAAGGCGGATAAAATCGTGGAAGTTATGCAGGAGCTAAAAGCAAATCCAGCCTATGAACTCAACCATATAATGAATTTAAGTTCAGTTGAGTATCCTGAAAACTTCACTGTTGTATATCATCTCAATTCTTTAACATACCTTCATAAACTGACAGTTAAAGTAGAGGTAGATAAAGCTAATCCGCAGTTACCTTCCATTGTTTCGGTCTGGAATGCTGCCGATGTTATGGAAAGAGAAGTTTATGACCTGATGGGCATTGTCTTCACCGGCCATCCTAATCTGAAAAGAATTTTGTTGGCCGATGACTTTGTGGGACATCCGCTGCGTAAGGATTTTAAACTGAATGCGTAGTAGTAATTAACTGCAGACTTTAATTTCGGGATTGTAGAGGTGTGAAAGAATGTTAAAAACTCAGGAACTTAACCTGAACTTGGGCCCTGTACACCCCAGTACCCATGGTGTTTACCGCTGTGTCCTGACTCTTGAGGGAGAATACATCAAAAAGGCTGTAAATCACATTGGTTATCTGCACCGCGGCCTGGAAAAGCTGGCCGAAGCGCGGACCTATAACCAGTTTATTCCTTACACCGACAGACTGGATTACTGCTCGGGTTTGGCAAATGAAGTTACCTATGTGATGGCCGTGGAAAAATTGATGGGTATCTCGGAAGAGATTCCGGAAAGAGCCCAGTATCTCAGGGTAATTTGTAATGAACTGCAGCGTCTGGGGAGCCACGGGATCTGCGTGGGCAGTTTTGCTCTGGATATTGCCGGTGCGACAGGATTTTTTTACGCATTTCGTGAAAGAGACAGGGTACTGGAATTAATCACCAGAATCGGAGGGAACAGGCTGACTCCCAATTATATGCGAATCGGCGGTGTAGCCTGGGATCTGGAGGAAGACTTCTTTAAAGAATTGAAACAATTGATGGATGAAATGCCGGCTTACCTGGACGAGTACGACGGCCTGCTGACCGGAAATGAAATATTACAGGCTAGAACCATTGGTGTAGCACCGGTAACAAAAGAGCAGGCTCTGGACTGGGGTTTTACCGGACCGAACCTCAGGGCCTGTGGAGTTGACTCGGATATGAGAAGAGATGAGCCTTACGGAATTTACGACCGGTTTAAGTTTGATGTTCCGGTTGGGGAAAATGGTGACACCTTTGACAGATTTGCTATGCGAATCAGGGAAATGAGAGAAAGCGTTAAAATTATTCAGCAGGCGATGCAAGATATTCCGGAAGGTCCTGTCATGGCTAAGGTTCCCAAAGTAATCAAGCCTCCTGTGGGAGAAGTTTTCTTCCGGGCTGAAAATTCCAAAGGGCATCTTGGGTTCCATATTGTCAGTGATGGCTCAACCAAGCCATACAGGACAAGGATCTACTCTCCGGCTTTTACAATGTTGGGTGCTTTTCCTGAAATGGCCAAGGGAACTCATATCATGGATGCGGTTTTGATACTGGCTTCTATTGACATAGTTCTCGGTGAGGTTGACAGGTAAAATATATTATTCGAAAAAATAGGTTTATAGGGGAGAAGAAGCATGCAATTTTTTATTGATCTGGCCAACGGTATCAAGGCTGGGCTCACGGGCATGGGACTTTCTACGACCTCTGCGGAAGTAATTATGAGTGCCATTGGAGCTTTGGGGGCAGTAATCTTTATCCTTCTGCACGTGATTATTCTTCTATTGGCAGAGCGCAGAGTAAGTGCAATGTTCCAGCTCCGGAAAGGCCCCAACCGTTTGGGTCCTTTAGGTATAGGACAGGTTATTGCCGACGTTGTGAAGACACTGGCAAAAGAGGACATCATTCCGGCTGCTGCCGACAAGTTTGTCTTCAAGATTGCCAGTACAACCCTTTTTGCGACAGCACTGCTTGCTTATGCAGTTATTCCCTTTGGCGAAGGAATGATTATTGAGGATTTAAATATCGGTATTTTTTACTTCATTGCTATTGGTTCCACTGCTACTATCTCAATTCTCATGGGTGGCTGGGCCTCTAATAACAAATATGCCCTCATCGGCGGGATGCGGGCAGTGGCTCAGATGATCAGCTATGAAGTACCGATGGTTTTCTCACTGTTAGGTGTGGTAATGCTGACAGGTTCATTAAAGATGTCAGATATTGTAAATGCCCAACAGAATATGTGGTTTATAGTGCCTCAGGCCATTGCTTTTATTGTCTACTATATTGCGGCTACAGCAGAAATTAACCGGGCACCTTTTGACCTTGCTGAAGGCGAACAGGAACTGATTGCCGGTTATTTTATTGAGTATTCCGGAATTAGATGGGCTTTGTTTATGATGGCTGAATATGCCAATATGGTTGCTGTTTCTGCCATTGCTGTGACCTTGTTCCTCGGCGGCTGGAATGCGCCCTTTGGATGGACGTTCCTGCCGGGAGTCGTCTGGTTCCTGATTAAGATTTACCTGATGTTATTTACATTCCTATGGGTACGTTGGACCCTCCCGAGAATGCGGGTTGACCACTTGATGCACTTCGGATGGAAATTCCTGATTCCTGTTTCACTGGCCAACATTGTTGTAACCGGGATTGGAATATACGTGTACCGAATGATAACTGGTTAGGTGGTGATATTGTGTTCGGAAAGGGAATTATTAAGGGATTAGGGATTACTCTAAGCCACTTTTTTGATAAAAAGGTGACTGAGGAATATCCGGAACAAAGACCCAATCTGCCTCCGCGTTTTAAAGGCTCATTTGATTTGAATGTGCCCAAATGTATCTCCTGTGGACTTTGCGCTAGTTCGTGTCCTAATCACGTAATTAAAATGGAATCAGTCAAGGATGAGAATAACAAGAAAAAGCTCACCGGATATAAAATGATGGCTGAAAGATGTTTATACTGCGGCTTTTGCGTAGAGGCTTGTCCTACCAAAGCCCTGACTTGGAATCACAATTTTGAAAATGCGGTATATCTCCGGAATGATGTAAACCTAGACCTCTTTTCCAAATATGTTCCATCTCCGGAAGATAACGAACCGGCTAAGCCCGAAAAAGAATAATCGGCATAGGTTAAGGGGTGAAATAGGTAAATGAATTTTATGTTTTGGCTTCTGGCCATAATTACGTTGGGGTCGGCATTAATGATGGTTATGAACAAAAATATATTTCACAGTGCTCTTTTTATGATTGTTACATTCATTGGGGTAGCTGGGATGTATGTGCTGCTGCAGGCTGATTTCATGGCTGCTGTGCAGATTCTGGTATATGCAGGGGCAATTGCCATCTTCATCGTCTTTGGTGTGATGCTGACCCAGCGGGGCAACATGAAGCAGACCAACCTGTTCTCAAAAAGTGCCGGGATTGCCGGTCTGGTATCCCTGGCTTTGATTGTAATTAATGCCGTAATGGTAAGACAAACCGAGTGGCCTATAAGCTCAGCCAAGCCGCCGGAAGACACAGTCAATCAAATCGCTGATCTAATGTTTAATAAGATGGTTATTCCCTTCGAAGTAGTGGCAATTTTATTGTTGGTTGCCTTACTGGGAGCGGTAATTATCGCGAAAGAGGTGAAAAAGACCTCATGATAGGATTAAATCACTTCCTTATTTTTAGCGGCACCCTTTTCTGCATAGGTCTTTTCGGGGCCCTGGCCAAGCGTAACGTGATCGCCATCCTGATGGGTCTTGAGCTTATGCTCAACTCTGTAAATATTAACCTGGTTGCTTTTTCCAGATATGTGACAACCGGGGATTTAACCGGACAGGTGTTTGCCATTTTTGTCGTGGCTGTTGCCGCTGCTGAAGTGGCTGTCGGTCTAGCGTTGATTGTGGCAATTTATCGCAGCCGGATGTCCGTAAACGTGGAAGATTTTGATTGGTTAAAATGGTAGTTTTCTACTAACGAAGGTAGGTGCAAAGAACAAGATGATTGATTTCGCTCTTAATAACGCTTGGTTGATACCTCTCCTACCGGCAGTAGCATTTGTACTCATAGCTCTGGTATTTAAGCCGCTACCGAAAGTCAGTGCTTTTATTGGGATTGCAGCTATTCTGACTTCTTTTGTGCTGGCTGTATCCATCGGTATTGGGGTAATCAATGCAGGCGGAGAGTTTGTTGAACACCCGCTGAAAAATGTAGTTACCTGGTTTAGCATGGAGGGGTTAACTGTGCAAGTGGGGTTCCAGATTGATCCCACGTCTGCCATGATGTTATTTGTGGTAACCCTGGTTGCTTTACTGGTAAATATTTATTCACTGGGTTATATGCATGGGGACCCGGGTTTTTCCAGGTTCTATGCGTATCTTGCCCTGTTTGCGGCTTCTATGCTTAACCTGGTAATTTCTCCGAACTTAATACAAATGTTTGCTTCCTGGGAGCTTGTAGGTTTATGCTCATATCTTCTGATTGGTTTTTGGTTTCATAAATACTCTGCCAGAGAGGCTGCCAAAAAAGCCTTTATCACAACAAGGACAGGTGACTTCGGTCTCTTGCTCGGTATTCTCCTGCTGCAGATTAATTTTGGAACTCTTGATTTACAGACACTGGCCGAAAGGATCCCGAATTTTACCCAATATGGTGTAACTGCAGGTTTCCTGACATTGTTAGCTGTAGTCTTATTCCTTGGCCCTATCGGAAAATCAGGTCAGTTTCCGCTGCATGTCTGGCTGCCTGATGCCATGGAAGGCCCTACACCGGTCAGTGCGTTAATTCATGCCGCGACCATGGTCGTGGCCGGTGTTTACCTGACCGGCCGGACTTTGATCCTGTTTCAGACAGTGCCTGGGGCGATGGCTTTTGTGGCCTTTATGGGGGCTTTTACAGCACTGTTTGCGGCCAGTATCGCCTTTACCCAGACGGAAATGAAAAAAATCCTGGCCTACTCAACAGTTTCCCAATTGGGCTACATGATGTTAGCCCTTGGGGCAGGCAGTTTGTCAGCCAGTATGTTCCATCTGATGACCCATGCCTTCTTTAAAGCCCTGATGTTCCTTGGTGCCGGCAGTGTACTGCACGCCATGCATAACGAGGCTGACATCTGGAAATACGGCGGACTGAAGAAATATATGCCTGTCACATACTGGACTTTCCTCATTGGATGTCTGGCCATTGCCGGTATTTTCCCCTTTGCCGGGTTCTTCAGCAAGGATCTCATACTGGAAGTTGTCTGGGCTCAGTCGTCCCTTTCCGGGCATGGTCATGGTCCGTATCAGGGACTTTACTCCTTGCTGTTTGTAATGGCAGCCCTTACAGCCATGATGACTGCCTTCTATATGTTCAGGATGTTCTACATTTGCTTCCACGGCGATCTGCGTGACAAACACGCTCATCCCCATGAATCACCTTTCTCCATGGCAATGCCCCTTGTGGTGCTGGGAGTCTTGTCAGTAGTGGGTGGCTGGGTTGGCTGGCCAACACTGCATGAAGGCTTCAGTTATTTTGTCCGTTTTGGCGAATACGAACAAGGACATTGGAATTTCTTCCTGGTCGGTTTATCAACAGTTCTTGCTCTCATCGGGATCGCTGGTGCAACCTATATTTACGGGTTAAACAAAGTTTCTCATGAAGCCCTGGCTAAAAAGTTCGCTCCACTGTATAAGCTTTCTTTTAACAAGTTTTATATTGATGAGATTTATCTGTGGATTATCCATAATATTATTGACGGTCTCGGTCGGGTTCTCTGGTGGGTCGATATTAAGATTGTTGACGGAATCGTTGACGGAATTGGAAAATTGGCTCAGGTCATGGGAAGCCTGCTCAGGAGAGTACAAACCGGTAAATTGCAGCATTATGCTTTAGTCCTGTTTGCCGGAGTCGTTATTCTTGTACTGATCCTTGGACTTACCGATACCAACTCAGCTCACCTGAGTCTGTTAGGAGGTGTAAGGTAATGGATGGTTTTCCCATATTAACAGTTATCTTGTTAGCACCAATTATCGGAGCACTGATCAGTGTATTCATCCCTAAAGAAAACTCACAAGTCATCAAAGCTGTTGCCGGTATAACTACCTTCATCTCATTAGCCTTAACAATCATATGTTATGTTATTTATTACAATAACCATCTGACTACCGGCGGTTTTGCCTTTACTGAAGATATTCCCTGGGTTACGGACCTCGGTATTGTCTATTCCCTCGGAGTTGACGGTTTCAGTCTGCCAATGCTGCTGTTAACCAGTATTATCGGTTTTACATCAGTTTACTCCAGGTCCTGGAGTGTGGAGAAACGGGCCAAAGAATTCTATATTCTCCTGCTGATCCTGATTGCAGGGGTCATCGGAACCTTCGTGGCCCGCGATCTCTTCATCTTCTTCCTGTTCTATGAAGTCGTGGTCATCCCCATTTACATCATGGTAATTATCTGGGGCAGCGGAAGTAAGACTAAGGCAGTGACCAAAGAATATGCCGGTATGAAGCTGACCATTTACCTCCTGATCGGAAGCGCCTTCCTTTTGGCCGCTATGATCTGGATGTATGTGAGTGCAGCTGAATCATTAGGGGCACCGACCTTTGATATTGCCAAACTGGCCACAGTCAATTTCACGGAACAATTCCAAATTATAGTTTTTGGGATGATGGCTTTTGGCTTTACCTGTCTGCTCTCTATGTTTCCATTCCATTCCTGGTCACCGGACGGATACGCCGGAGCACCTACCGCAGTCTCCATGATTCACGCCGGTGTATTGAAAAAAATAGGTGGTTACGGTTTGATTCGGGTTGGCTTTTTTATCATGCCGCTGGGTGCAAAGTTCTGGGCACCTTATATCGCGCTTTTTGCCGTAGCTAACGTTGTATATGCCGCCCTGATTTGTCTGGCCCAAAAAGATATGAAATATGTTGTCGGTTACTCGTCAGTCAGTCATATGGGCTTTGTCCTGATTGGTTTCGCTTCCTTAAACGTGATCGGTCTTAATGGAGCCGTCTCCAATATGTTCGCCCATGGTGTGATGTCAGCCCTATTCTTCTCCATGGTGGGATACATTTACGCTGTGACCAAGAGCAGGTATATTCCTGACCTCGGTGGTCTGGCTCACCAAATGCCGCGCGCTGCCGTGGGATTTGTGGTTGCCGCCATGGCTTCTGCCGGTCTGCCGGGCCTGGTCAGCTTCGTACCGGAGTTCACCACTTTTGTGGGGGCATTTGGCACCAAGGATTCCTATATTCAGATTCTGGCAGTTATTGCTCTGACAGGTGTTGTCCTGGGCGCGGTCTATGTCCTGAGAATGGTAGCAAATGTACTCTTCGGACCTCGCAAGGAAGAATGGGATCATGTGGAAGACCTCAGGGGTTCATATATGATACCATTAGTAGTATTGATTGTTTTCATTGTAGGTTTCGGTTTATTCCCCTCCTTGCTCATGGATATGGTAAATTCAGGAATGGAGCCGATTGCTGCTAAACTAAGCCAGGTTTCGGCTGCAGCCGCCGGTCAGATAGGAGGGAAAATCTAATGGATGTAAATTTCTCTTTGCTCTCAGTTGAAATTTTAACAATCCTTCTGGCCCTTGGTGTTTTGATAATCGGTTTACTTGTTCCCAAGGAGCAGAGCTATGGCTTAGGGTATCTTGTCACAATTGGCTTGGCCGGTATTCTAATATTTAGCTTTGGGTACTATGGGGTAAATACCAGCATTTTTGATGGAATGTACTGGATTGACGACTTTTCGGTTTTCTTTAAGCAGTTATTCCTGGCCTCAGCGGTACTGGTAACCTTAGCCGCAACCATGTATGTGAAGAAAATTGGCTCCAATTACGGTGAGTTCTTCGTCATGCTGGTGTTTGCCACCCTTGGGATGATGGTTCTTGCTTCTGCCGGTGACTTTGTCACGTTATATCTTGGTCTTGAAACTATGACCATTACCTTCTATATTCTCACCGGATACAGAAAAGATGACAGTAAATCTGTTGAGGCAGGAGTTAAATACCTGATTCTTGGAGCTTTATCTTCTGCAGTTCTCCTGTACGGTCTCAGTCTGGTTTATGGGATTACCGGAACCACTATGATTGGTGAGGTAGCGGCCAAGCTAAAGACCTTTGGCAGCATGCCAGCGGCCCTGTTGGTGGGCCTCGTCTTCGTAATCGCCGGGTTTGGCTTTAAGATCTCTGCCGTGCCTTTCCAAATGTGGTCCCCTGATGTTTATGAAGGTGCGCCCACACCGGTAACTGCCTTCCTGGCAGTTGGTTCTAAAGCCGCCGCTTTTGCAGTTATGGTTCGGGTATTCTTCATTGCCTTCCCCGATTATGATACTCAGTGGAAACTGCTCTTTGCAGCTTTAGCGGCATTAACAATGATTATTGGTAACCTGGTTGCTATTCCCCAGACCAATATTAAAAGAATGCTTGCTTACTCCAGTATTGCCCAGGCCGGATATATTATGACCGGGGTTGTGGCAGCAAATACGGCAGGGGTAAAAGGTGTAGCCTTCTATGGAATGCTCTATGTTTTTGCCACTATGGGTGCCTTTATTGTAGTCATGAACTTCTCTGCCAATACCGGCAGTGACGAAATTAAGGATTATGCAGGTCTGGCTCAGCGTTCTCCGCTGATGGCTTCGGTCCTGACCATATCCCTCCTGTCGATGGCCGGGATTCCTCCCTTGGCAGGATTTGCAGGTAAGTTTTATCTCTTTTCATCAATCGTTAACCAAGGCTACCTGTGGTTAGTCATCATCGGCTTGTTGATGAGTATGGCATCTGTTTACTACTATTTATCTGTGGTAAAAGTGATGTTTATGGCTGATCCGCCCAGTGATTCACCAATCGAGGTACCTGCCGGGGCCAAAGCAGCTTTGATAATTTCCATGGTTATCACCGTAATCCTTGGTGTTTGGCCCCAGCCGCTGTCAATTCTGGCTAACCTGGCTGCCAACTCATTGCTTAGGTAAATTAAAGCATATCCGAAATAATGAAGAAGAAGCCTGTTGGATCAGGTTTCTTCTTTTTGTTTAATGAGAACGCCAAATATGTGGCAATCTTCACGGCGGAAATACAAAGGGAGATGGTGTATTGAGAAAAATCTTTAAAATATCGGTTCTAACCTTGTTGATAATTGGCCTGGGAGCTACCTTGTTTTTTCTAAGTAATGGGGAACTCACACGAGCAGATGTACCAAAAGATGTCCCAATAATAAGCGGAAAAATATTAGCGATTGAAACATTCAGGAGTGACGAACTGAACAGGGGAATAGAAATTGCAGTAGAAACTAATCTCTCTATCCCAGAGGTAGCTCAATATTACACTGACGAGTTTGCCAAAAGGGGAATCAAGCCATTTGGTATACCTGCTTTCTGGGGCAATGACCGCGATTTGGAAAGTTCCACTGAAGCAAGTGGAGGAGGGGAGACCAGGAACCGGCAGCAAGTTATGGTTCAGATCCAATCTGAGGCACCAATTACTTTAGTCAGAATCAGTGTTTTAGGGGACTCTATGATATCGCTTCCTAAATAGATAACGCAGTTGAGGACATCAGATAATTGAGGACGGCGAATTATGCCGGTCCTCTTTTTGGTGTGATTTTGATGCTGAGAATGTAGTCTTTAAAGTTCCTGATCCGGTTGTAACTCCTTAACTTTAACGTAAAACCACGATGTATGCAAATCTTCATCAACGTGGTTGGCTATTAGTATTTTCAACAGTTCTTCATCACAATTATTTTCTGCTTCAAGAGTTTTAATTAAATCTTTGTAGTCCTTCATCGCTTTTTTTTCAATAATCATGTTAGCTTTCAATGTATTTTCAATACCAGAAAATGAAATTAGTTTTCCGGCAACGCTACCAAGGATGGGAGAAATAACATCACGTATAAGTGTGGGATGTTCTCCCATCTCCTTTATTTTCTCTGCTATATTATCCACATGTTGTTGTTCGATATAGGCAATGCGCTCAAACCCTTGGCCAATATAGGTACCTTTAAAGGTTTTGCTTTGTGTAGTATACAAGTCCACTTGGTTGAGTTCCAGACTGTAGAACCAGTTTAACTTATGTAACAATAGTCTTTTATCCATTAAGTAACCCCTTATCAGTTTTTTTGTACTTTCTAAGAAGTTCTTGTCTGAGAGTTAATATCAAGAGATTGATTTTCTGTATTATTTCCATAGTTATCGTTTATGATACTCATCAGCTTATCAGCGAATTGTCATAGACTTATCACTGTTAACAGACAAGGCAGCTGATATAATTGCTTTGAGGTGTTTTCAGTGAAGGCGAATAACCGTACAATCGGAGCCATCGGCGAGGAGATAGCCGTTGAACTGCTTAAAGAGAAAGGCCTGGTTATTCTGGCGCGAAACTTTCGCTGCCGGTTTGGGGAAATTGACATCATTGCCAGGGATCAGAAAACCCTGGTCTTTATTGAAGTGAAAACCCGGAAAAGCCTAAAATGGGGCAGAGCGGAGGAGGCGGTTAATCATAAAAAACGGGCTAAATTAAGGTGCTTGGCAGCATTTTATCTGCAAAAGAAATTTTTATTGGGGGTACCCTGTCGTTTTGATGTTTGCTCAGTGTATCTTAACGAACAAAATATGTTTGAGTCTGCAGAGATTTTGCAAAATTGTTTTTAATCTTACTTTGAAGTGTGGTGCTTAAAACATGCTGGCTGTAGTTAAAAGTGTTGGATTGTCAGGGTTGGATGGTTATATGGTGGATGTGGAAGTTGACATTTCATCCGGACTGCCGGGTTTTGACATAGTGGGGCTCCCTTCATTGGCCGTCAAAGAAGCCAAAGACAGGGTCAGGGCGGCTGTGAAAAACTGTGGTCTGCATTTTCCTATTGGCCGCATTACCGTGAATTTAGCTCCCGCGAACCTCAAAAAAGAAGGACCAGTATATGACTTGCCCATCGCGGTCGGTATTTTGGCGGCATCAGGGCAGATTACCGGAGAAGTTTATGCCAATTATGTCTACATAGGGGAGTTATCGTTGGATGGGAGCGTCAAGGGGGTTACCGGCATTCTTCCCAGGGTTATGGTAGCCGTTGATAGACATTATTCGGGGATTATAGTGCCCTGGGAAAACAGGGATGAAGCCGCTCTCATTGGTAAAGTGGATATTTATCCGGTTTCCGGCCTGAAGGAGATTGTAGGATTTTGCCTTGGTAAGAGCGAGATTGACAAGCATGAAGTAAATATACAGAAATTGTTTGATTCGGCAAATTCAGAACCTTTAAAAGATATGGCTGATGTCAAAGGTAATCATAAGGCCAAAAGAGCCCTGGAAATTGCTGCCGCTGGGGGGCATAATATCCTGATGGTGGGCCCGCCGGGTTCAGGTAAAACAATGCTGGCTCATAGAGTTCGGCATTTAACTCCCACCCTTTCTTTAGAAGAGGCCTTAGAAACGACAAAGATTTACAGTGTGGCAGGCTTAATTAATCAAAAGAACCCTTTAATTTTAAACAGACCATTCCGCTCGCCCCATCATAGTGCAACAAAGTCCGGGATGGTGGGTGGTGGTAGAATTCCACAACCCGGGGAAATAAGTTTAGCCCATAATGGAATATTGTTTATGGATGAATTCCCCGAATTCAACAGGGACACCCTCGAAGCATTAAGACAGCCGTTGGAAGATGGGCAGGTGATAGTTTCAAGAGTCGCCGGGAGCATTGAATTTCCGGCGAAGCTGATGCTGGTGGCTGCTATGAATCCCTGTCCCTGCGGGTTCCTGGGTGACAGTACCAGAGAATGCACCTGTACTCCTGTTGAGATCAGCAGATACAGAAACAGGATCTCAGGGCCCCTGCTGGACAGGATAGATATTCACATTGAAGTTCCCCGCATAAGTTACGGGGAACTTAAGGACAGCAATATAAAAATTGAATCATCCAGTTTAATCAGGCAGCGTGTGGTGCAAGCGAGAAAAAAACAGGCACAAAGATTCTGCGGGACTTCAATAAGTGCTAATGCCCAAATGGGGAGTAATGAAATTCGTTCTTACTGTCAAGTTTCCGGGAGTTCATCCAAATTACTGAAAGATGCCTTTGAGAGGCTTCAGTTAAGTGTAAGAGCTTACAATAGAATTTTAAAAGTCGCCAGGACCATTGCTGATTTAAGTGAAAATGAGGCAATAGGTCCGGAACATATTGCCGAAGCCATTCAGTACCGGAGCTTCGACAGGGCTTATGCGCACTAAACCGGAACTTCATAAGTTAACGCTGGAAAAATCTATTTTTTCATGTTTTGTTGAGTTTGCTTTACTTTAGTCTGATCAACCTGTTCATGAAGTTTGAGGCTGTTTTGCAGCTGATCGGCTTTATCCTGAAGCATTTTCTGTTCAATTTTTTTCTTAGCTATAGGTTGAATTACCGCCAAAGCCATTTTAAACAATATATAAATCGTAACTCCGCCGCCAAAAACCAGCAGCAAGGCAGCAAGTATTTTACCAGACATCGTGACCACTCCTTTCTGTTCAGTTTAAATTATTTCCTGACTTGTGCCTCCAAATTCATTAAAAAGGAATCATCAGAAAGAAACAAATTATAAATACCAATTTTTGGTCCCTCAAATTGACTGCTAATTTGCTGACTTTGCCGTTAAGTAACTAAAACCGACCGTTACAGGAAAAAGTGAAGTCAAAATGATACGGTATAATATAAAATAAGCTATAAAGTGAAACTAAACTTCAGGTGGAGTTTTAAACTCCACCTGAAGTTTAGCTGAACTTATTCAGGGGCTTAGCGCCACTCATCTCACGCTTACAGAAGCAGGAGTCTTAGTGGCGATTGGCCATCGGAAAATCCTGGTACTTAATTTGTATGAATACCGTATCAAAATAATGTGATTTACGGCTTTTATTTGGGGGATATAAACATGACATTGTCCAAAACCATTTTAGATAATTGGGAATATAACCTCAACTTTGTTCTGGATTCAACTTATAATGGTGTGATTGCTGTTGATAAGGATGGTTACATTGTCTCTGTGAACAAGTCTGCCCTTAAAATGCTTGACTCTAATGAAAACCTTATGGGTAAATATATACAGGAAATTATACCCGATTCACATTTACCCTTTGTCTTGCAAACTGGTAAAGCGGAATTAGGTCAGAAGGTTAATATAAGTGAGAGAGTTTGTCTTGCTAACCTGACCCCTATATTAAGAGGGAATGAGATTATGGGGGCTGTTGTTGTTTTTGAGGATGTACTTATTTTACGGCAGATGGTAGAAGATATGTCTTCTTTAAAAGAGCTGCGCCAGGTTACCCAGGCTTTACTGGAGAGCGTGCTGGAAGGTGCTGTAATTATAGATAAAGTTGGCATTATTGAAGGATGCAATGACGCATTTTGCCAGTTTATTAATTCAGATAAAGAAAAGGTTACAGGCAAGTATATCGCAGATGTTTTACCGGAACTGGATCTAACCGGTGTTTTCGAATCAGTGGAAAACGAATATGTGGAACGCCGGTCCATTAAGGGGCAGGATGTTATTGTTACAAATCTGCCGATTTTTAACGGCAGTGAAGTAGTTGGTGCGGTAGGCAAAATAATGTTCAAACCGGTTTCTGAGATGGATGTACTGGTCAATAAAGTAAAGACCCTAAAGAGCAAGATTGCTTTTTACAGTGAGCGGCTTGAGGCTGCTTCCGGGGCTAAGTTTACAAAAGAAAATATTGTCGGTAAAAGTCAGGCCATATCTATGCTCAAAGAATCTATTCTAAAGCATGCACCAGGCAATACCCCTATATTACTGCGGGGAGAACAGGGTACCGGTAAACAATTGTTTGCTCATGCTATCCACAGGGAGAGCAATAGAAAGTTTGGTCCCTTTGTCCATATAAACTGTTCGGAGTTCCCCGATAACTTGCTTGAGGTTGAGTTATTTGGGGCTGTCGCCGGTGTTATGGGCAGAACCAAAAAGAATGATTTGGTTGGAAAATTTGAAATCTGCGACCGGGGAACTTTGTTTCTGAATGAAATAGACCAGATGTCACCGGCCATACAGGAAAGGCTTATGCAAGTCTTGCGGGACAAGACAATCCAAAGAACAGGGGAAGACATTGTTCGAGCGGTTGATGTCAGGCTGGTGGCGGCCACCAGCAGTAATTTGGAAGATCTTATAGGGCTGAAGTTATTCAGGGAGGATCTCTACTATCAGCTGAATGTTTTATGCTTAAATATTCCGCCTTTACGTGAACGGCAGGAAGATATGGAACTGCTGACCAATAACATTATTGAAAAATACAACCGGGAATTTGGCAAAAAGGTCACAGGAATTTCCTCAGAAGTATACAGAATCTTAATTAAACACGCATGGCCTGGCAATATTAGAGAGCTGGAACGTGTTTTATCTTACTCCTTTGACTTTATTGAAGAGGAACTAATTCAGGTCCATCATCTTCCGGCATATTTGAAAAAAGCTGTAACTAACGAGACCAAGAAAAACAAAAAAACGACTTTGAAATTTATTCTTGATGAAACTGAGCGTAATACTATTATGCAGGCAATTCAGCAAAACGGAGGGAATAAAGTTAAAGCTGCCCAACAGCTTGGAATTTCCAGAGCCAGCTTGTACCAGAAATTAGAGAAATTTAATCTTCTAAATGAATAAATCCCAATACTTTCGTATAAAGGCAGGATTCCTAACATATTTTATAGAAGGCTTAGGGGATTATCTTAGGAGGTGTCGTTACAACATTATGGATTTCTGGCTTACCGAAGAAAACACCGCAGGATACAGTGTCAATTGGAAATTTACAAAAACCGTTTATACGGAGCAGACAGAATATCAACACCTGGCAATCATTGAAACAAACGAGTTTGGCCGGGCGTTGGTACTTGATGGTGTAATTCAGACTACCGAGAGGGATGAGTTTATTTATCATGAAATGATAGCTCATCCCGCTTTGATTTCACATCCTCACCCTCAAAAGGTACTCGTTATCGGCGGGGGAGACGGCGGAACTGTTAAAGAGATCCTGAAACATCAAACCATTCAACAGGTGGATCTGGTGGAGATTGACGGGAAAGTAATTTGGGCCAGCAAGGAGTACTTACCCAGAATCAGCTGTGGGTTAAATGATAAAAGAGTTAACATTTTCATAGAGGATGGTCTCAAATTCATCAAAAAGAAGCAAAATTATTATGATGCTGTCATTATCGATTCTTCTGACCCTGTAGGACCGGCTGTAGCATTATTTAGTGAAGGTTTTTACCGTGATGTTTATAATTCTTTGCAACAGGACGGAATTATGGTTGCTCAGACCGAGTCTCCCCAATTCAACGCAGATTTGTTAGCTAGTGTCAATAAAAAGTTATCAGGTATTTTCCCCATCACAAGGACTTATCTCACCAGTATTGCTTCCTATATAGGCGGTTTTTTCAGTTTTACTGTCGGCAGTAAGGAATATGATCCTTTAGCAGCAAAAGTTGAACAGAAAATGCTCACAAAAATGAACCTGAAATATTACAATTCCGACATTCATAAAGCATGTTTTGCCCTACCTAATTTTGTGCGCCAGCTTCTGATAAAAGAAGACCAAAAGACACACTGAAATCAGCACTGGGAGGGTAAAGAGAATGTGTGAGTATTCTTATCAGGACAAACATACCCTCGAGTACTACTGCGAGTTGTTGGACATGCCATGTGAGGAAGTATGTGCCGGCTGCTGTCCCCTGACCCTGGAATAGTATCCGGGATGAATTGAAAAATAACCTTTTTCGGAACACCATGAGGCGGTGTTCTTTTTTTATGGTCTGGTTTAAGTTGTATTTTTATAGAATGAAGGTTCGGCAGCGTCTGACAAAACCATCGACGTTTGCTCATGAAGCAGCCATAAGCTCCCTGCTTTATTTTTTAAAAAACACTCTAAAAATGCATTTTACGACATTAAACCCGCATTTGGGACAAGCTGGAAGGAAAAATGACATTAAAAGTTAAATATGGGTAATTATACGAAATATATCTTTGCAGGCAGGTGGGAAATGTTAAGTGATAATGAAATTTTAGATGGCAAATATAAAATCATCCGGGTATTAGGCAAAGGTGGATCGGGGCAGGTATATCTGGCTCAGAATTTGAAGATTGGCAATTATTGGGCAGTTAAGGAAGTAAACACCAGAAAGCAACTGCGTACCAATTTGTTGGCAGAAGTAGAAATACTAAAAAAAGTAAATCACCGGTGTATACCCAGAATAGTGGATCTCATTGAACGTAAGGACTACATTTATATAGTTGAGGATTATTTTGATGGTTCCAGCTTAAAAGATTTGATAAAATGCAGGGAACTATGTTCAGCGGAAAATATAATCAGATGGGGCAGGCAGCTGTGCGAAATTCTGGCATATTTACATAACCTTAAACCAAACCCGATTATTTATCGGGACATGAAACCTGGAAACATTATTATTGACAATGAGAATAATGTTAAGTTGGTTGATTTGGGAATTGCCCGTGTAAACCATGAGGAAAATGACAGTGAGACCCTTTGTATCGGCACAAAAGGTTATGCCGCACCTGAACAATACTCCGGGATGGGACATCCCGATAACAGGTCAGACATCTATGGTTTGGGGGCAACCCTTTATCATGTTTTGACAGGATATAACCCTAATCAACCGCCATATTGTATCCTGCCTGTGACGCAAATCAATTCTGCCTTATCAGTCGAAATTGAAAGGATTATCAAAAAGTGTACTTCCAGTAACCCGGATTTGAGATATCAGAGAGTTGAGGAAGTGATAGCTGATTTAGACAATACTCAGAAAAGTGATGAGTTAATCCGAACTACAGCCCCAAATGTACAATACATGGAAGTCACCAATAAACTGGTGGTGATCGGCAGCCTTTCTGCCAGAGCGGGCTCTTCATTTATCACAGCTAATCTGGCTGCAGCCCTGGCCAAAAGGAATCGCTCGGTAGGGGTCGTGGAATTTCCGGCCAATATCCCTTATATGTATGATGCTTTGTTTTTGAGACAGAAGACAGATGGCCGCTATGTATCTCTGGCACATGAAATAAGAGGCCAAAGACCGATTAACAGGGATTATTTCTTTAACGAAAATGGGGTTAACTGGGTCTTGTTGGACCCGTCAAGGCAAACCATCAAAGATTGGTCCCCGGCAGAAATGCTTAGTTTGATTTATTCGGTAAAGAATCTATCCGTTATCCTGCTGGATATCTCTACTAACTGGTGTCATCAGGGTGTCAGCCAGATTCTCAGACAGGCAGACCACATATTTTTGGTAGTGGACCCTGACCCCGCATTAATAGACAGGACGGCCAAAATAGATTTTAAAGAACTTGATGTGGCCCCTGAATGTATTCCTGAAGAACTAAAGATCATGGAGCTAGTCTGCCAATTGGAAGATTCAGGAGGTTGCTGTGCCGAATTTATTTTGAACAAATATACCAATCCCGTTCTCCGGGAGCAACTGGGCCTTCCTTGTGATCCCATAGCATATGTGCCATTTATCGACCCACATCTGGCTTATTCAGCTTTATGGAAGGGTGACCTGGTCTATAATTACCCGGACGTCCGGGAAACATTGGACCGCGAACTGTATCCTGTTGTGCGGAGGATTGCTCCTGCCTTATCTACTATTCAAGAAAACAGCAGCAGAATGATATTCAGGCATCTTAAGAATGTATATCAACGTTTGACTGAAAAAAAGGAGGTGTTTAAATGAAAAGATTTATCCAGCCCCTAATATCGATACTCCTTATTATGGGGGCTGCCGGCTTAGTTTTTTTATGGGAGTTTTACTTAAATGACCGCATCAACACTACGACTGTTGTAGTAGCGGCCAAGGATATTGAAAAAAATCATGTAATCGGTAGCACTGACGTAAAAATTATCCGCCTCAAAACTGAGCAGGCGGTTGATCATCCGATTACAGATCCCAAAGCAATTATTGGGCTCGAAACCTCTCAATTTGTGGCCAAAGGCAATCAGTTTGTCGAAGTCATGCTGGACCGGCATGGGTTGGAACCGAATAGTAACCAGTTGATTTATTCGATTCCCAAAGAGTGGATATATTCTTCACCCGGCAGTTTACGCCGAAAGGACAGGGTCTACGTATATGCCATCTATGATGATAAACGGAAATTAAATGAGGTTCCGTCTAACCGCCAGGATTCGTTTGGTGGAAGATCTCAGACTGTAGTAAATAATACTCAGAACATAGGGGTGAGACAGCCCCTATTAGAAAACCTGGTAGTTGCTTATGCCAAAGATTCATCTAATCAGGAAGTTAAGCCGGCCGCCAACAGTGAAAAAAGAATAGACGCCACCGGTGCCATCAATAATCTTGAGCTGGTGATGACACAAGAACAGTATACAATCTTGGAAAATAAATATCTTGATGGGTTTAAATTTAACTTTGCCTATAGATAGAGGGGTGTGCACATGAAATTATTATGTTTTTGTGAAGACAAAATACTGGTGAACAAACTTAAAGCTACAGCGCTTTTTGATAAAATCGATATTGCCGAGGATGGGGCTGAATATAATCAGATACCAAAAGAGTATGATGTTCTGCTCCTGTCAGACAGGTTAATCTCCTATGTGGCCCTGCCTGAAGTAAGACAGGCCTTTGTTAATGCCAATATCTTTTTTTTAATGTCCGGCAGCCCTAATTACCGGCTCTTTCAAAAGGTTGAGACCATGTGTCATGCTCATGATGTGAATATAGTATATCCCAGACAAACCAATGAGCAGATAGTTGCTTTCATTAGTGGAGTTTTAAAACCTATGGAGGAAATGAAAAAGAATCATGTCACCACTTTTGTCGGAGTCCAAAGCAAAGCAGGAGTTACCTCAACAGTAATGGCGGTAGCCACCAGATTAGGAATGGCCACAGAAGCAAAGATTGGTGTCTTAGGCCTTAATTCCGCTAACCCCGGTGTAACCTTTATCAGCCACTATGGCGGGTCATACCTTGATGAATTAAAGACTACCTTATCCAATCACATGTTAAGCTCTACCCAGTTGGTAAAGGAAATGCACGGACACAATCACTTTTATTACTTAGCCGGAAATCGCGATATCAAGAAACGGCTTCATTATTCCATCAAAGAAATTCATTACCTGATTGAACAGGCCAAAAAAGCCTACGATCTGGTGCTGATCGATGCAGGGTGCAATTTTGATGATGCTTTGTGCATTCAGGGTCTCTTCAATGCTGACACCAAGTTTCTGCTGACTAACCAATCTTTGTCAGGGTTAGAAGCATGGCAGCAGATTTTTGAGCAGGTATTGGAGCCCTTAGGTTTTCTCAAATCTGATTTTTTAATGCTGGTTAATGCGTACAGCCCGAAACCACAACTCCCTGATATAAAGCAAATTTCCCATGACTACGGGGTCCCCTGCCTGCGCCATATTGCCAGTGCCGGCGATTTGGGGATGGTGGTGGAAGCAAACCGCAGCCTGCTGATAGATTATGATGAACCAGAATATATCAGAGACATTGATTTTATCGTCAGAGCACTGGTTAAGACATATAATCTAAAAACCAGACCAACAGTTGAAGTCAAAAAATCAGGATTTATGCAAAGATTGTTCGGGTAGGAGGGCACGAATGCATATCGGGGAAACAGAGGCTTTTGACATAGGGCAGTATATTGCTGAGAACAGGCTGCAGCATGAAGATGAGGCGTCTGTTCAGCAAAGAACACTGAAAAAAGCTGCTCTTTATTTAAGATGCGAAAATTTTCTTGACTTGTGTAAAAATTTGTATCACCATTTCGAAATGGTGTATGACCAAAATACAGACCCCAAAAGATCAATGGAAAGACTTGAACTGCAGCACAGGGCCATTATTGGCGATCCCAGGGCAGTTAAAATCTTTAAGGACGAAATAGCCGAGTTTATCAGGGCCAATAATCTCTCTAATACCGGCTTTCCTCAGTGTTACACTGATTTACCCGGTGCTGTTTTTCAGGAAGTATATGGATGGGGACCCCTGGCCAGGTGGTGGGACGAGCCTCGCAGTCAATCAGCTCTGGTCCTGGGGACGCAGATTTTTTATGACGGTGTCTTGCAGAATGAACGATTCTCTTCGCCTGACCGGGTGTGGGAATTGATTCACTCACTATGCCTAAAAGATGCCGCTTCCCGGATTAATTCACACCAGCCCGATCTCGAAGTGGAAATGTATGACGGGACAAGGGTATCTATTTCTATCCCTCCACGGGGGCTAGAATATGAAATTACCTTCAGAAAGTTTATTTTGGAAGATTTCTCATTGGAGAATCTTGTCCACCTGGGTACTATTCCTGAGGAAGCCTTGCCTGTTTTTCAGGGTTTGGCCAGAGGCCTGCCCAATACTTTATTCGTAGGCCCTGTACGGTCAGGTAAATCCCACACCCTAAAGGCTTTTGTCCATGAACGTTTTATGGAGCGTTCCTACACTGTCGTCAGTATGGAAACCCATTTCGAATTGGCCTTAAGGAAGATGCTTCCTTTTGAACCGATCATTGAGAAGCAGGCCCGGGAAGATGAGCTGCATGAGATTTTTAAAACTGTGCTCAGAAAAGACCTGGATTTTGGCATCATGGGTGAGATTCGCGGCATCGAGGCCGAGTGTGCCATGCTTTTGTGTGAACGGGGCACCAAAGGATTTTTAGGCACTTTTCACATTTCCCGGCCTCATAATATCCCGGGAAGCTGGGCCAGGCTGATCCTGGACAAATTCCCCAATCGAAACTATGCTGCTGAGCTGATGCGAGTTGCCGACAATATTGACATTGTGCTGGTTCAGGAAGAATTGTCCGACCGGAGCAAAAAGAGGATTAAGTCAGTTGTTGAACTGAGATTTGACCCCTTAACCTTACAGGTCAGTACCCATGAGATAATGAGATACAGTCCGGCTGATGACCGCTGGGGGTTCAGATTTGATCTTAGTAATTCTTTACTCGAGAGAATGGCTGCGGCATCTCCGAAGTCGGTGAAGCCTATGATCCAATGCCTGAAAAGATTAGAAGATGAAAACCCCATCGCAGGACCTAATCAAATTATCTGTTCGGAAGTTATGAGGTAGGGGTGGTTACCGATGAAATTTGGCCTAGTGATTGAAATTATTATCAAAACCTTCGGTTATGCCGGGCTCTTTATTGGCCTGTGGCTCTTTGTCCGGCCTTCGTTATTGCCGATATTAAAGAGGAAAGTACGGAACTACAAAAACAGGTTGAGGTTAAGGAAGCTTCAGATAAGGGAAACAGCGGCCACCTACAAATCCAGCCGGCCTTTCTACCGGCATCTTGATATGCTGTTAGCAGCCACCTGGCCATGGTACTCGGAATTTAGTGCTGTTTACTATTTAATAATTACCACAGTTCTGTTTGCCGTAAGCAGCACAGTTTATTTGAAAATTACCGGCGGCTGGGTTCTGGCACTGACTGCTGGACTTACTACTTCACTGGTGCCATATGGAATTTTGTCGGTTATTCTGCACTGGAAAAGAAATGAAACAAGTTATGAATTGGTCCCGGTGACAAGCATACTTTTGGGAAAGTACAGGGTGAATTCCAGGAATATATATTTCTCAATCTTAGATACCATTAAGGAGACTGGGCAGTACGGTACCCTGCAAAAAGCCCTGATTAAACTGGCTTCAGCCATACAAAGCCACAAAAACAAGGAAGATTTGGAAAATGCTATAGAAATGTTCGTCTTTCAAATAGATACTTCCTGGGCCAAGCAGATCGGCATACAGATTTTTTCCGCCCAGTGGGAAAACAAAAATATTGAAACAGCCTTAAGCAATATCGTCAGGGACATGGGCAAAACCCAGGAAATCATGGAACAGCAGAAAAGTAATAATCAGGATACCATTCAAATGGGCTACTTTATCCCGCTAATAGTTTTCCCACTGTCACTGTTTTTTCTCTCCCGGGTCATTACCACAGGCCGCTATTTTTATTACCAATTCAAGACTACTGCGGGTTTTACGAGTTTTATCATCACACTTATTTTGTGTCTGCTTGGATTTGCAGTTTCACTGGCCCTCCGAAAACCTAAAAATGAAATCTGAAAAAAAGGAGGCAATTATGGATATTGTTAAGTATATCGAGCCTGTCCTTTATTCTGTTTGTGCCGCGGTTATCATTTTGGCTGCTGTAAATTTATATAATCAGACTTTCAGAGGCAATAGAAAACATTACGGCAGACTGCGGCTATTAAGCCAGGTTAAAGCAAAAACCTTTGATTACAGCAGCTTTCTTTTCAGCAATGACCTGGAAAAACTTTTGATTTCGGCCGGCAGACCACTGAGACTGAATAGTGTCAGGTACAATCTTGGCCGTTTAGGGTTACTGGGAGTATGGTTTATCATCCTAAATGCCAGGTGGCTCATCTCAGGCAGCAAATACCCGTCCAACTATCTTTTCCTCATTGTGGGCCTGATTATATTTACGCAGCCCATGAAGGGACTGCCATTATTCAGTTTGTTGATGAAAATAACAGATATCCGGGCCAGGGAAAAAAATAAAGAATGCTTCACCCTTTATTCCATGATTCAAAATGAATTTTATAATGATGTGGACAAGCCTCAGAACATGTATTCTACACTGGCGAAGCTGAAACCTTATTTTAAAGCTATTGACAAAGCGATGGGAAAAGCCCTTTTGCTCTGGAAAAGGAACCCGGCGGAAGCTTTGGAGGCCTTTGCCACAGAAGTAGGCACCCAGGAGGCCAAGGATCTGGCCCAGATCCTTAAGAATGTGGATGCATCAAGTTCAGAGGACGCCAAAGATATCCTGGACAGCAGGTATGAGCAGTTTGTCACCAAACGCCAGGAAAGCCACCGCAGGTACCGCAACAATGTGGGGCTCATTGGCTATATTGCAGCTTTGCTTCCTGTATTTGCAGTCATCTATAACGCCATGGTGGTGTTTAACCTGGAGAAACAGGATTTGTTCAGGTTTATTTCACAGAAATAAATTAGCTCTCAGAAAGGAGGTGGATTGATAGTGAAGGAAGTGATGACAAAGTTCCTGCTTATCACAGTTGCGGTTGTTTCCATTGTTTTGTTTGTTTACGGGACGTTGTGGGACGATGTAAAAGCTGTTAAAGACGACACCCATCTACAAATCACCGATGCAAACAGTGGTTCTCTCGATTAAGAAGACCTATAGGGGCATACCTGGTGCATTAAGCATTTTATCCGATGGCTAACCGCCACTAAGACTTCAGCTTCTGTTAGCGGGAGATAGGTGGCGCTACGCCCCTGGATAAGTTGAACTAAACTTCAGATGGAGTATAAAACTCACCTGAAGTAAGTTTCACTTTATTTCAAGAGGTGAATCCATTGAGACAGGTAATCTCAACTTTATTGATCTCAACCCTTTTTATAGTGTATATGTTTCAGCCCTTTTTAAATGAAATATATCATCTTAGAAACCTGGCAGTTCAGATTGCTTTGGATCAGGGCATAGAAAAAGCCGCCGTTGAGGGCAGGTTCTCAGATGCCAATATTAATGAAATGAAAATGACTTTAGTTGATAACCTGCATTTTTCGGCAGACGATATTGTCTTCACCGGTACAACAGGATTTACCCCAAGAGGTGAGTATATCGAAGGGACCCTGGGGGTTCCCCCAGGGCAGTTATGGGTCCTGCCCAATGTGATGGGCGGAAATGGCGATATTGAGCTGTTACAGGCTTATGCCAGGCAGATGAGTGAGTATATCGAAAGGTAGGCCAGGATGAAAGAGACTATTTTCGCACTTTTGATGAGTTTGGTTTGCCTGACTTTTTGGATGTGGCAGGTAGATGACAATAACACCGCTCTGGCCAATGAAAGATTAAAAAATGCCGTAAATTATGCCGCCCATGATGCCAGCCTGCAAATCAGCAAACCCGAACTGGCCAAAGGCCGTATCCTTTTTGAGCCTGTGGCCGCAGAGGCGGTTTTCAGGCAAACCCTACAGGATAATCTTGCCTTGACCAATGATCTAACCCCCAAGCCCGAAACTTTGTTTAAAGAGCAGATGACCGTTTTATATGCGGATTACATAGATGATGGGGACGGAGCTGCCTTCCCGTACTTTTACGAAAACGACACCTATAACATCCACCACTGGCTCAATGGACCGGCAGTGATCTACGCTGTCAAGGTGCCCCGGCCCCGGGTCTTTAACGTCAATCCGGGCTATGACCTAATCAAGTGGGCTGTGTTCGAATACCCAATGCCATACAAGGAGTGATTTTTGATGAAAAGAATGATTGCACTGTTGTTAACCTTATGCTTTATGTTTAGCCAGGTTGGGCAGGCTGGGGCTTTGTATAACCCGCCTTCAAGGGTTACGCCTACCAAGGAGGATCTTGCGGTGGCAGCGGCATTTTTTAATGGGATTAAGTTTGATGTTAGCGAGGCTAAGAATAATGTTATTAAGATTATTACACCTAAAATTGATTCGAAAAAATACATTTTTTCAATGGTTCATCAAACCATAAAAGAAAATGGTGAATTTGTAAGCAGTTATCAGCTTAACCTTAAACTTGCCGGTAGAGAGGTAAAAATAGTTAAAATTTTACCAGGCTATACAACTCGTTTTTTGCTGTATCTTGGAAATGATAATACATCTGCCGTGTTGTTAAATGAATTGTGGGAATATAAACCGGGTGACTTACAAGTTAGATACATCCAATTCAAGGATCGTATTATACCAATTTTTGAGGAAGGTAATATTATCGGCTATGTAGATGGAAATGGTAATCCTATTAACGAAGATGGAACGCCTACTGGTATAAATAATTCGGAGTTGGCATTTAAAGATGTTCTGGCTAATCATTGGGCTTTTTCAGTTATTAAAGATTTGGCCGCAGCAGGATATATTAAGGGGTATCCTGATAAAACCTTTCGGCCGGAAGGGAACATTACCAGGGCTGAGTATATAGTTATGCTAGCCAACATTCTCAAAGCCAATTGGCCGGATGGAACTGTATACGGTCACAGCTCAAAGAACAACATTTTACCAGCCAAGCACTGGTCTAATGAAACCGTTAATTTTGCATTTAAGTATATGTCTTCTAACAGTATCGAACAAATATTCCAGAATGATTTTCAGCCTGACAAAAAGATTACCAGGGAGGAAGTTGTAGCAGTATTAATGTCTGTACTGACCAGTCATCCTAATTTTAAGGCAGTTTCGGGTACTTCTCATAATTTTCTGGATCAGTCTTTATCAATGTTTCCAAAGGCTGTTGATTTTGCTTCCAGCCGGGGTTTGGTCGGCGGTTATCCAGACGGGACATTTAAACCAAATGACAATATTACTAGGGCTGAAATTGCAGCAGTAATGATTAATGCTTTAGCAAAACTTTAATTTTTTTATGAAACCAGTTGGAAAGGAGGAGTTAGATGAAAAGAAAAGTAACTTTGCTATTTTTAACCCTTTTCCTGTTTAGTGCTCATTCTTTAATGTTTGATAAAAAGTCATTAGCCAGTATTGATATTCCAGCTGATAGTTATGGTTGGACTTTAGGAAAATATGATTCAAAAACAAAAGCCTTTATCCCATTAAATACTTTTTCCTTTCAGTGGGATATTTCTCCAGGAAATAGTATGATAGTTAGAACAATAGGTCCAACTACTATCTTGGTAGATGGTAAAAAAGAAGGGACAATTGTAAGTTTTGTTGACAAAAACAGCAGTGCAGATAATGGTTATCCGATGGTTGAAAAAAGTCAGTGGAACTCTTGGATTACTTTGTTCGGGGGTGGTTCTAATTCAGCTTTTGTTCTTCAAAATTTAAAATCCTGGTATATTGCTTCCGCTAACAAAACCTTCGCCAACCTCTCCCAACTTGCAGAACTATCCGGAGGCCGGGGCCTTTCATACAGCGTTGCCGGGGGTTACATAATTTACGGCAAGTCAACCCCTCCCACAGCCTCTATCACACCGACCCGTTATTCTTGCAAAGTGGGGGAGAGTATCACATTTAATCTCAGTGCCAGGAATCATGCCCTGGCCTATCATTTTGTTGATATGACCTTTAAAGATGATCAGGGCAATGTTTACATAAATAATAAAAGGTTCTTATCCGATTTTGCCAATGATTCAGTGACCAAGACCTTTGCTGCGCCTGGGAACTATCTATTTACCCTTACCGTTAACGATGGGGTTTTCAGATACACCACCAAACAGCTTTTGATTTCTGTGTCGGACAATCCCGTTGACCCTGTCCAGCCGCCGGACCCCCCTCCTGTAATCCCACCTGAACCGCCGGCAGCCGAAAACTTGTCTCCTACGGCTGTTTTTGGTCTTCCTTCATCCTCTTATGAAGGGGATACAGTAGATGTCTCCGAGAGTTCCTTTGATCTTGACGGGGAAGTGGTTGATTGGGATTGGAGTCATGACTCCAATTTTGCCGGAACATATCATTTGGGTGAGGGTGGAGGGGACCTTACCATAGAGACACCCGGTAAGCATGATATTACTTTAACAGTCACAGATGATGACGGGGCCACTGATTCAGTGACCCATTTTATTGAAGTTAAAACCGCTAAACCCGAAGCGGTTGTTGCATATCAGGGGACACTTAAGGAAAACAGGAAAGTTACTCTTAATTCTGTTATGAGTAGATCCTCAAATGCCTATCCTATAGACCACAGCCGGGATGAGTGGGTCATTACCCCAATTAGCGGGGGAGCGGAGCCTGATATAAAGCTCGGTACCCGCTCGGGGGCCTTCCAGGAAGTTTTATTTAAAAAAGCCGGGACTTACCGGGTAGGGTTAAGGGTACATAATGAGAAATATGATTCTGAATGGGTATACCGGGACCTTATTATTATCCCCGATGACCCGCCAAGAGCGGATTTCTTGAGATCAGTCATAGCCTTTCGCAACCCCGCAGTTAATAACTATGTTTATTTAACTTTAAATGACAGAACCGGCTCTCCAGATGGTGACAACATTTCGCTGAGAAACTGGAAATACAGCTATGACAGTGATAATGACGGTTCTTTCCTGGACGAGCCTTGGGTTATTTTTGATACTGGTAACAACCCTGCACCAGTACTGAAGGTAAACAAAGTAGGTAAATACCTGGTAGAACTTGATGTGCAGGAAAGTTTCGGCCAGGAAACTATTCCGGCTTTTATCACAGCTGATGATTACCGCACTGGTGATACCTTGTCCAAGCCCCAGGCCGAAAAAATAATTGATGTGCAGAATATTGCACCGTTCACCAGTTTTACGGCCACCTTAAAGCCAAAAGTAGATATAATTTTCTCCCAGGGTTACCTGACTGATTACTATAACCGTTTTCCGGCTATGGTTAACAACTTGGAAGCTATTTTAGGCAGTAAATTAGCGGCGAAGAACGTTGATTATGCGTTCTACAATACTTCAGCGGTCACCGCACCTGATTCAGGCACCATCAATAAAACCGCGAGCAGCCCTTGGTCTAATGCTACTGTTGATTTAGGCAAAGCGATTCCAATTGGCTCTATTACAAGTTTCACTCCAACATGGACATGTCCAAATACTATTGAATATCGGATAAATGCCAGTGAGAACGGTACAGATTGGTTTAATGTAGACAGATATTGGTCCTATTGGGGTATTTATTGGGGCAGTCACAGTAATTTGCCTGGGGGCATTATGAATGAAGCTAAAGGGCCACCCATTGAGTCAATACGTTATGTACACTTTTCTTCTTACCTTGGCAGTCCGGGGGCAGCCACTTTAAATGTTTCCTTAACATACGATGAAAAGTACAAACGTTTTCACGGCTGGTTAAACGATATCGGTGGCAACTATATGGCAGGCTCCGATGTTGACGATGGAACCAGTAATGATGTGCGGTGGGATTTAGGGCAAGTCATCTCCAGTTCAATGTTAAGAGATTCTTATTTTAAATTCTGGTTTCAAAGCATTGGTGGCGATGAAGATGAGTTGGGTCATCTTTATGTAACGGCTCAAACGAGTTTAGATAATGTTAACTGGACAACAATCAAAATAACCAGTTACACCGGCGATGATAGAGGGGACCTTCCGCAAAAATCTGTATCTCTGGCAAATTCTGACTATCCTTCTAAATTCCGATATTTCCGCCTCATATTCAACGGAGATCCCGGTAATGGGTTAAATCTCCGGAATGCATCACTTTTTCTTAACTATACGCTAGATACCACACCCCATGCGACATTAGCAGATATTCAGGCCAAAGCGGAGCAAACCTACAGATCCGATGCCACTAAAGTCATTGTNTCATTAGCCGAGGAACCTTATACAGATTCAAACGCCACTTCACTTACTGATACTGCTAATAGTTTAATAAGCAATAAGGCCAATTTTGTTGCATTAGCCAATGCCGGAAGTATTCCTTCTGTTAAGCAGCTTACATCAAAGCTAACCGACCAAACTATTATCACAGCTACTGCAGATATGTCCGTACCTCTCAGCCGGCTTGCCGACTATATCAATAACAATGTTGTGGCAGCTCCTTTATCGGGAACAATTTATCTGCTGCTTGGCCAGTCACTGGGCTACAACCCAACATATTCTGATTATGAGGATGACCCCAAAGTGGCAGAAAACTGGAGCTATATTCATGAGGCAAATTATGTTGATAATAACGCAGGGGTTTCTTCATATCATAACAAGGTCCTCTCCGGTCCAGTTGCGACTTTGGATAAGGCTGGTAAGTATGATGTTCAGTACAGAGCCCAGGATGATCCGGCCAACAACGATCTGCGATTTTTGAATTACCGCATGTGGAGCGACCCGGCGCCGACAACTATTATCGTTCACCGAAAACCAGTTGCGGATTTTAGTGTACAGGCCGGGACCCTTAATGTGACAGACTTATCGTATGACCCTGATTTTCAATTCCGCAGGCCGGACAAAGGGATTGCAGCATGGCTCTGGAAATGGCGGAAAACTACTGATGTCGGCTGGACCAATGGCAAACCATCCGGGATAACCGCTTTAGGCAATTACGTGGTGCATCTGGAAGTCAGAGATGTTTTTGGCGCATGGAGTGATCCTGTGGAAAAGTCTATTACCGTTGTGAGCCTGCAAAGGCCGCCGTCAGCTGATTTCAGTTGGACTCCAGCCGTTATTTATGAAGGAGATGCGGTTTCTTTAAATAACCTGTCCACTGACCCTGACGGTGACCTGTTAACATATGTCTGGACAGTCTTTAATCCTCTGGGGAATACAGCGAACTTTTCCACAAAAAATATTGCCTTAAACAATGTGCTTCCGGGGACCTACTGGGTAACCCTCAGGGCCATGGATCCCGGCGGAATGTCTGATGTTGTCACCAAGTCATTTGTGGCCGGCCCCTTGGGCGCAACCGGCTATGTCGGGCATACCGAAATCTGGAATGATCACAGAAAGCGGTATAACCAGCACCAAACCGGCACTGCTGAAGCACCGCGGCCCTACAACACCTTCTGGGCCGGGGAAGAATTTGTCCTGGCGGCCGACACAACTGACACCGGAATGTCCGCCACCAGGGCCCAGTCAGTCACAGTTGAATTTCTTTATTCAGGTGTGAGTGTGCCCTTGAACTCCAATGCCGGAAAGACTCAGTGGAGCGGCGAAATGTGGCGGGAGGAATTCGAAAATATCCCGGACGGCCCGTATATCTTCCGCTTCACGGCGGTCTATTCCAACAGTACGGTAAAATATCATGATGTGCCAATACTCATTAGCGGAGGATGGCTGGATTATTATAAATTTCATAGAAACTGGTAATAACTCTACATGTAGAGGAGTTTTACAATTTAAGGATGAAATGCTAACTCATGATATATTTAATGATTGCACTCACATCAATTATCATCTTAATCATTTCAGGTGAGAGGGGCCTCCGGTTAAGGCCCTCCACACTGGCCTCAGCCAGGGAAAAAGGCTTTGGTTTCCGTTTCCTGTATCTGTATTTCTACATGCGCTGGACCTCTGTCTATCTGAGGATAGTCAGGGCATTGCTGCCCTGGCTGGCTCGCGTTAAAGATGTACACCATTTGGCTGATGGTTATCATGCGAAGGTGCTTTCACCCGAACTGGCCAAAAAACTGATTCTGACTGATAAACATGTTCATATACATGATCTTGAGCAAATCATACCTTACCCGGCGGCCCGTCAGCTGGTGCTGGACCATCCCCTGGACATAGTGGTGACGGAGTGCCCGTGCCGTAAAATTTCTCCGCACCCGTGCTCTCCTTCCAAGGTTTGCATGGTGGTTGGCAAGCCTTTCACAGACTTTGTTCTGGAACATCATCCTGATACGTCCAAACGCTTATCTCAGCAGGAAGCCCTGGACTTACTGGCCGAAGTTCACCAACAAGGCTGTGTTCACTCGGCATATTTTAAAGATATCTGTTTCGACCGGTTCTATGTCATGTGTAACTGCTGCAAATGCTGCTGTATGGGTATAAAGGCCATGAACCAATATGGAGTACCGGCAGTGGCCTCTTCCGGGTATACTGCCCGGATTAGTGAAGAATTGTGTGTGCATTGCGGAAATTGTTCTGAAGCCTGCCCATTCGCTGCCATTTCCCCAAATCGCACTTTCGATCCAGATAAATGTATGGGCTGCGGTGTTTGTGTCACCAAGTGTAAAAGAGGAGCGATTTCCCTGGAACTGGACGCCTCCAAAGGAATTCCCCTTGATATCTATAAACTGTCTTCCTTAAATTAGCAGGAAAATGTCAACTTTTGTAGAAGATTCCTATGAGTTAGTTTGGTTTGTCTAAATTTTCACTTCCTGGTATCAATTTAATTAAAAGGGATAATCATACTAGAAAGTTTTGATGGAGGAAAGACATGAACAACGCGGAAATATATCAGGAATTTAGCAGGCTTTCAACTCCGATAATAGCAGATGCCTGTTTAAGGCTGGGCGTCCAATTGCAAATACCCCTGCCCGGAGTAGTTCCTCTGGTTCCAGGCTTAAGGGCGGCAGGAAGGATTTTACCACTGCGGCATTTCGGCAGTGTCGATATTTTTCTGGAGGCCATGTATCATGCCGACAAGGGGGATATCCTGGTAATCGATAACGACGGCAGGATGGATGAAGGATGTATTGGTGATTTGACAGTTTTGGAGGCTCAGTTGGCCGGCATTGGGGGGATCATCATCAACGGCTGCCACCGGGACACTGCTGAACTTATCAAAATCGGATTCCCAGTCTTTAGTTACGGTTCATTTCCCGCCGGTCCACTGAGACCGGGACGCAGACATCCGGGCGCGCATCAGCTGACGAAGTTTGCGAAGTTTGAGCAGTATAGGAAGGATTACGTTTTGGCCGATGATGATGGGGTCATGTTTATTCCTGAAAACCGCTCCCATGAAATCATAGAGACGGCCAAAGAAATATTTGAAACTGAGCGTCAGCATGCTGAAAAAATTAAAGCAGGCATCAGCTTGCGTGAACAGTTTAAGTTTGATGAGTACCTGAGTGAAAGAGACCGAGACTTTGAGTACACTTTTAGAAAACATCTCCGCAAACTTGGAGCCGCTATAGAAGAATAAGCTTTATTCCACCTGAAGGAGGTTTCTACATCGATTTAAATAAGTTCTACATCATTATTTAACTTTCATATTTTAACCATCTCATGATTATGGGAATATGCTGTTATAAATAACCCATGAAAGGGAGATGGTTTACAGTGAATGCTAACGACAACCCAGTCCTGATTTATAGCCGGCATATGACGGCACCGCGCTTGGATCTTTACTATCCGGTAGTATATGGAATGCCCAATCAGGATGTACAACAGCATATAAATAAAGCGATCTGGCACCTGGTTTGCGCACTTCTTAAGGAACAAGGCTATTATGACAACCCCCAGGCCGAAGTCACAGGTAGATTTGAAATTAAAACCAATGAACGTGGGATCCTGAGCTTATCGATTATTAACTACACTTTCTCCGGCGGCGCCCACGGGCTGACCATCGTTAAATCACTGACCTTTGACGTGCAAACCGGAAGGACCTTCCAGTTAAGCGACCTGTTTAAACCTAACAGTAATTATATACTTATATTATCCGAGATTATAAAGGAGCAGATTGCTGAGCGTGAAATAGTGCTTTTGCAGGAATTTACCGCCATTCGGCCGGATCAGGACTACTACATTGCAGACAAGGCACTGGTGATTTATTTCCAGCAGTACGAAATTGCAGCATATGTATATGGAATCTTATATTTTCCGATATCTGTGTATGAGATTCAGGATATTATTGATGAAAACGGTCCTCTGGGCCGGATGCTCGGTTAAGCAGTTTGACAGTTAATATTGCCTGTTCATTAAAGAACGGGAATTTTTTTATAAAATCTTCACATCAAATCATTGTTGTGGGTGGTTGAGAGAATGTCAGTGACAGTACCTGCTGTGATATCATCATTATGTGGTTCACTAGTTCTGACCTTAGTATACTGGTATCTTTATTCCCAAGACCGGAAGCGATATATCAAAATTTGGGCAGCCGGGTGGACCGTTTATTCCACGAGATTTATTTTCGACATTTTACTTTACCTGGTGACCGATGCTGCCATTATTTTGGCAGTTCAACTGTTGGTTAATCTAATAAGTGGAGTTTTGATATTACGGGGAACTCTTCTGTTTTTAAACAAACCCCTGGCTAAATGGTGGATATACTGCTCTGCTCTGTTTGCCGGATGGGAGATAGCCGCCTTCCTGGCTCAGATGCCTGCATTTGCTTTAAACCTGCCGGCATTTTTGTTTGTGGGCCTGATTTACATTTACACCGGGTATGCTTTTCTGAAAGCCGGGGAGACTGAGGGGCTTGGCAGGTTGTTTGCGGGCTGGGGCTTTATTGTATGGGGCATCCATAAAATGAATTATGCCTTCCTGAACGGCATTGCGGAGCTTGCTTTTTGGGGATATATAGCTTCGGCACTATTGGAATCTGCTGTAGCCTGTGGGACGCTGCTGGCCTATTTTCAGAAAATTCATCGGGATTTGAGCAACAATGAACGCAGATTTCGTTTGATGGCTGAAAATGCCAGAGATATCATTTACCGCTTCCGGCTTAAACCCAGCAGGTGTTTTGAATATATCAGTCCTTCATCACTGGCAGTCACAGGTTATACTCCCGAAGAACATTACAAAAATCCTGATCTTATTTTCTGGCGATTTGCCCAAGAACGTTTTTCCATTAACATGGTGACCAAATTTATAGCTTCCGGTAAAGGACCGCTCAGAATGCGCATGTGGCATAAAGACGGGCGGGTTGTGTATACAGAACACCGGATTGTACCTATATATGAAGAAGGCAGTTTAGCCGGCTTTGAAGGCATTGCCAGGGATATTACCGAAATCAAGCAGACTGAGGATGCCTTGCGTGAATCCGGTCGGCGCTTTCGTGATATGCTGGAAAATGTACACTTAGCCACTGTTACCATTGATGAGCAGGGTAAAATTGTCTATTGTAATCAATACCTGCTCAGGCTTTCCGGCTGGTCCATGGCAGAGCTGATTGGCCGGGACTTGTTTGAAACCCTGATCCCTAAAGATAAGAGATCTTTTCACAGACGAAAGCTAACTGACCGGATCAAAAATAATACTCCCGATTTTGAGCGGTTTGAGAGGGAAATTGTTGCCCGGGATGGGCAAACCCACATAATCTCATGGAATACCAGTCTTTTGCGTGATGCTGATGGCCGGGCTGTTGGAATATCCAGTATAGGTGAAGATATTTCCGAGCGCAAGAAATCCGAAGGTATCCTCAAAAGATACCAGCTTTTGTCAGAACATGCATGGGATATAATGCTTTTTTTGAGCAGGGAAGGCAGGATCTTAGAGGCCAACAATGCAGCTTTAAAGGCATATGGCTACAGCCGGGATGAGATCTTGACCAAAACCATGTCTGATCTGAGAATTCCTGATGAAATTGAGAGTATTGAGGCAGCCCTTAGTGAGGCCGAAACCCAGGGTAGCCTGTTTGAAGCAGTGCATAGGCGCAGGGATGGGACAACCTTTCCGGTAGAAGTGAGCCTGCAGGGGGCCTTTATAGGTGAGGCCAGGGTCTTGCTGGCTGTAATGCGGGATATTACTGATCGCAAGCGGGCCGAAGAGACCATTAACCATTTGGCATATCATGATCCCCTGACAGATCTGCCAAACCGCATTCTCTTTTATGACCGGCTGACTGTGGCCATAGCTACGGCCAGGCGCAATGGGCACAAACTAGCAGTCATGTTTCTGGACCTTGACCGCTTTAAGTATGTTAATGACATGATGGGACATGCAGTTGGAGATCAGCTGCTCAATGATGTGGCCTGCCAGTTGCTAAACCATGTGCGCAAAAATGATACTGTGGCCCGAATGGGTGGGGATGAATTCACAATTCTGCTCCCTGAGATCAGCCACGAGGAAGATGCGGCCAAAGTGGCCGGTAATTTAATTAAAATTCTTAAAAAACCCTGGATTGCCAACAATTCCGAGGTTTTGATCACAGCCAGCATCGGGATTGCTCTTTTTCCCAATGACGGGGAGGATGCCGAAACCCTCACTGCAAATGCTGACACTGCTATGTATCGGGCCAAGGAAGAGGGAAACAGCTACCAGTTTTATACTTCTGCCATGAATTTCAAGACCAAAGAGCGCATGAAGATGGAGAATGCTTTGAAAAGGGCTGTGGAAGCTAAAGAATTTGAAGTCTATTATCAACCTCAGTTTGATACCGTCGCCGGCCGCATTGTAGGGGTTGAAGCACTGCTCCGCTGGCGGCATCCTGAGAAAGGTTTGATTTTGCCCGGTGAGTTTATCTCCCTGGCGGAAGATATAGGTCTAATTATCCCAATTGGCGAGCTGGTTCTCCGGACTGCCTGCAGGCAGGTGAAGGCCTGGGAAGCGGAGGGGTTGACACCTATACGTCTGGCCGTGAATCTTTCTGCCAAACAGTTCAGGCAAAAGAAACTTGTCCAAACTATTGCCAATGTGTTACAGGAAACCGGGCTGGAGCCATCTCTGCTGGAATTGGAAATTACCGAGACTACGGCAATGCAGGATATTGATTTTAGTGTTACTGTTCTAAAACAATTCCGGGAAATGGGAATTAATATCGCAATTGATGATTTTGGCACAGGCTATTCATCATTGAATTATCTGCGCCGGTTTCCCATCAATAAGTTAAAAATTGACCATTCTTTTGTCCGGGATGTTTTAACAGATGTTGATGCTGCGGCTATTGCAGCCACCATCATTGTGCTGGCCCAGAATATGAAACTTAAAGTAATTATCGAGGGTGTTGAGACCAAAGAACAGTTGGCCTTTTTTAGCCAGCAGGAATGTCATGTACTGCAGGGCTACCTGTTTAGTGAACCGGCGCCTGCCGACGAGATAGCTGCTCTTCTGCAAAAGGCCAAACTTCAATGATGTCTTTTGCAGCAAAATTCGTATATTCCCATGATCATCAGGAATACGCCGAAAAACTGCTTCAATTGAGCTGCCGGGATTTTACCGGCTATAATGGCTCCCGCCACAGCTCCGGCCACAGTTCCAAAAGTCAGATAGAAAGCCAGGCGGGGACGGACATTCCCGCTCTTGTAGTGGGTGTATACAGCCACCATGGAGGTTGGAATAAAAGAAAGCAGAGTCACACCCTGGGCCATGTGCTGGCTGAGATCGGATAAAATCACCAGGGCCGGGACCAGCAAGGTACCCCCGCCGACTGCGAGGCCGCTGAGTATGCCTGCTAAGAATCCTATAATGGTTACCAGCACTAAAACATCATCCTTAAACCGGCTAAAAACATGAACACCCCAAAAAACTGGCGCAGCCTGTCAGCCGGTATTTTATTCATTAAACGGGCACCCAGGTACCCACCCAGGATACCGCCGGTAACTACCTGCAGGGCGATGGTGTAGTTTAAATTATTATTCAGCCCATAAACAATGCAGCTGGCCACCGTTGTTGGCAAAATAACGGCCAGGGATGTGCCGTGGGCCTGATGCTGGGAGATGCCCAGGGCTATAACCATGGCCGGGATCAGGATGGTTCCGCCGCCAATCCCTAAGAGCCCGTTGACCAAGCCGGTGACAATGCCGATGCCTATGATCAGGGAAAGTTTTGCGTGATTCATTTCGTACCTCTTTGTTTTTGAAGTTCACAAGTATTATTTAACACATACAATCTTTTGAGTCTGAGAAAAATATGGTATATTGTTATCAGATCTAAAATTTTACTAAGGAGTATACTGTGAAAAGTATTTTATTGTTTTCCGTCTCGATCGGGGCCGGGCATGACTTGGCAGCCCAGGCCCTGATTCAGGAAATTAACAGCAGGCATCCGGAATGCCGGACTATGCTAGTAGATACCTTTAAATACATAAATCCTGTTTTAGATAAAGTTATTTCCGGCAGCTACATGGAAAGCCTCAAATTTAACCCTAAAATTTGGGGGTATCTATATGATCAGGCGGAACAGGGGGCTAAACTGGTTGATTTAGGACAAGTCCTCTCCAAGCTGGTGTCTGTGAAAATGAAAAAACTCTTAAACGAATTTGAGCCTGAAGCTATTATTTGTACCCACGCCTTTCCGGCAGGAATTCTATCGATCCTGAAAGGTAATGGGGAAGTGCAGGTCCCTTTGCTTGGAGTACTGACTGATTATACGGTGCATCCTTTCTGGATTCACAGTAATATCGATAAATACGTAATTCCCTGTGGTGATTTAATGCCGGAAATTACAGCTTACGGTATTGAAGCCGAAAAAATTCTGTCGGCTGGAATCCCGCTAAGAACCCAGTTTACCAAGCCAATAGATAGGCAAGATGCCCGCCGGAAGCTGGGCCTGGCAGACAAAACAACTTTTTTGGTAATGGGTGGCGGCCTGGGGCTGGGAGAGATAGAAAAAATCATCTCCGAATTGGGGAATGCTGATATAAATATACAGATTGTTGCCGTAGCAGGGAAAAACCATCGTTTACAGACAAAGCTGCAACTGCTTTCAACAATAAATAAGGTTAAAGCTTTCGGGTTTGTTGATAATATGGCTGAAGTCATGGCAGCCTGTGACTTTATTGTGACTAAACCGGGCGGACTCACGACTGCAGAAGTTTTAGCAGTTGGGAGGCCTATGATTATTTTTAATCCATTGCCTGGGCAAGAGAACAGGAATACGGATTTTTTGCTTAACTCAGGTGTAGCCATCAAGGTTAGGAAACTCAACCACCTGGTACCCCAAATAAAACAATTGTTGAGCAATGAAAAACGGCAGCGTGTGCTGGGAGAGATGATAGAAGAACTGGGGAAACCAATGGCTGCCGTAACACTTGTAGATTATATGGAGGAATTGTTATGTCAAAAGATTATATGAATCTGGGCGCTACTTATGAATATGCCATCAACAAGATGGCTGCCAGGGAACCGGAGGTGATGGCCCAAAACGCCGGGGTTCCCTATAACGCTGAAAAACAGGTCTTTACTGTTAAGTTTATCAATCAGGATTACCTGGTGACCTATCCGGAGGGTGTGGTAACACAGGTGGATAGCGATGCTGAAGTACCTATAGCTATTAAAATTCTCTCTCTGCATTACCTTTACACGGCCAACGGAGCTTCCCTGCAGAACAAATGGATCTCCTTTAAAGAACTGCCTGATGGAGCTATATATATCGGTCCTTTTACCAACCGGGCTATTAATCCAATGTTAAAAATGTTTGCCGACAGGCAGCAGGAGTTGATTGAGGCAGCCCAAAAAGCAGGAGGCCGTATAGAAAAACTTGGTGATACCAGTGTAACAGTTAACGCCTTTCCCCATGTCCCAATTACTTATGTGCTCTACAGTGCAGACGAAGAATTTCCGGCTTCCGGCAATATCCTTTTTGACGGATCGGCAGCCTCTTATCTGGCTACGGAAGATTATGCACTGTTATCGGGTCTGGTCTTAAATCATCTAAACAGCCTTATAGATTAGGTCGCTTTTTGCAGCTATTTGTTGGGAAGTCGGTGTGGCTTTTCAACATTTTTTTTATCTCTCCGGGTGTAAAATATAACTGAACTGAGCCTGGGGAGGTATGACTTTTGGAATTTTTGTCAACAAGAAGGACAAGCCTGTTAAAAAACATAGTACTGACCGGATTTTGTGGATTGTTCATCGCCTTTGCCATTCAGATTGATTTCCCTACACTTCAGGATTTAAGCGACAGAGTTCAGACCGCATTTGTGGAACGCCAGTTGGAAATTGGTAATTCCAGCCAGGAGGAGCTGGTCAGGGAAGGATGGTTATATTACAATCTTGGGGAGTATGAAACTGCCAGAGAGGTCATGGAGCGGGCAGCAGCCGGTGAAACAAACATCTCAGCTTCCTACTGCCTTGGTTTGATCCATCTGAAATACCGGCAATTTGAAAATGCCATTGCCAAGTTTAAAAATGTGGCAGCCCAATCCCCAAACCACGCAGCTACCAGGATAGGTCTGGGCCAGGCCTATTACGAACTGCAGTATTGGGGCTTGGCGGCCAAAGAGCTTGAACATGCCGTACAGCTTGAACCAACCAACGAAATGGCCAGGCTATGGTTGGGGAAAACTTACCTCAACCTGAATCAATCAGAAAAAGCCGGGAGCATCCTGGCAACAGTCACCAATGGCCGGGAATCCCTGGAAGCCGCGGTACTTTTGAAAAGTATTGCTGAAAAGGAAGCTCTAAGTAGTTACAAATAGCGACATTAGGATTGTGACTAAATGTCAGTAATAAACAGGATTTTTGTCCTTAGTGTGGAAATAAATAAGATGTTTCCGGAAGAACACCAAAGGGGATAAAACTGTGCGAAAGAAATCGATAGACTGGTTCACCTTGATTCCGGTAGTTTTATTATTATGTATTGGTATGATTATGGTTCTTAGTGCCAGTTCTCCAACAGTTGGGTCAGGCGAGAATAAAGATGTTTACCGTCTTTTCAAAAAACAGCTGGGCTGGGTAGGGATAGGCCTGGTCATGATGTTAATGGCTTCAAATTTTCATTATCGTAAACTAAAGAAATATGTAATTGTGGCAGCCGCGGTGGCAGTCACAACTTTGCTTCTAGTATTTGGCTTTGACCCTATCAACGGTGCTCAAAGCTGGATTTTAATTGGTGGATATCAGTTCCAGCCATCGGAACTGGTAAAATTGTGTTTGATTTTGATCCTGGCCAAGCTGATGAGCACCAAAGGCACAAAGATGAACTCTCTGGAAAAAGGACTTTTACCGGCCCTGCTGGTGATTGGGCTTGTCTGTGGTTTGGTCTTCCTGGAGCCGGATCTGGGGACGACTATGGTTATTGCCATTACCTCTTTTTTCATGCTTTTTGCCGGAGGGGCCAGTCTTAAGCACCTGGGTGTCCTTGCTCTGGGCGGAGTAGGTGCGGGCATTGCAGCCATAGCTGTGGCTCCTTACAGGATGAACAGGGTATTCGCCTTTCTTGATCCCTTCCAGGATCCGCTCGGTATTAGTTATCAAATTACCCAGTCCCTTTATGCCATTGGCTCCGGGGGATTTTTGGGAGTCGGACTGGGTCGGTCCATGCAGAAATATTTTTATATTCCGGAGCAGCACACCGATTTCATTTTCAGTATTTTGTCAGAAGAACTCGGTTTTATCGGGGCCACCTTTGTAATTTTTTTGTTCCTGCTGTTTGCGGCCAGGGGCTATCGGATCGCTAAAGGCTCCAAGGATGATTTTGGCTGTCTGCTGGCCGGTGGGATAACTACAATGATATTAGTCGAAGTGATTATTAATATTGCGGTGGTCACTTCCTCCATGCCGGTTACCGGGATAACCCTGCCTTTTATCAGCTATGGCGGGTCTTCCCTCATCTTTAAATTAACTGCGGTCGGAATACTGCTGAATATTTCCAAATACATGAAAGATGATGAAACCTACACTATGAGTAAAGCAGTCGGCGAAACTGCCAGCAAAGCTTAAGATGACCGGATATGATGGGATGCAAAATTTAACTAAGTACATAAAATTCATGTTAAAAACTCAGCATCATGGTTCTGTAAGACCCCGGTCTGCGGCGGGTGATCTGCTCAGAATGGTGGTTCTGTTGGTCACAGACAGGCTGCTGTATCCTGACCAATATGGCCGCCGGAATTTGCCTGCCCGGGCGGAAATCATGGCCCGGAACCAGCACCTGCTAAAGGTCTTTGCTGATTTTTACGGAAATAACCAGGATTACCAGGATTACCGAGGTTACCAAGGTTACCCGGATTACTCAGATTACCCGGATATTGATCATCAAAAGCTAATCCTGCTGTTGAATAAATTTAGTCCCAGAGAACTGCTGCATATTCCGGGGATGGTGCATGAAGCACTGCTGACAGTTTCCCAGGCCTCCAAAATCTCCCGGCGCAAATACCAGGGGTCCTATTACACGCCAATCCATATCGTGCAGCACATGGTGGATAAGGCCCTGCCTTATACTCCCGGGGCAGGCCTGAAAATTATTGATCCGGCCTGCGGGGGCGGTTCCTTTTTACTGGAAGCGTGGTATGCGCTGACTGAGCGCGGTTACTCAGAGACTGAGGCCGCTCTCTGTATTTTTGGCCTGGATATTGATAAAACCGCGGTACAGCTGAGCAATTACCTTTTATCAGTGGCGGTTTGGGCTAAAAGCCGGCAGCAGCTGGATTTACAAAGGCTTAAAGGTGATTGGGAAAAGAGGATCGGCACAGCTGATGCCCTAAAAGCCATTTACCCCTTTGAATTTGACCTGGTCATTGGGAATCCGCCCTATGTTGCCAATAAACTGATCGGGACGGAGGAAAAGAAATATTACAGGAATCATTTTTTGTCTGCCAAAGGACAATTTGATTTATCAGTCCCTTTTATTGAGCAGGGCTTAAGGCTTTTGAAAAAGGACGGGATTTTAAGCTATATTACTTCTAATAAATTTCTGGCCGCTGATTATGGCAAAGAAATCAGAAGGATTATCTTAGCCCGGAACCGGCTTAAAGAAATAATTGATGTTTCCATGCTAAATTCTTTTGCTGATACTGCGGCCTATCCCGTCATCGTTACTTTAGCCAGATCGGCGCCGTCAGCAGCAGATCTCGTTAAGCTGGCTGTGGTCAGTGACTGGCAGGAAGTTGAAAATCATGCGCCGGTTAAGGAGCCGGTTAAGGTTAGCCAGGATATTTTTCTGCAGGATAGGGACTATCTCATTAGTACCTGTTTGGACACTTCCATTTTGCCTCTGGTCCTCCGCTTGGAAACCCTGGAAAAGCTACAGCCCCAGAAAATTAGGTGCGGCCTGGCTATCACCGGGTTTAATAAGTGGATAGTGCGGAACCCCGAGACCAAAGGCAGCTTGTTAAGTTTCCTGCAGGCCGGTAACATCCGGCCTTACCGGGTAGAAAGTCATGATTATATCGAAACGGGCCATTTTTCCGAGAACAAAGTTCAGGGATTTAGCGGTGTTAAACTTGTCATACCCGGCATAGCTACCGCCTTGAAGGCTGCTATTGATTTTTCCGGCAGTATCTTAGGCCGGGTGTATTATATAAAACAGGATGAAACGACTTTAGACTTAAATTTTCTGGTCGTTTTATTCAATTCCCAGGTCCTGAATTTTTATTATAAGGTTAAATATTGGGCTGTGCATCTGGCCGGCGGCTATCTGAGATTTAACAGCGGCTACCTGGCCAATCTGCCGCTTCCCATGGCAGCTGACCAAACAGGGCAGATGAGCAGCCAAAGGGAACTGGCCGAAAAAATAACTGAACTGGGGCGGGTTCTGTCGGGCACTCAAGCCTCAGCAGAACCACTGGAAATAACTGAATCCAGAGCCGAAGCGCTCGTGTTTGCAATCTATGGCCTAAACTTATCTGAAGCTGACACGATTATGCAGTTTAATGGTTTGAATCAGGGAAAACGTGAAAAGATAATAGAGATGCTGAAGGAGGTCGGGCAGTGGACGAAACCAGGATAGACAGTAAGGTTGTTTTTGAGGGCAGGATGCTGACCATGAAAGTGGATACAGTTAAGCTGCCTAACGGCAGGCAGGCTTCGCGGGAAGTGGTTGTACACCCGGGTGCTGTTGCTGTGACGGCGGTTAATGAAAAAGACGAAATTTTACTTATTAAACAGTTTAGATACCCGGCAGGCCATGTCCTTTGGGAAATACCGGCCGGCAAGCTGGAAAAAGGGGAAGAACCTTTAATTTGCGCCAAAAGGGAATTAGCCGAAGAAACCGGATATGGCGCCGAAGAGTGGCGGCATTTATCTACATTTTTCACCACTCCCGGTTTTACCGATGAAATTATGTATGTTTATTTAGCCACAGGTCTGTATGAAGACAAAAAAGCAGCAGATGATGATGAGTTGATCGAACTCCACAATGTTCCTTTCAGCGCAGCCCTAAAAATGATTTCTACTGGAGAGATTAAAGATGCCAAGACAATTGCCGGAATTCTCCTGGCTGACAAAGTGAGACTTACTTCAGATGTGATAACTCCATCTCATGCTTTAAAACAAGAAAAGGAATAACAAAAAAGATTGCCCCATGTTCATATGGAGCAATCTTTTTTTTATTGTTCTGTTTCCAATTTCTTCAGGTCACTCATCAATGCAGCCAAATTAATTCCGTGAACGCGGGCAGCCTGCCCGACGCTTTCATATGCCACGCCGCCTCAGCCAAGGCATTTCATGCCATACTGGGCAAAAACATCCACGGAACCAGGGATCTTGGTAATAATTTCCATGATAAGTGTGTCTTCATTAATCATTCCTCTAGCCTCCAATCCTAAAGATGCATTAAAGATCCTTATTAAATTTTGTAATCAATTAATATATTTTATACCAGGAGGGGAAAATTCCTCCTGGCCGGCGTAAAAAATTTTAGGAATTCGTCGTATAGTCGGTGGATTCGGCCATCGCTTTTTCCGCATGTTCAATCGCCAAACGAACCAGGTTTCCGCAGTTTCTTGAAGAAACCTCACCCCAGCCTTCATGAGCAACGGTATCAGCAACCCCAAGCTCTTTGGCCAGCTCATACTTCAGAGCATCAGACATAATCCCGCGTCTTCTTGACATCTGCACCCTCCTTATTTAATTTACGCCATGATTAGTTTTTGCAAAAAATCTGTTAATATGAGATGTAAATTAAGTATACCCCCAAGGGGAGCAGTTAAATTTACCCTGAATTCGAAAATAATTGCCAATGCTTAACATATTCCACACATAAAGCCATTAAAATCGGGCAAAATATAAAAACAAATTTAAAAGGAGGGATGACCAATGAACAAATTAAATGAAATGAACATTGCTAATCTGTCAGACCAGGAAGTAGATAGGCTCCGCAAGTATGAGCAAGAATTAAATCAGGTCAAAGGCGGAGAAAATCAGGAAATTTATTTATTAGCTCTGAAAAAGTAAATTTGATGACTGATAAAAAGCAACCAGGTAAGTGCGACGCACCGCCTGAGTTGCTTTTATATTTATCCGCAGGTCACCTTACTTACACCCGGATGTCTGGTAAGGTTCGATAATCATTTGACCTTGCCTGAGCCGGGCTATTTCCGGGAATGTGGAAACCTGATTGTTTTCTGGTGGGCGGGTAATTGTGGTGGCAATGCGCAGCTGTACCGGATTGAGCCTATATGCCATAATTACCGAGGCTTCATCCCCATTGGCACCGGCATGAACAACACCCCTTAAACTCCCCATAATGATTACATCACCGGCAGCTGTAATTTCCGAACCTGGATTAACATCCCCGAAAATAACTACATTTCCATTATAATTAATTTTCTTTCCGGAACGGATGTTTTGATTTATCAGAAGACAGGGCTTTTTATCTGCTTCAGTAAGGCCCACAGCCGGTAAAGAAGGCGAGGCTTCCCGCATCAGCGGGCGGACATTATCGGCCATGGCTTTCTCGCGGCTGGATTCCTCGTGGCTGAATTCCTTGGCGCCAGGTAAGTTATTGGCCGTCTCCCGGGATGGGCCCCAGGTGATTTTGGCATCAGGGACCAGACCATGACCACAGCAAATTTCTTCTAACTCTTTAGTCCTTTCGGCAGTAAGGGCGTCATTCAGACGAAATGTAAACTTAGCTCCGTTAAAGAAGCCTCTGGCTGACTCTATTTTAGAATTGAGAGTTTTTTTGATATCGTCAAAATCATGGGATGAATCGAGGAAAATAACCAGCCCGTTACGGGTGCCCTTAATATTAATAATATCACTCATGACCTAACCTCCTGAAACTTTTACAATGTATGATAAGATTCGACTAAATAACAGCAATTTCCTTGTGTATAAAACGACAAAATTGACAAAGTTTTCTATAGTCTTTAGCCAGTTCGCAAATTTAGTGATATTGGATTATTTCAACAAGCATATTAAAGAAACATTATAATTTTTTGTACATTAATACAAGATAAATATTCAATTCTTAAAGGCTCCCTGAAATTTAAACATATTAAACAAAAAAGCTAAATCCAGACCGAAGTTAATTAGATTTCTTACATAATGTAAAGTCCAAAGTAATGTAGTATACTTTAACAAAATATGGGACAGCAAGGAGGGAATCAATTTGGTTAGGGTTACTTTATTAGTGAATGGTGTAGAACACCACCTGAAGATAAAAGAAAACAACACCTTGTTAGAAGTTCTGCGTGAACAGCTAGGTTTAACAGGTGCCAAAAAAGGTTGTGATGTCGGTGATTGTGGAACCTGTACAGTAATTGTTGATGGGGAACCTCTTTTGTCCTGCATCGCTCTGGCTGTGGAAATGCAAGGCAAGCAAATCCAAACTATCGAGGGTTTGGCCCACGATGGGCAATTACATCCACTACAAAAATCTTTTCATGAACATGGGGCTATTCAATGCGGGTTTTGTACCCCCGGAATGATCATGTCGGCCAAAGCACTTTTGGACAAAAATCCAAAACCCAGCGAACATGAAATTCGTCGCGCCATTTCCGGTAATAGCTGTCGATGCACAGGCTACGCAAAACCCATTAAAGCAATTATGGCTGTGGCAGGGTCGGGGTCAGGTTCAGGGTTAGGTTCAGGATCAGGCTCTAAGAGCGAACAATCAGGAAAGGAGACTAGGTAATGGGAGCGTTTTCAATTTTGGGCAAACCTACTCCCAGGGTTGATGGGATACCAAAGGTTACGGGTAAGGCTGAATATGCTGCAGATATCTCTGTAGCCGGCATGCTTTACGGTGAAGTTCTGAGGAGTCCTTATCCTCATGCCAGGATTGTGTCAATTGATACCAGCCGGGCTGAACATCTGCCTGGAGTGCGTGGTGTAATAACCGGTAAGGACTTTAATGGATTCCGTCATGGTTTTATGCCTCATACCCGTGACGAGTCCCCCTTGGCACCGGATAAAGTGCGGTTTATTGGAGATGAAGTAGCTGCTGTGGCAGCCATTGATCCTGACATTGCTCAGGAAGCTATTGGATTAATTCGTGTGGAATACGAAATCCTTCCGGCAGTTTTTGATCCTGAGGAGGCCATGCAGGAAGGAGCTCCAGCCATACATGACCATGTGCAGCGGAATATTAGTGCTGAAATGCATTTCAATTTTGGGGATGTGGAAACCGCCTTTGCGCAGGTGGACCACATTAGAGAGGACCGCTTTTACAGTCAATCTGTACTTCACGGTTTTTTGGAACCCCACGCCTGTGTAGCCAGTTACGAGGAACCGGGGAAAATCACCTTCTGGGGTTCCAAGCAGAGCCCATATTTTCCCTACCGCAACCTGGCCAGCGCCTTTAAGGTGCCCCTAAGCAATGTCAGGGTAATTCAGCCCTGTGTTGGCGGTGGTTTCGGCGGGAAAAATGATACTTTTGCTTTAGATTATTCTGCGGTTTTACTTTCCAAGAAAACCGGTCATCCGGTGAAATTTGTCTATGATATTGAAGATGTATTAATGGCCGGGCGACGTCGGCACCCTATGATAATTTATATGAAAACCGGGGTTAAGAAAGATGGAACCTTATTGGCTACCGAGTGCCGGGTCATTGCCGACGGCGGAGCCTATACAGCAGTAGGACCTATGACAATCTATCTGGCTGGTACTTTCCTTACCCTTCCCTACAAACTGCCTAATTTAAAATATGATGCTCAGCGGATTTTCACTAATAAGCCTGTTTCTGTGGCCCAGCGGGGGCATGGAGTTCCTCAGACCAGATTTGCCGCTGACTGCCAGTTAGATATGATTGCCATGGACTTGGGAATTGACCCTGTTGAAATCAGGTTAAAGAATGCCATCGAGCCTAATTCCGTTACAGTTAACAAGTTTCACATCTCTAGCTGCGGCTTGAAAGAAACAATAAACCGCTCCGCCGACCTGGTAAAATGGAAGGAACGCAAAAAAGAATTTGCCAGAGAACGGGAACAAGGCGGCAGGTATTTAAGAGGAATAGGGATAGCATGCAACGGTTTTATGTCTGGAGCCCGGCTGCACGGCCATACCGCCTGTGCAGTTGTAATAAAGGTTCATGAGGATGGCACTGTTTCTGTTCTGCCAGGAGCCACTGATTCGGGGCAGGGAGCAGAAACAGTACTGGCTACTATGACCGCGGAAGTGCTTGGGATTGCTGTCGAAGATGTCCATGTATCCAGGGTGGATACTTTCCTAACTCCGGTAGACCCGGGTAGTTATGGCAGCAGGGTAACTTCTACCGCCGGGCCGGCATTGATTATCGCTGCGAGAAAATGCCGCGATATGTTGGCTGAAGTGGCTGCAAAAGTGTTAGAGGCCCAGACCGATGAAATTGAATTCAGAAATCGCAAAGTCTATGTGAAAACATGCCCGGAAAAGGTGATATCTTTTGGCAAGCTTTGCCGGCTAACTTACCAGCATGGTTCGGGACAAGTAATAATGGGTGAGGGTTACTTTGGCCAGGAGGTTGACTTGCCAAATTGGGATACCGGTGAGGGCGATGTTGCTAACACATATACCTTCGGCAGTCAGGTAGCCGAAGTTGAGGTGGACCGGGAAACCGGTCAGGTTAAATTACAGAAAATGATTGTTGCTCATGATCTGGGGAAAATGTTTAACCCCCTGATAGTGGAGGGGCAGCATGATGGTTCAGTATACGGCGGTATGGGTCAGGCCCTTTACGAGGAATGCCTTAATGAGGATGGACTGACTCTAAACCCGTCAATTCTGGATTATAAGATGCCAACGGCTCTGGATATGCCCGAGGTCATGGATTCCATAAATATAGAAACTAATGATCCGATTGGTCCCTTTGGAGCTAAAGAATCAGCCGAAGGCACTCAGGTATCTACGGTCCCGGCTATCGTAAACGCTGTATATGATGCGATTGGAGTGATGATCACTGATTTGCCGATCACACCGGAAAAAATACTGCGGGCATTGGAGAAAAAAGAAAAACTGGAGAAGGGAGGGATAAAAGATGCGCCTGCCGGAATTTGAACATCTTAAGCCCAGGACTGTTGCCGAGGCAGTCGAGATGCTTTCTGTACACCGGGGGGAAGCAGGTATAATCGCTGGCGGTAGTGACCTTGTCATTAAACTAAAGCAGCGGCTTGTTAAGTTTAGGTATCTGGTGGATTTAAAAGGAATTTCTGAAATGAGCGGGATTACTTCCCGGCCAGATGAAATCGAGGTGGGAGCATTAACAAAACTCAGTACCATAGAATCATCGCCGGAAGTATTAAGTGCGGTTCCTTTGTTGGCTAAAGCAGCTTCTGTTGTAGCGGGACCACAGCACCGGAGTATGGGTACGTTAGGTGGGAATATCTGTCTTGATAATCGCTGCTATTATTTTAACCAGTCTTTAAGATGGCGGCAATCCCGTCCGCCCTGCTTCAAAACCGGTGGAGACCGGTGTTATGTGGCTGCAAAGAGTTCTGTATGTCATGCCGTTTATTCCGGCGATACTGCTCCGGCTTTAATTGCTTTGGATGCATGGGTTAGGATTGTAGGTCCACAGGGAAATCGTGAGGAGTCATTGGATTCCATTTATACCGGTGATGGCAAAAGTCCGGTACAACTTCAGCCGGACGAAATTATTAAGTCTGTGGTTGTTCCAATAGACCGACCCCATACCGGTTTTGGCTATGAAAAATACCGGCTAAGGGAAGCAGTAGATTTTCCTGTAGTGGGAGTGGCTGCATCAATTTCTCTTGACAGACCCGGCGGGGTATGCGTTAGGGCCAGAATTGTGCTCAATGCCGTAGGGACAGCACCGGAGAGGGTAGTGGAAGCTGAAAACGTATTGATCGGCAGAGAAATAAAAGAAGCTATAAATGAGGCTGCGGAATTAGCATATAAATCTGCACGGCCAATCCATAAAATGGGAGGCTCACCGTACCACAAAAAAGCGCTGGTTAGAGTACTCACTAAGCGGGCTTTGACAGCGTTAACATGGTAGAGGAAGGTTAGAGTCGATTTGGAGGTAAATAAGAAAGGAGGAAAATCGTGGACTCAAAAGCAGATATGGTGATACCGGAGAGACTTAATTTAGCAACGTACTTCCTAGACGAAAATATTGCTTGTGGCAGAGGTGAGCGAGTAGCGCTTTACTATCAGGATCAGAGTTACACGTACAATCAATTATGTGAACTCACCAATAAAGTCGGAAATACTCTTAAAATGGTGGGAGTTGAACGTGAGAACAGGGTCTTATTAGTTTTGAACGATTGTCCAGAATGGGCTGCCACTTGGCTGGGGACGATGAAAATCGGTGCAGTTTCCACATGTGTTTACACTTATTTGCATACCTCCGATTATGAATACTTCATTGATTATATTAAGCCTGCTGCCATTGTTGTAGACGAAACAACTGTAGAAAAGGTTCGTGAGGCTTTAGCTAATCTACACCATCCGAGTTATATGAAGGGATTGCTTTTGCTTACGGAAAATCCATTGGAAACAGCCAACAGGGAATTCGAATTTAAGCGTATGATCGGGGAGGCCTCCGGGGAGTTGGAGTGCGAGCCTACTTCCCGGGATGAGATAGCTTTCTGGAATTTTTCCGGTGGGACTACCGATAAACCCAAGGGTGTTCCCCATATGCACCGTGACGGTTTGATCGGGTGCGAATCTTGGTTGAAGATGACAAATTATAATGAAAATGATGTAGTTGTTAATGTTCCCAAACTGTTTTTCCATTATGCTCATGACCTGGGGCTTAATTTTGTACTGAGGGTCGGCGGCAGCATTGTCCTTTATAAAGAAAAGGTTACGCCCAATCTAATCTTTGAACTGATAAGTAAGTACAGGCCGTCGGTTTTAGTTAACGTTCCGACAATGATGCTTGGTATGCTTCAAGTTCCCGACCGGGAACGCCACGATATAAGTTGCCTGCGGGCTACCTTGTCTTCTGGCGAGGCTTTGTCCGGGCAGCTGTATAATGACTGGATGAAGGGCTTCGGTGTAGAAGTTGTTGAAGTACTTGGTTCAGCCGAGTCCTATATGGGCTACTTAGCTAACCGTCCTGGTGAAAAGGTTCCCGGTAGTGTTGGCAGACTTACTCCGTTTGTTGAAGCCAAAATAGTTGACGGGGATGGAAACCCCGTACCAAAGGGCGAGCATGGAACCTTATGGATAAAAGCGGACTCAGTGGGTACTTATTATTATCTGGATCATGAAAAGTCCAAGAAGACCTTTATTGGCGGAGACTGGTTAAATACAGGTGATTTATTTCGGGAGGATGAGGAAGGAAACTTCTGGTACATAGGAAGAGCAGAGGAAAACATCAAGGTAAGTGGGGTTTGGGTACCCATTTTGGAGGTTCAGCAACTGCTTCAAACACACTCGGACATAAAGGAATGTGTAATGATCGGAGTTCCGGATTCTTACGGTCTGATGACGACTAAAGCTTATGTGGTACTTAAACAGGGTGTAGATCCTTCTGATAAACTTTCGGAGGAGTTAAAAATCTTCTGTAAGGAAAGATTGGCTGTGCACAAATTCCCTAGAATTGTGGAATTTCTAAACGAGTTGCCCAAAACAGGCCAGGGCAAGGTGGATAAGCGTAAGTTAAAGGAAATGGAATTGGCAAAAATGCAGGCAGGTTAATATTGAGGGAGGGAAATATAATGGGTATTTTAAATAATTGGTCCTCAAAGGTATTATTTGCGGCGTTGGTGGGGTTATTCATTTTATTCTTCTGGCCAGGAGCTATTCCGGGAATAATTGGAAATCCGCATGGGGTTTATAAGCCCTTGTTTTGGGGTTGGGTCCCGGGCTGGCTTGTTTTTGAAACAACCGTATATTTGCTCATTTGGTTGGTTTCGACAGTTTTTGTACTCAACAGATTCAAAGATTAAAAAAAGGGGTGTTCAATTATGACTAGTACGATGGCGGCTTTTATCTCGATTTTTTTCTGGCTGATTATTTCTATTGTAGTTGGTGGGATTATTGGTCGTAGACTTACTTCGGACACCATGGTTGATTATTTTGCCGGGGGCAGAACTTTTGGAACATTAACAACCCTTTTTGCTTTGATTGGTTCTTATATGAGTTCCTTTATCATGATTGGTGTGGTGGGCCAAAGTTATAGCTCCGGGATGGCTACCTTTGGTGCAGTAGGACTTGCAACAGGTGTTGTTTTTGTAATCGCCATATGTCTGTTAGGTATCCCTATTTTCGCCTTGGGGAAGAAATGGAACTATGTTACGTGTATTGACCTGCTGGTTGACAGGTACCCTTCAAACATCATGAGAATTTGGTTTGCCGCAGTGATTGTCCTAACAGTAGTTCCGTACTTGGTGATGCAGTTTACCGGGACCGCTATGGTCTTAACGTCCATCACCAAAGGTGCGGTCCCATATTGGGCAGGCCTGGTGCTAACTGCAGTAATTTTATTTAGTTATGTGGTTATGGGTGGATACAAGGGTGTAACTTTGGTTGATGCGGTACAAGGTTTTACAATCCCGATTATTATAATCATTTGTCTGTTTGCACTGCTTGGGTCTGTAAACGGTGGTATGCCAGGGGTTGTAGAGACCCTAACAAAACAAGGCTTAGATAAAATGTTAACCATTCCAGGACAGGTTCCCATGTGGACCTACGGCCAGTTTATTCTTTTCGCTGTGGTTGGGGTTACTATGGTCCTTATTCCTCAAAACTATCTACGCTGGTATGCGGCAAAGGATAATAAATCAATTGTATGGACAGGGATTTTGTTTGGCTTGCTTTTCCCTATAATGAGCATTCAGGAGCTGATAGGCGGACCTTTGGCCAGGGTATTGGTACCGGGATTAAAAGGTACGGCTGTTGATGGTGCCTTTCCGGCAGCTATTGCAACTCTCAATTCGCCCTTTATGGTGGGAATGTTTAACGCAGCTTTATGGGCGGCTGTCCTGTCTACAAGTGCTTCCCTGATTATTGGGGTAAGCGGGGTTATTACTAAAGATATTTACAAGCACTATGCTAAGACACAAAGTGAACAGCAAATTGTTAAATGGGGACGTATCTGGACCGGTTTAATCCTGGTAGTTGCCGCTGTAATCGCCATTCATCCCCCGACGTCAATTGCCTTCATCGGGATGCTTTCATTTGGGATTATGATGCAAATTGTTCCGGCCATGATAAGTGCGATTTATTGGCCCAGGGCTAATAGGTATGGCGTTTTAGCGGGTTCGATTTTAGGTGAGCTGCTACTGTTTATCCAAACCGGAATCCAGTTTGGCGCTGGTAAAGCCGTGGCGATATCTCCCTGGGTTCCCGGCTGGCATCCTTCAATTATTGCCCTGGTTCCCAACATTGTTGTTTTCATCGTTGTAACCTTACTGACTCCGGCGGAGGATCAGAGCATTTTCAACAAGTTTCATGGCTTCCTGCGGGAAGAATTTAAGGCAAATTCAAAATCTTTACCCTTAGAAAGCAAAACCATAACGGACGGAGGAAAATTATAATGGCATTTTCGGATTTAAGAGAATGGATTGCGGCGATAGAAAAAAGGGAGCAGTTAGTAACAATAAGAAACCAGGTTGATTGGAATGAAGAGATCGGAGCATTGACCCGTCTTACAGGGGAAAAGGCAGGACCGGCCCTCTTGTTTGAAAACATTAAGGATTATGAAAAAGGACGCTGCACCCGGGTTTTCACAAATGGACTGGCTTCTCCTGGTAGAGTCGCCTTAGCTTTAGGGCTGCCGGAAAACTCTACCGACCGGGAAATAACAGTTGGCATGAAGGATAAATTCAGACTGCGGATACCTCCCACGGTTGTGGAAAGCGGCCCGGTTAAGGAAAACATTGTAAAGGGTGAAGAAGTTAACCTGTATGATTTTCCGGTCCCATTATGGAACGCTGAGGATGGGGGCCGGTACATTAACACCATGTGTGGAATTGTCACAAAAGACCCCGATACCGGCTTGATGAATATTGGGATGTATCGCGGGATGATTACAGGAAAGAACACTATTGGCGTACTATTAGCTATGAGCCAGCACTGGGGGCATCATTTCGCGAAATACCGGGCACGGGGCGAGGAAATGCCTGTAGCTGTGGTTTATGGCTGGGATCCGACCCTGTTCATTGCCGCCAGCACCCCTGTGTTTCATCCGGATTGCTCAGAATACGAAATAACAGGTGGTTTACGGGGGGAATCAGTACCGCTGGTTAAATGTGAGACATCTGATCTGATGGTACCGGCTGGTGCTGAGATAGTTGTAGAAGGATTTATTTCGGCTGATCCAGGTACTTTTATCCAAGAAGGACCATTTGCGGAATACACCGGTTACTATGCGGGGGAAAGCACTCCCAAGCATGTGATCAGAGTAGAATGTATAACCCATCGTAACGATGCTATTTTTGCCGGAACAGTTGAAGGTGGAATTCCGGGCAAGTTGGTTGAACCTTACTATTGGATGGCATACAGCAAATGCGCGGTTGTTTGGGATTATTTGGAAAAGAGCGGAGTGCCCAATATTCTTGGTGTCTGGAACAAACCGGTAAGCCGCTGTACAAACGTGAGAGTGCAAATCAAGACTGCTTATCGCGGGCATGCCCAGCAGGTAGCACACTGCATCTGGGGATCGACGCTGATGAACTATACGGGAAAAATGGTAACCGTTGTAGACGAAGACATAGACGTTTATTCTGATGATGCTGTTGACTGGGCTCTGGCTTACCGGCTGAACGCTGATATGGGCGACATAATGATTTGTCACGGAAGCATTGGCAGCATGCTCGATCCAAGTGTGCCGTTAGATCTCAGAAACTCAGTTAAGTATGGAATGGGCAAATGGGCTCCTGTGCTGCTGGATGCCACAATCAACTGGGAACTGGAGATTCAACCGCAATACGGTAACAAGAGGTATCCATCCGTGTCCTCAATTATTTCTGAACAGGCAAGGGAATTAGTGACCAGGAGATGGAAGGAATACGGCCTAGAATAAAAACCTGGTTTACTGAACTTAGTAATTTGAGGGAGGTTTAATAATGAGGCGGATTATTGCTCTTTTAACGCTGGCGTTATTTATCCTAACAATTGGTGGGTGCGGCAACAACAATAATAACAATAACAAAGCGGTGGCTCCTGCAGCTCCCAAAGAATCGGAGACAAAAAAGCAGGCTGAAACTTCTTTGCCCTTGAAAATTGGAGTTATGCGGGGCGCACAATCGTTTCCTATTGCTGCAATGCAAAAAAACGGTATTGATAAAAAATATGGCCTACAACTGGAAATAACTCCACTTGCTAATGATAGCGCTATTCATACTGCTATTATGAGCAATAAGGTTGATATCGTGTTTTCTACTTGGCAATCTTATGCTGTTCAACGCAACAGAGGGGAAGATGAAGTTGTAATAGCTCCGGTTAACTACATGGTTAAGGATGTAATTGTAAGGAAAGATTCTAAAATTAATTCTATGAAGGATTTGCGGGGGAAAAAGTTAGGAACGGCTTCTCCTCCTGGTAATGGGGCCTCACTTGCTTTCCAATATGCCGTGCAAAAGGAATTTGGTTTTGATCCCTACAAGGAAAATGCTCTAACGCAAGGCGCCACACCATTGTTGCTGGGACTTTTGGAAAAGGGAGAAATTGATGCCTTCTACATGGGAGAACCGCAATTAACCTCTGCTCGTTTAAGTGGAAACTTCAAAAGCATTTGGAACATAACCCAGGCTTATAAGAATATCAACGAAAGACTACCGTTACAAGTTATCGTTGTTACCACTGAGGCCTCCCTGAAAAAGAGTAATGAAGCCATAAAAAGATTTGCCAAAGCTTACGCAGAGTCAAAGGACGTATTAGTTAAGGATAATCAAATTTGGCCTGAACTGGCTAAACAAGTTGGAGTTGAATCTGAACAGGGAGCAAATATGCTTCGGGAGAGTTTGCAGCCTTATTACGTTCAGGAATGGAATAAAGACATGATTGACAAGGAAATTGAACAGGGCTATAAAATGAAACAACTCTTTAAAGCTTCAGATTTCCTCCCTGATAAAATTCCTGAGGTTTTATTCTCCTTTGATATTTACAATAAGTAAGCTCACCTTGAGGAGGAAGAAGAAAAATGGAGGGTAAAACCTATAACGGGCTAAGAGAATGGTTAAAAATCGTAGAAGACCAGGGGGAGCTTAGAACCGTGTTGGGAGCTAACGCAGAGGATGAGATCGGAGCCCTCACAGATGAAGTATGCCACTCTCCACAAAGGTATGCCGTGCTCTTTGACAAGATCCAAGGATATCAGAAGGGCTTTAGGATTTTGGTAAATTCATTAGGGTCTGTGCAGCGATTAGCGTTAAGCCTGGGGCTTTCTGCTAACAGCAAAGGAGAACTGGTAGAGAGGTGTGCTGCAAAATTGGACCAATTACGCCTGCTGCCCACTGTTACGGTAAAAGAGGGACCGGTGCTGGAAAACAGGCTGGAGGGAGAACAGGTGGATTTGGAAAAATTTCCTGTTCCCTTCTGGCACAAGGAGGATGGGGGACGATATATTGGGACCGGCAGCGTAACTATAACCAAGGATCCAGACACAGGATGGGTGAACCTGGGTACTTATCGAATAATGACAGTAGGCCGCGACCGAATTAGTTTTTACATTTCTCCGGGGAAACATGGTCTCTTACACCGGGAGAAGTTTTTTGACCGTGGCCAGCCCTGTCCTGTAGTGGTATCCTTGGGGCACGATCCCCTGATCCTGGCTATGGGCAGTTTTGAATGGCCTTATGGAATGAATGAACTGGAATTAGCCGGTGGATTTCGTGGTTCTCCTGTAGAGGTTATCCAGGGGCCTTATACAGGCCTTCTTTTTCCGGCTCATTCAGAGATCGTGTTGGAGGGAGAGGCACTACCCGATGAAAAAATGAAGGAGGGTCCCTTCGGGGAGTGGACTGGATATTATGCCAGTGGCAGCAGGTTGGAGGTCACCATCCGGGTCAAAGCCATTTACCACCGGCACGACCCAATTATGCTGGGAGCTCCGCCCTTTAAGCCGCCTAATGGCAACAGTTTTTACCTTTCAGTCTTGCGGGCGGCCAAACTTAAACTGGATCTGCAAAAAATTGGTGCTCCCGACGTGCGAGGAGTATGGTTTTATGAGGAGGGCGGCGGCCGCCTGATGACAGCCATTAGTCTGAAACAAAAGTTCCCAGGTCACGCTAAGCAGGTAGCTATGCTGGCAACAGCGGCTCCTTCTGCCAACTACATGGGGCGATACGTGATTGTAGTGGATGATGATATTGATGTAACTGATCTGCGGGAAGTGATTTGGGCGATTTGCACGCGGACGGACCCGGTTGAGAGCATCGACATTATCAGGCGTTGCTGGAGTACTCCACTAGATCCGGCGATAGCCCATGATAAGCATTCCTTGAGTTCCAGGGCAATAATCGATGCATGCCGGCCTTTCGAGAGGAGAGACAGTTTTCCCAAGGTAATCTCTACCGACCCGCAGCTGATAAAAAATGTCAGGCAAAAATGGCCGGATCTATTTCGCTAATAAAAAAGCAAACCTTAGAAAATGTACTGATGCCGCAGATAATGCTCTCATTTTGCACAAACGTTCTTAAGTTAGTTAAAAATTTAAAAACGTATTCTGAAGGCCTACTTAACCTATTGTTGATTACTGGATTAAATAGCCTCTCGGAATAAAAAGGGGGTAAATACCAAAATTAGATAAAAATAACTGGAAATTTTGGTGTTAGAAGTTAAAAGGCTGCCTTTTTTCTAATCNAAAATGAAATCCCCCTACTGAAAAGTAGGAGGAATTCAATATCGATGGTTCGAGCAAAGCCTTGTACCATCTGACTCGGCGAATGCCGAGAGGCTATTTAAGAAATTAGGAGGATGTAGCTTGAAAAAATTCCTACTGGCATTATCACTATTGGCAGTATTCCTGTTGGTAGGGTGTTCGGAGTTTGGCCAATAGATAGCCGGGGGGTGGAAGAAAACAGCCTAAATAACTTTTCTTTGAAATCTCTAAATTTGCGATTATAACAGAGGAGGAAAATTTAAAGATGGCATTTGCAGATTTACGCGAATTTTTAGCCGAGCTCGAAAAACGTGGTAAGCTCCACCGCATATCTAAGCCTGTGGAAAAGGAATGGGAAGTTGCAGCGGTTTGCAGGCAGGTCTTTAGAAAGATACCGGCCCATCAGAGGCCAGCCGTTTTATTCGAAAATATCAAAGGTCATGACTTCCCCATTGCAGCTGGAGTACTTGGGTCATCACGGGAAATTTACGCTATGGCAATAGGAACGACACCGGATAAATTGCGGGAAAAATGGGCGGAAGCGATGGCTAATGCTGTCGAACCAGTCATTGTTGACAATGGTCCGGTTCAAGAAGTCGTTCAAATAGGAGACGAAGTTGACCTATTAGCTTTTCCTATCCCCACATGGACTGTGGAACATGATGCTGGTCCATATCTTACTTCTCCCTATTTAATTTCCAAAGATCCTGAAACAGGGGCCCGCAACGTGGGCACATACAGGATGCAGGCCAAAAGTAAAAACAAGACCGGCATCATGATGAGTATCGGTCAACATATGGATATACAGCTTGGAAAGTACAAAGAACTTGGGCAAAAAATGCCGCTGGCCGTGGTAGTAGGATCAGATCCTACAATTGGGGTAGTTTCTGTATCCAAACTATCTTATGTTATGGATGAGATAGCAGTAGCTGGTGGTCTGCGCGGAGAACCTGTGCAAATGGTTAGATGCAAAACCATACCAATGGAGGTTCCGGCTACGGCTGAGATTGTTTTAGAGGGATGGGTGGATCCCAATGAAAGGGAAGACGAAGGACCTTTTGGTGAATATACCGGTTATATGGGCCCCGTTGGCAGTAACTTTGTCTTCCATATTACCTGCATAACCCACCGGAAGGATGCAATTTATCAAGCTTTTGTCAGCCAAATGCCACCCAGTGAAAGCAGTTGCATTCGGTCGGTCGGTCGAGAGGCTCCTTTGATGGCATTTTTAAAGGACAAATTGGGATTACCGATTGTAGACTTACATTTGACAGAAGCCAGTGGAGCAGCCTCGTTCTTAATTATTTCAATGAAAAAAGAGTTTGAAGCCCAGGTATACCAAGTTATTTCGGCTGCTTGGGGGGTAAGTCCCGCCTATGGTAAGTTTACTATTATTGTGGACGAAGATATCGATGTCCGCGACCATTTTGCAGTGGAATGGGCAATGAGCTTTCGGGTCCGTCCGGAAACAGATGTATTTATTGAAAACAAACATGTAGCTGTCGGACTGGATCCGGCTTTGGCGGCTTGGAGTGACCGTAATGAAGATCGCAGCAGGAAAATAGCCGGGAAAGTGGCTATCGATGCTACAAAGAAGCATGAATTCCCGCCGGTGGCTATACCTCCTAAAGGACACCTGGACTTAGTGGAGGCAAACTGGGAACAGTACGGTTTTGCTAAGTAAAATTTCCCTGGGATTAGGCACACCCAAAGAGAAGCAGATTCCGACTTCGACCTGGTGGTAGTGAAAGCCCCAAAGGTACCGAAAGCCCCACTGGGAGGGGGCTGAAGAAATAGTTAAAAATAAAAAAATTTAGGAGGACTACAAATGAGAAAAATTATGTTAGTAGCCCTGTCAATTCTAATGATCCTTATTATTGGGGGATGCGGAAAGACTAATACCAGTGCAGAGAAAAAGGTTAATACAGACCCAAAAACAGAAGGAACTAAACAAGTTGAAACTAAACAAGTTGAAACCAAACAAGTTGAAACATTGAAACTCGGAGTTATGAAAGGAGCCCAATCTTTTCCTATCTCAGTTATCCAAACAAAAGGGTTGGACAAAAAGTATGGTTTAAAATTAGAGGTCAAGCCACTAGCCGAATCAGGTGCTATTCATACTGCTATTATGGGCCATCAGGTTGATGCAGTTTTTTCTACCTGGCAAGCATATGCCGTTCAAAGAACCAGAGGAGAAGACGAAGTTGTGATCGCCCCGATGAACAATTATGTAAGCTACGTACATGTTAAAAAAGATTCTAAAATTAATTCGATGAAGGACTTACGAGGGAAGAAGATAGGGACGGCTTATCCTCCGAGTAATGGAACTGTGATTATTTTCAAATATGCAGTTCAAAAAGAATTCGGCTTTGACCCCTTTAAAGAAAATAATGTAATCCAAGGTGCTGCTCCATTATTGCTTGGTCTTTTAGAGAAAGGTGAAATTGATGCAGTATATTTGGGAGAACCACAGGCGACAAGTAGTCTTACTGGCGGTAAAAATAAAAGTATCTGGAATGTTAGTGAAGCCTATAAGAATATAGGTGAAAGAATTCCGATGCAAGTTTCAGTAGTTACCACTGAAACTTCTTTAAAGAAGAGTAGTGAAGCTTTAAAGAATTTTGTCAAAGCGTATACAGAGGCAAAAGATATTTTGATTAAAGATAATTCGTTATGGCCAGAATTAGCTAAGAATGTTGGTATCGATACTGAAGAAGGGGCTAAAATTCTTAGAGAAAGTTTACAACCGAACTATATTCAAGAATGGAATGAAGATATGATTAAAAAGGAGATCGAATTCAGTTACAAAATAGTGGATGCATTTAAAGAAAAAGATTTCCTGCCTGAAAAAATGCCAGAGGGCCTGTTCTCTTTCGAAATCTATAAGAAATAAGGCGGAAAAACCGTTTTTCCAGAGGTGCTCAGTGCCCCTATTGCACGGGTAATGAATAGCGGGCACTTATCACCCTGATAAGTGGAATCTCTGCTGCCTTTGGTGTAGAACCAACCACGAAAAAGTCAGTACTCGTTTACGAAAACCCGCCAAAATTATTAACTTAAAAGGAGGGATGTATATGTCTTCGGCAAAGCGACTTTGGGAGGCAATTCCCGTTAAAGTAAAATCAATTGCACTTTTCATTGTTGTATGGTGGCTGTTATCACTAACAATGTCTGAAAATTTTTTGCCTAGTCCCTGGAAAACGATAACGGCCTTCCAACGTATGGAAGCGCAAGAGATTTTTGTTAACATCAGTGCTACAATGGTCAGGCTAACTTTAGGTTTTATCTTTGCTATGATTATCGGAACAATTGTTGGTACTATTATGGGCATGTCTAAAAAGTTAGAAGACTGGTTTGGTATATGGGTTATGATTGCCCTGGCTATTCCAGGCCTGGTTTATGTAGTACTTTCCTTTATGTGGTTTGGTTTAAATGAATTTTCTACTGTTCTGGCGATAAGTCTGGCGTCATTTCCTTCGGTAGCTGTTAACATTTACCAGGGAGTTAAAGATGTTGATAAAAAGCTTATCGACATGGCAAAGATTTTCGGAGTTTACCCTAAAGATTTGATTACAAAAGTTGTATTACCTCAAGTATATCCATATCTAATGGCTTCAGCCAGATTCTGCCTGGGGGTAGTATGGAAATTAACGGCTGTGGTTGAACTGTTAGGAAGAAGCAACGGGGTAGGATATCAATTAAACTATTGGTTCCAAATGTATAATATGGGTTTAGTGCTTGGATGGACAGGTTTGTTTTTGATTATAGTTACCGCTATTGAAACTCTAATCATTTTACCAATCGAGCGGAAGCTGTTTACATGGAGGCCGGAAATCAAATTTTAAAGGGGCGGTATGATGTGGGGGAAATAATTATTGAACTTAATAACCTATCAAAAACGTTTGAACAAAAAAGTGGTATGTTAAAAGCATTGGATGAAACGTCATTTAAGATTCATTCAGGGGAATTCATTTGCTTGCTTGGACCTTCGGGATGCGGCAAGTCCACAATTTTAAACATCATCGCTCAATTAGATAAAAATTACAGTGGAACAGTAAAAATCCACGGGAAACCGTTAGGGGAGGCGAAACTCCGTGTAGGGTATATATTCCAAGAACCACGGTTATTGCCATGGCTTACCATTGAGGAAAACCTTGTTTTTGCTATGAAATATGCCGGTATTGACAGCAAAGATATGCCTGACCACATACAAAAAAATCTGTCTCTGGTAGGGTTACGGGGGTTTGAGAAAAGTCACCCGCATCAATTATCTGGTGGTATGCAACAAAGAGCTGCTGTTGCAAGAGCATTTTGCACAGACCCGGAAATCCTGCTTTTGGATGAGCCATTTAGCGGGCTGGATGAAATTACAGCTAGATCACTTAGAAAAGAATTGGTCAGAATCTGGGAACAGACGGGGAAAACCATCTTATTTGTAACACACAACTGGGCTGAGGCCACTTTTCTGAGCGATAGAATCCTGATGATGTGCAGCAGACCTGGCAAGGTAATAAAGGAATTTTCTGTGCCAGTTAATCGCCCAAGGGATTACGAAGATACTGAACTTTTTAAATTCAGTTCTTTTGTAGTGAAAGAATTTCTTGAGACTCTCGGTGAGCAATAAACGGAATAAATTTCAGGAGGGATGACATGGAGTGCAACGGCATAGTAGCAAACACCATAGCATCTCGTTTTAAAGCTCTCCAGTCCAGGGACTTTCGACTGGTATTTTTTACTGGTTCTATTTCCAACATAGGGAATTGGATGGAAATAGTGCTCCGCAACTGGTTGGTATACGAGATTAGCGGATCGGCTTTTATCTTGGGATTATCCAACGTTGTGCATTGGCTGCCTTTTTTGGTGCTCTCACCCATAACCGGGGTTTACGTAGATAGGTGGGATAAACGATGGGTAATTTTTTACGCCCAGCTGGCGCTTACCCTGGTTACCATTATGCTTGGTGTTTTGAGCCTGGCAGGTGTAATTGCCATATGGCATGTGATGGTTTTAGTGTTAATCCACGGTATCGCGGAAACCTTTGATAGCCCTGCTCGCCAAACCCTGGTGTCGGAGCTGGTGGACAAAGATACTGTATTAAACGCTGTGTCATTAAATTCCGGTGTTTTTCACGGGACCAGGTTTATTGGCCCGGCAATAGGCGGTTTGTTAATTACTACTTCCGGGGTAGGCCTTGGTTTTGTTATTAATGGCCTGACCTTTATCCCTTATATGATTGCATTGCTTTTTTTGCGTACGAGTTTTAACAAGTCGATGGCGAAGAGAGCCAATACCTGGAGTGACCTGCTGGAAGGTTTGCGTTACCTGAAACAGGAAAAAACAGCCTTGGCGGTACTTGTGACCATTGGCCTGGTAAGCGTTTTCAGCTTTTCTTACCAGACCCTACTGCCCGTTTTTGCGGCAGATATATTAAAAGTTGGCCCGGATGGCCTGGGTTTCCTAAATGGGGCTGTTGGCTTTGGGGCAGTACTCAGTGCTGTGTCATTGGCATTTTGGTCCAGCAGGCTCAAGCGTGCCGGTCTGTTTATTTGCCTGATGGCGGGGATTTACGGTATTTCCCTGCTGGTCTTTTCAGCCTCACTATCTTATGAGCTGTCAATGTTTTGCCTCTTGGTGGCCGGTGCCAGCAACGTAGCCTTCAATTCCAGCTGTAACGCGCTGCTACAGACCCAAAGTCCCCCTAATTTGAGAGGCAGGGTGATGGGGGTCTATACTATGACCTCTTTGGGTACGAATGTTTTTGGCAGTTTCATCATTGGGGCGTTGGGCCAGGCCATGGGGGCTCAAGCGGGCTTAGGGCTTTCCGCCGCCGTGACTGTTGCGCTGGCAATTGCTGCCTTCATGGTTTCAGCATCTCTTCGTAATCTGGAATAAGTGGAGGGTTCTTAATTATGGTGTTTTGAGGCTCTCCATTGCGACAATTTGTGAAAGGAGAATAAATCATGAAACTTCCTGAATTCGTGCATTTGAGGCCTGACAATTTACAGGAAGCCTCAGCCTTGCTTTGTAAATATGGAAATGAGGCGAAAATCTTAGCCGGCGGAACAGACCTGCTGGTGAAGATGAAGCACAGAAGAGCCTTACCGCGTTACCTGGTCAACATCAAGCGTATACCGGATCTCGCATACATCGATTACGATGATAATCGAGGGCTGCGCATAGGGGCCTTGGCCACTATAGAGGAATTGAAGGGTTCAATTCAGGTTAAGAGAGTATTCCCGATTCTGCATCAAGCTGCCGCATATATGGCTACAGTGGAGGTCCGAAATCGCGCGACGGTGGTAGGAAATATCTGCAATGGTTCCCCATCTGCTGAGACCGCTCCAGCCCTCATTGCCTTGGGTGCGAAAGTGCGGGTAGTAAGTGTGGGCGGTGAGAGAATTGTCCCGGTAGAGGAATTCTTTGCCGGCCCGGGTCGAACGGTTCTGCACCCTGGTGAGGTAGTGGCGGAAATTCAAATACCGGTACCGTTACCGGGGAGCGGCGGGGCTTATGACAAGCATAGTTTGAGAAGGATGGATGTCGCTATTGTAGGTGTTGGAACTACGGTGGTGATGGATGGAGAAATTTGCACTGATGTCAGGATTGCCCTGAGTGCCGTAGCCCCGACTCCGGTTAGGGCTAAAAGGGCTGAGGCTTGTCTCCGGGGGCAGGCGCCCACTGCAGAACTGATCGAAAAGGCTGCCGGGATAGCCCGGGAGGAAATAACTCCTATCACTGATATTCGCGGTACAGCAGAATACAGGAAAAAAACGGTCGCAGCCCTCGCTCAAAAAGTAATCAAACAGGCTTTTCAAGAAGTCAGGGGGGCGATAAGATGACTAAGGAAACCATCACAAAGCAAATCATCGCAAACGAAATGATTATGCTTACCGTGAACGGAAAGCTGTATGAGCTGGATGTGGAACCAAATATGACCCTGGCTGAGGTGCTCAGGGAAAAGCTGAAATTCTCCCGGACCAAAGAGGGCTGTGGTGTCGGTGAATGCGGATCATGTGCCGTGTTAATAAACAAAAAAGCGGTCGCTTCCTGCCTGGTAATGGCAGTGGATGCTGACGGCTCTAACATTGTTACTGTTGAAGGTATGGCTGACGACAGCGAGTTTTCGCCTATGCAGGAGGTTTTTGTAGACCGCCTGGCAATTCAGGCAAGGAGAAGTGATTCTGATCTCACTGCGAGACAGGAATACCTCACTTTCTGCCATATCTGCTGTGGTCACTGTGCTGTAAAAGTAACGGTGGCCGGCGGGATTGTTGTAGATATGGCACCTGATCCGGAGAGCGGACTTCCCAATGAGATGTGTGTTGTCAAAAAAGGAAGGCTCTCAATTCCAGAGATTCACACACATCCGGACCGCCTGAAATATCCCCTGAAAAGGGTAGGAGCCCGGGGAGAAGGGAAGTGGGAGCGTGTCTCCTGGGACGAGGCGTTGGACGCTATTGCCGGGAAACTGAAGGAGATTAAAGAAAAATACGGTCCGGAACACCTGGTCGTCGGGCTTGGCGAACCCAAAGGATTGGAATTCGCCTTTGGCGAGAGGTTTGCGACTGCATTCGGCACTCCTAACGTCGTTACGCCGGGCTGGATTTGCGGCGTAAACTTCGGGCTGGCCAGTTCAATGACCTTCGGCGGATTCCCGGTACCGGATGAAGAGAACACCCCAAAACTGTTGGTTCTGTGGGGAGTTAACTCAAATCACACCACCGGCGGCTTGCGCAGAGAGACCATCACCCATGCTCTTGAAAGTGGAGCAAAGTTAATTGTCATTGACCCCAGAAAGACAGACCTCGCTTCCCAGGCTGATCTCTGGATAAAGGTGCGGCCAGGTGCTGACGGTTCTTTGGCTCTGGGAGTGCTAAAAGCAATAGTAGAAGAAAAGCTCTATGACAATAACTTTGTACATAACTGGACGATAGGCTTTGAGTGCCTTGAGGAGAGTCTTCAGACATTTTCCTTTGCTGATGTTGAAAAAGCAGCCTGGGTCCCGGAAGAACAAATACGCCGGTTCGCCAGACTGATTGGCAGGTACGGCCCCGCCTGCCTGCAATGGGGGAACGCCCTTGACCAGGTGGTTAACAGTTTACAGTTGCACCGTGCCCTGGCCATATTGGTGGCCATCACCGGCAGTGTGGAGGTGCCGGGGGGGTTGATTATTCCCAAGCCCGAGCAAAACTATATCAGACCGGCAAAATTCATGCGCCTGTCTGAGAGAAATATCGAAAAATCTCTGGCCAACGAATACCCTCTTGCTCTGAGGTCCGCGTTTATCCCTGCGTCGAGGATGGTTAAGGCTATTTTGGAAGAAGATCCTTACTTGCCCAAAGCGGCGATTTTCGTGCTTACCAATCCGGTCATCAGCTACCCTAACTCCAAAGCCACGATGGCAGCCCTTCAGAAGCTCGAACTGATTGTCGTGACAGAACTTTTTCATACCCCGACCACAGCTATTGCTGATTTCGTACTTCCCGCATCGGCGGGCATGGAACACGAGGAAATCGGGTATTGGCCGGGCTGGTACGGTGAAGTCCGGGCCCACCCCAAGCTGGTTGATCCTCCGGGAGAGGCCTGGGCTGATACTAAGATTATTAATGAACTCGCCAAGAAACTGGACCTGGGTGACGTTTTCTGGGATGATGACGAGGAAGCCCTGGATTTCTGGCTGGGCCCCAGCGGACTAACCTACGATGATCTGAAGAAAAAAAGAACGCTGCTGCCCAGGAAAGAATACAACAAGCTGAATTTCGCGACACCTTCAGGTAAAGTAGAGATTTACTGCCAGCGGTTGAAGGAACTGAACATAAGTCCACTGCCACTTTGGGAGGAGTTGTCTGTCCTGCCCGCTCTCACCGAGGAGTACCCGCTTTTGGTTACCAACCCAAAGGAAGATGTATACGTTAATACGGCTTACAAGCAAATTCCGGTTCTTCGGGGGATGAGACCTGAGCCGGTGGTTCAGGTAAACCCTGAGACCGCGCAGAATGCTGGTATCATAGAAGGAGACCAGATCTACATTGAGACAAAGAATGGCAGAATTATGCAGAGGCTCCACTTAAATCCCGACCTTGATCCCCGGGTGGTGAATGCTTCATTTGGGTGGTGGTTCCCGGAAGACCCATCGAATTTATACGGATGGGACAGGGCTAATATAAATGTGCTCATAGGGGATGATTACCCGCTTGATCGGGCAGTTGGAAGTGCTTTGCTGAGGGGTATCCCCTGTCGGATATACAAAGTCTGAAACAAATTTGATGTTTAGATAGCTGTTATTGGAGGAGGTAAACTTAATGTCCGTTAAAAAAATAGGCGTCTTGGGAGCAGGCGCCATGGGTGGGGGGATAGCCCACCTGGCAGCAGCAAAGGGTTTTGATGTAGTTCTCTGTGATGTGGAGGAGCGTTTTGTCGATGGTGCCATTAGGCGCGCCGCCTCGTTGATGGATAAAAATATCGAGAAACAGAAAATGACAGTAGAAGAAAAGGAAGCAACTTTGGCAAGGATTTCTATAACCACCAATGTGGAGGATTTTGCTACCGTTGATTTTGTCATTGAAGCTATCATCGAAGACCTGGAACTTAAGAAGAGCGCTTTCGCCCAGTTGGACAAAATTTGCCGTCCGGACGTAGTACTTGCCACCAATACTTCCTCTATGTCCATAACCGTTATTGCAAGTGCCACGTCCCGTCCTGAAAAGGTCTGCGGCATGCATTTCTTTAATCCGGCCCAGGTTATGCGTCTGGTGGAAGTTATCCGGGGTTACCGGACCAATGATGAGACTGTTACCATAGCATCTGAACTTGCCGAAGCCTTGGGCAAGACCCCTGTTGAAGTTAAAAAGGATACACCCGGTTTCATTGTCAACCGGGTCATGATGCCCCAGTTCCTGGAAGCAATCCGCATTGTTGAAGAAGGAATAGCAACTCCTCAGGATGTTGATACGGCTGTCACCCTGGGTTTGAACTACCCAATGGGTCCCTTCCAACTGATGGATTTTACCGGAGTTGATATCTCCGTTTTCGTGGCTGACTATTTCTATAATGAGTCTAAAGATGCTAAATGGAATCCGCCGCAGACAGTAAAAGCTTTGGTACGGGCCGGGCGCCTCGGTAGGAAGACCGGCGCCGGGTGGTATGACTACAGTAAATAGTTTTTTCAGATATCAATAATTGGGGGTGTTATTATGTATACAAAAGCATTTATTCCTTATAGTGGGTATTACAGTTCACCTTTTGTTCGGTGGCAGGGTAGCATCCAAAACGAGAATTCGATTGAGCTGGGGGCCGCAACTGCCAAGAGATGGCTGGCCTCAAAGAACCTTGACGCTGCAATATTTGATTACCTGTTTGTGGGAAAAACCATCGGCCAGGTACATTCATTTTACACAGCTCCCTGGGCAGCAGCACTTTTAGGGGCGGAGTTGACTCCCGGCCTGCATGTCCCCCAGGCCTGTTCCACCTCGACCACTTGTATCGGCCTGGCGGCCGCAGGCCTGGAAGCGGGAAATTTCAATAACGCCTTCTGCCTGATGACTGACCGCCTGTCCAACGGTCCTCATTCCGTTTGGGCAAATCCCAACGGTCCTGGGGGTGAGGTTAGCTCACAAAACCTGGTGATGGAGAGCTTTGCTTTTGATCCCCATGGAAAAGCTGCTATGATTCAGACAGCTGAAAATGTAGTTAAGAAGGCAGGGAATATTACCAGAGAAGAGTGTGACGAGGTAACTTACAGGCGGTATGAACAATACCTGGATGCGCTTGCTAATGACCGTGAATTTCAAAAAAAATATATGTTTCCGATAGAGTATAAAAAGGGTAAAAAAGAAATAGGGATGGTGGAGGCAGACGAAGGGGTAATGCCAACCACGAGAGAGGTATTGGCCAAACTTAAACCTGTCATCGAGGGAGGGGTTCTTACCTTTGGTTCACAGACCCATCCGGCAGACGGTAACTGTGGGATTATCGTAACAACCGGGGAGAGAGCCCGGGAATTAAGCAGTGATAAGAACATCCAAATTCAGGTAGTCTCATATGGTTTCGCCCGGGCCGAAAAGGCTCATATGGCCATGGCGGTGGTGCCGGCCGCCATGATGGCTTTAGATAAAGCTGGCCTTGGGGTTAGCGATGTAAAGCAATTTAAGACCCACAATCCATTCGTTGCAAATGATGTACATATGGCCAAGGTCATGGGAATAGATGTAATGGGCTTTAACAACTATGGGAGTTCCCTGATTTACGGACATCCCCAGGGACCGACTGCCGGCCGGGGAATTATAGAGCTGATAGAAGAGCTGGTTATCCTTGGGGGAGGCTATGGCCTGTTCACCGGCTGTGCGGCAGGAGACACCGGGGCGGCCCTGGTCATCAAAGTATCGTAGCAGGGTTTTTTGCCGCAAGATAAAAAGTATGACCCAAATAAAAATCCCACCTCCAAGGTATGGCGGGTGGGATTTTGACACGATGTGCCTGCAAAGTTAATATGACCGGGCAGTTTGGGCCAATGACTGTTTTAAGTTAAAAATTTTAAAGGCTAAAAAAAGTTGGAATTTTAGTTCAGCATTTTCTAAATCAAATTGACAAATCTCTTGTATTTTTTCTAAACGATAACGCAAGGTGTTCACGTGGACAAATAAATCCTTCGCTGTTTTTTTAATCTGACAGTCATTTTTTAGGAAGCACTCAAGAGTCGGTATCAATTTCAGGCTGGAGTTTTGCTTTTCATACTCGATTAACGGTTTGAGGATTTGTTCTGAAAACGATAACATTTGCTCCACATCTTCCGGTAAGGTAACCAGACCGATTATACCAAGTGAATCAAAAGATAATACTTGGTTTTCTGAATTTGATTCTTTTAAATAATCAAGGGCTTTTAAAGCTTCGTGGTATGATTTATAGTAGTCTCCAGGCTTCAAACATTTTCGCCCAAGGGTAATGTAGCATCTTATCGCGGGAAAACATTTAGTTAAGTGTTCTATAATTTGATGAGCCAGGGACGTAATAGCAACTTTCTTATAAAGCTGCTTACATTCATTAATAAAAATTAAAAACTGTCCTTGTTGAAGTAAAACGACCTTAGCTTCCACTTCTCTTTCAATTAAAAAGCTTTTAATGGCTTTGAGTTGGTCAATATTGGAACAGTATCCCTCAATGTGCGCAACTATTAACCATGAAGGTATTGAGATATCTAGATTTAAAAACAAAGCAGTTTCATGAATTATCCTTTCACTTTGATATTCTTGGAAAATGAGTTTCTTATACAGTAGACCAATCATTTTTTCTCTAGTCTGGATTACAACATCATCCTTGATCGCTTTTATGGATAAAGCCATTACTACTTTCATAATAAGTTGATTTTCTTCGTCAGAGAGAAAGGGGGGATCTCTTCTATCAAATATGTGGAGATATCCATGGACAACTTCGCCGGTGACGATTGGATAAACTATTCTGGACTGACTTACACCATATTGGGGTAAGGGAGGTATTACCAGTGGATGTTTTTGATTTTGGACTCTTGTTACAAATTCCTTCAAATTGGGGTCTGTCATTTGGGGTTTAGGAAAGGCCAAGCCATCGGAAACTGATAAAAACTTACCCAAAATACGAAAAAAGTTATCCTCTATGAGGATGGGTTTGCTTAAGATCGTACCCAACTTTTCAGCAATCCCTTGATAACTAGTTTCGTTGATTAGGGATAACATGAACGAATCAACTGTGGATGAAAGATATTCTGATTCTTGTTTATTACTGTACATAATTTTGCCTCCCTGCACTTAATGTGCCTTCCCTTACTTCAACTTAGTACTATCAAATGATCACTGAAAACGTTATTCTTAATTATTCTTTATTATACGCCAGAAATAGATCTTCCTGAATTGTAATGTTGTAAGGAGCATATTTACATAGTTTTACGGTTGTTTACGCGATTAAACGGAAATAACATAGCGAGTAAAATAAAACTACTCTGCTTAAAATAAATATGTTATTATTTTTATAATATAGAGTAAATAACATAAGATTTGGAGAATAAAAAATGACCAAAAAGCTGCTTTTAAATGTATCACTATACTGTCTGCTGACATTTCCCACAACCCATAGTGCATTGCGGGCCGAAAAGATTTTGGGCGAACAGGGCGTGAACTTTATTATTGTACCGACACCCCGGGAAATTTCCGAGGGCTGCGGCCTGGCCATAAAATGCCACAGTGAGGACTTGTCTGACATTATGCAAAAATTAAACAATAGCGGGATAGAGCTGAAAGACTTTTTTCAGGTTGAGAAGCAGCCTGATAAAAATAAGATAACCCGCATTTCCGGCAATGCAGGTATAAAACATTAAAAATCCGGGCGGTGGCCGAGTTTTTAGCTGTTTAGCCCGGTATAAAACAATTCTTCCTGCGGCAACCTACGATTATAATCTATCTGTAGGCTTTCGGAAATGAGGCCGGGGAATCTGGCGAGGTATTGCTCCAGATTTTCCGCGCCGTCGCCGGAGGATTCTAACCTTGCTCCTGGCGAAG